>NZ_NGLF01000001.1:2657831-2773422 GCF_002140695.1 Enterococcus sp. 4E1_DIV0656 | reverse complement strand
TAATATTGTTTAGGATGAAAGGATGGTTTTTTGAAAATAGATAAAATTGAATTTACAGCATTCGTTCACAAGATGAGCTGCTTAGAATATTCATATTTTTTAATAAAGAATGGTTATAATAACATAGACCTAGGTCCTGAACAAGATGATGAAATTAAATCTATAATCAACAAAAGTTTGCATCGCAGATTAATCCTATTAAGTCGTAAAAGTATTAACTCGGCAACAATAAAATTATCAAATGAAGCACAACTAATTTATGACATGCTAAAAAAGTATGAGCACCTCATTGATATTTAGATATTTAAAGTATAGAAACTAATATGTTCATATCAAAATGAGAATTTCTTTTAGTGTGAAAGATATTTTACTTTAATCAAAAAAGTGAGCAAAAATAATTAGGCAGTAAATTATGTATCCCCGCCCTACTATGTAGGACGGGATTTTTATTTAGATTTCAATACCACTAACCCAATAAGATGTGACTATGCCATTTACAGTTGAACCGATTGCTAGCCAAGCATACCCCTCATTTAGCGATTGACGTGCAAACGCATGACCATTTTTCTGAACCAGTATTCTATTATAAGCAAATGCTTCATCTAAATCTACTCGGCGTATGATTGGTAAACTCGTAGGGTTTGTTACATCTCCTGCAGAAGGACCTCGGAGATTAATGCCTCCAGAAATAGCAACTGTCACTTCACCACTTTGTTCGATCCATTCATTGTCAACAGAGGATTCCGCAACTAAGGATCCTGAAACCCATCCATTCCCATCAACTTCATACCAATGTCTGATTCCATTTACTAATTCACCATTGATCGTGACACGTGCGGATTGGAAGACTTGACTTCTCGTTAATTGTCGCAAAATTGCTGATTGTGTATTTGGCTCTTGACGTACATTCAAAATATCAGCTGCAACAACCATCTCTTTGTTCCAATCTTGCATAATATAGTCTGGCTCTGGAATATTACCATCACCACCGTTAAGAATATCCCTTACGACATCCATGTTGATGCCCGGGCAAATGTTTGAAGCATGACCACTAAATTCGTTATGGCCCAAGACATTTTCAACACCTAAACCAAATCGTTCCATTGCTGCTTTCGCTCGTTCATTATATGCTTTTTCTTGTGCTTCAGTAAATGAGCTGTTTCCTACTAAACAAATATGATAGGTCGGTGTATTGTGTCCACCTACGCCATTGGTTACATCGTCATCGAAGTAACACCATTGAACCGTGCCATCACGGAGAATGATTTCATGATAACCACCCGTTCCCCAACCTAATGTTCCGTTCCAATACTCTTGAAATACAAATACATCGCCAGTGTCCGTTGCAGAGTGGTGGCGAGCAATATTTGTCACCACTGAAACATCACGTTTCGCATTTGACGGTCCTAAAATTCTTGCATCTCCTCGTAAATCTTGAATTGTTGTTGTCATAATAATCTTCCTCTCTAATATGATTTTTATTACATGCGTTTTTATAGTTTAAAGTGTGATTCCGTTTACCCAATACGAAGTTACTCTACCATTTTTTGTTGGTCCAATAGCTAGCCAACCGTAACCACCTGCTCGCGGCTGACGCACAAATGCATGACCGTTACGTTGGACTAACACACGATCGTATTTGACTTGCTGACCACGTGCCAACAAAGTAAGAATACCTAGATTAGTCGGTGTAATGGTATCTCCGCTAGAAGTACCCCGCAAGTTGATACCAGCTGCTGCAGTTACTGTGACGGTTCCTGAACGACTATGCCAAACGGTAGCAGGTGGCGCTGCGGCAGCTGTATTATTACTTGAAACCTCAGTAACTAAAGCACCAGATACCCAACCAGCTCCATCAACTTCAAACCAGGTAGTGAACCCATTGACGCTTTCACCGTTCCGAGTGATACGAGTAGCGTTGAACGTTTGTCCACGTTTCAGCGTTTTAATGATAGCAGAGTTCGTATTTTGAGCAGCACGTACATTTAGCACGTCGGTGCCCACTGTTTGGCGCTTGTTCCAAGGCTCCACATTGTAGGTAGGTTTAGGAACAGGGCTTGGTGTCGGGATAGATCCACCAGATGGCCCTAATCGACTGCGAACCGCCGCCATATTGGTTCCGGGACAACTATTTGTTTCGTGCCCTGAAAATTCATTATGCCCTAATACATCAGCTGGTTTCAGATTGAATCGCTGCATGGCTGCTCGTGCACGCTCGTCAAAGGATTTTTCTTGTTCTGAGGTAAATGAGCCGTTACCAACCACACAAATGTGGTAAGTCTTGCTGTTGTGATTCCCCACGCCGTTCGTTGTGACATTATCTCGATAGATCAATTGGACTGATCCATCACGCAAGATAATTTCGTGGTAACCACCAGTCCCCCAACCGAGTGTCCCTCGCCAGTGATTTTGGAATGCCCAAACATTTCCTGATGCAGTTGCTGAGTGGTGACGAGCAATTTTTGTGATACCTGCTACTGATCGATTTGGGTTTGTTGGTCCCATGATTCTTGAATCGCCTCGTAGGTCTACGATTTTTGTCATAGTGTTTTCCTCCTAATTTTTAAGCTTTAAAAGCTTTGTTTTCCCACTTTTTATATGCATCAAAGTAGTACTCGTCTTTATCACCGTTGTAGGTGATCTCGTAGTACATCCCATCAAATAGCTTTGTACTTAACAGCGCCTTGTTGTTCTGCAGTACCTTAACTTGCCAAACAATAAACACATCATCCGATGTAATTTCTTCTTGATCACTCTTATCCAAATGATCATTGGTATAACTGGCTACTAGTTCTCGACATTTGTCACTAAATTTCTTCTCGTCCAAGATAATTCCTCCTAAAATTTTGGTATAGAAAAAGATCAGCCCTTCGACTGATCCTAATCTTTGTGCTGATAGATTGTTTTTTCTGTTTCGCTTTGGCCATCACCATAGTCTGGCGGATGCTCATCATGATTGATCACGCTAGATCCTAAATCAAAAAGACCGCTTGCTGCTAGGCCTGCCACAGCCCCTGCCCAAGCATATAAAACGAGATCTTCCTGAACAAATGACAAAGCAAATAGTACACCAAGTAAAATACCAGCAATCACATTGATCACTGGCAAAATGTCATAGTTCTTCACTTGAGTTTTAATCAGACCAGTTACACCGACTACAAGCGGTGCAATGACTGATGCTGCAATTAATATAGCTTTCATAATCTTCCTCCTACTTCAATTTATCGCTAATTTTATCGTTGATTTTATCCACAACCCGACGAATTTGTTTCATATCGCCTAACGCTTTTGTTAATTCCGTGATGGCATCTTGGTACCGTTTCTCACGTGAATTATTTTGATACATCACCCAAACAAGCAAACCAGAAAAAAGCAGTCCCATGATCGTTTGTTCTGGATGCTCTGCAATGCTTTTGATCAATACATCCATAAGTCACCTACCTATCCGTCAATTCCTAAAATTGTATTTGCCTGTTCCTCTGTGATTGCACCAAGTGACAAAAACTGATTGACGTCACTTTCTGTCATCCAGCCACGGTTGTACCAATCTTGAATCGTCTCAAAATTAAGCATCTTTTTGCCCTCCTTGAGTCAATTCTCTTAATTGCTGTGCCTGTTGAAGATTTTGTAATGTCAGTTGTACCACCGATCGCCCCAAGGAATCCGTGGTTTCTTGTAACTCCTCGACTTCTTCTGGTGTTGCAGCACTCACCACATTCCAACGCTGCCGATTAAAATCAAAGCCAATAACCGCCACGTGCGGATCAGTCGGTGGCTCTACTTCCGTATAGGGATGGAATACAGGGCGATCCTCCGGTGTATATAAAGGCCTCAGATCTTGTAAATCCCTTGTGTCAAAAATTGCTTTGTGTCTTTCCATTTTTTTCATCCTCTCTTTTCCAAGTCTTGAACTCTTCGAGCCAAGTCATTAAATGCTTGTTGATCAAAAGGGGATTGCATGGTAGTTAAGATGGGCACTCGTTTATGATCCAGACGTATGGCGCCATTCTCATCTGGATGACGATCGTATGCAATCAAAAAGGCACTATCTGAAGACTTAAGACCAACATCACGTACCCAATACTCAAATGTGCGATCATCTCGAAAGTCTCCTCCAGCACCAACTGCCACCCTGCCGTTCACTACGAGTCTGGCAGAGCGTACATTTCTGTCATAGGTTCCTGTTATCACCGTATCTCCAATCCGATAAGCGTTAGGAAAAATCACACCCCATTCTCCAATTGCATTAGGCCGATAGAAATCTAACATACTGAATTTAACCGTATATTCAACTTGAGCATATTTTATTTGTATAGCATTTTGTCCTGTGGATTGCCGTTCAGGACCTCGCAACAAGCACGCAGCCTTACCCACTTGTGCTGGTATTGCGGTGTTTGTAATCAATTCAAGTGGAAAAGTGAGTTTATCATTGAAAGTGCTCTCGTGACTTGCCATTTCTTGCCAACCGAACCCGGTGTTTTCAGGCATTCTCCGATAACCAATGATCGGATATGAGGTGGTGGAATTGATATGCGCATAGGCAGTAAATTGAATATCTTTCACGAAATATTGGACAATTTGTAGTTCCTCTGAAATTGTTTTAGGAGAAAAGAGTGTGAATAGTTCAGGAAACCGTCGTTTCAAATCACCTAAAATGTCCCACGTAAAAGTAACATGCATTCGTCCATTTGAACTCGTTGCACTAATACTAGTTCCAAACTCATCATTCATGGCTATTCGATTGTATTGCGCTTGTGTAATCTCTGTCCCTGCAGCAGCGTTGCTTGGCAAAGATGTTGAGAGGACGCCACCTGCTCTATGAAGATTCTCGACAAAGCTTCCACGAATTTTTCCAGTGAAATCAAGCAATGGTTCTCGAACTAGCGGTTCACCAAACATAAACTTCTCTAGTGTTTGATCAACACTTTCTTCTGTGACAAAATCCGCATCTTTAAGACGTTGCTCGATGTCACTAAGCCTTCCTTCTACCGTTGCGCGAATCTCTTCTTCAATTTCCTTCGCTAGAGCATCGATGTCAAAGGCCGCAAGGTCCGATTCAATTTGATCGATTCGTTCTTCGAATTCGGTCAAATCTTGATCAATGCCGGAGGCGTGTTCCAAAACCAAGTTTCGCAAATCCTCGAAACGCTTCACATAAAACTGCGCCATTTCTTCAAGATCTTGATCAAGCCAAGATTCTTGGAATTCCGTACTAAATGCCGGATAGTCTAACGATTGACCATTGGAAAATTCGACAAAGATATAAATGATCACTGAACCAGAATACGCATAGATATCATTTGGCAACATCACATTTACTTTTCCGGCTGTGGGATCCTCAATTTTGATTGAGCCATCATCACTTTCAAAAATGACTGACTGACCTGCTGTCACGAAATCAAAGCCCAAAATGACATTGGCTTCCGACAGGTCCAACGGCTCCCCTTTAAACTGAAAGTTGATCGTCTTTTTTGCGACGCGTTGGTCATAACTGAAAAACTCTGTATTGGTAGGTATAGGAGAAGATCGTTTTTCCGCCGTTTTGTTTAACGTGATCTCACTGGTTACGTAGAGATTTTCCATCGTACGTCCTCCTTCAAGCTTTATCTTCTAACGCCCACAGTTCTTTCAAAAATTCTTGAATTCCTTCACGGCAAGTCTTTTTGTTTTTTTGGTATAAATCGGGCTCTTGGATACTGATTGATGGTGACGTTGACACCCCTTTATCTTCATCGATAGAAGCCGATAGATAAACAACCATCGTTTTGTCAATCATGACCTGTCCATTGACACTAGTGCTTTTGTTAGTCTTTAACATCTTGTTTTTCCTCCTGTTTCTCAAATTCGTCCATTAGGCGGTCGTAAATATCGGCTTCCTTACCTGAGATGACACCGTCATAGTTGGCAAGTACTTGTCCAAACTTCTCGAAATTTTTGGCGTATAACCCACTCTTGATCACGACCTCTTCATCTAATAGAACATTCATTTCTTGATAGAATTGATGGCGATTTTCCGCTTTAATTTCATAGCCAGTTTTTTCTTCATTTATGATCAATTGACCTTCAGAGTCTTTTTCCCCATACAACTCATATAATTCTAATTCTGATTCCTGTAGCCCCTTGACTGCCTCAATCAATGAACTTTTAAACTTAGACCGATGGCGGCTATCTGCAGCTTTCAACGCCATTTCTTGAATAAATAAAAGAGCAGCACTTAGTTCATAATTCTTTAGGGTAATCTTCATGCGATTTTCTCCATTTCTCGTTCTAATTTTTGAATACGCTGTTCTTGGCTTTCAACGATCGCGATCAACTCTTGATTGGTTTTCGTATTAAGATTGACTTGTTTATTCATATCAATCGACAAATAATGATTATCCTCATCAATGTTTGCTTGTAAGAAAGGTACCTCTTGGGCAATCATTCCAAACTGACGAGTAGTTGGTGGCGGAGTGTCTTTGTCAATTGGACGATAGTCTTGTTTCCAATCAAAATCAACCATGCGAATTCGCTTTGTTTCTTTTATGCCTGAAACAGAAGTTTCTTGGATATTTTCTTTCAAGCGGATATCGGATTGATTGGTAATGCTCCATCTATTCATGTTGATGTTGGCGTGCATCTGGATTGCAGCGTTATTTCCTTGAATTTCCATCACAGGTATTCTTTGTTCACTTGTTCCTGCGGAGTTGACTATTCGTCCCAACACTAAGCTATAAGAGTTTCTTGCAAAGTACGCGACGCAAGTTCGCCCACTCATACTGCTTCGCTCAAAACCACCAATACGTGTGCTTTGACCAGTGAAAAATTCAAGACGAAGACCAGTCATTTCCATAAACCGCACGGAGGTGCTTTGCCAAAATGCCAACGTCGTAGGCGTCAACCTTAAGCTATTCCCCATGTTGTTAAAGCCAACTTGAATTGCATTTGTCGCTAATTTATCCGCAGTCACAGCTCGCGCGACGATCTTATCAGCGGTGACGGCTCCAGCAGCTATTTTGACTGCTGTCACTGATCCAGTTGCCAATTTGTCTGCGACGACCGATCCTGCCGTAATATTGCGCGCAATGATACCGTTTGTTGCAATTCGATTCGCTGTGATCGTTTCTGTCGCAATCTGATTCGCCGTGATCGTGTTCGTAGCAATCTGCGCTGCTGTGATTGTATTGGCAGCTATTTTTGCTGCCGTTACAGCCTCGGCGTTCAACTTGACTGTAGTCACAGCACTCGTCGCAATTTTCTCAGCAGTGACAGCACCTGCGTTAATTTTTATGGCCGTTACTGCGTTCGTATTGATCTTTTCTGCCGTGATTGCGCTAGTTGAAATATGTCGAGCGATAATTGCATTAGTGGAAATATTATCTGCAGCTATAGTATTGGCGGCTATCTCATTCGCGGTTACCGCATTGGTTGATATGTGCCTTGTGATAATTGCATTGGTTGCAAGCTCGTTAGCTGTTATCGTTTGGGCATTGATTTCTCTTGCGGTAATCGTATTGATGGCCAAATCATTCCCAACAATACTTCCTGCTTGAATCTGGGTTGTTGTAATGCTTCCTGCCATGATAGACAACGCTTGGATCGTATTGGCTCGAATTTTCCCGCCGTCAATTTCAACCGTGTCTTGCCACTGCCAATCAGAAAGCAGATCCTCAACCTCTCGAATATCCGCCATTGCATCATCGATTCGTTTTTGTGCATCGAGGAAATTTTGTTCGGCTGACTTCAAGCGCTCATCCAATAGTGGTAGCGAGACATTATTCAATTCATTCAACGCAAGCTCGTTATCGATCAATTTCTGCTCAAGTCCCGGTAACTTTACAGTGGTGAGTATATCCATTTCGACTTCAAGATCTTTCAATCGTCCCTCAAGATCCGGCAAAATGTTCTCCTTTAACTCATAAAGGATCTGATCATTCTCAGTTAACCGCTCATCTAGTTCTGGAAGAATCCGATCATTCAAATCATCCAAGATTCCTTCTAGCTCATCCAGTTCTTTTGTATTGGCTGTTTGACCATATACCTCATCTGAGAATGGACCAGCAACATCATGATGGTTAACTGCTCGAACACGGTAATACCATTGCAATTTGGTTTCTGTTCCATGGGTATAGGCATTGACGTTTGTCGTACCAAGCAAGTTACTCGGTCCCGGAACAAACCCTTTTTCTTGAGAGGCATAGATTTCATATTCTCTGACCGTTAGCCCTTGCATATCCCAAAATAAGAACATCTGACTAAAACCACCATAAGCAGCTAAATTTGTAATCGTGCCAGGTCGAACGTTTGCTATGTTTTCGGGTCCAATAATTGGCGGTCGATTGATCTGTTCCTCTCGATCGCGATCCTGTTCTTTTTGATTGGATCCTAGCGTGGCTCTTGAATCGCCAATCTCAATGGATTCGTATTTGTCTAACAAGACATTCCAAACCGTCTGATTGATCTTTGCATTGACGTTGACACCTAGCTTGTTAAAAGCCACGGTGACGGTGTCGTAGAGTTCTAACTGCTCGAGCAGCCGATGTTGTTCTTCACCAGTTGCGCTGTATAGATCCGCAAACTTTACTTTTAGATTCACACGAGGCAACCCGACCTGATTGCTTGAAATGTAATACTGACCAAACTGACGAAGTTCTGCGACTGTTTGAGGGTTTCGACTGCTTAGATCCACCGTCTGCACCCGACGTTCCGGAAACTTGTCGACATGGGAACTATCTAAAATGACTTCTGGAAGAATTAACTCACTTGCCCCCTCTTCATTCGCCCGAGCATATGGCCGAATCGATGTATAAGTGCTCTCGATCGTTTCTTCTTGAACGAGATCCACTAAATTCTTGCCATAAGCAATAACAACACCGGTCTCCTTGCCACCTTCTCGCATCAAACGAATTTCGTTGTTATCAAAGATATATTCACCATTGTACTTTTGAAGTATTGAACCTTCTTTTCCGCCCAAAGCTTCAGCTGCACTTTCAAAGTGACCAACTTCGGAAAAGTCCATTGCTGTGACCGTTGTCAGATCCGTAAACACGGTAAAATCACGCTGAGGAACTAAAAGAGCACGCCACTGATTCAATGCCTCTTGGGCTGAAATCGCGGTGTGCTTCTGTCCTTTATTTAGCGCTGTTTTTTCAGTTAAAAGTGAAATATGATCACATTTAATAGAAATAATGCCGTGTTGAGGTTTAGTAATCTTAGTGATTTCAAATCTCTGCCGCTTCGATCGAGTACCCGGACCAACATCAACAACTACTTTCTTCCCTTCTTTCAACTGAGAAAATAGCTGGCCATTGATCGGATAGTTTAAGGTAAGATATGGAAATTGATTTCTATGCCTTACAGCCAACACGCTGCTTGCTTCGTTCAATAAACCTAGACCGAGCGTGCTGTAATCGTTATTCGATTCATTGTAAAGAATTGGCACACTCATATCGCCATCGACCTCCATCTTGGTGTAATCATCATTTGTGTGATTTGTGTAGTAAATGAAATAGTATTATTGCCTGATTGCAACTGCGGCACATGATATCCATCAGATTGCATTAGGATTGCATTGGATATATTCGCTATTCCATCCCGATAAGCCGTTCCTAGCTCGCTGTCGATCGTAATCATGCCAGCACCGGCCGCTCTCAGGATTCGAAACTGCCGACCATTAATGGTCAGGGTCGCATCTGCTGTACCGCTATATCTAAATTGGATCAATGGCAACGAATTGATTGGTTCCGGGTTCTCCAATGTGCGCCCAGATATGTGAGCAGTTACAGTTTGGCCATCTAGTCGATATATCACTGGCTTACACCGAAACGGCAACGCCACGTCAAAATGATCACGCCAGCGATCGAGAATTCGAACTTGTGAATGAAAGATGCCTTCATAGAAATAGTCCGGATCCTCAGAAAAAAGAAGCCGACTGTATCGCTTGGGTTCCTTCAGCCAGTGAGTAATTTCTCTGACTTGCTGGAAAAGCGACTTGTCTGCTTCTTTTCTAAGTTCCATGGGAAATGTCTTGATAATATCTTTTTCTCGCTCATTGTCATAAATGATTGCGCCTTGTCGGCCATCTACCTCGTCAAATCGAAGATCTGATTCAGGAATCGTCAACTCCATCTCATTTAGGAGATAGAGGTTCTTGTCAATCGACTTATGGCCATTAAATTCAAAATACGGTTCATTTGTCATTCTAATGACCTCCTCATTTCATCTGCCGTGTGTTCTGCGAGCAGTTCCGATAATTCAGCAATATCACGATTGTCATTGATGGTAATTTCATCAAAATGAATATCGATATGCGGTGTATTATGGATCGTTTGGTTGGTGGTTCTCGATTCACTCTTAGCCATTGGCAATGATAAGCCAAAGCCTGCATTACCAGCAATGGCCACCGACTCAGCTTGGATATTCGGCAGAACAAGTTGCGCGCCCAAATCCTCAATGGCATCTAACGCAAAATGCTTGAATCGCTCAATCCCTTCACCAATTCCTGCAGGGATCCAACGTCCCACATCCATCATCATCACTTTTGAAGGTGAGTTGATATCCAAGGCTCTCTGCATCGTTTGGGCTACCTGATTGGCGATCGTTGCGGCAGTATTCAACACCTGTGCTTGACCAGCCACCAATCCATTGTTTAATCCGATCATAGAATTTTGACCAATACGGTAAAACTGATCAGGTAAATGGCTCATCTGGTCAGGCATACGCTGCGCACCATCACGGATTGTGTCGTTCGCGTCTCGCATCCCCTCACGATAAGCCTGATTGGATTCACGCATAGCCGCAATCGCAATTCTTGGCATGTTTTGCAAGATTCGATCAACATCACGATCCATTTTCTCAAATTCCTTGACGACATCTTCGGCAGCCTTCTTAGACTTCTTGACCATCTCGTCTGTCATTTTGGCAATTGAACTCAACACTTTGGAAGAATTCTGATCAATCCCCTGAGCGATTCCTTCCACCATCGGCTTGCCGATTTGTTTGCCCATCTGATTGGCATTTAATTCCTTATCTAATAAGGACATCAGCTTCTTGGCCAGCTGTACGATCGCTCGTTCAGGTGCGCTGCCATTTTGTTCGATCCCTTGGGCAAGACCGGTCGTAATATTTCCACCATATTCTCGGTAAACACCAGATGGCGAGTTAATATCATTCGCTTTCCGGAATTCCTTATTTGCTTGTTCAGCAAGGTTCCTTGTGGCATTTTCGACACCTGATGCCGATTTATCAATGCCGATTCCCAATCCTTGACCTAAGTTTTCACCAAACGGCTCGAACCGATCGGGATCCATTTCTTTTTCAAAGACTTCTCGTGGCACACCAGACAATTCGGCGGTACTTGCCTGAACAGCTTCTTTACTACGATCTATTCCTTCGGCATATCCTTTCCCCGGCGTTTCACCGTGAGCGACAAAAACATCTTGATCAATCACTTCACCAAATAATTTCTCTGGTGTTTCGGCTAGTTCTTTCGATGCATCTCCTACAGGTTGGATCCCTGCCAAAATGCCGTCTGATGTCCCCTTGGCAAGTGGATCTGTAATTTCTGCGTAATTGGTATTAGCAATCGTTTCTTCGATCACTTGTCCCGGAACTTGTGCGATACTCTCAGCCGCTTCTGCAACTTGTTCTTCACCCTCAGCCATTCCTTCTGCGGTTTCTTCAGGAAGCTTTTTACCAACAGAGGTTAAATCTGCTTTGTCCAATTCTTCCCGAAGAGTACCCACAGAAACATTGGCTAGCTCTCTTGATGCAAGTCGCACCTCTTCTTCACCGAGACCATGGGTTTGGGCGAACTGTTTCGGTGCATTTTCACCTACTTTTGCGTATTCTCCAGATAATTTCTCCAATTCTTCAGCTGATGCATTGACTAGGTCTGCAGCCAAAGCGCGCATCTCAGGCGTGCCTTCTGCCATCTTCTCGAGTAACCCTGTATCCATTCCATCCCCAGCGCGTGCCCACAACGTTTCCATGTTGTCAGCGTGTTCGGCTTGATACGTGAGGTGATCTTGCAGGTGCTGCCGAGCTTGCCCCATACCGTATTCTACTTTTTCAGGTACGTCCTTGAATACATCTTCATTTTTCTTCTGGAAGCTATCTAGTTGGCTGTTTAACTCGTCGACAACGCCTTTTTGAAAATCGTTTAAACTCCCATAAGAGACGATCATCATTTCGTTTGCTGCAGCGGTCGCCTCGGATGTTTCTTGCCTTTTTGCTTGTTCTTCATCCGAAAGTCGATCTTTCTCGGCATAAATACCTTCAAGATTCCCCATAGCCTCGGCTTCCTTGGCGTCTAACTCTTCCAGGGATTCCTGAACCGCCTTTTTGCCATCGACACCAGAAACAGAAGCCTCATATTCAAGCATCGCTCGTTCTTTCGCAACTTCCTTAAGGGTCGTCTCATAATCAGCGGCTTCTTGTGTCAGTTGATTTTGACGTTCCACCAAGCTATTGACTTCTTCCATACCTTTAGAAGCTTCAATTCGTTTTTGAATTTCTTCGGTTGTGGCATTTAACAAACCTGATTCTTCATCATAGGCAAGATTCAACCCAGTAACTGAACTATTTAACTCTTCAACAGTGTCAGCCATCAATTGCTTTTCAGCCGCTGACTTTCCTTCTATCGCGGTCAATCGTTCTAACTCTGCAGCTAGATCTTTGTTACGTTCGGCATTGGAATCAATGACTTTCCCTTGTGTTTCAAATGCTTTTGCATTCGATTCCGTTGCATCATTAAGGCCATCAAACTCATCACCTAAACCATCAATTTCACTTGCCAACTCTTTTGCTGCTTTTCGATTATCATTCCACCGCTTAAATAAAACAGCCCCCACTACAGCTGCCACTCCCATAGCAAGTCCGACACCACTTGTGGCCATCTTCAACGCTGCCGTCGCAATTGTTTTCGCTTTGATAGCTACAGTGTGCAAATTAGTTGCTGCTGCTGATCCTGCGTTCATTGCCTTAGATTGAGCTGCAGCGCTAAGATGAGATTTTTCAGCTACGGTCATTGCCTTTGTGACTGCTGCTGCAGCTGTCTTAGCACCTGTTAAGGTTTTGATTGACGCAATAAAACCACGAGTGTACAATTCTGCTTTCTTGATGACCATGTAACCAGCGATTGCTGTGGTTACCCCAATAATCGCTGGTGCCAAGATAACCGATGATTCTTTGAGGTCAATAATCCCACCAACCATCGTATCAATTGCTGAAACAACTGGTGGAATCACGCCAGCTACACCATTTAACACACCTTCAAAGGTTTTCCCAAACCCTTGGACATTTTCTTTCATGGATCCAAAGCGTGTCTCTGAAAATGCATCATCCATGGATTCGATAATGCTTGCGGTTCCACGTGCAGTGGCGGTGGCCATGTTCGCAAATGAGCCTTTCCACGTATCCCCCGCTTGTTGAGCCATCCCGGTAACAGAAGCTAGTTCGTTGCCACCTTCACGCATCGCATGCTCCACTGCATCAAAGAATTCATTGGCACCCATCTCGCCATCGCGCATGGCATCACGTACATCCCCGACACTACGACCTGTGGCATCGGCATAGATTTCCCACGGATCAACGCCACGACGCACCATGCGGTCCATTTGTGCCATGTTGACTGTACCTGTCGCGCGCATTTGGATCATCGCATCCATTACGTTATCCATCGCATCAGCAGATCCATCACCATAAAAGGCGACCGCATCACCCCATACCTTGTAGCTTTCCGTAGACTTCTCAAGGTCTTTATTTTGCATAACCAATCGTTGGACCGTTTGAGCAGCGCTATCCAGCATGTAGTTCGTTCCTACTACCGCATCTCGCACACCTTCCATGCCCTCAGCCGCTTCTTCTGAGCTGCCAGTCAATCGGGTCATGGTGTTTTCAAAGTTGTTTAGTGTATCGATACGACCAAATGCACTGTCCAATGAACCTTTGGCCATGGATAAGGCAGTTGTGGCACCTTTGGTGATTAGCATCGCTGCACTTAACTGCCCAATCGTTCCGGTCAGTTTTTGTGCTTTTGGCTCAGGAATATGAAAGGCATTGCCCGTTTGATTTCCTACTTGTTCCGCACGATCTCCGAGATCCCCAAGATCCTTTTTCATGATAGCAACTGCATCTGCAATCGATCGTGCGCCATCTTTTCCTGCAGCCTCTAAGTGTCGAGACAAGCTATTTCCAGCTGCTGTTGCCGCCAAATTTACTTCGGGCACCATTTTAGCAGAGGATTGTTTGATCGCATCCATCGACGCGGTGGCATGTTTCGAACCGATAATAAAAGGCTCGCTGATAGCCCCACCGAGACCTGGCATGGCTATTTCTACTGAGCCGACCATATTCGATACAGACTTAGTGATCCCATCTGTGGAATTACTTGCATCTTTGGCACCTGATTCAAACCCTTTGGCTATTGAATTGGACGCTCGTGTCGCATGGGCTTCAACAGCGCCACTCATCTCTCCTGTTGCGTTTGAGATCTTGTACGTTGACGCTTCAGAATCTTTCGCAGCACTTAAGAAGGTTTCACTAATGCTACGCCCCATAAGTGGTGCAGAAGATTCGACAGATGATACCAGATCTGCGACAGTCTTCGCCACGCTATCAGTTGCTTGGTTCGCTCCCTTAGACCCAGAATCAAAGTTATCACCGATCGACTTTCCTGCTTTTGCAGTGGATGATTCAGTCGTCTTGCCTAAATCTGAAACAGTCTTTTCCACAGAATCCACAGCTTTATTGGCAGACTTGGCACCTGATTCGGTATTAGCACCCATGTCAGATCCGACTTTTTTCATGACATCATCGGCATTTTTACCCAATCGGCTAAAGCCTTGTTCGACCATGTCGATTTCTTTGGTGACCTGTTTCCCATTGACGATTATGTCGATCGTTACCTTGCCATCACTTCTGCTCATCTTCTTCACCTTCTTTCGGTAGTGCGTAGAGTTCTTTCAATTTCTTTAGTTCGTCCTTGGCTTCTTTAGAACCTTTTCCTTTAGGTGGTTTTCTAGTTCGAATGGATACAATCTGTCTAAATCTCGTCTCATCTGGAAGACCACCAAACAAAGCAATGAACTTTTCCCAACGCATTTTGCCTTGTTGCTCAAAAAGATCAATGCCATAAGCTTGATAGAAAGCAGCATAGATATTATCTGCATCGTAGTTAAACGAAAAATGTTGTCCTGCCACATCTTTTACTTTTGGCTTGAGAAGATTGCCATTCACGTCATAACGAGGTTCTGGTCTTTTCCAGATATCAAACTCTTCTAAAACGGCTAAAAAAATCTCGTTTTGCGTTTCAATGTCGTATAGAAACGAAACCCCTAGTAATAGTTGCAAACCTAAAGAGATTTTTTCTACTTCCGGAAGATCAGGATCCCTTAATAAATCAAAAAGGCGTAGTACCGTATCAAAAGAAAGATTGATTCGATGAGTTACGCCTTGGATTTCAACCGTTTCATCTAATCGATACTGTAGTTTCATTTGATTACCCCTTCAGGTAACGGTTGATTTTCTCTTTGTGGACACCGACAAGCATCAAATCAAGTTCGGCATCTAGTGCGTTTTTAATTGAAAAATAGCATCCTGAAAGAATTCGAGGATTCGGACTGATTGATAATAAATGCTCGGCTGTTCCCGCGCCTAATATGGCATCGATACTCTTTCCTGCAAGGTCATAATATTGCTTATCAGCAGTTTCTGTCTTAAGGGATCCATCTTCAGTTTTTTTAGAAATAGCTGCTGTCTTTTTATCGAAGTCTTCTTTTAATTTCTTATACTTGGCTTCCCACTCTGCCGTGGCATCAATTGTTACTTTTAATTCACCGATTTCAATAGGGATTTGTGTTGATTCTACGTTAATTTTGATCATGACTAATTCCTCCAATTCCATTTTTATGTAAAAAAGAGAAGCGATAAACGCCTCTCTTACTTAGTGTCTTCTTTCTTGCTGTTTTTGCCCGCTGAACTATTTGGTGGCGTTTCATCCACAATGGCTGAATTCAATGCCGCTGACTGAGCAGAAGCCCCCCCAGGCGCACTTTCAATTGGAATCTGGTCAAACTTAATGCTACATGCAAACTCTTCATCCGTTTCAGCAGCACCAGATCCTGCAACAATACCTGAAACCGTTGCGTGACCAACCCATTGCTTTTTGCCATCCGATCGGATTACTCGGTGCCAAACTTTTCGTCCTGCGCCAAGTTTGTATTTCATATCTTCGATCAAAGCCTGCGCTGGATCCTCGGCTAAGTAATCTCCAGAAAAATCATAGGAACCTGCAATCCCTGTAATTCGTGTCGTTACGGTACCATCTCCGCTGTAGTACGCCTTATCATCGGTTTGTTCGTCGGTACTATCGGAAATATCCGTGATCCCATCTCCTAATGGCAGCCATGCAGATTCAGCAGGCGTTGCTCCACCATCAACATATGGTGCAATATAGTGTTTACGTTTGACGTTTTTTTGTGGGAACATATTTATTCACTCTCCTGTTTTCGTTTTATAATGTATAGCTTCGCTTGAATTACCAAGCGATAATAAAGGAACTGTTGGTTGTCTCGTCCGATAAAGAATGGTTCATTGGCAATTGTCAGTCCCATAAATTGATAGGACCCATCTTCTGAAGGAATATCTTGTGTATCTTCGATGATTTCAGCTAACTGTGCCATCACTTGATCAGCGCGAGCGCTTTTTGTTTTGTACACAAATTCAAACGGTAGATCTTTAATTTTGTTGCCACTCATATACGTTTTTTCTGTCCGGCCCCCGGCTTGAGACGATAACCGGATCGATTCCTCTTGATCTATCGCATGAATGATTACCGGCACGTCAGCTTTACTGGCTACTTCTTGTAGCCGATGAATAAAATCCATTATAGTTTCGCTCCAATCTTAAATGCCTGTAACCAATCACTGATGAATAATGGTTTTGCTGCTTCATCCCAAAATGGACCGGTACCCGGTTGCTTGTTAACAAACGAAATCCAAACACCTGTAGTCGGATGTTTTCGTCCACCATAGTATTGAGGCCCTGCATAGGGTACATCCCAAACCAACTGACTTCCCATCCCTGACACATGACCGCTGTCTCGTAAATGCTCTGTGTCCCAAGGGACGACTGTTTCGTTGATTGTTTGAAGCATTCGATTAGCCATATTCAATTGTCCACGCCCTAAATTGTCTTCGCTTAATTTAGACCGGACGCCAGAAAGATCGATGTCAATCTTAATCCCAGCCATTAGACCACCTCAATTTCATAACCAAATGGTTCAGGCGAATCTGCGCTTAATGGGATGACCTTTGCAATGGTGTACTTCTTATCAAACATTTCAATCTGGTCCGCAACTGCAAATGATGGTAAAGGTCCAGAATGTTTTTTAATCATCGAAATCAAGGCATTAGGAATTTGTACAGCACCATTCACATCCCTTGGTTCGAATTTGACTGTATCGTCAAATCGGACATGATCGATCACTACATCATCCTCCAAAATCGCTTCACCCAGAGGTGACATTCCGATTTTCCTTCGATAGATCATTGTATGAGGGAAAAATCGTTTAGGTGGCATTCTCATCGACTCACCCCACGATATAGTAGACCGGTTCCTGACAACTGCAGCATAGCGTCCCCTGATAGCAGCGGTGCTTCGTTCGTCGTTGAGGATGAACCACCCTTACTTTTAGAAACGCTCATGCGGCCAATAGACCAACTGTCCGGCTCCTGCATCCCAAACGTTGTAGTGGCCTCTGCTTCATGCATGTACTCAATTTGATAAGCAACAGCCAATTTGAATGCGTTGCGACGCAATGGAATATCTGATTCAAGATCATTACGCTGATAAAACCGTCTAGTTTGGATATCCAATAATGCACTGGCTTTTCTAAGCAGCTTCTTGTACTCCTTTTCGATCAGTTCTGTGTCACGATCCACGAGTCGCTTGTACTCCTTAAGAGATAGGTAGCCACAAGACTCAACGTTATCATCAAAGATTTCGTTCAACGGCTTACGACGTAGTCGTTCCATGGTTTTTCACCTCCATTAAAAAAGAGAGTGGTTACTCACTCTCTTTTAACAGCTCAATTAGTTCTGGTTTCTTGGCAGTAGAGGAATACTCGATGCCTAAGCGATCTAACTCAGCTTTCAGCTCATCAACTTTCATATCATCAACTGCTGATGCCTGGCCTTCTATCTCACTGCCATCTTCGCTACCATCAGGCTCCCCCGGTTCCTCCGGGGAATCTACTTTACCAAGGTAGAAGCAATTACTGCATTGTTCTGATGTTTCATCTTGAATAGGTCATGGTAAATACGGTTTTGGTACAAATATCCATCTCCTTGTCCCACTTGACCTGGTGCGAACAAATAAACGCTTGCGAATTTCGCTTTTGCAATAACTGCAGGTTTTGCTACCAACAAATAATTCAATTGTTTAGAGTCATCTTTTGGAACAAATCCTTCTGTAAAGTCAAAAGAATCATAGAAACGTTCTTCTGCCCAAACTTCTTTAATGCGGACACCGTCTAAACTTGTCACACGTGTCTCAATCTTCATGCCGTTAGAATCAACATTAATAGTACGAGTAAAGTTAGGTGATTGTTCTAAGCAATCCATCACCTGAGAAGACACATAAAGAATCAAGTTCTGAGTGCCATAACGGCGCGTTTTTAGAATAGCAGCTTTTAAAATTTTGACCACATTGTCTTCTGTGATCACTTCATCTTTCGAAAGTCCCTCTTTTTCTGCATAGGCTGCCAATTTAGAGAAGCGGTAAGCATCCATCTCAGGAGTTGCGTTCTCCTTGGAGAATTCACGAGTGATATTTCCAGCTGAAGCAGCCTGATTTGTCTCATCAACATCCGCTTTATCCACGTAGAATTCAATATCTCGGTCAAAATCTAACGTATAAGGGACATCCTCAACGGTGATTTTTCCAGAGTTAAACCCTTTTTTCTCACGATTATGGTTTTGATATCCTGATGTCTTGATATGAGGGACACGGAATGTCTTTGCATCTAACCAATTCACCTCAGGTGTTTCTAACTCCGCTGTTAACGATTCTTGTTGCAATGTTTGGTCAAGCTCCCGTTGCCACTTCTCTGCATAATTCTCAACTGTAACTGTCATTTAAAAATTCCTCCTATTTTCCTTTTAATCCCGCTAAAAACGGGTCTAGCTGATCCAGGTTTCCCGATTGGGGATTCCCACCACTGACAAACTGCTTTTTCTTTTTCTTTGAGGTTGTTTCTCCCAAAATTTCTTTTGCCAATTTAAATGATGTCTCTGCTTTTTCAGCATCGCTGCAGTCAATCAAATCAATGATCTTCAACGGCAGTCCCTCTTCTTGCGCTTTCTCCCGATATTCTAGACGAATTTCTTTTTGAGCTAGCTCTGCCTCTTTTTGAGCAAGTTTTTCTTGGGCTGACTTTTCACTCTGATCATGATCTAAAGATTCTTTTTCTTCAGCATACTTAGGAATACTTTTCTCCCATTCTTGTTTTGCTTTCTCAACGGCTTTCTTGGTTTCTGCAGCAACCATTTTGCCAACATCATCACGAGAATACTTCTTAGGAGACGTTTCTTTTTCCTTAGTTTCTGCTTCTTCCTCAGTTTGAGTTTGATCTTCAACAGATTGATCTTGCTCATCACGAGCAGAATCAGACTCTGGATCAGCAAAAAACTGCAAGTTCATCTCCATTGGCTTAAAAAATTCTTTCATAGTGACCTCCTAGTGGTTACGCCACAACCCGATAAATTTGATGGTTACGTCCATCACCCGAGACAGCTTTCTCTTTAACGCCTGTAAGCAGTAAGAAGGCAAAATAAATAATCATTGCTATGATTAATTTAATACATGTTATATTTTTCATTTAATTTTTATTTATTTTCGTATATCATTAGGTATAGTAAAAAAAGGACGGTGAGTTTATGGTTACTTATGTCTATAAAATTTCTTTAGTATTGGACGATAAACATAATTATGAGAGTCTATATAATTATTTAGATTCTTTCGGAGACGATTATTTCGCCATAACAAAAACTAGCTTCATCATTGCTACATCCCTTAGAGTAAATGATCTAAAAAGTCAGCTTGTAAGCAAGACAACTAAGACTGATAAAATATACATTTTTACTTTGTCAAAAGGTTTTGTAACTTGGCATGGATTAGATGATTCGGAAGAAGCAATACAATTAATACTTTCCAAAAATACATATAAATGATAAACTCCCACAACCACTTTTCAGTTGTGGGAGTTTACGTATAGACTTGTTCTCTTGAATAATCTCGACGCAACAATTGATTATGCTCGTCGATTAGTACTCTCAATGCACCTTGACGTTTTCTAATCAACTGCTTGAAGTGCTGAATATCTTCTTTTTCATCAAGTGAGACCGCTGCATTCATTTGCCTTTTCGCACGACGAATAGCGACTTCCATGCGTCGCTGTTTGGCAACCAAGTCGGCATTTTCAATCGCTTGTTTGGGTTCATATTGTTTCATATGGACGTCAATATTCGGATCATAGATTTGGATATACAATCGATGTCTACAGTTTATCCCTTGTGTGCCATCAGGCTCACCGTATCCATGATCATAGATGGATGGAATGTGTCGTAATTCTTCCGGTGCATCTTCTGTACGAATAATTAGCACCCATCCCCCTTGGATATGCGCACAGTGTGGTCGTGCAGCCATATGGCTACTCATTAGCGCAGTAACAATGCCATGCTCTAAGCCTCGCTTAATTCGCAGATCCTGATAGACACGGTGAGTGGTTGCTTTTAAAACCATCCGAACATAGCGCTCAAGGCTCCATTCACGCCCTGCCTTGTCAACAAAGGTTGTCATCACACCTTTTTCCACCATCGCATAGATCGATTCTCTAAGCGCCTGCTGTGGCGTTTTAGCACCACCGATGATTTTGGCTACTGTATCATTGAGAACTTGCTGATACATCTTAGCCAGCGGATTGTTAGGATAATTGGTGTCAATCAGCGTTTGATTGACATGGTTGTCGAGATCACGCCACTGTTGGTTGAAATATGACTCCATCACATTATCGATTTCAGTCCTTGGAGGCGGTTCTTTTCCTGTTTGCTTAGACAAATTCTTGTCCAAATCAGAAACGACTTCAAAACCCATGTCCACGACGATCTTACGTAGTTGATCATAAGAATACTGATTTGTTTCGTTTACCAGCTGCTGCAGCGATTGCTGACTCAACAAATTTAATTGCTGCATCTTTTCAATCTTCCACCGGAATGCGTTATCTTCTGTGAGCGGTGTTCTAGTTGGCTTGTTCAACTGACGGACAAGCATCTTCATGATTTCATCTTCCATCGCCATATAAGCATCTTGGACGTATGAAGCTTCGATTTCCAACTGCTTTGATGTAATTGTCATTCAATCACTCCTCAAAGTCTTCGTATCCAGAATCCCGTATTTTCCCAGTAATTTCATCGACCACATCCAATTGTGCTTGTCGATAAAGATCTTTTGCCTTACTTTCAGGCAACTTCATTATTTTAGCTAAAGTTAACCATCCGGGAATCAGCCCATCATTTTTCAATTCACGATAATAATCAGATTCTGACTTTTTATCTAAGAAGATGCCATCATCAAAGTTAACGCCAATGTCCTCACGATTTGGAGATTCTCCACTAAACAATGGTTTCCCATCAACTTCTGTGGCCCGGCCAAGCTCACACAACGCCAGCACAACATCCCGAATGAATTCCTCCAATTCGGTGGTTTGTTGGTTTCTAGATTGGTACGTCTGCGAGTTCTCACTGATTACCTCGGTTGCAGTCTTATTCGTAGTACGTACACCAGCACCATCGAAAACGAACGTACCCGTCGAAAGCCCAACTTCCATTTCTAGAAGTCGCAATCGGTGATTGATCGCCCCGATGTACTGTTCTGTTCGAATATCATGTGTTAAATCAGTAATTTTAAATTCATCAGGGTTCGTACCAGGGACAATGACATAGAAGTCATCATCTTTATCAAATGTTAATTTCGTTTCGCCTGTTCCCTTGTCAGGAATTCCACTTAGCATAGATTCAGGAAAGGCCGCTCTTCTCTTGCCCACGTCAATTTCATGATCAAACGCATCCAACGCTTTGTTTAGTCGATCCAGCGTTCGCTTACAGTTGTCGTAAACACCCACACTAAGCGGAGAATATGGGTTGATATTGTTAAAACCTGCTGTCTTAAAATAAGAGAAGATTGGACGTTCAATTTCTTCACCATGAACAGCCGCCTCAAATTCTTCATACTGCTTTAATGTATTTAAAGATACTTGAATCCCCAACACATTAGATTTTTCACTTTCGTATAGTTCCATAGAGACCCAATACTCGCCATCGATCCACTCATGGAATTCTAACAAGGTATAATAGAACGTTTTGTTCCCTTGGGTTTTGATCGTTTTAAATGCCATTGCACACTGACTGATCTTATTTGTACTGCTTTCCAATGGAAAGAAGGCATCCGGGAGCGCCCATGAAAATTCCACTTTTCCCGATTGATCATTGAAATAAGGTCGCACAACTAAGCCTCCTAGCGCCATTGCTGGTTCAAGATACTTACTGAGATTACGCTTGAAGTCATTATGTTGAAACACAGATTCGATCCAAGCACTGGCTTCATCATATTTTTTCGATTTATCCTCTTTTCCGATCGTGATTTCTGCCTGTTCATTGAACATCACTTTCGCGTACTCAGAAGCAACTTTGCGGGCCATATTAATATTCGCTTTCTTTCGTTGACCAGAATCACAATGGGTGTACCCTTGGTAATAAAGTAAGCTGCTTTGAATACGATCATACTCTTCATGACTCATTTGAATCTTTGGATGATCCAAAATACTTTGTAGCTCTTTTTTCGCCCCTATCGCAACCGCCCCCTTTCCAAAGACTCTTTTTATTGTTTGCCAAAATGACACTGGACCACCTCCTATTAGAGAACATAGCGTTTCGTAAAGTAATTAATTGCGTACCGACATTCATCCAGAGCATGGTTGTTTTTATCAACCGGGTAGCCATTATCATTACGAACATACATCCCTAACTCCTTAATAAAATAATAATGCCCATATTTACCTTCATGATCGTAAAGAAAAAAGCGTCCTTTTGATAAGGCGCTTTGCATACGTTCGATACCTATTTCAATTTTGGTTCCATTGCTGGTTACTTTGTCTTTTGAGTTGTTGTCTGCTTTTGTTGTAACAATACCCAAGACACGTAATTCCTCACTCAATGACTTACAGGCTGGATCGACAAAAAATTTCGAGTGCTTTGGCAGCCATGACCATTCTTGATAACACCACTCTTTAAACAACTTTATCTCTTTGGCATACTCGCTCATCGCTTTTGTGACACCAGTATCGGCTCCACTATGATAAAAGTTGGCCATTCGATAGAGATAATACTTTCCATCTTTCCATGTAACGAGGTTTAACGAACAAGTTGTCGCATCGCTTTGACCACCATCGGCACTGAAGAACACTTCTACAGGCTTGCCTATGATTTCATTTGTCATATGAGCATCTTCGTTAAACATTGAATAGATCACGCCTTCAGGCATCACGCGATCGCCTAGCCAATCTCGTTTGTAGAGATAGTCAGAGACTTTACACTCTGCTTCCCATTCTTTTAATGATCGTTTCGTTAAAATAGGATTATCTTGTGGTCGCCAATGCCGAAACTTGTAAGAACCCGTTTCAATGAACGGCTTTAGCGTTTCAAGATTTGGATGATTTGGAGCCGGTGGGTTTTGTTCTGCAAGATGGTAACGAAAGCTAGAAGCTTTGGTCCGACGAAAAGCTTCTTCGATAACCGCCTTGTTTAGAAGATTAAACTCTAAGAATGTGACAGTCCCAAATGACATCCCAGTGATGGCACCCACAGCATTGACTTTCCCGCCACCTTTGTAGTAGATTCGCTTTTCCCCTGTGGGAAGATTGATCCATAAGTGGTCGCCATGCTCATCGTGTCGAATCTCTGCACAGCTTGCAAAGATATGTTCAAGTCCAAACCCTTCGCAATCCATAAACATTCTGTAGGCTTGTTCTTGGTTATAGGCGAGTACAAGATGATTCGTATCTGGATGTCCTGCGTAGATTAACGCCATCTTCTGCACATCTGACATCGTCTTGCCTGAACGAATCGTTCCCTCGTTCAATTCCATCCGAATCCCTTTGAGTGGTTGAAAAATATTTTCTTGTTGCTTAGTCGATAACTTCAACTGACTCATCTCGTCCACTCTCCTCATCTTCTTCTATTGGACCAATAAGCGCCTGGCCAATATCAATAAGGCCTTGTACTTTACTCTGTTCACCTTGTTTAATCACAAGTTTAGCAGCTTTGTTTTCAAGGATATCAGCTTCGAAAGTCATCTTCCGTTTTTGTTCTTCCATCAGAGTAACTTTCCTACCAGATAAGGATAATTCATTAAGCTGTTTAATTGCTTTTGTCAATTGAGCGCTAACTCGTGTCAAAGCTTCCTCAATGGAGAGTAAATCATCTATCTTACGAAAAGAATGTTCTTTCATCTCGGTCAATACTAAATCAGGCACCTCAACTTGTATTTTTTGTCCCGATTTTTTGGATTCAACCAAGGTTTTGCGCCCTCGCAACTCAAAGAGCTGTTCTGTCTCTTTCTCAGTCAAGCCAGCTTCTGCATCGGCTATTCTTTTCATCATGCGACGTTGCCGAATTTTTAAAAGACGAATTTCATCCGACATAATAAAAAAAGGATCATCATCCAAATTTGAATAAAGATCCTTTTCTTCTTCAGTTAGATATTCAGCAAAGATCGTTTCATACTCGCCTGTTTTTAGCGCATTTTTGTTTCCTACAGGTGCTGCTGCTCGACTATTCCCCCTGTTACCTTCTGCATTTTTATTTCCCGGTGGCGCACCGCCTCGATTGGTAACGTTACTTTTGCCATTGGTAACATTACCTTTCAATTCTTCGGTCCATTTATCTATTGATTTCCACTTTCGGATTTGCGAATCAGAAACGCCCAGTTCTTCAGCAATATCTTTCAAAAGCTTTTTGCCATCGGATTTTAGCCATATTTCTCTTGCTTCATCTCTTCTTGGATCTCGTTGCCGAGCCATTCAATATGCACCACCTCACGATCATTAAGTCAGTTAAGTTTTGTTTTTATAAATTGTTTATTTCTTTTATTGTTAATCTACCTTCAAGCATCAATTTATGCATTAAATTCCTACCATGGTTCTCATTATTCATTGTTGCCCCATATTTCTCCAGTAAATTTGCAACAAGTCCTGCATGCTCAGTTAAGATATCTTGAGAAGTCTTTTCACCATATGGAGAGCAGCAAAATGTCAACGAAACATTACTGTCATATAAATTGTAATAGTCAAAAATAGATTGAAAATATGAGTAATCTAAGGCACTCAGTGAATGTCCATAAAAGAAAATATTTTTCAATTCATTTTTGTTTTTAATATATACAGAGTCTCCGTTATTTTTATTTATTTGCACCATTTTTCTAAAGGTTTTCGTATACTTATATATTAAAGAGCTAGTACTAATGTCATCTTGGTCAATTCCAAAGATAATGTTATTATTTCTTAGTTTACCGTGAACATTAGTAATCTTATTTCTTAAACAACTTGGCTCAGTGTAATTGAATGATAAAGCTTCAATATCATCAATTGAATTATCCTCGCCGATTATTTTGCGTATTAAAAGTTCTGATATATAAGAATATTCGTAGGTTTCGTGAATTTTTTCTCCTAAGAACTCAGAGAATGCAGATTCAAATTCAATTAATTCACTTAATAAAAAATCATCAAAATTTTTTTTACTCCTGTAACGTTCTTTGGAAATCACATAATAAGCTAATATGCTACATTTAATTAACGATTTTTGTATGCTACTTTTTAACTCACTTCTGAGACCGGGAATTCCATTGATCATATGATGACCTATATTTGAATAATTTTTAGTCAGATCAATTTCTCTTAAAATTTCTAACATATTTTGTTCTACATTGTGCCAATATCTCATTTGTTTTAGATTTTTATTCGCTACGAACAGTAAATCCCAGAAGGTAAGATTAGCATCTTTTATCAAGTTATATCTTGTATCGGGAAAAATCATTCCATTATATTCATCCCCTTCATTAAAAGAAAGTGATACATAACTATTCCTTAGATCAATACTTTTATAAAATGAGTCTAATTGAGATTCCACATTTTTAGAAATTCTATTATCAAAGAAATCTTTAAAAGTAGATCTAACCCCACATTTCAAGTCAAAACCATTTCCTAATACTATCAAATTTGAACTCATAGTTTACCCTCCATATCTAGTTCTATTATACTAGATAGTTTGATAATTGTGGTTAGCTCTCAATATCTTTTAACATTAAATCAGCTTCAATCAAAACTTTCAAATCACTAACAGAGTTGAGCTTTATCTCACCAGACTGCAGGTTCGACAGCCATTTCCCGAGTGCAACTCTAATAATTCTTTTATACTCATCGACTGTTTCAGCTCTCTCTTCTGCCTTTTTTAATTCATATTCAAAATCAAAATCTTCTGTTCCCATTGTTCGACACCCCGCATTAGATTATAATGCTAAAAGACACAGAACTGAGGTAAAAGCACGCGCGTGTGGTTTCTGTGTCTTCGGGGGTCTAACCCTCGTTGAAAGGGTCGGTGTTAGCGCACCGGCCTCTTTTTTTATTCTTCTAAAAGCACTGCAGTTTTACCAGTAGCGTTTTCCCATCTCTCAATGATCACATCACAAAAGATTGGATCAAGTTCCATCGTGTAACAGGCTCGTTGCAATTGCTCGCAGGTCATTAACGTGCTGCCGGATCCGCCGAAAAGATCGACCACAATGTCGCCACGTTTTGAGCTATTTCTCAGCGGAATTGCAATAAGAGACAATGGCTTCTGTGTTGGATGATAGTATTTCATTGCATCATCTTTAGCAATTTGCCAAACGGTTATGTCCGGAATATCTTGAATCAAGTCATCTTTCCAGACAGTGGTTTGTTTTCTATCTCCATACCATTCAGGCGCCTGTTTCCGCTTGTATGCATAAAACACTGGTTCATGCTGCCAACGATACTGACTCCAGCCAAAGGTAGCGTTGTTCTTAACCCAGATACACTGAGCTCTAACGTCAATTTCTGCAGCGTTCATTGCATTTTCGAACTCCCGTTGATACGATGAGCCATGAAAAACATAAATTGCCGCTTGATCATGCATGAGTTGCGAATAGTTCAGAAAAATTTGCTCTAAAAATCCAACGAAGTCATCATGATCCATATCATCATTGAGAATTTCACCTCGACCGGAATTCGTCAGTTCTTCGTTGCTAGACTTCACAGCAACGTTGTATGGCGGATCCGTTACAACTAAGTCTGCTTTATTCCCTTGCAATAGGCGATCAACATCAGTTTGATTAGTCGAATCACCGCAAAGCAAGAAATGCTTGCCTAGTTGCCAAAGTTGGCCACGTTTAGTTTTAGGTTCTGGATGATTTTCAATGTATTGGTTCACGTCAAAATCATCTTCAACAATTGGTTTATCAATGTCTTCTTGATAGTCAAAATCAGTAATTAAATCTTCGACTTCTTCAAGATCAAAACCACTTAAAGAGATATCTTCTTCTCCGAGTTCTTTTAAGAGAAAAGCTAACTTCTCTTCATCCCATTTACCAGAAATCTTATTGAGAGCCAAATTGAGAGCTTTTTCCTTCTCGAGATGTAAATCTACAACGGAAACCTCTATCTCCTCAAACAGGTCCAAATCTCGAGCCACAGCAACACGCTGATGCCCTCCTACGAGATTCCCTGTTTGTACATTAAAGATTGGAGGATCCACAAATCCAAATTCTAAGATGGATTGCTTCAATTTCTCATACTCTTCCATTCCTGGCTCGAGAGCTATACGAGGGTTGTAGTCTGCATTTTTTAATTCATCTAACTTCATTTTAGTAATTTTCATAGTTTCCTCCTATCCATAGTTGTCTTCAAATGTCTTCAAACTATTGATGAGACAATCTACCTAAGCGATTTCCGTTAGCATAATTTGGATTTCATTAGATGGTATTTTTCTAATTCCTATCAAACTTAAAATCTTCTTATTTTATTAAAAATTACATCTTATTTACTGTATAATAGGAAATAAAAAGAGAGGTGAACTGGCATGCCATATTATGTAATAAAAAAGAAAAAATTAAAGGTCTCGAATAATCGATTCGTAATTCACGATAGAGATTGCCCACGTATCAAAAAAAATGATAAAGTTACTGACATTGGTTTTCATACGGAACAAAATGCAGCGCTTCTCTATATTAGTTTAAAAAGGCCCTCTGCCAAGTTTTTCTTATGCAAGATTTGTTGTAAAGTACGTTCCTAATGAGAGGAAATATATTTCTTGTCTATTATGCTACCTTAAGCAGAAGAGTCTTTTATTACGAATGTGAAAACATAAAACTGGTTACCTACCCACTAGTTATTTGAATTCCAGTGGAAATTTAATTTTTCCTTTGTTATAATATGCTGTAACAGGGACTCCTTTAATATGTATCTATAAGACTTCAACCCTGTTCCGCCACTGAGTATCAACAACTCAGTGGCGTTTTTTCGTCATTATGATATATTATATATATGTAAATTTCATTTATTTGATATTTACATAATGCCACCATCCCTCCAAGCATGGTGGCATTTTTTGTATATTTTATAATTAGATGTTATTATTTAAATAGGCAGATCCACTTTATCCAAAACATAACAGCTAACTATCTAATAAAGTCGTTATCTGCCTGAAGCTGCCGGATCTGACACCGGTAGCTTTTTTGTCCTTTAAAATAAAAAGCCACTCGACTGAGTGACTTCATTATGTATTACAACCATCCCTAGCAATGATTGTTGTATTTACACGATGCTAGGTCGCTTGCCGGATTAGTTTCCGCTAATCGGCTAATTAATTGACGAGACCGGACTCGAACCGGCGACCTCTTGGCTATCCACCAAACGCTCTAGCCACTGAGCTACCCGTCACGACTTATAAAGAATACAATTAGGGTGGGACGGATTATCAGTCCGATCATATTACGTCCGACTTAACTAGTATGCGGAATCAACCTATTGTTTCTAATGCGTTATGTCACTGGAGTGGGATTGCACCACACACAAGAACTGATTAGGTTCTCACGAGGTTATTCACCATTGACCGTTGCGTCTCCTACTTCCGCCACAGTGACATAAAAAAGACGGCGAATGAAGATAAGGAGCGTTCTCAACTCCATTCGTTTTAGTTTTACCGTCTTTCTGTCAAAGAAGAATAAAGCGACAAGGGGATTAGCCCCCTTTCGGTTTATGAGTTAGTTTGTGAGTAGCCCATCAACCACATCTCTTAATCTTTCGACATTACCATATTATCATGGATTTTTGTCAAAAAACCCTACACTTTCCCTACAAAAACCCTATTTTTTCAGAGTTAATAATTTTCCTTTTTTGTAAGCATCCGCAAACTCGACCAGAGCGATTGCTTTTAGCTTTTCAACATTCTTGTCGCTATACCCGCCAATTAGCCTGCCGATTTCGTAATTTGACCGCTTCTCGAGATCGCAAAATGAATAGTAAAGTATTTGCCTGCTAACTAATCCAAGCTTGGCCAGTGCAGCGACAATTGCGTCTCTTTCAATTTCAGCGTCTATCCACTCCAGAAAAGCATCTTGTGATCCATTTTGCGCCCCGCTTCTGGGCATATCAGTAATAATTGGTGATTTCAGATCGATGGGCGCACGTTCTGAAATTCGGTTTAATCGTCGGTATTGAGATAAGACAGCTCGTGCATTCTTCTTCGTCTCTTTCTTATTGATTTCTGGAACTAAGGTCATAACGCGTATCCCCCGATTTGTTATAATTCATTTAAGTCATGTATCAATAGGTTCAAGGAGAAGTCGGAGGAATCCGACTTTTTATTCCCCAGATTTCTTAAGAAATCATCCGTTATAGATTAAGCTTTCTTAATCTGTTTGAAATTTGTTATTTAAATATAGTAGCCTGTTTTTGAAGGCTAGTATCGAATCTCCTTTCAAAGACATGGGTATTTAGACGATAACATTTATTCGGTAATTACTAGCCTTCTCCTAGCGAGGCAAACAAACCCCACTTAGGCGTTGCTACTTCTATCACACCTCGCTAGGATCGTACATAAAATAAATATTGAGGTTATTGAAATGCAATGTTTAAATTGTAATAGTTTCAAAATAGCTTTTGTAAATCCACCAAAGAAAGTAAAATTTTTGTGTATCCTCGCCGATGAAAGTTTTCATCATTTTGAGCAAGGGAAACCTATAGTTCTTGATATGGCAATTTGTAGAGAATGTGGATTTGTTGAGTTTTTTTGCAATGCATTTACTAACCAACCTATTAATATAAATCAAATATTTCGATCTAGTTGATTATTGTATAGGATAGCCAACTCAAGCCTGCGATTGTCAGCAGCACTATGATGATTCCTTGGCTAGTTTTCATTGGCTTGCTCCTTTTCCAAAACTTTATAGCAATCGTCCCAAATTTCATCTGATAAGCCGACGTAAATTGGACTTTCGCCAGATACGCTCACCAATTTTCCATTTTCGTAATAGCCATTAACCCAACCAATCCAACCTTTTTTAAAAACTTTTCGCATGGTTCCCCAATCTTCCCAATAGACGTCCTTAATTATTTCGATCTTAATTTTTCTGGTCATTATATCCCTCCGTCCATGATATAATCGCCATAGGAGGCGATCGTATGAAAATTACTGTTGATGCACGTGCTGTTATGAAAAATACTACCGACTATATTTTTGATGATTTGAAGTATGACTTCCCGCCAACCGAAATTGAACTGACTGACGATCCAAATGATTACGTGAACACCCTATCAAAGATCATTCGTGAGTACAAAGATGAATTTATCCGCTGTCTTGAAATTGATTTTCTTATGAGAATGGCCATGGACTCGCATGAGCGCCTTGCTGAACATGGACTTGAGATTATTCCAGAAAAAGACTCCTAGCGGGTCTTTTTTCCGTTATCGCTGACGATAGCTGACTTATTTGTTTTTTTTCGATCTAAAGATTTTTTATTATCAAAAAATCAAATACCGACATTTTCAATTCATTTACATTAATTCTATTAATTAGTATATAATCTAACTGAAAGGTGGTTTATCTATGAAAAAAATTTGTTTTGTCTTAGTGCTCAATAATGTAATGACGTATACGCCATTATCTCCGGGACTTCTTTTTAAAAAAGATACAAGCCTTAAAGATTATTTCTCTCAGTTTTACGATGTTTCAGTAAATTATCTTAGGGACAAAGATAATGTTGACTACTTGGTCCTTCCTGAGCCATTCGTTCCTTTTGATAATGAAAACAACCTTCCTATCATAAAAGTTCCTTCTAAATTCTTTCTGACTAAAGATTTTGAAAAAATTAAAGAGTACATTGATGACTACTTTAAAGAAAACGATGATAAGTAACGCTATCCTCGATCGTTTATAGCCCTTACTGGTTGATATCATTATCAATCAGTTTTTTATTTCGTCGGATAACTGACTTGGTAAAATATAAATATGTTACAATACCTAAAAGGAGGTATTGTTTTGGGAACTTTTTTAGCTTTTATTTGGTATATTTTTATAGGATTTATGCTTTATGGAATCATCAGGTTAGCAGTTAAGCACGGAATTTTCGATTCCAAAAAAAATAATTTATGATTCTGTTGCTACTCTTTTAGGGTAGTTTTTTTTATTTCCACAATTTTGGTGAATAGTGGAATTACTCAAATTTCCGAATACCTTCATTTTTTTCTTTTGAAAATTGACAATTTATATTTAGGCGCTATAATTAGTACTTCTCGGGCATTAAATTGAAAAGGAAGTGTATTTATGTCAATTAAACAAATGCAATATGCAGAAAACAAAGAAGTAACATTATCCGAATTAGAATCATATACAAAGAAAATCATTCCTGAATTAGAACAAAATTATCAACATCTTAGCTTTGTATACGAATCAGAAGGTGTTGTTTTAGGGAGAATCGTTGGTTTTATTCATTGGGATTATCTGCAAATTGAACTTTTCTATGTTTCTGATAATACACAAGGAAAAGGAATTGGAACCAAATTGTTAAATCATGTAGAGTCCATTGCCAAACAACAGGGGATATCCTATATTTTCTTAGAGACAATGAGCTTTAATGCACCTAAATTTTACGAAAAAAATGGTTATGAATTAGTCGGCCATATTGATAATTCTCCTTTAGAAACTCAAACTAGATTTTTCTATAAAAAATATATTTAAACTTACGAGTACATCTAAAGATCAACATTTCGTTGATCTTTTTTGAATACGTGCAGGTTTATAGTTTCTGTCTCTTTTGTATTGGACGCAGCACTTCTCAGCTTTTCAACTTCAAGTTCGCTGAATTCTTGCTTGCGCCGTTTCGGCAATTTTATCTTCTCAACTCGTATTCCTGGATCACGAGGGATGTATTCTTCAACATACAACCATCGGAAAAATCGAACGATGCATCCACGCTCTCTGGCCAATGTTCCTTTGGACACTTTATCCTTAATTTCTCGATTGGCAATAAATAATCTGATGTCATTTGTAGCGATATCCTTAAACGGCTTTCTTAGCGTCCTCATGAAGAGATTGATTGTTTGCATGTAAAGATTCAAAGTTCCGTCAGAAATCCCCTGAATCTTCTTTGAGACCACAAATTGACGATATGCGGCAACGTCCGAGGTCTCGTCATACAAAACGAGTTCTCTTGATGGCTTAGTTAGTTCAAAATGCTCCAATCGCATCGTAAGGATGATTTGTAGCTTTCTTAGCTTCTCACCGTCAATGTCTTTTTCCATATCTGCTACGACCCATTTAATTAGTGATTCTTTGGTACTCATCGAATTAAACTCCACATGATCACTAACGTGACCAGAACCACGATGGCGTGAACTGCTTTATCTCGATGTTCTCTTTCCTTCGCAAGATTATTGATGCTTGCCAGTACTATGATTCCTAAGAAGAATAAAAATAGAGTCATTCATCTGCCTCGCTTTCACAGTCCTCGCAGTCTCTTGGATATCCCGGTGCTTCTCCATCGACGAAACTACCGCACCTTTGACAAATAAATCCATCAAACATATCGTCCGCTACTTGAGACATTCTGCTTCCTCCTCTGCAGGTGTATTCTCTAATCGCCAGTTCATCCAGCGGTATTTACTGATACCTAAGGCATTGACAATTGCTTTCACACTATAGCCCGCATCAATCAAATTCATATAATCTTCGTAGGTGAATGTGTAAAAATCGATTGGCTCTAGTGGCCTTGAGTGATCCATGATCGGCGACCCTATTAATTTGCCGATCCGTTGGACTTGTTGCAATTCGTTTTTGGGGATATCCTCAACAGATCGATCCCCGATGATAAAAATCATTCTACGTCGATAAAATGATTTTTGCTGTTTGTTTAACATACGCTCCTCCTATCCAAACCGTTTTCTGATCTGAAAATCGTTGTTTATGAGTTCCGTCAACGTATCCTTTGGATACACTTTCTTTTTTCCCGTCCGCTTCTGATGCTGCTTGCATAACCACTCAAGCTTCTCTATTGTGTCATCATCCAGTGCATATCTAGGGCGTTTTTTCTTTGTAGGCACTAGGTGGGACACCTCCTATGTTAGGGTGGGACACCTTTTGAATTAATCCTTTATCCGGTAATACCGCTTTTTTCGGTCAGGTCGATTCTCCCGCAATTTTCTACTTAGGTTAGAGTGACTGATTGCGAACTTGGTACGCACCTCAGCTCTGTTTCCGGTGAAGATGACTTCGCCTTCATGGACCACCTCGATCAGTCCATTGATTCTGGTGTAAGGGGAAGTTGTTTCATCCTTAAAATACTCCCATGCGGCTCGAATTTCTGAGTTGGTATCAAAATCCGGATGCTCTGCTAGATACACTAGTCTTTTTCGCTCAATCATTCTTTTTCTGCGTTGCTCTTTGTTCAGGTAGCAGCTCCTTTCTTTTGATCCTGGTATGCCTTAAGCTTTGCTTCGATCTCTGCTTGACGCTTTGGATCCAACGTCGGCTCTGTTTCAGGATTTACAAATCTATCAGGCAGTTTTTCTTCTCGAACAAAATTCTTATTTCCCTGTTTCTTAGACTTTTCTGTTTTGATTTCAAATTTCAGCGTTTCAAACTTATCTCGGAGTTTTTTCGCACTCCGAATATTACCAAACCAAAAGCTGTTTGACGGTAGCCAACTCAATACATAATCAATTTGTTCAATCGTGTGTTGATCCTTTTCTTCCATGAGTCGAATAACATCTGCCCACTTGTCAAGATCCGCTTTTTTCATTTCTTTTGGAAAATCATCCATCAAATTATTTTGTAACTTAGAAGCGAGACGAAAGTGTTCGTCAGAATACTTTCTGGAAGAAGTTTCAACTTCTTCTTTATTTGTCTTATTAAATGTATTATTAAAAGATGTATTATTATCTCTTAAGTTTTCTTGGGTAGGGGTACCTAAATTTTCTTGGGTAGGGTATGCAACTATTCTTATATACCTATTCAAGATTTCTTTAGTACCCTCTCGGTAAATCAACTCTTTTGTAATGTAGCCATTATCAGTCAATGCTTTAATCCAACTTTGGATAGTTGTCTTGCTGACACCGTATAATTCCGCAAAGTATCGGTCGCCCGCCCAACAATATCCTTTTTCATTTGCTAAAGCTGTTATCTCGCCATAAAGCAGCTTTGCATTGGCAGTCAGTTTTTTATCGTATCGAACATTTGCAGGTATGATGGCAAAGTAACTTCTGTGTCCAGTCAAGACATTCGCCCCCTTATCGTGTTCTTACAGGTGTTACTATAAATTGATACTTGCCTTCTTCAAGTTCCGCAATTACGGGTCTGATTGGTGATCCAATGAAAAGTTCAACATCATCCACTGCGTATCGCTGTTTGGCATCGAGCATAAAGTTGACCATCTTCAACAGGTTTTCAGCAGAAAAGCTGATTTCCATTGATTCTCCCTCATACTTGCAGCCAACAGTGATCGAGATTGGCACTTCTGAGTTGCTATGATTACTCGTGATCTCTACTTTCTCAGAATCCAAGTGTAAGGTGACAATATTTGAAAAACTGCCTTCTTTCAGAGCAAGAAGGACTCGTTTAAAGACACTCAAGCTTATTTTCAGTTTATTTTGTTTGTTATCTTTAACGAAATTGTTGTCTGTATCTGGGTATTTTAGGTCTTTAAACTCCAATGTTCGTACATTTTGAATAAGCGTTTGATTGATGTCATGAAAATTGTTGATTCGTAGCATAACATGTCCGTCTGTTGCTCTTAGGCTCCCATCTTCATGATACTGAACACACTGCAATGCTGGTCGTGATGCATGCTGGCAAACGATTTTTTTCAAATGTTGATGTAATTTATTATCTTGCATGATTTTTATCCTCCAATCGCTTTTTGGAATAATTCTTCATCGTGATATTCTTGATCAAATCTAAGTATCTGTGCATTAGACATTATGCCGATTTTGATCAATGCTTCTTTATCTAGAAATACTGGTGTAACCAAGAAATCATTTAACAGTTGTAGCTCTCCGATTGCGTGAGCAATGTTGTGGTGTACCCAACATAGACTTGCAAAAGGAAATAGCCGATGATCGACCTTGTTTCGTTTTCTCTTCCCTACCGCTTTTACATGATGAATTTGAGCATGTGGCTTCCCACATACACAACACCTGCGGTACTTGCAGCAAAAGTAAAAGAATTTTTCGTACTCGAGCAGATAGTCATAACGTTTGGGAAGCGGAATCCCTTCGCTTAGTACGTGTTCAATCAAGAATTCGATCCATCGGTTCATTTCAGTCATTGACGCTTCAGCGTGGCTAAATTCGATCTTATGCCCTTCTTTGTACAAATCTTTCATCATCTGCTTCGCCTTGTGCAATGGCAATTCCTGATGCTTTGCAATATCCTTGATCAACGCATGAGCCAAAGCATTCTGCTTGGCAGACTTCGGCTCATTATCGATCAATTTGACTTCCACTAAGTTCTCTTTTTCTCGAGCAAGTAATTTCAAAAATTCCGGATTGATTTCTTCTTCAAACTCAAGCATTAAGCGCTTATTTTCGTGATAAACAACCTTTCCAAGCATTATTCACTCACTTTAACGACTTCAATCCCAAACTCAACAATGCTTTTATTTAACAAAAAGAATTGATCATCGGTTCCTCTAAGTTTTAATGTCACAGTTTTTCCATCTTTAACTATTTCATTTTTTTTAACTGAATTCTCAAGAATCTCACCAGTTTCTTCATCGTGTCTCATTGAGCGAACAGGCTCATTTTGTTCCACTTCCTGAATAACCTTTGCGGCCGCCGCGAGGCGTCGTTGTTTTTCTGCTACTACTTGCTTTATTTGATCAATCACTTCCTGCAATTCATGTCCTTGGTCGATCCATCGTACCCAAGAAACAGGATCCAATCCCATTGCTTCCGCGTAATTTTCGATTACTTGTTTATTCGCAGCCAACGTCTGCTTCTCAGAAACAATCTCGTTGATCTTCTCAGTGATTTCTTTAACGATTGCTGCTTTCAATTCACCTTTGGCCAAAGTGAAAGCACCTTTGTTCGTCCACTGATCAAGAATTTCGATTTGTTCAGGATCGACTCCCACGACACTGCATAATTCATTGACTTTTGCCTGTACTTTCTCCTGTCGACCTTCTCGCTCCTGCGTTTCAAATTTTTCAAGGCTTTGAGCGATTCCTTCTTTGGCTTGATCGATCTGACTAACAAACTCTTTAATTTTGTCTTCAAAAGCGTCGAGAGGTTCAGAGTAGCCTTTTTTCACTTCTTTACGCTTTGCATCTAAAAGCTTGATGATGTTGTTGAGAGAAGTTCGAGCATCTTTTGCCCCCTGAATATCTCCTTCAGTAAACGTCAAGCTCTTATAATGCTTCACCGTATTTTCGACTAGTTTTGCTAGTTCTGCTTCGTTTTGGATTGAAATGGTGCTCGGTGTGTAATCGATATGAATTATCGTGTCAGGTTTAATTAATTCATTCATCTGCTATTTCCCCCAGGTAAATTTCTTTGTTTCTGGCTTAGATGCCTTCGTTTCCTCTGCCACTCTCTCTTTTAGCTGTAATTCAGCTCTCTTGCCCATCGCCTTGACGGTTCCAATCACCTGTGCATACATGTCCGGTGTCACATCCTCTATACGTGCGAAAGTATTAACGCCCAAGACATTTGCCTCAATTTCCTCATACGGCTTATTCGTCAATTCCGCAACGCCATTAGCATAGTGCTTGAAATACTCAAAGAACACTTCCTGTTCGGTCTTCTCAGGCTCTTCCTCGTCCTGGTTCATAGAATCTGGATCAATACCATCATCCACTAGGTAAAGACCTTGCAAGGCGTATTTACGTGCATAGGAAGAAGCAGAGCCGGTAAGTTGACTGTCGTCCATTTTGGATTTCGATTCTGCTTCTCGTGCGTATGCATCAATACTGATGGATTCTTCCCCATCAGTGAGCGTTGCGGTAGCACGGATATAAAAACGACCTTCGATGAATAGAGGAACGTCTGTTAAGGTCAATAAAAGTCCATGTTCTAAATTATGCTTTTTGACAGCTTTCAAAATATCCTCTGCATTGCGGAAGTTATATCCGCCATATTCACTAAAGTTATTCTTTGGCACTTTTAACTCTGATTGGATATGGATCAATTTCTGTTGAATTGTTAATTCTTCTGTGGTCATAATGGCACCGGCTTTCCTAATTTTTCTTGGGTATAGCGCAATAAATCGTCTTCATGAACAAATTGATCATCAATCGAGTAAACCATTTCCCCTGCGAAAAGAGGATCACCTTTCCAATCGAATGCAATTGGTGTCGGTTCATCTTTCGGAAACTGTCTTGCTCCTAAAGAATCGAAGGCGCTCATTCAAATTCACCTCGCATAATCCGGTTCAAAACATCCGGAAGATCCGCCAGATCATTTAGTACAAAGGTATGACCGTTGACCTCATCTTGTTGAACCGCTGTACTTTTCAAAGCTTCTAATGCGGTTTTCCGTAAAAGTGCTGCAGGAACTGGGAGTTGTTTGTCCAGATTCCGATCTTCCATCGCTAAACACAATCCTATGTCCATAATATTTCCAAGAGCAATGACGTTAGCTTTTCCTTTTTTTTGCATCGTGCAAAGTAAGGACACCCCTTCCTTACGACATTCATCTTGTAGCTGTCTCGCTAAATCTTTCATTTTTTCATTCATAATGCTATAATCTCCTTGAGTAATTCTTTATTTTTTGTTTTGGCTTACACTAGCGGGAACTGGTGTAGGCCCTTTTTTGTGTTTTGTTACTTTGGCTTGGATCTGTGTTAGATTTACACCTGCCAACGTCGCTTCTGAAATTTCAGAGCGCCACTGTTTTCGGTTCAACTGTAAGTTTTGAGCTTGTGTGACTAACTTCAAATTCTCCATGGTAATGTTTTGCTTGTTGCCATCAAGAAAAATCAGTACAAAGCCCGGAGGGATTTTCCCATGCACTTTTTCCCATTCCAATTTATGTTTGGGGCGCCAGCGTTTATGCCATGGGCCATCGTCTTGCACTTTTACTATCACATAGCCATCACGATCGATACGTTCGGTGCCTACTGGCTTATGATTTCGGGCAGGCTGCCCTTTCTTGAATGATGTCTTATTACCTCCAACATTGAACATTCCTTTGGTTCCCTTATTTATAGGCACATGTCCTCTTTCAAAATAGCCTGTTAATCCACTACTTAACTTATGATTTGCCTTCCATCCTTTGATTTGGGCAATCGTTATTTGGAGCCCAAACGTATGATTGATTAACTCGGCTAGATCTTTATTGCTTTTTCCTTGTACATTTTTTCTGATAAATCGCTCTTGCTCATCAGAAAAAATCCTTTTCCCTTGATTCGCCTTCACACCTCTAAGTGATGCGGGAATCCCACTTCGGATCTTATAATTACTTCGAAGGCTCTTTATTTTATTTTCAGTCAGTTGCATATTAAATTTTTGATTGAACATCTCAGTGACTTCCTCAGTGAATCGGCCCGGCGTGATTTCTTTTAGATAATCGATCATTTCTTTGGTGTATATTTTTTTAGGCATAAAATCATCCTTCAATCATTTTTGGTCTTCGTTTTGGATCGACCCAACCGTCTTTTCCTGAGTACATTTTTTCTGCTGCAAGAACCGTATTGGCATTTTTGATCACTTGTTCAGCAATGTCTGTCATAGCCTCTGATCGCTTGATTTCTGCTTCTAATTCTTCTTGTGTCATTTCTGGGTTATCCAATCTTTCCAGTTGACCAAAAAGAAAATTGTTCAAATCGTTTAGCGTATTGTTCGGCATATTATCTCCTCCTTAAATTGCACTTTTGATTTCTGGAAATATTTCTTTAAATCTGTTCCAGTTTTTCAAAACACCACTGTACAGTTTATTGTGATTTACCAGCACGTCATCCTCAGTAATAGTTATCGTACCTGATGTTTTGTACATATTGATGTACACCTTTTTTGGTGTATCGGAATACCAATGAAGCACTGTCCGGAAACGATCGCCAGTTTCGCTGATAACAAGTTGCAAAAGTCGATAGTTTTGTGTCTTTTTGACTTCCTCAAAACCAAATTCTGTTAATCTTTTTCTAGTTGTCGCCATGGCTATCTCCCTTCGTTTGTTTCAGTTTTTGGCCACATTTCGAGCAATATGGTCCCTTCCAAGGCTTGCATCTTTCTAGCTCAGTTGCATTCAGACGCACCGTTCTGCTACAAGGTTTGCAGGAGTAAGTGTAAAGTTTTTCATCAAATCGCACGTACTTGTTCCTCCTTCTGATTCATTACCATTGATTCTTTCATCCGTTCAATATGTTGACGCGAGCGGATCAACGGTTTGTTTTCTTGCCACCACTTATTTGCGCCAATCCAATCGAAATTACGCACTTCTGTCTCCGACACCTTTATTCACCCTCCTTGAATTTAATTACACTCGCAGAGCGCTTTTTCCCTTCAGCAATTCCTGCATACCAAGCAAGATCGATAGTAGCCCAAGCCGTGATCAATGCAACTCCAAGAGCTGCGTGGATAGCGCTGACAGTGACAACAATTAGTAATAACAGCCATACTCCTATTGTGTCTTTCGTTGATTTTCTCATTTTGAATCCTCCTGTAATTTTTCTAAAAAATATACCTGGCCCTTTCCCGTGATTAATGTTGTCGCTTCCTGTATGTTCCCTTGTGTTCTTGCGACAATTACTGGATTACTAACAAATAAACCTTGTTCGATGTATTTTTGTTTCGGATTATTTTTCTCTCGACCATATGAGATCAAATATCCTTTTTTTCGGAGCCAAGAGAACATTTTGTTTCTTCCAATACTAATTCCGTGCTTCTGGTAAACAATTTTGCAAAATTCACCAATTGATATGGCTCCATCGGAATTCGAAACTGTTTTTCCAAACATAGTGTATGGTGCATCTAGTTTTATTTGTTGCTCCATCCGTGCGCGCTCTTCTTCTGTATCTGCTGCCAGTCTCAGTGCCTCAGAAAACGTCCGAGGAACGTTTGTGTAGCCTCCAGTTTTTCTGATAGACGGAAGCACTTCACTTGTGACCCAACGTTTAAACTTTTTAGCTTTTGGTAACTTACTTCCTAAAATAAGGGAGTACAATCCTGATTCATTGATAATCGTCAGTCCTCTTGGAGATTCAAAGGTACCGTTTTGGTAGTTTTGGCGATCTTCCTCGTCAACGTGACGATTAATGTCTCTACTAACATTTTTATAGCCTAAAATTTCAGCAACATCTTTTCCAACAAAATACAGTTCATCGTTAACTAAAATCGTCCGAATACTATTGTTTTCAAAATTGAAGACTTGTTGAGTTTTCAAATGGTTCACCTCTTTTCCGTGTAGAGATTAAGTCGATTTTGATAGAGCAACTCTTGATAATCCTTCAAATCTCGGTTACTAGTTTCACGTTGTCGATCGCTTAAAGATCCCCTTTTATCATGGAGCAGATGTTGAAGATCTTGAATTTTTTCTGTGGCCAATTCACGAATTAATATTTCTTGTTTTGGTGTGTAGGACATCATACCCTCCCAATTCAATCAATTAGAATTCCTAGTTTCCCACTCCTTAACTTCTTCAAAATCATATTGCAAAACACCACGGAGCCTTCTACTAGGTAGTGGATCATCTTTTTGATTGGTCCACCTTGAAACAGTAGCTAAACTCACACCAAGATAGCTAGCTACGAATTTAGCTTTTTTCCAATCACCTTTGTTTTGCTTCCTTTTAGGTTCCGCTTGAGTTTTAATAATTTGAATAGGCTTTGCTTTGGAAATCTGCACTCCCATTCAATATCCTCCTCTCAAACTTTCAATTTTTTTCGATGAATTCTTTGATTCTTTCAATTTGATGTTTTGGCTCGTCTCGACCGTTTAAGATACGAGAAAGATACCCTTCGTTAATTTCTAGCTTATTTGCTAACCACGATCGTGGCTTGCTTTTCAATGCTAGAAATACATCTACTTCCTTCTTTAAGGTCATATCCTCACCCTCTCCGATTTTTATTGTTCGCAAGAATATTTACAAATTTTATTGCAAAAAAGTATAACAAGTAGTACTATATAAACATACAAAGTAAACCAATAATACACATTGATTCTTGCTTGGGAGCGGTTTTCAATGGGTCTTATTTGATAATTTATTTTGTAAATATTCTTGCTTACGAGATAACTATAACTACATATTATACTTTTGTCAACACTTAAATATAAAAAGTTATACTATCTCAAGGCAATAACCGAGGTGTTAGTAAATATGACGCTTTTTGACCGAATAAAAGAGTTGGCGAAAAAAAGAGATAAGAGTTTAAAAGAAGTTGCTCTAGAAATTGGATTTAGCGAAAACTTGTTTTACCAGTGGAAAAAAACTGTCCCGACTGCTGATAAATTGCAAAAGGTTGCAAAATATTTTGGTGTATCAACTGACTACTTATTAGGAGAAAATGATTCAAAAAAAGTGGAATTAGAGCCTGAAGAGGATGAACTTATTGTGATGTTTCGAAAAAATACTGCGGACATGGATTCAGAAGAAAAAAAGGAGTTCAATGAATCATTAGATAAGCTTATGTCCGTCGCAAGAGATCTATTTGAACGAGATAAAAAAAAGAAGTAAGGACTGCTGCCTATGTACAATCAGGAAACTTACGAATATAGAGAAATTGACCAACCAGATTACCAGTTATATTCTCAAAAGGCGTATGATTTACTCAATAGTATTTCAGATTGGGCACAGATGCCCCTTTCTGAAATTACTTATCTGACAATCATTGATTATTTTAGTGAAATATTTGATATAGAAATTGTCTATTTTGATAATAAACCCTGTTCCATCAATCCAAAACACAATTTCGTCCACCCTGAAGTAATTAAAGTCTCCAATGCCTTTAGTAAGAAAGTATCAGGCTTTACTGTCGCTAGCGCTTCGGGATCACGATTTAAATTATTTCTTCGCAAGTATAATAGCAAACAACGTATGATTTTTACTCTTTTACATGAACTAGTTCATATATACTTTCATTGCTCAGATAGAGATTATATGCAGATCTTTGCCTCTGTGGATGTAGACGGATTTTATCCAGATGAAATACTCCCCTTTGAAGATGAAGCAAACGTAATTGCATCGATTCTTTATCTAAACAATGAAAAATTGATTGAGTATCTAGATGAAGGGTTATCATTTGATCGAATATTAGTTAAACACTGTATTAGTCGTAAAGCTCTGCATAACAGGATAAATAATTACCTAATATATGACGTTGGTTTAAATCCAAAAGTAGCATTCTTCAACTATTTAATGCCGTATAAAGATGAAGTATATGGTAATGACGGCATAACTCACTTGCAGTCACTAATGGCTATGAGTAAAAACAGCTATCGATAAACGTAAAAATCCCCCCACAGAAGCTGCACACTTCTAGGAGGAAATTTTTTTAACCTTACAAATATTATTTTATCAGAAAGGAAGATATTATGTAACATAATTACAGAAATAAGAAAAATTTAAGCGTTTAAAAATTTTAATGGAGGGTTTTATAAAAAAGATTGAATTAGGTTTTGAGTCATTGAAGGGAATTTTTTTATTCGTAGCAGCTTATCAGGTTTACCAGGCTTTCAATCAGGCAACTATTTGGCTAACTAACGGAGGGTATCGTATCGCTCAAATAGAGTCAAAAGGTGGAGCTACATTGGAAGAAGCATATTATCAAAATTTAGACACTATCTATGCTGGATTCGGACAATTCGCAAAAGCGCTAGGTCTAGCAATAACTCTATATTTTTGCTATTTAGGTATCATCGCTTTTTTCAATGTGATTAAAATTTATAACGGTAATACGAAAGACAAAATAAAGAATATTGGAGGCTCTAATGAAGATTAAATCATTTATTATACTAACAATTGCTGCCACAATACTCACTGGCTGCTCTTCACCTCAAGAGGTAGAATCTGATAGCGTTTCTCAATCAGTCCCTACCACGGAAAGTTCAAGAGAAGAGCTTTCTGATGATGAATTGAAGGAAATGTTTGACTCATTATCTGAGGCATATACGGAATTAGGAAAATCAGCACTTTCGAATCAAACAAATGATGTTATCACCCAGTATGCAGAAATTGTTTTTTTAGTGAGTAGAACTGTAGAAAATAAGTTAGCTGAAGAAAATAATGATACAGCTGAATATTTGCTTATGTACGCTAATAGGAACACTGATTATGGAAATGCCGTTTTGGCTGGAGATTCAGAAAAACAAGCGGAATTGATCAATCAAATAAGTCGAATTATCAATACCCTCTCTACGAATTACTTTGATGGCTACATGCCCGACTCGATAACTTCATTAATTGCTGAAGTAGAAGAAATGCGAGAACGTGAAGAACGAGAGGCTGAAGAAAAGAAGAAAGCCGAGGAAGAAGAAAAGAAAAGAGCTGAAGAAGCAGAAAAAGCTAAAGCAAAAGAGGAACAAGAAACTGAATCAATTTCCTCAGAACAATCTCGTGCACAATCAATGGCTCAAAGATACCTTAGAACGATGTCTTTTTCTAAGTCGGGATTAAAGGATCAATTGGTGTTTGAAGGATTCAATGATTCTGTTGCACAATGGGCAGTGGACAACATTGATGTTGATTGGAATGAGCAAGCTGTGAAAAAGGCTGAAGATTATGCTCGTTTAATGGATATGTCTAATCAAGGGATTTATGATCAATTAATATTTGAAGGATTTTCCCCTGAACAAGCTCAACATGGTATAGATAATATGAAAGATTAGCCTTAGGGCTCTTCTTCTTAACTCTGGAAGAACATACATTCGAATAATATTTAATCACTATTAGAAAAAATAACGGTTTAGTACTTTTAAAAAATCGCAAAAGATTGGCCTATCTTAATAAAAAACCTTGTACGAAAGGATTTGATTTCTCATGGTCAAAAATAAAACTACATCTGGTGATGGGATTTACCCTTATTACTTAAAAAATGGAAAATTAAGATACGAAGCATATGCTTTTAATGGCGTTGATAACGGCACAGGAAAACAATCAAAAAAGCACAAAAAAGGATTCCACACTTATGCAGATGCCAAAAAATGGAAAAAAGTTACTGAAGGTGAATTTGCGGATGAGGAATACATTCATCACAACCTGAGCAGATTAAAAATCAAAGATTACCTAAATGAATGGTTAAATGTCTATAAACCTAACTTGAAATTAGGTGCTAAAATCAATTATCGGCAAACTATCGACTTTTATGTAATACCTTATATAGGAAATTATGTTTTGAGCGAATACAATACCCGCACCCATCAAAAGTATATAAATTCGCTAATGTGCGATAAGAATATAGGGAAAGACAATAATGGCTTATCATTAGGTTCAGTCAAAAAAGTACATGACTTAATTTCTAGTGCTTTTAACCAGGCTGTAGCGTTGGGTATTTTGAAAAATAATCCAGCAAAAGGCGTTTCGTTCCCAAAAAAGAAACAAGATGACACCCTGCATTATTTCACCTACCAGGAAACAGAAATATTTTTGGAAGAAGCACGGAATCAGAAAGATCCTGCTTGGTATCCCATTTTTCTAACTATATTCGATCAAGGTTTAAGAAAAGGCGAAACGTTAGGCTTGGAATGGAAAGATATCGATTTTAACAAAAACATTATGCATATACGACGTACTCGAGTTTTTGCAGCCGAAAACAAAAAGAAATGGACCTACGTCGTGGATGATCCCAAAACAATTTCTAGCATACGTGATCTTCCTATGACTAATAGAATGAAGCAAGCTCTCCTCTCCTATCGAAACTATGTAATAGGAATCTTTGGTCACTTGCCTTATACCGGTGAAAACCAGTTCATATTTATCAAGACCGCGTATAACAATGAAATTGGTACCCCATTTCGTGGGCAAGCGATCAATCCAGCAATGAACCGAATAATTGAATCGCAAGATCTACCTAAAATTAAAGTACACGACGGTCGACATACCTATGCTGTGAGGCTCAGAGAAGCTGGTGTTAGCCTTGATGATATCGGTGAGCTTCTAGGACACACAGACGCCAAAACTACCCGCATATACGCTCATATAACCCCAGAAATAAAAGAACGGGCTGTAGATAAGCTTGAAACATATCTAATATCTAAACAAAACGCTTCAGTTCACTAACTCCTACCAATCACCAAAACAATCACCGTTTTCTGTAACATTTATCGTTGTTACAATCACCAAATAGCCAAGAATACTATTTTATAAGTATTCTTGGCTTTCGATAAACAGATAAATTAAACCCCTTTTTACTTTTGGTCGCCTACGATAAAGGTAAATTCGCACTCAGCAGCTTTTTTGCCATCCACTGTCGCTACCGCATCAGCAGTTCCAACGGAGCCTTTGATTTTGGTGATCTCAAAAACAAGTTTCATAGTATCTCCCGGAACAACTTTTTGACGGAATTTGGCTTTGTTGATGCCGCCGATATACGCCGTTCTACCTTGGAATTCCTCGGATTTCAAGATCAGGATCGATCCTGCTTGTGCCAATGTTTCTAAAATCAAGGCACCCGGCATTACTGGATTTCCCGGAAAATGACCTTGGAAAAAGTCTTCGTTGATAGTAACATTTTTCGTTGCGATAATCTTTTTGCCAGACTCGATTTCATCGACATAATCAATATATATAATTGGGTAGCGATTTGGAATCAAATCCATGACTTCTGTTTCAGTCAATAGTTTTTTCATGGTTTCCCTTCCTTGCTTAAGAATTTATTATAGTTTGATTATCAAAGTATCATAGTTCAGCGGAATTCGCAACTAAATATTTATTAAGAAAAAAATAGTTTGACAATCAAACAATTATGCTTAATAATTAGAAATCAAGATAGTTTGATTTACTATTTGTCATTATACGTATTTTATTATTGTTGAATTTATTAAGGAGTGGAATTATGAGTTTTTTAACCGGTAAAAAAGTTGTCGTCATGGGCGTTGCCAACAAACGCAGTATCGCTTGGGGCTGTGCACAAGCATTAAAAGCACAAGGAGCCGAAGTGATCTACACGTATCAAAACGACCGCATGAAGAAGCCTTTAGAGCGCTTATTGGAATCTGATGAATTTGTAGTGGAGTGTGACGTCGCTAATGACGAAAGCATTGCTGCCGCCTTTGATACAATCAAAGAATATGCTGGAGAGATCCATGGTGTCGTCCATGCCGTCGCTTATGCTAATAAAGAAGATCTTTCTGGCGACATTTTGAATATTTCTCGTGACGGTTATGCTTTGGCGCAAGACATCAGCAGTTATTCATTGATTGCCGTCACTAAATATGCCAAACCAATCTTAGCTGAAAATGCTGGAATCGTTACCCTTTCCTACTTAGGTGCCGAACGGGCAGTACCAAACTACAACATGATGGGTATTGCGAAAGCTGCTTTGGAATCAAGTGTTCGCTATTTAGCTGCCGAACTTTCACCGCAAAAGATCCGTGTCAATGCGATTTCAGCTGGCGCCATCAAGACGCTGGCAGTAACTGGTGTAAAAGACTATCAAAAACTGATCCAATTGTCAGAGGATCGAACACCAGATCATATTGGTGTAACGATCGAAGAAGTCGGCAATGCTTGTGCCTTCTTGATCAGTCCTTTATCAAGCGGGATTATCGGCGAAGTGATTTTTGTTGATAAAGGCGTTCATTTATCTTAATCAATAATTGTCATAGAAAAGTCTGCTATTTGCCTACCCGTTGGCTGAGCAGGCTTTTTCTGAAAAAAACAGGTATTTCAGAAAACCTCCTTTGCATTTCTATTTTATCTTCGTTAAAATAGATGCAGTAAGACTTGGAGGGATTTTATGAAACAACTGCTACTCGCAGCTAGCACGACCGATTCAAGTGGTTCCAGCATTACCGAACCAGCAGCTGCTCAGCTCAATGCATTGCAAAAATGGTGGGCGTCCATCGACTGGGAATCGATCATTGGCCTACTGATTCAAAAAGCATTGATGTTGCTTTTTTTATGTATCCTATTCGGTATTTTATTGAAAATAAGCAATATGATCATCGATCGGATCTATCGTTCCTATGAAAAAAAAGCCAGTTTCAATGTGAGTCGAATCAACACGATCCATACCTTGATCCGCAATACGGTTCATTACACATTAGGCTTCTTTTTTGTCTATGCACTCCTTTCAACCATCGGCGTTCCTGTAGGCTCTCTATTAGCAGGTGCCGGAGTCGTCGGTGTCGCACTTGGTTTAGGCGCCCAAGGTTTTATGAACGACTTGATTACTGGCTTCTTTATTATTACCGAGCAACAAATCAATGTTGGTGATTACGTCCGCTTGACCAATCTGACGCTTGAAGGTACGGTGACGGCAGTCGGTATTCGGACTGTTCAATTAAAATCCGTTGATGGAACCGTTCATTATATCCCAAATCGTAACATCACGACCATCAGTAATACATCAAGAGCCAATATGCAAGTCGTGGTAGACGTACGTATCTTACCATCTGAAGGCTTAGATGAAATACGTGCCATCATTGAAGAAGTCAATGAACAGATTGCTCAGCAGCATGAAGAAGAGATTCAAACGGCCCCTACGGTCTTCGGTTTAGTGGATTTAGGGAACAACAACTTTGCAATTCGTACGACCATGTATGTGACCAACGGTACGCAATGGAAAATCAAAGAGGAATTTTTGGCCGCATCGATCGATGCTTTAACTGCCAAAGGCTATACGATCCCCAATGCGCCGATCGTCGGTATTTAAAAAAGGTTATCCCGAAACTGGGATAACCTTTTTTCTATACCACATGCAGTTCATCTGTCATCTTTGGGGCATCTTCTTTAGAAATCAGCAAATAGCGTCTTTCAATTTCGTGCGCCAAATGATTGACGGATTTTAAAATCTCTTTGCGGGTGATAATCCCAACAAAGACATTGTCATCATCAACGATCGGCAAGAATGCTTGATCTACTAACAAATGCAGCATATTTTCCAACTCATCGTTTTCTTTGATGCAATTCACATTGACTTCCATGACATCTGCCACAGTCAGCCCTTCAATATTTTCCATACTGAAGCCAGTGAGATCCATCATGCGTTCTACGATGTTTGAGAGGCTGATTAAGCCGACTAAATGGTCCTCACTATCTAGTACAGGGATCTTTGAATAGCCCACTTTTGATAAAACAAGCAATGCGTGACTCAAAGGGTGGTTATAAAATACCGATGCCACATTTTCTGCTGGCACCAAGAAATTTTCTTGGTTCTCGAGTAATATTTTTTCTACGGTCTGTCCTATCAATCTAATTGCCTCCATTTCACAGCTACTCTTCTATTTTACTTGAAAATGAGAATAGAAAGTAGAAACCTGCAAAATTATAATGAAATTTTTACTTTTTGATTCCGCTTACTTAGCGTGTGAAAACAAAAGCTAGCTCAGGGACTTTATGAAAGGAACGATCATAGTATTGGATTGCCCATTGTTCTGGCGTACTTTCGATAATCGCAAAGCTTTTGATTTGAATTTGCCCTCTCGGTTGGGAAATACTGCCGGGATTCAAGAAAAGCCGATTCCCAACTTTCTCACAAGCAATTTGATGCGTGTGACCAAACAGTGCGATCGAGGCATCGGCTTGTTGCGCTTGTAGCCCTAATTTCGTTACACCAAAACGGACATCTGCCAAATGGCCATGAGTCATATAGATGGTGTCCAGCGGCGTTTTGATGATACGCTCATTGGGAAAACCACCGCCATAATCGCAATTGCCGCAAACGACTTGAAAAGTATCCCACAAAGGGTCTGTGTCAGGTAGTTCGGAGTCCCCACAGTGCAGGAATAAATCGACTTGATTTTCGAATTCATTTTTAAGATCAACAAGAATCTCACGATCTGAATGATTGTCACTGACAACTAAATATTTCATACATTTTCTCCTTCTAACCACTCCTGCCACTGTTCCTGCAGCTTTTTGATTGCTAGACCACGGTGGCTGACTCGGTTCTTTTCTTCTTGTCTCATTTGGGCTGCGCTTTGCTCTGAACCATCAGGAATAAACAATGGATCGTAACCGAACCCATTTTCTCCACGGGGGATACGGCCGATTCTTCCCGGCCATTGAGCTTCAACCACCAAACTCTCTTTTCCTGGCGCTGCGAAAACTAACGTACAGTGAAATTGAGCACTGCGCTTGTCATCTTCGACATCCGTCAATTCATAAAGTAATTTTGCATTATTGGCAGCGTCACTTTTTTGCTCACCAGCAAATCGAGCAGAGTACACCCCTGGTCGACCCCCTAATGCATCGACTTTCAGTCCTGAGTCATCAGCTAACACCGGTCTTCCCAAAATTCTGGCGATGGTTTCCGCTTTAAGGCGGGCATTTTCTTCAAAGGTGGTGCCGGTTTCTTCAACATCTGGCAAGGAAGGATAGTCTTTTAAGGTGCGGACATCGTAACCTGCTGCGCCAAATACGGCTTTAAACTCCTTGGCTTTTCCTAGATTGCCTGTAGCAATGACAATCGTTTTTTCGGGAATCTCATAAGGGGGTTCATCTGGTAAAAACAGTGCCTCTTTTTGATAGGCAATCAATTCTTCTATAGCTGTTTTTCCGTAGATCAGCATCTCATTCAACTGCTGGCCATCAAAGGTTGCTTCTTCCCCAGTTCCTTGCAATTCGACAAATCGACCAGATTCCGTCATCACCAAATTCATGTCAACAGCAGCTGAAGAATCTTCTTGATAATCGAGATCAGTCACACAGGTACCATCTGGTAAGATCCCGACACTAATTGCTGCCAAATGCTCCTTGATTGGATCTTCCGTCAATGCTTTGTCACGCAACAAGGTATCGATAGCTAAACGCAACGCGACAAAAGCGCCGGTAATACTGGCTGTTCTGGTTCCGCCATCCGCTTGGACGACATCACAATCGACGACGATACTACGTTCCCCTAATTTTTCTAAATCGACTACGGCTCGTAAGGAACGAGCGATCAGCCGTTGGATCTCCATCGTACGACCAGAAAGCTTGCCTTTGGCACTTTCTCGACGATTACGAGTGTTGGTCGCTCGTGGGAGCATACTGTATTCGGCTGTGACCCAGCCTTTTCCCGTATCTCGTAAAAACGGAGGGACTCGATCTTCAATCGTTGCCGAACAAATCACGGTTGTGTCACCAAAAGAGATCACAACCGATCCTTCGGGGTGTTTGTAGACGTTGGTTTGAATGTTGACTGGTCTTAACATTGTTTCTTTTCTGCCATCATGTCGCATTTAAAAGCCTCCTAAATCAGTGTGAATCGATGAGATCGTGTCTAAATCAAGCCAATCATTGGCAATCTCATCAAATATTTTCGGTGAACCAGTAGTAAAAAATGCATGTTGCGGATGCGGATCGTCCTGACTCGTTGCTGCAATGGAAAAATAGTCCAACAAGGTACTGACTTCCCCCACCGTTTCTGCCCCTGAATCAATCAGCTGGATATGGGCGCCTAATTCATTTTGGATCAAAGGGCGCAATAAAGGATAATGAGTACAGCCCAGAATCACTGTATCTAACCGCTTGTTTTTCAATGGACGCAACGTTTCTGCCACGATTTTCTTGGCGACCGAGCTATGGTATTGTTTGCTTTCTACGATCGGCACAAACTTTGGGCAAGCCAAACTGACGACTGACGCATGGGGCGCTTTGCCATGAAGAGCGCGCTTGTAAGAGTCGCTTTTGATCGTTCCATTTGTTCCGATGACACCGATTCGCTGGTTTTTGCTTGCTTTGACTGCTGCTCGACTACCGGGCAGGATCACGCCAATCACCGGGATCGCTAGTTTTTCTTTGATTTCTTCAAGGGCGACCGCTGTCGCTGTATTACAAGCGATCACCAACATTTTAATGTTTTTTTCTAATAAAAAACGGGTCATCTGCCACGTATACGCGATAACTTGCTCAGCAGGTCTCGGACCATACGGGCATCTGGCTGTATCTCCCAGATAAAGAATCGATTCGTTGGGTAATTGCTTGATTGCTTCTTTGACGACCGTCAACCCACCAACACCAGAATCGATAAAACCAATTGGTCTGTTGTTTGTCATAGTTTCCATCCTTTACATGAAAAAAAGAGTTTGGTGCGTTTTTCTCTCTTATTCATTTTGGACTTTTTTTGTCTATTTTTCAAGTATTCCTTTCGTTTGCTAAAAAAGCTTTCCCAAAAAATACGAAACGGTCAAAAAGAAAAAAGCCCCAACGATTGGCTCACAACCCACAAGTTGCACTTGCATGGGTAAAAGACCGATCGTGGGGATGTTTTTGTCGATTATTCTTTTTAGTAATCGTACTGACGTTTTTCCAAAAAGCCAGAAAGCAATGACAATGCATAACAAACCAAAAAGTATAAAACAGTCATTGCCAAAAACATAGGCAAAACATAGTTTGTATTTTGACCATAAATGATTCGAGCATGATGAGTCAGCTCTGGTAAAGAAATAATCACGGCTAATGACGTATCTTTGATCAAAGAGATCAACTGACTGACGATCGCTGGCAACATCGCTTTAAATGCCTGTGGCACGACGATACTCCGCAATACTTCGACATAGCTTAGCCCTGTTGACAAACCAGCTTCCATCTGCCCTTTTGGCACAGCATTCAAACCAGCACGAAAGATTTCAGAGAGCATCGCTGATTCAAAAATCGTCAACGCCACAACCGCTGACCAAAAAATATTAAAGCGGATACCGATCTGCGGCAATGCAAAGTAAGTGAAAAAGATGATCAAGAGCAAAGGCAAGTTACGAATAACATCGATCACGACACCTAATACTTTAGAAAAGACCGGGATCGAGCTGAAGCGCAAAATGCCGGCGATCCCTCCGATAATAAAGCTAAATAAAATCGATAGGATCGACACTTCAACTGTTACCCGCAAGCCATCGATCAAGAAGCGAATGTTAATCGCTGAAAAAGCTTCAAAAAAATCCATAGTTCGTTAGCTCCTTTCTATGAGCGGACAGCCCAACGCCGTTCCAAGTAAACCATCAAATAAGACAATGGTAGGGTAATGATCAAATAGAAAAGACCAACAATGATATACGTATCGAATGTATTGAAGGTCTCACTTGCGATCAAATCCCCTTGATACATAATATCTAATCCTGCGACCATCGCCAAAATTGATGAGTTTTTAACAAGATTGATAAATTGATTGCCTAACGGCGGTACGACGATCTTAAAAGCCTGAGGCAAAATAATGTAACGCATCGCTTGGCTGTACGTAAAACCAGAAGACAAGGAAGCTTCCATCTGGCCTTTAGGAACCGTTTGAATCCCTGACCGGATCGTCTCAGCGATAAATGCCGATGTATAGATCGTTAAGCCAATCGTTCCCGCTTGAAAACCGTCAAAAGAAACCCAATACATTGGCACAACGACATAAAAGAACATCACGATGATCAATAAGGGAATATTTCTAAAAAACTCAACATACGCTTTGGCAATCCCTTTGATGAGGCGATTGTCTGACAACTGAAAAATTGCCATTAAGGTTCCGATCAAAAGACTAAAAAACAGTGCGATCAAACTCGCCATGACTGTGTATTTAAAGCCTTCAATAAACTGACCGGTATACGTTTGAAATAATTCAACCATTCAGTTTCCTCCTACTCTACTTTTCCTGATTCGTCTTCAGGGAACCACTTGTTGTATATCTCATCATAGGTTCCATCTTCACGCATTTCCCGCAAGGCTTGATTCACTGCATCAAGAAACGGCTTTTGTCCTTTATTGATGGCAATCCCATAAGGTTCTTCTGTAAAAGTTTCGCCAACTAAATGGTAATTGGGATTTTCACTCGCCATCCCTAATAAGATCGCATTATCCGTGGTCATAGCATCCCCTTGACCAGATTGTAAAGCAGTAAAGGCTTCCGCATAATTCTCAAGTTCTAAAATTTGCGCTTCTGGTGCTGCTTCACGGATGTTCACAGCTGAGGTAGAGCCTTTAACGACCAATACAGTGGTGTCTGCGGTCAAATCTTCGATCCCTTGAATAGGACTGTCTTTGGCAACTAATAACGATTGACCTGCATCAAAGTAGACATCGGAAAAATCGACCTGTTTTTTACGTTCTTCTGTGATAGTCATCGTGGCGATGATTGCATCGATGTTGCCGTTTTTCAAAAGAGGAATCCGGGTTTTTGAGGTAACTTCAACAAAGATGGCATTGCCATCACGACCTAAAATTTTCTCAGTGATTGCACGAGCGATATCAATATCGAATCCCCGTACTTCTCTAGTCGCGATATCCATCAATCCAAAAAGACGGGTATCGTTTTTTACGCCCCAAACGATCTGATTCGTCTCTTTGCTGTTTTCTAAAATATCGATATCTGCGGCACTTTGTCCTTTACAACCTGAGAAAGTCACAAGGGCAAAGGCTAAGACTAGAAAGGAAAATATTTTCTTTCTCATAAGGGTTCCTCCTATTGCTTAATGATTTGTGACTTTACTCAAGAATTGTTTTGCACGTTCGTCTCTTGGTGCATCAAAGAATCCATCGACATCGCGCCGGTCTTCTAAGACTTGTCCTTCCGCCATAAAGACGATTCGATCTGCTACTTCACGGGCAAAGCTCATTTCATGGGTAACAACGATCATGGACATACCTTCACTGGCAATTTTTTTCATGACATCCAATACATCACCAATCATTTCTGGATCCAATGCTGACGTTGGCTCATCAAAAAGCAGCATCTCTGGTTTCATCGCAAGCCCTCTGGCAATTGCGACCCGCTGCTGTTGTCCGCCGGATAACATGGAAGGATAGGAATCTTTTTTATCTAACATCCCTACCCGATCAAGAAGTTTTTCCGCCAAATTGATGGCTTCTTGCTCATTTTGTTTTAATACTTTAATCGGTGCCAACGTAATATTTTCTAACACGGTTTTATTTGGATACAAGTTGAAATGTTGAAACACCATGCCGATGTTTTTTCTAATTTCTGTCATTTTGACATCTTTGTCAAACAAGTTCTTACCATTGACCAATAATTGACCACCTGAAATGGTTTCTAGACCATTAATCGTACGGAGCATTGTACTTTTACCAGATCCTGAAGGCCCGATAACAACAACGACCTCACCTTTTTCAAATTCAAGGTTGATGTTTTTTAATGCATGGAACTTTCCGTAATATTTCTCTACGTTCTTAAATTCGATCATTGCCATTGATTCACACTCCTAGCTTTTTTTAAAATTAAATGAGTAATTGGAAAGATTTGATTCATATTATAGCTCAATCTTTTTTCATTTGTAAAGGTTCTTTTCCAATGTTTCCCCCTTATTTCTGAAAAGACAAGTGCTATTTTACTTTGATGTGAGGTTTTTGTCCATGAAAATTTTTCTCACCCCATCAGATCACAAGGAGAACCGGTTGTTTCTTTTGCTAAAAAAAGGTAAGATAAACCATATAACAAAGGAAAAGGTGGAAAAAAAGTGAATACGATTTTAACTGGCGACCGCCCAACTGGCAAATTGCATCTTGGCCATTATGTGGGGTCTTTAAAAAAACGGGTCGAAATGCAAGCTGACCCTGAAAATCAGCTTTATATCATGGTCGCTGACATGCAGGCACTAACAGATAATGCGAAAACACCTGAGAAGGTCTCAGCGAATATTTTAGAAGTTGCTTTGGATTATTTAGCCGTTGGATTGGATCCAGCAAAAACAACGATGTTTATTCAATCGCAAATCCCTCAGCTCTCTGAATTGACGATGTATTATCTCAATCTAGTCAGTGTTGCTCGAGTACGACGCAATCCAACCGTTAAAGCCGAAATTGAACAAAAAAAATTTGGTGAAGGCGTTCCTTCTGGTTTCTTCATCTATCCTGTCTCTCAAGCAGCGGATATCACCGCTTTTAAAGCAAATTTAGTCCCAGTCGGCGAAGATCAAAAACCAATGCTGGAACAAACGCAAGAAATCGTGCATAGTTTTAATTCTACGTATAGTGAAGTATTAGTCGAACCAAAAGCGGTTTTACCGCCAAAAGGCATGGGACGTTTAGCGGGGATCGATGGGAACGGGAAAATGAGCAAATCATTGAACAACGGCATTTACTTAGCTGATCCAGCCGATGTATTACAAAAGAAAGTGATGAGCATGTACACGGACCCAAATCACATTCATGTCAACGACCCCGGACAAGTTGAAGGCAATATGGTCTTCACTTATCTTGATGTATTTGGTACCGAAAAAGAAAAAATTGCTGAATTAAAAGAACATTACACCCGTGGTGGATTAGGCGATGTCAAAATCAAACGCTATTTGATCGATGTTCTAGAAGCCGAATTTGCACCGATTCGTGAACGCCGTGAAGCTTTTGCCAAAGATCCCGGTGAAGTGATGAACTTACTAAAACTTGGTAGTGAAAAAGCTGAACAAGTTGCCGCTCAGACGTTAGCTGAAGTCAAAAATGCAATGGGCATCAATTACTTTGCTTAAAAAACAAGCCTTTACGGCTTGTTTTTTTGTTTACAAATCGGAATGAATTCTTTCATGCAAAACCTATGTACAAACTCTGTGTTAGATTTCACGAGAACACTTCCTCCCCAGACTGACACTTTGTGTATTTTGATTTGATGCTGTTTCTTGCGCAAAAATCGAGGAGCTATCCTAAAAAATAACTTCATAAAACGCTGATTAGAAAATGCATTTTTTCAGCCTAGCCAGTGTTTAAAAAAGGTTGTACCAAAAAAGCTGGAATGCCTTCTATAGAGAAATCTTTTAAGGCTTTCACTCAACTCCTAACATTTTTGTGTCATCTGAGCATCTATTATAATAGTAGAAAACGTTCCCCACCCAACTTCTTTGTATGGTGGAGAACGTTTTTCTACTTATTTGATTAGCGGATTTCTGCTTGAACGTTTTCTTCTAAGTTACGAGTAATTTTCGCTATTGCTTGATTGATCTCTTCATCCGTCAGGGTAGCTTCCGGATTGCTAAAGGTCAGACTGTACCCTAGAGATTTTTTACCTGCTTCAATGTTTTTCCCTTGATAAACATCGAATAAACGAATATCACTTAAGAAGCGACCTGCACTTTCACGAATGATTTCCATCACGGATTGGTTATCGATCGTTTCATCGAGCAAGAGTGCCATATCTCGGGTCACTGATGGGAACTTAGAAACTGGTTGATAGACCAATTGTTCTGTTTTAGCTGCTAATAACTGATCTAAGTTCAATTCAGCAACATAGGTTTCACTCACTTCGTAGGCTTTGGCGATCGATGGGTGGACTTGTCCCAAGAAGCCGATTTCTAGGTCATCTAGCAAGATCATTGCCGTACGCCCAGGATGCATCTCTTTGATATCTGCCGTTTTTTGATAACGAATACGGTCGGTTAATGCCAACGAATCAAAAAGATTTTCTAAAATGCCTTTCAAATGGAAGAAATCAACTTTTTGAGCTTGGGTTTGCCAGTCTTTCTCATGGATATTTCCTGTCAATGCTAGCCCTAAGTGATTGACTTCTGTTGGCAGTTCGTGTTTACTGTCGCCCGTTTGATAGAAGACGCGACCAATTTCATATAAAGCAACACGATTGTTTTTACGTGCCAAATTGTACGCAACGTCGTCTAACAAACCTGAAATAAGATTCAAGCGCAAGACGGCACGCTCTTCGGTCATTGGCCAATCCAATCGAGTCACTTGGCTCGATTTATCCGTAAATTGTTGTGCCTTCTCTTCCGTTGTCAAAGCATAGCTGATGGCTTCACTGACCCCGTTGCCTTCCAAAAGAGTCCGAACTTCTCTAGTCAGACGTTGCGCTTTGGTTAAATGACCGGCAACCGTTTCTCCTTGCGGTAAAGTCGATGGCAAACGATCATAACCGTAAATACGCGCCACTTCTTCAATGATATCTGCTTCGATCGTAATATCCCAACGACGAGGTGGGACTGAAACAATATAGCTGTCTGCTTCTTGACGATGACCAAAGCCTAATGCATCAAAGATTTCTTGCACTTCTTCATCAGTGATTTCTGTGCCTAAATAGCTATTGATCCGTGCTAAAGTAATCGCAACCTCCACAGGTTCTACTGCTACTTGGGAACCTATTACTGCCTCTTTTAAGACCGTTCCGCCAGCAAGTTCCGCAATCAGTGCTGCTGCTGCATCACAAGCTTTTGCAACCGTTGCTTGGTTGATCCCTTTTTCAAAACGAGCGGATGATTCGCTTCTTAAATTGAATTTTTTCGAAGTCAAACGAATCGCTAATGGATCGAACAAGGCCGCTTCTAAAGCGACTGTGGTCGTCGTTTCCGTGATTTCAGAATCAAGACCTCCCATGACGCCTGCGAGCGCAACTGGTGTCGTTCCGTTGGTGATAACGATGTCTTCTGGGGAAAGCTGACGAGTTTCTCCATCTAAGGTAACCAGGCTTTCATTTTCTTTGCCGCGACGTACCAGTATTTCCTTGCTGTCTAGCTTTTGATAATCAAAAGCATGCAATGGTTGACCAAATAACAGTAAGATATAATTCGTCACGTCCACGACATTATTGATTGGACGAATGCCTTCATTCATCAAGCGATTTTGCAGCCATTGTGGACTTGGGGCGATCGTTACGCCATCAATGATTCGAATTTGGTAGGCGGGTGCATCCGTTACTTCAGTGACCTTCACCTGAATTTTATCGGCAGCAGCTACTTCACTTTCGGTAAGCGCAATTTCAGGAAACTTCGGTGTTTGCCGATAGATTGCACCGACTTCATAAGCAACCCCCCGCATGCTCAACGCATCCGCACGATTCGGAGTGATCGATAATTCGATAATGTGATCATCCATATCAAGATAAGGAAAAACCGATGATCCTGGTTCTGCTTCTGCTGGTAAATAATAAATTCCTTCTGCGTATTCTTTGGGAATCACGCTATCGGCATATCCCAACTCTTGCAACGAACAAATCATGCCGTTGGAAACTTCTCCCCGCATCTTGCCCTTTTTGATTTTTACGTTGCCCGCGATTCGAGAGCCTGGTAATGCCACGATGACTTTGATGCCGCTTTTGACATTCGGCGCACCACAAACGATCTGTGAGTCTTCATCCTCGCCAATATTTACTTGGCAAATTGATAGATGATCAGAATCTGGATGTGGTCGGCAGTCGGTCACTTCTCCGACAACGATTTTTTTTAAACCCTCTTCAGGCACGTCAATACCTTCGACTTCGATCCCCGTCACTGACATTTTATCCGCCAGCTCTTTGGGTGTGATCTCAGACAGATCAAGGTATTCATTTAACCATTTGTATGATACTAACATTTATTGTTCCCCCTTGAACTGGCGAATGAAACGCACATCATTTTGATAGAATTGGCGAATGTCGTTCACGCCGTAGCGCAGCATTGCCACTCGATCAGGACCTAAACCAAAAGCAAATCCTGAATATTGGGTTGGATCGATCCCTGACATTTCTAAGACGTTAGGATGCACCATTCCAGCACCGAGGATCTCGATCCAGCCAGTTTGTTTACAAACATTACAACCGGCACCACCGCACTTGAAGCAGCTGACATCGACTTCGACCGATGGTTCTGTGAAAGGGAAATAGCTTGGTCGCAAGCGAATTTGGCGATCTTCCCCAAACATTTTTTGCATCATGACTTCTAAGGTTCCTTTTAAGTCACCCATCGTAATATTCATATCGATTACCAATCCTTCAATTTGATGGAATTGGTGGCTATGGGTCGCATCATCTGTGTCACGACGGAAAACTTTCCCGGGTGAGATCATCCGCAGCGGCCCTTTAGAAAAATCATGAGTCTCCATTGTTCTCGCTTGCACTGGTGACGTATGGGTTCGAATCAGCACTTCCTCTGAAATATAAAAAGTATCTTGCATGTCTCTGGCTGGATGATCTTTTGGCAGATTCATCCGTTCGAAGTTGTAATGATCTTTTTCCACTTCGTAACCTTCGACTACTTGGTAGCCCATACCAACAAAGATATCTTCGATTTCTTCCATGATTTTCGTTAACACATGGCGTGTTCCTCGGTCCATCTTTTTACCAGGCAACGTCACGTCGATGGATTCTTCAGCAAGAGCTTTTTCCAAGTTTGCTGCTTCGATAGACGTCTTGGCTTCTTCGATCGCTTCTGTCAAGATATCACGAATCTCGTTGGCATAGCTCCCCACCTTCGGCCGTTCTTCCGCAGAAAGATCTTTCATCCCCCGTAGAACTTCTGTGATAGGGCCTTTTTTCCCAAGCACTTCCACTCGAATTTGATTCAAGTCATTCATGGTTGGACTTTCTTTGATTTTAAGCAATGTCGTTTCCTTCAATGCTTCTAATTTCTCTTGTAAAGACATGTGTTTCCTCCTTCTATGCTGTGAATAGTGCAAGAATAAAAAGACTGGATTGACTGAATAAAGTGAGTATCATTCGTATAAAGACAAAAAAAGACATCATCCCTTAAAAAGGAACGACGTCTCGTGTTACCATCCTCATTCGCGAAAAAAACCGCGCACTCACTTCGGCTAACGACAGCAAAACTGCCGACTGACTGTAATCAGCAAGCTCCAGAAGTGAAATTCATTTTTCGAATACAGGACTTGCTTTCAGTCTGTGACAAGTCTCCCTTTTTCTGATTCAGCCAAATTACTAGTTTCTATCAACGCTTTTTATCTATTCATTTAAGCTTAGTTTACCTAATTTCCGGTGAGAAATCAACTGCATTCTTCCTCACGCACCCAGGTTTCTGCCCAACGCTTCACACTCATCATACTCTTTTCAAGAGCAATACCTCTTGGCGTCAAGCAGTAAAGATTGTTTTCTTTGCAGACAATTTCTTCCCGCTCTAATTCTTTCAAGCGTTCGACTAACACCCGATCACTCACTTGAGGAATCTTGTTTGCTAACTCAACAAATCTTTGTTTGCCGTCTTCAAGAAGGACATCAATGATCAAGCCGTTCCACTTTTTGCCTAAAATAGAAAAAGCTTTTTCAAATTTAGGACAAAGGGCATAATCCGATTCTACTTTTATCATTCTCCATCACCTCTTTTACCTATTATAGCATATGACTTACGAATTGTAAGAAACTAGGATCGATCAGCTAGAATGCCACGATCATTTTAGGTTTTAACAGCACTAAATAGGTCTGTTTCACTGGTTTGCTCAATGCTTTCTCCAATGCTTGGCAATAGAGTTTCAATTGACCATAATATCGTTCGCGCATTTTCTTTTCAATCTGAGCCTGACTGCCGAAAACATCATCTGTTTTAAAGTCATATAAAATGATTTCATCCGCCAATTCAATATAGCCGTCGATAATACCATGGATCAAAAGCGACGCATCTGGTTCGTCAAACCCTTCAAAGATCGTATCAGCCTCTTTTAGCATCGAAAACGGCTGCTCCCGCTTCACCACATCAGAGAATCGGTTCAGCAGTTTACCTAGTTCAGTTTGATAAAACCACAAAATGCTCGATCGGTCAATTTTTTTGGCGATTTCTTCAGAAAAAAATTGCTTTTTCACGAGTTCAGCAATCAGGAGCGCCAAAGTATCTTGTGTTGGCGTCATTCCTAATGGAATCATTTGCAAAACCGTATGTGTTGCTGTCCCGATACTGCTGGCGAGAGGCTTCGTTTCTTGCAGAAATTTTGGTTTCGCCAATTCATCCTGTACGTAGCGATATTGCTGAGGATTCGTCTTCTCGGAAACCGACCGCCATTCCAACAAAGTGGTCTGTTGATCATCGGGATCGTTATAGAGTCTTTTCAATTCTGATACAGATTGATAACTAGTCGTTTGGGTCGCTTTTTGATAAGGATAGCGATATGCTAGGCGTTTCAAAAGATCATCGATATTGCTATCTGGCGCAAGCAATCGTTTAGGCTCCTCGACTGGCGCAAGGGTCTCTTGGACTTGTTGCGTGATCGTTTCTTGATTCCACCATGACAGACGAAAATGAGCAGGATGATCGATCGTCCGCTTGCGCTCTGACGCTTCAGAGAATACTGCTTCCATATCTGGATGGCGCATCAGGGTCCGTCCGACCCAATCCATCAAGCTCCCCCGGGCAACAAGCCGTAATGCAGGATCAAGAACCATCTCGGCTTGTGTCAGGCCAGATTGCCAAGTCTTAAAGGCATCCGCTTGATTTTTATAGGAGCCCACTAAGAAAATCTTCTGCTCTGCTCGTGTCAATGCTACGTATAATTTTCGCATTTCTTCTGACAAGGCTTTTTTCAAACGAACTTGCTTGATGGCTTGAAACGGCAGTGTCTCAAATTTAAGGTTTTCTGCTGGATTCACATATTGGATCCCAGCCCCCAGCTGTTCTTCAAAGATATAGCGTTTTTGAAAATCTTGGTAGTTAAAGAATTTTGTTGTATCCAGTAAGAACACAACAGGGAATTCCAAGCCTTTACTTGCATGGACGGTCATCACTCGAACGGCATCTTCTACAGGAGTAGCCACAGGCTCCGCCAAATCTTTGTTTTTTTCTTGCATTTTTTCGATGAAGCGAATGAATTGGTACAAACCACGGAAACTGCTCTTTTCGTATTTTTCGGCTCTGTGGATCAATGCCACTAAATTTGCATAACGCTGCTGTCCTGCAGGAAGTCCCACAACATAATCCAAGTAAGCAGTATCTTCATAGATTTGCCATAATAAGGTCGGGATCGGTAATCTGCGTGCTTCTTCGCGCCATTGATTTAGTTTGGCTAAAAACCCATCCACCGTTTGCCACAAGGGTGACTCTTCTTGTTGAACATGATAATCCAATACTGCATCATAGTAGTCGCTGGAACGATTTGCTAAACGGATCTCAGCCAATTGATCTTCTGTTAGGCCGACGATTGGCGAACGCAAGACCGCCACAAGGGGGATATCTTGGTACGGATTGTCAATGATTTGCAGCAAAGAAACGACGGTTTGGATTTCCGTTGCCTGAAAATAGTTTTGAGCATCATTCACCGCCATCGGAATCCCAAACTGCTTAAAGACATCCAAAATGACAAGATTGTTTTTACGTGTAGGGGTCAATAAGACGATATCGTTGTAAGTGATTGGTCGATTTGCTTTGGCTTTTTTGTCATAGATCATGAATTTTGATTCAATCAACTCTCGAATCTTCAATGCAGTAATCTGCATTTCACCCTCTGTTTTGTCATCGATCAATTGTTCTTCGGATTCATGCTCTTTTTCATATAACAAGAGCTCTGTGGCAAAGGCGTCGCTTTCTGGAAAATGAGGAAAACCGGTAATCAAGGCTGCCGCCTCATCATAAGGGATTTGTCCAACCCGTTCATCCATCAGCTGTTGAAAAACTAGATTCGTAAAATCCAATACGTCGGAGCGAGAACGGAAATTTTCTGCTAAGACGATTCTCCGCCCACCATTCTCCGTTTCAAATGCCAAGTATTTTTCGATAAAAAGCGTCGGATCTGCTAGTCGAAACGAATAGATCGACTGCTTTACATCCCCCACCATAAACATGTTGCCGGGGTTATGATCGACTTGTCTCACCCAATATAAAATTGCCTCTTGCAGCCGATTGACGTCTTGATATTCATCGACTAAAACTTCTTCAAAGCGATCACGATAATAGGTCGACGCTTCACTTCCACTACCGTCTCCTTGTAAAATCTGCAAGGTGAAATGTTCCAAATCATTAAAGTCTAAACGGCCTTTTGAAAGTTTCCTTTCTTGGAATGCTTTCATAAACGCTTCGGTCATAGCTGCCATTTTTTCAACGACAGGTGCGGACCGATGAAGCAGCTCCATCATTTCAGCCGGTGGGTATGGAAAGGCCGCTTTCAATTGCTCAACCAATTTTTTCGCATCATCTCGCAAAGGTTTAATTTCTTGAGAGAGTTCCTTTTGTTCTGGTTTGCGAAAAGCTGGGTAGCGAGCAAAACGCAACACTTGGATTTGCTCATAGAAGCCATCAACATCGTCTGAATCAAGCAGAGCCTTTAAAGTTTCCACCATTCCTAATTCGGTATCGATCAATAGTGCCGCTTTTTCCATCGCTTCATCAGAACGGGCATAGTCTTGCGCCGCCTGCAGCAAATGCGCCGCTGTCTTCAAGTTTTCTTGCAAAGTCGGCTTGATTTGCGATTGGTACAGGGTATTTTCAGCAAAGGTTTCTTTGCCGATATAGTGATCACTTAGATGAGCTAACCAGTTTACTGGATCCGGATTTGCTCGGGCAAAGTCATAAAGAGACAGGATCAGATCCCCGACGCCTTCATCGGAACGATCACTAGAAAAATTTTCCGTCAAACGAAAGAACGCTTCATCATTGGCTTCATATTGTTGATCTCTCAGCTGTGTCCAGATTTCTTCTTTCATCAATAAAATTTCGGTTTCATCAGTCATCATGCGGAAATTTGGATCTAAATCGATCAAATAATAAAAACGCCGAATCACAGTTAAACAAAACGCATGCAAGGTAGAAATGTTAGCTGTCGGCAATAGCTGCAGCTGACGGACGAAGTGCTGGCGCTTTTGCTCGTCACTTTCTTGATTGATGGACTGCTGCAATGCCGCTTGAATCCGTTCTTTCATTTCTCGAGCAGCTGCTTCGGTAAAGGTCACGATCAGTAAAGAATCGATCGTCGTTCCTGCTTTTAGCTTTTCAATCACTCGCCGAACCAAAACGGTGGTTTTGCCTGAACCCGCTGAAGCGGAAACGAGGATATTATCCCCTTTATCAAAAATGGCTTGCCATTGGGTATCCGTAAAGGTTTCATTTTGCGGTTTTAAAGGGATCTTACTCATCTTCTTCCTCCCTTAAGCGATGGATAATCTCATCTTTAGATAAGTTTTCTAAACGGTGGTACTCATTTTCTTTCAACAATACATCAAAGTCACAGATGCTGCGAAACGGACAAAACTCACACGCCCTTTTTTTGTCTTTTAATTTATAAGACGGGTTTAAGGCGATTTCACCGCTCAACAGCTTCTCACCACTTTGTTGCATATTTTTCCGATTGTTTTTTCTTAATAGTTCAAGCTCTTCTTCTGTATAAAACTTGTTTTTCGCCTGTGTTGTTTTTTGATAATTGCCGTTTTTGTCTTTCCGAACAGGAAATACCGGCGAATTTTTGCTGGCTTCAACTTCCTCATCGAGTAACGGGAAAACAGCCGGTTCGTCAATAAACAACCCGTCATACTTGAAACGTTTTAAACGTTCTTCTTCACTGGCTTCTTGTCCGTCCAAAAGCGGATTATGCACATGCAGATAATATGCCCCCGCTGGTCGAACCTTTGGCGAACCAACCAGTTGGACAGCATCCGTCAATGCGACGTCGAGATACGTGATCAACTGCATCGCAAGTCCGTAGTAGGCTTCAGAAAGGTCAAAATCTCGGCTGCTAGATTTATAGTCAACAACGGAAAGCCATTGTTCTTCTTCCGTTTTCGCCGTATCGACACGATCAATCTTCCCCCGCACATGTAGTTTCCCGCCAGAACTTAATGGTAATTCGATCCCGTTAATCCCATTTGAGCCAGCGATCTGGCCGAACAGCACCTCCGTCTTTTCAGGACTAAAATGCATTTTTTGTCCTTGTTTCGCTAATGCCCACGCTACTCGCTGAATCGTCTTGCCTAATTGATACCGAATAAAATTCATCCGAGCAGAACTCGTCAGTAAGCGATAACGGCTTTCGCCAAAAATTTCCTGCAAAACGACTTCCACAAATTGCACGCGTTGGTCAGCAGTTAACTGGGTCAAGGAAATATTTTCAGCAATTAGGACTTTGACAAAGCGGTCCAACGCATCATGGAAAAACTCACCGGTCATTGCTGGATTTAAGCCATAAACTTCCCGTTCTTTTAACCGTAATCCGTAGCTGACGAAATACTTGTATTCACACTGATAGAACGTCTCCATCTGAGAAATGGAGCTGTAGATCGACGGGCCATATAGCGCCGCAGCTTGTGCTTGAGACAAAGGAATCGGAATATTTTGATGGGTTTGGCTTTCAAATACTTGGGCAGCTAAATCTGTCCATTCCGAACGTAACAGCGCTTGTTTCAGTTGCTCCCACACTCGAGGCAAATTCTCTTTGTTTTTTTGCGCTTGCTGACTGAGATTATTGATTTGGTAGATCAGGCCACGATAACTGCCAACATAGTCTCTCGGGTCACTGACTAGCGTCAAGATCCCCCGCTCTTGCAGTGGTACATCCAAATGCTTGACCACGCGGTCTAAATAAGGCGACATCTTGATGTTTTGCTGTGTATCAAAATTAACGGCATAGGACAGTGATAAGTGCTCTGTCGCTGAAAGCAAGACAGAATAAAAGGCAAATGGTTCTTTGACACTGCCTTCCACCACTGTGTCTCTAAGGTATTTCTCACCATTGAATAACTGATTGAAATGCTGACGTTCTTCATTCGTCAACAATGTTTTATTTTCCATTTTTCTTGGCAAAGCCGTTTCATTCAATCCCGGTGCAAATGTGATCTTCGCTTGTTTCGGACGCGCCAAATCAAGGCGGTTGATGTTGACTTGGTCGATCGCTGTTGGGATCTTTCCGAATGTGACATTTTCTAAGCCAGTCAATAAGACATCTTCAAAGAGCGCAAAATCAAAGGGCTCATCTCCATAGATCGTGGCATACTCATCCAGCAGATCCATTAAAGCTTGCCATGCTTGTTCATGATTGCGGGCTTGATCTAATTTTCCTTGTTGGATTGCCTGGTCTCGCCAATGCCTCAGCTGTTGCTCGACACCCGCATTCAGTAAAAAGCGATACAGCAGTTCTACGGCATCTCGATTTGTTCTAGCTGCTGTCAGCCAATCGAGTGTATCCACGACATCTTGCTTGAAAGCCCTGCGAAGCTGATTGGTGTACGCCGTCAAATCCACTTTGTCCACTGCTTCTTCTTCCGATTGTAAATACTCGATCAGTTCCCAATCTTCGTTTCTCGTCCAACTCGCTCCTTGGAAATCATGAGCCAGCGCTTTGTTCTCGGTAATATCCACCAACTTACGAAACTGGTCACGCCCAACAAGCCAATCTGCTTCGGAGCGATAGGCTGCCGGTAAGTAAAGTTCCGTTCTAAGCAACCGTAAAATATCATTTAAGCGAAAGCCATAGGATTGGCAAGCAAAAAAAGCATTCAAAAACTCAACCAATGGATGTTGCGCCATCATCTGCTCTTCATCGATATAAAAAGGAATCTCAAACTCAGTAAAAATTTTAGGAATATACTGATGATAGACTTCTGGTTCGGCGATCAGTAATTGGATATCACGATACCGTAATGTTGGGTACCGTTTCTTATCACTCATCATCCCGCGGATCGACGCTGCGATTTGACGAATCTCTTCTTCGGGATTCCCAACTTTCCAGACAGCCAAGAAGTCTTTGACGGACGTCTGCTGATGATAATTGGCTTGTGATTGGGTCTGCCGCCAAAAAGTTTCTACTTCCTTGTATGCCTGCGGGATCGATCCCTCGTCTTCTTTGTCCACTTCTTGGTTGACGGAAAGTTTCTGATCTAAATAAATGTTCACTTGATTGTCACGAGCAGAACTGATCAACTGATAATAGGTCCGTCCTGCTTCGTAAAATAAATTCAATGGCGTGGGCATCTCTTGTGGGTACCCGCGATCCAAAATAAGATCAATCACTACATGACTTCTCTTCATCAGTACTTGAATCAACTGTTGCTCTTGTGTTGAAAAAGCGGAGAAACCGCTGATAATAAATAAGGCGTGGGAAAGATCTGGCGCTTTGTTCAAAGAAACAGTGGTTGGCATTGCATGATCCACCGAGGAATCGCCCAGCAAGGAACCTTCCAGAAAGCGTGTCAGTAAGGTGATCGGTTGTTCGACTTGCAAGGCACGCTCTAGAAGTTCTTGTTCAAATCGTTGAAAAATTATCGCTAATTCACTGTATTTTTTTTCTTCGTCTTGGGTTGCGCTTGGTGCAGCACCACCTGCTAATAAATCTTCGATCCCCAATCGACTTGTATGCATTTCTTGATAGAAAGCCAACAATTGTTGGATAAAACCCGCTTTGTTGATCTCACCACGGTATAAGACGAGTTCTTCTTCTAGTTCCAAAAGCAGCTTACGCATGATCATGGAGGCACCATTTTCAGTGATGGCATTTTGAGAAAGCAAGCCGGTTTGCTGCAGATAAAACCAAGCCAAACGGTGAAAACTATACACTTGCGCGCGAATAGAAGCAAAATCTTCTACGCGATCCTCTTTCAGTAATTGAAGGATCTCGCGCTCTCGTTCAAATTTGTTGTAGTTAGGTACCAGGAAAAATACTTCTTGATGGTCTTTTTCTAACCAGCTTTTTGCATTTTCTATCACTGCTTGATCATGACGACAACGGCCATCGCCAAGAATAAATCGTAAACTCATGAAAGGACTCCTTCTCTCCATCGTCTTTTAAAAAAATCCACTAAAAAATCAGCGACACGCTTTTTCGAATGCGTCTTTATTTTTAAGAGACTCTCCTTAAAAACAAAATAACAATCGCAGAATTTCATTCTTTGCCTACCATACCAAAATCGGCAATTGGCCAGAAAACAAATTTTACATCCCCCAAAATTGTTGATTCATCGATCAGACCTAATTGACGACTATCTTTGGAAATTCGACGGTTATCCCCTAACACTAAAATTTGACCTTCAGGAATGACTTCAACACCAAATAACCCCATATCAAAATCACTAGTCAACGGAAAGCCATCTGCGACAGCTGCTTTGAATTCATCCAAGTAGGGTTCATCATATGCTTGTCCATTGATATAAAGGGTATCGTTTTGATAGGAAACCTGGTCGCCAGGTAATCCGATTACGCGTTTGATATAGTTTTTGCCTGCTTCATCCGGTGCTTCAAACGTTATGATATCGAAACGTTCGATCTCGGTATTTTTCAAAGCAATCACCCGCTCACCATCATGTAATGTGGGGTCCATCGAATCTCCTTTTACGATCACAGGGGTAAAGACATACTGTCTTAATAACAAGAGGAATAAAGTAAAGATCACGACAAATCCTACTGTTTTTAAAAGCTCTTTTACTTGTTGCACGCGTCCCTCACTCCTTGAATGTTTTAACTATATTTTCCAAGAATCGAACAAACATTCTTATTTTTCTATTCTACCATAAAATGAAAGGAGCAGGACATCTCCTCTCTGGTTCTTTATGAAAATTTGGGGAATCATTGGACTTGCGTATGAATTGTCATCTTATCTAATCCGTGCTACGGTTGAAATAGAACCCATTATTGAAAGGAAGTGCCAAAATGAACCAACAGTTACCACAAGTGCCCACGAAGTTATTGATTGACGGAAAATGGCTTGAAGGAACAAAAGAGTCGGTTTCGGTTACCAATCCTGCCACTAATGAAGAACTGGTAAAAGTCAGCCAAGGAGGCATCGATGAAACAAAGCAAGCGATCGATGCCGCCGCGAAAGCCTTCACAGATTGGTCAAAACGTTCGCCTCGAGAACGAGCCGATTTGATGAACAAGATTGCTGATTTAATGGAACAAGAAAGCGACCGTTTGGCAAAAATTATGAGCATGGAACAAGGAAAACCATTAAAGGAGGCAGAGGCAGAAATCCAATCCAACGTAGACAATTTCCGTTGGAATGCCGCCGAAGCACAACGGGTCTACGGCGAAGTGATTCCAGCTCCTGCACACAATCATTGGCTGGTGCGAAAAGAAGCCATCGGTGTTGTTGGTGCGATCACGCCTTGGAACTTTCCTTCCAATATGATTGCTCGAAAAATCGCTCCTGCCATGGCAGTTGGCTGTACCCTTGTTATGAAACCATCTAAAGAAACACCCCTATCAGCATTGGCTTTAGGTGAACTTTTTCAACAAGCGGGCCTTCCTGACGGAGTCGTCAATATCGTCTTAGGGGATTCTTCTGAAATCGGGAAAGAATTGACTGAGAACAAACAAGTCAAAAAAATCACCTTTACCGGCTCCACGAAAGTTGGGATGAAATTATACGAACAAGCTGCACCAACTCTGAAAAAAGTTTCATTGGAGTTAGGCGGCCATGCCCCGTTTCTTGTTTTTGCTGATGCTGATTTAGATTTAGCTGCTGAAAAATTAATTGCAGCAAAATTCCGCAACAACGGTCAGGTCTGTACATCCCCCAATCGAATTTTTGTCGAAGAATCCATCAAAGAAGCCTTTACTAAAAAGCTATTAGGGCAAATGGAAGCCGTAACTGTTGGTAATGGTTTAGAGAACCCCACCGTTGGTCCTTTGATCAATCAAGCAGGCGTTAAAAAAATCATCGACCAGCTGGAAGATGCGGTAAATAAAGGGGCTAAAGTCTTATTCGGTGGGAAGAAGCTTACTGAAGGTGAATACGAAAAAGGCAACTTCTTTGCACCAACGGTCATCGACGGCATCACTCCTGACATGACTATTTACTATGAAGAAACCTTTGGACCCGTGATTCCATTGATCTCATTTACGGATCGACAAGCAGTCATCGCCGCGGCAAATGATACGGAATTTGGATTAGCCTCTTACTTCTTTTCAACGAATCTGCAAACAATCTCGGATGTAGCCCAAAACCTCCAATATGGGATGGTTGGGGTCAATGACATTGCGATCTCAAACCCAGCGGCTCCCTTCGGCGGCGTCAAACATTCCGGTTTTGGTCGTGAAAACGGCAAATATGGTCCTGAAGAATACGTGACTGTCAAATTTATCGCCATTGATGCCCAGTAAGAAAAAAAGTCAGGCGCGTTTGCCTGATTTTTTTCTTACAAAGCATTTTGTTTTACTAACATTAAGTAAGAATGTATACTTCATTCTATGACAATAGAAAAGGTGGGAATACTATGACAAAATTTCTTGATACGATCAAACAGCGCCGTTCAATCTATGGATTAGGCAAAGATGTTTCACTCTCAGATACAGAAATCGAAGCCATCGTGAAAGAAGCAGTAAAAAACAGCCCAACTGCTTTTAACGCACAATCGCCACGTGCCGTGATTTTATTTGGCGATGCCCACGAAAAATTATGGACGTTAACGGAGGCTGCTTTAGAACCATTGACACCACCGGAGGCGTTTGAAGCAACGAAACAAAAACTTGCTGGCTTTAAAGCAGGTTATGGAACCGTTCTATTCTTTATTCACACAGATACCGTTAAGAACTTGCAAGACCAATTTGCCCTTTATGCAGATAACTTCCCGGTCTGGGCAGAACAATCGAATGGGATTGCCCAAGCGAATGTTTGGGTAGCTTTAGAAGAAGCCGGATTAGGCGCCAACTTACAACATTATAATCCAGTAATTGATGATGCTGTTGTAGCTGAATGGTCAATTCCTGAAAATTGGCAGCTGCGGGCCCAATTAGTTTTTGGTTCAAAACAAAGCGAACCAAATGAAAAAGAATTTTTAAATGATGACGAACGTTTCCGCGTTTTCCATTAAAAACGATTCCCGATTTTTAAACAAAAGACCCTTGATTACGGCCACATACGGCAGCAATCAAGGGTCTTTTAGTCATTTTTTCCTTGATCATGATCGACCAGAATATCGATCGGTGTTCCTTCATTCAAGTGCTCCGACAAAAATACCACCAATTCAGCTAACGGTTGTTTGAATTTCATTAATGGTCCCCGCATCCCTTTTCGAAAATAGTTCATCTTGATGGGCTGCCCTTCCTTTTCTTGAAATAATACGACCCGATCAATGTCTTGGTACAGTACCCCTTTAATACTCATTGGATGGACAATAATTCGATCTAGGGCTAACCCGCGGCTGTCTAGCACAAAGCTTAAAAAGACAAAACCTGAAACGATTCCTCGCACCTGATTATCCAATTGGTCATCCATCATCAACATGGATAGGATAATCATTACTGAAAAGATCGTAATAGCGATTTTGCTTAGTTTGCGCTCAACAGCAATAAAGTGAATCTCTTTGCGTACCAGCAATAAATAGAGGTACAAAACGATCGTAAAGGCACACATCAATAGCGTTAACCCACTCATAAAACTCTCCGTTCTGTTTTCTTTTCCCTATTTTACCAAAAAATGATCTGTTACAAAAGGCTTAGCCTATTTCCTAGGTTTTTTGATATCTATTTTCACCAGAATTCGGTACAATAAGAAAAAAAGGAGGAATTATCATGAATGCATTTTTTGATAAATTACAACGCTATGACTTGCTTCGTGCCGTCGTATATATCGTCTTCGGCTTCATTATCTTGATTGCACCACGATCTGTTTTCAACACGATCGTTTATCTCGTTGCCGGATACATCGCATGTCTAGGAATCATCAGCTTGTATACGAGCTACAAAGAAAAACAAAAGGGCTATCGCAATGTGCAGTCGGTCTCTGGTATCTTACTGTTGATTGCTGCAGCTGCGATTTTAGTTTTTGCTAAAGGATTACTTGCCATCGTGCCATTTTTCTTAGGGATTATGATCACCATCAGCGGATGCACCCGCTTAATGGCAAGCTTTAACCAAAAACGCATTGGTTTACCTTACATCACGAGCTTAATCATCAGTCTTTTGATTATTGCTGCTGGACTCGTTCTCGTATTGAATCCATTCGCCACTTGGCTACTGTTCTTCCAAATTTTTGGCGGTATCTTGATTTTCATGGGGGCATCCGACGCTATTAATCATTTTCAACGAAAAAGAGCCTAATAAATGAGAATGTTTTAAAATTTTCTACGAATCTAACATCTACATGTAGACTTTTCCCGCTATTCCTTTTAAAATAGGAGATATCAAACAGTCAGTCCATTGAGAGGCGGGAGGTGCGACATGAAGAAAATTAAGCAAGAAGCAAAACATCCAAATGATGTGCCGGTAATTTTTTTGACCGATGCAACTGGCAAAGTCGTACGAAAAATCTCGATCAATGAGTGGCGTGCGTTAAAAGCGAATCCAGAACAAATCGAAGAACTCGATATCAAATTGTATCGTGAAGCGATCAGTTTCTATCTTCAAGAAGACTATGCGAAAGCAAAAGATCTCTTGCACTTCTTGATCAATAAAACGGACTATAGTCATTACGAATATGTTGAACGATTAGCCAATATCTATCGCATCGAAAATCGTCCTGCTAAAGAAAAAGTCCTATTGCTGACTGCTTATCATGCAATCAAACCGTTAGAATCCTCTGAAGGAATTCTAAGAAGGATCGAAAATCGATTACAAAAAATCGATGCCTTTGATTTTCCAACTTCGACACAATTCAGTCATTAAAAAGCAGCTATCTTTCGATAGCCGCTTTTTTTATGCTTCTGGTAGTTTACGCAAAAGACGTAATCCGTTAAACAATACGATCAATGTACTGCCTTCATGGGCAAATACCCCCAACCCAATGTTCATCATGCCGAATAGATTCAAGCCGACTAATAACGCGACGATAAACATGGAGAAAAAAATATTTTGCCAAATGATCCGATCCATCTTCTTCGCTAAGCGATAGGCATATGCAAAACGCGAAAGATCATTCTTCATGATCACTGCGTCTCCTACTTCAATCGCAACATCTGACCCTTCCCCCATCGCAAAGCCGATGTCTGCTTGAACAAGTGCAGGGGCATCATTGATACCATCACCCACCATGGCGGTTTGTCCGTATGCTTCTTGGAGTGCTCGTACCGCTTCCGCTTTGTTCTCAGGCAAAACATTGGCAGCCACTTGGTCAACCTTTAAGCGCTGACCGATTGCTTCACCAGCAGAAGCACTGTCTCCGGTGATCATAACAGTATGGATACCTTCATTTTTCAAATAATGAATCACAGAAGCTGCCTGTTCGTTCGGCTCATCCATCAATGCGATGATCGCCGTAACCTCTTCGTTGATGGAAAACACGACCATTGTTTTTCCTTGCGCTTCCAATTGACGGTACTGTTGCTCCATCAAACCTGTTAACTGGGTGTTTTCGGTTCTTTTTCCTAATCGATAGGTTTTTGTTCCTGCGACGGCACCTAAACCGGAACCAATCTCGTTTGTGACAGTCAACTGTTCGATTTCTCGTATTTTCTCTGTCTTCTCGAAATAAGTAACGATCGCATCTGCTAATGGGTGGTTGGCTTGCTTTTCCATCGAAACGATGACCGCTGCTGCCTCTGCTCGATCGATCGTATCAGCGAAAACGGCTTCCGTGACTGTAGGTTTTCCGACGGTCAAAGTTCCCGTTTTGTCAAAAGCCACCGCTTTGATCTGAGCGAAATTGGTCAAGTAATTGCTCCCTTTAAAAAGAATCCCTTTTTTCGCTAGATTCGAGATCGCCGATAAACTAGCAGGGACGGCGCTTGCCGCTAAAGCACAAGGAGAAGCCGCAATCATCATTACGATCCCACGATAAAAACTTGTATACCAATCCCAACCAAAGAGAAACGGTGCAGTCAAAATGAACAAAGGAACTGCAATGAAAACAACTGTTACATAGATTGGTTCGATTTTTTTGATTCGTGTTTCGGTCGGTGATTGATTTGATTGCGCCGCTTCCACCACTGAAAGAATTTTTGCGAAGACTGTTTCAGAGCTGTCTTTCGTGACTTCCATCAAAAATGTGCCGTTTCCATTAATCGTACTCCCATAGACTTCGTCTCCTGTAGTCTTTTCTCGAGGAATACTTTCCCCATTGATCGAAGCTTCATTGATGGCACTCGTTCCAGAAAGGATTACGCCATCTGTTGCTAACTGATCACCAGGTAGCACTTGCAAAATATCTCCTTTTTTTATCTCAGAAGCGGCAATTTTTTTGGTTTTCCCATCCGGACCCATCAAACGGGCTTCCGTGGGATTCAATTTGAGAAGATTGGTGATTTCTCTTCGACTTTGTCCCTCGGCGTATTCTTCTAAGAAGTGAGCGCCTGCAAAAATCAAAATCAACAAAGCTGCTTCATTAAAATTTCCTATGACCATGGAACCAATCGCTGCCAACAACATCAAAAGATGTACATTCGGTGTGAATCGCCGATTGGCTCTGGTACTCTTTATGGTATCCTCGATTCCTTCCCACGAAATGTGATAACCTGCTAATAAAACCGCAGCAAAATAAAACCCATCTTTCACCCATTGGTTCGGAACAAAAAGTGCCAGTATAAAGAGCAGTAAGCCTACAAAATAAATGTTACGTGGGAGAGTCCCATGATCGTGAGTATGAGAATGCCCCTCCGTTTTTGTGTGATCATGTTGACAAGTATGTTCAGCCATCAGTAAAACCTCCTCTAGTCCATCTATCATATGAACGATCAATCATATTTATAGACTTATTATATATGAATAAACAATCATATGTCAACCGAAAGAAGTTTTTCTTGTGAAATGTAAGCGTTTTGGGTTTTGTGATTCCTTATGGCATGCTAGAATAAACTTAGGAGAGAAAGGAGTGTTGGTTATGAGAACATTTACTGGCGGTATTTCACTAAGTCCCCCATTAAAAATGTTAAAAGAAAAATTAATGATCGAACAAGATGAAATTCTTACCTTTTCACCCACGATGGTCTTTATCCCTTTAGCACAACATATTGGTGCTCCGGTGGAACCGATTGTTTCCGTTGGTGATTACGTCAAGCAAGGGCAAGTGATCGCTGAGTCAGATGCGTTTGTATCTGCCAAAATTCATGCATCTGTTTCGGGTAAAATCGTCGACATGGTCGATTGGCCGAATCAAAACAATGAAGAAGGAAAAAACATCATCATTGAAAATGATTATGCTTATCAAAATGATTTTTTGTCAGCCCCCTTCGACTGGCAATCTGCTGCTAACGAAACCATCCTCAACAAAATCCGTCAAGGCGGCGTCGCCGGCAAAGGCGGTGCAACGTTTCCCACCCATGTCAAATTCAGTATTGATGAAACCAAAAAAATCCATACTTTGATCTTAAATGGTTCTGAATGTGAGCCGTTCTTACGCAGTGATGCTTTCTTAATGCAAAAAGAAGCCCAGAAAATCATTCACGGTGCAAAGATCGCCCAAAAGTTACTGGATGGTCCAAAAATCATAATAGGCATCGAAGATGACAAACCAAGAGCCATTTCAGCCATGCAAGCCGCAAGTGCAGAGGATGACACGATAGAAGTCGTTACTGTCCCAACTGTTTATCCAACCGGTGGTGAAAAGCAGTTAGTAGAGTTATTGACCGATCAAGAGGTGCCGTTAGGTGGTTTGACTGCCGATATCGGTATCGTCTTGATCAATGTTGCCACCAGCTTTGCCATCGCCGAAGCGGTCTGTTATGACAAACCGTTGATTGAACGCTATACAACCGTTACCGGCGATGTTCAAAATCCCTGCATCGTCAAAAATCCGTTAGGAACACTCGCAGGAGAATTGATCGACTTTGCCGGCGGCTTTCAAGGAGCCCCCAGCAAATTGATTCTTGGTGGACCAATGATGGGAAAATCCGTCAAAACCTTGAAAGTTCCGGTCACCAAAGGCAGCAACGGCATCGTTGTTTTTAATGAAGAAACCGATTGGCTCTATGCCGAAAATCCCTGTATTCGCTGCAACAAATGTGTCGAAGCTTGTCCAATGCGCCTCATGCCAATGGAGATCGATCAGTTTTATCGAGCGGGGGATTATCAAAAGTGTGAAGAATTATTGGCAGAAGCATGTATCAATTGTGGTGCCTGTACCTTCGTCTGCCCAGCTAAACGTTCCTTAGCTGCCAATATCACTGCCGCAAAAGGCAAAGTTGCCCAGTTGCAAAAGGAGGCGAAGGAAAGTGCCTGATTATTACAAGGATTCCGATAGCGAACGTCTCTTTCAGCAAAGGAAAAATCAAGAAACACCCCCAAGCCCCCATATTCGCAGCAATGACGAGACCATTAAAATCATGGGGTGTGTGGTATTAGCCTTGCTGCCAGCAGTTTTATTCTCTGGCTACCTTTTTGGATTGAAAGTTTATGGCTTGTTTTTCATTGCACTAGCCACGGCGTTTGCTGCCGACGGACTTTGGTCCTATCTTGTCAAACGGCCGTTTCGCTTAGATTTAAGCATCGTCGTGACGGCCTTGCTTTTAACGATGAACCTCCCACCAACCGCACCTTGGTATTTTCCCGTGATTGGGGTGGCGTTTGCCGTAATCATCGTCAAAGAATTTTTTGGCGGTATTGGTTATAATTTTCTAAATCCAGCCCTCGGCGGTCGAGCCCTGTTGATTGGCTTGTTTTATAACCAAATGTTTCTAATCAGTTGGCCTGATCCACCTTTTGGCAGCATCGCACCTGATGTCGTTTCGCAGGCTACAGCGAACGATGTTGTTTCTGGTGCCACACCATTAGCTGTCATGAAAGCAGGAGAAACGTTGAGTGGCTCTGAACTAGTGGATGCCTTTTTAGGATTTACCGGAGGACGAATCGGTGAAACCAGTGCCTTACTTTTACTGTTGGGTGGGATTTTTCTCGTTTACAAGAAAATCATCTCCCCTCGTATCCCACTGATTATCTTTGCGACGATCGGGCTCTTTGCTTTTATCCTTGGTCCAGAAGGACTTTTTACTGGCAGTTGGCAAACGGTCATCGGTCATATCATCAGTGGTGGTGCCATGTTGGGTGCGATTTATATGGCGACTGATTATTCTTCGACACCAGGAACAAAAGCAGGAGAAAATCTTTTTGCCTTAGGCGTTGGCCTCCTCGTTGTGCTCTTCCGTTTCTTTGGTTTTACAAATGAAGGCATGAGCTATGCCATCTTGATCATGAATTGTTTCACCCCACTTATTGATCGCTTCTTACGCCTTCGCATATTAGGGGAAGGAAAAAAGACCCCGTTCAACCTTAAAATCATGAGCTAAATCGTAAAAAAGGAGGGTTCCTTATGATGATCGCCAATCGGCTAGTGGTCTTTCTAGTCATTCTACTCACAAATTACGCCTGTCAAAATTTGGCACCGACCGTCAAAGAGAAAAAACCGAACGTGACGACACGGGTGGTTTTCCTCTCAGGGATCATTGCGGTCTCTTACTTGTTCAGTGGGTTAAGCTTTTATCTTTTACTTCAAAATCGTTTCGTCTATGGCAATCAAGTGGTCACCAACTTGGTAAGTGCTGCCATCATCGCCTTGATTGCGGGGGGCTTGTGTTTACTGATCGTTCCTGCAAAAAACCGTTTCTTGACGACTGATCTAAAAAAAACGCTCCTAGTCAATGTTCTCTTGCTGACGATCGCCACCGTGACCCAATTTCCCTATACCGATTATTTAACCAATTTATTTGTTGCTGTAGGCATGTATTTCCTCTTTTCTTGTGCTTTGTCAGGGGTTCATACACGGAATCAAATTGCCACGATTCCGCCAATTCTAAAAGGTTTACCGCTGGATATCGTAACACTTTTTCTATTCTATCTAAGCTTTTCCTTTCTCAATGGTGTCTTCTTCAATTATTTATTCTAAGTAAATATCCACCCGTGAAACGGGTGGCTTTTTAAAAGCCCTAGAAGGGCTCACCACTCGCTAGCCCCTTAAAAGGGGCTTTTTAAATGACCACCAACCGCTCACAGCCCTATCTCTCTTTAACTATTTAAATGGATCTACATACTCTTGTTTACTTATACTATCTCTTATTCGATCATCTGCTTCTTGTTCTCGAATATATTTTTCGATTGTTTTTTGATTTAACCCAACCGTACTCACGTAGTATCCTTTGGACCAAAAGCTGTTATTCCCATACTTATATTTCAAATTCGCATGTTTTTCATGGATTAAGGTTGCACTTCGTCCTTTTAAGTAGCCCATAAAACTAGAAATACTAATCTTTGGTGGTATTCTTACTAACATATGAATATGGTCAGGCATGGCATGAGCTTCAATGATTTCAACATCCTTCATCTCACACAATTTTCTTAATATCTGACCAATACTTACTCTTAACTTTCCATAAATCACTTTTCGTCGATACTTCGGGGTGAAGACTATGTGATACTTACAATTCCATCTGGTATGTGCTAAACTTTTATCGTCGTTAGACATAAAAAAACTCCTTTCGATCTGATATGCGGTTGGTAGCCACTATTAGTATATCGAAAGGAGTTTTTTATCGCTAAAGCTATTTCGTCCACGCGTAGAAATGCGCGGTTTTTTTTGTTTCGTACACTACGCGAACGAAACTGACTAAAGTCATTAACAAAAAGCAAGTCCCGCTTTGGCAGCGGAACTTGCTTATTTTTTGCGGAATAACTCTCTGAAGGAACCGATCAAAAAACCAGTCGAAAAAGCATTTTGTGCTTTTTGCTCTTTTTCAGCAGCGATTTTTTGTCGGGTTCGCAGCCCCTTATTGGCATTTTTGGACTTCTTCCCTTCACGGAGTTCTTTCGAAGCCTTTTGAAACTCATTTGAGAAACGATTATACCCAACCATGTCGTTTCCCTCCTTTCTTTGTGCTTGACCTATAATAACGAGGATTTATTATAGGAATTGCCTTTCTGATGCAAATCAGGTAACATAACAGACAGAAAGATGATTTATCCCAGGTTTATCAGAAAGGAAGATCCCATGAACGAAACCCACACTGGATTGTTAGTCAATAGCCGCGTTTTTCAAGAAACGCCAATGATGCTGACAGGTATCCAACTTTTAGAAGACCACAAAATCGTAAATTGCATTATTAAGGATCGCTACTTAGCCAGCTATGTCTTACGCCTTCCATTAAATAAATACCAATTAGAAGTTGAAGGAAAATGGAACAAGCGGGAACAGTTAGTGATCAAACATATGAAGATCAAGAATATCGATGAATTTATTAAAATCGTCGGTACGCCAGAATAACAGGACTCACGAAAAGCAAGTGCAGACAACTGCCCTTGCTTTTTTTCTGAAAAAATCCAGCTGATTTTTCCCGCGTGTTCCTCCGATGTTTATCGCGACATTCTGGTAAACCGATCGATCAAGGCTTTTTGCTCCTCTTTGATACCGATCGCCAACGGTTTGATCATTAATTTGACAGTGGACGAAGGTGTCTGAATCTGAACTTTTTTATTTACCACACCGCCTAGTTGTAATTTTGTGATCTCATGGATCATAATTGTCTGCATCCCTTTTTCATGAAATTGCAGATCTAACTGAATCAAGTGGATTTTTTCTTCGTCAACCACCACGATAAAATACTTTGGTGTTGGCAGGGCAATCATTTTGGCTTCCTCGGCATAACCAGCCAGTTTTCCATGGAACTTCGCACGGTAGCTTTCTAAATCATCTTTTTTCACGATCCATTTCATCAAAAGCCACATCCTTCCTTAGCTACCTTAAGGATACCTGCAGAAAACGCTTTTGCACAACAATATGCCTGCTTGTTTCCTCACATAGCCCCATTCAACACGTTTGATCATCAAAGACTTTTCCTCTAGACATAGACGTTTTTGTCACCACGACTGCTGAGTCAAGCAAAAAGACAGCGAGGCGCTTAGTGCCCTTCGCTGTCTTTATTTGGATAGTAGTGTTGGAAAAGTCGCAGAAAAATCGGTGCCAGCATCAAATAAAAGATGCCATTCCCCGCTGCATGCAACGCATCAAAGCTCACTCCTTGAAAATAGTAAGCCCCAAAGCTAGGAAACCCATAAAGCTTGACACTGATCCAAGATATCACAAAGCCATACGCAAAACCTGCAAATACACTATAAATGACTTGTAAATACAACTTTTTCATAAACAGTTTGCTTTTTGATAATAGATACATTCCAAAAATTACGACGGCATAGCTAATCAATTGGGCAATCGTCCATACCCCCATTCCCATGTAAAAATTGGTAATCAGCATCGAGAGCAGACAAACGATCAATCCACGACTAAGACCTAAATGGATGGTTACTAATAAAAAGATCACCGTCATTGGTTGAACATTGGGTAAAGGTTGAAAAAGTGTCCTGCCGACGACGGCTGCTGCTACAAGCAACCCTAAATAAGCAATTTCTTTTCCAGCAAATACAAGTGGTTTATTCGAATTTTTCATAGGTGAAAACCACTTTATCGTTGTTTCCTAAAAAGGTATCATCTGCCCCAGTCGTAATCATTTCATCATTGATCGTATATGTCCAATAATAGCCAGCTTTTTCATCTTGGGCTAAACCGTCGATACTGGTGATCATCCCTTGATTTTCTTCCAAGTCAAAGTTCTCTTTCATGATAGTCATCAAAGAAACCCCTTCTTTAAAAGTGACCGTTTTGGTTTCGATCTCCTGGTCTTGCTCTTCACTTTTATTATTGAAGCTGATTTGGGCAGTGCGCTCTTCGGCATTTTGTTGGACTGACGAAGAGTCACTAGAGGAGTTACCCGCATCCATCGATGGTTTGGCACATCCGGCAAAAACCAGACTTAGTAAAAAAATATAACTAAAAATTACTGTTTTCTTCATAATAATGGCTCCTTTGATTTTTTTTACAACACCTTATTGTACTAAAAATAAATAAAAAAGGCGAAATTTTTTTGTTCCCCTCTATAGAAAGCATTGTAAATCCATGTGACTATGGGTATACTAGCTTCAATCATTCGTAAGAAGAAATGAAGGAGTGTTGGAAAGATGGATAGAAAAAAAGCGTCCTGTACCACTTTACTAGTAGGAAAAAAAGCATCGATTGACGGCTCGACCATGATTGCCCGTAATGAAGATTCAGGGAGCGGTTCGGAACCGCAAAAATTCGTCGTCATCACTCCAGAACAGCAAGGAAATGAATTTTACGCCGTTTTAAGCGGCTGTCGAATCCGTTTACCTAAGGATCCCTTACGTTATACTTCGACACCTGAAGCAGATGAATCCCAAGGAGTCTGGGCAGCTTCAGGAATCAATGAAGTAAATATCGCCATGACTGCGACAGAAACGATTACGACCAATTCACGCGTTTTGGCCATTGATCCATATGTGGAAGATGGTATCGGGGAAGCTGATTTCGTCAGCATTGTACTGCCTTACATTCATTCCGCTAAAGAAGGTGTTCTTCGCCTAGGGGAACTCTTAGAAACCTATGGGACCTACGAAGCCAACGGGATCGCGTTTTCTGATGCCGAGGAAATTTGGTATATGGAAACCATCGGTGGACATCACTGGGCAGCTGTTCGCATACCAGATGATGCCTATGTCGTGGCACCCAATCGCTTAAACATTGATCACTTCGATTTCGCCTCAGAAATGACGTTGTGTTCGCAGGATCTCGAACAGTTGATTGAAGACTATCAATTAAATCCTGATTTTGAAGGCATTAATCTACGCCATATTTTTGGCAGCTCCTCAGAAAAAGATACCCGTTACAACAACCCGCGGGCATGGTACATTCAAAAACACTTTAGCGGAACAGTTGCTGAACCGATCGATCAAGAGCTCCCGTTTGTATGCTACCCAAAACAAAAGCTATCCGTGGAAGATGTAAAATGGGCATTGAGCTCCCACTTCCAAAATACGCCTTTTGACCCTTACGGTACAGGGACCGAGACACAAAAAACACAATTTCGATCGATTGCTCTTAATCGCAACCAGCAAGTCCATATTTTGCAGATCCGCAACCACGTGCCTGCAGCAATCGCTGGCATTCATTGGCTCGCCTTTGGCCCCAATACCTTCAACGGCGTTGTGCCCTTTTATGCAGCTATCACTAAGACCCCACTTGGCTATTGTGATACGACAAAGACCTACGATCCAACAAATAGCTATTGGTTAGGACGCACCTTGGCGTTGATTGGGGACAGCGACTACGATCGCTATAGTGATCTTGCCAACCGTTTTGAAATGGAAACGATGGCGGCTTGTCGCCGCATCCAACAAGAAACTGATCGTAAAGCTTCCGCTGAAAAGGAGCCTACTCGTCTGCTTGAAGAAGCCAACGCTGAGATGGCCGAACTGTATTTAAAAAATGCAACAACGTTACTAGGAAAAATGGTGGAGTCTGGCAGTAATAAAATGGCCTTGCGTTTTTCTTTAGCCGATTAGTCAATCGTTGAAAATAAAAGGATTAACAAAAACTTTACATGGAATTGCAGCAATCTAAACATTGCTCTCCTATACTAAAGATACCAATTCGTTTTCTTTTTCCTTGCTGGTACAAATCAAGCAATTGATTTGTACTGGTCCCCCTATTGAAGACCAGTTGGGAAAAAACGTTGGGAGGAATGAGCATGACTGCAAGTATTTATCGGACTGTCACCAACGAAATTGTTAAAGGTGAAATCATCAAAAGCCAGAGTCAGCAAGATATGCTGATCATTCAAGACAAAAAAGGCTATTTCCATGTCGTTGAACCAATCCCCGCTACTACTACATCAACTCCCCACAGGACGAAAGACTAAAAAATCCACTGGCGATCAGAAAGAATACAGGATCTTTCTGATTGCTCAGTGGGTTCTTTTTTGTTATGTCAAACTCAATGTGAATCGGTTCAATCCATCAATGAGTTTTTCTCGCGAACAGCCAACGTTTAGGCGTAAAAAATTTCTCCCTTCATTCCCATAGATTTCCCCTGACATAATCGCGACTTTTCCCTTACGAATCATTCGTTGCTGCAATTCCACCATCGTTAAATCCAGTGCTGTACAATCAATCCACATAAGATACGTGGCTTCGCTTTTCGTGACCACGAGTTCTGGATGATATTCCTGTAAATAAGCAATCACATAAGCAATGTTATCATCCAGATAGTCATTGAGCTGATCCACCCACTTACTTTCATTATCGTAGGCAGCAATCGTTGCGGTCATGCCAAAAATACTGGTGGAGCTCAACCCATCGGCTTCTTTTAACTGAGTTAAGAAGCGATCACGCAACTTGGAATCAGGAATGATTCCATAAGAATAAATCAACCCTGGGAAATTAAACGTTTTGCTACCCGAAGTAACAAGGGCTACTTTTTTTTGCAACAAATCAATGATTGGTTGATGCCTTTGTCCTTTTCTTACAATATCCATATGAATCTCATCAGAGATGATAAATACATCATGGGTTTTCGCCAATTCGATCATTCGTTGCAACTCATCTTTTTGCCAGACTCTCCCAGTTGGGTTATGAGGACTACATAAGAGAAGAACTTTGTTTTCAGGCTGTGCCATCAATCTTGTTAGCTCTTCAAAATCAATGCGATACGAGTTGGCATCATAGATGAGTGCATTAGGTACGATTTTTCTTTTGTTCTCTTTGATCATTTTATAAAACGCATCATACGCTGGCGTCTGAATAATGATCCCATCTCCTGGATTGCTGAGTAAGGTGACGAGTAGTTTGATGCTATACATGACGGAAGGACTGTAGACCAGCCAATCGCTGTCGATCCTACTTTTAAAGCGTTCAGAATACCATTTGCAGACCGCTTGCTTGAATTCATTATGATTCCAACGTGTATACCCAAATACCGGGTGCTGCATCCGCTTGATAAGTGCCGCTTCAACTGCAGCTGGCACCTTGAAATCCGTATCGGAAATCGTAAATGGCAACAAGTTTTTTTCACCAAAACGGTCTTCCACATAATCCCACTGGGTACAATGGGTTCCTTTACGATTGATTGGCTCATCAAAAAACATTTTCTTCACTCCTACTACTTGACAATTTTGCTAAAGAATCGCATCAAGTTGATTTCTGACTGTTGTTACTTTCGTTCCAATGATTACTTGAACGTTCGTATCATCTAAGTGAACGACCCCAAGCGCACCTAGTTTTTTTAGCCGTTCATCATCAACCAATGTACCATCGTTTAGAACGAGGCGTAGCCGTGTAATGCAATTGTCTAAAGAATCAATATTGCTTGCTCCCCCTAAAGCTGCCAAAATACCATGGGCATCGTAGCCACTCTTTCCAGAATAGGTCATTTCCTCTTCCAACTCATTCGTTTGATCATTGTTCTCTTCTCTACCAGGTGTCTTCAAGTTCTTGCGAAGGATCACTGTTTTAAAAACAAAGTAATACAGGGCAAACCAGCAAGCTCCTACGATCAGAACGAGCCACCATTTTGTATATGCGCCTTGCATCACGCCAAAGATAAGAAAATCAAGCACGCCCCCATCGGTATTTCCAATCGTGACACCCAATAGACTCATTACCATAAATCCAGCACCTGTCATGATGACATGAAAAATCCATAATAAAGGGCTGATGAATAAGAATAAAAATTCGATTGGTTCAGTAATTCCTGTCACAAAAGTTGCAATGACGCCTGAAATCAACAAGCCTTTTATCTTTGAACGATTCTCAGGTTTTGCTGTCTGGTACATAGCTAATGCTGCTGCCGGTAAGCCAAACATAAAGGTTGGCATTTTCCCTTGAGACAAGAACGCCGTTGCACTTGGTGAGATGCTTAAACCGTTTTGTAATTCCGCATAAAAAATATTTAACGCCCCAAAGACTTGCTGACCATCGATCAGCTGACTTCCCCCTGCTTCGGTAAAGCGAATCATGGAAACCAAAATATGGTGTAACCCAAATGGCAGTAATAAGCGCTCACCTGAACCAAATAAGAACGGACCGAAAGGACCAGCTTGTTGGATCAAATGTCCGATTCCTGTGATGATCATAGCAAACAATGGCCAAATCATCGGAATGATCACCCCGACCACAGCTAAAGTAAGCGAGGTGATGATTGGAACAAACCGGGCTCCTGAAAAGAAGGCAAAACTATCTGGCAATTGAAAATGGTAGAAGCGCGTATGCAATTTATAAACGATCAATCCTGCGATAATACCACCTAGAACACCCATTGATAATGTTTGAATGCCAAAAACGATCTCTTGTCCTGCTTCTCGAAGTTGATCTGCAGTAGCTAATTGATTCGTTTCTTGTAAATAAAAATTGATGGATAAATGCATCACGACATAGCCCACAAAGCCTGAAAATGCCGCAACTCCCTTCTCTTTTCGTGCTAGACCTAAAGGAATCGCCATCGCAAACATGACGGGTAAGTAACTAAAGGCAAACCCACCGATCGTTGACATGAAACGAAAAACCACTTGAAGCCAAGAGGCACCTAAAAATGGGAAAACGTCGATCGTTGAAGAAGATGAAAATGAACTACCAATCCCTAAAAATAAACCCATGAATGCGAGTAAAGCGACTGGCAACATAAATGTTTTCCCAAGTCCTTGAAAAATTTCCATCCAGCTTGCTTTCTTTCCTTTTTGCATATCATTTCCTCCTAACACTTTTATCTCTTAAAATGTAAACGATATCAAGAAGGCTTACAATACAGTTACCAAAACAAGAATGACCATTCACAAAATGGAATGGTCATTCAGGATCAAGTCCTGGTTCGATTTGATTGGCGTATTGAATAATTAAAATATCCAGTAACGCTGCTAAAGAGATCCGTGGGCTCAAATCGACTTCATGATGATAAATCGTTGTCATTTCAACAGAAAAAGAGAAGGTGGCAAGCTTTTCCAACGTGCTTGTTGATTGACCAATACAGGCTAAAATCGGCACACCTCTTTGTTTCAACCGGTTAGCATAATTTAGCATCCCGATTGTTTCCCCACTATGACTAATAAAAATAGCCATATCTTTTTTTGATAGTTGATTAGCGATGGTTGTCAATTCATCCCAATCCGTTGAAGCGCCAACCGTTTTTCCTAAGAACCGCAACTTTCGACTCGCAGATAATGCAACCGGCGCACTTTGCCCTAAAGCAAAAAATTCGATTCGTTGTGCTTGCTGCAACATTTCCACAGCACGCTGAAAGTCAGCCTCTTCAATCATTGATAAGGATGTCGTCAGCTGGTCAATCATTTGCTTGATCAGTGGGGATAAGCCAAGAGAAGCTTGAGTAGATGATTTTCTTTCAAGAGTTTGATAATTCTTCAGTGAAAATTTGAATTCTTGAAAACCGGTAAAGCCAAGCTTTTTTGCCATTCTGCTGATCGTCGCTTGACTGGTGTACGTTTGGGAAGCTAACTCATCGGCCGTCATTTCTGAAACTTTCTCGGGCGCCCTTAAACAATAGTTAAGGACCGTTCTTTCTACTCGGTTCAGCTCTGGAATTTTGTATTGGATTCGTTTATATAAATGATTCATCACCTGCTTCTCCTCCCTACTATTGCTTCATTCTTCCGTCTCCACTATGCTTCATTTACTCATTATACCTTCCCTCAACAAAAGTACAAACTGATGATGAATGGCTTGAAATAAAAAAAAGGACTCACCCTTTGAGGAGTGAGCCATCTTTGTTATTTTCTTTGCATCGGTCATCTGTAGACAGTCACTTCAGTAAACTCTTGCCCGTTGCCGTAATCATTTTCTTTCGTTTGACGCTTTCCATCAATTCGTTGTTTGCAACTGGCAAGTCCATTTTCGACATAGTTCACTGTATTTGCAACGATCCTTATTATAGTTGCTAGACCTTTCATCAAGGGATCATTTGATTCCATCCTCTATTCCCCCATTTCTATCACGCTTAAGCCGCTACTGGCTTTTTCTTATAACAAGTATAAAAGAAGTACCTTAAACGAAACTAAAAGAGAAGAACTTCGACAAAAAGAAAAGCAGACTAGTTTCTCTTTTTGGTAAAATATGGTAAATGTAATAGGAAAGGATGATCAGTCTCATGATAAAAACTTTAGTGGTAGCCAGCCATCCGGATTTCCACAATTCGCTTTCCCAACGATTCTTTAGTGAAAGTGCCAAGCTTCCTAACGTCACCATGCATTTCCTTGATGATCTTTCTGATTTTTCTCTCGCCAATGAACGGATGCTGTTGCAAACATGCGATCGTTTGATTCTACAATTCCCCCTATATTGGTACAGCGTTCCAGCAAAAATGAAAGCTTGGATCGATACGGTTTGGGAAAAATGTGCCCCTGCATTGGTGGGCAAGGAAATTAGTTTCGCCGTTTCTACCGGCGTTGCCGCCAAAGAATTTCAGCTAGGCGGCCGAGAAAATACGACCTTCAATGAAATTTTGCACCCACTGGTACTCATGGCAAAAAAACACCAAATGACGGTACTCCCCATCGTTGTCCTCGATCAACTGATGTATAAATCAGAACAAGAGAAACGAGCCTTTGTCATTGCCTATCAGCAACTGTTATCAATGCCGGCTCCCTTTACATTTGATCAAAAGCAACAATGGTTTAGCGAAAAGCTGGCGCGTTTGTTTTCTGAAAAACCGCAGCTTGCTCCTTTGCTATCCCTGTTGCAGGAAAACCATGAAACATTGACCGAATTAGAAGACGCTTTAACTGAATTGGAGGTGCTGTGATGGATCACGAATGGCTGAAGCCACTGATAGAGCAGTCAATAAAAGAAACAGCTGACTATCACGAAAAAGCATTTTTGCAAGAACTAGAGAAGTTGCTTCATCAGCAAGAAATTCGAATCGAATTGAAACAAGGAGAACTTGACGGAAAATTGTGGAATCCTAGTGAATGGTAAAATCTGCACTTGTATCCAAGAAAAAACTTTGGTCCACCTAGCTATAAAACATGCTGGGTGGGCCAAAGTTTTTTTGAATCGTTTCTTTTGCTTGTTAACTAGGATTCGCACATACTCTTTGTAGCAGCGATATAGGCTGCTTGCAAACGTTTCGTGATCGAACCCAATGTACCATCGCCAACTGATTTCCCATCTACTTTGACGATAGGCACAATTTCCCAGACAGAATTGGTCAAAAAACATTCTTGCGCGTTGTTTAGTACCTCAACAGGGACAGGTTCTTCTCGATAAGGAATTTCTAATTGCTGACACAACTGTAGCACCTTCATTTTCGTGATACCTGGTAATACCAAGCGTCCATCCGGATGTGTGTAGACGATACCATCAATGACAAACCAGAGATTTGATGCCGAAGCTTCCGTGAAACATCCATCTCGTTGCAGGAGTGCATCATCGAACCCCGCTTCGATCGCTTGATCTAGCGCTAACAGATTTCCTAACAAGCTCAATGATTTGATATCACAATGCAACCAACGCTCATCTGGAAGAACGGTTGCAGATAGCCCTGCATGCTGCATTTCCAGAGGTCGTTCAAAGGGGATCACATTTGCGGTCACGACTCCTTTGACTGCTCCAGCAGACGGAAACTCGTGATTGCGGGGAGAGGCGATTCCTCTGGTGATTTGAAGATAGATCTCTCCTTCTGTGATTCCTTCGGTTTTAACCAGTAACTTAAGGTTTTCAGTTAATTGGGGAATTGTATAAGGCAACGTCAGTTTAATTTTTTGCGCACTACTTTCTAAGCGAGTCATATGCTCCCCTAACATAAAGCAGCGACCATTATAGATTCGAATCACTTCATAGATTCCGTCACCATACTGATAACCGCGATCTTCAATGTCAATTTTCACCGCTTCTCGATCAACGATTTGATCGTTCCATAAAACCTTCATTTCCTCACTCCTATCGTCCTTCTCGTTTCAATAAGTATAGCATTTGTCTTTAGGCCTTGCTACGTAGTGCTTAAAAACAAAAAAACCTGCTGATGGAGACCGCTCCAACAGCAAGGTAGAACATTTTCGTTATAATGAATCTTTATCAATTACAGATCGTTCTAATTTTCGTTCTTGAAAAAAACGCAACAATGTACCAGACATTGCCATCACGATCGAATACACTGGCAGTGCCACGATCATGCCTACAAATCCAAGCAAGTTGCCGGCAATCAATAATAAGAAAACCGCAATGATTGGATGGATATGCAAAACTTTTTTCATCACTAATGGTGAAACAAGATACGATTCACCTAACTGAATGATCGTGATTCCGACAATCAGAAAAATAGCTGTTCGAATGTCTTGACTTAACGCAAATAAAAAGGCTGGTGTTGCTCCGATAAAGGGGCCGAAATAAGGAATAATGTCCAGAACGCCGCAAATTAATCCTAATAGTAAGGCATTTTGTAAGCCTAGCAAAGAAAAAATGAAATAGCTTGAAACCGCAACATAAGAACAAACCAGCAATTTCCCACCGATGTACGCTGACGCTGCTTGATGAAAATCACTACAAAGTTGTCGCATTAAGCCTTGATAGTTTTTCGGTGTCTTACTTGCCAAAAAATCAGGAACTTTCTCACCGTCTTTAAACATATACACTAATAACAGTGGGATCGTAAACAAGACGATCGCTGAATGAGAAACGATGGAGATCAAACTCGTCAGACTATTGGTTGCCCCGGTAATAAACTGTAAGGCAAAGTTGCTAGCTTGGGAAATATCAATCGAATCAATAAAAGGACCAAATAATTCTTCTAAATAAGAATGATCAATAGTATCGATCACCAAATTGATGATGATGGGAATTTGATTGATAAAACGCCCCATCTCATAGGCTAATGCTGGTCCAATCACCTGAACGATCAAATACGCTGCAAAAACGATCAGCAGCAATGTCGAATATAGCGCAATGCTTTTCTTTTTCGTTCTTTTTTTTACCCAATTAAAGAAAGGTAAAAAGATGTAAAAAATAAAAATTGAAATCAATACTGGTAAAAAGACACTAGAAAAGATGGCTTCCAGTGGTCGAAAGACAAACAGTATATTTGAATAGATCCAGACCGCGATCCCTAAGAGACAGACGATCACTAGACCTGCAAAAATTTTTGATTTTTTAAGAAACTCCAATAATAAATCCTCCTGATTCTAGAAAGTAATTCAACTTCTTTCAGTTTAGCATAATTTTAAAAACGAAGGATGATTTCAAGAAGAATTTTTCAAAAATCCATGTTTTTCATAGCAAACTTTCAATTAATTTAATTTTTTTCATCTCTACATCTCGAATCTAATCAATTTTGATGAGCTGAAAACGGCAACGGAATATGCAACCGTCTGACAAAGTAGACTGCTGAAGCAAACTGGAGCAACCCTAGCAAAAAGAAAATCACATGCAAGACATTCCATTCTTGTAATAAGATGACCTGCACGATGATCCAGACAACTAAACTCATGCCTAAAAGCATTACCCCGTGGTACCCTTTGTTAAGCCGCAAGAGGAAAACAACAATCAGATTACCCAAACCTAAGATAGCGAACAAAAACAAGCCGGGAATTAAGAAGGTCGTGAAGGGTGTTCCTTGCAGCATGGCCGCTTCCAAACCAGCAAATGTCTCCCCTTTGCTTAACGGCTCAATGCTTTTAAACGCCAATAGACTTCCTCCACAAGCGCCAACACCAATAAAGAGACACAAAAAAAGTAACGCAAAGCGCATCTTCATTTTTCTCCACTCCTTCTTAAAACCCAACGCAACTAAAAAAATATTCTCAGTGACACATCGATTTTCTTATTCCTTATTCGCTTTTTGCTGAATAGATAAATGCGGCAATTTGCTGCTCTTCCACAGAGGAAAAGCCACACGCCTCATAAAAATGACGCGTTTTTTCTGTGTTGTCCGTAATCAAAACCTTTTGCAGTATTGATGGATGATTCGCCAGCATTTTTTTGAGTAATCGCTGACCAATTTTTTGACCTTGGAACTCGGATGCTACTAATAGATCTTGAATATAAAGAATGGTTTGTCCATCGGTTATGCAACGGATAAGCCCCACTAGCTGCTCTTCAACATAGGCCGTGATCACCTCTGAGTGGGCTAACGCTTTTAAAAGACGCTCGGGATCTTTAGTATAGGCGCTCCAGCCAACTCCCTCATACAAAGCGAGTACTTGATTTGAATCAGATGGTAATTGGTCTTTAAAGACGATCTTCATACTTTTCCTCCTTGTAATAACTTAGCGACAGGGTGGAACAATAGAAATAGAGTTGACAGCTCTTTTCCAAACAAACTCTTGTTATTAAGCCGTAATGCATTGCTTGACTAAAGAGTATCCTGAGGAAAAGCGGCTGTCAACTCTAATTACGAAATACTTGAAGAACAAAATTGAACTGGTTCTGTTTCTAAGCCAGGACGTTAATCAATCAACAACTCATTTTTTAAACGTTGGCTCGTCGTCTGTTGCTCTTCAGGCGTTACTTCTTGATAGGAAATTCCATATTCTCCTCTGAAGCCATCGCCGGTGAACCCACTGCCAGCCATTTGGTAAGACTCGACAGTCCCTAATGCTGATTGATATTGGATAAATAATTGACTCATTTGCGAAAAAGTTAGATCGGTTTCGCCATTTTCTCCAATGATCGTTAGCAGATCCTGAATCCGCATCACGCTGGAAAGTGAAACTAACTCTTTTGCCAGAATCTCAGTCACTTCTCTCTGACGGCGCTGACGGCCATAGTCACCTTCTGGATCATCCTTTCGCATACGAGTATACTGAAGCGCCTCCCAGCCATCTAAATCGAGGATCCCCTCTGGGTAATCGATTTTCTCAGCAGTAAAAGCAAATTCATTTTCAACCGTGATGCCACCAATTGCATCAACAAGATCTGCCATCCCATCCATGTTTAAGGAGAAATAATGATGGATCGGTATATCAAGATATTGTTCGACGGTTTCAATCATCATCTTTGCCCCACCAAAAGAATGGGCATGATTGATTTTATCATGGTACCCTTGTCCCACGATTTCCACATAAGCATCTCTAGGAATACTCGTGAGGGTGGTTTTTCTTGTGGCAGGGTTCAACGTTGCTACCATGATGGTGTTGGCGCGAAAATCGGTTTTGCGACGAGAGTCATTGGCGATCCCTAACAAAAGAAGGCTTAGAGGCTCGGCATTTTCGATGACTTCCGCCTCTTCTCGTCCTTCGATTGGACGATGGATCGAGTGGGCAACATCCTCTACTTGAAAATACACCCTAACAGCATAGACAGTTCCTGCTGAGATAATTCCGGTCAGCAATACCAGGAAAATGATTATTAGTTTTTTTGCTGTACTCAATTTATCTCCCCCTAAGTACATATTTTTTGATTGAAAAGACGAAAGCATAGGTGATATAACTGATCCCACTTGCCAATAAAATACTTGCTAGCAAGTCGCTGGGATAGTGAACCCCAAATAGCAACCGACTCATCATAATCAGCAACAAATAGATCAATCCTAGAAATAGGGCCATGTTTTGGATAAAGTGACGCTTGTCTCTTTTGGCAGGAACTGTTTGCCCCAAGAAAAAGAGGAGAGAAATAATCAACGTGGTCGCTAATAATGTATGTCCACTCGGAAAACTTGCTGATGCCCGTTCCATACTGTCAGCAAAATCCGGTCTCGGTCGATCAACTACTTTCTTGATCACTTGACCAACACCACTGATCACAATCATATTCCCCATCAACCAAAGACTTTCTAACCGCTGCTTGCGCATAAATAAAATACTTGCTAACAGGAAATGAACGACAGCTATGGGAATGATCGTAGCCGTACTGGCAAGTGGGAGAAAAAGCGATTCCACAGCAGGTGTCCGCCATTGAGGCAACTGGGAAAAAAGGTTGTCGATGCTTTGGAACCAGCGCGGTTCTAATGCAACGAGGAAAAACAGCCATGCAAAACAGCTGCAGAGTATTCCGCCTATCACTCCTTTTTTTGCTGTTTTACTCATGTTAAGCTCCTACTTTCTTTTAATGTATACGACCTATTTTTGGCTTTTATCGGAAATTTGTCTAACCCAAAGATAATTCCCATAGCAATGCTGATCGCAATCAGAGAGGTTCCTCCTTGACTTAAGAATGGTAAGGGAATGCCGGTTAAAGGCAGCAAACCGATCGCCGCTCCGATGTTTTCAAAAATTTGAAAAACCAAACCAAACACATAGGTAATCGCAATATAGACCGATGCTTTGTTATTTGTTTTTAAAGCAGCAAAAATGATTTGATAGATCAGATAGAAATAAAGGAAGATGACTAAAGTACTTCCTAAAAAGCCATACGTTTCTCCAATGACTGTAAAGATCATATCTGACTCCCGAACCGGCACATACACCGTTGTATGGGTATCAGGTGCCCCCAATAAGCCGCCAGAACCAATCGCCCACATACTGCGGACTTGTTGGAAAGCGATGGAATCTTGGTACGCGAGTGGATCTGCCCAGGCTCTCACCCGATCCAATTGATATTGTGAAAAGTGAAGGCGAAACAACACACGATTGCCCCATTCCGTGAATACGAGTAGCAACAAAATAGCACCAAGAGCGGCAATCAAACCGATCACGACGGTCAGTATTTTCCAATGAACACCGGAAATGATGAATAAGGCACCTAACATCACGATAAACACCAAACTCGTTCCAAAGTCCCGCTGCATAAACATCAATAAAAATGTGGGTAAGCTGTATAGCAGGATCTTAGTAACATAGATCAAATCGGATTTGATTGTTCGTTCTGCTTTACGTTTCTCATAGACTAGAGTGAGATAGACCATAAAGAGCATAAAGGCCACTTTCATAAACTCAGAAGGCTGAATCGTAAACGCACCAAATCTGATCCACCGTTTGGTGTGCGTTTGTTCAAACATCGTTTGATCGTAAAACCAATGAAGAGAGGCCATCAAACCAAGTGATAGTAAGTACAAAAGACCAGAAAAGCGGAGGAGTAAATTCGTAGGAATCAAACTCGTTACAAAAAGAGCAATCGCCGAAAGGATACAAAAGAGGATCTGCCGAAAAACAATCCCTGAAGGATCATTGCCATCCATCACAGAAGCCTGATGTTGTACCCAGATACTTAACAAAAACAGCAGGAAAATCGGCAGCAATAAAGCATAGTTTGCTTCATGTCGTTTGAGGAACTTCATTAAGTATACCCTCCTCTCGTTCTAGTTTCAGGCATAAACTGAAGGCAAATGAAAGAATAAAGTAACTGGAGCCACCATAACTAATGAATGGCAAAGGTACCCCCGTCATCGGCATCAACCCTAAAATACTGGCAATATTGATACTTGTTTGTAATAACAGCAACGTGCTGGTTCCCAATAATATTAAGCCAATCTGAGGATTTGCGATTGCCGCTGATCGTATAAACAGACGTAAAATGATTACGAATAATAAAGCGATGACAAAAATGCCGAAAATCAACCCTAATTCCTCTACTAAAACGGAGAAAATAAAATCAGTCTCTGCTACTGGTAAAAAGCCTTTCTTGGTGATGCTATTTCCTAAACCAAGGCCCGTAAGACCACCATTGAACAAAGCATAGTAGGAATGGATCATTTGGAATCCTTGATTATATGGGTCGGAAAATGGATCTCCCACTAATCGAATTCGGTTATACACATGCATAAACATGTGGGGCAATAAATCATTGTTTCCTAAAAAGAGGATCAACATAGCAACCAAGAACAGACTGATTAATAACCCGCCAAACAAAAGAGCCGTGAGTTTAACGGGTACCTGAACCGTGGTAATCATGATAAAAGCCAAGAAAAGTAAAATCATCACGCCGGCTACTTTTGGTTGAATGAGGATCAACACACAGCACAAAAATAAAACGAAAAGCGGACGTTTCATTTCCTGCAAGGTAGTTTTTGCTGATTGAAAGTAATGAGCAAGGTATAAGACCATGCCCACATTCACGATCTCTGAGGGCTGAAATTGTATCCCTACAATCGAGACCCATCGTTGCGCTCCATTGACAGAAACACCGAAAAACGGCAAACGTGCCAATAGTAAAGTAAAGACGCCAAATGCCAACAGACCGATCGCTAAATATTTACTGAGCAGAATCTCACGCCGTGTTCGCTGAATAATGAAAAAGAGCACCCAGCTGAGTAACAGAAAGACAAGCTGACGCATAAATAAGCTTGCTGGCGGCTGATCTCTCGTTAATAAACGATAAGAACTTGCACTATAAATCATTAAAAGACCGATAAGGCTCAATAGCAAATAAGCTATGATCAGCAGCCAATCGATCTTCTTTTTTTCTATCATTGCTTCCACTCCTCTTGCCTTGGAGTAGGTGTTCAGACGGTACCAGTTATTATGCCCTTTGAGCTTAGTCATCCATCAAAGAGAAAAGCAAAAAAGTCTCACTTCTCTTAGGACGTCAGACTTTGCTAGCAATCTCATCGTCCGAGTTTTAGCACTATACAACGTAAAGAAAGTTGTTCCCTTTCTTAGCTATTTTATGAAAAGCCTTAATCCGACAATTCCTGTTTTACACATTGGCGTCTTTCGACGTTTCTGCGCAATAGCTTATGTTTGTATAGGAGCCTCACCTAACAAGGTTATATGTTATTTTCAATCCACTATGAATGGTACCCTTCCTCGTATAAAGATACAACCCATTCTTTGTTATTTTTATTTTTCTTTAACTTTTCTTAAAGAATTTAGATATTTCGAGTAATTTCCGATATTTAAAGAAAAATCAATGGAAATCATTCGACCATCACTGGATTCCCTTCGATCATACACGTTATTAAAAAACGGTCATTTTCAAAAAAAGACAGCTCTTTTTCTAAAACTCGAAAAAGAGCTGCTTTCTTGATTTTATACTCCCGCTCTAAATATATCTGTGCCGATCAATCCAATGATCGTTTGGCCTGACGCTCTTGCGCTGCTTTTCGTAACTGCTTTTGCGCTTTTTTAGACCCACGTTCAATATCTCGGGTAAATTTACGTTGGGCAAAATCGGAAAATAATTGATCTAGATCATAGCCGGCTGGATAGAGTGCTTCTCGTTTGGTGAGCAGTTGCAATCGCCGAGCAGCAACAACGAAACATTGTTTCTCAATATAAATCTTCGCTTGTCCCTGTTCCAAGTATTCATAAAAAACTCCCCGTTTTTCATGCTCTGCTGAAAAGACCTGGTCTCCCTTTTGAAAAATGTGCTCAGACTTTGTTTCCTGAGGATCGGTTCGTTTTCTGGACGTCTCAAAAGGCTGCTTCTCAAAAGAATAAGATTTATTCTTTAAATAGTCCTTTGCCGTTTGCACGACCTCAGCAGGAATCGCCATTTTTTCGGCGATCCAAAACGCATTACTTTCACCGACCGCATTGGTCAACAAGCGGTATTTCGGCGTCAGGGTCTTGGCATCAAAAGCCATCGCCGCTGTTTCAAAATCTTGGTGATCAAGAGCAAACTGCTTGATTTCACCATAATGAGTCGTGGCGATCATTAACGCCCCCGATCGATAGATCGATTCCATAATGGCGATCGCTAAAGCTGCCCCTTCATTTGGTTCAGTCCCGCTGCCAATTTCATCTAACAAAACGATACTGTTCCGGCTGGCATTCGTCATGATCTGTGCAATATTCGACATGTGTCCAGAAAAGGTACTTAAAGAATTTTCTAGACTTTGCTGATCCCCGATATCCATCCAAAGACTTTTTAAAAACGGCACGCTGCTGTTGCCATTATGCGCTGGAAACAAGCCGTAATGTGCCATCGCACAAACGAGTCCGACGGTTTTTAAGACAACCGTCTTACCACCAGCATTCGGCCCTGTGATGACCATACATCGGTTCTCTTCTCCTAGTTTTAAAGATAGAGGAACAGCATCAGTGCCCAGTAAAGGATGCCGGACTTGATCAAGAAGCAAAACTTCTTCTTCAGTAATTGCTATCGGTTGACCATTGATTTCCCGACAATACTTTCCGCGAGCAAAAATAATATCTAGTACCACTAAAATATCAAGACAGGCAAATACTGCATTCATTTGTTCGGCGATTGCCCCGGTCAATTCTGATAAAACTTGGTATTGGGCGGCCGTTTCTTCCGCCTGTGCCAAAATCAATCGATCATTCAGACGGGCAGCTGCCTCTGGTTCAATAAAAACAGTCGCGCGTTTATTAGAACGTTCGATGATCGTCCCTTTAATTTGCTGTTGAAATTCGGCACGTACCGGCAGCGTATAACGGTCGTTCTTTTTGATCACACGGTTTTCTTGCAGATAGCGACTTTCTTTAAAAAACTTTGCAAAAACTTTTTTTAAATCGGCCTCATATTTCTCAATTATGCCACGAATTTTCCGTAATTCTCGGCTGGCGTTACTATCTACCTGACCATTGCGAATTTTTTGGAAAATCATTTCGGCGATTTCAGAAAAGTCGGCCAACCCCTGAGCATAGTGATGCAATCTTGGGGCAATTGATTGATTTTTTTCAAACAATTGACGGATGATTCGAAAAGACCGTAAAAAGTCTCCGTATTCAATCAATTCCTGTGGCTCCAATACAAAGCCTTTTTCAATCTTCTCCGTATGATGTAAGACATGCTGCAGCCCCATGAAAGGGACTTGACGTCCGGCGTCTAATAGCGCCATCGCTTCAGTTGTCTCAGACACTCGTTTTTGGGCGGAATGGATCGTAGCTGCTGGTTTTTCATTGGCAAAACGTGCTTTACCATAATCGCTGATTATTTTTTTACTTACTTGTTCTTTAATTTGTTCAAATTCAGTTGCTTGAGGTATCTTCATGAGTGATCCTTTCTTGTGCCTGAGGATCCCGGTAACATCCCCGTCCAAAAAAGTGTACAAAAAAAGCGATAGTCTCCCATCACCTGATTCATCAATAACGATTTTTATCGGTATCTACAGGCACAACAAATAAACAGTCTGTTTTTGCTTATTTGTTTTAATTAGCTGATTAGATACCTACGACACTCATTAATATACCTCTTTCTTTTTTGAACGAGTTTTTTTCATTGTAATATAGAAACTGTCCTGCTGTCAACTTCCCTCAAATCTCCTTCCCCTCAAAGAAAAAACGTCTCAGAAGCTGCTAGAAGCTCCTGAGACGTTTCTGATCTAGATCAAATAATAAGCTACTTACCTACTTACGAGCGAATCAGGTAATCAAACGCACCTAACGCAGCAGTAGCACCTGAACCCATTGAAGTGATGATCTGTTTGTATACACTATCGGTACAATCTCCCGCTGCAAAGACGCCTTCAATGTTGGTTGCTCCATGTTTGTCTACCACGATCTCATTACGCTCGTTTAAAACGATGCGGTCTTTTAACCATTCAGTATTCGGCATTAAGCCAATCAAAATGAAGACACCCTCCACAGCTAATGTGAATTCGCCATTCGTTTCGCGATCAACGTAGGTCAATTGTTCGACATGATCGGATCCAGCAATTTCCTTCGTTGCGGCATTCGTAATAACAGTCACATTTTCTAACGTGTTCAAACGGTTTTGTAGCACAAGGTCCGCTTTTAGTTCTGGTAAAAATTCAAGAACGTAGACATGTTTTGCCATGCCAGCTAAATCGATCGCTGCTTCGATCCCAGAGTTTCCGCCGCCAATGACAGCAACCTCTTTCCCAGCAAATAACGGGCCGTCACAATGTGGACAATAGGCAACACCTTTATTTTTGAATTCTTTTTCTCCCGGAACATTGATGTTGCGCCAGCGAGCACCGGTTGCTAAAATAGCCGTTTTGGTTTTTAATACTGCGCCATTTTCTAATTCAACTTCGATGACATCATTGCGACGAATATCCTTGGCACGCTGCCCTTTCATGACATCGACTTTATATTCGTTGATGTGCTCTTCTACCTGACGCATTAATTTTGGTCCTTCGGTATAAGGGGTACCGATCATGTTTTCGATACCAAGGGTTTCCATCACTTGGCCACCCATTGTTTCGACAACCATCCCAGTATTGATACCTTTACGCGCTGCATAAATCGCTGCACTTCCACCTGCAGGTCCGCCACCGACGACCAAAACATCGAAAAGCTCTTTTTCAGCAAAATCATCTTTACTCGTTGGACCAGCTGCTTTTTCCAATAATTGTTCGATCGTTTGACGGCCGCTTGCAAATTCTTCCCCATCTAGAAAGACTGTTGGCACAGCCATAATTTTTTTCTTGTCAATTTCTTCTTTGAACATCCCACCTTCGATCATGGTGTGGCTGATGGAAGGATTTAGCACTGCCATGATATTTAACGCTTGAACAACATCAGGACAGTTATGGCAGGTCAAACTGACATAGGTTTCAAAATGTAATGGCTTATCGATCGCTTTGATACGCTTTTGTAGTGCTTCGTCAATTTTCGGCGGACGACCGCTTACTTGAAGCAACGCTAAAATAAATGAAGTGAACTCATGTCCTAACGGTAAACCAGCAAAAGCGATGCCGCTTTCTTCACCGGGACGATTGATCGAAAAGCTTGGTGTCCGTTCACTTGCTACAGCTTGAATCGTGATTTTTGACGACATTTCTGCGATTTCTTCTAAGAATTCACGTACTTTCGTTGAAGAATCATCCTCACCTAAAGTCGCCGCAAAAACAACCTCTGATTCTAGCATCGCTAGATATTGCGTCAGTTGGTCTTTGATTGCCTTATCTAATGCCATGAGAGCCTCCTAAATCTTGCCTACAAGGTCTAAGCTTGGCGTTAAAGTTTCTTCGCCTTCTTTCCATTTTGCAGGACATACTTCACCTGGATGGGTACGGACATATTGTGCGGCACGGATTTTATCGATCAAACCACTAGCATCACGACCGATACCATCCGCATTGATTTCAACCGTTTGTACCACACCATCCGGATCGATGATAAATGTACCACGTTGAGACAAACCTGATGCTTCGTCTAATACATCAAAGATTTCTGAGATCACATGAGAAGGATCAGCAATCATGATATATTCGATTTTATTGATTGCATCAGAGTGGTCATGCCACGCTTTATGTGTGTAGTGGGTATCAGTTGATACAGAATAAACTTCTGCGCCTAATTCTTTTAATGATGCATATTGGTCTTGCAAATCCTCAAGTTCTGTCGGACAAACAAATGAGAAATCTGCAGGATAAAAACAAACAACGTTCCATTTTCCTTTAAAATCTTCTGATGAAACATCGATAAATTTTCCATTGTGGTAAGCTTTCGCTTCGAATGAACCAATCTCTTTTCCAATTAATGACATATCATTTCCTCCAATTAGAATAATTATTTGAGAATAATCTCTATTAATTATTAGTATATCTAACTACAAAATGCAATAGTTTATTCAGAAATAGTCAAAAAAAATGTTATCATCCTCAGAAACTGTCTCTTATACACATCTAGATGTGTATAAGAGACAGCTATTGCATTGTGGTAAGCTTTCGCTTCGAATGAACCAATCTCTTTTCCAATTAATGACATATCATTTCCTCCAATTAGAATAATTATTTGAGAATAATCTCTATTAATTATTAGTATATCTAACTACAAAATGCAATAGTTTATTCAGAAATAGTCAAAAAAAATGTTATCATCCTCAGAAATGAGCATATTTATTTTTTATCGAAAGCAAATGGAGTATAGTAATAAGTTTGACTAATCATTTCTAAGCAAAGTTCCTACCTGTTAGATTCTCAATTACATCTCCTATTCTCAATTAAACAAAAAAAGATTGCCTCTTCCTATGATTCCTCGCAAAGTAAGGTGAGTCATAGAAAAAGACAATTTTTTTATTTAGTATTGAAATAGTTGAACAATCCACCGATCGTTCGCTCCCTCAACGTGATCCGCTTGCCGTCTAGAAAAACTTCTTCGACTGGGTAATGGTCTTGAAAAGGTGGGACTTCCAAGTATTGGCTCGCAAGAAAGCGCTCCGGGGATTCAACTGTTGTTACTTCTTTGCTGCCATTTTTCAGATAATGAATTTCTAACATATCCATTGCCTCTTTTCTTGTATTCTGAACTTTTAAAAAAGCAATGAGAACATCTCATTTCTCGCCGTTCTTTTTTGCTTAATTCAGTTACAAGGCGTATTATAGTCTTCCTTTTTTTAAAAGTAAAGAAAGCACTCTCGGTTGAAATGTCTCTTATTTTTTGGCTTTTGTCTGACCGATAAAGTAGTCTTCTAAAACACCACCAATAACAAAAATGACCCAAGAGTAAGCCCAGGCATGAAACATGAAGGACCAAAGCATGTAAACGACCAAAATCACTGGCCAGTAGACTGTTCGAAAAAAGGTAACTCTACCAGCGGATTCGCCATATTTATGACGTGTTGCTCGATCACCGGGATGATCTTCGTCGCGAATAAAATACGTTTCCGAAGCCAATTTCGCAAACCCTGCCCGAATAATACTTACATAAATAATAAAGAACACACCTACTGCAACCGTCAAGAAAAATAGCGCAATACCGAATTCGACAGAGTAATAAATCAGCTCGCTTAACAGTACAGGCGCAATCGAAAAAATGCAGGCGCCAATTCCTAAAACGAGACCAATTCGAAAACTTTTTTCATAATTTGCGAGTTGCTGAGCGGCTTCTCGTTTAGCATCCCTTTTGATCGGACGATCATCTAACTGTTTACGAGCACCGGAAAAGTGCAAACTGCTAGAGATGATAAAACCAACCCCGATGGCGATAAAAAGGATCATCACCATTACACCAAATAATTCCGCATAGAAACTAACAAAAAGCATCAAAGCTGCAAAAGCTGCGATACAAAAGCCGATTCCCAAAGACAACGAAAAAGCAAAGTGCCGCACAGTTCCCCAATAATCAAACGCATCGTCTTCTGTGATGGCATCGGACCAATCATCAATCGGCTCTTCTTCTTTTGAAACATCTAACTCTTGCAGCAGTTCATCCACCGAACCAAACTCGCTGATCACCGCACCGATGGCTTCATGCTCACTTTTCCCTTGGTGAATCAGTTCCAAGTAATGGTCTTCCATAATCGCTAAAAGATCTTCTTTTGCCTTCTTCGTTTCCGGTGTGATGGGTACTGATAAAAATAAGCTGTCTAGATAGTCATGAATGGTTTTCATTTGTCTCCTCCTTGTAAGAACTGGTCAACGACGATCTTCGTCTGCTGCCACTCCAATAGTTTCTCCGAAAGGCTTGCTTTTCCGTCTGCAGTTATCTGGTAATAGGTCCGCTTTTTGCCATGTGTCACTTCTCCGGGATACGAACGGATCAATCCTTGTTTTTCTAACCGAGTAAAAGCGGAATACAACGTCGTTTCTTTGATCACATATAAAGCATCTGTTCCTTCACGAATACGCTTGGATATTTCATATCCATAAGAGTCTTCTTTCGAAAGAATGGATAAAATGATTGCGTCGTTATAGCCGCGAATTCCGTCACTCGAGATCACGCAATCGCCTCCTAAATTACTTCATCTGTCGTACTAATTATAAATCAATTACTACGACAGGTAAAGTAAAGCTGGATAACTTGTCAAAAATCAGTCGCAGGTCCTAGAAACAGTTCGAATAAAAAGACACGCTTTCTCAGTAAACTGATAAGCGTGTCCCTTATTACTTAATTTTTTTCACCTATTTATTCAACGGCTGGCTTGACATCATCCATCATCAATTGGATCGACTCCAATCCGGAACCAGCTAAATACCAAACCGCAGCATCCAATTCAATCACTTGATCGTTTTGCCCTGCATTTGTTTCTTGAACAATTTCATTTGCAACAAATTCACTTTCGCTTTCATTGCCACCGATCGCTTTTGTCCGATCGATCACGAAAATGACATCAGGATTTTTTTCAAGCAAGTACTCATAAGAAATACTTTGTCCATGTGTCGACGCCTCTAATTCCTCATCTACTGCTGGGAAACCAAACGTGTCATACAAGATACTGTAACGAGAACCTGGACCAAAAGCAGAAAGATTGCCTTCATTTACCATAACAACCAAGGCTTTCTCGTCAGCATTTTGCGCTTGCTCCTTCAAGGTATCAATCTGACCTTGTAACGATGCTAGTTGTTCTTGCGCTTCCTCTTCCTTACCAAAAATTTGACCAATGGTCGTAATGTTGGCTTCGATCGATGCCCAAGTATCACTATTGTCAACGCTTAAGAAAACGGTTGGCGCGATTGCAGACAATTCCTCTTGGAAATCACGTTGTCGACCAGAAATAATGATTAGGTCTGGCTGCAGTTGATTGATTTTTTCTAAATCAGGCTCTTTGATTCCCCCTGCTGATTCAACATCCGCATACGCTGATAAATAATCTGGCAAATTGCTGGTTGCGGCAGCAACGATTCGATCCCCAAGGCCAAGTGCATCCATCGTATCTAATGCACTGTTGTCAAAGACAACAACTTTTTCCGGCGCATAAGGAACAGTGACAGTCCCATTGCTGTCCGTAATCTCGACTTCTGTCGGCGTTTGTGTACTTTCTTCTACTTGGGTTTGAGCTGTACCCGTTGAATCTGTTGTCCCTGTATTATTCGAGCCGCAAGCGGTCAACCCCGCTAATACGAAAATACTCATAAAACTTACTGCTATTTTTTTCATTTTTTCCTCCTTTGAAACATATTTTTTATTGGAAGGTGTAGCAAAATTGCCGCCCATCCACTTGTACCAGTTTGATTGGAATCTCATACAATGATTCTAATAGTTGTTCTTGAATCACTGCCTCTGTGTCAGCCGCTTTAAAAATCTGACCATCTTTCATCGCGACGATGTGATCGGCATACCGTGCTGCAAAATTAATGTCGTGCAAAACGATCACAACAGTTTTCTGATAGTCTTCCACCAAGGTTGTCAATAGCTTCATCAGCTGGTTGGCGTGTTTTAAATCTAAATTGTTTAACGGTTCGTCCAAGAGTAGATAATCTGTATCTTGGGCTAAAATCATCGCCAAGTAAACTCGTTGTAACTGACCACCAGAAAGTTCATGAATCGATTGATCACTATATTCGGTTAGAGATAACTTAGACAAAGCGTCATCAATGATCCCATCATCTGCTGCCGATTGTCGCCCCCGGTTATACGGATAGCGACCAAATGCCACCAGCTCTCTTACAGTCAGATTGACGGCATAGCGATTGCTTTGCTGCAAAAAAGCCATTTTTTTTGCTAGCTCTTTGGACTTCCATTGACGAATCTCCGTTCCATCCAGATAAATATCACCGGTGCGTTGATCCAACATCCGACTGACTAAAGAAAGCAAGGTACTTTTTCCGGCACCATTGGGCCCGATGAAGGCAATCATTTTCTGTTCCGGCAACGCTATGGAACATTCCGTCAAAACTTGTGTTTTTGCATAATTCTTGGATACATTTTTGGTTTCGATCATGTTTTTTTCCTTTCCAGCAGCAATTTGCTTATAAAGAAGATACCGCCTAATAATTGGATCACGGTGCCGATGGTCGTTTGCCATTGAAAGACCTGTTCCACTAGGAATTGACCTCCTACCAACAGGAGAAAACCAATCAAACTCCCACCGAAAAACAACCAACCGTGACGATAAGTTGGGAAAAGCTGATAGGTGATCGTTGCCACCACAAAGCCTAGAAAAACTGCTGGACCAACTAAAGCAGTGGCGGTGCCTGTCAGTAAAGCAATCAAAAATAAAACACCTTTATGAAGCCATTGAACAGATACACCTAAACTTTTGGCTTGCCCACTTCCTAAATGGAGCAAATTCAATTCTGGAATCAGCAGAACCAGACAGATACTCCCTAGCAAAATGATCGCGGCAGCAATCAATAGATGCTGGGTATTGATATTGCCAAAGCTGGCAAACAAACGACCTTGTAGTAAATCATATTCATTTGGATCCATCAACACTTGCAGAAAGGTGCTGAGACTACCGAACATCGTGCCACAGACCATCCCTGCCATCAATAACAAAAACAACCCAGCGACTGCTTTTTGATAGAAAAAGCCAATTAAGAAGCTACCTAGAACGGCAGTTAAGCCGACAGAAAACAAAAACATCGTTGCTGTTTCTTGGCTCAGCATCTGAATTCCTCCGATAAAAAAGAAACAAAGGGTTTGAACAAGAACATACAGTTGGTCCAAGCCTAAAATTCCAGGGGTCAGATAGCGATTGCTTGTCAGTGTCTGTAAGGTGATGGTACTAAAGGAGATGGCGATTGCAACTAAGGCAAAAGCCAAGATTCGGCGTCCCCTTAATGCAAAAGCAAATGACCAGTTTCCATAGGTGTTATAGGTCAGATAGGCACCACATGCACAAAGGATCAGAAACAACAAAAGAAAGAGTTTTTTCTTCATCGAAATTTCCTCCCCAGAAGCAAAATCAAGAAACAGCAGCCACCCAGTACGCCGGCAACAACACTGACCGGCATTTCATAAGGTGCGATGACGATTCTCGCCAATACATCACACAATAGCAAGAACGCGCTTCCGGCAAAGCTGATCAAAAGCAGATTGTTTTTCAAATGATCCCCAAAAACCATGCCGATCATATTTGGGATAACGATCCCTAAAAAAGGAATTTGCCCCACAGTCAATAAAACGATACTGCTAGCAAACGCCACCAGCGCAAATACAGCAAAACGCAAGAACAAGTAATTGATTCCCAGACTCTTAGCCGCACTTTCTCCTAAACCGGCAATCGTGATCTCATAAGCCAAGAAATACAATAGACCGAAAACGGGAATCGTCAAATACAAAAGTTCATACTGTCCAACCATAATGGTGGCAAAATTTCCTTGCAGCCAAGAAGAAACGTTTTGAACCAATTGGAAGCGATAGGCTAAGAAGCTACTGATAGCCCCGATGATATTACCGAACATCACCCCTGTTAAAGGCAGCATCATTGGATCTTTCTTTGGTAGAAATTGGCTTAAAAATAAAAAGAACAACACACCTGCGTAGGCAAACACAAATGCTGCTGTAGTGCGAATCAAATTTGAGGCATTTGGTAGAAAGAGCATAACGAGCAAAATTCCTAAACGGGCGCTATCCGTCAGTCCAATCGACTCCGAGGCCACAAATTTATTTTGCATCATGTGTTGCATAATTTTTCCACAGATACTAATGATCCCACCTGCAATGATCAAACTGATCGTCCGTGGAAGCCTAACTTTTACCAAAACAAGCCAATGATTCGGATCACCCTGCTGTAAACCTGATAAAGACAATTCATGGGTGCCTGCCAACAAGGAGCAACCCACTAGAAGAACAAAGATCAGCAGTAATCCGATTTTTTTAAACATGCCCCGCCCTCCTTATTGAGAATGATTCTCACTCTCTTTAATAGGGTAACGTATTTCACTTAAAATCACAAGAATTTTTTTAAAAAAATCCCTTTCCTATCGCAATTTCGAAAAAATGAGTGTGTAAAGAAAAGGATTATGTGATGTTTTTCTCTTATATCCTTGCGAGAAAACTTATTTTTACCTCAATATTGTCTATTTTATTGCTTTAATTATAAAATGCTCGCTCATACTATATTCATTTTATGAGGATCATTCAATAACAGATCACTTAGATTTGCAATTATCTTCATCTATTGAAACCCTTGTAAAGCCAGCACTTACTGATGCAATGGTGATGTAACTTTTCAGATAAAAGCAAATGACGCGCCGTCTCCTCCACCTAAACACCATTCGTCTATCGATAAGAATTTGTGAGTAAAAACAGTTTAGTCGTGGAACGAGTTTTATAGTTTTCGTTTTGAGTTTCTTCTTCCAAAAAATCATGATACCAGTTGAATTCAATCTCCGACAAAAGCCTACCTGTTTTCAATACGCGATACCAGTCACTGATTGTAATCGATAGTCTTTCCCGATTATCTGTAATTAAAAAAAATAAACCTACGATCATCGCAGGTTTATCAAGAGTTATTATTTTACTTTAACAAGCCATCAAGGGCTAATTGATTCAAAAAGTGCAAAGGGAAAGAAATGGTTGGATTGAAAAAGTAATCCATTGTCGCTAGTTGGTGCAAGGTCGTCTTGCTATTGATCAAGGTTGAGATCGTATTGATGATCTCCAAACTTCCACGATCACTCGTAATGATTTGTCCCCCCATAATCACTTTCGTTTGCTGATCAAAAATCAGTTTTAACGTTACTTCAAAATCCTCATCTGTCGCGAAAAATGTCCGAGAATGAAATGTCTGCGTCACTGAATCTACTTCAAAGCCGTAATACGGTGCCTCGGTCTCATTAATACCTGAACTGCTGACGAAATAGCCAAACAGTTTACTAACGACGGTCCGTTGCATATTTGGAAAAGGAATTTTCGTCGTTCCCCGTTCATTTGCCAATAAATTGGTGGCAGCAACGATCCCCGTCCGATAAGCATTAGTCACTAAAGGGATATACAAAGAGCTATCCGAATGATTGAAAGGAATCGAAACCAGGTCACCAATTGCATAAATCGCTGGGTCAGACGTTTGTAAATATTCATTTGTAAATACCGTGCCATCGAGATTTAGTTTTAAAAAGTCTTCAACCAATGCGACATTCGGTCGCGGATTTACGGCATAAACGACCACGTCAGCTCGAATCTTGGTTCCGTTTGAAAGCTCGATTCCCTGATATTCACCCTTCTCGTCTTTGATCGTATGGGCGACATTGCTGTTAAGATAGATTTGTAAGTTCTCTGGAAAGCGCGCCATCAAAATTTCAGCAATTTCTTGATCAAAATAACGGAACAAAAGGGTATCCATTCGATCAATCAAATGAACGGCTTTTTGCTGGCCACTTAAAGATTCCGCCAATTCAAACCCAATCAGACCCGCCCCAACGATCGCCACGGTTTGCGCACTTTCGATTTTTTCTAACGCTTGCTTTGATTGACCAATGGTTTTGTAGGTCGTTATATGTGCTTCGACATCTGAGGCAAACTCCGAACGGAAAGTACTCGATCCCATCGCCAAAATCAAGCCATCATAACTCACTTCGTCTTCTTGCTGATAAGATTCCGTTGATGTGACAAAATGAACCGTTTGTTCTTGCGGAAAGATTTTTGTGACTTCACTGTTTAACATCACATTGATTCCTTCAGAAAGAAGCTCACTCGCAGTTGCCGTTCGGGAATCTTCCAATCGTTGAATGTAGCCTTCCAGCACTAAATTCAAACTGCTAGCAACATAACCCAGAACGCTTGATTTTTCAATAATTATCACATCGACTTTTGGGTCAACTTTTTTTAAATGACGGGCAGCAGCAATTCCTGCATGAGAGCCTCCAATAATCACTATTCTCATATCTTTTCCAACTCGCTTTCAAGGTTCTCATTGCGTATTTCATCCACGATTTGATGAAGCCGCTCTTCTTCAAATGGGGTTGCCCCACCTGTTAAAATCAATCGTTTTTTATAACGATAGCCTTCCGAGATCTCAGAATGATCAACGATCAATAAATCATAATCCTTCTCCTTCGTCCCCTCAAAATGAATATTCGGATAGCCAGCCAATTCTTTGATCAAAAAACGCCGCAAAAAGCCACTGCGTAATCGTGATTGAGTCAACAAAATGCCGACCGTAAATGCTTTTTCCTGTTTTACTTGAATCCATTGACGGATCAAAAGCAATTCATTGGTCAAATGCTGCTTTTTCTCAAGAGAAAAGGACTGGTTTACGTTTTTCTCCAACTGTTCGATTGCTTGCTGTGCCACTTCAATCAAGCTCTCATTCGCAACACTTTGCGGCTGAAATTCAGCAAAGGCAATAATGCCGCCATGAATATACAACGCTTGGATCGTCACACTCGTCAAGAAGACGCATAATTCCGTAGAAGTTTCTGTAGTCTTTCTCTCACTATCACCAATTGCCTGCAGCAGCTCCCCATTTAACGCATCGATCTCTTGGAAGAAAAGTGATTTTTGCAAGGAGTCATCCAGTGAAGGGCGAATCAAGCCTTCAGCTAATAAAAATAAATAGAAATAAACCGTTTCATAATCGCTCCAGGATACGGCAAAACGACTGAGATAGCGTCCTAATATATTCCGCAAAAGCTGGAACATCGCTTCATTTTCCAATGACTTCAACAATGGATACGATGCTTCATGCTGCTGCGAGCCACGATAATCAAAACGGGCTTCCATAATACCTAACCACAGCCCGACTTTCCAGCGTTCGGATTGACTAAACGTTGTCTGTAGCTGTTTTTCGATTACTCGAATCAAATTGTTGATGGCTGGTGCATTCAAGCGAGCGATCAATTCTTCATTGGGATAACTTTGTGAAAAAAACTGATAATAGAAAAAGCGAATCTGTTTTTCATCCCCAAGCAATTTTTTATTTTTTAATTGGATGTCGAATTCTTTCAATAACTGATTGATGGCTTTGAATCGACGAAACAATGAAGCTTCACTCAACATCAGTTCTAACATCATTTTCGTCGTTGACTCATCTCGATGAAAAAACAAATACGACAATATCTGAAAATCGATTGCTTCTGAAAGATACGCATAAAAGAATTTTTTTAGTGAGAAATCAAGCGGAAGTGTTAACTGTACTTGATCATTTTCTAAATAAGTCAATGCCGCATCCTCATGGAAAGCGACTAAATTTTGATGAAGATTTTGAAGTTCTTTTTGCAAAGTGGGTGCGGAAATGGATAATGTTTTTGCAAGTTTCTTGTAAGAGATTTCTGAGCCGTTCTGAAAAAAAACAGCTAAAATTTGAAAATGAACCTGCTGATTTTTTTCAAGCAGCTGCATAACATTCATTTTTGAACCTCCTTCACCTTTCACATACTAATTTCCCAATTAATGGGTCGTTTGTCAACTATAAAAATTGCCTGAATGCCTTTGAGTTATATAGAAAAAGCGTTATTTATTGTTCCTAAAGCGCGGGAATGGTAAAATTCTTGAGAAGAAAGGTGGTGAACTATGGGAAAACGAATGTTAGCATTTTTTCGAACGGATCGATTATTTTCGATTTCCCTGTTACTAGCACTCATTGCGTGTTTTTTCGGCACCTTCCGTTGGTCATTTATTGACTTTAAAGTGATTTTATCACTGTTTGGGTTGATGTTAGTAATCAATGGGTTAGAAGAAGCTGGTCTTTTACGAGCATTTGGACAAAAATTAGTGGAAAAAAGTCGCAATCTGCGTGACTTGATCCGTTCAATCGTCTTGCTAAGCTTCTTCAGTTCGATGTTTTTAACAAACGACGTGGCTATCTTAACATTATTGCCCATCTACTTACTCTTAGCGAGGAAAGAACAACAGCGCACCAGTGTCTTATTAGGCGCTGTCTATTTGATTGTGGCAGCCAATTTAGGAAGTAGCCTGTTTCCATTTGGAAATCCGCAAAATCTATTTTTATTTTCTTACTATCAGATTTCGCTGCCACAATTCATGTGGACTACCGGCACCTTTGTGGGACTTTCTTTGCTATTACTCCTTGTTTCGATCCAGCTCATCCCAAAGACTCCATTGGAAATCGCCCTGCAAGAAGAACCCTTTGAAAAAAAGCCAGCGCTGCTCAATACAGGATTATTTGTCCTTATGATTCTTGGTATTTTTAGTGTTCTCCCTATTTCAATCGCCGTGCTTGTCGTCGCAGCCGTGGTTTGGTTTAGCAACAAACGATTATTCGCAAAAGTTGATTATCGGTTACTACTTACCTTCCTCTGCTTCTTCTTGATCGTTGGGAATATTCAAGACCAATCTCTGGTCACCGATCTCATTCGACCGTATTTTCAAGAAACGCATCGCGCTTTTTTAGGTAGTATTTTACTCTCCCAAGGAATATCTAACGTTCCAGCAGCAATTTTGATTGCTCCTTTCACCGATTTAGAAAAAGCCGTTCTTTTGGGCGTCAATGTGGGTGGTTTGGGTACATTGATTGCTTCTTTGGCGAATTTGATTGGGTACAAATTATTGAAACAAGCCAGACCCAAAGAAGCGGGAACATTTCAAAAGCTGTTTTTTATCGTCAATGTCATTTTTTTACTGTTATTAGGCAGCATCGTCTACCTTTTATTGTAGCAAACTCTCTTTAAAACGAGATTCCAGCATAAGATGTTTCCAGTCAGCAGTCAACAGAAGTTTACCTGCTGTCCTGTTTCTTGATCTTATGTCAGAATCTCGTTTTTTGATGTCCATTGTGTTATTTCTCCTAGGCTAAGAGAAGCTCAAAGGTGATTTTCGTTTGGCTTTCGACAGTCAATGCCTCACCAAAGACATGTTGAACCATTTCTTGCCGCTGTTCCAATGAATAATCCTCCTCAAAATAAAGATGAAATAATTCTTGATCGATCTCTTCCTTCAAAATATACTCGAATTGCCGACTCTGCCAATCGATCGCTTCTTCTGAAAACCACTTCTTGTAACAAGTATTTAGGTTCAGATCGTTCTTCGCTGAATGATTTTTTTCATAAGGCTGAAACACGTTCTCTTCTTCTGCGATCATTCTTAGAATAATTAATTGATGGGCCTTTCTTTGAAACTGAAGCAAGGTTTCTTTGTCTCTGACTGCTGGATTCATTGCCATAAAAATACAGGGCCAGTGCTGGTCTGCAGATAAAAAGTCTTTTTGGCTCTGCTGAACCAGATGGAGCTTGCTCATCGGATCTTCCATCGTTTCTTCGATGATTTTTAACATTTCTTTTGAAAAATCAATTGCGTAATACTCATCTACATAAGGATAAAAAGCTGAAATGTAGCGACCAGTGCCCGCAGCAAAGTCAACGAAGGTCGATATCGGAAACACTTTCTGCTCCACCAAAAAAGCTGCTGCCTCTTCGGCGATTTTCAATTGGGATTCTCTTTGAATTTGCGCATATTCTTGCGCGAATTCATCCCAAAACAGCATCGCTTCCTCTTCTTCCATTTAGCGGACGCCTCCAGTGATCACTGTCTTTCCTTTCGTTCCTTGCTCAACCGCTTTTGTAGCGTGCTTTAAGGTCTCGATGGTAATTCCTCCATCAAACGTTTGGACCGCAGTCGTATGGATCTTTTTGTCAGCGAGCAACGAGGCGATCCGTTGCAAAATGCCCCCTTGTGTTTCAATCATCAACTGAGCATCTGTTTTTGTGAACATATACTCCCAATAAAAATCGATGCCGAGGTTTTTAAATGGATTTAAATCTAGCGCTTCTTTCGTATTCACGATCATTCCGACTTTGCCAAATGGCAAGATTGCTTTTGTTAATTGTGGCAAATAGGCAGATGCGTCATAAAAAAGTGCAACGGCTGAAAAAGGTTCAGTGATTTGTTCAGCTAACGGCAAGCGGTGATTCAGTACCTGATCCACTTGATTGTCTTTAAGCCACTGATCGTTCTTAGGACTCGCAGTGCCATAGACTGTCAATCCTGCCCATTTTGCTAGTTGCGCCGCAATCGAGCCAACACCACCGCTGGCATTGACCAATAAAATTGATCCTTCATTCGCGTTCTCTTCAGGCACATACCCAAATTTTTCAAAAAGCAATTCCCATGCCGTAATACTCGTTAATGGCATAGCTGCAAGATCACCGTCAGAAAAGCCGGCTGGCGCCTTTGCTGCGATTCGAAAATCAACGACTTGAAACCTTTGATTCGCACCAGGTCGTTGTGTGGTTCCAGCATAAAACACCCGATCACCAACGGCAAAGCCATTAACTGCTGAGCCGATTTCATGTACTATACCTACTGCATCATATCCCTGGATATGGAATTTCTCACTTAAAGTGGTTGTTTGGCGGCGTTTCGTGTCAATTGGATTCACAGAAACAGCTTGCACTTCCACCAATAGATCGTTTGCCTGACAAGTTGGTATTGGAAATTCCTTTTCAATAAATACTTCTGGATCATCTAAAGATCGTCCTTCATAAAAACCTAGTGCTTTATTTATCATCATACTGCTCCTTCCAAAAAAAGTGCTGAATAGTTATAAAAACCATTCTAGCACTTTTAACCAATTTAGAACATTTATTCTTCACCTTGAACGACAAGCGGAACCAAAAACGGATAACTTGTGAAGAAATCCAATAAAGATCGCTTCCATTGATCCGAGTCAATCGTGAGTAACGTTGATTCTGTGTACAAATGAATCGTCAAACGCTGATTTTTATCAAGCAGAACAAGGATCTCGCCTTTGTTTTCTGTGATAAAATCATACGACTGATTCTCCATCGTGATGATGAAAATTTGGTCAAGGACTTCCGCTGCAACAGGAAAATCTGTTTCCATATCGACAGCTAAGGTTTGGGTATTGTCGATCAAACTTGGCGAGACAGTAAAATCCAATTCTTTTAAATGAGCCAGTATCAAATTTACATCGTAATTAAACAGTGAAAGTTGATTGACTGAGAAAATATTATCGGCATGCCATTGACTGATCAGATGTAAAATCTGTTCATCGTTGACCACCACCGACTGGGAATTTGAATTGATTGTCAACAGCGGCAAATAGTTTGATTGGTAACTTGAATTGATCGGATTTAACTTAAAACTAAACTCTAGTTCTTTTGTTTCTGTTAAACGAAAGCGGACATTAAAGTGCTTTGTCTTCCAGGTATCGTAATTGTCGGTAGCTGTTAAATGAATCACTTTTAATGGTTTCAAGAATTCATAGGCATAGTACTCAAGCAAGGTTTTTTTTGCAATGACAGAGATTTCTTGTTCTGTTAAGATCAAATGACGATAATGGTTGAGCAACCCGGAGAAATCCGCCTCCATGATTGATTTTCGCAATTTTAAATCAGCTAGCTCATTTTCGGCTTGTTCAATAAGAGACTCGATACGCTGATGATCTTGTGCTTTTACAGCATAGTAATCATCTTCATATTCCGCTTCCTCTTCCACTAATTTGAAAGAATCATCCTCTACATTGTCTTCTACTAAAGAGCGATCATCAACTGTGGTAGACGCATTGGTTGCTGAATTTTCGTCGACCTCATTGACTTCTTCTGGTTGAACTTCTAGAGTCTCTTCCTGATCCATCAGTTGTGGTTCAAGAGGATTTTTCTGTGTTTCTTTCGTCAATTTCAATCAGCTCCTTTCCCGTATACTGAGCTAAGAAAGCCAATAATTTAGTATTGAATTCTTCAAAAGAACCAAAAAAAGTATCAATTTGTCGGAATTCTTTTTCAACGATTGCTTTCTTTAAACGCAATGTTTGATATTGCTGCTGCAGGCGTTCTTTTTCAGCAAAAACCTCTTCATTATTATTTGAATATCTTTCCCATTCTCTACGTTTGGCTTCTAGAGCTTTCCGGTCAGAAGTCAAACGCTCTAGTTCTTCATCGATTTTTGTCCGATTGAAAAAGCCCTTTGATTCCGTCAATTCATTTTCGGCTTCCGTAAGTTTATCGATCTGATTTTGGATTTCCTTCACTTCTGATAACGCAGTGATCCGTTTGGCTTCCAGCTTGTCCATCTGCTGTTCGATTGCTGTCAGCATCTCACGATTGCCTCGTTGGAACTTTTCCCATTCTTCATCTATCTCAGGGATAACAAAAATTTCGGGAATACTCGCATCGATACCAATCGTCGGCCGCTCATGATAATAGGTTCCTAACTTATAGTAATGCACCGTAGGAGATATTTTGGCACAATGCATCATAAATGGGAAAGCTTGGGTAAAGTTATCGTGGAACTTCCTTGATAACAATTCATCAATCTCATGATTTTGATTTGATGTTTCTTTTAACTGTTTGTGCAATCGACCATTATATATACGATAAATTTCAGGAATATCCTCTTTTTCTATCGCGACTTCAAAATCTTGCAGGTCTTGCAGCATCTGACCTATATTTTTTGAGGCCACTTGTTTAATATCGCCAAAGGATACTTCTTCATTCGTTGAAACTGAAACAACGTCTTGATCTTGAACAACATTTTGTTCTTTTTTGGCATCGTCAGTCATATGATCCCTCCTAAAAATACTTCACTACTAGTGTATCATTTTTTTCCATAAAAAGTTATTTTAAGTGATTGTTTTTAGTAAAATGATACATCGTTGTAATAACAAAAAAACACATGTCAATGAAGACATGTGTTTGACTGCGTGGCGACGTCCTACTCTCACAAAGGGAAACCCTTCACTACAATCGGCGCTAAGAAGCTTAACTTCTGTGTTCGGCATGGTTACAGGTGTATCCTTCTTGCTATCGCCACCACACTATTCAATTGAGTAAGTGTTGCTCACTCAAAACTGGATCGAAGAAATCAAAACGCTACGAGTTTACGTGCTTTTTTCTTTTTGGTTAAGTCCTCGATCGATTAGTATCAGTCCGCTCCAACCATCACTGGCCTTCCACTTCTGACCTATCTACCTGATCATCTCTCAGGGATCTTACTTTCTTAAAGAAATGGGAAATCTCATCTTGAGGTGGGCTTCACACTTAGATGCTTTCAGCGTTTATCCCTTCCCTACATAGCTACCCAGCGATGCCTCTGGCGAGACAACTGGTACACCAGCGGTAAGTCCATCCCGGTCCTCTCGTACTAAGGACAGCTCCTCTCAAATTTCCAACGCCCGCGACGGATAGGGACCGAACTGTCTCACGACGTTCTGAACCCAGCTCGCGTGCCGCTTTAATGGGCGAACAGCCCAACCCTTGGGACCGACTACAGCCCCAGGATGCGAC
>NZ_NGLF01000001.1:2216829-2656530 GCF_002140695.1 Enterococcus sp. 4E1_DIV0656 | reverse complement strand
CGGTCAGACTTTCGTCCATTGCCGAAGATTCCCTACTGCTGCCTCCCGTAGGAGTCTGGGCCGTGTCTCAGTCCCAGTGTGGCCGATCACCCTCTCAGGTCGGCTATGCATCGTTGCCTTGGTGAGCCGTTACCTCACCAACTAGCTAATGCACCGCGGGTCCATCCATCAGTGACGCAAAAGCGCCTTTCAACTTTATTCCATGCGGAAAATAGTGTTATACGGTATTAGCACCTGTTTCCAAGTGTTATCCCCTTCTGATGGGCAGGTTACCCACGTGTTACTCACCCGTTCGCCACTCTTTTTCTTTCGGTGGAGCAAGCTCCGGTGAAAGAAAAAGCGTTCGACTTGCATGTATTAGGCACGCCGCCAGCGTTCGTCCTGAGCCAGGATCAAACTCTCATAATGATTTGTTTGAATGACCATACGGTCATTAAGCTCATAAAAATTAACTTTGCTAGCTATTGCTTGCATGTATTTGTTTCAATAAATTGAAACGTCCTACACATTGGTTCGTTTGCTTGCTTTGTTCAGTTTTCAAAGGTCTACAGTGCTGTGTTAGCAACTTTCATATCATATCAGAGCGACAATTGATTGTCAACTCTTTTTTAAAAGTTTTTTTTCGCTCGTTGTTTTTCAACTTCGCAGCGGCTGTCTCAGCGACTTCATTAGAATAACAAATGATTTGTTATTTGTCAACAACTTTTTTTAATTAATTTTGTTGATGTATCAACATCGATTAACTATTTTATTATTGCGACTTCGTTATAATATCATCTGTTTCATTTTTGGTCAAGTCTTTTTTGAAGTTTTTTCAAACGCTCTTTTGACCCGCTGGCTCAATTGCCAACGTTGAATACTTTATCATTCTAAGAATGAAAGAGCAAGCTTTTTTCTGAAATATTTTCAACTAAGTCGAGATAAACAAAAAAACTACCCAAAATAGGTAGTTTAATCAATATCGATCGTACGAAAACGGATCTGATTTTGATCGTCTCGTTTTAAGGTTGTTTCTTCTTTCAGATAAGAAAACTTCTTCTCATTGATCGCTGGATTCTCAAGCATTTCTTCATAACCCGCAAAAATATCATGGATATATTTTTTATAAGCTTTTTTCTTTTTGATTCTTTTCTTCATTTGGCACCGTCCTTTACGTGCTTATCTTAGCAAGCCGAAAGGATTCTGACAACCATTATCCGCATTTTCATACCAAAAATTCACTTTGACACAACTATTCCATTAATTCAGCCAAGTGACACTAATGGAATAGAATGCTTAGCTTGCGGTCAAACGTTTTTGAAAAGCCAATCGCTCTCCGTTCGGAAAAGGGAATGTTACCTCTCCTTTGTATTGATAGCCAGCTGCTTGAATATTCTTTTGCATACCAATATTAGCTTTATACGTATCGATACGTAAATCAACGATTCCTTGCTCTAATGCAACCACTTCAAGAGCTTGCAGCAATTTGGCGCTTAACTTTTGCCCTTTAAAATGAGAACTGACAACGACGCGATGAATGGATAGATATGGACCGTTTCCATCCCACCCTGCGCCGGTAATTGCGTTGTAGACAGGATCTTCACCAGAAACCAGTGCCGCAGACGCTGCGATTTTCCCATCTTTCACTAACACATAGCTTTCACCTTTTGCAATATCTTCTTTGATTTGAGTTTCTTTTGGGCCATAGCCATTTTGCCATTGTGGGGATCCTTGAGCTTTTAAAAAAGCAATGCCTTCTTCAAAAAGCGCCATCAACTCAACCAGATCATCCTCCGTTGTTTTACGAAACTTCTCCATTAAAAACCACCTTTCTTCTATAAAAAGAAGCGGATAGTAAAGCATTCAAAGTCGTTCTTAATCAATCGTTTTTAATTTCCCCTGGAACTCACTGATTGATTGATACCCTTTTTCTTTCATGATCGCTGCTAATTCTTTCGTCAATCGTTCAAAGATCACCGGTCCTTCTTTTTGCAGCTCTGTGCCGATCTGCAACATAGAAGCGCCACATAACAAATGTTCGTACGCATCTTGACCATTACGAATCCCACCAGTACCGATAATTTTGATTTCTGGCTTGAGACGTGTATAGAAAGCCCGCACATTGGCTAATGCCGTTGGTTTCACATATTCGCCTCCCAAACCGCCAAACCCATCTTTTGGTTTGATAACTACTGAGTCAGTAGCAGGATCGATAAATAAAGCATTCCCAATACTATTGATTGAATTGATATAAGTTAACGGATACTTGTTCAATATCTTAGCCATCTCATCAAAGTGAGCCAAATCAAAGTATGGCGGCAATTTGACACCTAAAGGTTTTGTGAAAAAACCAAAGACTGTTTCCAGAATTTGATCGGTCAAAGGAAAATCATAGGCAACTTGGGGTTTTCCTGGCACGTTTGGACAAGAAAGATTTAACTCTGTGATTCCGTCAAAATCACTTTCTTGGATTTTCTTCAATAACTCAATGTTTTCAGCCACGCTCATACCAGCGACAGAGAAAAAGAAGGGCGCTTGCTGGGTCATTTCCTGCTGTTTTTTGATAGCATAGTCTAAGTAGTAGTCCACCCCTAGATTTGGTAATCCCATCGAATTGATGCTTCCTAACGGTAAATCGGTATAACGTGGTTCTGGATTTCCCGCACGTGCTTCTAGCGTTGCACTCTTCGTGACAAATGCCCCAGCTGCTGATGCCGCTAATTCATCTAATTCCTCGATCGTCATACAATGGACTCCTGAGGCGTTCATAAACGGATTTTTGTATGTATATTTCCCAAAATTCGTAGCTAACATTGATTCATTCCTCCAATCTTTTCAACTAGTTTACCGTTTCATTTCTGAAAATGCAACGATGTCTTTGAGTGGGACAGGTTTTAGAAGGAGCAACCTCTGTAATCAGAGTAGCAAATCAAAAAAACCATATCCATACAGCTTGTTAAAACTTACTGAATAAATATGGTTTTGAAAACAATCGGTTTATATTGTACTCAAATGTTTTTTTAGAGCATGATCATTATTTTATTAAAGCTTTCACTTCTATTTACCGCTAAATCAAATGCTCTTTGAAGATCCTCTAATGGAAAGCGATGGGAAATCATATGACTGACACTCAAGCGTCCGCTTTCTAAAAAGGTGATTGAATCAAACCATTCTTTACCTGGGAAAGGCGCAGAATAACTATTCCAAAAACCCTTAATGGTTAATTCACTGCGAAAGATTTTTTCAAATGCCCGTTGTCTAATCAAAACATCAGAATAAGCGATCCCTTGAAATCCAATTTTCCCGCCTTTTTTTGTCACTAAGAGACATTGCTCTTCGGTTATTTTAGTACCTGCACATTCCATTGCAATATCCACGCCTAAACCATCCGTTATTCGGGAGATCTCTGTTTCAAGATCTTGAAGACTAGGATTAATCGTATCGGTGACACCTAAATCTATTGCTTGTTCCAGTTTCTCTGATTGAATATCAATGCCAATGATCGTTTTCACACCCGCAATTTTTAACCATTGGATCGTCAGCAATCCAATCGTTCCTAACCCAAAAACTGCAACGACATCGCCCACTTTAGGTTCGATTCCATAAACACCATGCGCTGAGACAGCAAGAGGCTCAATCATGGCCGCTTCTTCAAAAGACAACTTAGTCCCTATTTTCACGATATTGCTCGCTGGCACGGAGACGTACTCTGCAAATCCCCCAAACCGTTGCGATCCCATCATGATATAGTCCGTACATAATTGATACTTCCCGATAGCACAGTATGCACAGTTACGACAAGGAATAAACGGGACAACAGCGACCCGATCGTCTTTTTTTAAATGATGAACAGAACGACCAACTTTTACAATAGTCCCAGCCATCTCGTGCCCCATGATCATGGGTAACTTGTATTTCCAGCCTTTACTCATTTTGTGGATATCTGACCCACAGATTCCTGAAGCTTCTACTTTTACAATCACTTCATTCTGATGGCATTGTGGAACATCCATTTCTCGAATCTCAAATTCATTCAGTCCAATTAAGAAACCAGCCCTCATCCACTCTCCTCCAATCTTCATTCATGGGATTCATAGGTAACGTTTGTTTTGTCAGTATAATATTCATAGCCCTGCTGGAGAAGCGCTTGCGAATGTAAATGCACATAAGCATTTGTTTCTAGTCTTTCCAGATAATCATTTGCAAAAGCCAAATTAGTGGCTCCAACAATTACCCCATGTTCTCGCAATAACATTCCATAAGGTAGTTTTTCTTCATTTGTCACCATGTTTTGAGAGTAGTCACCAACCAAGTGTGCTAACTTTTCAGTTGTTGCAGGTGCATAATCCAAACAACGGATCGCATCCGGTCCGAGACGAAGGTTTTCACAGACGATGGGCATATCAGTCCCTATACAACTGTAAACCATCAAATTTAATGGATGAGCATGAATCACTGCTTTGATCCGTGGATCTGAGTGATAAAAACTCATATGCATATTGATTTCCCTGGTCAAGCGACCAGTACCTTCGATGAGGGATAGTTTCTTATCTACCAAAAGAATTTGCGCTGCCTCTAATTCCCAAAGATACTGAACAGATGCCAAAGTAGGTGTCATCAAGAAATGATCTTCTGAAACTTTTATAGAGATATTGCCACCAGCAGCATCCGTTAGCTTCCTGTCAAATAAAGATTTGGCAATCTTACATATGAATTTCCTTTCTTCTAAATAATCCATCGGCTTCCTCCTGTCTAAAACGTAAATATTTTTCAATTAATCCATATTTCCCAAGAAACATAATATCTTCAACAATTTCTAAATATTCTTCACTTCTTACAAGAGCGACGAAGAAAACATAAGTCACTTGAAAATAATCCTCAGATCCGTAAGAGATTTTTTGTTTATTCGTCAAGAGGCTAATCGTGCTACGGTGGACATTTCCCCGATTGTTCGCATGAGCTAAAGCAACACCTTCACTTATTACGATATAAGGTCCATTTTGTTTCACATTTTCAACGACTTCTTCTACATAGCTCTGCTCAATACACTCGTTTTGTGTCAACACTTTCCCTGCTAAGCGTAAAGAATGCTCCCAAGAACATTTTTGGTCGATTCTGATAACATGCGAATTTAACAAGTAATCATGCAATTTTCTTTGTGGTTGTTGGACAAATTGATCAAATTTTTCTTCAGTCTCTTCTTCATTAATCGTAAACAAACGGTCAACCGTCTTTACTATATTTTGGATATCTTCTTGAGTCACAAAAGGTGTTATCCTTAAAACATCCTCTTCCAAAAAAGGCAAAGGATCAGCAGTTAAGATTAAACGATTGGCTTTTTGACGGAAGCACATCTTACGATAAGTAGCAAGTGTTAGCACATTCATAATTTTGAACTGCTTGTATCGACTAATTTTCATAGCAATCATTTTCGCTATCGATAAATTTTCACACACGATCCAGATATCGATTTTGCTCATCTTATATTCTTGTCGGGTTAAGGCAGTTGCGATATGAATAGCGATCGTAGTAATAAATGATTCATTGAAGGATCGGGACAGGTAGTTTTCAATGACACCACTATTAGCCCTTACAGCTACGATAATATCCATAAACTGATGCCGCAAAAGACCGATATTTTCAATATCCAAAATAATGTTCTCTTCTTCAATAATTTGTAAGTGATTGTATAGATCAGAAATTAAGTCAAATTCGTACTTTAGAGTCGTCCCTAAATCTTCATCAATTTTATTCAGAAAATAGATGACCAAATTATACAATTCAGCATCCTTCACATTTTTTCGCTTTTTCAAATGACAAAATTCTGCTATTGCCTGTTTGTCTTCGAAAGAGATCGTTCGATCAAATCTTTTTTCAATTTGATCGATGAGTATGCTCAGGTTTTCCGACATAACGACAAATTTGGGAGATTCACCTTGTTCTTTGCGGGGCATATTGATAACGATAAAAATATAGACGAAAAGATCAAACTGCTGATACTTTTCTGCATACTTTAACTCGTTAAAAATGAATCCCAGAAAGTCTAAATACTCCATTGACCCGTCAAATGCCCGAAGGATTTGCATCCCGACATAATTGATGTATCCTTTTGCGTCTATATTTTCTAAAAACAATGTAAACAAATACTCTCTTTTCTCCGATTGATTCATCTTAAGGATAACCCCTTCGCCCCTAAGCGTTTCGATATATTTACTCATGATCACTTCTTGTTTTTTCAACGTATTGATATCGCGGATGATTGTTAATCGACTGACGTAAAACAAATCAGCAAAATGATCCATCGTAAGAACATCTTCTGTTATCAATAAATTGATCAGAAGTAATGTGCGTCTTTCATCAGGATTCAAGGAATAGTCGTAAGGGGACAATTCTAAAACAAGCTGATAAGCTTCTGACAATCTAGTTCATCAGGAACCTGTAAGTATCCGCTTTCAATTTTCACTTGCGGCATATCGTGAGTATTTAGAAACGAGTTCAAGACTTTGATTTCACTCGTGAATTTCTTTGGCGAGAGATTCAAGTTTTTATAAAGTTGCTCCAATCTAATTTTCGTTATTTTGTTATATAGTAGGAGATAGATGATTTCAGCAGTAATTTTCCTCACAGCACTCCTCCTTAATGAATAGACAAATTCTCTCTTAGAAAATCAACAAGTTTTTCAGGTTCACACTTGCTTAATTGAACAATAAAATTTCGAGATTGGATGCTTAAAATCAATTTTTGAAGAAATTCAATATAGGTATGCTCATCTTTTAGTGCCATGCAAAATACATGTTCGACTGCTAAGTCATCTACTTGCGTATCCATCTGTTTAAAAGTCACAGGCTTTTTTAGTCTTGCGTAACAGACAGAAGATTCTTTCACAGAGAGATCGAAGGTATGCGGAATCGCAACTGGCGGGTCAACTGGCAGACCAGTAGGAAAATGATGTTCGCGTTCGATACAAGACTCGATAAAACTATTCCCGACGAGCCCTTCGTTTAGCAGTTCAAGTCCGCATTGTTTAATCACTTCTATATTGGAGCGCTCATTCAATTCGATTGCTTTAAATTTCATACACTATTTCTCTCCCACTAAGCCATTTATTTTGTCAACAATTCGTTTATTCATTTGGTCAATTACCCAACGATTCGATGAAATAAGCTGATTATAATATTTGCTAAATTGTAGCCCCAGAAACTATCTGTCACAACCCCTTCCACAGGTACACCGGTCGCATTCATCATTTCGGTTGCTTCAGGTGCAAAGGTGTTTGTTCCAATTAGAACGATAACTAAGAAGAAAAAGCCAGTGACAAGCGTTCGAAAAAGATTGCCATTTGATGCTAATGCTAGTAGTGGAATCATATATACGATTACTGTTAAAACACCAACTGGAAAATAATGCATACCAGGGATAATAAATGCTAAGAATATTGCTATCGGAATCAGAATCACTGTCGTTGTGATCGCTGTCGGATCTCCAAGACCAAGAGCAATGTCCATGCCGATATATAATTTTTTCCCTTCGCCAATATGTTTCTTCATAAATTCTTTGGCAGCTTCCCCGATCGCAGTCAAGCCTTCCATCATAACAGAGACCATTTTGGGTATCAGTACTAGCACCGCTGAAACTCCAACCCCCATAAAAATCGCTACCGTAAATTCTTGGCGTGTCAATACGCCTAGAAAAGTTCCAACCAACAAACCGATAACTGCTGGATCTCCAAAAAAACCAATTTTACTTTCGACTTTTTCCAAACTGATATCGATTTTGTTAAGACCAGGAATCAGATCAATCAGTTTATTTACTAATAGTCCAAAAGGATAAGCGAAAGTAATAAATGAAAATGTCGTACAAGTCGTGCCTTCCAGTCCGTAATACGCCTCCCATCTAGGAGCAAACCACTGAGCCACGAATAAAGTGACAATTGATAAGCCAACCGTAACAGTCAAACCTAGCCAAAAACTATCAAACAAGGCATACGCTAATGCTCCAGGAATCAAAAAATGAATATAGTTCCAAATGTCGACATTCATAACCGTTGTCCATTTCAAAAGAATAAACAATACATTTAATCCTACGATCATCAAAATAGCAATCGCTGCAAAAGGTACTGACCACGACGCCGCTCCCACAGCAGCCCAGCCAACATCCATCGTGGTATATCCTGATCCCATTTCCTGATAATAATCGATGGCTGGTTGCAAGGAAGTACCCAGGAGTCCTACAACAAGCCCCAACCCTTGAAAGCCGATGCCGACTAAAAGCCCAGTTTTAAGTGCTTTGCCAATTTTCATCCTAAAGACACAGCTTAAAATAAAAATGACAACGGGTAGCATAACCGATGCCCCCATATCCATGATGTTTTGAATAACTGATAATACAGCTTCCATTTTTATCCCCCTTTAATAATTCGATGGCACTCTTCAACGATTTTCTGCGCGGTCTGCTCTTCGTTGATTCCCGATATCAAACTGAAAACAGGAAGAATCGGTACTTTTACTGGCTTGACATATCGAGTAGTCACCAAGATTAAATCCACTGTTTCTGCTTTTGAGGGAATTTGATTAATATTCCCTTTGGTGATGGAAGCCTGAATGTTGCTCTGAGCTAAGATTTGTTTGACTTTCTCTTGAACAACCGTGGACGTGGCGATCCCACTACCACAAGCAATATAGATCTCAATTTTTTTATTCATTTTCTTTCTCCTCCTTTCCTTACTCTATTTTTGAGATTTCAATAAAGAATGAATTTTATACTCTTCTTCTGGTAGTAAAACGACTTTTAACGCCTTCCCTTCTCTCGTCAATTCGATGGCCTGATTGATGTCAGCTAAAGGCAAAACATGAGAAATAATTTTTTCAGCAGGAAACTGATCAGATAAGGATAAATGGAAAGATTTTTCGACTTGAATACTATTTGCACCATAATGACCATAAATCCAGAGATTGTTATAATGAACTGCATTCGTATCTATAGGCGTTAATTGATTCTTTGCTACACCACCAAAAAAGACGACAATTCCACATTTTTTAGCCATAAAAATACTTTGTTGCTGTGCTTCTATTGATGGATTAGCTGAAATCACTTTATGTGCGCCATGTCCATTCGTATACTCTTTCACCTTTTCTACAGGATCTTCTTTGGAAGAATCGATCCTATGATCTACATTAAACGCTTCCATAAGAGCTAGTCTGTCAGCATTTTTATCAATCACGATTACCTTGCTTGCTCCGCGAATCCTTGCTAGAATCGCTAAAAAGACCCCAATTGGACCTGCACCAATAATGACGACCGAATCGCCTAACGAAACCTGAATATTCTCCATGCATGCATAAGTGGAGGATAAGGGTTCAGCTAATGTTGCCGCGATAGGCTCTCGTCCTTCTGGCACTTCAAAAATCGCTCCTCGTTCTACTCTTGTTGCACTATATGCTATATACTCTGCAAAACCGCCTTGAAGATCGGTGTAACTTTCAGCTTCCGTACAACATTCGTGCTTCCCATTACGACAATTTTCGCAACGTAGGCAATGAGCCATAGGGTATACATAAACCATCTGCCCTCTTTGATACTTCGTCACATTTTCATCAATTTCGACGATCTCACCAACGATTTCGTGTCCATAAATATGAGGGTAGCGCCCCGCTTTTGAATCGGTCAGCAAATTGCGAATATCAGAGCCGCACAGACCAACTGCCTTAACCTTCAATAGAAAACCTCCCTCTGGACAGCAGGGTCGCTCTACTTGTTCATAGCGAATATCTCCTGGTCCATACATCAACGCAGCCTTCATTTTTTTCACAAACGTTCAACTCCATTCATTCTTTCTTATTTTACATGTTCATTGTAAGGTGCGTCGGATGTACCTCACAAGTAACACTTTTTGCATTTCAAGTTCTATATTTGTTACTTGAATGAGAAAATGTTTGTGAAAAACCATGAACGATTTTTCCTTCTTGGAATTATTTTGAAGCCACGTAAAAACAAAAAAACCTCTTAGCAATGAGCCAAGAGGTTTTGGTGAAGCAAACTATTCTATTTATGAGTATTTAAAACTATAGGTAGCTCATCACTTCTTCCATTCGAACGGATGAGTGAACTAAATTGAGCCGTTCCTCGTAGGAAACTTTCCTCGGTCTTGGTTTCAATTATGCGACCTCAGTAAGGAGAAATTCTCAAGTGTTACTCGATGATACTTGCGTTTTCCATTGAAAGCGTACAATTCAAATCATTTCAAATGATAAGACACTTGAATAGGAGTTTTTTAATTGACTGTTCAACTTTTTTTGAAATTGAAAACGAATAAACACATACTATATACATACAAATTTTTACCTATCAAGTGAATTAAACCTTTTTCTTTGATACCTCAATACCCCAGTATCTCCGATGACGTATAATTTGTATTTTCCATACCCTACTTTAAATTCTAATCTTTCGCCACTTGCGATTTCAAATAAAAGATAATAGGTAATGGATTGATTCGTAAAGCCGTTTGCAGCAATATTCGTGCTACTTGTCATTCGTTTGTCAACTAGCGTGGCAAGTATTGACACTTCTGGCGTAGATTGATCCTTTAAGAATTCGACAATATGATATAAGATAACTGCGACGAAAATAAAAGCAAATAAAGTAAACAGAAAATCCACAAAACACACTCCTTTTTGTTTTTTATGATCAAGGGAATCAAGCAAATCATTTTTACAACTTAACTATAATTATACATTAATTAAATTAATTAATCTCGAAACTCTAATAAAATATGTTGCTTGCTAAATGATTGACCGAAACTGTAACTGGGCTATCGTTTTCATGTATGGATTGTTGCATACAATACATTTGTATATTTGTTAGCCAAGAGTCATTTGAAAGGATGATATCACGTGACCTTTGAAAAAGCATTTCTAGAATCATCCTTTTTCTTTCTACATTGACTCCTTTAGGAAAAACCATCGTATCCCAAAGTCTCTGACTAAATTCAGTTACTTTTATTTAGACATTTTTTCTCGGATGCACCATAAGGTTATCAATGTGGATGAATAAGAATTTAATCTATGCTCTCTTTTTGTCAAAATGATTGAAGGTTTATTGAAAGTATTACTATTTCGGTAAAGTTAAATACTAACTCACTTTCAGTTGTCACATGAATGGAAAATAAGCTGAGCTTTCAGGTTCTAAAATATCTTGTATTCCTTAATGCTTTTAGTAAAAAAGCTTAACTTTTTCACCAAGTAACTGTTTATTTAATAAAGTATTCTAAAAAAAACTCTTCTACCAACTATTTTCAAAGTTAATAAAAGAGTTCTGTGTTTATTTTCTCATTTTGCCAACTGTCCACCACCTAAGAAAACAGCTTATTCCAACTAGTTAACAAATATGAAACACAATTGTATGATTGAAAATCCTTAACGAATCCCCAAAGCAATCCGTGCATAACGACTCATTTTATCAGTCGTCCAAGCGGGATACCAAACTAGTTTTACTTCTGGATTTTTGACTTCTGGAATATCGCTTAATGCTTCGTGTATCGATTCAGTCAATACGTCGGCTAAGGGACAGCCCATTGTTGTTAAGGTCATTTTGATTACGGTATTGCCTGTTTCTGCATCAAATTCGACTTCATAAACTAAGCCTAGATTCACTATATCAATCCCCAACTCAGGGTCAATCACGGTTTCCAAGGCAGCCAAGACACGCTCTTTGATTGCTTCTGCTTCTACTTCAGTATATGCCACGGTTGAAGACCTCCTTTAATTCTTGTTTCAAATAATACCTTCTTTTGCAAAATTTGTAAATGGACGATCCTTGATTATGGACGGCTTTTCTTGTGTATTTTCAGTTCTGGGAAGACCCCCGTCGTTTTAAAGGTCCGTTGTTCATCATCTGTCGCAAAACGACCTGTGATCGATTGGGTCGGCACAAAGTTAATAAACGCATTGCCGTCTGCTTCTAAAACGGCTTGTTCTAAATCGTAGATCTCGTAGCGGGTCACGACCATCATGATCATATTGCCCGGTACGCCTGAATAGCCTCCGACTGAGGGGAACAAAGTCATGCCGCGAAACACATGCTTAGAAATATTTTTCCCAACAGCTTCCGCATTGGTCGTAATAATCATCGCCGTTACCTTTTGATGACTTGTGTGCAGCATGTCCACCACGTAGCTCATTGCGAAAATCGAAATGATCGTGTACAAGGCACTTTCCCAAGAAAAGACGAAACCTGAGACCATGACAATGATGCCGTTTAAAATAAACATATATTTACCGACCGTTTTTCCAGTCGTTTTTGATAATATCAACGAAAGGATATCCATTCCGCCGGTGGTAAAACCCATTTTCAGTGAAAACGCAACGCCGACGCCTAACAGTACGCCACCGAGCAAAGCGTTAACCAAAATATTGTCAGTGATTGCTCCTTGTGGAAGGATTATCGTTAAGACAGAAACGACAACGACATTGATAAAGCTCAATAGTGTCGATGATTTCCCGAGTTTGATGAACCCGAGAACAAAGATAGGCAAGTTTAAGAGGAAAATAAACAGCCCTGTACTAAGGTGAACACCAAAATGTTCCAAGGCAAGTGCCACGATCAATTGGGCGACCCCGTTCATCCCAGCAGAAAGAACGTTTGCGGGAATCAAAAAGAAATTTAAAGCAATGGCTGCGGTGATACCTGACAGCAAAATAACCCCTATTTTTTTCAATCGTTCTGATTGTTCGTGCTTCGTTAATAACTTACTCACAATGATCTAGCTCCTTCACTAAAAATCTCCTTCCAAAGAATAGCAGTTTGTGTGAAAAAATGAAACAATTATTTGCAAAAATTTACTTTTCATTCCCGCATCGTTCGCCTCCATGTTAAAATCATAGGTAAGAGATGAGAGGAGTGATTGATTTTGGCAAAAGAAGCAAGTTTTGATGTCGTATCTGAGATCAACACAGAAGAAGTAAAAAACGCCATTCAACAGGCGGAAAAAGAATTGAAAAACCGATTTGACTTTAAAGGCTCCACGGTAGAAATCAAGATGGCTGAGGGCAAATTGACGATTGTCGGGGATGACGAATTTAAGCTGGAGCAAATCAAGGATGTGCTCTTTGGGAAGCTGATCAAACGGAATGTACCAACGAAAAATATTCAATTTGGCGAAACGGAGCATGCCTTGGGGGCAAAAGCTCGTCAAACGGCAGAATTGATCAATGGGATCGATAAAGAAAACGCCAAAAAAATAACAACAGCGATCAAAAACGCCAAGCTAAAAGTTAAAACTCAAATTCAAGACAATCAAATTCGGGTAACCGGCAAAAGTCGTGACGATCTGCAAGAAGTGATCCAATTGTTGCGTAAACTGCCTCTGACGATCGATTTACAGTTTACAAATTATCGCTAATCAAAAAAAACTAGAACAGAGTCTAACGTGATGGTTAGGCAAAATCGGCCTTACCCGCTGATTTTGCACAACCTCACCTGAAAGCTCTGCTTCTAGTTTTTTTTTTGCCAAAAATGAGTCAATGCCTTTGATAACTCTTGCGGCCGACGAATGTTTAAGGCATGCTGCCAGTGCAGTGGGAAAAGTTCTTGGTAACGCGGTGTCCGAAAACGTTGATCCAGCAATAACACCACGCCGCGATCGCTGACATCCCGGATCACTCGACCGGCTGCTTGCAGGACTTTATTCATCCCGGGCAGCTGATAGGCATACGAAAAGCCAGCTGCTTTTTTCTCATCGTAATATTCCCGAATCAATTCTTGCTCGTGATTGATTTGCGGCAGTCCGACTCCTACCACTGCCGCACCGATCAAGCGATCGCCTTTCAAGTCGATCCCTTCAGAAAAAATTCCACCAAGGACACAAAATGCCACTAATGTTTTTGGCTGGCTCTCTTGTCCGTCTTGACTTGTTTCTAGCAGGGATGATCGTTGCCGCTCAAGAGATTGAAATTGTGCAAGAAACGCCTCGCGCTCTGCTTCGTTCATGGCTGTCCCCTGAATCAAGACCTCCACCTCTGGCGCCTGTTGGGAAAATGCTGCCGCCACATCATCCAAGTAACGATAAGAAGGGAAAAAGACCATATAGTTTCCCGCTTTCGCTACGGTCATTTGCTGGATTGCATCAACGATTGCAGGAATGTTGGCTTCACGTTGGCGATACGTTGTTTGGATATAGTCTGCAATAAAAATTCCCTGATTTTTCGGATCAAAAGGACTTGGCAGGCGATAGCGCAAAGCTTCATTGCCGCCTCCTAATACCTCTTGATAATAGGTCAAAGGAGTAAAGCTCGCAGAAAACAACAGGCTGGCCTTGCCCTTATCTAACACAGATTCCAAAAACGGCGCTGGTTCAATGCAAAATTGCCGTAGTTTGATATCATAGCGGTCGATCTCCACCGTCGTTTCGTAGTGATCATCATAAAATTCACTGATCTTCAAATAATGGTTAGCTTCAAAATACACTTGCAGCACTTCTTCTTGCAATTCATGCTCAGGATTTGCCGGCAACCATTCCTTCATCAATTCAGCTACTTTGTAGAGCTGATTGCCCATCGTTTCATGGGGAGCTGCTTGATGGTGGTATTCCCACTCTTCCTCTTTTGCTATTTGAGCAATAGCCGCAAATTCTTTGTCAACTTTGTTTAGGGCGCGTTTTAATTTTTGCTGGTCATTGGATAGTTTCTTCTTTAATTCCTTAAATGGCTGCCGGGTAATGGTTGCCGAATACATTTCTTTGGAACGGTTGACTAAGTTATGGGCCTCATCCACTAGAAAGAAATATTCTTCATCCGGCTCCTCAAAAAATCTTCGCAAATAAACGGTGGGATCAAACAAATAATTATAATCACCAATAATGACATCGCAAAAGACACTGACATCCAGTGAAAGCTCGAAGGGACAGACCGTATGTTTCTTTCCGTAGGTCTCGATCACTTCTCGGGTTATTTGGTTCTCGTGATGCAACAGATCCCATAGTGCTTCGTTGATTCGATTGTAATAGCCTTGCGCATACGCACAGTGTTCTGGCGTACAGTTTCGTTCATCTAAAAAACAGATTTTGTCTTTGGCGGTAATCGTGACACTTTTGGTTTCACTACCGTTGTCTGCTAACTTGCTCAGTGCATCTTCGGCCACTTGTCTGGTGATCGTCTTCGCCGTCAGATAAAAGACTCGATCAGCCCCTTCTTCCCCTAGCACTTTTAATGCGGGAAACAGCGTTGACATGGTTTTTCCAGTTCCAGTTGGAGCTTCCGCAAAAAGTCGCTTGCCATTTTTTAGTGTTTTATACGCCGCTGCTGCTAACTCTCGCTGCCCTTTGCGAAAGGTTTCAAAGGGAAAAGACAGCAGCTGCAAAGACGTATTGCGGACACGGCGCCAATTCTCTTGAAAAACTAACCATTTATGATATTCCTGAAGTAATTCTTCATAAAAAACAGCTAATTCTGAAAACTGAAATGTTCTTCTCGTACGGGTGGTCAGCTTTTCAGTGGTTTGATAATAAGTCAATTGTACGGCGATTCGATCGATGGGTCTCTTAGGATCATTACCTTCAGCAGTAGGTTCTGCTTCTGGTTTCTCTTGATTTTCACTGTCACTAAGCGCTGCTTGTTCATTTTCTTGTAGTAAAAACAAATAAGCATAAACCATTCCCTGGGCAAAAAACAAATCGATTTGATCTTCAGGGATATCTTCGAACGCTGGTTCTGAAGTTTTGATCTCATCGATCACCCAAGAATTAACAGTTGCATCAAAAAAGAGACCATCGGCACGTCCTTCGACAGTGATCGAATCTTTCTCAATTTGGCTTTCTCGTTTGAAAAAGACTTCTTTTTGATACCCATCCCCAGCCTCTTTTTGTAGTTGGCGATGGATACGGGCGCCTTCTTGCGCGGTATGATTACTGACTTTGCGGCTATCAATATCGCCTCGGCGCAAAATAAATTCTACGATTTTTCTAACCGCAACTTTTCCTTTATACACGTGTTCACCTTCTCGTTTGCCATTATAGCGGATAGATTACTTTTGGAAAAGCGAACAGAAACAGCTTTTCATCCTCTGCGGAGAGTATCCTATCCAAACAGGTTTTATCACCATGAAAAAACCACTTGCAACAAAACACCTACTCATCAGATAATTGACTTCATTTTTTCTTCCAGAAAATGGGTTTGGCGAAGGATTTACAAAAAAGCCTACTCTACTCACCTAAGCAAGTAAAGCAGGGCTATTTTTTGAAAGATATTTATTGATCGACTTGAATATCATAACTGACACCATTTTGGTCAAAAGCTTGTTGATTGTCTAGATCTAAGGTGAACTCAAAGGTCCGTCCATCTGCTTTTATCGTCAAATGCTTCCCTTCAACCGTGTATGATGCATCTTGATAGGTGATCTCATAAATTTGATAAGGGTCGTTGGACAACTGTACCTCTGAATGGGAAAAATGACGCTGAAAATCACTTTCGATTTGTCCTTCATACAAGGCAACATCACTAGAGCTGGCTGAACTATCTTCTAAATCTGCCATCGGCAAATACTGCTTAACGATCGTCAACTCATTCTCATGAAAATCATAAACCCCTTGGCTTTGCGGAAAGATGACACTCTCATCTTGGATCAGCATCAAATCAAGGTCGCCATTTTCAACCGTTTTTGAGGCGGAAGTAACAGTTTCAGAAACTTCTTTCGAATCGTTGATGGTTAGCTCCTCTTGGCCACAGCTCACTAAAGCGAGCGCGGCGAAGCATAGAGTGAAAAAAAATTGCAGGGATTTTTTCATAAAAACACCTTCTTACAAAAAGTTGAGGTATACCAATCAAAACTAACGCAAGATACAGATCACACACTTTCCTCGAAGTTGGTCACGAAGAATGTTCATGCTTTCGTCAAAAACTAGACCCGTTTCAAACGAATCAACGCTTTCTTATTTTAATTAGTATAACAGCAGTTTTTTGCTAATGCGGTTTCTTAGAAAAATTTTCGAATTCCCACAATAATTCTAAGCTTTTCTCTCATCAAACTATTGGTTATCCTTATCACCTGCCTGCAAAAGGGTTGATCACAGCATCTTCACGAAGTAAAGCCTATCCGTGCCAAGCACAGGTGTATCCGTAAGCACAGCAAACGGTTCGAAGCCGACTGCTTGGTAGAATTGCGGCGCTTGGTAGTCTTGGGTGGTAACCGTCACGGAACGACACCCCGCTTTTTTACCGTGATCAAAAAGTGCTTTTATCAATTGTTTCCCGATCCCCTGATTCTGATGGCTTGGATCAACTGCTAACAATTGAATATGGATCGTATTGCCTGTCCGTTTTCCAATCACCCCACCAAGTTGATCCTGATTGTCAAAAAAAGCAAATGAAAGCTGCTCTTGATCGGAAAAGGCACTCACTGCCTCTTTTTTTTTCGTTGAATGATTTAGCCATTGACAGACTGCCTGACGATTGTCTTCTGCGTTTATCGTTTTTATCATTAATTTTTCACTCCTAAAAACCTTTCTTTGTTTCCTCTTATACTTTAAGCTATACTTATAGTCAGACACAAGTATTTGTGATCCTAGGAGGTTTTAGCATGAAAATCATTGGTTTAGTGACAGGACCCGTTCAAGAAAATTGTTACCTAATTTGGAAAGAAGATGTTTTGTTGATTATTGATCCTGGAGCAGAAGCAGCGAGATTGATCGCTGAGATCGAAAAAACAGGCGCAAAACCAGCAGCGATTTTATTGACCCACACTCATTATGACCATATCGGCGCAGTTGACCATTTGCGGGATTATTATCAGATCCCCGTTTACGTGAGTCCGCTTGAGCAAGGATGGCTAAGTGATCCTATGAAAAACCTTTCTGGCCGTCATCCTGAATTAGGAACCATCACCGCACGTCCAGCTGAATTCGAGCTAGAGTTGAAAGAGTACGAGATAGCTGGCATGTCCTTTAAGGTTGTTGCAACCCCGGGTCATTCCATTGGCAGCGTCAGTTTTATTTTTGACAATTTTGTCGTTTCCGGAGACGCCTTATTTAAAGGTAGCATTGGTCGGACAGACCTGCCAACCGGAAATTTGGAACAATTGCTGACCAGCATCCAAACGCAACTCTTTGTTTTACCGAATCAAATGGCGGTCTATCCTGGCCACGGAGAACCAACAACGATCGAAATTGAGAAACGGACCAATCCGTTTTTTAACGCATAAACGTATGACGAATCAAAAGGAGGAATAACTAGTTATGGCAAAGACGGAATTGTATGTCGTGCGTCACGGAAAAACAATGTTTAACACATTGCAGCGGGTGCAAGGCTGGTGTGACACACCATTGACTCGAACCGGTGAACAAGGCATCCACTATTTAGGCCTTGGGTTACGCGATGTGGATTTTGTAGAAGCAGTATCCAGTGACAGCGGTCGAGCGATTGAAACCATGCGTCTGATACTGGGTGAACATGTCAGAGGACCGGAGATCCCTTATCACATCGACAAACGGATTCGTGAATGGTGCTTTGGCTCCCTTGAAGGGGCATATGATGCAGAAATGTGGGGCGTTCTGCCGCGGATTCTTGATTTTCCTGATTATGATGAGATGATTGCTAATCATGTCACGTTTGAGGCGATCGCCAATGCGGTCTACCACGCCGATACAGCCAATTGGGCGGAAACCTTTGATGTTTTGACCGAACGTGTCAAAACAGGGTTTGAAGATATCGCCTATCGCGTTGAGAAAAAAGGCGGCGGCAATGCGTTAGTTGTGTCTCACGGCTTAACGATCGCTTTTCTTTTGCATCTGATCAATGATGAGAACAATGTTCGTATGGATATTGAAAATGGTTCGGTCACTCGACTGATCTACGAAGACGGCAGCTTTACCATCGCCGAAGTTGGTAACACAGAATACATCAAAAAAGGCTTAGCGCTCTCTCAAGAGCTTTTGTCCTAAGAGAAACCTCTGACGGCTAATCAATTTCTTCAAGAAAGGAGCAGTTTTTGTTTTAAAAACTGCCCTCTTTTTTTAGGAAAAAGATTGGTATTCGAATCAGGAAACGGTATACTAAGAGTTGTATTTTGTCATAGAAAGGACTGGACCAATGTTTTTTACAAATTTTATAAAAGCGATTTTATTTGGGATCATTGAAGGGATCACGGAATGGCTGCCAATTAGCAGCACTGGTCACTTGATTCTTGCCGACGAATTTATCGGTTTGAATGTTACCCCCGAATTTATGACGATGTTCAATGTTGTCATTCAATTGGGCGCGATACTAGCGGTCGTCTACTTATATTTCCATAAACTGAACCCTTTTTCCCCACAAAAAAATGAAATAGAGAAAAAAGATACGTGGACGTTATGGTTTAAAGTTATTGTTGCGGTCTTGCCATCGGTTATTATCGGATTGCCGTTAGATGATTGGTTAGATGCGCACTTCTACAACTTTTTCTCCGTTTCGATCGTCTTGATCGTTTATGGGATCGGCTTTATCGTAGTTGAAAAACGAAACAAGAATAAAGCACCGAAATGTACCGATTTGAACAAATTCACCTACAAAGCGGCCTTGATTGTCGGCATGTTCCAGGTATTGGCATTGATCCCAGGAACTTCTCGTTCTGGTGCTACTATCTTAGGTGCTATCATGATCGGCGCTTCTCGTTATGTTGCTGCTGAATTTTCATTTTTCTTAGGTATTCCCACCATGTTTGGTGCCAGTGCCTTGAAAATCTTCAAGTTTTTGAAAGATGGCAATGCCTTTGATTTCCAAGGAACCGTCATCTTATTAACAGGAACCATCGTCTCATTCATCGTTTCGATCATCGCGATCCGTTTCTTGATGAACTACATCAAGCGTAACGATTTTACCGTATTTGGATGGTATCGTATCGTTTTAGGAATCATTTTGATCGGCTATTGGCTGATCCAATTATAAGCAAAAAGAGCAACTCTTGTGGCACTTACCTGCCCAAGAGTTGCTCTTTTTTTGTTTGAAAGGTCTCTAGTTCCTCACGTGTTTTTGATTACCATACCGTCAATAATATCCACCGCACTTTCGGTGTCGTTGATAATTGATTCAAAACGATCATAAACATCTTTCCATTTAATGATTTCAAGAACGTCCGTTTCGTCTGTGAATAACGCTTTTTTCATTTTTGAATACAAACGGTCTGCTTCTGATTCAATCGTATTCACATCATTAATCATTTGACGCAATGTTTTTGAATTTTTGAACTTAGGAAATTCTTTTAAGGCCGTTTCAACGCCTTGTGTCGCTTGAACGATCATTCCAGCAAATAAGTTGGTTTCAGGGCGGATCTTCGTAATGACCAAATTCTCAAATAAATAAGTCAGTCCCATAATGCCATCCAAAATATCATCTAGACGCTCTGAAATGACTAGGATGTCCTCGCGATCGATAGGGGTGATAAATGAATCATATAACTCATTGGTTAGCTCAGCGATCACTTTATCCCCTTCTTTTTCCAAAGCATGAATCTCAGCTGCTGCTTCGGTCAATGCTCGTTCAGAATAATCGTTGATCAAAAGCGAAAAACGTTTGGCAGCTAAATGGCCGTTCGTCGCCAACTGCTCCATTGCTGCAAAATAATCGAATCCTTTTTTTCGTGCCATTACTTTCTCTCCTCACAAAATTAGCAATAAAAATTTGACCATTAGAAACGCAATCAATCCACAGCCAGGAAAGGTTAAAATCCAAGCATAGATCATTTCTTTTACAATGCGCCAATCAACGCTAGAAAAACGCCGAGACGCTCCAACGCCCATGATAGCGGTCGTTTTCGTGTGCGTTGTTGAAACCGGGATACCAAATACGGAAGACAAGAACAAACAGATTGCTGCAGTAACATCTGCAGAAAAGCCTTGGTATTTTTCCAGTTTTACCATATCCATCCCCACTGATTTAATGATCTTCATCCCACCGACCGATGTACCGATCCCCATGGTCAAGGAACAAAGAACCATCACCCACAGTGGGATGGCAAAGCCATTGCCGGTCTTTTCAGCAAGATTGTTGTAAAAAAGGCCTAACATGAACACACCCATGAATTTTTGTCCATCTTGGGCACCATGCAAGAAGGCATTGGCACCAGCCGCGATGGCTTGACCAACCGTAAAAATTTTGTTGGCTTTTCGCCGTTGGGTATCGCGAAAGAGCCATACGATCAGTTTCGTGATCAAAAATCCACCAATAAACCCCATTAACGTAGACACAACGAGACCGATTAAGACTTTCATCCATTCTTCACCGTTGACTGCATGTAAACCACCCAGAGCCATGGCAGCCCCTGTCAATCCCGCAATCAATGCGTGAGATTCACTGGTTGGGATCCCAAAATACCAAGCTGCGACCGTCCAAACAACAATTGAAAACAAGGCAGCGGCTAATGCGATCTGTGAGACCCGAAAACTCCCGCCTGAGTCAAAAGTCACAATATTACTGATGGTTTCTGCAACTTGCGCATTAAAATACGTCATCACCAGCACACCTAAGAAATTCATGACGACTGCCATGCCAATGGCGATATTCGGGCGTAAGACTCTCGTGGAGACAGCGGTTGCAATAGCATTCGGTGCATCCGTCCACCCGTTGACGAAAATCACCCCTAATGACAAGACAATCGTTAGAAACAAAGCGATATTCACATAGATTCCCCCATTTAAAAATTCCGAAGTAATCATAGCATAGAAAGCTCTTTCTGTGTAAACTTTTTATAACTATTCAGTAAAAAATGTGTAAAGAAGCATTTTTCAAAACCATAAAGCAAAAAATAGCACGGCCAAAAAACAAATTTTTGTGTTAAGTAAAATTTCTTTACAACTTTTATTGCAATCACTCTTGGCATTAGGTATAATGACTAGTGTTGATTTATACGTTTTCTAAACGTAATTGAACTTTTTTTTCGGAGGTGAAATACATGCCAAACATTGAATCTGCAATCAAACGTGTTCGCACAAGCGAAGCGGCTAATGCTAAGAATTCATCTCAAGTAAGCACAATGCGTACAGCAATCAAAAAATTTGATCAAGCTGTTGAAGCTGGTGCTGATAACGTAGATGCGTTATATAAAGATGCTGTTAAAGCAATCGATATGGCTGAGACTAAAGGATTGATCCACAAGAACAAAGCTAGTCGCGACAAATCTCGTTTAAGTAAAAAAATTGCAAAATAAGCAAATTAAGAAAGGCGCAGCAATCATCGATTGCTGCGCCTTTCTTTTTGACTTACTGTTTGCCATGTTTTAAAACAAATAGCTGGAACAAATACTCTTTGTCCATCTGGCCACTTTTTACTAAGTAATCATTTTCGATCAATTCGTTATAGAGTGCCGCTAATTGCTTTTCTCCAAAGCCTCGCGCTTGCTGCATCGCTAACTTCACTCGGTACGGATGAATCCCCAACGTTTCTGCGATATTGGCTTGCTGGTAGCCAATTTTCATCAAAATCGCTGCCTGTAACAGTAGACGGACTTGGCTGATCAAAATAGCATTGATCTTGATCGTCTCTTCCCCTTGCAATAATAGATCGTCATACAAGCGCAACGCATCCGATACGTTCCCCTTTAAGACATCACTGGTTAATTCAAAGACATTATGTTCCAACGTCTTAGGGATCAACTGCAAGACGATCTCTTTCGTGATTTTATTGCCGTTTCCTGCATACAATCGTAGTTTCTGTAACTCCTGCATCGCTTTTGATAGTTGCAGATCCGTTAACCGTAAAAACAAATCAAACGCCTCTCGGCTCATCTCGATGCCATCATTGGCCAACGACTGTTGGAGATACTGACGCACGTCGGCTTCTTTCATAGGTGCGACATCAATCACAACTGCGGCTTTCTTCAGCTGCTTAGTAATTTTTTTCCGTTCATCTAATTTATCGACATCTGCAAAAATCACCATTACCGATGATTCCAATGGGTCTTTGATGTAATTCAAAAAATCATCTAGGTCATGCTCAGGTGCATTGCTCTTTTTTTCAGCCGTTAAGAAAAATGGCCGCTCAACGAAAAGTAATCGCTGATCGCCAAAAAAAGGCAACGATTGAGCTTCTTGGATCACCATATCAAGGGGATCTTTCTCCATGTCAAAGGAAGCAAAATTCAGATCATCTTTCCCAACGGAAAAACGCTCCAAAAAGGCCGTGCGAACTTGCTCTTGTAAAAACATTTCACTGCCGATGACTAGATAAATCGATTGCAACTCCTTGGTTCGAATTGCTTGCAACGCTTTTTGTAATTCCATCGTTCCCCCCGCTTTCATTCTTATCCTACCATTAGTCAATCGGATAGTCTAGCAGCGTTTTTATCAAAAATGATTGTTGTTTTTCAGACCAAATAAATTGGATCATGCCTTGCTGATCGGTTCGCAAAACGGTCTGATTTACCAACGTTTCAAGCACCTCTTCATGAGGATGCCCGTACCGATTGTTCCGTCCACTTGAAACGATCCCGAATTGGGGATCGATTGCCGCAACAAACTCAGGTGCCGTCGAGGTTCGACTGCCATGATGCCCTAGTTTCAATACATCAACTTTAAGATTCGGATAATCATGAATCAACTTTTTTTCCCCTGCTTGTTCGAGATCGCCAGTAAATAAAAATGTTTTATCCCCTACCTTGGTTTTAATCACCAGCGAATCTTCGTTTTGCCCTGCACCTGATTCTGGTGCCAATACTTGCAACTGAAGGAAATCACCCACTACTTGGCCAACCGTCGTCCAAACAACGCTTGTCTGCTTAGGCAGTTCGTTTAAAAGCTTGGCGATGCGGTGATCTTGTTCACTTCCTGGTACGAGATATAACGTTTCAACGGGGATCGCCTTCATCAAGGCTAGTGCGTCCCCCATATGGTCCGTGTCCCCATGAGTTAGAAACAAACCAGTAATCTTACTGACTCCCTCCCCTTTCAGAAAAGGAATCAATGTAGATTCCGCGGCAGCTTGTCGTTTGCGCTCTTGCCAGTTTTCTTTCGGAAAAGACAGTGAACCTCCAGTATCGATCACATAAACTTCGCGATTTTTTTCTGCCTGCAAAACGATACTATCGCCTTGACCAACATCGACATAACTAATGGTGGATAAAACGCGATTCTGCTGAAAGACGATTGGTACAACAAGCGAAAAACAGATCACCAGCAGCCACCTTTTCTTTTGGTAAAAGAGCATGCTGAACAAACAACAACTGCCAGCCAATCCTGCAGGAACGGCACCCACTGTTATCGATACGCCTCCTACAGCGCCCACGACAACTTCCATAAGCAGCAAAAGCCCTTCAAAAAGTGCAATCAGCCCACTGATGGTTGGAAAAAGAGTCCCAGTAACGAACATTAAGAAACAGGCTGGCAGCAAAACCATTTGAAAAAATGGTAAAAAGACAAACGTCAAAAAGCCCCCAAATAATGGGAATTCATAAAAGAGCGAGGCAATGACAGGCGCAGCCAGCACCGTGAGGAACTGACAGCGCCAAAACCACGTCAATCCGATTGGTCGCTGCATTACTATCAAGAAGGTCATCAAAAGACTTAGTTGCCCCGATGTTTGAAGCAATACTTTGGGATCAACGAATAAAAGAGCCGTTAAGACGATCCCATAATGATCACTTGCCGATAGCCGTTGTTGATAAAGAGTGGTCACTTGAGTAACCGACAATGCCAAGACAGCACGCCAGACACTAATGCCGCCGCCACAAATCCCAATTACGACCAAGAAAAAGACCCCCATTGGCAACAGCATTTCTTTTTGCGTAAACCCCAATCGGCAGAAGCATCCGCGAAACCATTTGAAAAATAAGACAACATGCATTCCTGAGATCGTAAAAAAATGCAATAAGCCACTCGCACGATACATTTGACGTACTTCTTGAAAGCCATGGTCTTTAAAACCAAAGAGCAACGCATTGATATAGGCAGCTGAGCGTTCAGGAAAGATTCGTTGAACAGAAGAAATAACATCTGCTCGAACTTTTGCAAGTGAAAAGCCTGCATCTGCTTCTTCCATCCCTACCATTTGCTCGATATGGACTGTGCCAATAATTGATCGACTAGCTAGATAAGCAGAATAGTCAAATCCATGGCGGTTTCGTGGTTTTTCAGGAAGAGAAAAAAATCCTTTCACCAGCAGCTTTCTCCCCCAATCGGATCGATTCTGCCATTGCTGTTTTTCAGTCTCTGAAGAAATTGTGTAACGGCCAATCACTTTACCTGCAGAGGATTTTGCTTCAAATGTAAGTAGATCGCCATTGATTTTGATCGTGTCTGGCAGCACATTGACTACCCCTTGATACTCACCTTCTTGTATGTTCCCAGTCCGAGAAAGAGAAACGCGGACACTTAACAGCAACAGTCCGACAAAACAAATCATGCACAAAAATGCTTGTCGTTTTAAGACAAGCATCCCGAAATAATAAAGTGCAATGAGTCCCAGTAAGATGGACTGCCGATAGTAAGCAGTCACCGAACAAGCAAAAATAATACTAAGAAATAAAAATGAATCAGTTCTCTTTTGTTGGTTGTGCATCATTCAGCACACCAAATGAAAGTTTTTCAAAATACACCGGATCGAGTTCAACTTGGTGGACGGAAGCACCTACTTGTTGAATCAATTCCATTGCATACTGATTGTTGCGATAGTCATTCAAATAATGGATCTTTTTGACCCCTGCTTGCAAAATTGCTTTCGTACAGGGAAGACAGGGAAAATGCGTCACATAGATTTCCGCATTGTCTGTTGATACCCCTAATTTTGCACATTGCAATAAGGCATTCATTTCTGCATGAATCGTCCGAATACAATGGTCATCGACAACATAACAGCCATCGTCAATGCAGTGTACATCGCCACTGACGGACCCGTTGTAGCCTCCAGCGATGATTCGGCGATCTTTGACTAATGTAGCGCCGACTTCAAGTCGGGAACACGTACTGCGTAAAGACAGTAATACAGCTTGTGCCATAAAATACTGGTCCCATGGGATTCTCGTATTGCTCATTCGTTTGCTCCTTTGTCATTGATTAGTTCTATTCTAATCGAATTTCTTGAATTTTCAACCGTCATTTCTTAGTATTTCTTACATTTATTTGGTTCAGTCCGCCACTGTAATCATCTCTTTCAAGGACTCAAAGGTCTTCTCTCCGATGCCTGTGATCTTTTTTAGGTCATCAATCTGTTTAAAAAAGCCATATTCTTCTCGGTAAGCGATGATTGCTTCTGCTTTTTTGGCACCCACACCCGGCAGTTCTTGCAGTTGCTGCGCATTGGCTTGATTCAGATTGATTTGTGTCACTGCTGTTTGGCTGCCACCTACTCCTGAACCATTCATCTCCATAAACGCTTGATCCTCTTTATGTGGGACGATCACCATCTGTTGATCTTGCAGCACTTGTGCTAAGTTTATGGCTGTTTCTAACGCCTCTTCTGTCAGACCACCTGCTTGTTCGATCAATTCATACATCCGCGCGCCTGATTTCAAGCGATAAATTCCCGGTTGGTGCACTTCCCCTTTGACATCTATAACGATCTCATACTCTTCATCGTGAAGACTATCTTCTTGAAGGGCTCCACCTTCCCCCATTTCAGACGATTGACCTGCTGCATCTGCCATTGAATGCCAGTTTGTTTCTTTTTTTTGCGAGAACGGTACAAACCAGATGATCAGCAATACCATCAAAACAGCACCACCAACTGCAAATCGCCAATAGTCTTTGAACAGCTTCCATCGATCCATTTTCACCACCTCATAGATGAAATACGCAGATAATTCAGTATTATTTGGAAAACGGAAAAATAAAGACGATCTTTTTGCAGCAAAAAAATGACGGAACCAATCATAGTGCTATTTTCATAGAATGCAAATTCTTAGACAAAATGACAATGTATTGCAGAATTAGGTTGCTGTTAAGGCAAATCTTCAAAAAGCGCTTGAATCAGATTGAAACTATTGATACACTATTTGATAAAAAATCACAGGGAAATGTTGGATGTCTAAAGTAACCCAGCGTCTCAAAGTCCATGGATAAGAATGCTGCCAATGATAATCACCCTTGTGATAAATTGAACATTTCATTTGAAATTTTTCACAAAAAAAAGGAGGCCGACTTGATTAAATCGTATAGATGGCAAATGATGCATATCTTACTGGGGAGTTTCTACCTAATCTTGATGATTTATTTCACTCACACTATTTATCAAACTACATATTTAGGCATTCGGGCTTACCAAATAAATGACGAATGGTTTATAAAACGTATTTATGATGGTGGTCTGGGAGCGGATACTTCGCTGCAAATCAATGATCAGCTAGTAGAGCTCGATGGAAATTTGCCAAAAGAGAATAAACAATTGACAAATTGGCTAGTTGTCGAGCAAATCAATTCACTCACGATCCAAAGAGAGCAGCAACGAATCACTTATCGCTTTGATTCGCCCAAAACATTTCTGCCGATATTTTTTACACTTTTAGCTTTTAGTGGATCGTTAGTTTTATTCTTGCTCTTTTTTTATCGAAAACAGCTTCTTTCAAAAAGATCACGGCTTTTTTATTTATGGCTCTTTGTATTTGCGTTTATTTTTTTAGCGGCGTTTCCTTCAAGTATTGGGAATACGTTAGGTAGAGTGATTTTGATTATCTCCTTATCCACTTTTCCATTTTTCTTGAATTCATTTTTGAAGATCAACAGCTCATATAAAATAAGCAATATAGGAATCTTTCCAGCACTGCTCCTCCTATTAAATCTAGCAGCAACCTGTTATGCCGCTTTTTTTCAGATTGGCTATGTACTCGCTGAATATTTAGCAGTCGGTTTTGTTTACAGCTTGATGCTACTGACGCTTGGCGAATATTGCTTCTCTTTTTTTAATAAAAGTCACAAAAAACATAGAACAGCTACCAAAGTCAACCTTCCAGTAATTCTATTTGTAAGTATTGCCCCTTTTCTTTTTTTATATGCATTCCCTATTGGATGGAGTGCACCTTACTATATGCTGGTATTTTTTATCTTTCTGCCTTTTATAGGAATTTTCCATCGCTTAGCAATTGATCGCGTCTTGAAATTTCGGTACCGTATCACAACCAGATCGATCTATCTGATACTCTCACTATTTTTAACGGTAATCGTCATTTTTATCAGCCAACTTAACGCTTACGTTCCTAATCTACTAATTATTCTTTATCTCTTCCTTTTAATATATACTCTTTTGCCACTTCTACAAGAATTATTCTATTTAGCAAGTCGCCATAATGAACCAATGAATTCACTAGATGTATTTTTAGCAGTTGAAAAAGAACGAGAGACAATTTCAAGCTATATTCACGATGGGATCATTCAAGAGATCATCCACTTGTTACGTCAAATTGAAAATGATAGACAAACAGTGCCAAAAGAAAAAATCATCCAGCAGCTTGATGAATTGATTTATGATTTAAGAGAACTTTGCTCAGATATATATCCTCTGCTTCTGCAAGAAATAGGATTAGAAAAAACATTGGCTTCTCTTTTCGTTCAAATACAGCAAAACCACCCTGTGCTCATACATTTTGCCTATGACCGAACCATCCATTCAGATTCACCTGAAATCAACAACTTCATCTTGCGCTCAGTCAAAGAATTGCTCAATAACAGTATTTTGCATGGACATGCAACAGAACTGATAATCACAAATGCAGTTGAGGATGATACAGTAGTATTCGAAATTAGTGATAACGGAACTTTTGGACAAGACTCTCTTAGTAAAGGTCCTCATTTCGGATTAAATGTAATTAAAGAAAAGCTTTCGTTATTGTCGGGTAGATTTGTCATTCACTACTCACCTACAACCATTCAGCTTAGAATTCCAAAAAATATTTTCGAAGGAGCAAACTATGCCGATTAAACTTGCATTGTTAGACGACCACGAACTCGTCCTTGAAGGAATCAAAAATACGCTGCAAAAAGAGCCCTCATTTTCGATTATAGGCGCATTTACAAAACCAACAGATTTTTTTCAAGCTATGGCAAACCAGTCAATTGATATTGTCCTCCTCGATATGATGCTGAAGGGCACGCATGCCTTTGAGCTGATTCCTCGTATTCACACCTTAACTGATGATACTTTGCCAAAAATAATTATGCTGTCGGGTTTTTATGAACCACTTCTTCATAAGCGTGCCTTTGAACTTGGTATATGGGCTTTTTTGAGAAAAGAAGCTTCGTATGATGAATTGATCACAACGATAAAAACGGTCTACCATGGCAATAAAGTTTCCCCTGAACACCTTTTTCTTGAAAAAGACATGCGTCTCTTAAGTGAGATAGAACGGCAAGTATTAGAATTGATTTCGCAGGAACAAACCAATGAAAAAATCGCAAAAAAACTATTTATCAGTCGCAGAACCGTCGAAAACCACGTTTCATCTATCTGCAATAAGTTGAACGTACAAACAAGGATCGGTGCTGTTCGAGAAGGAATCAAACTGAATTTAATCAAATGATGAACTCCGCAAAAAAACATTCGGATAATACGGATGTTTTTTTGTTTTTGCTTTATTAAGATAACAGTACATACAAGAAAACTTTAGGAGGATCAAAATGATCGAATTGAAACATATCAATAAATTTTATGGTGAAAATAATCGTAAAATCATTGCATTAAATGATGTGAGCCTCACGATCAATAAGGGTGAATTCACCATCATTTTAGGACCATCAGGCTCAGGAAAAAGCACTCTTTTAAACCTATTAGGCGGTATGGATCGTCCAAGCCAAGGAGAGTTTCGCATGGGAGAAAAAGAAATCTCTCATCTTTCTGATGAACAGCTTTCAGATTATCGGCGCGACGTCGTCGGTTTTGTCTTCCAGTTCTACAACTTGATTCCTAGCTTAACCGCTTTAGAAAATGTCGGCATTGCACAACAACTGAGTACAAATAATGAACCAGCCTCTCACTACCTTGAATCTGTAGGGTTATCCCATAGAAAAAATAATTTCCCTAACCAATTATCTGGCGGAGAAATGCAGCGAGTATCGATTGCACGTGCTTTGGCAAAAGCCCCAAAACTCTTACTTTGCGACGAACCAACTGGCGCTTTAGATTCACATACAGGGAAAAAAATATTATTTTTATTAAAAAAAGCTGCGGTGAATGTGGATACTGCTGTGGTGATGGTCACACATAATGCAGAGTTCGCTCAATATGCGGATAAAATTATTCATTTACATGACGGAAAAATCAAGTCGATTGAACAAAATAAGCCTCTGAAGGCAAAAACAAAGGAGTCTTGATATGAAATTTCTGTCTATAAAACTGGTTAGAGATCTTAAAAGAAATTGGACGCAATTCTTCTCCGTCTTCTTAATGGCGTTTCTAAGTGTCCTTGTATTTGTTGGGTTACAAGGTGTTTGGGGCGGTTTGGAAAAAAGCCTGGACAACTTTATTGATGCAAATGGTCTGGCAGATGCTTGGGTTTATGGTACTGGCTTTACTGAAAACGATATCCAATCAATCCAAGCACTAGATGGGATAGAAAAGACATTCTCTCAGTACGAATCTACAGTTTCTGATTTGACTAATCAAGCGACTTCCTCATCAACAGAACGCACTTTGACTCTTAGTGCACCACTTGGAAAACCTATCGCAGAGCCTTATTTCGTTCAAGGTACTACATTCCATGAATCCCCTGGCTTTGTTTGGATCAATCACGACTATGCACAGGCGAATGATCTTACCTTAAATCAATCACTGAGGATTATGGTTGACGGTCGCGAAATTGAATTGACCATAGCAGGGATGATTTTAACAACTGACAAGCTTTTCTTCACTGGTACACAAGAGTATATTGCCCCCGACCCGAAACGCTATGGCTACGGGATTTTATCAGAAGCGACTTTAGAAATGATGCTGGAGACATCCGTTTTACCTAACGTCGTCGAAGTCTCTGGGACTAACTCTCGCTTAAGAACCGAAATTGAATCGATTATGGGGGAACGCCATATTGCGTACTATGATCAAGCAACCTTGACGGAAGTTTCTGAAGCCTTGGGCCGCGTCACTCAAATTCGAAATCTATCCTTTATGTTTTCGTTCTTGTTTATCTTACTAGCAATTCTTGCAATGTATACAACGATCAAACGGTTGATTGATACCCAAACAAAAGAAATCGCAGTCCTTCAAGCGTTGGGGTTTTCAAATAGAACAATCGGGTTTCATTTCACTAGCTTCGGCTTGATCATCGGCAGCTTTGGCATCGCCGCTGGCTTGGCAGTAGCGCCCTTGCTTTCGCATTTTGTTTTAGAAACGCAAAAGAATATTCTATCTCTCCCACACTGGACAGTTTCCTACAATTCCCTTTCATTAATCGTTTGTCTGCTCGTGTTAATCATTTGTATGGCTTCTGCTTATTTTGCTTCTGATCAAGCATGTACTGGCCTGCCAGCGGACTTCCTTAGAGGGAATACAAAAGGCAAGAGTGCCCATTTGTTACTAGAAAAGCTTTCGTTCTTCTGGAACCCGTTAAGTTATGAAGCCAAATGGGGGTTTCGCGATGCTGCTTCTAACAAAATGAGAGTTTTAATGGGGATCATCGGAGTTGCTGGTGGTATGATGCTGATCACAGCCGGACTAGGCATGCCGCAATCCATCAACCACTTAGTTAACAAAGCTTATACAGAGGATTTTACTTATCATCAACGAATAAATACTAGTGATTCAGCATTTTTGGAAGAATCCTTTGGACAAGAGGTGCAAATTTTGCCTACCCGTTTTGCACCTGATGACGGCTACAATCGCTTACTGATGATCATTGATCAAGGGGATTTTGTTCATATGAAAACATCTGACAATGAGTTGATCACTCCTGGCGGTATTTATCTAACAGAAGGTTTTGCTAACAGAGCGGGCATTCAAAAAGGCGATCAAATAGAAGTCTTTCCTGCATTTCATGAAAGCTCATTTCGCTTTGAAGTATCTGGGATCATAACTAGTGAAACGAACCAAGGTGCTTATTTGTTAAAAAAAACTTGGCTGGAAGCTGGTGGGACTTTTCTGCCTCAGACGCTTTTAGTAGACGAGGAAACTGCTGAAGCATTGTCCGGCAATCCTGCAATCACATCAACGATTGCGCGACAAGATCAAATGGACAATGCGTATGAATTTGTTGATAGTCTAGGAGGGATCTTTACAATGATCATTGCTTTTGCAGTTTTGTTAGTCATCGTTGTCCTATACAATTTAGGGACGCTAAATTTTGTTGAACGAACTCGTGACTATACGACATTAAGCGTCCTTGGCTTTAGAAAAAAAGAACTTCGCCGAATCACCATGATTGAAAATGCTGCAACAACGATGGTTGGCTGGCTGATTGGAATTCCTGCAGGAAGTTGGTTCCTTTCACAGTATGTAAGCACCTTTTCAACCATTACGATTGAATACACCGCCCACTTCACCTGGATTAATGTCGCAATCGCCTCTATGATTGTTTGGCTTAGTTCGTTAAGTACAACATTTCTTGTCAGCCAACGGCTTAAAAAACTGGACTTGGTTTCTGCATTGAAAAATGTTGACTGATTCCCTACTAAAGAAGGCGCACCTATAATTGGTTTCTACAAGTACACCGTCTTTCTAACCTACTTAAACTTTTTTTTGGAGGTATCGGTATTTATAGCACTTCAGTTTTCTGCATCTCTTTTTTCTTCTCTGTTCATTGACCACGATTGCTGCTTTTTTAATCGAAAAAGTGAATTGGGGTCTCTTTGGTACTTTCGGTATGTACTGGCTCGGACTAATTTGTGACTCATCACTAATTTTTTTCGTCACTGACAGTCTCATTCGGATATCTGGGAATATAGGAACGATCAACATTTCTGAAAAAGGAAAGCCGCTGATTGGTATAGGGTCGATCGTTTTAATCATAAGCTACTTGATTTATGGGATTGTGTCGGCAAATCGTATTGTCCATACGACGTATAAAGTAAAGATTGACAAAAAAGTCCTCTAGAATCACTAAAGATCGTGATGTTTAGCGATTTACACTTAGGATATGTGAATGGTCAAGAAAGAGTTGCTCGAATCAACCAGCTTCATCCCGATATCGTATTAGTTGTTGGTGACTTTTCCGATGGCAATCTTCAGGCAATTTCAAACCCAAATCAACTCATCGAATCACTTCAACAATTATGATCAACTTATGGCAATTGCTTGATTTTGGGGAATCATGGTGCTGGAGCCACTTTCTTGCAAATGCTATCGTTTATCCAGGAAGCAGGAATCGAAATACTCTCTGATGAAGCAATTTTGCTCGACGAAGCTTTCTATCTTATTGGTCGCAAAGATCTTTCACCTATTGGTTATCAAGGAACGATGCTAAGAGCAGACTTGTCAGCTTTAGTCGCACCAGAGATGACTTCCTATCCTGGTATCCTCACGGATCATCAACCTTCGCCTCTGTCTGACTATCAAGATGTGGATCTCATCTTATCTAGACATACACATCATGGACAGCTTTTCCCTTTTAATTTAGTGACCAAGGCTTTTTACGAGATCGATTATGGTCACTTACAAGCAGCATCCGGTGAACAAATCATCGTCTCTTCTGGTGTTGGTACCTAGGGACCGCTTCTAAGACTAGGTACAACCAGTGAGATCGTCACAATCAACGTCACTTTTGATTAAAAAAAGTGTATAAAACAACCAGACAAACTTTCATAAAGATTGTCTGGTTGCTTTTAGTTGTCTATTCTTTTTCAAACAAACAGCAGATCCGCTGATGCCCCCCCTCATCCTCTATTTTCTCACTGACTATTCTAAAACCTTTCATCTGACTGATTTCATAGCCACATGTTCGTGGCAACTCCACCGTTAAGCGAACGGTACGATCAGTCTTTTCCCAGCTTAAAGCTACTAATCCAAACGTACTTTGTAAGGAGCCTTTGACATGGGCTATAGGTACATCGAATGCTGGTTGTATCAGTATCCCAGCGCTTGTCACCTGAATGCCTAATAAATGACGGACAAACCAATACCCATAAGAAGCAAACATGGCATGATTCAACGAACCCTCGTAAGTGGCTGAATGTTGCGGCGTTGGAAAATGTTCCATCAAAGTGCCATTTCCGCTTGCCAGCATTGCTGCATAACTAGGCGCAGATTTCCTCGTTAACCAATCAAAAATAATATCATTATAGCCAGCTTCAGCCAGCAACTGATAACTCCATGCCATCCCGAAGATGCCGAAAGAGAAAATACCCTCTTGCTGCTTGATCCGTTGTACTAGTTTTGGCAATATTCGTTTTTTCTCACTGAGTCCTGTCTTCATTGCAAAGATCATGCTAGACAAGGTGCCCGCACCGTATTGCTCATTTTCTTTAGAAAACTTCTGTTTGATTTGCAGTGTCGTGTACTGGATCGCTGCTGTCACTCGCTGACAATAGTCCTCTTTACCAATGATCCTCAAGTCGATCAATTCTTGGTAACGCTGTAGTAAAAGCAGATACATGCAGGCAGAGCAAAAGGACTGATCTGGCGAAGTAATAACCCCGTTTTGCTGAGTTTCATCAATTGCTCCCCAATCGCCGAGACAGCACTGGGCGATATAATCAAAATCAAAAGCGAGTAAATAGTTGAGATGCCTTTCCAACTGTGGACGCAGCTTGGCAACCGCTGCTTGTTTTCCATAGGTCTTCACCAAGGCCAAAGCAAGCTCTGAAACTACCAATTGCCACCCTAACGCACCACCACCATTTGATGGACCATTTGTCATGATTCCTACAAATGGCGCAGTTGCAGTCATTGCACCATCCGATCGTTGGTCGTTGGCAAAATCCCACAACACTTTTTCCAACAACGGCTCAATCGCCAGATCTGCCATCTGCGTTGGTAGTAACGCAACGATGTCCCCACCATAACCAAAGCGCTCACGAGTGCAGTCCTCAAAATAAGAGTGGATGTTGTTCAACCGCGTGGCTTGTCCAACCGCCCATAACTGATCCAAGAAAGGATCGGAGGTTTCAAGTGTCACCAACGATTTCACATCCGTATGCAAGCGATAGGCTTTGATTGCTCCTACAATCGCTTGAAGGTTGTCAGCAGGTTTCGTCTCGATCAACACATAGCGAAAGGAATGATACGTGTAACGGTTTTCAAAAACGAACGTCTTCGCTGCCGTTTTCTCAATGATGTCTCGTTGAACGATAGGATCATCTGGCTGCTTCCCTTCATAGGGATCGTAGACGCCATAAGTTCCACTGATCGTAGACGTATAATCAGGGCTGCCTTGCTCGTCTAATGTTTCTGCATAGCTGATTCTGATCCGACCAATGAAATCTTCCTCAAGAGTACAAGTAAATTGACCGCTGATGATTTGACCGAAGTCAATGAGCAGTCCCGCTGCAGTTTCGGTCATTTTTTGGGGAACGATCGATTGTGTGCGCTTGATTTTTGGAATAAAGCTTGGCTTAAAACGTCCCGCGGGTCCAGCAATTTGTACCGTTTTTCCTTCTGGACGAGGATCAGGTACATCGGTAACGATTTCTCCTATATAAAGATTGTTTTGCAAATAAGGCCCAAAACTACTTTGCCACTGATTGTCTGAGTAAATGTAGCGATTCTCTCCTCCATCATTTAACTGAAGCTCCCCCCAGAAACAGGGTTTGCCGATCGCTAGTTGTTTTCGGATGTTATACCGACCTAAAATCTCAATCGGAGCAGGGTTGTACCAGCCATTCGCAAGTTCAACTTCGATCCGATTGTCTCCCTCCTGTAAAAAATCAGTTAACTCATAAGTATCATAGTAGACGACTCGATCATAGTTCGTTACATCACTGTTTAAATAAACATCTGATACCGTTTTTCCATTAACAGACAAGCGATAAAAACCAAGCCCGCAGCAATCAATCACTGCATAGGAAGGACACTTTTCCAGTGTGAAAGAGCGAGACAAGCAGCTATTTTTCTCTTCTGAAAAGTAAAAACGTTCTTTTTTAATAGGATCATCTAAGCGAGTGATCCACTTGCCCATAGTTTCTTTAGGTTTCTCACGCTTTGCTATCGTGAAAAACACACTACTGTAACTGGTGACATCGTTTCCTGCTCCGGCGGTCAATTTGACTTGATATTTTTTTCGCTGCAGATGCTGTGGCAAGTGGACCGCCATTTTATTCTCAGAAGCGGCTATGTTGGAAACGTCATACACTGCTTGCTGCTGTTCATTGAAAATTTGCAATCGGTAGCCTTGGTGATTGGTCATCGACCATTCAATAAGGATCGGATCATTTAAATCCACTGTTAATGGCTTTGTCATTCCGTTGATGGTTATCGTTTCTTTCATAAGCTGCTCCTTTCGTGGGTTATTGTGCTTCTTCAACACAGATCTGCTTATCAGCAACTTTGATAAATGGCAACCAAATCATCGTTGCGATCACGATCAAGACGATTTGTAACAATGCGCCCATGATACTACCAGTGACAAAATAGCCGCTAATGATCGGCGGAGTCGTCCACGGAATTTGCGCAAGCCCAGTTGGGATCGGGACTAGCCCGAAATAAAAAGCAAAGTAAGCGACGATCGTTGTGACGGCATTTGCAAAAACAAAAGGAATGATAAAACTGAAATTCAACATCAACGGTATCCCGAACAACGCTGGTTCACCGATATTGAAAATATAAGGAACACTAGCAATTTTTCCAACCTCTTTGTACTGTTTACTTTTTGCTACGATCAAAATAGCAATGATCGCACCAACGACGCCAATCGAAGCAAAATGATTCCGAAAACTCATACTGATAATATTCGTTGGAATCTCTCCCGCCACTGATGCCACACGATTTTGGTCTTCAAGGACTTGATGGATTGGGTCCATCACTGCTTGAATGATCGAGGTTCCATGAAGGCCAAAAAACCATAGGAATTGCTCGAAAATTTTCACAACGACCATTCCAACTAGGGAGCCACCTAACATAGTTAATGGAATCCCAAGGGTCCCATTGATCAACGTCATGGCATCACTGTTAAATAAGGCTTCGATGATGAGTCGGATGACCCAAATCGTCGTGATGACAAGAAAAGATGGAATCACCGATTCGAATGGACCAGAAACAGCTGGTGGTACCGCTGCTGGCATTTTGATTTTGATTCCTTTACCCTCAATTTTTTTATAAAGAACTGTACTAAAAATACCGACAATAATCGCTAAAAACATCGATTGCGCGCTAACGCGGGTGATATCTAAAAAAGACCCTGCTTCCATTGCATCCAACGGTGTTAATAGTAAAAAGGAAACAAAAGCAGTTAAGACACATTGCAAAACGTTTGTTTCAAGTTTTTCTGCGAGTGATTTTGCGAGGGAAATGACAACTAGCAAACCACCGATTGCGAGTGTGGCATTGTTGACATAGAGCAATTTCTCTTGCCAGACACTAGCATCTTCTGTTCGCAACACCATAGTAATAAAATCGGTCACTTGTTGGATCGGAAAAAAAGCAATAATTAAAAAGATCGACGCAATAAAGGTGAATGGCATGTAAGCTAACATTGCATCCCTAACTGAAGTAATATAAATATTCCCATTAACTTTACTTGCAAATGGACCAAGGGTACTTTGGATCTTATCCCCTAATGATAGTTTGTCGTGGTTCATGGTGATTCCCCATTTCTTTCGAATTTGCTGGTACTATTGACTATTATTATCATCCGGATTATGATAATTGATAACGCTACCATACAAGTATTATATACTATCTCTACCTGTCTTCAATGACGATACTCTACTATTTCATTGACTATTTTTTACCTAAGGAGAAAGCGATGGATAAAGAAAACATTCTGCAGCAGTTACAACAATTGACGACTACTGAAGAAATAGCCCTTAAAAAGACGCAAACCCTTCCATACAATTATGAGGATTTCAAGAAAGTCTACACTGAGAAAAATGAGCCAATTTACCAATATACCTTCGAAAAACACCTTTCTCGTCTCATACGAAAACGACCGCAGGATAGCGGATTTCTTAAGACAAGCCAGCTCTTGATTTTAAAACATGCACGCTTTTCTTCTACACCACTACATCAGCATGATTTTATCGAAATGAATTATGTTTTTTCTGGAACAGTCACGATCATGATCAATGAGAAAAAAGTGATCCTAAAGGCAGGTGACTTTTGCTTACTAGATACTGGGGTGATCCACCAAATTATCGAAACAAATCAAGACGACATTGTTATTAACTTTTTGATCAGCAAAGAGTACTTTTCCACCCAGATGCTCAGTCGGTTGGCATCCAATAGCATGATCGCCGATTTTGCCATCAATGCGTTATCTGAAAGCCAAAAGCACAATCAATACCTAGTGTTTGAAACGAGTAACAACGACTATTTGATTGATGCGATTTTTGGGGTCTTGGCCCAGTTCTTCAATCCCTCCTTCGGTTCTCATGAGGTCATCCATTCCTATATGATCATTATTTTTTCCGAACTCGTTCGTAACTTCCAGGAAAAACAACGGATCGAGTCGCAAAAAAGTGACCAACTGTACCTCGGAGAAGTGTTGGACTATCTGGAGAAACATTTCGCTACTTGCACACTAGCTTCGGTTGCGGAGGCATTTGGATACAACCCGAGCTATTTGAGTCGCCGTATCAGTCAGCAGCTTGGTCGATCCTTTGTGACGATCCTTCAAGAATTAAAACTCAATCAAGCCAGTTTATTGTTGAGAAGCTCTTCTCTGCCTGTGGAACAAATCGCACACCAAGTCGGCTATAAAAATGTCTCATTCTTCTATAAGCTGTTTCAAAAGAAGTATCAGTGCTCTCCTCATGCCTACCGTCAAAACTAAACAATACTGCTGCACACCATTTTATCGACAAAAAAACACTGCTCACTTGATGCTGCTAACGCAGCAATCTCAAATGAGCAGTGTTTTTTAACTAATCAATTTCAAGCAATTCAGGAATTCACGACGCCGATCCTCGGTGATACAACGTTGTATAATATGGCTGTTCGCTGGTATCGATCGCAATACCGATCCCGAGAAATTGATACTCATCGTTTAGAATCGTTGCCCGATGTCCCTCTGAATTCATTAAACCTTGATGGGCGTAAATACTGCTGGCTTGGCCAAATGCCAAATTCTCCCCTGCAGCAGTGAAGCTGATCCCGTCTTCTTGCATCCGATCAAATGGAGTCGATCCATCTAACCCAATATGGTCAAAATATCGATGTTCTGCCATGTCTTGGCTATGCTTGACGGCAGTCTCACTGGTTGCTTCACTGAATCCAAGGGGCGACAAACCAAATTTCACTCGGGTGGCATTCGTTAATTCAAATAACTGTGTTCGTAAGCCGCTTAAAATGGCGGCTTGATTTTGGCGAAAATCATTCGCATGGCGTGTTTCTAGCGAGCGATTGATGATTTGAATCGCAGTCACTGTATCTTCGGCATGAACATCATAGAAAAAAGTAATCAATTGGTCGTCTTGTAAGAACAGATCATAGTCGGCATCAGAATCGATGCGATACCGTCTTGATCCTCGTTGTAGACTTTCTTGGCGCGTACCCATCTGATTACGAACGCTTGCTTTTGAAGACCCGATACCTAGCGTGTCATCGATAAGAATCGTGTCTTGATTCGTATAGATCCCTTGCGCAATATCATGTTCATCGTACATCACCATCATGAAGTTACGAAAATCATCGTGATAGGAAGTCCAGTTCAGTCCATACCTATTCGCTGATTCATTGATCGCTTCTCCAAAGGTTTCTTCGATCACTTGTCGTGATTCATTATATAAATATGTCTGGGCAGGTGTTTCTGCCGATGGCCTGGCTGAAGTGTCTTGTGAAGGAGAAAATTGGGACGAGAGAGATTGAGTGATCTCGTTGAGTCGAGCATCCCGAAATGCCAAGCGCCCGTCTTGCCATGTAATCATCTGGCTCACAAAATAAAGAAGTCCGATGAGAAAAATGCTTTTGATTAAGAATTTTATTTTTTTCATATGACACCTCCGTCAATGAATCATTATGTGTTAGCTGTAGCGCGATCGTTTATCCACTCATTCATCCCTAGATTGGATCGCTGATAAACCGTCCTGCCTTTTCTAAAGACTATCATTCCTGTGGAAAATTGACCAGCTGCAGCATGAAACTTCTTAGATGGTCTATGTCTTTTTAAGCTCCTGTTAAGAAACTTTTTTACTCACGAAAACTTTGCAGCGCCATCGAACGCTCCATCAATGGATTGGCAATTTTAGCTAAGGTATGACGATCGTATTCTTCTGGTCGCTTGATAGTGAGGTAAAGAATAAACTGTGGATCATCCGTTGGATAGATCGAGACCGCCGAATAAATATAATCAAACTCTCCTGTCATGTAACCTTGACCATTCTCATTGGCGATCTGAGCAGTCCCAGTTTTGACAGAAATCTCATGGTTCGTCAGTTGGTATACATCATAAGCGGTGCCATAGCGTTCATCCGTCACTACATCGGTCATGTATTCCAATACAGCATCAGCCGCTGTTTGTGCAATAGGCTGAGAAACGACTTCTGGAAAAACTTGGGTCTCTTCTCCCACTTGCCGAATCAATTGCGGACGAATCATCTCGCCACCATTGGCAAATGCGCTAAATAACTGCATCATCTGCATCTGATTGACCCCAATCGCATGGCCATAAGAACTCATGGCATAATCCACCCGATTTCTTGAAGGTAAGATACCAGGCACCTCACCGGGAAGCTCACTTCCTGTAACTTTCCCTAGTCCAAAATCAGTTAAATACTGCGCCCATGCATCAAAACCGATCCGTTGCTGAAGTCGAACCATCCCAGTGTTGCTTGACCAAGCTAACGCTTGCCGCATCGTCAACTCACCATTTGCTCCTGAGTCGTGGTCGTTGATGACTCGATCTTCAATCTGCATACTCACAGGATTGTAGCGTTCCGTCGGATCAAAAACACCTTCATCAATCGCTGCCGCAACGGTTGCCAGCTTCAAGGTCGAACCTGGTTCATACATCTCTTCCGTAAAAAGATTACGCCAAATAAAGTGCTCATCCGCAATTCCTTCTTGGGTCTCTGGATGAAAACTAGGTCTTTGAGCCATCGTTAAAATCTCTCCAGTTTTCGCATCCATTAATAAAGCCGTCAGATTCTCTGGTCGTGTTTGTTCCATAACCTCATCCATCACTGATTCAGTGAATAACTGCAGATGAGCATCTAATGTCGTCCAAACATCGTTCCCATCTACGCCTTCTTCTACCATTTGATTGGTTGCAGGAACAGGATTCCCTGAAGCATTGACTTGAAAAGACTCTCGCCCATTTTGATTCTTCAAAAAGTCGTTCAGTACATATTCTAATCCAGAAACTCCGACTCGAATTTCATCATCATCTGACGTTGTCCCTATCAAATGTGAAGAAAAGATGCCATTCGGATAGCTGCGACTTGAACGAGCATCGAAATAGATACCATTGATTCCAGCTGCATCAAACGCCGCTTCGATTTGATTTCGAGTGGTCACACTTAGACCACTGCCAACATTGCCAAATTCCACTTGAAAGACAGGCGTGTCTATTTGATTCGCACCGTCTGTCAAGATAGACAAAACTTGCTCGTTAGAAATAGGTAAATACTCCGAAAGAATCGTTGCGGTCTCCTCAAAGCGCTCTCTGTCTAAATACATGGGTCGGCCATTATCAATGTAATCTTCAGAAAGAACCGCTCGAACAGTATAGGAAAGAATATCCTGTGCGATCACTGTCCCCTGCCGATCAAAAATTGCCCCTCGACTTGTTTCGATGGATCGTGAACTATAATACAAATTTTCTATTCTTTCAGACAAAGAGACGCCAGCAATCACACCGACTTGAACAATGTAAATCAAACGTGCAGAAAACCCCATAAAAAGCGCAAGACTGATTATGTATAACCAATGACCGACTAGCTTACGATTTTTCTTCGCTTTTTTCTTTTTGACTATATGATAGTCATACATCGCCAAAGCGCCCCTTTCGATCGAATATACCTCTATAGTATTGGGTATTTGTGATGATCTTGTGAGGGAAAGAACAATTATTTTTCAAAGAGTCAATTTCCTATTAATTCAGCGATTATGCTGTGATATACTTTAAAAAATATAAATTATTTTTAAGGATGTGAATAAAATTGCGAAAAATATTGATTGTCGATGATGACACTCATATGCGTGCCCTAGTGAAAACTTATGCGGAGATCGAAGGGTATCTATGTTTTGAAGCATCAGATGGAAAAGAAACTTTGGAAAAATTAACCAATCATTCATTCGATTTGATTCTCCTAGATGTCATGATGCCGGGAAAAGATGGCTTTCAGACGCTTTCGGAAATCAGAGGTAGCTGTAACACGCCAGTCATCATGATTACCGCTCGAAAGGAAGAGTATGACAAACTCTTTGGCTTCAATCTTGGTGCCGATGATTACATCGCCAAGCCATTTAGCCCTAAAGAGCTGATGGCTCGCATCAAAGCTGTGTTGAAACGAAGTAGTCAATTTCAGTTCGAAAAGATCGTTTATGGCGATCTCGAAGTCAATGTTTTTTCTCATACTGTAACGATCAAAGGGAATCCTCTGCCGCTTACGCCAAAAGAATTCGATCTGCTGGTCTATTTGACAAAAAATAATCATATTGCTTTGAGCCGAGAATCAATTTTAGAAGGTGTCTGGGGCTTCGATTATTTCGGTGATACCAGAACAGTGGATACACACATCAAGTCCTTGCGAGAGCGTCTAGGGGATTACCGAGAGTTGATCCAAACGGTTTGGGGCGTTGGGTATAAATTTGATTATGAAGACTAGTCGGTTAGGTTTTACTTACATCAAAAGTAAATTACTCGTGCGGCTTTGGTCCGCCAATATGCTGCTGGTCATCATTGGCATTGCTTTTTTATGGACTGTTCAAATTTTGCTCTTTGAACCAAATTATATCAATGTAACAAAAGAATCACTTTTAGAAACAGTTCAAGAAACAGCTGCCGCTGTTGAAGAAATGGCAGTAGATCCAGATGATTTACCAGAAGATCCATTGCTTTTCCTCAGTAAAACGATCGTTGGGACTCTTTTTTTAGTCGACGAGTATGGCGAAATTCTGGCGGCATTTAACAATGGACAACAATTAAACATAGATGGGTTGAGCAACGAATACAGCTGGTTGTTATCTCATGCACCCACTGTCCTTAACGGTGAGAGCCTTAGTGCTGTAGAAGACTTTGAAAAGTCTTCTGCCATTCTTATTGGCGTTCCTACGACTCTTTTCCAACGCCCAGCTGCCCTTTTGCTCTCCAATACGATCACTCAAATCGAAGCGCTTCAAAGCATGAATCGACAGCAACTCTTTCTATTCACCATCATATTAACAATTTTTGCATCAACGATCTCCTTTTTTTTAGCACAGCATTTTATTCGCCCGATCAAAACCATCAAAGAAGCCATCATCCGCTTAACCAACGGAGAGCTTTATTCCGTACCCAAACTAAACCGTGGCGATGAATTAGGTACACTTTCTGAATCTGTTGCGGACTTAAGCACAGAACTTCAGCGAGTAGACGTGTTGCGAAAAGAAGTGATTGCCAATGTTTCTCATGAACTACGATCCCCCCTCGCGTTGATCACGGGTTATGGGGAGATGGTACGTGATGTTTCTGGAAGTGACGAACGCCTTCGAAAAGAACATATGGAACTAATTATCAGCGAAGCCCACCGTATGAGTGCCATGGTTGATGACATCATGGATTTCTCTATCATGCAAGCAGGCTACACACAACTTAAAAATGAAATCTGGAATACATACGAGGTGGTTTCCTCCGTCGTTGCCTACGCAAGAGGGATCGCCAATCAATATGACATCACTGTCGATTTTGAAGCAGATCGTAAGAATGGAAGTGCTCTTTTTGATCGCATCAAAATGGAACAGGTTTTGCGTAATTTAATAAACAATGGCATCAACCATACACCTAAAAACGAGCGTCTTTTGATCAAATTAACGAATACATCTACAAGAACAAAAGTTGCTGTCATCAATCCCGGAAAAGATATCCCTCCAGAACAACTCGAACTCATTTGGGAAAGATACCAACGCGTCCAACATCAAGCAGGACATAAAGAAGGAACCGGCATCGGCTTAGCGATCGTGAAAACCATTTTGACTTCTCACGCCTTCGATTATGGCGCTGAGTCGAAAAATGGCGTGACTTCTTTTTGGTTTGTTGTGCCGAGACTAGAAGACCAATGAGAACCACGTTTATACCGTTCATCATAAGTAATGAATGTCTTACTTTCTTTGCACAAAAAAAGCCTTGATTTCTCAAGACTTAATGATTTCTTGTATTTCAGCCATGGATTGGACGGTATGGTCGGCGGATACATCTTTTAAGAGACCTTCTATATCATAAAATATCGTCTTGACACCTGCTCCTTGTCCTGCAAAAACATCCATCGTACGATCGCCGATCATGACGGTCTGATCTTTGTCTAAATGATATTTTTCGACAAGATAAATCAATGAAGTTGGATCAGGTTTACGGGGAAAGTTGTTTTCCGGTCCTACGATCTCAACGATCAGGTCTGCCATCTGTTCTTTTTCTAACAGCTCTTTTGTTGAAACGACATCGCGGTGGGTCAAAATGTAGTTCTTGCCACCAGCAGCAACCACGGCTTCTAATGTTTCTTTGGTTCCTACAAAGGAAAGCGGCAAACGATCATCCAGCGCTTCATTTGCTTTGAATGCTTTAGTGAACTCTTGAAAATCTAAGTTGTATTTTTCAGCAACTTTTTTGGAAGATGAATCTTTCAATATATAATAAATCTCCGCTGGATCTGGATCGAAGCCATACTCCTTCAATGTCTTAATAAAAGCTTTTAACATGATTGGGTAGCTGTCGTAAAGTGTTCCGTCAAAATCCCATATGTAAGATTGGTACATGATATCCCTCGTTTTCTCCCTTTTTCAAATGAATGAAAGTTCCATTCATTTTCTGTAACTCTAAAAAGTTTACCACACTTTGTTTGGTTTGTCTTATTTATCAAGGGATTTCCTCCACAAGAAAAAACGCCATTGACTATACAATCCTTCCGCTTGCACAAACCTACATGCAAGCGAATGTATTGCAGAACAATGAACGTTCCTCCTTACGAAAAAATTACCAGCTACCAGAAACACCGCCACCGCTGCTACTTCCTCCGCTAAAACCGCCAAAATCATTCGAAGAACTTTGTGTATCGGCAATGACTTGTTCTTGATGGGACACGTGATTATTCATCATCACAAAGAACAACGCCATATTCATCCCATGCGGGTCATACTCTTGGCGAGCATTATTTAAAACTGCTGCTCGATCAGAAGCATCAAATGAGGATAATTTGTTTGCTAAATCTGGGTGATTTTGATAAACCTGTTTCAAGTCAACTTGGAACAAGGCATCTGTTTTCACTTCCGCTAGAACATTAGAAACTTCTTTCGGAATGGCTTGTACCATCTCAGCATAGGTCGCTTTTTCCGTCACAAGTTGCGCTAAATAACGCCCCTGCTCATTGCGTCTTCTGATCTCTTCTTTGGCTTGCTTAGCTATTTCTGCTCGATACGCATCTGCTAAAGGCAAATTCTCAGGTAACACCGCATCAGATAAATCATAGTCTGCCATCCGTTCAGACACTTCCCTGCCTAATTGGGCTTCATAGGTTTTTAAGGTGTCATGTTGTGTAAGGATCACCTGACCGAAATGTTTGACCGTGGTTTTTTTCTTCATCAGCAAGTTTGAAAAATAAGAGCCAATTGCTGGATTCGTCAAGGCATGTTGGATAACTCGTTTATCCGCAGTCGACAATCCGGTGATCGAACTCAATTTCGCTGGCACGTAAGTACTCGTCACATACTGCGTAAATGCTTGTTGACAATCTTTTGCTGTCTGATACTGATGGTAACGCTGATAGTTCTTTCTATTGCTAGCCCATTTCAAGAAATCTTTCTGTTGGAAGTGACTATCTTCTAACAGATGTTTCGGCAACGGCAGGTGCTCTTCAAATCGCCGTTTGGTTTTAAGATGGCGAAAACTGATGAACCCGACAAGGCCTGCAGCTGCTGCCGCTACGACACCACTGACGATTTTTCCAATAGTGAACCACATTTGCTTAGTGGCTTCTGCTTCTTGTGCCTGTTTTTCTGCTAACATTTGATTGCCATCTTGATAAATCGTCCCTAATCCAATCGTTTCATCCGCTTCTTTCATTCGCTGATAGACTTCATTAGAAGCTGCCAATATCGCTGTATCATAATCTTCATCTCGTAATGCGTCTTTGGCATCTTCATCCACTAAATCATCTTCCGATAGCTCACTGAAGACATAGGATAGTCCATCGCCATAACCCAGACGAAATTCACGATCATCAATGGCAAAGAGAAACAATAGTCCATTATTGTCCTCTGGATTTCCTAAACCATATTCATTGAACAGTTCCAAATTACGCTCTTCAATCGATTGCCCATCTAAGGAAGGGATCGTGATCACAGCATATTCTGGCGCGCCAGTCAATGATTGGAACCCCTCTTTATTCAAGGCATCGATCTGTTCGATCGTCTCTTGTGAAAGGACCCCGGCATCATCGCGAACAAATGTCTGTCCAAAGGCAATTGATGGTTGAAGGACAAAAAATCCCATCAAACCAACAAAAACCAACATCCCAAGTTGGAAGATTTTCTTCATTTTACCACCCCTTTTTATCGTGTTATCTTTCATTGTATTCGATTCCAAACAAAAAAACATCCGCCTTAGGAATGAAAAAAATAGTAACAGGACCAAAAAACCTTTAAAAGACAGCATTCTGATTAGTCTTTTAAAGGTCACTTTATCATATTTTCTTACAAAATGAACACGAGCTAGTTTTTAAATGAATGGATCGGTGCGGGAATACGGCCGCCACGCAAAATGAAATCAGTAGACTTCGCAGGATTGGTTTTCATCACTGGCGCTGTCCCTAATAACCCACCAAACTCGATGCGATCGCCGATTTCTTTGCCTTTCGCTGGAATGATTCGGACAGCTGTCGTCTTGTGGTTGATGACACCGATCGCTGCTTCATCCGCGATCATTGCGGCGATCGTCTCAGCCGAAGTATCTCCCGGAATCGCAATCATATCTAAGCCGACAGAGCAGATCGCCGTCATGGCTTCAAGTTTTTCTAAATTCAATAAACCAGCTTCTACTGCTTTGATCATTCCTGCATCTTCAGAAACGGGGATAAAAGCACCCGACAGACCACCAACATGGTTGCAGGCCATTACGCCGCCTTTTTTGACTGCATCATTTAACAATGCCAAAGCAGCTGTCGTTCCGTGGGTACCGACAGATTCTAAGCCCATTTCTTCTAAAATCAATGCCACACTATCACCGACTGCAGGAGTTGGCGCCAGCGAAAGATCGACGATCCCGAATGGAACGCCCAAGCGCTCTGAAGCCACGCGCCCGACCAATTGCCCCATCCGCGTGATCTTGAAAGCTGTTTTTTTGACTGTTTCCGCCACGACATCAAAGGACTCGCCTTTGACTTTTTCCAAGGCACGTTTGACGACACCAGGTCCGCTGACACCGACGTTGATTTCCACATCAGCTTCACCGACCCCATGAAAAGCCCCCGCCATAAAGGGATTGTCTTCCACTGCATTCGCAAAGACGACGAGCTTCGCACAGCCCATATCTGATGCCTCAGCCGTCTTCTTGACTGTTTCTCCCATCAGACGTACTGCATCCATGTTGATCCCAGCTTTCGTTGATCCAATATTGACCGACGAACAGACAAAATTGGTTTGAGCCAAGGCTTCTGGAATCGATTCGATCAATGCAAGGTCGCCGCCTTGATAGCCTTTTTCTACTAGTGCGCTATAGCCGCCGATGAAATTTACTCCGACTTCTTGCGCCGCTCGATCCAAGGTCTTCGCAACTTTGATACAGTCTGCGGGTGTCGGCTGGCAAGCTGCCACTACGATCGCTACAGGGGTAACCGAAATCCGCTTGTTAATAATCGGAATGCCATATTCACTTTCGATCTCTTCGCCGACTTTGACAAGATCTTTCGCTTTTGTTGTAATTTTTTGAAAAATTTTCTCACAGGTACGATCAATATCGGCGTCGATACAATCCAATAATGAAATCCCCATCGTGATCGTACGAATATCTAAGTTTTCTTCTTCCACCATGCGAATGGTTTCAAGTATTTGATTTGTCTCCATAGTGCCTCCTATAATTTATGCATGGTATCAAAAATCTCTTGATTTTGAATGCTGATTTTCACACCTAATGCCTGACCTATTTGGTGAAGCTCCTCACGAACACCGTCAAAATCCTGATTGGCATCCATGTTTAAAAGCATCATCATCGTGAAGTAATCTTCCATGATCGTTTGGGACACATCTAAAATATTGATTTCTAATTCTGCTAATTTCTGGCTGACACCGGCGATGATCCCAACCTTGTCTTTTCCAATAACGGTTAATACGGCTTTCATATTCTCCCGCCTTTCATTAAATTTTTCTTATTATAGCACAACAAAACCACATTTTCGATGTAACATCAAACGAAAATGTGGTTTATTCTTTAATTGTTCGTTATTACGCCCGTTCAATCAAGTTTGCTTGGCTATCAAACTCATAAATGATCGGCTGTGCGTTAGGAATATCGATCGTATCCATGTCATCTTTGGGCACGTCCTCCAAGTATTTGACTAACGCCCGCAAACTGTTCCCATGACCAGTAATGAGAATACTCTTATGATCTTTAAGTAACGGAACCACCTGATCTTGCCAAAATGGAACCACTCGGGCCACGACCATTCCCAGATTTTCTCCCTTAGGAATCAAGCGAGGATCCAAAGAATCGTAGCGTCGATCGAAATCATTTTCCCCCACATAAAAAGGCGGTTCATCATATCCTCGACGCCATTTTTGCACCTGTTCTTTTCCATATTGTGCCACCATCACATCTTTATTGACCCCAACCAGTTGCCCATAATGACGCTCGTTTAAGCGCCATGTTTTGTGTACAGGGACCCAAAGCTGATTGCTAGCTTCCAAAACGGCATCACACGTGATGATCGTTCGTTGAAGCACAGATGCAAAGGCAAAATCAAAAGTAATCCCCATTGCTTTGATCTGTTCCCCTGCTACCCATGCTTGTTGCCGGCCTTTCTCGGTCAGCGAAACATCCAGCCATCCTGTCCAATAATTTTCGAAATTTGCTTCACTTTCTCCGTGTCGAATCAATACGACCTCCATCCTACCGCCTCCTCTTCACTTTTATTATCGCAAGAAATCAAAAAAATGTCTTATGTTTCGTTTTTTTTGGCTTCTTCTGAGACCATTTTCCATTTGTTCATTCAGTGTGGTCACATTTCTTTATTATCGGTTTTTTTCAAAGTGAAAGATCGAATATATATGTTTAGAAAAAAGACGCTGTGCCTTCTTCACATTGCTCTTGGTTGGATTGCAAAAAAATTGAATAAATGGTTTTACGCTCTACAACATTTTTTGACTTTTTTTCTCTGACTTATTGACTTCAACTGATGTTATGCTATGATAGTTTCTATCACTTATATGTATTTTTATACATTTATTAGTTATTATTTGCATTTTTAATAGATGCGCAGAAAAAGTTAAAGGGGCGTTTACATGAAAAGGTTTAGTAAGGGTACTGTTTTATTAGGGATCATCACAGCATTGCTGCCGTTTTTCTTTGTCGGACAAGCACATGCAGAAGAAACTGATCCAATCTATGAAAAAGTCAAAGAAAATGGTGTATTAGTCGTGGGTTTATCTGCCGATTATGCACCTTATGAATTCCGTGCCAATGTTGACGGAAAAAATGAAATCGTGGGAATCGATATTTCCATTGCCCAAAAGATTGCAGATGACTTAGGGGTCGATCTGAAAATCGAGGAACTTGGATTTGATGCGTTGTTAGGGGCGTTAAAAACAGGCAAAATTGATGTCGTCATCTCTGGGATGGCTGCTACGGATGAGCGCCGCAAAGAAGTCAATTTCACTGACACCTATATGGAAGTCCAACAAACTGTTCTGGTTCGAGCGGAAGACGCGGATCGTTTCCAATCGACGGCTGATTTTGATGGTGTGGCTGTCGGTGCACAACGACAAACCACCCAAGAAGAGCTGGCAAATACAGAATTGACTGGCGCGACTGTCACCTCTTTGCAAAGGGTGCCTGATTTGATCACCAATCTAAAATCACGCAAGATCGATGCGATCGTGATGGAAGGTCCCGTTGCCGAAGCATATGTGACGGCGAATGATACATTGGCATTAGCCGAAAATGTCACGTTTGAAAACGGTGTGAAGGAGACCGCCATCGCCATCTCGAAAGAAGCGCCAGTTTTACTGGAAAAACTCAACTCCTCCATTGAAACCATCATTAGTAATGATCTTTTAAGCCAATACAAAGAAGATGCCTATCGATTGATGTTTACCGAAGATGGCACGATCGATGAAGAGCAAAGCTTTTGGGAAAAATATCTGCCTTTTTATATCACCGGAACTGGCTATACCATCTTCCTAGCCTTGGTTGGGGTATTATTCGGCTCTATCGGTGGCAGTTTGTTAGCCTTTATGAAGCTTTCTAAATCAAAAGCACTGAAAGTCATTGCCGCTGTCTATATTGAATATGTTCGAGGAACACCTTTGTTAGTACAAATATTTATTGTATACTTTGGAACAGGCGTGTTAGGCTTAGAGCTTTCGAAATTAGCTGCCGGCTGTATTGCCTTAGCACTAAACAGTGCCGCCTATGTGGCAGAAATCATTCGTGCCGGGATCAATGCCGTCAACAAAGGACAGCTGGAAGCCGCTCGTTCATTAGGAATGAATCAGATCCAAGCGATGCGCTTCATCATTTTCCCGCAAGCCATCAAAAACATCTTGCCTGCTCTAGGAAATGAATTTGTCACGGTCATTAAAGAGTCTTCGGTCGTATCGGTGATCGGTGTGTCTGAACTGATTTTCCAAACAGGCGTCGTTCAAGGGGCCAGCTTCAAACCGTTTTTACCATACGTTATCGTATCATTGATCTACTTTGTATTGACCTTCGCCCTCTCACGTCTCTTGGGTGTTGCTGAAAGGAGAATGAAAACTAGTGATTAAAGTTGAAAAATTAGTGAAAATATTTGGCGAGAATACCGTCTTAAAAGAAATCGATCTTGAAGTGACACCTGGTGAAGTCGTTGTGATCATCGGACCATCAGGAAGTGGAAAAAGTACTTTCTTACGCTGCTTGAACCTTCTTGAACAGCCGACCGGTGGGAAAATCACCTTCGAAGGCAATGATTTATTGGCAAAAGGTGTGAAAATCGATCAGATTCGTCAAAAAATGGGAATGGTTTTTCAAAGCTTCAATCTATTCCCTCATAAAACGGTGTTAGAAAATCTGACTATCAGCCCGATCAAAGTCAAACAGCAAGGGCAAGCCGCTGCCGAAGAGACAGCGAAAGGATTGCTGGAGCAAGTTGGCTTAGCTGAAAAAGCGGATAGTTACCCCTCTAGCCTTTCTGGCGGGCAGCAGCAACGGGTCGCTATTGCTAGAGCGTTGGCAATGGATCCTGATGTAATGCTCTTTGACGAACCAACATCGGCTTTGGACCCAGAAATGGTCGGAGAAGTGTTGACGGTCATGCAAGCTTTAGCAGAAAAAGGCATGACGATGGTGGTCGTTACCCACGAAATGGGCTTCGCTAAAGAAGTTGCCGATCGTGTCATCTTTATGGCTGACGGTATCATTCAAGAACAAGGAACACCAGAACAAATCTTTGAGCATCCGCAAAATGCGCGGACACAGGATTTTTTAAGCAAAGTTTTATAGAAATTGGAGATGACAAAATGAACCGTCCGTTGATTGCAGAACGTTTTTTACAACCAGAGGAAAATCTTTTAATGGAGATCGCCACTCTTGCGAAGAAAACCCCAAATTTGATTGATTTGTCGATTGGTGATCCTGATTTGATTACAGATGCGACGATCATTGAAGCAGCTTTTGCTGACGTCAAAGCGGGTCATACAAAATACACCGCTTCAGACGGCAGTGCTGATTTTATCCAAACTGTCGTTGATTTTTATCAAAAGCAATACCAGCTTACTTTTTCTCCTAGCCAAGTACGAGGAACTGTCGGTGCATTGCATGGCATGTACTTAGCTTTGGCTGCCATCATTGATCCTGGTGATGAAGTGATTATTCATGAACCATACTTTTCACCTTATAAACAACAAGTCGAACTAGTCGGTGGTGTGCCGGTCTTTATCCCGACCTTTGAAAAAGATGGCTTTCAAATCGATGTCGAGGTCTTAAAATCCGCCATCACTGAAAAAACTCGGGCGATCATCATCAATTCACCAAACAATCCTACTGGTGCTGTTTTTTCTCCAGAAACTTTTGAAAAAATCGCAGCAGTTGCCATTGAACATGACTTGCTGATCCTCTCGGATGAAGTCTATGAAGCCTTTTGCTTTGATGATACCTTTGTACCGATGGCAGCCTTCGCACCTGAGAACACCATCACATTCAGCAGTTTCTCAAAAGCCTTTGCCATGACTGGCTGGCGGATCGGCTACATGATCGCACCTGAATCGATCAATCTTACGGCAAAACTGATCAATGAGGCGATCGCCTATTCGGCACCAACCCCTTCACAACGGGCAGGTATTTACGCATTGAATCACTATGATACCCTCGTGCCGCAAGTGGTTGCTGTCTTTAAGGAACGACTGACTTACATTGAACAACGGGTTGCTGAGATCCCATTCCTTTCCTTATCCCCTGTCAAAGGAAGCATGTATGCCTTCATCAACATTGAACAAACAGGGTTGGACTCTGTCAGCTTTGTAGAGAAATTATTAAAGGAAACCAGTGTGCTGATGATCCCTGGGAAAGCCTTTGGAGAAACGACCGGCGATGGCTATGTTCGCTTAGCTGCCACCCAATCGTTGGACTTGTTAAAAGAAGCTTTCGACCGGATTGCCGCGTGCTCATTTGAATAAAGAAAATCCCACACACTAGTAGTGAGTGGGATTTTTATTGTTGATGGACACGACCAACATTTAGCAGCTGTTTCGCTAAATCACAAGTTTCATGTAGAAAAAGGGACAGAAGAATCCGATTTGATTCTTCCATCCCATGACTATCTACTCGTTTTTACTTTTTTGCTTCTTCAAGCAGTTTTGCCATCGCTTCTTTTTGATAAGCTTCTGTCAATTCAGCGATTTTTGCTTTTTGGGCTGCCTCGTCCATAGTTGGATCAGCCATTAATGCAGCTTGCATTTTTTCTTGGACATACGCTTGTCCTTGTGTTTTCATGGTGTCCGCTTGTTCTTTCGCTAAAGAAGCCAGTTTTTTTGCTTGATCCACACTCAAGACTTCCCATGAATCTGGTAATGAGAACGTATTGGTACGGCTGACATATTGGCCATCGTTATCAGCGATTCCGAACAAGAAGCGTGATAGGTCACTTTTATAAACCCAGCGCGTCGTTTTTGTTTCTAATTGAGCTGACTCAGCCCCTGTTTCCACGACATTGGTCACTTTATCAGTACCGGTTTGTTTTGGTTCCTCTTGATCAGTATCCGTTTTATACAGGTAGATTTTTTCCGTACCATCTCCTAATGGCTGATACAATAGTAAATCAAAATTCTCATTATCGGCACTAGAAACCAGTGCTGTTGTTTTAGCAGTCGTTTCTTTTTCCATTCCAAAATGGTAAGTCAAATTGGCCATCAATGCGACGACACTTGCTACGAAGACTAGACCTAAGACCAATGATAAACCTGTTTGCCGCTTGTTTTTGGCAAAAACATTCAGTACCGCAAACCCTAACACGCTAAGAACGATCAAAAGCAAGATCATTTGTCCGCACCTCCTTCAAGAACCGTCAATCGTGGTTCTTTTTTCTTTAAGGAGAAGGCGATCAAGAAACCTAAGAAACTAAAGACCGCTGCCACATAAAAGGCGGCATGGTAGCCGGATAAAGTCGCTTCGATTGCTTGGTCTTTGTAGGCCAAAGGCGTTTTATCCAGCAAAGAATCACTTGGCAAGTTGCCTTTGGTGACGTTTGTCAAGACACTGATCAAGATAGCCGTACCAATTGAGCTGGCTACTTGACGGAAGGTATTGTTTACTGCGGTACCGTGACTGATCAGATTACCAGGCAAGGCATTCATTCCTGAAGTCGTTACTGGCATCATCACCATTGAGATCCCGAACATCCGAATCCCATAAAGAATGATGATATGCAAAATCGGTGTATCTTTTGTTAAGAAAGCAAATGGTAAGGTTGCGGCGGTCAAGATAAACATCCCGGTGATAGCTAAACGTTTTGCACCATACTTATCAAAGATCGCACCAGTGATTGGCATCATGATCCCCATGATCAACGCACCTGGTAATAACATCAATCCTGAATGGAACGCTGATTCACCACGAATGTTTTGGATATACAATGGGAGTACCATTTCAGCACCGATCATCGCCATATTCGTGACCCCTGAAAGGATCGACGCCAAGGTAAAGGTCGTTGATTTGAACACGCGCAACTCTAAGAACGGATGCTCAATGTGCAATTGACGCCATGCAAAGAAAGCAATGAAAAAGACACCGGCTGCAAGAAAACCGATTACTTCAATACTGCCCCACCCTTTGTCACCGACGCTTGAAAAGCCATAGAGCAATGTACCAAAACCAAGCGTTGATAAAATCGCTGAGAACAGATCGATTTTCGGATGCGACAATTCAATCACACTCTTCATTAGAAAGAGCGCTAAGACTAAGACTAAAACGACGATCGGAATGACCATTCCGAATAAATAACGCCAGTCATAATGATCAATGATCCAACCAGATAACGTTGGGCCTAAGGCTGGTGCCAACCCAATAACGATTCCGGACATGCCCATAGCTGAACCGCGTTTTTCTGGTGGGAAGATCGACAACATGATATTTTGCAAAAGCGGCATGGAGATCCCTACACCAGCAGCTTGCACTAAGCGGCCAATCAATAATGTAGAAAAGTTCGGTGCTGCAAAACAAGCGATCGTTCCAGCCAGGAAGATGCTCATTGCCGTTAAGTAAAGATTTCTTGAGCTGAACTTGTTGATCAGCCATGCGGTGATCGGGATCATGATCCCATTGACCAGCAAGAAACCGGTGGTTAGCCATTGGACATCAGATGCAGAGATGTCAAAGGCATCCATCAAGGTTGGAAAAGCCGTTGTTAACAATGTTTGGTTCAAAACAGTACAAAACGTACCTATCAGCAAAACCATAACCAGTAAGGAACGATTGTAAGGTTTGCCGTAGATATCTAAAGGACGACTCGTTGACATATTTCACACTCTTTTCAGTATATTTTTCATAAAACCTTCTTTACTTTAAATCTTCCCCTAACATTTGTCAACCTACTTGACATAAAAGTAAAACAAGTTACAATGTTAACAAATACCTTTACAAGAATGGAGTCCGTATGTCTCATCTTTTTCGAAAACTCGTTGATAATGAAAACTTGTTGGTCGGCATCAGCGAACTTAGCCAAATGTGTGATATCTCCCCTCGCCAATTGCGTTATTGGGAACAAAAAGGATTTATTCAATCGGTCCCACAAGAAGAAAATGCCCCACGAAAATACCGACTGCCCACGGTCGTCAAAGTGGAAATGATCAAAACGTTTTTAGATGAAGGCTTTACGTTAGCCAAGGCTGTTGAAAAAGCAGACAAAAAAATCAAGACCGCCCATCATATTCGCAAAGTGTTTTCTGGGGTTTTACAGAATTTAGAAGTCATCAATGAACGGTTTACGATCATCAGTCTGGGACCAGTAGACGAAGACGGAAAAATCCTCCATATCATTCACGATGAAGAAACAGACCGATTGCAATACGAAGTGCTGTCTGCTAATCAAACGATCGATTTTGAGAAGTTCAAGCAATGCACGTCAAAACAAGCGGAATAAATGATTCCCTATCCTCACCTCCTAATGAAGCAAGCACCCTTGATGACGGTGCTTGCTTCTTTTTTGGTGTTCGCTTTCCTTTTAAAGAAGGTGTCGTTTCATTTACAAGGAAAAAGCCTCATGATATAGTCGAAGGGAGAAACGAACCTTTACAAGAATGGGAAGTGTCAAATACATGGAAAAAGAAGTTTTTATCCAACAAATCAAGGACGGAGTGATCGTTTCTTGTCAAGCATTGCCTGGAGAACCCCTATATACCGAAAACGGCGGTGTCATGCCCCTATTGGCAAAAGCAGCTCAAGAAGCTGGTGCTGTTGGCATCCGTGCCAATTCCGTTCGCGATATTCGCGAGATCCAAGCAGCTGTTGATTTGCCGATCATCGGAATCATCAAAAAAGACTATCCACCGGAAGAACCATTTATCACAGCAACCATCAAAGAGGTACACGAATTAGCAGCTTTACATATTGCGGTGATCGCCTTGGACTGCACCTTGCGCAAACGTCATGATGGCTTGACGGTCAATGCCTTTATCAAGCAAATCAAAACTCTTTATCCCCATCAACTACTCATGGCAGATATCGCCACCTATGAGGAAGGCATCAATGCCTTTGAAGCGGGCGTCGATTTTGTTGGTACAACTTTGTCAGGCTACACGGCGAACAGTCCTACCAATGACGAACCGGACTATCAGTTGATCCAGCAATTGGTTGCGGCGAAGGTTCCGGTAATAGCCGAAGGCAAGATCCACACACCGGAACAAGCAAAAAAAATTCAGGATATGGGTGTGACCGGTATCGTGGTTGGTGGTGCCATCACCCGACCAAAAGAGATCGCCAGTCGATTCGTGCAAGAGCTTCGCAACTGAGTCGTTCATTTCCTAAAATAAGTCTTTCTATGCGCCTTGTGACAGAAGGCGCATTCTTTGTTGTCTTTTTGAGAAACGTTTATACTTAAAAGAGAACGAATGACAACAGAGAAAGCGAGTGAAGAAAATGACAAAAATCAATGCTGGTACAGCAATGATCAAGATTTTTGAAGCGTGGGGCATCGACCATATCTATGGAATCCCCGGTGGATCTTTCAACTCAACGATGGATGCTTTGTACCATGAACGGCAATCGGTCAAATATGTTCAAGTACGTCATGAAGAAGCGGGTGCGCTGGCAGCGGCGGCTGATGCCAAGCTAACGGGAAAAGTCGGTGCGGTTTTTGGTTCTGCTGGTCCGGGTGCCACCCATTTGATCAATGGCTTATACGATGCTCAAATGGATAATGTGCCCGTCGTTGCCTTGTTAGGACAAGTAGCTTCGAGCTCGATGAACTACAATGATTTTCAAGAAATGAATGAAAATCCGATGTTCGCTGATGTCAGTATCTACAATCGCACGGTCATGTCCCCTGAAAGTTTGCCCCACGTGGTGGATGAAGCCATTAAAGCCGCCTATAAATTTAAAGGCGTTGCTGTAGTAACGATCCCGGTCGATTACGGGTTTGCAGAAATCGACGAACAGGAGATTGCAACCGCCAAAAATCATAAGACGGGTGTTCTCCAGCCGGATGAAGACGATTTACGAGCTGCCCTTTCTTATTTTGAACAAGCAAAAAAACCTGTCCTTTATATCGGACAAGGTCTCTTTGGTCATTTTGATGCCATCGATGCTTTCTCGAAGCATTTCTCAATGCCTGTAGCGGCTTCTGTCTTAGCCAAAGGCATCGTGCCTGATCTTTATGAAAACTTTCTTGGATTTGCCGGACGGGTTGCGACAAAACCAGCCAATGAAGCTTTGGCAGAAGCTGATCTCATCGTTTTTGTCGGCAGTGACTTCCCTTTTGGACGCCGCTTTTTCAATCCTAATGCCAACTTTGTCCAAGTTGATATCGACGCCTCGAAATTTGGTCGTCGTCATCAGACGGATGTCTCCGTTTTAGGAGATGGTGCGACCGCTCTTAGAAAATGGACAGAGATGGCAGCCCCTCGTCCTGCAGATGCCTGGATAAAAGCCAATCAAGAAAACGCTCGGAATTGGCATGCATGGCGCCATAGTTTTGACCATGATGCGCAAGAGCCCTTGCGTCCTGAACCTGTCTATCGAGAAATCAACCGTATCGCAGCTCCTGATGCCCTGTTTGTCACAGATGTTGGTAATGTGACGATCCACAGTATCCGTCATTTAGAAATGACGGGTGAACAGCGTTTCACAACGTCTGGCTGGTTTGCGACAATGGGCAATGGTGTACCTGGTGGGATCGCCGCTCAATTGAGCTATCCGAATCGCCAAGTATTTACCTTTAGTGGGGATGGCGGTTTTGCGATGCAAATGCAAGACATCATCACCCAAGTGAAATATGATTTACCAATCATCAACGTGGTCTTTTCCAATGACTCATTCGGCTTCATCGAAGCGGAGCAAGAAGATACCGAGCAAACCAAGTTCGGTGTCCAACTAGCCGGTGCTGATTTTGGTAAAGTTGGGGAAGCATTAGGTGCGAAAGGCTTCACGGTAACGAAGGAAGAAGAATTAGCATCCGTCTTTACACAAGCTAAAGAAATCAACGGACCTGTGGTGATCGATGTCAAGATCGCTAACGAACGACCTCTTCCTGTCGAAGAACTGAAACTTGATCCGAACCGCTTCAGCGCTGAAGAAATCGCAGCGTTTAAAGCAAAATACCAAGTCCATGATCTGCCAGCTTTGAGTGAGTTGTACGTGAATTCTGAGGAATAAAAAAAAAGAGAGAAAGACAGCAACCCTGTCCTTCTCTCTTTTTTTAATCGCTCATTTCGTATTAATAATCCATCGCCTTACTTATTATAAATTTTCGGGCCTTTACGCATGTTTTTCCGATCATTTTTTGGGGATTCCATCTTTTTTGAACGGCCGCCGCCTTGTTTTTTCTTGATTAGTTCTAACATTTTTTCTTTTTGATCCATCGATTCCACCTCTATTTCTTAGCAATACGATCTGTCGGTTGAAAAGAAGTGTTCCTGACTTCTTTTATGTTTGCGAACAACTACTTTATTTCGATTGGGTTAGAAAACAAACGCTGCCTATTGACGTGTCTAGAGTCAGCAGTTCCTTTTGACATTTTTACTACCCTGATTTAATCTACTTTGATTTTGATTGTTTGTCAATGGCTCTTGAAAAAATCATGTGCTTTTGTTGCCTTCTCCCAAATAACAAACCACCATTTATTATATTATTTTATCATTTTATCTAGTTAAATCGAATATTTTTATTATTTATTGGTATAATTATAACAGAATCTCTGTTCCTTTCTTTTGCTTCCTTCGTTCTTCTTCCGATTGTCTCCTAACTTTCGTCGTTCTCACAAATCACGCTATTTGAAAGGAGGTGGATATGTGCTGCACACTTATGCACCTGAGCAAATTTATTTGTATGTTTTGATTGGCTGTGCTGTTTTAGCCTTTTTGCTGCTTCTGTTTGGGGATATCTTCGATTTCGACGGACCAGTCGATCCGATGTTAATTATTCCATGGTTTGCCTTTACAAGTCTCTTCGGTTACTTAGGAGAAACTTTTCTGTCTGGCTATTCGCTCCTACTTTTCGTCATTAGCGGCTGCCTTGCTACAGGGCTCGTTTTTCTCTTGAATTTTTACGTGCTGATTCCCATGCGAAATGCGGAAGCGACACTGTCAAGTTCTGAGAAAGATTTTGAAGGTCGCATCGCAACGGTGCTGACGCCGATTCCTTGTGAAGGAATGGGCGAAATTCAACTCACAAGTGTCACTGGTTCAAGCAATCGACCAGCTACGGCTTTCCAACCAATCGATGAACCATTAGCAGCTGGATCGAAGGTTTTGATTATTGAAGTCAAAGAACGAGTTTGCTACGTCGTTCCTTACACAAAAAAATTTTTGGATAACTAAACTAAATCACTAAAGAGGTGTATCTATGGATATTCTATTATCACCAATCGTTTTCGCGATCGCCATCGTGGCATTCATTTTATTAATGCTTTTGATCGTCTTTGTCACGAAATATCAAACAGCCAAGCCCGATGAAGCATTGATCATCAGCGGAAGCTATCTAGGTAGCAAAAATGTACACGCCGATGAAAGCAACAACAAAATCAAAATCGTGCGTGGTGGCGGAGCCTTTGTTTTGCCAGTGTTTCAACGATCGAATCGAATCAGTTTGCTCTCCAGCAAGCTGGATGTCTCAACGCCGGAAGTCTACACTGAACAAGGGGTTCCCGTGATGTGTGACGGAACTTCCATTATTAAGATCGGCTCATCCGTGGAAGAAATTGCAACGGCAGCGGAACAATTTCTAGGAAAAACCCGTGAAGAATTAGAAAATGAAGCGCGGGAAGTGTTAGAAGGCCATTTGCGTTCGATCCTTGGTTCGATGACTGTGGAAGAAATTTATCAAAATCGCGACAAATTCAGCCAAAGTGTGCAAGAAGTAGCCTCTGTCGATCTAGCGAAAATGGGCTTGATCATTGTCTCCTTTACGATCAAAGAAGTACGAGACAAAAACGGCTATTTGGATTCTCTTGGAAAGCCTAGAATCGCCCAAGTCAAACGGGATGCTGAAATTGCGGAAGCTGAAGCACTGAAAGAAACCCGCATCAAAAAAGCCCAATCGGAACAAGAATCGCAAACAGCGGAATCAAAACGCATGACCGAAATCGCTGAAGCATTGAAGGAAAAAGAATTGAAGCTGGCGCTTTATAAGAAAGAACAAGACATCGCCAAAGCCGATGCCGATCAAGCCTATCATCTACAAAGTGCCATCATGAAACAAAAAGTCCGAGAACAAGAGATTGAAGTCGAAGTCGTTGAACGACAAAAACAAATCGAATTGGAAGAAAAAGAAATCTTGCGTCGTGAGAAGCAATTTGATTCAGAGATCAAGAAAAAAGCCGATGCGGATCGTTATGCGCTTGAACAAGAAGCGCTAGCCAAAAAAGCATCTGCCTTAGCTACCACTGAAGCCGAGCAATTTCGAACAGAGTCCTTGGCAAAAGCCGAAGCCGATAAGATTCGTTTGATCGGTTTGGCAGAAGCCGAAACCACTTTGGCGAAAGGAACGGCAGAAGCCGAAACGAAAGAAAAAGTCGCTGAAGCCTTCAAGAAATACGATGAAGCAGCCATTCTGAGCATGATCGTCGAGATCCTGCCACAATTAGTCAAAGAAGCAGCCGCACCATTAGGCAATATCGATAAAATTTCAGTCGTTGATACAGGATCAGGTGAAGGTGGCGGTGCCAATCGTGTCACCAATTACGCCACCAATCTCTTATCGACCACACAAGAAACGTTGAAAGAAACCCTCGGTCTTGATGTGAAATCGTTGATTGAAAACTTCGCCGGTTCCACTACGAGCGAGCCGCCTCAAGAATAAGAAAACTGCTGTTAGTCTTCATCGCTTTACAAGCGACAAGGCGAACAGCAGTTTTTTTCTTACTCATTGCTATTATGCTTACTCAGTAACCTCTTTGACATATTTTGCAGGTACACCAGCCACGATCGTGCGCTCAGCGACATCTTTGGTCACCACCGACCCAGCAGCAATGATCGCATGGTCACCGATGGTCACACCGGCAACGATCGTTGCATTTGAGCCAATCCAGACATTCTTCCCAATCGTAATGGGGGCTGGATAAAGCGTGCTACGATCTTCAGGGTGAAGGCCATGATTCAAGGTAGCTAGAACAACGTTATGCCCAATTAGGGTATCATCACCGATCGTGATCCCTCCTTGGTCTTGAAAATGACAACCCGCATTGATAAAGACATCTTTGCCAATGCTGATATTCTTGCCATAATCTGTATAAAAGGGTGGAAACAGCGAAAAAGTCGGCTCAACTGGTTTTCCTGTTAATTGGGCAAAAAGTTCTTGTAACTCATCAGACTCATGGTAGACTGTATTGATTTTCATCGTGATTTTTCTCGCCTTAGCACTCAGAGCTACCATTTGTTTGGAAGCTTGCGAACCGGCAAGTAAGGGTTCGCCACTTGCCATGAGTTTGTTTAATTGATCGATCGTCATGTGTTTTTCTCCTATTCATTTGTTATTCACGAGGATTTCTTAACGAAAAAATAACCTCTACGTCTTCCGCCCCAAGTACTTCTTTTAACCCCGTCGGATCTTCAATGACACCGATACGATTATAACCACCATAAGAATTGGTAAAGGTCTGATAAAACAGCACCAACGTATGACTATTCCAGCTCATGATTTCTCCTTCGTGAATGATCTCCGGCCGTTCTGTAGTCATTTCTGGCAAATTCTCAGAAAAACGATAATATTTCTCGTTGTTGTTCAAATCACTCATTGTCACCGTAAAGGGCATTTGATTCATTAGGTGCTCAGACACCTCATTTTCATAAAACTTCGCTAGAAAATCCTGTTGACCAACCGTAATGACGACAGCTGTTGCTGCTGAAAACTGCTGGACATTCTCTTGGCTAGCTTCCGATGAAGTTTCGTTAGCGGATTGCATATTGGTTCTCTCTGTTTCGCTTGTCCCACAGGCACTTAATAAGAACAGCAAAATAGCGGATATCAATTTTATAAGCATCTCTTCGCTCCTTTCTGGTGATGATTCTATGTAGAAGCGGGCAACTGAATGCGTATTTTCAAAAAAACACGACTGCTCAGCAGAGGCAGAGTGACCGAACAGTCGTGAAGATCGTTGTGGCTATTTAGTTCAAATGTTCTTGGAAGAATTGGGTCATTTGATCAAAAGGAATTACGTCTGTTTGATCATATAGATCAACGTGCGAAGCATTAGGAATGACCGTCAACTCTTTGTTATCGCCTTGTAATTGTTCAAAGGCGTCTTGACTGAAGTAAAGAGAGTGGGCTTCTTCCCCATGTAGTAATAAAACGGCGCTTTGGATCTCATCGATATACGACAAGAGCGGCATATTTAAGAACGACAGCGATGATGTCACGTTCCAACCGTCATTAGAATTTAACGAACGTTCATGATAGCCGCGTTCCGTTTTGTAGTAATCGAAATAATCTTGCATAAAGACCGGTGCATCCTCCGGTAGTGTATCTGGCACTCCACCTGCTCTTTCGTAGCTACCGTTAGCAAAATCGACTGTCCGCTGGGCGTTCAGCTGTTGGCGCAATTCATGACGTCCTTCAGCCCCCATCTCATCAAAATACCCCTGAGCATTGACTCTCGACATGTCATACATCGTGGCGGAAACCGTCGCTCTCACACGGGTATCAATGGCTGCGGCATTCAATGCCATCCCGCCCCAACCGCAAATTCCGATCAAGCCGATTCTTTCTTCATCTACATTTTCTTGGACTGACAAAAAATCGACTGCTGCCTGAAAGTCTTCTGTATTGATATCTGGTGATGCCACATAGCGTGGTTCCCCACCGCTTTCGCCTGTGTATGAAGGATCAAAAGCGATCGTAACAAAACCTCGTTCAGCCATCGTTTGGGCATATAGACCAGATGTCTGTTCTTTGACTGCCCCAAAGGGTCCGCTAACCGCGATTGCTGGAAGTGGTCCTTGCGCATCAATTGGTTCATAAAGATCAGCAACTAAAGTGATGCCGTAGCGATTTTCAAAAGTTACTTTTCGGTGATTCACCGTGTCACTTTCTGGGAAAACTTTGTCCCATTCATCTGTAAATGAAACATTTTCTGTCATCGTTTCTCCTCCTGAACTGGCTTGTGTTGCTTCGTTTGCCGCCTCGTTATTGCTGCTGCAAGCACCTAAAATAAGTGGTGCTAGCATCAATAGTGATACAAGTGCCTTTTTTTGCCAATTTTTCATTTCATTCGCCTTCTTTCATGGTCAATCATCCTGTACCTTAGGGCGACATATACAACTCCTTTTCTCTTTTGATCTTTTGTTTGTTACCAGCAACTCATAGATCAAAAGAGTGATTCTCGGATTAAATCTATTGTACTTCGCGGTCTTTTCCATGTAAAATATCAATATCAAATACCTAACTATTCATTATACGAATAACAAGAGGAGCATTTTAAATGGAATTAAAAAATCTGACCACCTTTTTAGCAGTTGCAGAAAAAGAGACAATTTCGGCTGCCGCAAAACATCTGCATCTTTCTCAACCTTCCTTGTCCCGACAATTGATGGAGCTAGAAAAAGAATTAGGCGTGACGTTGTTCACCCGAGGCAATCGCAAAATCACACTAACAGAAGACGGACTGTTGTTTCGTAAACGGGCGGAAGAAATCGTAGAATTATTAGAAAAGACCCGCTCAGAATTTTTGTCGCCTCGAGATACGATCGCCGGCAATGTATCGATCGGAGCTGGAGAAACTTATGTGATTCAGTTGCTAGGAGCAATCATCAAAGAAATCCAAGCTGAATACCCCAACATCAAATTTCACTTTTATAGCGGCAACGCCGATGAGGTCAAAGAACGATTGGATAAAGGATTGTTGGATTTTGGTGTCGTAATCAGTCCAGCAGACGTCAAAAAATACCATTCCTTACGCTTGCCTGCCAAAGATACCTGGGGCGTGTTGATGCGAAAAGACAGTCCTCTAGCTCTCAAAGAAGTCATTACCCCAAAAGATCTCTGGGACGTTCCCCTGATTACTTCGCGACAAAGTTTGGTCAGCAGTGAACTTTCTAAATGGTTGAAAAAAGACCTGAAAAAATTGACGGTCGTCGCCACATATAACCTTGTTTACAATGCATCAAAACTGGTAGAAGAAGGTGTCGGCTACGGCTTGACTCTAGATAAATTAGTCAACTTCGCCCCCGATAGCCAATTGTGTTTTAGAGAATTGAGTCCTGCACTGGAATCAAACCTTGACGTTATCTGGAAAAACACCCAAGTTTTTTCAAAAGCTTCTGGACTTTTCTTGGAGCGGATGAAGGAACAGTTTTCGGAGGATAGGTATTGAAAAACAAAAAACGAGGTGTTTCATCTTTCACATGAAACACCTCCTTTTTTTTATTAAATGAGATGATTTATTGGCTAAAATCAGTTAAGGCATTCCCGTTCTTTAACTTGGACGTCTTTTTCCATCCACTGAAATAGATGAAAAAATAGCCTATCTCCTTTAAATCACGACTCTTTATTACGAGACTTCCTAAAAAGCCATTGCGCATTCCGATAGCTATGGGTAAAAATATACAAATTTCCTTAGCTTTTAAGAACGACAAATATAAGAATTTTATTTTTTCGAAAGAAAATTGCTTAAATAGAATGCTTTCGAAACTCAGCGATTTGGTAAATATCACTCAAAGGAACGTCACTCGCTACATCAAAAATCATAGAAAAAAACGTCATTTTCGTGCCATTGGTCGGCGCCTTATGAATCCTTTCTTTTGTGTCATCACTGATTGGTAGAGAAAATAACTGTGTTCGGACTTTCTCGCTAAAGTGAAAGGAGACTTTGAAGAAGCCCTCCCACATCGAGAGCCAAAAAATTGGTTTCACTTTATTCGTTCCACGAGTCGTTGTCCATTTGTATTCGCCTTTGGACAACCACGCTTTCCCATCTTGGTAATAGCGCCAATCCATAAGAGAGATTCCCTCGTTCTCAAGCGTTTCGACAAAACGTTGATAAATGGCATATCCCTCACCCAGTGATTCCGCAATCAGCTGCTCTGTTGGTTTCACGTTTTTGTCTCGAAACAATTGCTCTTTGCCTTCCATCCTTTCACTCAACTCCTTGCGCTTTTTTAGGTTTTTGCTACGTTACAATTTAATTTTGTTGATATCATCAGTGATGACCCAATCGTCCATATTTTTTTCACGATTGTACTGAAATGGCGTTATTTCTTCTAATTCAGCGATTTCATAGACCGCTAGATACTTTTTCCCTGCCCAACGATCGACTTGCTTTTTCGATAGATTCAACTCTTTTTCATAGCGTTCTACAAAATCTATGGATTCTTCTTTCGTCATCTTTTCAGATTCAGTCACATTGGCAATGATGCCCCGATGAGTGATGGTCAAATCGCCGCTGGTCTCCACAAAATAAACAAGATCGTTGATTTTGGCTCTTCCTCCTAAGGGTGATTTTCTGCCAGCTGCCCCCCGAATGATCATTGTTTTGTCGCCATGAATCAGTTTCTCAAGCTCTTTGGCTTCCTTATTTAAATAGACCAAATGTTCTGCCCGCCCAGCTTTTCCTTGATACCATTCTGCTGTTTTTGTCATAAGAAGTTCCTCTTTTCATATGAATTGTTTTTTAGCGTTGTCCATTCCATACTGAATGGTTATTGGAACATTTTTTCAATCGTGTATAGGTGAGAGCTGCAACTGTTTCGATTGATGAATGAATAAAAACATTTGTGCAAAGGCATCTGGGATACCGCATTGGTCAAATGTTTCCGCATCTTCTTTCGTTTCGAACTTGGTGATGTCAGCCCAAATTTCTCAATCTACTAATCATTCAAAAGAAAGGTATCCTCTTTGTTTGAAAATGTATTCACGGTTGAATTGTTCAACGACTGGAACAAATTCTGCTGTTGAAGCACCTTTTATTAATTTGTATAAGTTATGAAATGCAACCTGTCCCATCGTGTGTTCCTCCTTTCCGATTCCCTCAAGAAACAGAGCATTTAAACAACTAATAGTCGTCGATTCAACATTCGAATGACTTTTTAACATCCCGTTGTATTTTTCCCTATAATTTCTAAACAGTTGCAACAAAAAGTCCGTTCATCTGAAGAGCATCCGATACTAAAACGATCACTCAATCACTTCCCCTAAAAGCTTGTCGTGGGGAACGATCAAACATTTCTCGATTGCTTTCCAATAGCTTTCATACAGCCTTTTTTGGGCTTTGCCATAGTTTTCTTCGGTATCAAACTCCCAATAGTGGGCATATTTCACACATTTTATGACTCTTGTCAATGGATCAGGCAGGCGTCCTTCCTTGATGGTGCTCATTTCTTTAATGTAATGGGTTCGTTTCATTAATCGAAAGAACAAAGCCCCCTCCATGGCCTTCATTGCCTCTGTTGCTTCCTGCATGATTGCTTCAAAGGTATCGACTTCACTTGGTTTTACTTGATAAATACTGATTTCTGAAAACACTCCGACCGCTCCTTTCACTTGTGATTTTCTTCTCAATTATAGTATACCAAGTTTACGCCGTTGATAGTTTGGTCATTTTATTCATTTCTCATTTATCTTCCGTTTATTATTGATTTGGCCTCCTATATGCGGGATCAAATTGCTAGATTTTAAATTCATAAAAGACTAGCAGCCAAGCTTTATCCGTAGTCACCTGCTTGCCATAGTCATTAAAAGGATCATAAAGCTTTCGCCTACAAAAAAAGCAATCAACTTTTGACAGTAGACTGCTTTTTCTTAACGCTCATTATTGCAAAAGGAACGGTTTTAGCTCTGTCTCGATAAAGTCGATTCGATCAAAGACAGTTGGCTTAAAATAAGCCGTAATAGCAATGACGCAATCTGATTCGGGATCAATATAAAGGACATTTCCGCTATTACCGATGGCGGCATAGGTGCTTTTCTCAGTATCCAAAATCCACCACAAATATCCATAACTCATGTTTTGAAATTTCTCTGTGTTTGTCTCTAGCGGATTGACCATTTCAGTGAGCCATTGTGAGGAAATCACTTGTTTCCCTTGATGGATGCCTTGGTTCAAGCATAGCTCACCGATTTTGGCTAAATCTTTTGCTGAAAGGCATAGCCCGTAACCTGCTGCCCCAATATTTAAAGGATCGCAAAACCAAACTGGTTTTTTTGGTGCCTTGCTCATTGTAAAGTGCTTATGTTCTTGTGCCGTTTCCGCATAATAATTGGTTATTTCGGCTACACCAAGAGGGCGAAATAAATAATGGTTCGCATAATCAACGGTCGTCATTCCAGAAGCTTTCGCTAACAAACCAGTGAGGATCTGCAGACAAACGGTTTGATAATTGAATTCATTTGTCACTCCTTTTCTTCCTCCCAATAAATCAAGGGAGGCGCTGGTCCAGTCGTCGCTCGAACAAACCTTTGTCCATGGATCACCTTTGCATTTATACGGGGCTCGCATCGTTAATAGGTGTTTGATGGTAATATCGTGAATCGTTTTTTCGCCCCGTTTTACGGGATAGTCTGGAAAATAATCGAGTACTTTGTCATTGACACTCCTGATGAGGCCTTGATCTATCGCTATTCCGACTAGTAGAGAAACGATACTTTTCGTAGCGGACATAAGGTGGCAAGTATCGTCTGGCTTATACTCATGCCATTCATCCGAGTAAACTTCCTTTCCATTTTGGTAGGCAGAAATTTGGCAAATATTGGGCTGGTTTTTACTGATACATGCATGCAGTTCTTGTCTGTTCATTTGTGAAGTCTCCTTTCAAAGATAAGCATAATACCATTAAAAATTGTTTTCAATGTTATTTTTAAAATTGTTTTTGAAAGGACTTTTAAAAGACTACTAGCGATGGATAAACAAAAAAAGGCCTCAGTGACAGAGGTACCTTACTTAAAACTTTCGAATATCGATTTTTGATTTCTATCCAGTTTTTTTGCGAGGATCGTTATCAACAATTCTTCTAATGCCGAAATAGTGGCGATGGTCCCCAAAATCAAGACAACAATTCTTTCATGGAATACGATGAGCAGCAATGGAAAAATACATAAAAGAAATCCGACTGCTTTGTTGAGCCATGTATGCAGACTGCTAAAAGACTGAAATTTTACATAGCCAATCAGATAACTGACGAAGCGGATGATAGCGATCACCAAGATCCAAACCATGATCGTTTGGGTTTCCAAAAGCTGCGGTAGAAAAGAAAGAAAGACAGCGAGAAAAAAGCTTACATCTGCGAAACTATCTAGTAAGGCACCGACCTCACTCGTGAGGTTCATCCTTCTTGCTAGTAGCCCATCGACAAGGTCACTTAAAAAACAATAGGAATAAAGCAGCCAAAACCAGCCAGACATTGGCTGAAGGAATAGTAAAAGTGGTGCTAGAATCAGTCGAGAAGTAGTAATGATATTGGGTAATTGCTTCATTTGTTCCCCCTGAGATACATTTTCTGAATACCTAAGATTGTTGCAAGTTTTTTAAAGAAGCTCAGAAACGTTAAAATGTTCTTTCTTCTAAGCATTTCGGCGATGCCCCCTATCAAAGTCTCACAGCTAGTCCCTAATGCTCCTATAAAAATCGTATCCGTTCTGTACTATCTGGTATCTGATTCCGAACCTTTATCCATCGTCCTGCTCGGTAAACCTCGTATTCTTCAAAGCGGCAAGGCAGCCCTTTTGCATGGGCGATATCGTTACTGTCCATCACTTGAAAATGCAGATGAGGCGAAGTCGAATTGCCGGAATGACCGACATTGCCAATCACCATCCCTTTGGTGATTTTTTGTCCTACGGAAACTTTGATGGATCCTTTTTGCAAATGGACGAATGCCATATTTACGCCCTCAGAAGCTTTTATCACAATGTAGTTGCCAGCTATTTGTTGATACTCATCTTTTTGTTCATTAAAAAACAAGCCATTTTTTAAAGCAATCGAAAAATCTACAACCCAATGAACGACTTTGCGTTCCCGATAGCCCTCTCTTACAACAATCACTTCACCATCACAGGGCGAATAGATTTCTTTGCCCCAACAATAACAGTTCTCAAGGGGAACTCCTAAGAAGAAATAGCGCAGAAAGCTTCGGTCGTGAAAAGCTTTTGTTTTCCCCTCAAAATCGACTTGTAAAAAATCAAACGCATAACGTAACCCCATTCGATCGGTGCCATGACTAGGAATCTTCTTGGCTGGTGTAGTCGGCGCAAGCCACTCACCTCTTAAGGGAAATTCAATGGTTATCGGCTGCTCTTTCATAGGACTTTCTCCTTTTTGGATCACATGATCTCTTTTATTTGGAAATGACTATCAGCCTCGCGGCAATCTATACCTGTGCTTTACTCCTTTTCACTATAGGTCACCTAAGCCTTTTTTTCAACTCTAAAAAAGTGGGCTAATAGGAGTAGCTAAAAAAAAACACCTCAATCATATAGTGATTCCAAAAAGTTAGATCAAAAATTCTAACTTCTAGAAGTCGCTTCATGGATGAGGCGTTCTCACATTCTATTTTACTGTAGGTCCTGTAGGTGACGACTCGTTCGACTAACTTTTTTTAACGGCTATTGTTTTCGCTCCACAAGTCGGTAGTAGACTCTTGCAGTGATGAAATACACCATTAAATAGATCATTGTAAACAGCAGAACAGAGATAATCGATACCGTGATCAATAAGTTGCGATCTGTCAGACCAAAAAGAAGCAACAACTTCCGAATCATCGGCAAAGCAAATGCGAGATGGATGATCGCTGCCGCCAATGGAAATGAGAAAATCATCAAGACTTGCTGCTGGATCACTTGTTTGACTTCCTTATGGCTTAACCCAACTTTTTGCAAGATCTCGAAGCGTTCTTTGTCCTCCATCCCTTCGGAAACTTGTTTATAATAAATGATCAATGCGGCAGCTAAAATAAAGACCACACCAAAAATCAAGCCTAAGAAGAAGAAGCCGCCGGTAAAGGTTTTGGTCTCACCTTCAAAAAGATCTTTTGACTGAACGCTCGCATGAGCATCTGCTGCCAGAAGTTCGCTGCGAATCTCTTTTGCGATCGCTTCGCGATCGCTTGCTTCTGCTGCTTGAAAATTAAAGACTGTTGTTGTCATTGGTTGCTGGTAAAGTTGAAAATCTTCTTTTTGATACCAAGAGCTTAGCTTTTCAGTAAGCCACTGATCATCCGCCACAAGAACAAGATGCTGAACCGGGTTTTCTGTTTTCGTGAATGTTGGCAGTTCCTTCAATTCCCGCAAACGAAATTGACGATCATCGATCGTGGTCTTTTCTGGTAATGCTTGTTGGGTCCAAGTTGCGGGAAAAACAAATAATTCATCTTCAGCAGGTCCTGTTTTCCCGCTGATTTCATGGTATTCAGACCTGGTAAGAAAAGTAAGGTACACGGCTTTATCTAAACTATCACTATTTTCTTCAAAAGTGGTTGAAGGAACAAAGTTTAGGCCCTCAAAGGTAAAAAGCAATGGTCTTGTTGTAGTGACTTGCTGGCGCTCTTTGATCGTTAGCTTCTCTTCAAGTCCATCAATCACTGTGTTGATTTGCTGGGAATCAGCCGCTGACTCAATTTGAACATCGTATGGAAAACGAGTTTCGATCACATTCTTTTGTCCAAAGTAAAGACTGGCGGTCGTAGCAACTGTCACTAACACCATCGTTGATAAAATACAAATACTTGCTAAACCAGCAGCATTTTGCTTCATCCGATACAGCATGGTAGAGATATTGATAAAATGGGTCGTTTGATAATAATAGGTCGTTCGTTTTCTTAAAAACTGCAATGCTTTGATACTACCAGCAATAAACAACAGATAGGTAGCCAAGATTACGAGGATGACGGCGACAAAGAACAGGCCTAAGGCACTGATGGGAGACTTGATCGTCACAGAGATCGTATAGCCCGCCACTAAACAAAGGACACCTAATAGTGCTAAAATGCCTTTCGCGCGAGGCTCTTTTTCATTACGCTTGCTTCCCTGTAGTAATTGAAGTGGATTGGTTTTGCGTACTTGCAACAGGTCAAATAAAAATAGACAACCAAACACGCACATAAAATAGAGGATCACAAATCCAATGCTCTCAAATGAAAGTTTAAAAACAAAGAATTCACCTACGGCTAAGATTTTCTTCAGAATCAAAAATCCTAATCGTGCAAACAATAAGCCACTGATCAGTCCGGCCGCAAGACTAATAAGAAAACTGTAAAAGAGTTCCCAAAAGACCACGAAGGCTATCTCGCGTTTTCCTAGTCCCAAAACATTGTAGAGACCAAATTCTTTTTTTCGCTGCTTGATCAAAAAGTTATTGGTGTAAAAGGAAAAGATCGCCGCAAAGATCATCAGGATGATATTTCCTAAATGAAACATGAAAATGGCGCTTTGACTACTAGGAAGTTCCTTCATCCCCGGATTGTTCACGATGATTTGCGTCATCATCAAAACAGCTACCAAGAAACTCATGGATACTAAAAAGGGTGTGTAGGCTTTGGCATTTTTACGTAAATTGGAGAAGGCGATTTTTTGAAAGAACATTCGTTACTCCTCCTTCGCAAAAACAGCAGTCATTGTTTCGGCGATTGCTTCTAGAAAAGCGGTATCACTCCGTTCTCCTCGATACAACTGGTGAAATACATACCCGTCTTTGATAAACAAGACGCGTTGTGCGCGACTGGCTGCGATCGAACTGTGGGTGACCATCACGATCGTCTGTCCGTTTTGATTGATCTGCTGAAATAATGTCAGTAGTTGATCAGAGGTTTTCGAATCCAGCGCTCCGGTTGGCTCATCTGCTAATAGCAGTTCTGGTTTTGTGATGATCGCTCGTGCGACGGCAACTCGTTGCTTTTGTCCGCCAGACAATTCATACGGGTAATGCTGCAATAAATCGGCGATCCCTAAAGTTTGTACAATAGGCTGAAGCTGCAATTCCATTTGTTTGACGGAAACTTTCGATAAAACTAATGGCAATAAAATATTGTCCTTTACCGTAAAAGTGTCCAATAAATTAAAGTCTTGAAAGACAAAGCCTAAGTGATCCCGTCGAAAACTTGCTGCATCTTTTTCTTTGATGGTGGTCAAATCGATGCCATTCAGCTGCATCTCACCCGCTGTCGGTTGGTCTAACGTCGCCATCAAGTTCAGTAGCGTACTCTTCCCCGAACCTGATTCCCCCATGATGGCTACATATTCCCCTTCTTCTACCTTAAAGGTGATATTCTTCAACGCTTCGACGGGTTGCCCATTCAGTTGGCTTTGATAGATTTTTTTAACTTGTTGAATGTTTAAAAGTGTCATCTTGTTCCCTCCCTCCTATTTAGAATAAGCTGACGAGCAGAAAAAAGCGACTTACAATAAAAACCGCAAACTTACAGTGTTGAAAGTTTGCGGTTACTCGCTATTTGTGGTGGGAAAATGAAGCGTGACGGTAGTTCCCTGTCCTACTTCAGAATCAATCGATAAACGGCAGCCGATTTTTTCAGCCGCTTGTTGACTCATATATAAGCCTAGCCCGCTCGCTCGTTGCTGAAACCGACCATTGTGTCCCGTATATCCTTTCTCAAAAACCCGCGGCAAGTCTTCCTTACGAATACCAAGGCCGCTATCTTGAATCACCAAGGCATTGTCTTTAGTGAAAACATTAATGCCACCGGTTTCAGTATACTTCAAGCTGTTGAAAAGAACCTGTTCAAAAATAAAAATGAGCCACTTTCGATCAGATGTCACCGTCAAATCCACTGCCATATCCAGTTGCAGATTCTTTTTCGAGAAAAACAAGGCATACTTTTTGATTGTTTGACGAACAAGGGGCTCTAAAGCAATCGACTCAAAGACAAAATCATCATTCGCTAAATTTTGTCGCAAATAATTCAACATCATTTGCAAGTAATCGTTCACCTTAAATAATTCCGCTTTGACCTCCGTCGGTGACAGGGTATCGCTTTGAACCAAAAGATCCAACGCCGCTAGAGGCGTTTTGATTTGATGAAGCCACAAGCCGAAATCTTCATAAATTTCTTCATTTTTCACGGTCGCTTTGTATTCAGACAGAGTTTTTTCTTTTGCCATCTGCCTAAGAAGCGTTTGATACTCGTCTTCTAGCCGATTTCGAGTGGTCGGCAAGAACGCCAACGCCGCTTCCGTCATACGTTCTTTTCTTAATAAATGCTGTAGCTGCTTTCTTTTTTGTGCGTAACGAAAATAATGAAAAAGGGAAAGACCTCCTAAAATCACCCCTGAAAAAACCGCATAGTCAATGAAGGGTTCTAATGGAAGGCTGTGAAGAAAGAATAACCCTAGTAGACCCGCACTAAATAGCAGGTAAACGAGATAAAACTTTCCATACAACACGAAATATTCTTTCACATTAGTCATAGGCGTGTTCCTTTTCTATCAAATAGCCTTTATTCTTTACCGTTTGGATCAAATCGGATAGTTCGATCTGGCTCAATTTTTTTCGCAAACGAGTCATATTGACGGCTAATGTATTGTTATCGATGAACTCTTCACTATTCCAGAGCATTTCAATGATGGTCTCTTTGGCTACGATCTTCCCTCGATGCTGCAAAAGCAAGGAAAGAATCCGAGCTTCATTTGGAGAAAGCGGCAACTGTTCCCCCTGATTTTTTAATACATTTTCTGTTGGATAAAAGGTTACTTGCCCTATGTTAAAGGTCAGCGCTTGTTGGTGGCTATACTGATAGCTGCGCCGCAGCAACGCTTGGATTTTTGCCAAAACGAAGGCTAAATCAAAGGGTTTTGTTAAATAATCATCCGCCCCCATGTTCATCGCCATGATTTGATTCATCTGCTGATCCATCGACGAAAGAAAAATGATCGGTACTTCTGACGCCTTGCGAATTTCTTGGCACCAATGATACCCATTGTAATAAGGCAAGGAGATATCTAAAAGAACGAGATCAGGTTTGATGTCGTGAAACTCTTGCAAGAGTTCAGCAAAATTCTTGGCCGAATGGCATTCGTATCCCCACTGCTGCAAATAATCGGCTAAAACAGAGACGATCGTCGCATCATCTTCAACCAGATAGATTTTTTGCATGTCTTTCTCCCCTCTGTTGATTATTCGGTCGGTTCTTTAGAGACAGTGTACCAGAAAAGAAAAAGAATCGTCTAGATGGAGGAACATTCCAAAGGACTGTTTTTTCCTTAATCTTCTGCCAAGTGAGCAAGGATTTCTTGGTACCGTCGGGTGGCGAAGGAACTAATTTGTCCTTTTTTACAAAAATTCAGTTTCCCCAGTTTTGGTACAACCCGTTCTACAATAACATTGCCATTTTTAACTTTCGATTCAAACTGCTGCAAAGCCTCCAGAAACCGTGCGTCTTTTCTGGCAGAAGGATAAAAAGACAAGACATACAGATAATAAAAAAGATTGTACCCTCTAAAGGGGTATTCTGTCTGCATAAACAATGTGCCCATTCCGTAATGACAGGGACTGATTGGCTGACGAATCTCCCAATGAGCAAGCAAGCATTCGATTGCTTGATTAAGTGTTTCCATCTGTTCACGATCATGAGTATATCGAAAGGCATCAAGGACCGTTAACGTCGTCATCGGGGTTGAATAGCGGGTCTCCGGGCCGCGACCAAAACTGTATTTATTGCACTTCCAGCCGCCATCTGTTTCCTGAGTAGCAAGAAAATAGTGAAAGGTCTGTTGCAGCCGCGGGTCCCTTGCGTAACCAAGAGCACACAGCGTTCGCAATGCCAGCGCTGTATGACAGGGATAAATCCCCCCTGATGGCGAAATTTTAAATCTGCCATCTTCTCTCCATCCTTGAAAGATCAATGCAGCGGTCTCTTTTAATAAGTTCTCCTCAGGCGACATACCAAGTTCAAGCAAATAATGAGGACACTCTAAGGTTGTAAAGGGTGCTCCTTTCAGTAATTTATGGTCTGGCGTCGACCATAAATCGGCGCCATGATCATATTGACGGGAAATGATCGCTTCGATATCTTGCTGAACCGTCTGATCCATATTGTTCCTCCTCCATTTCTTAAGTGCCCTGCAATCAACGCAACAACCCTTATTGACCCACAATGCAACAGCTTCTAGAATGATAAAATCGACGTTTTTCAACACATGAGTTAGATTTTTGTATTCGAATTGTCCAAATAAATTTTAGGAACCAACGAGTTTTTCAGGATGGACGTACTTAAAACAAGAGTGTTCAGATTTTCCTGATGACAGGTTCTAAAAAAGTTTCTCTCTAAACTCGCCTGATTATGCTAGCCCCTTAATGAAAGATCACCTTAATAAGAACGCGCTCACGCAATAATTTAATGCCACACTCTTCTAGTTAAAGGAATCAGGCATAATGAAATAGTTCAAAACGAATGCCTTCTGGGCTTTCAAAGAATAAGGCATAGTAGTTAGGAGCGATGCGCTCTTTGTACTCCATTGGTCGATCGTGAAGGATCTTTACCCCTAAGGCTTTTATTTTGGGAAAGATCGCATCTACTACTTCGCGGCTTTCCGCCTTAAACGCCATGTGCTGAACCGAGCCAGGTTTTCTTGAATCGATTTTCTCCTTCTTCCATTCTTTTCGTGGGGAACAAATACCGAAATCAAATGAATCCCCTATATATTCTACTACTTCCATATCGGCATGTTCTAAATACCCAGAATATTTCTTCTGAAGGTCGAAACCTAATAGTGCAAATAATTGATCATAAAAACCTTCTGCTTTTTTTACATCATTGACTGTGATTTGGATATGGTGAAACTGAATGTTCATAATCGCTCCTTACTGGCTAACAAAATAAGTGTTTCAGGAAGAAAAGCCGCTTGCGGAAGTTTGATTCAATGGGATTAGCCAGGAAGCTCATTTAATGTAGAAATCACATTTCCCATTGCCTTTGCTACCTCTTTAGGCAACTTATTATAGCCATCATTTTCTGTTTCTTGAGCCAAAATAAAGTCCAGCCGTCCTTGCATCCGCTCTCTTAAATGAGCAACATAGGAGGCATCTTGAAAATCGACTTCGAACCCTGTTACTGGCAGGTAACTCATTTCTGTGATTTCACCAAACCTTTTAAAATTGGCCTCGCCTTCCACAATTTTTTCAATCGATGTCAGCGTGACTTCAGGTGTGACCTTCTTGTCTTTATAAAAGCCTGTATTTAGAATATAACAAGCCGTTTGGTTTTCTTTGAATAAGTTCATGAAATGGGCAAAATCTTCTTTTAAAGGATAGACTCTAAATGGATTGGCATAAGGCTCGATGACCAGTTTATCTATATCCGTGGTCTCGACAACATGTTCAGCTGTCGTGCGCTTCGTAGCTAAGGTCAAACCAAAAACAGCGGCTAAAATCGGATCGTCAATTTTTACTACAGGAGGTAGCGTGTCATCTTTCATGATCCAAAATACTGCATCGATCGGCGAATCTAAATGATCCACCCGGTTAGGTGTGACATACCGTGATTTGACGGTTCGACCATTCCCGTTACGAATATCTTGGGTGACGATGACCTTTTTTCCTTCCTCGTCTAAAGTGACCCCAACATTTTGACAGGTGATAAAGTAGCGGACATTTGGGTTGGTTAATGGATAGTCTTGCGTTTTATCAAAATAAGAAGGCTCCAGAGCAGTGGACGCACCATTTGTTTGATTGATCACAAACGCATCGTCATGCAGAACCTTGATATCATATTTGCCATCATGTTCTGCCAATGTAATGGTCGATTTTCCTGATCCTGAAAGACCAAAAGCAGCTATCGTAAATGTTCGATTCGGTAGCTGATATTGCTTCATTCCTCCATGACACGCCACAAAGCCATTGCGATGCGCGGTAGCCCAAGCCAAAGTTAATGTCGCTTTTTTCAATTCACCAAAATAGTTTAAGCCTAAGACTGCCGCAACATTGTGTTCAGGATCAAAGAGAGACAGCCCATAAGGAAAATCAGGATGTGTCCAGTCCGGATCAGCGTACAAGAAAATATCTGTCTCTGGATAGTTCTTGGAATGTTGATACCTTTCCTGCCATGATTTCGTCAGCATTTGAAAATTCAACAAATAAGAATAAAAATTGGTTTCATAGTACTCTGGTAGCAACAGGTGTGCTTTGACCATAAACGCTTCGTCTAACCCTACAACAACTTCACCGCCATAGAATTTTTTACGTGTCCCTTGAAATAAAGCATCTCTTAAAATCCCTTCATACAATTTTCGATCAATCCCGGGATGTCCGATGATGCGTCGAGCTGCCGCTGTCCGTCCAACAACTTTTCCGTCATTAAACACGATGACTTTAGCATCCTCCGGTAGTCCTAACTCCTTGGTGTGTGTGACCGGCATATCCGTAAGAATAGCGCCAGAAGATTCTTTTGCTAAGCGATAGGCCGTGGCTAGATCATGAATCCAAGTGACATTGTTCCCATAAAAAGCTGACTCTATCAACACTTTAAAACTCGACAAATGCGTATTCTGCGGTGTAATCTCTTTGTGTGAAAATGCACGAATCGTTGCCATGTGTAATCCCTCCTAACAAAAATTTTCTATTCACTACGTTTATTATAATACTTTCTAATCACCACACGCCATATTTTTATACACATTAACTATAAATTGCCGATAAACCATTTTGTTAAAGGATTGGGATGTCTGCATATTTGAAGCTTCACTGCTTTTTGCATTGATTTTTTCCCCGCTCATCAATAGTGAGAAAGAACAAAAAAACTGGCACAGAAAGAGTATCTTTCAGTTCCAGTTTCTGGTTTTATATTTCATCCATTCTAAACGTCACAATCGACGTAATTAGATAGACAGATGGGTTTTAGTTGCTTATTTCTCAATTGACTTGCTTTCTCTAATAACTTTGCTATCGTAAGATTTTATGACAATTACCATAAAAAGAATTCAAGATCAAAATTGCTGAAAAAAACTTGCTGTTTCTTAACGACGTTCTAACAACACGACACACTCCACATGGGTCGTTTGTGGGAACAAATCAACAGGTTGGACTTCTTTTGTCACATACCCTTCTTCCGCAAACAACGCGAGATCACGAGCCAAGGTTGCTGGATTGCAGGAAATGTAAACGATGCGCTCTGGTTTAACCGCAGCAGTCGTTTCGATAAAGCTAGCATCTAAACCTTTGCGAGGTGGATCAACGAAGACGACTGTCGGTTGAATGCCTTCGCGTAGCCATTGCGGCATGATTTTTTCGGCTTTACCGATAAAGTAATGCACGTTTTCGACACCATTTCTTTTGGCATTGGCTTTGGCATCGTTCACTGCTTCAGGAATGACTTCCATCCCTAACACTTCTTTCACGCGATCAGCCAAACTAATCCCGATCGTTCCGATTCCTGCATAAGCATCCACAACGACATCATTTTCAGACAGTTGCGCCATCTCGAAGGCGGTTTGATACAAGACTTCTGTTTGCGCTGTGTTGACTTGGTAGAAAGATTTCGCTGAGATTTGGAAGGTTTTACCTAATAATTGATCATCGATCGATGACTTGCCATACAACACACGCTCGAATTCCCCCATGATCACATTGGTTTTTTCTTCATTGATGTTTTGAATGACAGAAACAACTTCTGGAATCTCTTCGTGGATCACTTCCGCGATTTCTTCTCCTTTGAAGAATTTCGGTTTACGTGTCACTAATACGACCATCATTTCACCTGAGTGATGCCCACGACGAACGACAATGTGGCGTAAGAACCCTTCATGGGCTTCTTCATTGTAGGCTTTGACATTGAACCGCTGCAAAATATCTCTGACTTTGATGATTGCTTGATCGATGTTTGGATCTTGAATATAAAAGTCTTCGATCGGTACCAGAGTATGGCTGTTTTTGCGGTAAAATCCAGTCGTTAATTCCCCATGGATTTTTTGCACAGGGATTTGCGCTTTGTTGCGGTAACCAAATGGTTTTTCCATTCCGATTGGCGCATTGACTGTGATTTCAGGCAATTTGGCGATTTTAGCCAAAACATTCTCTACTTGCTGCTGTTTGAAGGCTAATTGTTTGTCATAGCTCAAATGACTCAATGGAGCGATACCGGTGCGCAACAATGCTTCATTCGGCAATTCTTGCCGATCAGGACTTGCTTGCAACAATTTCATCACTTTGGCAAAACCAAATTTGTTGCCGACTTTCAACACTTTGACTAAGGCACGTTCATTTGGCAGGGTGTTTTCAATAAATAATAAGTACCCATCGACTTTGGCGATCCCATTTCCTTCATGGGAAAGATCCAAAATATCAACTTCAAGTTCCTGATTCTTTTTAACAGGATAATTTTTCATAGATTTCTCCTTTGTGCTTGCTTTCTTCATTTTAAAAAGGAATGGCCGAAATTGCAAGCGGTGCTTATTCTAACGGTTCAACTTGACTTCGAGCAAAAAAGAACCGAAGGAGGGAAATCGGCTGATTGCTTTTTCTGGGTCCTGCGGCGAAGAGCCGCTGCAACACAGGAGCAATCCCTTTTCCATCCTTCGGAAAATCGAACAGATCAGAAGTGTTTAAAACTTTCGATCACTGTTTTAGTTATCAGTTATTTTTCTTTTTCTGTGATTTTTCCCGTTCGCTCTTGTTCAAGATTTGTTTTCTTAAACGAATGCTTTCTGGCGTCACTTCACAGTATTCATCATCATTCAAGAATTCCAATGATTCTTCCAAAGAAAGAATACGAGGTTTCTTGATAACTGAGGTTTGGTCTTTGTTTGCAGAACGGACGTTGGTCATTTGTTTTGCTTTCGTGATATTGACTGTTAAGTCTTTGTCACGAGAGTTTTCACCAATGATCATCCCTTCGTACACTTCGGTACCTGGTTCAACGAAGACCGTTCCACGTTCTTCAATACTCATGATCGAGTATGTTGTTGCTTTTCCTGTATCGATCGATACAAGTGCACCTTGATGACGGCCACCAATTTGTCCTTGGATCATTGGTAAATATTGATCGAAAGTGTGGTGCATGATGCCGTAGCCGCGAGTCATTGATAGGAATTCTGTCGTGTAACCGATCAAGCCACGAGCTGGTGCCAAGAAAATGATCCGTACTTGTCCATTCCCTGTATTGATCATATCTTGCATTTCTGCTTTACGCATTCCCAATGATTCGATTACTGATCCCATGTATTCTTCTGGGGTATCGATTTGCACCCGTTCAAATGGTTCGCATTTCACGCCATCGATTTCGCGTTCGATAACTTCTGGACGAGAAACTTGCAATTCAAAGCCTTCACGACGCATATTTTCGATCAAAATTGACAAATGAAGTTCGCCACGTCCAGAAACGATCCATGAGTCAGGTCCGATTGGATCCACACGCAATGAAACGTCTGTTTGCAATTGCGCCATTAAGCGTTCTTCAATTTTACGAGCGGTTACGAATTTCCCTTCGCGACCCGCAAATGGTGAATTGTTCACGATAAAGGTCATTTGCAAAGTTGGTTCATCAATGTGTAAAACAGGTAATGAATCTTGATGATCGATTGGTGTAACAGTTTCACCAACGAAGATATCTTCCATCCCAGAAACGGCAATCAAATCACCGGCTTTGGCTTCTTGGATTTCTAAACGTTTCAAACCGAAGAAACCGAAAAGTTTCGTCACACGGAACTTTTTAACTTCTCCGTTTAATTTCATCAATGCAACTTGGTCGCCGACTTTGATTGATCCGCGGAAGACACGGCCAATACCGATACGTCCAACGTAGTCATTGTAATCAAGCAATGATACTTGGAATTGCAATGGTTCATCGCTGTTGTCGATTGGCGCTGGAATATGTTCGATGATCGTATCAAACAATGGTGCCATCGTTTTTTGTTGATCAGCAGGATCATCTGATTCACTTGAAGTTCCGTTGATCGCAGAAGCGTAGATCACTGGGAAGTCCAATTGGTCATCGTCGGCACCTAATTCGATAAATAGTTCTAAGACTTCATCGACAACATGCTCAGGACGAGCAGATGGTTTGTCGATTTTGTTGACAACTACGATTGGCACTAAGTGTTGTTCCAACGCTTTTTTCAATACGAAACGTGTTTGAGGCATCGTTCCTTCATAAGCATCAACAACCAAAACAACACCATCGACCATTTTCATGATCCGCTCTACTTCACCACCAAAGTCCGCGTGTCCTGGGGTATCCATGATATTGATTTTTGTACCGTTGTATTCAACCGCTGTATTTTTCGCTAAGATCGTGATGCCACGTTCTTTTTCGATCGCATTTGAATCCATCGCCCGTTCTTGTAATTGGGTATGGCTATCTAACGTTTGGGATTGTTTCAATAATTCATCAACTAATGTAGTTTTTCCGTGGTCAACGTGGGCAATAATAGCGACGTTGCGGATATCATTTCTAATATTCAATTTATAAACTCCTTTTTTGGTGACATTGCACTCGACAAGCCATTATACCAGAATTTCTTTCTGAAATATAGTGCAAAGTTTTCATTTTTACAGAAAAAACCAGATATTAATAAAATATCTGGTTTTTTTCTTATTGATTAACGATCGCCAATAATTCTTCGAAAGCTTTCGGTGTACCGCCGACAAACAATTCCCGTCCATTCAGGGATAGTGGCTCTCCTTTGATGTTTGCCATTTTTAATCCAAGGGTTTCTAACAAAACGCCCCCTGGCGCATAATCCCATGGCGCAAGATGAGAAAGATAGCCTGCTCTTTGTCCTTTAGCGAGGGCGATCAACTCTACCCCAGCACATCCAGTCATACGAATGCCTAATGCTTTGTCACTGACTTCAGTTTCGTGGTGGCGGTTATGGATCAACATGGGTGAATTCAAGCCAACGAGACCCTCGAATAAGGCAATATCTTTCGGCGGTTCGATCTTCTTGCCATTGTTATAAACACCAATCTCTGGACCCCCCCATAAGAATTCATCTTTCATGACATTATAGACAAAACCAAAGCGCCCTTTGCCCTCTTCGTAGATCGCGATCATGATACAAAAGTTTTCTTTTTCCAACACGAAATTCATGGTTCCATCGATCGGATCAATGATGAAGACCCGTCCACTCATGTCGGCAAGTGTGTCCAGTCCGTTTTCTTCACCTAAAATTTTGGCATCCGGATCATAGGATTGGATCTTACCAATCAGAAAATCTTGCGTGGCTTTATCCAATTCTGTCACTAAGTCTTTCCGTCCTGATTTTGTCTCGACCACCAAGTCTTCTTTATTTAAATTGCCTTTGATCCTTTCGCCTGCAGCGATCATCCACTGGCGAACTTCATTAACGATTTCATGCATTCGTTGATCTACCCTTTCATTTTTAGTTTTCCCTCAGTCTTTTTCGCTGCCTGCACGGCATGGTATAACGAATAGCCTGATAGTTCTTCAAATTCTCTACCTAAACGGCGTTCCTCGCCAATGCTGGGAACGACTTTCTTAAAGGCTTGATACGCCTCAAGAAACGTGCTGCTAGGAAGGCCTTTTTCATAGGCTTGTTCTAACCGTTCCCACATCTTCATGACGACGACCATTTCATCCGTCGACCAATCTAAGTCCAGAGGATATTGATAATCCCGCATATTACCACTCCTATTCATCTTATTCAGTGTACCACAAAATTGAAAATAGGTCAGAGCCTCCGCTGCAAAAAAGGTACATTCTGGCAATGAATGTACCTCTGGTTTACAAACTATTTGGATTTCTAGAAGCTGAACTCCATGAATCTCAAATAAGAAGGAAATTCCTTTGTTCTTTCAACGAGATCGCTGATTAAAAGATGACCGATTTCAAAAAGGTTCGTCTAGAAAAGCCCGCAAAAACAAAAAATTTTTAATGATAGCAATTGATTTCCACCACTGTTTACTAATGAAAAACTCTGGGTAATCTGTTCCCCATTGCCATGGAATGACAAATGATCCGTCTGCTTGTTGGTGTTCTAAAATTTCTTCGGCTTCTTTTTTACATATTTCTTCACTAAAAATCCCAAGCAGCTGCTCTCTTGTAAAGAAAAAATTTGAAGGTTTGCTGACATAAGATGTGAACCACTCTTCTGGCTCGTTTGAGACTGCATGGCGAATTTGCCAGAATAAGATCTCGCGAAAGCGTTCATTTGCTAAAACAGGCTGATACTGGATTTCTTCACAGTCTTGTAATAATTCTAGATAGACGACTAATGTGTGCATTTCACTGGTTGGCTCCTTAAGAAAACTTGCAACTGCTGTTTCGGCGATTTCTTGTGCTTTTTGATAGAGGGTCGTTTCCCCTGTTCTTAAGATCGTACCAGCTAGACTGATCGTTGGGTTGTCTGCTGGCACGCCCACAGGACTCTCCCACCAAATCGCATGCGGATAGGATACCGTTGACGGCACTTGGTTGAGCCATTTCCCTTCAGAAAATTCTTTTCCACTAGCTAAATACCTTAGAATCCCTTGGACTTGTGGATTTGACGAATGAAGGCATTCAAGCTCTCGTAAAATTCGACATGCCTCCCACACTGCAATCGGTGTACTATTGGGATTCCAATAATCAGGTTCCAAACCATGCCCATAACCACCATCTTCATTTTGGTAGACTTGTAACGCCTGTAATACAGCCTCGCGAGATCCATTTTCAAAATGGTACTGCCAACGAGCAAGGTCTAAAGGGCGCGCGTTTTTGTAAATAAATTTTCGTGCTTTTTCGAATGCTTCCATATCTTCGCCTCCTTTGGCTTTCTTTTATTATCGCTTACTCCCCTAATGAATACAACGCTTACATCAATATCATTTCTCTGAACGACCATTCTCAGAATAGCTTCTTGGCATTTTTCAGGAAGCATACTTTTGGTGTTTCCCTTGGCATGATGTTACAGTAAGAATAACAAGAAAAAGGAGGAATTCTCTTGCGTTTAGAAAACAAAAAAATCATTGCCTTAGTCGACAATGATTTCGAAGATTTAGAACTTTGGTATCCGGTCCATCGGTTACGGGAAGAAGGCGCACAAGTCAATTTAGTCGGTGAAGAAGCGCATAAAACGTATATTGGCAAATACGGTGTACCCGCGGAATCAGCCTATGCTTTTTCTGATATTCACGCCGATGACTACGATGCGATCTTAGTTCCGGGTGGTTGGGCGCCTGATAAATTACGGCGTTTCCCAGAGGTCATCTCTTTCGTGCAAACGATGGACAAAGACCAAAAAATCATTGGTCAAATCTGTCATGCAGGCTGGGTCTTGATTTCTGCGAATATCCTGCAAGGCAAGACAGTCACCAGTACGCCAGGCATCAAAGATGATATGACAAATGCTGGAGCCACATGGGTCGATACACCTGTGGTTACGGATGGACATATCGTTTCCAGCCGCCGTCCCCCAGATCTACCAGACTATATGCGGGAATTTATTGCTGTTTTAGAAAAGAAATAGTACCCATTGATTAGATTCAAAAGAGTTGCGACCGAAGGAAATACGGCCGCAACTCTTTTTTCTACCTATCGATCATTCGCTTATGATCGCTAATTTTTTGTTGCTTTTAGGGATTTTTTTCACACCGATAAAGGTCAATGCAGCACCCAAAACGGCAAACCCAGTCCCAATCAAAAGCATTTCCCAGACACCGAAGCCTTGGATTAGCATCCCCCCTAAAAGGTTGCCGATCACGCCACCGATCGTGGTAGCGATAATGATGATCGTTTGTCCAAAAACTCGGTCTTCATCTGCCAAACTATGGTTGAACAAATAAGCAGAAGCAGGAATAAACAAGGCAAAACTACCCCCTTGCATCAAATGGCTCATTTCCATCAGAATGATGGAGCTGATCAACAGCATCAGCACCCCACGAATGGCAAAGGCAACACTGGACAGCAACAGCCAAAAACGGCTAGACCGTATCCTCACTAACTGTTCAAAGAAAATCATGCCTGGCAATTCGCATAACGCCGCAATCATCAGGGCGATGCCAACTTCCTTACTGCCACCGCCAATATCGGCAAAAATTTGTGCCAAAAAACTGTTGATCATCGTGTGGAAGCTGAAGAGAAAGCTAAACCCGACAAAGAGAAAGAGTAAAAAAGGATATTTTTTCAAAAAGGCACCTGAATGACTTTGTTCTGTATGCATCACGGGCATTTCTGGCTTCTTGATCGCTGGCAGCAAAAGCAAAATAATGAGAAACAAAACGGCTTGCCCGATAGCGATCATTGGCAAAAGGGCTGCCGAAAACTCCTCTAAGAGCTGCCCCAGTAAAAAGGAGGTACCCGCAAATCCTAGTGACCCACCGGCACGCGAAAAGCCAAAATTGATTTTGTTGCCGCTATTCGTGTATTCAAACGCCAAGGCGTTGAGAAAGGACTGCATGGAAACGAGCAAAATCCCTCCTAAAACATAGGTCAGTATTGATAATCCAGGGACCATCACACCTGCTAAGAGCACCGCGACCACGCCGATTGTCATCGTTTTCAAGACAACGATCAGTGGTACTTTGCTTTTTTTGATAATGACTTGACTGATGAAGGGCTGCAAAATCGTAGACGCAATATTGACTAGGGCTAAAATACCGCCAATTTTTGCTGGATCGACCTTGAAATAAATCAAAAAGAGTGTCGCAAAGCCATAGATTGAGCAAAACATCATCCAATAAAGAAATTGCAAACTTGTGTAGTAAAACCGAATCCTCTTGTCACTTGCATGATTACGCATACATCCCCCACCTTATCCATATTCCTTAGCAACTAAATATAGCATAGAACCGATGGATTTACTATCCTTCTATCAACAGAAACCGCAGTTTTATTTGAAACACTAACCCACAATAAAAAAGCGCAGCATAGTATCCTGCGCTTTTCCTACTGCTTCAACTATTTAGAGCTGTTGGAAGGCTTGCGTGAGATCTTCCAATAGATCGTCGATGTTTTCCAATCCAATGGATAAGCGAATCGTCTCTGGACGAATTTTGGCTGCTGCAAGTTCTTCTACGCTAAGCTGAGAATGGGTCGTCGAAGCTGGATGGATGATCAAGGACTTTGCATCGCCAACGTTCGCCAGTAGCGAGAAGAGCTTAGTTGCGCCACAAAAGGTTTTGCTTGCTTCTGCCCCACCCTTTAATCCGAAGGAAAAGACCGAACTGGTCCCTTTGGGGAAATACTCCTGCGCCCGCTTAAAATAAGGACTGTCCGGCAGAGTTGGGAAATGAACCCAAGAAACTTCCGGGTGCTTGGCTAAAAATTCAGCAACTTGTTGCGCATTTTCTACATGACGTTCCATCCGCAACGAGAGGGTCTCGATGCCTAAAAGCAACACCCATGAATTGAAGGGAGAAATCGCAGCACCTGTATCCCGTAAAAGAATCGTTCGGGCCCGAGTGATATAGGCAGCGTTACCAGCGGCTTCTACCCATGAGATTCCATGGTAACTATGATCGGGATCGACCAGCTTGGGAAATTTGCCGTTTGTCCAATCAAAGTTGCCACTATCAATAATAGCCCCTCCTAAAGCAGCCCCGTGACCACCGAGGTATTTTGTCGTGGAATAAACGATGATGTCCGCCCCGTGCTCAAACCCTCGAAACAGATAGGGAGTCGCAAAGGTGTTGTCAATGATGAGGGGAATCCCGGCTTCATGAGCAATCGCTGCAATCTTTTTAAAGTCGGCAATATCAATATCTGGATTGCCTAAAGACTCTAGAAAAACTGCTTTGGTATTTTCTTGGATGGCTGCTTTTAGTGCTGGTAGATCTTCACTATCGACAAAGCTTGTGGTGATGCCAAAATCTGGCAATGTATGGGCGAACAAATTATAGGTACCGCCATAAATTGAAGCAGCAGAAACGATATGATCTCCTGCTTGCGCGAGATTTAAAATTGCATAGGTGATCGCCGCTGAGCCAGAAGCCGTAGCTAACGCACCGATACCACCTTCTAATAGGGCTAATCGCTCTTCTAGAACCGCGGTCGTCGGATTGGTAATACGGGTATAGATATTGCCGCTCTCACTAAGACTAAATCTCGCTGCCGCTTGGTCAGCATCATCAAACACATAGGATGTGGTTTGATAAATGGGTACGGCGCGACTTCCTGTGGTAGGATCTGGTATTTGTCCTCCGTGTAATTGAATCGTCTCAAATCTTTCTGTCATACTATTCCTCCTTAATAATGCAAATAAAAAAGCCCTCTGATATCGAGATATCAAAGGACGTGTTTACGTGTTACCACCTTTATTCAAGCAGACTTTCCAGCATGCTTCTCAGCAAGTACGCGACAAATAAACGTCGTTATACTCTGACGCGATAGCGGGCGCACCCGGATCTCCTTATCTTTCGTACAAGTTCAGAAGATCACCTTAGAGGCCATTTTCGATTGATCCTACAAGTTCTTCTTGCACCTTACGAAGACTCTCTAGGCTTGCCAAATCAATTTACTTTCCTCATCAACGGTTGAAATATTAAGATCATCGTATCATTTCCAGAAGATTCTGTCAATAGCATAGGATCGCTTTATTTCTGGTGATAAAAAAACTCGTTCACCAAATGATGAACGAGTTTCACAAAGCTTAAATGTGGATTGGTAATCCTAGAGCTAACTCAGCAGCATCCATTGTGATCTCACCTAGAGATGGATGTGGATGGATCGTTAACGCGATATCTTCTGCGTTCATGCCAGATTCAATAGCAAGAGCAAGTTCTGAAACCATATCGCTTGCTCCTAGACCAGCAATTTGCGCACCGATGATCACATTGTCTTCAACCGTTGTTACTAAGCGGATGAATCCTTCAGTTTTTCCTAGAGATAACGCACGACCGTTACCTGAGAATGGGAATTTGAATGCTTTTGCTTCAATTCCAGCATCTTTGGCATCTTTGATCGTCATACCGACAGAAGCCAATTCTGGATCAGTAAAGGCAACTGCTGGCATTGCTTTGTAATCAACGGCAACTTTTTTACCAGAGATTGCTTCAGCAGCGATTTTTGCTTCGTAGCTGGCTTTATGTGCTAATGCAGCACCAGGTACAATATCACCAATTGCGTAGATGTTTGATACGTTGGTACGGCCTTGTTTGTCAACCGTGATCAATCCGCGTTCGCCTACTTCAACACCTGCTTGTTCTAAGCCCATGTCATCAGTATTTGGACGACGACCAACAGTAACCATCACGTAATCAGCAGTAACTGATTCTTCTTTACCATCTACGGCATATTTGACAGTTACGCTATCGCCATTGTCAATTGCTTCTTTCGCCATTGCGTTCGTAACGACTGTTACACCTTTTTTCGCAAAGTCTTCTTCAACCAATTTGACCATGTCTTTTTCATAGGTTGGCAAGATTTGAGGAGAGCCTTCAAGGATCGTTACTTCTGCCCCTAGGTTTGCATAAGCTGCACCTAGTTCAGAACCGATGACACCGCCACCGATAACAACGAATTTTTTAGGAACTTCTTTTAATGCCAATCCGCCAGTTGAATCAAGAACACGTCCGCCGAATTTGAAACCAGGGATTTCAATTGGGCGAGAACCTGTTGCGATGATTGCATTGTTGAAAGAGTATGTTTGTGCTGAATCTGGGTGGATGACACGCAATGTGTGATCATCAACGAAGAAAGCTTCTCCTTCAATCGTTTCTACTTTGTGTTTTTTCAATAGGAAACCAACACCTGAAGTTAACGTTTTAACGACTTTGTTGTCTTTCCATTCTTGTGTTTTGGTAAAATCAAGGGAAACATTTTCACTTGTTACACCAAACATTGTTGAATCCAAAGATTCTTGATAATGATGACCTGCAGCGATCAAGGCTTTTGAAGGGATACAACCAACGTTCAAACAAACGCCGCCGATGTATTCTCTTTCAATGATTGCTACTTTTTGTCCCATTTCAGCAGCGCGGATGGCAGCTACATAGCCGCCAGGTCCCGCACCGATTACAACTGTATCTAATTCAACAGCAAAATCTCCAACTACCATTTGTTAATCATCCTTCCATCATTAATAGCTCTGGATCAGCTAATAGACGTTTGATATTATTCATTGCTTGTTGCGCTGTTGCGCCATCAACGATACGGTGGTCGAAGCTTAATGAAAGTTTCATCACACGTCCGACAACGATTTCGCCTTCAGCGTTTACGATTGGTTGTTGCGCGATTGTACCTACACCCAAAATAGCTACTTCAGGGTAGTTGATTACTGGAGTGAACCAGCCGCCACCAACTGAACCGATGTTACTGATTGTGATGGTACCATTACGCATATCATCTGCAGCCAATTTGCCGTCATGAGCAAGTTTTGCTTTTTCGTTGATTTCATCAGCGATAGCAAACATGCCTTTACGATCTGCATCTTTTACGTTTGGTACATACAACCCATGGTCAGTATCTGTTGCGATACCGATGTTGTAATAGTTTTTGTATACAATCTCTTGTTTTGCATCATCGATCGACGCATTCAAGATAGGGAATTTTTTCACTGTTGCAGTCAATGCTTTCACAACATATGGTAAGAAAGTAAGTTTTGTGCCGTTTGCAGCAGCAACTTCTTTGAATTTCTTACGGTTATCCCAAAGGTTTGTTACTTCAACTTCATCATGCAAGGTTACATGAGGTGCTGTTTGTTTGCTGTTTACCATCGCTTTAGCGATTGCTTTACGTGTAGGTGTTAAGGCAACACGTTCTTCTAAATCACCTAAGTTTGATTTGAAGGCTTTTGCTGGAGCTGCTGGTTTGCTTTCAGTTGCTGCAGCTTTTGTTTCTTCTTTCGCAGGAGCTTGAGTTTCAGCTTTTGCAGCTTGTCCGCCACCTGATAGGAAGTTTTCGATGTCTTCTTTTGTTACACGTCCGCCTTTACCTGTTGCTGATACTTGGGAAATATCCACATCTTTTTCGCGAGCGAATTGACGGACAGAAGGCATAGCCAAGACACGTTTGTTAGGATCTGCTGCTTCAACAACACTTGCTGAACCAGAAGTTTCCACTTTTTCTTTTGGTGCTTCTGCAGGTGCGCTTGATGAAGCAGGCGCACTGTTGTGACCAGGTGCGTCGATTTCAACTAAAACATCACCAACATTTGCAACTGTTCCTTCAGCAACAACGATGTTTTTCACTGTTCCTGTTACTGGAGATGGGATTTCTTCGACTGATTTGTCGTTTTGAACTTCAAGCAACGTATCGTCTTCATTGATGGTATCTCCTGCTTTAACGAACCATTTTACGATTTCGCCTTCTGCAATTCCTTCACCGATATCCGGTAATTTGAATTGGAAAACGCCTGCGCCTTCAGAAGAACCAGCTGATGCTTCAGCCGTTTCCGTTGTAGGTTCTGCTGCTGGTTTTGCTGGTGTTTGAGACTCTGCTGCTACACCTGCATCGCCTTCGTTGTCTTCATGTCCTGGTGCATCGATCTCAACAAGGACATCTCCAACGTTTGCGACTGTACCTTCAGGGACAACGATGTTTTTCACTGTTCCTGTTACTGGAGATGGAATTTCTTCCACTGATTTATCATTTTGAACTTCTAGTAAGGTATCATCTTCATTGATGGTATCCCCTGCTTTGACGAACCATTTTACGATTTCGCCTTCTGCAATTCCTTCACCGATATCCGGTAATTTAAATTGAAATGCCATTTTCTATTCTTCCCTTCTTCAACTATTAAAAGTTCACGATTTCTTTCACTTTGTCTTCGATGTCTTTTGCATTTGGCAACCAAATGTTTTCAGCTTGACCGAATGGGAAGATCGTATCTGGTGCAGACACGCGTCCGATTGGAGCTTCTAGTGATAGAACCGCACGTTCAGAAATTTCAGAAACGACTTGAGCGCCAACACCTGCTTGTTTTTGTGCTTCTTGAACGACAACCACACGACCAGTTTTTTCAACTGATTTGATGATCGTTTCAACATCAAGAGGAGCAACTGTACGCAAGTCGATAATTTCAGCGTTGATGTTTTCTTTCGCTAAGTTGTCAGCAGCTTTGATTGCTTCACGAACCATTGCACCATAAGTGATGATTGAAACATCAGAACCTTCACGAGTTACTGCTGCTTTGTCTAAAGGAACTTCGTATGCTTCTTCTGGCACTTCTTCACGGAATGAACGGTAAAGTTTCATGTGCTCTAAGAAAACAACTGGGTCATTGCTGCGGATAGAAGCAATCAATAATCCTTTTGCATCATATGGGTTTGATGGAATAACGACACGGATACCAGGTGATTGAGCGATCAATCCTTCCAAGTTATCTGAGTGCAATTCTGGTGTGTGCACACCGCCACCAAATGGTGAACGAATAGTGATTGGTAAATTACGTGTACCACCCATACGGTAACGAGTACGCGCCATTTGACCAACGATTTCGTCAAATGTTTCAAATACGAAACCAAAGAATTGGATTTCTGGAACTGGACGGAAACCTTCTAATGCTAAACCGAAAGCCAAGCCGCCGATACCAGATTCAGCAAGAGGGGTATCGAAGACACGATCTTCGCCGAATTTTTCTTGTAAACCTTCTGTTGCACGGAAAACCCCGCCGTTTTTACCGACATCTTCACCAAAGACTAAAATCTCTTTGTCATTTTCCATTTCAACAGCTAAGGCATCTGTAATTGCTTGAATCATTGTTTTTTGTGCCATGACTATTTCGACTCCTTCGCTTCGTAAGTTGCAATTTGTTCTTTAATGTTTTGTGGTTGTACTTCAAACATGTTTTTCAAGAAATCTGAAACTTTTTGTTTTGGCACGCGGTCCGCTTCAGCGATCGCTGCTTTGATTTCTTCTTTTGTTTGTTCAATGACTTGTTCTTCTTTTTCTTCAGACCAAAGTCCTTTTTCAGTTAGGTAAGTACGGAAACGTACCAATGGATCTTTTTGTTGCCATTCGCTGTCCATGTCTTTTGAACGGTAACGGGTTGGATCATCACCAGACAATGTATGTGGACCGTAACGGTAAGTCAAGGTTTCAATCAATACAGGACCGTTGCCGTTTGCTGCCCATTCACGAGCTGCTTTAGAAACATAGTACACTGCCAATGGATCCATACCGTCAACTTGGATACCAGGGATCCCAGCTGCTGCAGCTTTTTGTGCCAATGTTGGTGCCGCACTTTGTACTTCACGAGGTGTAGAGATCGCAAAACCATTGTTTTGGATATAGAATACAGCGTTTGCATGGTAAGCCCCTGCAAAGTTGATTGCTTCATAGAAGTCCCCTTGTGAAGAACCGCCATCACCTGTATAAGTGAATACAACATTTTTCTTGTTGCGTTTTTTCAATCCTAAAGCAACGCCGGCTGCTTGGACGTATTGTGCACCAATAATGATTTGTGGTGGCAATGCTTTTAAATCTTCTGGATAAAGGTTCCCAGCAACGTGGCCACGTGACCATAAGAAAGCTTCTTTCAATGGCAGACCGTGTTGGATCAATTGTGGTACATCACGGTAACCAGGTAATAAAACGTCTTCTTTTTCAAAAGCAAATTGACTTGCTAATTGGCTTGCTTCTTGTCCAGCAGTTGGCGCGAAGAAACCTAGACGACCTTGACGGTTTAACGCAGTTGAGCGTTGGTCTAATACACGAGACCATACCATACGAGTCATCAATTCAACTAATTCGTCGTCACTTAAATCTGGTACTAACTCTTGATTTACAATTTTCCCGTCTTTGTCCAAAGCTTGGTAAGTTGGAAAATCCGCATTGACTTGCTCCAAAATCGCTTGGAAATCAAGTGCTTTTTGTTTTTTTGCCATCTTGACACACTTTCCTCTCTGATATAAAAATTCACTTTCGTATGTAACAGGGTTTAAATCTGTACTATCGAAATTTCATTTACTCTTATAAATTATCATTTAACTTCGAAAATGACAAGTGAAAAGGGTATTTTTTTTAATAAAAGAATTCCCACTGTAGCAACTCTTAAGAAAACATTAGTGAAATTAATCACATTAAAGCAATCGCTTTCTTCAATTTTTTCTTTTCAGATTCTTTTTTTTATTTAAGAATAGTACAGCATCCACCATTCCGCTAAACAGATTTATCATTAACCTCCTTTTATCACTTGTGAAGGATTCGACTTGAATCAAAGAGAAATTTCTTAATATGAGAAAAAAATAATACAGAGAACGGATAAAAAGAAACAGATCGGCGATTCTCCCCCTGTTAGGAAGAACGCCGACCTGTTTTTTTAAATCCATTCTCTCGTGACATGAATGTAAATGCGTTTCGCAAACTCAACTGTTACTAAATAAGCTAGATTGATACCGACATACCATGGCCAGTAACTTGATGGCAGTGCTGCAAAATCAAAGACGGTATGCAATGGCGTCAAGATGACCAAGAAGCCAACTGCAATCGCTAGAACACTTGAAATCAAAACTGCAGGTGATGCGATACTTTTGATAAATGGTAATTTTCTCGTTCTGATCATGTGAACGACTAAGGTTTGTGTCGTCAAGCCAATCATAAACCATCCTGCTTGGAACAAGGCTTGCTCTTGGATGGTATTTGCACTAAAGACATGCCACATCATAAAGAAAGTCAAAATATCGAAGATGCTGCTGACAGGTCCAATGCCGACGGTAAACTTCAATAGTCCACCCACTTGCCATTTAACTGGTTTTTCTAACTCTTCTTTATCTACGTTGTCCCATGGGATCGTCAATTGGGCCATATCGTACACCAAGTTTTGAACCAACAGTTGAATGGACAACATTGGTAAGAAAGGTAAAAAGGCACTAGCAACTAAGATCGAGAACACATTCCCGAAATTCGAACTCAACGTCATTTTGATGTACTTCATCATATTGGTAAATACTTTGCGGCCTTCGATGACCCCTTTATCAAGGACATTCAAACTTTTTTCTAATAAAATGATCGAGCTGGCATCTTTGGTGATATCTGCTGCGGTATCAACCGAGATACCAACATCTGCTGTACGTAAAGCAGGCGCGTCGTTGATGCCATCTCCCATAAAGCCGACCGTATGGCCTGCCGCTTGAATGGTTTCAATGATTCGGGATTTTTGCATTGGATTTAATTTTGCAAACAGATTAGTTTTTGCAGCTTTCTCTGCTAACTCTTCATCTGACAGATGATCTATATCGGTTCCTAACAAGTATTCATCTGCATCAATACCAACATCTCGACAAACTTTTTGCGCAACGATCGCATTATCTCCCGTTAACACTTTGACATTGATGCCATGACCGTGTAAAGAAGCAATCGCTGTTTTTGCTGTTTCTTTTGCTGGATCTAAGAAGCCCATAAAGCCAATCATGATCATATCTTGTTCATCTTCTACAGAATAAACGGCATCTGCGTGGGCATCTCGTTTTACAGCAACAGTCAACACGCGCATTCCTTGTTTATTCAAGCGCAAATTCACTTGACGCAATTGTTTTCTCAATTGAGGAGTCAATTCCATCACTTTGCCATCAACTTCTACGTACTTGCAGACTTGTTCCATTTCCTCGGCGGCACCTTTAGTGACCATCAGTTGATGACCATCTGCATTGACAACAACCGTCAAGCGGCGACGTGAGAAGTCAAACGGAATCTCATCGATTTTTGTCACATCGTTAAATGGCGCTGCCAAGCCTTCTTCTTCATAGTAGTTTAAGACAGCAATATCCATCAGGTTTTTCCACCCTGTTTGATAGTAAGAATTTAAATACGTCATATCAAGGACTTGTTTATCTTCTACGCCAAATGGGTTTAAATGCTGTACCAGTACAACACGATCTTCGGTGATCGTACCCGTTTTATCGGTACATAGTACATCCATTGCGCCTAAGTTTTGAATCGAAGGCAATTCTTTGACGATCACTTTTTCTTTTGATAAAGAGATCGCCCCTTTGGCTAAGTTACTGGTGACGATCATTGGTAGCATTTCTGGCGTCAAACCAACTGCTACTGCAATCGCGAAGAACAACGCTTCGCCCCAATCACCCTTGGTCAAACCATTGATCAGTAAAACGATTGGGAAAAGAACCATGACCATTCGCAACAATAGCTTGCTGACTTTTGTTAAGCCATCTTCAAAGGTTGTTTTACCCCGTTTCGTCGTCGCATTTTTGGCAATATCACCGAAGAAAGTACTTTGACCGGTTTTCAAAATAATGGCTTTTCCTTGACCACTTAAGACATCGGTACCCATGAAAACAAGATCTTGCATATCTAGTGCAGAAATTTGTTCATCGCTTTCTTTGATCCCAGCATCGACAAATTTTTCAACTGGCATTGATTCGCCTGTTAATGAAGATTGATTGATAAATAAATCTTTGGTCCAAATCAAGATCGCATCCGCAGGAATCATATCGCCGGTTGCTAAGGTGACGATGTCTCCTGGAACGACTTCATCCATTGGAATTTCTCTCGTGATTCCATCTCGAGTGACGGAACAAGTATTTTCAATAAGTTCTTTTAACGCTAAGCTTGCTTTTTGGGAACGGTATTCTTGGACGAAAGTAATCATGACACTGGCTAAAATCATGATTCCCATCACGATCACTGCTTCAATATCGCCTGTTACAAAAGAAATAACCATTAATAATGCCAAAACTAACACAAAAGGATCTTTGAAAGCACCTAGGATCATCAACCAAGCAGGTGTTGGTTTTTGCGCATCTACTTTGTTTGGACCATACTCTGCCAAACGTTCTGCAGCATCTTCTTCCGATAACCCTTGGAAGGATGTCCGCATTTCCATCAGCAGTTCTCTTTCGGTCAATTTTGCCAGTAATTTTAGTTCTTGATCTTTCGATAGTTTTTTTAACATCTTTTTTTCCTCCTAGCACTTAGGAGTTGCTTACGCCACCCCTAGCGATTCGATAATTACTCCGCTGTTTCATCTGGGGACTGGGGTATTCCATGTGAATCTTCCTTTCTTTTTATTAGGTAAGTCACTGTGGAACATGCGTAAAAGACACAAAAAAACGCACGCTCCCAATAAGCATGCGTAAAAAACTCATGATCATTGTAGAGCTTTAGCACTATAGGGCGTAGATAGCAAATCTGCTATCAGCTACTTTGGGTTTAACCTTCACGATTAGACCTGTCCTACCAACTAAGTATCTCTCGATACTTTTGCGGCAGCAGCTTGTGTCCATATAGGAGCCTCACCTAACAATTATTTGTATAAAACGTCAGTTCGCCGGAAGTCTATCTTCCAACTACCCACATAATAACTGCTATCCTAGCCAATGTCAACCGCAACAATGGAAAAAAGCACCCTTTTTTCATAGATTTTCGTTGGTTTTCAAATGAAAGGTCTTACAATAAAATAACAACGTTAAAGAACTGGTGTGATTTTATATGTGACAAAACTTTTTTTACACGAACAGATAGAGAGAAATCCTCTCAGGGCAAAACCCAGAATTCATCAAGTCACTTCGGCTATCCCATTGAAGGAGAGAATGTAATAAATTTCCGAACTCGAATAAAAAATAGACAGCCATTTAAATAAACAGCTGCCTATTTCTCTTTCATATCCGATTCTGAAAAATGATTTTTTCTATATTCTTTCGATCCAGCTCTCACGAAAAATGATCTGCTAAAATTTTCAAGATTCGCCGACTAGCTTTCCCATCGCCATAGGGATTTTCTGCATGTGCCATGGCATTGTAAGCTTCTGGATCCTCTAGTAGTCGCTTCGTTTCTTGATAAACCGCAGCTTCAGACGTACCGATCAGTTTTAACGTACCTGCAGCAATTCCTTCTGGGCGCTCTGTTGTATCTCGCAAGACCAAAACAGGAACGCCTAACGACGGTGCTTCTTCTTGGACACCACCAGAATCCGTCAAAATCAATGTGCTTTGATTGGCAACATTGTGAAAATCAATGACATCTAAAGGCTCAATCAGCGTGACATTTTCTAGTTCCCCAAGTATCTCCAAAGCAATCCCTCGGACTTGAGGATTTTTATGCATAGGAAAAACCACTTTGATGGTTGGTTTCTCCTTAGCGATCTTCGCTAAAGCGCGGAAGACTTGCTGCATCGGAACACCTAAGTTCTCGCGACGGTGCATTGTCAGAAGAATCATGGTTTGATCTGCTGCAGAAAGTTCTGGATGCTGATAGTCCTCCGAGATCGTATAACGCATCGCATCAATGGCGGTATTTCCCGTTACAAAAATTGCAGCTTTATTGCGATTTTCCGCTAATAAATTTTCTTTGCTTTGGACAGTTGGCGCAAAATAAAAATCCGCTAATACATCGATCAGCTGACGATTGGCTTCCTCCGGATAAGGAGATTTTTTGTTCCATGTACGCAAACCGGCTTCCACATGCCCCACAGGAATCTGCTGATAGAAAGCTGCCGTCGCGGCTGCATAAGCTGTGGTCGTATCCCCGTGAACGAGTACGATATCAGGGGTTTCTTTTTGCAAGATAGGTTCCAGATCCAGCAAAACTTTGGTAGTGATTCCTGTCAAAGTTTGCCCTAAAGTCATAATATCCAGATCATAATCTGGTATGATTTCAAAAACCGTTAAAACTTGATCCAACATTTCTCGATGCTGCGCCGTCACCACAACGATCGATTCAAAACGCGGGTCGTTTTCCAATTCCTTTACTAGTGGCGCCATTTTGATGGCTTCCGGTCTGGTACCGAACACAGACATCACTTTGATTGTCATTTGGTCACCCGCTCCTCTACTTCTCATTGCTTCTATTATAACGAAGAAAACAGAAAAACAAAATGGTTGTTCCAACAAAAAAAGAAACGACCGCTAAAAGGCCGTTTCTTCAGTATCCAGCTTAAATAGTATCTCCATTGAAAATCGAATTTTTCACGATTACGTAATCCACTTTACGAATCGATTCTAAATCTTTTCCACCTGCATAAGAGATCGATGACTGCAAGTCTTGCTGCATTTCAACTAACGTATCTTTTAAAGAACCTTTGTATTGAATCCAAATTTTCTTTCCTTCTACGTTTTTCTTTTCACCTTTTTGAAATTCTGATGCAGAACCAAAGTATTCTTTCATTACAACGCCATTTTCTACCTTGGTTTCCCCTGGTGATTCTTCATGCCCAGCAAACAATGAACCGATCATGACCATGGTTGCACCAAAGCGGACAGATTTAGCGATATCGCCGTGTGTCCGAATGCCACCATCTGCAATGATTGGTTTGCGAGCAGCTTTGGCACACCAGCGTAATGCTGCCAATTGCCATCCGCCAGTCCCGAAACCAGTTTTGATTTTTGTGATACAAACTTTCCCTGGTCCAATACCGACTTTTGTTGCATCTGCGCCAGCGTTTTCCAATTCACGAACTGCTTCTGGCGTTCCAACATTTCCAGCGATCACAAACGTTGCTGGTAAATGCTTCTTGATGTGTTGAATCATATTGATCACGGCGTTTGAGTGACCATGGGCAATATCGATCGTGATAAAATCAGGAACAAGCTCTTTCTCAGCTAGTTCTTCTACAAAGGCATATTCATTTTCTTTGACACCCACGCTGATTGAACTAATCAAGCCGCGGCTTTTCATTTTTTTGATGAATGGAATCCGTGCTTCTTCATCAAAGCGGTGCATAATATAAAAATAGCCATTTTCAGCTAAAAATTCTGCGATTGAATCATCAATAATTGTTTGCATATTTGCAGGAACAACAGGCATTTTAAACGAGTGTCCGCCTAATGTCACCGTGGTATCACATTCTGAACGGCTGTTCACGATACACTTGTTAGGAATCAGTTGTATATCTTCGTAATCAAAAACTTTCATGTCAAACATAAATATATCCTCCAAATCTTACTAAGAGTGAAGCAAGCATCAAATGGCAGCAGCCTATTTTTAACGCCCACAACAATTTAAACCACCTGGAAATGAAATACAAGCTTTTTAGAAATACTTTTTGAAAAAAAAGGATGAATGTTCGTCTTTCGCGAACATTCATCCTTATAACAACTGAATAAAACGGAATTTACGTATAAATTAAGGCAAGATGTTCCCTGCTGCTTTATACACTTCATACCATTCATGGCGGGTCAATACGATCGAAGAAGCTTGCGCAATTTCTTCAATTCGATGCGGGGTCATCGTTCCGGCAATCACTTGCATATTTGCTGGATGACGTAAGATCCACGCAGAGGCAATACCTGTCGGTGTCGTTTGATACTTGTTCGCTAGTTCGGTTAATTTTTCGTTTAACTCTGGGAATTTCTCGTTGCCGATAAAGACCCCTTCAAAGAAACCATACTGATACGGAGACCAAGCTTGGATCGTCATCTCATGCAAACGAGAATATTCCAAAATTTCTCCATCATGGTCGACACTGCCAGCATCCGTCATATTGACATGAATCCCTTGATCGATCATCCCTGTATGCATGATCCCGAATTGCAGTTGATTCGCTACTAAAGGTTGCGAAACATATTTTTTCAATAGCTCGATTTGACCAGGTTTTTGATTGCTGACACCGAAGTATTTCACTTTGCCGTCTTTTTCTAATTGATCAAAGGCAGCTGCCACTTCTTCTGGTTCAAACAAAGTATCAGGGCGATGCAATAGTAGCGCATCCAAATGATCGGTTTTCAAACGCTGTAAACTACCTTCAACGGAAGAAATGATATGCTCTTTCGAAAAATCAAACATTTCACCTGGAACGATGCCACATTTTGATTGAATGAACAACTCTTCTCTTTTGGCATCCGTTTTTGCTAACGCTTCCGCAAAAATCGTTTCACACTCCCCACGCCCATAGATATCGGCATGGTCAAAAAAGGTAATGTCATTTTCAATCGCTGTCTTCAATACTTTCACTGGGTCTTTGGCATTGTTGATTCGCATCAATCCTAAAATCACGCTGGATACTTCTAAATCAGTGGGACCGAATTTAATTTTTTTCACGTAAAGTTCCTCCTTATTTAAACTACATTCCTATTTTATCACAACAAGATGAAAACGCTATACCAACGTCAAAAAAACCTCCCATAAAACGAAAACCACCAGCACAACCGATTGGTTCTACTGGCAGCCCTCCTTTTTTTCAGTTTGTGTTATGCACAGAAATATTCTTTACTTCATCGCCTTTGATGAGTTGCTATATTGCAAGGCTTTATCGCCGATATCGTTTCGGTAATATAAGCCAGATAAAGACAACCTGCTGATTGCTTCATAGACGTTCTTTTGTGCAGCAGCTAAATTCTCAGCTGATGCTTCCACAAGAAAAACGCGCCCACCAGCTGCCGTCAAACCACCTTGGTCGGCAGCTTCATCCACTCCTGCATAAAAAAATTGCGTTCCTTCTCCTTCAGGGCTTGGGACAGGCATTCCTTGCTGATACTTGCCTGGATATCCTTGAGAGGCAATCACGACACCGATCGAAGCCGATTGATTCCATTGGATCGTAGGTACTTGGTCCTGTAAGAGATCATCAATGATCTGGGCTAGACTGCTTTCTAAACGACTTAACACGACTTGTGTTTCTGGATCGCCGAAACGCGCATTGAATTCGATGACTTTCGGTCCATCATTGGTAGCAATCAGACCTGCATAGAGAATCCCCGTAAACGGTGTATTGTTGCGAATCATCCCTTTTGCTGCAGGAAGTAAAACTTCTGCTACCGCTTGATCGACCATTTCTTGCGGAATCTGCGGTACCGGCGTATAAGCCCCCATACCTCCTGTATTCGGACCTAAATCGCCATCGAAGGCACGTTTATGGTCTTGGGCAATGACCATTGGATAGACGGCTTCGCCCTTCACAAATGCCAATAGCGAAAACTCCTCGCCAGCCAAAAACTCTTCGATCACCACTTTTGCACCACTTTCACCGAAAGCATTTTGCTCCAGCATCGCTTCGACTGCTGCGTTTGCTTCTTCAATGGTTTCCGCGACAACCACGCCTTTGCCCGCCGCTAAACCATCTGCTTTGATGACGATTGGCGCACCTTTACGTTGGATATAGGCTTTTGCCTGGGCACTATCTGTAAAGCTTTGATAGTCTGCTGTTGGAATGTGATTGGTTCGCATCAATTCTTTGGCAAACTCTTTTGATCCTTCAATCATCGCTGCTTGGCGATTGGGGCCAAAAATTTCCAAGCCCGCCCCCTGAAAATCATCTACGATGCCATTTAGCAACGGAACTTCCGGACCAACGAAGGTCCAATCAACCTCCTGCTCTTGAGCAAAAGCAATTAGACTTTCATGATCGGACTCTTCAATTGCGACTGTCTTAATCCCGTCTTTTCGCATACCGGGATTGCCCTTCGCACAAAAGACTGTTTCCACTTGAGGATCCTGCAGAAACTTTTTTGCGACGGCATGCTCTCTACCGCCACTACCAATAACAAGTATTTTCATCGTCTTCTCCTATTTCTTAGTGTTTAAAATGACGAACACCAGTAAAGACCATCGCCACACCGTATTTATCTGCCATGTCGATCGACTCTTGATCTTTGATACTGCCACCAGGTTGAATAATCGCTTTGATTCCTTGTTGCGCTGCATATTCAACACTGTCATCCATTGGGAAAAAGGCGTCGCTTGCCAGCACTGAACCAGCCAGTTTATTGTTTTCACGGGCTTGTTCGACGGCGATTTTCACCGAACCCACGCGGTTCATTTGACCAGCGCCGATCCCGACGGTTTGCTGTTGATTGGCTAAAACGATGGCATTAGATTTCACGTGTTTCACCGCTTTCCAAGCAAAAGCCAAAGCTGCGCTTTCTTCTGTTGTTGGCTTTCTCTTTGTCACCACGGTCCAATCTTCTGGTGTTTCCATTTGATCATCTGGTTCTTGCACCAATAAGCCTCCAAGGACAGAGACAACTTCTGGCTGTTTGGCTGCTTTTTCGAAATCAACAACCAGCAGGCGCAGATTTTTTTTCTTCGTTAAGATTTCTAGTGCTTCTTCTTCAAATGCAGGTGCAATGATGATCTCAAGAAAAATCCGCTGCAGTTGCTCCGCAGTTGCCACATCAACTGGACGATTCAAAACAATGATCCCGCCAAAAATCGACACTGGGTCTGCTTCGTAAGCTTCTTGGAAAGCTTCAGCAATCGTTTCTCCACTTCCGATTCCACAGGGATTCATGTGCTTGAGGGCTACTGCAGTTGGCTCTGTAAATTCTTCTGCGATCCGCAAGGCAGCGTCAGCATCTTTAATGTTGTTGTAAGACAATTCTTTGCCGTGGATTTGTTTTGCGCTGGCAATCGAATAGGGCACGGGTAATGCATCTTGATAGAAGGAAGCTTTCTGATGACTATTTTCACCATAACGCAATGTTTGTTTCAAAACATAGGTTTTCGTCAAGGTCTCTGTTTCTGTTTCAGCCACCGCTTTGGTCAAGTATTCACCAATCAAGGCATCGTAAGCGGCGGTATGGCGGAAGACTTTGGCAGCTAATTTCTTTCTTGATGCCAACGTCGTATTGCCTTCCTTCAGCTCAGTTAAAACCCAGTCGTAATCCTCGGGATCAACGACAACAGTTACTGAGGCATGATTTTTCGCCGCAGAACGTAGCATGCTTGGTCCGCCGATGTCGATATTTTCGATTGCGTCGGCTTCTGTGACGTCAAGCTTACTGATGGTTTCTTTAAATGGATAAAGATTGACGACAACAAGGTCGATCGGTAAAATGCCATGCTCAGCCATTGCCTCCATATGAGAAGGCAGATCACGCCGTCCTAACAGACCACCATGCACCCGTGGATGTAGCGTCTTGACCCTACCATCCATCATTTCAGGAAATTCTGTGACTGCTTCGATGCCGATCGGTTGAAGCCCCGCTTGTTCCAAGGCCGTTTTTGTCCCGCCAGTTGAGATAATCTCAAATCCTAAATTGGTCAATTCTTGGACAAATGGTACGAGTCCTTCTTTGTCAGACACACTGATTAATGCACGTTTATTCACGATTCGATAGCCCCTTTTCCACGATTTCAGCTAAAACAGCTGGATAGATTTGATGTTCTACTTGATGAATTTTTTCTGTCACATTTGCTAATGTATCGTCGGTGTCGATCCGAACGATTTCTTGGGCAATGATTGGCCCTGTGTCAATGCCGGAATCGACATAATGAACCGTCACTCCCGTCACTTTCACGCCGTAAGCGAAGGCATCGGCGATCCCAGATTTACCTGGGAAACTCGGCAACAAGGAGGGATGGATATTGATGACTCTGCCTTCATAAGCGGATAATAGAGTGTTGCCGATGATTCGCATATACCCTGCTAAAACAATAAAATCGATGGCATGATCATGCAATTCTTCGATCAATTTATTTTCAAAGGCTGCTTTTGATGCAAATGCCGCTGGCTCTATGACAAGCGTTTCATAGTCTCTCGCGCGGGCTTTTTCTATTACTGGCGCTGTAGGTTTATCGGAAAAGACCAACCCGATCTGCGCTCCTTTGATTTTATTTGCTTGGATCGCATCGGCGATTGCTGTAAAATTGCTGCCCGTTCCAGAAGCAAAGACGGCGATCCTCATCGGACTGCCTCTTTGAAGCAAACGGCTTCGTTGTTACGTTTGGTCACTTTACCGATCCGGTATGCTTGTTCTTCATTGGCGGATAGAAGTGCCATCACAGCCGCAACATTTTCTGGCGCAACGGCTAAGACCATACCGATACCCATATTGAAAATCTCGAACATTTCTTGATGAGGAATCGCGCCATGAGTAGCGATCATATCAAATATTGGCAACTGCGGCCAAGTGTCTAAGGCGATTTCTGCCGCAAGTCCTTCAGGCAGCATCCGTGGGATATTTTCAACAAAGCCGCCACCAGTGATATGAGAAATTCCAGCTAACAATCCTTCTGTCAATAAAGGTTTCAGTGCATCAACGTAAATTCTCGTTGGCGTCAATAAACTTTCTGCAAGCGTTTGGTTACCAAGTTCCGCAAACGTTTCTGCTCCTGTATAGCCATGCTGTTCAAAAAAGATTTTTCTGACTAAAGAGTACCCATTGGAGTGAATGCCTGAAGAAGGCAAACCAATCAGCTCATCGCCTTCTTTAATGGTTTCTCCAGTGATCAAGCGACTTTTTTCGACGATCCCTACGGCGAAACCAGCAAGATCATATTCTTCTGGCTGATACACCCCCGGCATCTCAGCGGTTTCCCCACCAATCAGGGCAGCCCCCGCTTGCACACAGCCCTCTGCGACACCAGCAATGATTTGTTCGATCTTTGCCGGATCGTTTTTACCAACTGCAACATAGTCAAGGAAGTAGATAGGTTCTGCCCCTTGAGCGACGATATCATTCACGCACATCGCGACGCAATCAATGCCGATCGTTGCGTGCTGTTCTTGTTGGATCGCCAACAAAAGCTTGGTTCCTACACCATCAGTCCCAGAAACAAGTACCGGTTCTTTTAATTGGTACGATGATAAGTCAAAACAGCCACCAAAGCCCCCGATTGCCCCCATCACGCCTAGCCGTTCTGTTCGTTTCACATGCTTTTTGATCCGTTCGACTACTTCATAACCGGCTTCGACATCGACACCGGCTTTTGCATATGCATTTGCCACGTTCGTTCCTCCTCAATCATTCATCCGCTTTTCTTCATTCAGCTCATTCGTCGTTAACGCAAGTAAACCAGCTGCCCTTCACTGCTTCGTTTGAAAAGCCATTCTTGCCTACTATTTATTCAGCTTATTCAGCTAAAGACGCGAGATAGTTTTCTTCATAATCATACAAAGGGGTTGGATAATCGCCATTGAAATAGGCCATACACAATCCTGAGTAAGGTGCGTCGAAATCTAAACCGATCGCTTCGATCAACCCGTCTTCACTTAAAAAGGCCAAAGAATCTGCTTCGATTTTTTCACAAATCTCAGCTTCCGTATATTTGGCTGCGATCAATTCTTTTCTCGTTTGAATGTCGATCCCGTAAAAACATGGATAGCGCAAAGGCGGCGAACCGATACGCACATGAACTTCTTTGGCACCTGCCTCTTTTAGCAGTTGCACGATACGGCGGCTGGTGGTTCCTCGGACGATCGAATCGTCGACTAGAATCACTCGTTTGCCTTCGACTACGCCACGAACAGCTGAGAGCTTCATTCGCACGCCTTGCTCTCTTAACTCCTGTGTCGGTTGAATAAACGTTCGTGCAATGTATTGATTTTTTACTAAGCCCAATTCATAAGGAATACCTGAAGCTTCTGCGTACCCGCTGGCAGCAGATAAGGATGAATTCGGTACACCAATGACCATATCCGCTTCGATCGGCGCCTCTTTTGCCAAGCGACGGCCCATATTTTTACGGGCACGATGAACATTGACGCCAGCGATGTTGGAATCAGGACGGGCAAAATAAATAAACTCCATCGAACAAATCGCCGGTTGTACTTCTTGGGTATACTGCTCGATTTGAATGCCTGCATCATCAATGATCACGACTTCGCCCGGTCGGACATCACGAATAAATTCCGCACCGATGACTTCCAACGCACAGGTTTCTGAAGCCACCACATAAGCACCATTGACCATTTTCCCGATTGACAATGGACGAAAGCCATTGGGGTCTAGTGCTGCGATCATGGCATTTTCCGTCAGTAAAAGGTACGCAAATCCACCTTTAACTTGATTTAATGCCTCCTTGACCCGATCCATAAAAAGCGGTTCTTCGCTGCGACGGATCAAGTGCATGAGAATCTCTGTATCGGAATTCGAGTGGAAAATCGCACCAGCCTTTTCTAAGGATTTCCGTAGACTTTTCGCATTCGTCAAGTTGCCGTTATGAGCTAAGCCAATCTGCTGATCAAAAAATTTGAATAAAAATGGTTGAATATTATCAACGCTACCATTACCAGCAGTTGCGTAACGAACGTGACCAATGGCAGCATCTCCTGTCAGACGCTGGAGGACACGTTCATCCGAAAACACTTCCGCTAGCAACCCTAAATCACGGTGACCATTGAGTTTTCCCGCATCATTCGTGACGATCCCAGCACCTTCTTGGCCGCGATGTTGCAAACTGTGTAGTCCGAAGTAGGTGACACGAGCGGCATCTGGATGACCCCAAACACCAAAAACCCCACATTCCTCGTTGAGGCTCTTTACTTCATTAAACATGGAATGGCTTCCTCCCATTTCAATTTCGCCTCAGTAAGGGGCATCTCGATCGTATCATCTTGTGCTTGCATGCGAATCTGGCCATCAGCAGTCACTTCCCCGATCGCTATTGCAGCAGCACCTACCAGTGCTTCAAAAGCTGCTTGCTTATCAGGTGCGACTGAAAGCACAAAACGGGATTGGGTTTCTGAAAACAATTGTGCTGCTGGCAATGACACGGTCACATTTAGACCAAAGCCCTTGTCAAAAGCGGATTCGGCTAAAGCGATCGCTAAACCACCTTCGGCACAGTCGTGGGCACTTTGAACAAGACCTGCTTGGATCGCTGCGGTAACCAAATGTTGGTTCGTTTTTTCTGTTTCAAGATCAAAGGACATTAAACGCCCAGCGATCTTTCCTGTCTGCAGTTTTTGCAATTCAGACCCATTGAAATCAGCATGGGTTTCCCCTAGGACATAGATCACATCCCCTGCTGCTTGGAAATGCTGCGTCGTGATATGCGCCAGCTCTTCGATCAATCCGACCATCCCAATTACAGGCGTTGGATAGACCGATTGTCCGTCCGTTTCGTTGTATAAGGAGACGTTCCCAGAGATTACTGGTGTCTCTAGTACACGACAAGCTTCTGAGATCCCGTCAGCAGCCGTAGATAACTCCCAGAATCCTTCTGGTTTATCTGGCGAGCCGAAGTTAAGGCAGTCAGTGATCGCCAATGGACGCCCACCGGAAGCGACGATATTTCGAGCAGCTTCTGCAACTGCGATCTGTCCGCCGACTTCAGGATCTAAGTAAAGGTAACGAGCATTACAGTCAGTCGTCATCGCCAAGGCTTTATTGGTTCCCTTGATTCGTAAAACGGCCGCATCACTGCCGGGTCCTACCACGGTATTGGTACGAACTTGCGAATCGTAGGTTTCAAAAATCGAGCGTTTCGAAGCGATCGTCGGCTGCTGCAGCAGATCCGCAAATACAGACGTTGCTGAATGAATCACTGGAACAAAGTCCGGTGTTTCCTTAAACACTTTGATCCGTGCTGGTTCTGCCATCTCTTTGTAGTAAGTCGGTGCATCTTCAGCTAAAGCATCCACTGGTAAATTAGCGACTTTCTGTCCATGATGGAACAAACGATAGTTGCCATCATCCGTCACTTCACCGATCACGACTGCTTCTAGATCGTATTTCTTAAAGAGAGCTTCCACTTCAGCTTCATGCCCTTTTTTGACACAGATCAGCATCCGCTCTTGGGATTCTGACAACATCATTTCATAAGGCGTCATATTGGTTTCTCGTTGTGGAACATCATCTAATGTTAAGCGCAAACCTGATCCGGATTTTGATGCCATCTCGGCACTAGAAGAAACCAATCCAGCAGCACCCATATCTTGAATTCCGACTAAAATGTCCGAATGATCCACGATCAATTCCAAACAAGCTTCCAACAAAAGTTTTTCCATAAAAGGATCACCGACTTGTACGGCGGAACGTTGTTGTTCTTCTCCTTCGACAAATTCTTCCGATGCAAAAGTCGCCCCATGTATCCCGTCGCGTCCTGTTTTTGCGCCGACATACATGATGGTGTTCCCAACACCTTTGGCCTGCCCTTTTTGAATATCCTTGTGGGCAATGATCCCTACACACATGGCATTGACTAACGGATTGCCTTCATAACAAGGATCAAATGCCACTTCACCACCGACGGTCGGAATCCCGATACAGTTGCCATAGCCACTGATCCCAGCAACGACTTCTTCCAAAAGATATTTCGTTCTTGGATTATCTAACTCACCAAATCGTAAGGAGTCTAAAACAGCAATCGGTCTTGCTCCCATACTAAAGATGTCGCGGATGATCCCACCAACACCAGTTGCTGCTCCTTCATAAGGTTCCACCGCAGAAGGATGATTATGGCTTTCCGCTTTAAATACGACAGCTAGATCATCGCCGATATCCACGATGCCCGCACCTTCTCCCGGACCTTGCAGTACTTGCGGCCCATCTGTCGGGAATTTCCGCAAAACAGGTTTGGAATTTTTGTAAGAACAATGTTCACTCCACATCACTGAAAAGAGTCCAGTTTCGGTATAGTTTGGTAAACGTCCCAAAATATCTTCTGAGATCATCCGATATTCTTCTTGGGTCAATCCCCATTGCTCGTATAATTTCGTATCTTTGATTTCTTGTGGTGTAGGTTCTTTTACGATCATTTTATCCATTTACCGGCACCTTCCCAAAATTTTTCAATAATGAAGCAAAAAACTTCTTGCCATCTTCTGAGCCTAATAAACTTTCCATCGCTCGTTCTGGATGAGGCATCATGCCTAGGACATTGCCTGCTTTGTTGCAGATACCAGCGATATTGTGTAGACTGCCGTTGACGTTATCTTCATAACGGAAAACGATTTGATTGTTGGCAACCAATTCCTGATAAGTCGTTTCATCACAATAATAATTGCCCTCACCATGAGCGACAGGAAGCGTAATGACTTGATCCGTTTCATATTCAGAAGTAAAAGCTGTTCGATTATTCACTTGCAGACGGACCGGCTTGCAAATAAAATGCAATGATTCATTTCTTTGTAAAACCCCTGGTAACAAGCCCGCTTCCGTTAAAATTTGAAACCCATTGCAGGTACCAAAGACAGGTTTGCCTTCATTTGCCAAACGAATGACCTCTGACATGATCGTAGAAAAACGGGCAATCGCTCCGCATCTTAAGTAATCACCATAAGAAAATCCTCCTGGAAGCAAAACACCGTCAAAACCGGCTAAGCTTTCTGCATCATGGCGCACATATTCTGCTTCTGCCCCCATGATATCTTTGATTGCCCACATCAAATCAACATCACAATTTGATCCAGGAAAGACGATCACTGCAAATTTCATAGGGCTGCTTCCTCCATTTGAACTATTTCATAACGGTAGGTTTCCATATTGACGTTTGCTAAAAGTTTGTCACAGATCGCTTCAATCTCCTCTGCTACTGCTGCTTGTGTTTGATTGTTGGAAGGTGTCACTTTGATTTCAAAGTATTTCCCGATGCGAATATCACTGACATCTTGATATCCTAAGCGATGAACAGCTCCTTTGACGGCTTCTCCTTGAGGGTCCAAAACAGATTCCTTATAAGTGACGTAAACTTTGACTAAATACATGTTGAATTCTCCTTTTCTAAACGATTTAAAACTTCTTCATAAACAGGAACGATGTCCCCTAAATCACGACGATAGACATCTTTATCAAGATGTTCATTTGTACCCATATCCCATAAGCGGCAAGTATCTGGTGAGATCTCATCAGCCAGGAGCAACTCGCCCTTCTTGGTTTTGCCGATCTCGATTTTAAAATCGATCAGTTGAATCTGGATACTTGCAAAGATTTCCAGTAACGCAGCGTTGACTTGTAGCGCCAGTTTTTTGATCTGGTCCAGTTCCTCTTTTGTAGCAAGACCCAGATAGAACACATGATCGTCATTGATAAACGGATCATCTAAGCGATCCTCTTTGTAGTAAAACTCCACGATCGGCTTTGGCAGTTTGGTTCCTTCTTCGATGCCCAAGCGCTTTGAAAAACTACCAGCAGCCGTATTGCGAACAACGACTTCTAAAGGAATCATGGTGACAGCTCGAATTAATTGTTCGTGTTTAGACACTAATTGAAGAAAGTGACTTGGGACATTTTTATCAGCTAAACGCTGAAAAAGATGCGCAGTGATCTGATTGTTTAGGGCACCCTTCCCTGCGACTGCATCTTTCTTTAAACCGTTCAGCGCAGTTGCTTGGTCCAGATAAAGGACTCTCAACACATCTTCTTCGTTGGTTTTAAACAATTTCTTGGCTTTTCCTTCATAAAGAAGCACTTCTGATTCCATATTCCACCTCAGTTAAGTATTATTTTTCACATAGCGATGACACACATCTTTATTTGTTTATTATTCTAACAACGCTGAAAAAGCGGGTCAACGATTATCTGTACATTTACACATTAATAAACACGAATGTTCGCCTTTTATCCCGTCAAGTAAGTTTACCTCTCCCGTTTGACTGGCGAAGGGTTTTATAAAGCGTTTACAACATTCTATTTTCATGCTATATTTAGGTCGTATTGTAGCTACATTCAAGGAGGAGTACTATATGTGGTCGCTAAAGAATCGTGCTGAACTTTTTTTAGCTCATCTAACAGACAAAGAAAAACAACATCTCCATAACGAATTATTGGCCGTGCAGCAAATCCTTTCCATTAACCAACAAACGAGTTTCTATGTATTCAGTCCCTTCAAAAAAGGGGCACGTCCTCACTATGCAGAAGAACAAAAAAGAGTTCTACAATTTCAAAATGGCCGCAATGACGAATTGATCATTCACCAGATACATCGTCAAAGCTTATTTAAACATACGTATTCTTTCCGTATTTATTTTAATTTAGAAGAAATGGACTTTTCTTTTTTAGACGATCTTTTGCATCTTTTGAAGGAACAAAGTCAAGCCCCTACCTTTAACTTAAGTCACGCTACGCACTGACGGGTGATCACTAAATAAAAATAAGATAAAAAAAACAAAAGCCCGAAATTTTACGGGCTTTTTTTGTTATACTGTTTTCAGACAAAAGAAAGGACACGATTATGCTATTTACAAAACAGTCATTTGATGCTTTTGCTTTAGAAACATTAGAAGAAAGAATGGAAAAAATCCGTTCAGAGATCCAGCCGGTTTTCCAAACCATCGGCGAGGCAGCGATCCCATTATTTGAAGAAAGCTGTCAAGACCCTTTTTATTTGCATATCGCACAGCATCGGCGTAGAACCGTCTACCCTCCTGCCGAAACGTGGGCGGGGATCGGCCCTAACAAGCGTGGTTATAAAATGGATGCCCACTTTCAAATTGGGATCAATCAAGAGTATGTCTTTGTTTGGCTCAGTGTGATCGATCAACCGAAAAATCAAGCAACGATCGCGGAATCTTGGCTGGCTCAAAAAGAATTATTTGATCAATTGCCAGCAGACTTTACGCTATCTCCTGATCATACCAAGTATGACCACTCTCCAATCGCTAAATGGCCAACCTACTTAGAACGATTACAGAAAGTCAAAAAAAGTGAACTTCAAATTGGCAAGATCTTTCCAAAAGAAATGATCGAAGACGTTGAAATGGCGGATATTTTAGCAGTTTATCAAACGCTGTTGCCGCTTTATCACGCCCGTTTGTCGGCACTAAAGGAGGAACAATAATATGTCAGAAAACCGGCGCTCTCGCAAAGAAAAACCAGCGAAAAAACCTAAGCGTTTCGTCTGGCTGGCACTCCCTGCCGCCTTATTAGTACTTGGTGGCGGTTATTATGGCTATACAGTCTATCAAAATCGACAAGAAGAAGCAGCAGCAAAAAAAGTCCTCAATTCCTTTATCGATGCTATATCTGATCAGAAGTACAGCGATCTATCTGCTTTACTGACCGAAGAAAGTTTGGAATCAAACGGCTTTACCGCAGACGAAGTCTCAGCAAAATACGAAGCGATTTTCACTGGTATCGGTGCCGAATCATTTAAAGCTTCAGGAATTGAGGTAACGCCCGATGATAAGGATTCCGATCAATTCAATTTCCAATACAACGGTTCCTTAACCACCTCGTTAGGTGAATTAACAGAGCTGTCTTATAGTGGCACGATTACTCTGACTGATGACCAAGCCAAGATCGATTGGTCGCCTCAATTGATTTTTCCGGGAATGGAAGGACAAGACAAAATCAGTATCTCTGTAGATAATGCCACACGTGGAGAAATCCTCGACCGAAATAATGAACCGCTAGCAGAAAATGGCACGCTCTATCAACTAGGCGTCATTCCTGGGCAGCTGGGTACGGGAGACGAAAAAACCGCCAATATCAAAGCAATCGCGGAGCGTTTTGACCTAACAGAAGATGCGATCGATCAAGCATTGGCTCAATCGTGGGTCCAAGATGAGTTGTTCGTTCCCTTAAAGATTATCGAACCAACCGATGAAATGCCAACTGGAACAAGTTTAAAAGAAACGACGGGACGGACTTATCCTCTTGGAGAAGCCGCTGCCCAGTTGATTGGTTATCTAGGGAACGTGACTGCAGAAGATATCGAAAAAGATGAAACACTAGCAAGTAACGGACAAATTGGTCGTAGTGGTCTGGAAGCTGCCTTTGACAAAGAGTTGCGGGGCGAAAATGGCGGAAAAATCGCCATCACTGATGAAGACGGTGCTGAAAAATCGGTTCTTTTAGAAAAAGAACGGGCAGATGGTAAAGATATCCAACTGACCATTGACGCACAAGCCCAAAAGACAGCTTTTGACGCCTTACAAAATCAGGCGGGCTCCACGGTCGTCACAGAACCAAAAACCGGTGATCTGCTAGTATTAGCCAGCTCACCAAGTTATGATCCCAATAAAATGACCCAAGGAATCTCACAAGAAGACTATGATGCGTATGAACAAAATGAAGCCTTGCCTTTCATCAGCCGCTTTGCTACGGCCTATGCGCCAGGTTCGACCTTTAAGACCATCACGGCAGCGATTGGCTTAGAAAACGGTACGATCGACCCTACCCAAAGTATTGCGATCGATGGATTGAAGTGGCAAAAAGACAGCTCGTGGGGAGACTACTTTGTCACCAGAGTCAGCGATGTAGCTTCTGTCAATCTAAAAGATGCACTGGTTTACTCTGATAACATCTATATGGCACAACAAACCTTAGCTATGGGTGAAGATGCTTTTCGTAACGGTTTGTCGAAATTGATTTTTGGTGAGACGTTGGATTTACCGATTGCGATGAATCCTGCTCAAATTTCCAATGAAGAGTCCTTCAACTCAGAGATTTTACTGGCAGATACCGGCTATGGGCAGGGAGAACTGTTACTGAATCCCATTCAACAAGCTGCTGCTTACTCGGTCTTTGCCAATCAAGGGAAGCTGGTCTATCCCCGTTTAGTGAAAGAGGCAGAGCAAAAAGACAAAGAAGTCTTTAAACCAGAGACGATTGAGCAAATCAATCAAGATTTGACAGCTGTTGTCTCAGATGCCAACGGAACGGCACACTCTTTGGCAGCGCTGAACATTCCGCTAGCTGCCAAAACAGGAACTGCTGAAATCAAAGAAAAGCAAGATGAAAAAGGCCAAGAAAACAGCTTCTTATTCACCTTCGATTCGCAAGATCAAGGATTTCTGATGGTTTCCATGTTAGAAGATCGCCAGGAAAACCAATCAGCAACTGGTTTAGCACCTGATCTATTGACCTACTTAGCTGAAAATTATTAAAAAAGCCGCAACCTTAAGACGGAGGTCTCAAGGTTGCAGCTTTTTTTATTCGGCTAAACCGACACGTTCAAAGATCGTGTCAACTTGTTTTAAATGATGGTTGTAATCAAAGGCATCGTCCAAATCAGCTTTGGTCAAAACATCCGTGATTGCTGGATCAGCTTCTAACAATGGGCGGAAATCCGTTTGTTCATCCCAAGCTTGCGCTGTTTTCGGCTGAACCAAGTCATAGGCTTGCTCTCTGGTCATTCCGTGATCGATCAATTTCAACATCACCCGTTGGCTGTAGATCAATCCAAAGGTCGCATTCATATTGCGCTTCATATTCTCTGGGAAAACGGTCAGATTTTTGACGATATTGCCAAAGCGATTCAGCATGTAATCGATCAAAATCGTCGTATCCGGAATAATGATCCGTTCTGCCGATGAATGTGAGATATCCCGTTCATGCCAAAGGGAGACATTTTCATAAGCCGTCACCATATGACCGCGAACGACTCTTGCAAGTCCGGCCATATTTTCAGAACCGATTGGGTTACGCTTATGGGGCATGGCAGAAGAACCTTTTTGTCCTTTGGCGAAGAATTCTTCAACTTCCCGCGTTTCTGATTTTTGTAGTCCACGGATCTCGGTGGCGAATTTCTCAATGCTGGTTGCGATCAATGCCATTGCTGAAAAATATTCTGCATGTAGGTCACGAGGCAATACTTGCGTGGAAATATCTTGCGCACGAATCCCTAGTTTTTCACAGACATACTCTTCGACAAATGGAGGGATATTTGCAAAGGTTCCAACAGCACCACTGATCTTTCCAGCTTCGACCCCTTTTGCTGCCCGCTCAAAACGTTCAACATTGCGTTTCATTTCTGAATACCACAAGGCTAATTTCAAGCCAAAGGTCGTTGGTTCCGCATGAACACCATGGGTACGTCCCATCATCACGGTATGCTTGTATTCTTTGGCTTTTTCGCCAATGATCGTCACGAAACGGTTCAAATCTTCACGAATCAAATCGTTGGCTTGTTTCATCAAGTAGCCATACGCCGTATCAACAACATCCGTTGACGTCAAGCCGTAGTGGACCCATTTACTTTCATCACCCAAAGATTCAGAGACTGCTCGGGTAAAAGCAACCACATCATGTCGCGTTTGCGCTTCGATCTCTAAGATACGGTCGATATCAAAGGATGCTTTTTCACGAATCAATGCAACATCCTCTTTCGGTATCTCTCCTAATTCCGCCCAAGCTTCGTCAGCTAAAATCTCGACTTCTAGCCACGCTTGGTAGCGATTTTGATCGGTCCAAATAGCACCCATTTCTGGTCTTGTATAACGCTCTAACATGTTTTTATCTCCTTTAATCCCAAATATTGGTTTGATAGATTTCTTCAGTGGTTTCTGCAATGTCTTCCGTCAAAATAGTGATATGTCCCATTTTGCGACCGGTTTTTGCTTCTTCTTTGCCATAGTAATGAAATTGCCAAGCAGGTTTTGTGGCAATCAGATCATAGGTTTCTGTCAATTCATCTCCTAAGACATTGACCATGACTGCTGGTGAAAGCAAAGAAACTTCCGGCAACGGCCAGCCACAGATGCCGCGGATATGAGCGTCAAACTGACTCATGGAGCAAGCTTCGATCGAATAGTGACCCGAATTATGCGGACGTGGCGCCAATTCATTGACATACAAGCCGCCGCTTTTGGTCAGGAACATTTCGATGGCTAAAACGCCTTGCAGATCCAAAGCTTTTGCAATAATGTGAGCGATCCGTTTGGCTTCTTCGGCAACTTCTGGATCAATGTGCGCAGGAGCGATCGTTTGATGCAAAATATTGTTACGGTGGATGTTTTCTACCACTGGGAAAGTGGTAAAGGTTTCTCCATTACCGGCAACTAAAATCGATAATTCTTTTTCAAAAGGAATCCATGCTTCTAATTCGCAAGTTCCTTCGCGAAGTAAATTCATGGAAGGCGCCAAATCAGCCGTACTGTAAAGCACGTGCTGTCCTTTTCCGTCATAGCCGCCTCTGGTGGTTTTTAATACACAAGGGTAACCAATGCTATCGATGGCATCTTGGATGTCTGTCGGGCTGATGATCGTGGCATAAGGTGCAATCACGATATTGTTTGCCTCTAAAAATGACTTCTCTAACAAACGATCTTGAGTGATTGCTAACAGATCGGTGCCTTGAGGGATATGTGAGTAAGGCAAAATAGAGTTCAATGCTTCAACACTGACATTTTCAAATTCATAGGTGATTACATCGGCACGTCGAGCCATTTCTTCTAAAGCAAACACATCATCATAGGCAGCAACAATATGCCAATCAGCGACTTGGGCTGTTGGACAATTGGCAGTAGGGTCTAAAACGCCAACCCGAAAGCCCATTTCTTTGGCACTCATTGCCATCATACGACCTAGCTGTCCTCCGCCAACGATTCCGATCGTTGCGTTGGGCATTAAAGGTTTAATCAAGTTGATCACTACTTTCCAATACGATTTCTTTTAATGTATTTCTTCGTGCGTCTAATTTCTCCGCTATCTCTAAATCATACATGGAAAGCATCTGGGCTGCAAGTAGTCCTGCGTTAGTTGCGCCAGCTTTTCCGATCGCCGTTGTTGCTACTGGTACACCACCCGGCATTTGCACGATCGATAAAAGGGAATCCAAACCGTTTAATGCGCGTGATTGGACGGGAACACCAATGACCGGCAATGTTGTTTTAGCTGCCACCATTCCCGGCAAATGGGCAGCGCCACCCGCTCCTGCAACAATGACTTTAATCCCTTTTTCTCGGGCTGTTTCTGCAAATTCGAACATCAAATCTGGTGTACGATGTGCCGAAACGACTTTTTTCTGATAAGGTATCGCTAACTCATCTAAAATCAAGCAGCACTCCTTCATTGTTTCCCAATCTGATTGACTTCCCATAATCACTGCAACTGCTGGTTTCATTCAATTTTCCCTCCACTGAATTTTTACGATTCTCTTCTGAATAAACCTCAGAAGTATTTTTCTTACGAAAATCATTTTGTTAGCAACCTTTTGAAGCTACGTCTGAGATATCCCAAAGGCACATGGCTCTGCTAACATTCACTTTCACCTCTAAATAGTAACGAGTTGCCCGAGCAATGTCAAAATATTTTCGAACTATTAACAAATTTTACTTTTCATTGTTCGCTTTTATCTCAAAGATATGTATTCAACACGTCAGATATCCGATAATAAGACAAATAAAGGAACAATACAAAAAATCCAGACGAATCCTCGTCTGGATCAAATAAACTTACTGTTGCAAGCGCAATTCCGTCACTTCGTCTGTTTCTTTCGGCAGTCCATTAAAGAACAGATTCAAAACAATGGCAGTCAAACTACTCATGACGATCCCATTGCCTGTAAACATTTGAACGGTTTCAGGCATTTGACTGAATAAAGTGGGCATCATATTGAACCCTAAACCAAAACCGATTGATACTGCAATCACTAACAAGTTCTTGTCATTCATAAAATCAACTTTGCTCAGCATTCTCATCCCTTGAACAGCCACCATGCCAAACATCACTAACATGCCGCCGCCAAGCACTGCCTCTGGAATGATCTGTGCGATGGCACCGACTTTTGGAAACAACCCTAATACGATCAAAAAGATTGCTGAAAAGAAAATCGGACGGCGCGTCTTAATGCCTGAAAGTTGAACCAAACCTACGTTTTGTGAAAATCCAGTATAAGGAAACGTATTGAAGATCCCACCAAGGATCACCGCCAAGCCCTCCGCACGATAGCCGCGCTTTAAGTCATTGCCTGTAATCGGTTTTTCAGTAATGTCTCCCAGTGCAAAATAAACGCCTGTGGATTCTACCAAACTAACGATGGAAATAATGATCATCAAGACGATCGACCACAGATCAAAGGTTGGTAAACCGAAATAAAAAGGCTGAGGCAAATGAAACACAGGTGCATGAGTGATGGCAGAAAGATCAACCAAGCCTAATAATGCTGCTAAAATAGTCCCACCGATCAAACCGATCAGTACGGCAATCGAGCGAATAAAGCCTTTGCCAAACACTTGCACGCCAATGATCAGCGCAATCGTCACAAAGCCTAACAATAAATTCGTTGGATCACCAAAGTTAGCAGCTGCGGCATCCCCTCCACCGATTTTGGTGATGGCGACTGGAATCAAGGTCAAGCCGATGACGGTAATCACCGTTCCTGTCACCAATGGAGGGAACAAAACTTTGATTTTCGAAAAAATGCCGGCGATCAAGACAATGAAAATCCCAGCAGCAATGATCGCTCCGTAAATCGCACTGATTCCTGATTTGGTGCCAATCAAAATCAATGGGGAGACAGCTTGGATGGCACAACCTAAAACGACTGGTAGGCCGATCCCAAAAAAGCGGGTGACGACTAATTGCAAAAGCGTAGCGATTCCGCACATGAAAATATCGATCGAGATCAAATACGTCATCTGCGCTTCATTAAAGCCGAGGCCTGTTCCAATCAACAAAGGGACGGCAACAGCTCCTGCATACATCGCTAGCAAATGCTGCAAGCCCAAAACTGCTGAACGGCTATTCGTCTCTTTCATTAGGCATCTCCTTCTAAAAAGCTAACTTGGCCTTCCGACAATGAGGCGATTCGTGCTAAGGAAACAACGGGGATTCCCATTTCTTCAAGCAATTGTCGACCAGTTTGGAATGATTTTTCAATGACGATCCCAATGCCAACGACTTTTGCGCCTGCTTGCTGACACAATTCGATCAATCCTTTTGCAGCTTGTCCGTTTGCTAAGAAATCATCAATTATTAATACCGTATCATCTGAAGATAAGAATTTCTTAGAAATCGATACTTGGCTGGTCACTTGCTTAGTAAAGGAATAGACCGATGCGGTCAACAACTCTTCATCCATCGTCAGACTCTTTGCTTTTCGAGCAAAGATCATTGGTACCTGCAACTTTTCTGCAGTATAAAGTGCTGGTGCGATCCCTGAAGCTTCGATGGTCACTACTTTGGTGATCCCACTTTCTTGAAATCGTTCTGCAAAAACTGTACCGATTTCTCTCATCAACTCATAATCCACTTGGTGGGTCAAAAACTGGTCCACTTTGAGAACCCCTTCACCCAAGACGTTCCCGTGTGTTTTGATACGCTCAACTAATTTATCCATCCTAGCTCTCCTCGTTCCTTTCTATTCCATCCTGAAAAAAAAGACACTCTTTTTGCCAAAGCAAAAAAAGTGTCTAACAGGCACGATTTTTACTTATAGTCCGATATTTACGGTATCGGGTAGAGACTGTCGACCATATTTCGACGATATACAAGTAATTTTTAAATGATAGATTCGATTATGCCTGTCTTTGATTAAAAACACAAGCATGGAATGCCCTTTATAAATAAAAATATTCTCATTTGTGGATCATTTGCTACTCTGGTTTCTCCATATCACGATAGTGCTCCATCTTTTTACTGAAAAGCTCCCCGTTGGAAGGCGGCGTGTAAGTGATCGCATTCGCACCTGCTTCAATCGTTTCTAAGATGCTCTCCTCAGTTGGACCACCCGTTGCAATGATCGGCAGCTTCGGATATTTTTTACGGAAGAAAGCCACGGTATCCGCTGTGTCCTTGCCGGCACTGATATTGATGACCTTCACACCAGCTTCAAGTTTGGCATCAATTTCAGTATACTTACTCGTTACGGTACTGATAACGGGAATATCCACGACTTTACAGACTTGCTCCACAGTTTTCAATGGCGTGGGTCCGTTTAAGACAACCCCGATCGATCCCTGAGCTTCAGCAAACATGCTCATATAAGAAGAGCGGAATCCTTGGGTCAAGCCGCCGCCGACACCAGAAAACACTGGAATATCTGCTGCTTCGATAATTGCTTTCGTAATTGCTGGGTGCGGTGTAAAAGGATAGACCGCTATCACAGCGTCCGCATTTGTATTACGGATGATCGCAATATCCGTAGTAAAAATAATGGAGCGGATTTGTTTCCCAAAAATTTGAATGCCGCTAGCCTCTCGAATAACTTTAGGCACTTTGACGATATCTTTGCGTAAATCAGTGGTGATTTTTGGCATATATTTTTCTTCCATAAGCAGCCAACTCTCTTTTCTTATTGATCAAATCGATTCAATTGGTAGGTTTCAATGACTTGAATGATTTTGCTGGCATAATCTGGATCCGTTGCATACCCTGCATCTTGTAAGGCTTGTGCGGCACTGCGGTAGTCGTTTGCTGTCAAGACATCTACATAAAGCGCAGGATTCCAATCAACACCATTTACAAACAACATCGTATGATCATCCATTGATTCTTCCCAAGTATCATAGACACGAAAATCTCCTTGAATCGTGACCCATTCTCCATTATAAAACTCTTGGGTATCTAATGTCACCTTTTTTGAATGACCAAATGACTTGATGCCAAATAAATTATTGTATTTGCTGGCTAGAGAACTCTGGCCCCAATCTGATTCAAGAATCGCCTGACCTATAATGATACTTGGTAAAATCCCATAGCCTTTTTGCAGTTCTTGCGCGTAAGGAGCAATGCGATCGATAAATTCTTCATGAGAGATCGCTTCAGTATTTGTTTCTTCCTCTTTCGGAAGAGGATCCGCCAAACTATTTAAGGAAAAAATAAAAGCAATCCCAATTAAGAATAACCCTAGAAAGACTAATGGGAAACGAGTCTTCTGTTTTTTTCGTCTTGCACTCATTTTTTCACTTCCTTTGTCTGACTAAACACGTTCTTAGCGAACAAATCGCCTCCACTCATCAACAACTCTTCTTGTGCTCGTTGACTATTTTCTTGATTTCTAGTAAGAGAATCAGTAAAGATCCAGTCCTCCTGCAAAGGATCTGCCAATTCGTGATACGACAGTTCTGCTTCTTTACGAGTGATGTGTTCTTTTGCCTCATCAAGAAACTCTTCGAATGTTACCTCATGTTCTTCAATATATGTCGCCACTTCGACGCCTACATAGCGTAAATGCCATGGTTCATAATCGATTTGGGTAATGTCATGTTTCCCTTTCGGATAACGGATGATGAACCCATACTCTCTCGCATGGGCTTGTAGCCATTTTCCACCGTCTGTAACGCCGAACCCCTCATTGAGAAGTTCGCCTGTATGATTTTGATACCAGTCTTCATCGATTACGTCAATCGCAAGACCGGTATGGTGCTCACTATATCCCGGTTCAGTAAAGGTCAGTTTCGTGATACGAATTGCTTCTTCTTTTGTATTCCCTTGGCGGATCAAGCTATTGACATTGGCATCGAATATTTCCTGTTGATACTCTACCGAACGGTAAGCAGAGACCATGACTAAAGGATGTCCAGCCACCTTTGCTGCCTCAGCTAGTTCTTCGTATGCCGAAACGATTCGCTTGTCCACAAGGTAGCCATTTGATAATTTCCCCAAATCTTCTTGCGCGATTTCGCTGACGATTTTATTTTTTGGTCCTACCAGAGCCAATGACCAATCATTCAATGAGACAGTTGGGAAATCATCTTCGTTCACTTCATCACTAACAGCTGCTTGTTCTTGCGCATCCTCTGAGTATTCCGTCGAAGTTTGACTGCTGGATTCAGTTGTTGCGCTCGTCACTGTTTGAGTAGTAGAACGAGCGATACTTAAATTCTTTATTGGGGTGACTGCGGTCACTCGATTCACTTGTATGGTTAGGAGAACCAAAAACAAGAATCCTGCTGCCGCAGCCATTCCATAATACTTTTTCAAAAAATACCCTACCTTTAATTATAAGTTTCTTCCAGATTTTCTTTAACCCACTCTAACAACTCGATTTTTTCATTGCGGATCTGCTGTTGAACAACAGCGGGCAATCGGAAGTTTAATATATCATCATAACCCCACTCATCATACGTAATACTGACTCTCAAATCAAGGTATTGGGCTGTTTCTTCAGATTCTGTTAACAATTCGACTTTTGCTAAATCGCTAGCTAGCCACGTTCTGGCGATTTGGGTTTTCATTTTTTTGAACTCGACGACCGCTTGATTGCGTTTTTCTGGATAAATGACGGTCTGGCGAATGATTTTTTGGATCAGCATCCATTCATAATCCGAAAACAGCAGTTTCACTTTCTGATTTTCAGCAGGCGATAAACTCATTGTGCCGTTTTTCCAAGCTTCCCATTGCTCCTCAGTGATTCCTAAATGTGTCTCATAAAACTGTTTTTCTGATGTGTATTGCTCGATAATCGTATTTAAAATAATGGCTATTGATACATTATGCATATGTTATCCCTCCTCTTCTATATTTTACTGAAAGTCAGCCGTAATGGAAACTTTTTACGATTGTTTTTGATTATTTTAAAGAATTCATTTCTTTTGTTATACTAAATATGAAGGAGATGATCAATGATGAAAAAATACCGTTGGGGAATGATTGGACTTGGAGACATCGCGACGCAATTTGCCGCTGGTTTTTCCAATGAAGCAAGTGAACTGTATGGAGTCAGCGCCCGCAGTTTGCCAAAAGTCCAGGCCTTTGCCGAAAAATACGCTATCCCCCATGCTTATGAAAGCACAGATGCTATGCTGGAAGATCCGCAAATTGATATTGTGTACATTGCAGTACCTAATGATCTTCATCACGAATTTATTATGAAAGCTCTAATGGCCGGAAAACATGTCCTCTGTGAAAAAGCCATTACGACCAGTGCCGATGAATTAGCTGAAGAATTGACCTTAGCCAAAGAAAAAAATCTGATCTTAGAAGAAGCTATGACGATCTTCAATATGCCGGTTTATGCACGTTTGAAAGAAGAGATCGATGCTGGACGCTTAGGAAAATTAAAAATGATCCAAGCACCATTTGGCAGCTACAAAGATCCAGACCCAAGCAATCGTTTCTTCAATCCAGATTTAGGCGGCGGTGCTTTATTGGATATCGGTACGTATGCTGTTTCATTTGCCCGCTTTTTCATGACGGATACACCAGAAGTGACGTTTAGCAGCATGAAGCCCTTCTCTACAGGTGTGGATGAACAATCAGTCACGATCCTACAAAATCCAGCCGATGAAATGGCTAGTGTCACGCTGACTTTTCAAGCGAAAATGCCTAAAACCGGTATCGTCGCTTTCGAAGAAGGATACATTACCGTAGATGAATACCCTCGTGCGGACAAAGCCGTGATCCATTTCCGAGATGGAACAAATGAAGTGATTGAAGCTGGCGACAGCAGTCAAGCCCTTAATTATGAAATTGCCAATATGATCAAAGCCATCGATGGCGAGATCGAAGGATCGATCCATTTGACCACCGATGTCATTGACGTTCTTGATCAAATGCAAGCTTTTTGGGAACAGCAGTAAAATGAAAAAGACTCCTTTACGCTGATGCCAGATATAACAGGAATCAAAACACATAATACCTAATCATTCACCAATAGGATTGTCAAAAGAAAAGGTAGCAACGGAAGCGAAATTCCGTTGCTACCTTTTTTCTGTTCCAAACCACCACAGTTTTGGCGAAAATACACGCAGAAGAAAATACGGTCATAAGAAGATTTAACACTACCTATAGGCTGTAAAAAAGCTGATAATAGCACCAATTCTTTAAAACGTATCTGCCCATTACTTTACACCCTAACTGTGGAAGATTACCGTGTGTACGATCTTAAAGTGACTTCGGCAATTTTCCTGTCCATTTTAAGTAAGATTTGAGAAGGTTAACTATTCCGATGGTGTTCTGTTAGCTGGCTTTGCGTGTCAGCTAGTTCTTTATTTTGCAAGCCAATTTTGAAATCAAAGACAGTAAAGATTTTTAGCAGGTGTATGCTGATATGGACCTTTGTGCCTACGTCATCTGATCTAGGTAGTTGGGAAAAAGGTATTTCTTTTCCAAAGTCGGAGCCGTTCACTGTAGGCAGCTAACGCGGTAAAATATAGCGTTCGAATTGCATACATATAGCTATTTTACAGTGCGTTCGCGGCTATTGTTTGAATTTAGCATAAAGACAATTCCTGCTTTTACTAATCTGCATATGTGAGGCTTCGAACTAACTTAAAAGAAAATCTTTAACATGTTTATTGAAATCTTTCCCTTCTTCATAGCTCGCGTGTCCCAGCCCTTTATAGAGAAGCAAACGACCGTTTGGGATTTTATCAGCCATCTCCGCTGAAGAATTTGATCCAACTATTTTATCGCTATCACCGCCAATTATGATGGTAGGACAAATTATGTTTTCAAGTTTACTGAAAGTATCGTGTGCCAATACAGCTTTTGCCTGAAGTATGAACCTCTCAAAGCTTTTCGGCTTTCCAACCCTACATAGAAGTGGATACATCAGCCGATATGTTTTCAGTTTTTGGGATGAGTATGTTTTCTCCATTGTATCAATCATCAGTGATTTATAATCATTATTTTCCGCGTAATTCACCCATCCGTTGATAGCTCGATGAAGAGTTTCGTTTGCACGGGAAGTGGTAACAGCAAGAATAAGCTTTTTTACCATCATAGGATAGTCGATAGCAAAGTGCTGGGCTATCATACCACCCTGTGATATACCCATTAGGCAAGCACTTTTTATTCCAAGTTGGTCAAGTGCTGCTTTAAGGTCTTTTGCCATCTCCCTGGTGGTGTACCCATTTTCAATATTTGTTTTTCTACTAAACACATACACCTTAAAATCGTTCAAAAAAGCCCTAAAGTAATACGCCAATTTGATTGCTTGCCCCTCTACAGTTTTTAATCCATCTGATAACCCAGGCAAAATTATCAATGGAGATTTCCCCAGTCCAAATTCCACATAATCCATTTTTGATCCATTGATAGTTACTGAACTTCCTTTGGCACCATAAAACAAGATCTTCAACTCCTTCTAGTCTATAATCCCCTTTTTAAGTATATCTATATAGTCGGTAAGGTGGGTTACATACTCATTCCTAATTTGGTTAATTTCGGATTTATTTCCGTTTTGCACTTCTATTCTTTCGATAAAGTCGGCATTAAAACCTTGTAAAAACCATTTAAGCACATGAAGAACTTTTCTTTTATCCCAATTCAACGATTTCGTATCAACGTTTTCTAATACGCTATAATAAACATTCTGACCAGCATAATTAAATCTTGCTTCAACCTTTCGATAAATTTCTGTATCATTTTTGCTAAATGCTTTGATAATAAGCTTATATTTTTCTGGGTTTTGGATATACCATAAAAATTCCAATTCCGAGTATTGAATTATACGCTCAAACAAGTTGGTTGAAAGGGTGCCTAATTTTTGATATAGGTTTGCGTTTAGCTCGCCTGTGACAAAATCAAGCAAATAAAAATACAAATCTTCTTTGTTTTCAAAGTATTTAAACAAACTTCCTTTACTAATTTCAGAGGCCTTTACAATACGGTTGGTGGAACTATCTGCATACCCGTATTTTGCAAATTCTGAAATACTAACAGAAATGATTCTTTTCTTTTTATCTTCATGCAGTTCATGAAACAACTTTTTAGGCATAAGGTCCTCCGTTCAGTGACCACATGGTCATTTGTTTTCGAAATTTTAGTGACCAGGTGGTCACTAAAAAAATTATACCATACGAAACTCCCGCCATCAATATGTTTATCTGTAAGAGGAACCGATCTTCGGGAGTTATCCTATCTAATTACATGGAATTGGAAGAAGAACATGCAATGGAAGTGGCTATCCAACAGCATCAAGTCAACAGTAAAAAATAAAATTTGGCTAGGGGACATTACCTAAATCCCTCTGAAGGAAGAAACGCTTTATGTATCTGTTTTTATTGATGTCTATAAGAAAAAAAGAGAGCTGATCAATGACGCTCAATTTAGAGGATTTGATCAGGCTCAAATGGAGATATCTAAATAGTTTGAAACTTACTAAACACAAAATTCAACCGCTCTGCTCCGAGCTATCAATTTCCTAATGTCTTTGAAAAAAATTCCACTTACTCTCTTTACTAAGTGTCCAGTTTTTATTGACAACTCCAAATTTTTTCAATCCATAAAAGTCAAACTTTTGGGGTGACCACACGATAAAGCTGAACGAAAAATTGTAGCTATTTTTCCAATGGGTGTATGAAAACCATGTGACTGGCTCGCTGACTGAGAAACTTTTCCTACAGCTATCGAATGGATATGATACTCAACAAAAAGAATGTCTAAAACTGATTACAAGACTGGAAAAAGAAATAGATCAACAGGAATAACAGACTATACAGGTGAAGGAATTTATCTCTAAGTATAAGCAGTTTTCTGAACGGGTCGAATTGATGCCTGCTCTTCTCAACCATGTTGTTAGCAAGATGGTTGAGAAGAGCAGGTAGATTCTTCGCATTGCTATGCTCTTGTTGGGATATTACCGCCAATGAAGCGCTCAAGTTCTGCTTCCTATATTGGTATATTACGGCTGCCTTTTTGGGAGCCTTTTTTAGCGTGCCATTGTTTGCATTTGATCAGAAAAGTCGGCTTTGATTTCAATAAAACTTTTAAAGGTTTGCAGAAACTGAAACAGCTGGGCCCGATTTTCAAATTCTGCTCTTGTTTGCGGCAATGGTTTTTGTCGATAATCTTCGTATAAAGCTGCAATTTTTGCCAAGATCTCTTTTCCATCGTTATTTTCATGAAAGGACTGGGCGGTAAAGGATAGCAGCTCTTGAAACGCATTTGTATAGGCTTCTTCTACCCAAAACAATTGTAATAAATCAACCATTTCCAAGAGTAAGCGCGCTTGACTTTGCCGCATGGTGAAATACTCTTCATAATAAGAGGCTTCTCCTCGCCACTGGTTTTCACTATGAACCATCGCTTGCTGTTTGCCTTGCTTGATTTCTCCTAACAATGCTTGGCAAACATGAGGGAGCGTCGCCTTTTCTTTTTCTGTTAACGCGATCGACATGTCTTTTAAAAGACTTTTAAACGTTTCTTCCACCAACTGCTGTTTTTCTTTCAATGCCCGTTCGCCGTCTGGCATATACAAGTTAAATAAAAGTGCAAAGCCGATGCCAATACTCATTAACAAAAAAGCATTCCCAATCAATGGCCAAGCAAAAGAACGTTCCATCATATAATGGGTCACCAAGACCGAATTGACCACGATCCCATCGGTTAATTTGAAATAGACTGCCGTCGGAATAAATAGGAAGAGAAAAAGAACAAAGCCCAGCGGACCAAAGCCTAAAAGATGAAAGCTGACAAAAGCTAGGAGCGTCGCGATCGCCAAGGAAACCAAGCGACCGATTCCTGTAAAGAGCGAGGTTTTCTTTGTATTCCCAACACTCAAAATTGCGATGATCCCTGCGGCTGGTGCATACAATAGACCGATCTGCTGAGCAAGAAACATGGACAAACCGGCAGCAACTGCTGTCTTCACTGTTCTCAATCCAATTTTCATTTTTGTCACCTCCTTTGAAAAGTATACTAAATTGTGAGGAATAAGACTAGAATTTCTCAACAGCATTGGGTATGATTAAGTAAAGGGGGCATTCTACCATGAAAATGGGGCGTTTTCGCTTAGGTATGCGAACGATAAAAACAGCCATCGCTGTCATGCTTTGTATTCTGCTCTTTCATTTCCTTGATCGCGGCCAGCCTTTGATTGCTGCCTTGTCTGCTGTCTTTTCATTGCGACAAGACCTGACAACAACAATCTCTTTTGGGAAATCACGGGTGTTAGGAAATACGATCGGCGGCGGTACAGCCATTTTTTATTTTTTGACGAAGCAATATTTTCAAAATGATTTTCTGATCGAATTGTTTGTCCTGCCCGCACTGGTCATCTTTGTCATCGTTTTTTCAGATGGCATCAATAACAATTCTGGCATCATCTCTGCCATTGCGACGATGCTGTTGATCACTTCCAGTGTCCCACAAGGGGAATCGATCATCTTTGCATTGGACCGTGTGCTTGATACCTTTATCGGTACCTTAGTTGCCCTGTCAATCAATTTTGTTATTCGACCACCTGAGGAAGAGAAAAAAGATGAGATTCAAGAAGATTTGGTCGTGCTAAGGCAAAAAAAGCTTGAACTAAAAGCCATGCTAGAAGAAGTCCAAGGGGAAATCTCTGAGCAAGAAAAACAAGAAAAATAAAAACAGCCTTTTTCCAGAATGCTTCTGAAAAAAGGCTGTTTTTGTTACTCATTGGCTTTCAAGGCATCGATCATATTGACATGTTTCAACTTGAAATACATCGCGATCCCTACCACGCCTGAAAACAAGCAAGTCAATCCCGCTGCATACACATAGCTCATTGGTTCGACTGTCGGTGAAAACATGGCGATATCAACTTCGATGGTCTGTAAGACAAATTGATGCTGAAGCACCCCTAATAACAAGCCAAAACCAATACCGAAAATCGTTAAAAAGATATTCTCACGAAAGACGTACATCGTCACTTCTCGATCATAAAAGCCTAATACTTTGATAGTCGACAACTCGCGGATCCGTTCCGCTATATTGATATTGTTCAAGTTGTACAACACGATAAAGGCTAATGCCCCTGCTGACGTGATCAAGATCCAAATGACGATGTTCAAGGTTGCTGTCGTGTCATCTAAGGCATCCGCTGAAGCTGAGAGGAAGGAAACATTGATGACATTATCTTGTGCCATCAGGTCAGCTGCGATCGCTTCTTCATCTGTTTTGCTTAAGCGCTGATTGAATTTCAATAACTCACTATTGTAAGCAGGCGTTTCCTGAAAGATCTTTTCGTACGTTTCAGGTGTCAAATAAGCAAAATGGCCCGTGTAGTTTTCTGCGATGGCAGCTACCTTCAGTTGAAATTCCTCGCCGCTTTCATTCGTCAACGTTATCGTATCACCCACCGATAATCCAAACAACTTAGCAAGCTTTTCATTGATGATGGCACCCTCTCCTTCTAGCTCGTAAGCTTCTCCTGAAACCCGATCATTCAAGTGGACAAATCTCGATAAAGCCGCAGGATCTTCTGGCACGGTGACGGTTACTTCTTGCTGCGTGACCCCCGATTGAGCCAACGTCAGACTTTCCGTATGCAAGAATAACCCTGCTTCAAAGCCTTCAATATCTTCTGCGGCGGCTTTTGTTTCACTCATTGCTTCCGAATCCTCATCATCAAAGGTGATCACCGCCTGATACTGCCAGATTTTCTCAAACTGTAAAGGAATGATATTGCTGATAGAATCTCTTAGACCAAATCCAGTCAAGATCATGGAGGTACATCCCGCGATCCCTAAGATGGTCATGAGCATTCTGGACTTGTAGCGAAACAGGTTTCGCATTGTAACTTTTTGAATAAAACTTAAGTGCCGCCATATAACGGTGATTCTTTCTAAGAGAATTCGTTTTCCTGTTTTGGGTGCCTTTGGTCGTAACAATGAAGCCGATGACTGTCTTAAATCAAAACGTAAAACCAGCAACGCGATACCGATGGTGCAAAGCAAGCTGACTCCCACAGCAATCAATGAAAGCCGCAAATACCATGGGGTGTCATACTTCGTGAGATTGTAAAGTGGTCCATAAGCTTGAATGATGATTGCTGGAAAAAAGGAAAAGCCTACTGCTAGGCCCAATACAGCACCTGTGATGCCTGCTGCAGAGGAATAAAGCAAAAATTTCTGTCCAATCTCCCAGTTGCGATAGCCTAGTGCTTTCAACGTTCCGATCTCACTGCGTTTTTCATCGATCATCCGCGTCATAGTGGTTAGACTCACTAAGGCTGCGATCAAAAAGAAAATGACTGGAAAAATCGTCGCTAACGAAGAAACGCGTTCCGCATTGTCTTGGTATTCTGAATAACCAGGATTCGCATCGCGGTTCGCGACACGATAAACTGCCGGTTTTAGCTCCAACAATTCCTGCTCTTTTTCCGCAACTTCTTTTTTGACATCTTCAAGCTTTTCGCGTTCTTTTGGTGCTCTTTCTTTAAATTCGGCTAGCTTTTCTTGAAGGGTTGCTTCGTTTTCTCGGTATTCCAGCCAGCCCTTGTCTAGCAAAGACTGACCATTAGCTTGCTCAGAAGCTAAAGTCTCACGAGCAACACTCAGCTGCGATTCTCCTTGAGTGATCTGGGTCTGAGCCTGTGCCAATTCTTGGCGTCCGGCACTGACCTGGCTCCAGCCAGCGTTGACTTGCTGTTGCGCCCGTTGAAGTTGCACTTCTTGTTCATTGATTGCAGCCAGTTGTCCGCTTAATTGGGCACGTTGTTGCTCACCTTCAGCAATGAGTGGATTCAATGTATCTTCAGCTGCCGTCAGCATAGTAGCAATCATCGTTTCATCGATTTCCTCCAGATCAGGAATCGGACCAAGGACATCTGTCGGTAGGTTCAACTGTGCCAGAGCGGCTGTTACTTGTGCATAGACGGTAGGCAGCTGGGCCATTTGCTCCTCTGCAGAAAGTTGACCCACACTTCTGATTTGATCCATGCCTTGGTATGCCAGCGCAAGTTGCTCCTCCACTTGTTGGGTACCACTTTGTAGTTCTGACTTTTGTGCCGAAATGGGCGCTAACTGGGCTTGGGCTGATTTTACTTGGGCTTCTTGCTGAAGCAACGCTTGTTCGCTTTGATCCAGCAGTCGTTGGTTTTCCGCCAACGCTTGCTTACCCTCAGCTATTTTTTGTGCTTCACTATTCAACTGCTCTTGGGCAGCTTGAATTTCTGTTTGGAAAGCTGCTTCTTGTTCCGTCAGTTCCCGGTGCGCCTGCGCTAATTTTTCTTGTGCGTCGTCGAGTTCCCTTTGTGCTTCTTGCAGAGCCGTTTCTCCGTTGCGGATCTGTTCTTTGGCTTCGTCAATGGCTGGTTGTGCTTCATCGATCAGCTCTTGTCTGCGTCCTTGCGCCCGAGGAGCCAACTTTTTCTCAACTTCAGCACTTATTTGATCTCTTTTCGTCTGATACGCCACTGAATAGCTTTCCATTTGAGATAAGTCATCAAAACGAACTAAAAATCGGGCGTACGCACTTTCTTTAAAATCCTCCTCAGGAATCACCGCAAAGTAATCCACTGTCCCATTACCACCGGTACTGTTCCCCCGATGAAAGTTCTCAATATATTCAGGACTATTGACAAAGCCCACGATCGTGAAGGTATGGGTTTTTAATTGATTTTCGCCACTTTCTGGCAACTCAAAGGATTCATCTAATTCGAAACCACCACTATTTTGTGCCGCTTGATCTAAGGCGATTTCCCCTGATTTTTGCGGCAATCGACCAGAAGTCACCTCATATTGATTGACAGGTCGATCAGTTGAAAGAGAGAAGACACGAATCACAGCACGATGATTTTCGGCATTGATATCAGCGATCTGCTCCGTCTCAACCGCTGTGACGCCAGGCATTTCCTCAATGATTTGCCGATCGGTATCCGACAACCCCAAAGTTGAAGCAATTGTAAGGTCGGCTAATTGTTGGCGAGAAAAGTAATCTTCAGCAGCTTGTTTCATATTAGGGCCGGTGGCGCTGATCCCGACAAAAAAAGCGACTCCTAAAAAGATAATGCCTAAAATGGACAAAAACCGCCCGGGTGCTTGCCTAATTTCACGTAAACTGGAACGTAATAATGTTTTTTTCATAGGCATTTACCAAGAAATAGAGGCAATTGGAATCGGATGAGTATTTTTTTCCATCTTGCGAACCTTTGCGTCATTGATATGGATCACGCGATCCGCCATGGGAGCCAATGCACTGTTGTGTGTAATGATCAAAACGGTCGTCCCAGTCTCGCGAGCTGTTTTTTCTAAAATAGCCAAAATCTGTTTTCCCGTTTCATAGTCAAGTGCCCCAGTTGGTTCATCACAAAGCAGCAGTTTGGGCTTCTTGGCTATGGCACGAGCAATCGTGACCCTTTGCTGTTCACCGCCAGACAATTGTGCAGGAAAGTGATCCAAGCGATCACCTAATCCAACTTGGGTCAAAATCTCAGCTGCATCAAGTGCTTCGGGTACGATTTGTGCCGACAGTTCCACATTTTCTCTAGCCGTCAAGTTCGGCACCAAATTGTAAAATTGAAAGACAAATCCGACGTCTTTGCGACGATAGGTCGTTAGTTGTTTAGCATCAAAACCAGCAATATCCGTTCCATCGACAATCACTTGGCCGCTGTCACATTGATCCATCCCGCCTAGTATGTTCAAAACGGTGGACTTACCGGCGCCACTAGGACCAAGGATCAGCGCGATCTCGCCTTTCTCTGCGGAAAAAGAGACGCCATCATTGGCAGCAATCACCGTATCGCCCATTGTGTATTTCTTCACTTCTTTCACTACTTCAATATAACTCATTTTATTCCTCCAAGAATTCCAGCGCCGCATGCGCTTTCTCGCTTAACAGTGTATCACACTTTTTCCCTTGAAAGAAACCGCAAAAAAGCAGCACAAGGTCGTGCTGCTAAAAAACAAGTCATTTATTCAAAGTGATCCAGATTGGCAAAAGCAAAACAAATCATTTTGTGTGGTCCGCAATTCTTTGTTGCGTTTCTTGCCATAGTTTCTGTGCTTGTTGCTGCTCCTTCGGGATCTCGGTTAGGACTGCTTGACGATCAACAAAGTAGCGGCCACTGATACCCGCAACGTCTGGACTTAGCGCTAAGTAAATCGCTGTATCTGCCCCTTCTTCGGCTGTTTTAAAAAAAGGCGTCAACATTTTATAAATAGATTGACCAAATCCTGTTTGTCGACTGACACCTAAGCTGGTCGCCACAGCTCCCGGATGCAAGGAATTAGCAGTAACGGTCGTATTGCGTAGCTGGAACGCAAGCGCATCCGTAAATAAAATCAGGGCTTTTTTTGAGCGGCCATATTCCCGCCAAGGGAAAAAATCCGGTACATCGAAAAAGCGCTGATCCTTTTTCTTTACAAATTTGTAGGCGCCGGATGACACATTGACGATCCTGCCGGCATCGGCACGTTTTATTAGCGGCAATAACTGACGGGTCAGTTCAAAATGCCCCACGTAGTTTACGCCCAGCATTTGTTCAAATCCATCGGCTGTTCGCTCTTTTTTTAAATTGACGATGCCCGCATTATTGATCAGTACATCCAATTTCTCAAAGCGGGCGTTGATTTCAGCGGCTGACTTGCGTACGCTAGCCAACGACCCCAAATCACCGATCACTAGATCGATGCTTGGATTGCCTGTCTCTTCCTTCAAACGTTGCTGTGCTGCCTGCCCTCGTTCGGCAGAACGGCAATACAAAATCACATGCATCCCCAATTCTGCCAATTGTTTGGCTGTTGCAAAGCCCATACCGGCATTGGCGCCGGTAACTAAAATCGTCTTCAAATCCCCATCATCTCCTTCATAGGATGTCGTTTTCTTTCATCATAACTGAAAACAAAAAAATCTGCTCAAAAAACAGATCAAGAGAAGCTCTCTTCTTGTTTCTTTAAGCAGATTGTTTTATTTTACGCCTGGTAGCGGCAGACGCCATCTAAATAGGTGGCTGTTACATTCATTTCTTGATCCAAAACAATAAAGTCAGCTGGGCGACCTTGTTTGATCATGCCGCAAGCATGGTCAATTTTACAGCTGATTGCTGGAATCAAGCTGGCCATCATGACCGCTTCTTGAGGGGTAGCGATTCCCCAGTCTACTACATTTTTCACAGCTTCTTTTAGTTTCAAAATACTACCAGCAAGATTGCCAGTTTCCATTCGAGCCGTTCCGTCTTTCACCACTACTGGAAATTCACCTAAAATATAATCACCATCTGGCATGCCGCCAGCCATCATACAGTCAGTGATCAAGGCAACATGGTCGTGACCAGCTTTTTCCATCAAAATCTCAGCTGCTTGAGGATGCACATGGTGGCCATCACAAATCAACTCTGAAAAAACTTCTTTTAATGAAAGTAGGGCACCAACCATTCCAGGCTCGCGATGGTTTAATCCGCGCATACCGTTGAATGCATGAACAAAAACGCTAGCACCAGCTTCAACTGCTGTTTGCGCTTCTTGTAATGTACCGTTACTATGGCCTAGAGCAACCACTACGCCTTCTTCCGTCACTTGCGAAACAAACTCACTCACACCTTCTCGCTCAGGAGCCAAGGCGATTTTTTTGATAATTCCACCAGAAGCTTCTTGCCATTCATGGAAGGTATCGATATCAGGATCACCAAAATAAATTGGATTTTGTGCACCTTTATGTTCTTCAGTAAAGAATGGGCCTTCAAAATAGATCCCTTGGATTTTTGCTCCTGTAACTTCGTCTTTGACTTTCCCAACGGTTTCAGCAACATCCCGCAACCGTTCTTTGCTGGATGTTAAGGTTGTTGGCAAGAAGGAAGTCACACCACATGATAAAAGGCCTTCCGACATGGCTTTAATGCCTTCTGCATCGTTGTCCATCACATCATGGTTCATAAATCCGTGGATATGAGTATCCACAAGACCCGGTGCTACCCATTTGCCTGAATAATCTTCTACGTCTGCACCAGAAGGGACTTCATCGACGATCGCTCCGAATTTCCCCTCTTTGACCTCCAGGTAACCAGGGCCATGAACCGCTGATTTTAGAAAGAATTTGTCTGCGTAAATATATTTATTCATCTTGATCGCTCCTCTATTTCTTTTCTTCCTTAAAAGTACTCTTATTTAGGGAAGAAGTCAAGAAAGGTCTACACCACTTTGTCAGATTGGCGAATATCCATGACAGCACGATACAGCTGAAAACTTTTTTCGGCTGCATTTTCTTCTTTCAGTCTATAAAGTAAGTGTCCCTTCAGTTCAAACAATTCTTCTAGAAAATACAAACTGTTTTTTTCTCTGGCTAAGGAAATGCCTTCGTTCGTTACCTTTAGCGCGAGGCAATCTTCTTGTTGCTCCTTTAAAAAGACCGCATAATTGTAGTAAATTTTGGTCAATGATGTGGAGAGACGTTCCGGCGGCAGTGCGTGCATGGCATCGTAAGCTTTTTCTAAGTAAAAACGAGCCTCACCCAGTTGCAGCAAATCACTATAGACGCGGCCCATGCAGCTCAGGATACGAATTTCCATCACCGAAACATTGGTCTTATCCTGTTGATAGGAGTAGGCCAGTCCTTTTTTCAGCGCCTCAAGGGCGGCATCATAGTTTTGATCGAGGAAATAATCACAGCTGCCTAGATAGTAGTAATACATTTGCATATCTGAATCCAGATACAAATAATCCTTGATCGCCTTATCTTCCATTTTTTCCCGCATTTCTTGAAACTGCTTATGGACAAAATGTGATTCGATTTCGGCAAAGATTTGATTGGTTTTGTTGATCTCTTCCGAATGAAGCATCATTACTTGATCTAAGGTGACTCCTAAGCGTTGGCAGATTTGGTACATCACCCAGACATTCGGCAACTCTTCGTTGTTTTCAATACGGCTTAAAACACTTTGCGAACAAATATCTTCCGCTAACATCTTCTGTGTCATCTTTCGTTTCAACCGAATCGAACGGATATTTTGACCAAAAGATTCTTCTTTTTTCTTCATAATCGTCCTCCAGGGGGAATTCTTATAAAAACCGAACGTTTCTTGTCAAAAATGCGAATTCGCATTTTTAATTTTCTTTATTTTAGCACATAATGACAAAAAGGAAAGCAATTTCAAGAATGTCTTGTTATTTTTCCACAATTTCAAATGAGGTGTTAAGATGACGATCGACAGTACGATCTTTTTTACATGGGATGGCAAGAAGTATCAAGGGATCATCGAACGAGAATATGAGAACTCTGTTCTGGTTCAAGTCACCGATCCTAGTGCTGAAATGCTGGATAAATTTACCAATCGAATGATTGTGAGCAAAAAAATTTGTCAACCAGTTGCCGAATAAAAACATAAGCACCACTCCCTCACGGTTGTTGAAGGAGCGGTGCTTTTTTATATTCTTATTTCTGACGATAGGACGCCAAAAATTCTGTCATTTTTTCAGCAGTCGTTTTTAAGTCTTCCATATTAGGAAGATAAACGATTCGGAAATGATCTGGCTGTTGCCAGTTGAACCCACCGCCGTGAACCAGCAAGATGTGGTGCTCGTGTAAAAAGTCTAAAACAAATTGTTCATCATTGGTGATATTAAAGCGTTGAATATCAATTTTAGGGAAAATATAAAAGGCGGCTTTCGGTTTCACCGCTGACAATCCCGGAATGTCATTGATTGCCTTGTGGATAAACGCTCTTTGTTCATAAATACGACCACCTGGTAATAGTAACTCATCAGAACTTTGATAGCCTCCTAATGCGGTCTGAACGATTTGTTGCGATAAGACATTCGAACACAGTCGCATCGAAGATAGCATATTCAAGCCTTCGATATAGTCTTTCACATGGGACTTGTCGCCACTGAGGACCATCCAGCCCACACGGAAACCTGCCACTCGATGAGACTTAGACAAGCCACCTAGCGTCACAACGAATCGATCTGGCGCTAATGTAGCAATCGGCACATGGACATAATCATCCATGACTAATCGGTCATAGATCTCATCAGAGAAAATGATCAAGTCATGCTCACGAGCAACGTCGACGATTTGCTCCAAAATTTCTTTTGGATAAACGGCTCCTGTTGGATTGTTCGGATTAATAATGACGATCGCTTTGGTTTTGCTGGTGACCTTGGCTTTGATGTCCTCGATATCAGGATTCCAATCTGCTTGTTCATCACAAATATAATGGACGGGCTTTCCGCCAGCTAATGAGATCGAAGCAGTCCACAAAGGATAGTCAGGCATCGGCACGAGCACTTCGTCCCCATTGTTGCACAAACCTTGCATGCACATCGTGATCAGCTCGGAAACACCATTACCTGTGTAAATATCATTGATGGTCACATCAGGAAATTTCTGTAATTGATAATATTGTTCGATCGCTTTACGGGCAGAAAAAATCCCTTTCGAATCAGAATATCCTTCCGATTCTCGCACGTTCATAATCAGGTCTCTAACGATCTCATTTGGGGCTTCGAACCCAAAAGGCGCGGGATTCCCCGTATTTAATTTCAAGATACTGATGCCTTCTTCTTGCATCCGATCGGCTTCTTCTAAAACTGGGCCGCGCACATCATAACTGACCCCTTCAAGTTTTGACGACTTCGAAAATTTCTTCATATTCCATTTCTCCTTTAACCATAGGTCAACGTCAGGTTATTGGTTCTCGTCGTTGATCTCTTTTCAGATTGAACCTATTATAGCAAAAAACTTTTACCTATGGCGAAATTTTTTTGCTTCTCCTTCATCTGTGCTTGTCCCGCTCTCATCTCGTAAATAGTGCGACAGTCAGTAATTTTCAGGAAAATACGTCAAATACAATTCATTTAGTGCCAAGTGCCCCACAGAAAAATCAGTGATCCCTGCAGCGATAAACCGTTGCGGTAGCTGAGGATCGCTGATTTCTATCAGATAGATCCGTCCTTGCAGATCGATGGTCACCGTCGTTAATTCTGGAAAAGCCACCAAAAAATCTACCGAGTCCGTTTTTAAGTACAACGGTTGATTGACTAACGACTTGCGACCAAAGTATTCGTGAATGATCTTGCCGTCTTTTAAAAACAAGACCCGATCCGCGTAGGAATCCAAATTCGTCAAAATATGCGAAGCAATCACGATCGCTTTCTTTTGCGCTCGCAAGGCTTTTAATACGTTAGAGATCAATTCCACATTGGTCGGATCCAAGCCATTCATGACTTCATCCATCAGCATATAAGGCGTATCCGTCACGATCTGCATCGCAAAACAAAGACGTTGCCGCATGCCCAGCGAATAGGTACCCACAGGACGTTTGATATAGTCACTCATCCGCAAACGATCAATCGTTTCTTCCACTAAGTGTTCCTCTGAACGCCACATTCGCTGATACAGCTTGAGATGCTCGAAACCACTCAAATCATTGTACAAATCATTTTGGTCAGGAAAAAACGAAATTTGTTGATGCGCTGCCACTTCTGATTTTTTGGTCACATATACTTGACTGCCATTCAAAAATACTGCGCCTTCATTCGGCTGGATGAAATTCATCGCCACATTCAATAGCGTGGATTTCCCGGTGCCGTTAGGGGCGACTAACCCGACGATTTCCCCGGGAGAAAAGGCAATGGAAAGCTGATCCAATACTTTTCTCGTATACGTGACCGTCACATTTTTCAGTTCTAACATATCGTTCCTCCTATGCCAAATGAAATTTTTTGCGTTGGATCGTCACGAAGAAACACATTTCGATCAGAAGCCAAACGCCTCCTAATAAAAGCAACCCTTTTTCCATCGTAAACCCTGCAGAACCAAAATAAAAACGTGTCGAGCCTGAAAGGACTTGTCCCACATTTTGATACAGATAGACATACAGCGTTTTATCAAGGTAAGCACTGAACCAACGTCTTTGGAAAATATAGGGTGAAAGCAAGCAAAAACCAGCCAAAAGCAAATTAACCAGTTCTGAGCGAAACAGGGCACTGAACAACAAGATGCCGCGACAATAAATAAACTGCAAAAAAAGCGTCGCAAGAAAACATTGGCCTATAAAAAGACCGATGGCTTGTGTTTCAAAAGCGTTGAAATCTGTGATCGGGTAGCGAGCATCAAAGGTCGGTGATAAAATCGTGACCGGTAGTTCCAGGGAACCAAAGCCGAATTGAATGCCAGAACCCAACCAGAGAAAGAACATGGTCCCAAGCGTTGCAATTGCAGAACCGACCATCAATACTGCCGTTTTGCTCCAAAGGATCTCTTCTGCCGATAATGGCAGTGAAAGAAATAGGGATTTATGTCTTCGTTCTTTTGGCAAACAATCGATCGCCAAAAATAAAGAAACAGCAAGCAATAGAATCGGTAAATATCCAGTAAAACTTCGCTGCAATGCCTGTATCCCCGTTTTTTGCTCCATGACTGCTTGCGAGAGTTTCTTATTCGGCAACTGGCTGAAGGCTTCCATAAGCTTAGCGGTTGAAGCATAACCAAAGCGACCGTCATAGGCAGCGTAGTAATTTTGAAACGTATAATAATCCGGTGTATAAAAAACATTTCGTTCATCGGTAAACTGCAACGCCAACTGGTACCACGTAGTTGTTCCTCGTGCATAAGCTTGCCAGTTTTCATCAGCTAGTGCATCTAATCGTTGTTTTTCCGCTTCGTTCCATGGGGTAAACATTTCAACTGCTAAGCTTGCCGACCAATGGTCAGAAGGATTGGCTGCTTGTTGATCAAGAAAATCTTGTCGCACAGTATAGCGTTGTTGCATTTCTGTTTTATCTACTCGTTCAATCGGGCGAAAATCTTTTTGCCAAAAACTGTAAACGCCGCTATAGATAAGAAGCAAGCAAAAAAGACCAATAGTTTTCTTGCTCTTTAAGAGTTGTCGTAATTCAAATAAAAAATAGTCTTTCATCCTTTGCCTCCTCTCAACAAGCGATTCTGTTTATCCGCAACGAGCATCAAAGCTATACAAAGGAAGATCCACACCACCGTCAGCAGCCAACTAGCATAGACTCCCCAAGAAGTACCAGAACCCAATGCAAAGGCGCCCGAATAAAATTTATCCATAGCAGCTATATGAACTGGTAACAGTGGGATCTTTTGCAGCATCGGAATCAAGCCGAGCCCATAAAAAAGCACCAGCAAAAAGAAAGAGACGTATCGATTGGCTGCGATCATGTTCATGACAAAACCTAAGCATTCGATCAAACCAATCAGCAAGCCAAAAGAAACCAGGCTATATAAAACGCTCTGCCAAAAAGGTAAGGCTACCCAATCCCCATTGTGATAGACGGCTACTGGATACTGCCAATCCCCGAACTCCCCCAGAAGGCTCATTGAAAGAAAGACGCCTAAGAAGAACACAATCAAAACGCCTAAATTTGTAATCCCTTTAACCACAATTTTACTTAACATCCGAATCGGAAAAATCTGCGGGTACGAGCGAATCAAAGAGAAGTGTTCTCTTTCTTCTATCAAATTGTCACTGGCAAAAAAAGCCCAAAAGAAGAAGCCAAAATTAAGCAAAAAGGTTATTGCCAAAGCGACAGCGGTCTGGGCATTGGCAGCCGTGAGGACCGGCTCTTTTTCTTGCTCGACTAAAGCTTGATAGACCTTCTGATCTTGTTCGATTGCCCATAAAGGTGGCAAAAATCCTTTGTCATCAACTTCTGACGCCCAAATCTGCTTTTTTAGTTCTGCAATTTGAATACTCGTTTGATTAAATCGTTCGTATTCTTCCATAATCAAGTTGGATAACTGTCGCGAAGTCAGTGTATTGTTTTCAAGTAAAAGTTGATACACCTCTTGTTCAGCAGGTGAACCCGACTGATTGGCTTGGTAGCGATCAACAAGCCGTGAGGCTTCCGCTTTTTCTGCAGTGATCGTGGCGGGTAAGTTGATGGGTTCCATCAGCTTCAAATAAATGGAAAAACAGCAACCTAAACTAAAGGCACCAATGAGCAGGAAGAGGAACGTTTTCTGTTTGACAGATTTAGCTAACTGGTTTTTAAAGTAGTTCATTTGCTCTCCTCTCAAAAAAATAATTATTCATTCTTTTAGCATACCTTTTATGGAAAAAAATGCAATCTAAAGTCTGAAAATTCTTTCAAATAGCATTAGTAAAAGTTATTGACAAACCTGTTGAAAATCAGGTAAGATATTTTCTAGACGCGGCGTGACAGAACTACCTCAGCCTGCGTTTCCTTCTATAGTATTTGCGGAAATGACGGAATGGCAGACGTGCAAGATTGAGGGTCTTGTGAGCAATCGCTCGTGTGGGTTCAAATCCCATTTTCCGCATCCTTACAGCTTCCCCATTATGGGAAGCTGTTTTTTTGTTTGCTCAAAAGATTCCCCATGGCGATCCTTCGATGAATTCTTTCGATCGCTTTGATCTTGAGCGTCTACTCCTAGAAAGTTGATACGAAGCTTCCTTTCCCAAATGTAAAAATCGATAAAAACTCTTTTATCATTGCATTTCACACTATTTTTCATATAAAATGAATAATATAACGATTATTCTCAAAAGCTGGTTCGATGCTCCGCTTTTTCTTATTGGCGGATCAGAAACAGTTGCCTGAATTTACTGGTGATGAAAAATCTTTTCAGCATTTTTCCCATTCACCTTCTCTCCTCCTTCCCCCAGATAAACAAACCTCTTCCGACCGTTTTCTCAGTTACTTTCGATAGAAAGAAGGAGCCTAATGAAAAAAAGAGTACTGATCACCCTATTGTCATTCGTTATTTTGCTTATCGGTTGCGCAAAGGCAGATGAAGAACTGTCAGAGACCGTTGCACTTGGCATCGACGCACGACTGGAATATACAAACCAATCCGGAACGGGCTGGGCCTATTATCACCCAGCAACCTTAGAGTTGTTGATTGCCGGCAGTCAAGCCGAATTGGCTATTTTGGAAGAGCTTGATTCTTCCGACGAAGATCTTTATCAGTTAATCAGCCACACAATTGATTTGATTGCAACCGCTGAACGAGCGTTAGTGGAGCGTCGGATCGATGTCCCTGCTTGGTTTGCTGCCCGCATTGGTTATAGCCAGGCTCTGGCTGCGATTCATGAACGGAGCCCTATCATTCTCAGTAATCATGACAACCTCAACCGTCTACTGGAGGTAGCAAACGAAACGATTCCTGAAGCCGACCCGCGTCAAAAGCTGGGGCTTTTGGCAGACGATATTGCGCAGCTTCAGCAGCTCACCGAAGATGAGCTAACTCTTCATCGCAGAATCAAACTTGACGACGAACTCACCGCCACTGTTTACCACACAAGTGAAACGAATGTTGACGTCTTCGTTTTTTCGAAGCCCGAAGAGGAGTACGCATCTGGATTTACTGTTCTTAATCGGGAAACTGCCGACGAGCAAAAAGCTGCATTCTATGAAACGATTTTACGAGGGCTGGTCGTAAATATTCCTCGTGAATCGTTAATGTTTATGAATCGATTCGATCAATCTTCAGATGAACATCAGCTGGCGGTGATGACCTATGGCTTTGATCATGACATTGATCAAGACATGGTCACTACCGTGTATCAACAGCTTCAAGAAGCAAACGCAAAACAAGAAGCAGCTACGGCTTTGCAGCAAGAGCAAAGCCAGCAAAACCAGGACGAACAAACTCAGACCGAGAATGAAGGAGCTTCAGAACAAAGACGAGCGATCGCACGTGCCGAATCCTATACGAACCTCATGGCTTTCTCACGTGCACGATTGATCCAACAATTAGAATTTGAAGGGTTTACCCATAATGATGCGCAATGGGCAGTTGATCAGCTCACGATTGATTGGAACGAGCAGGCGTTGAAGAAAGCAAATAGTTACCATTCCTTGATGAGTCTTCCTCCAGACAACATTCGCCGGTTATTGGCTTCCGAAGACTTTTCAGAAGAACAAATCGACTACGCGATGACAAACATGGGTAACTAAAAACTAGCGAAGAAAAGGGCATCGCGATGCCATATGCTGTTGTAGTGACCCCAAAAAATTTGGTTTTTTGGTCTAACTTTGGGGGTCAGTTGATGTCCCTTATACTGTGACTATGTTTATACCCAAGAAAGTGCTCGTACTGATGCGTTCATTCGTACAAATTGGCGAGGTTTACTAGAGTCTCACGAGGAGGAGAAAAATGAAAAAACAAGTTTTGTTGCCATTATTACTGATACTATCCCTGATTTCAGGATGTGGGACGATAAATTTAGCAAGCCCTGAGGAACTTTCTGAGCGCATCGGTGCAGCTTTAGATGCTGGTTGGGAACATACCTATCATGCAGAAAATCTTACTTATGATTTAAGTATTGAAAATCTCGAACTGATGATTCGAGGCAAAGAAGCAGAATTGGCCTTTCTAGACCAGGTCAATAGCAACTCAAAACACAAGGCGGCATTCATTGAAAACACGGAAACAATGATCGCACTCGCTCAAGAAGCGATCGAAGCTCGCTATCTGGATATGCCCAGTTGGGTTGCCGCTCGCAATGGCCGTATCGAAGCCTTACTTGCCATCCATGAAGAGAGCCCGATCATCGTCAGTAGACGAGCAAAATTGCAAGAATTATTCAACGAATACGAAGAGGATTTAGCACTAGTGACCGCTGGAGCAAACAATCCTCTTGCCGATGAAGAAGGAATTAATGAAGATACACGAGAAAAGCTTGGTTTGACACCTGATACACTTGAACACTTACACCAACAAAGCGATGACCAAGAAATCGAGTGGCAGAGTGCTATTGATTTGGCGAACGGCGTGACCATGAATGTCTTTTCAACAAAACATGAGCCAGTGGAGATTCTCACATTTACGAATGCTGGCGAAAAATACCCTGCCGCAATCACTTTGTTTAATGGGCAAACGACGGAAATCGTTCCCGAGATAATGACTCCTTACGAAGCCGTTTCCGCTTATTTTTACGAAATTGCCGATGCAGTTTATGAAACGATTCCAGTCGGTTATCGATTTCTGGTTGAATCACTATGGCTTGAACTGGAAAACGACAATCGTTTTCAATTTAGAACCTACGTGTTTGATAACGAAGTGACCGAGGAAACGATTTTAGCAGGGTTTCATTTCGCCCCGACTGTAGCAGCACGCTATGAGCGCGAAAACAATGCGACAGAACGAGAACGTGAAGCCTTTTTCCTCGTTAGAGCGCAAGGAAATCGTCGCTTTTATTCAAAACAAGAGATGGCAGAACTGTTAGAAACAGAAGGTTTCACTGCGGAGGAAACACAATGGGCACTAGAGACCCTTGACGTAGATTGGTATCGCCATGCTTTAGGGCGCGCCAATCAATCCCGCCGGGTGTTAGGGATCCGTCAAAGAAATATGGCCGCTCATCTTGAAGGGAACGGCTTCTTACCTGATGAGATCGAATTTGCGATTGAAAACATGGAAAATTAGTATGTAGTGGACGAGACAGATCCCATTCCCCATTTTTTCTTAGCGTAAACAAAAAACCGACCAATCTTCCTGTTTAAGATTGGCCGGTTTCTTTATTTTTTGGTTTTGATTGGTACCATGGCTTTGCGCCGATGCTGTTTCATTATTGCTTGAAGACCATAGACACCAACTCCGATAATTCCTGCAAAAGCCGAAAAAGCAATAAAAATCACAGGAGACGCCCCACTTTCTATTAATTGTTTCCCTTGGACAAAGAAAAATAAGCCCATGCTGATCAATAATGCTAGAAATAGTGATTGTCCCGCCCCGTTTTTTTTCATGCTTGCTCTCCTTTTACTTGATTATAGGTTATTCTCTCATTTCATGAATGAAAAAACCTCCATCTTAAGGCTGATTCTTTCTTTCGATGATCAGATTGATCCCATTCGGATCAGTCAAATGCAAGCGGCTGTCTGTTTCTAACTCATAAGAAACGCCACTTGCCTTTAGATGACTTCGTAACGTAGAAAAAGCAAAAGCTGGCAAAACGATCGTAAAGTACGCTAAGCCTAGATCCTTTTCCTCCATAGCTGGAACATTTCTTCCCATCCAAATATTCGATCCGATATGGTGATGATACGAACCAGCAGCAAAAAACTTTGCTTGGCTACCAAAATCTGAAGTCAAACGCATGCCTAAAACTTCGGTGTAGAATTCTTCTGTTTTTGCCAGATCCGCCACTTTCAAATGGACATGCCCCACCGTGGTGCCAACTGGAAAAGTCGTTTGTGATCGGTCAGCGGCTCCCAGCACGCCTTGCGCGTCCATTTCGATAGTAACGCCCACGATCTCACCGTCTGCTCGAATATCCCAGTCACTCTTCGGTTTGTCACGATACACTTCGATCCCGTTTCCTTCTGGATCGGTCAGGTATAACGCTTCACTATACCCATGATCGCTAGCACCATCCAGAGGGGCTTTGGCCTCCAAATAATGAATCAGCATATTTCCTAGGTCTTTACGGCTAGGCAAAAGAAACGCCGTATGGAAAAGGCCTGTTTTCCGTGTCAAAGGCAACGGATCACTCACCTTCTCTAGAACTAAAAGCTCTTGTGTCCCCACGCCTAATCGCGCGTGATCGGCACTTTGCTCCAATAAAGTCAGGCCGATCACGTCCGAATAAAACTGGCTCATTTTTTCTATATTCGCTACTTTTAAAACGACTTTGCCAATTGCGGCTGTTGCATCGATTTGATAGGTTGATTGAATCATTGTCATCGCTATTTCCTCTTTTCTAAACAGTTAAGTTCACTTGTACCTTTAAGTATAACACTAACTTTTAGTAAGTAAATAAATCTGCTTGTTGAGGAAAGGATTCCTTGATCTCCCGTGACTCCTTGTAACAAAGCTTTTCCTCATCAGTCACAATCAAAGACAGCTCGCTCACTTTTGCAATGCTTCAATCAGTGAAATGGTCGGCTGCATCGCTTCTTCGGTCGTCCCTTCTAACACAACATAACAAAATGGCTTGTATTCAGCGGTGATGGCCAATAGTTGTTGATAATCAATCCTTCCTTCTCCCAATGGCACTACCTTGATTTTACCATCGATTACTTGATAGTCCTTCAAGTGCAAGCAAACGATGGCATCACCAAAGCGGGAAAAAGCTTCCCTTGTCAAAGCGACTTGCTCTTGATAGTTCTTCGCCGTAATCAGATTGGTTGGATCAAAGATGATCCCTAAATAGTCAGACGGTACTCGTTCCAGCAATTCTTCGATTCGATCGATCGATGATAGTGGATGATTCAAGCCCGCTTCAATCCCTAGCATCACTTGATGTCTCTTAGCCACTTGGACCAAACGCTTGATCACCTGAACCAAATCATCGAAAACGACGTCACTGAAATTTTCCTCGGTATACCCCATATTTGGCAAAACCGAACCAGTTTCACTTGCAACCATAGCTGCATCAAAGTATTTGGCATGTGCGAGATAGGTCTCGAATCTGGATAAAATCGCTTCCCGTTTTTCCAGATCAGGATGGATCAGATTACTATAACAACTCAATAAAGCGACCTGAACATAAGATTGACCAAAAACACGTTTGAAAAAGCGGCCTAAACCAGGGCTTAATTGCTCTGGCTCTGCCCATTGCGGGAAGGATTTATTTAATGCAAATTGAATGTTATGAATGTTTTTGGCGGCAATTTTTTGCGCTAATTCTTCTGGGGACCCATAATTCTTTAAATCATGCCCCCGAACAGTTAGTTGAAACATAGCTTCTCCTTTCTTCACTGCTTTTGAAGCAAAAAGAAGACCAAGCAGCGAATCACTTCAACTGGTCTTGGTCTTCCAATCATTCAGCAGTAGCGGCTCCTCACTTCATCCATTCCTTCTCAACAGATGATCAGAACCTTTTGTGACCTTTATTGTTGTGAACGATAATCTTCCGTGAACTCATCAATGATTTGCTGTCCACCATTTCTTAAGAAGGTTTCGATCGCTGTATCAAACCCATCGATCTCGATTTCCCCAGTCATATATTGGTAGTAAGCGTCTGAGATTCCTTCAATCAAGCTTGACCATGAACGATCATAGGTTTCAGAGGTCAGCGATTGTGCAGGATTGATCACCGCAAATTCTTCATTTTCCCGAATCTTTTCATTGGCTAAGTTGACATATGGGTTGCTTGAAGGGAAAACTGTTACTAATTCTGATGGACGAGACGAAGAAAATGGTTGTACTTCTTGTTGCCACTTCGTATCATCTAAACGGACATAGACACCCTCATCATCAATTTCATAATGGACCCCTTCGATCCCTTGCGTCATCAAGGTAAACGGCTCTTCGTCCATCAAATCGTTGATAAATTTCAAAACAACACGTAAGTCTTCTTCGGTTTCAACATTGTTTTTCGGAATGGCTAACCAACCGCCCATTCCACCATTGGTATCAGAAAGGATACGACGTTCCACATTTTCATGGACGATATCATTGATCAAGACCCATTCCATATGCTCTTCATCAGTACCAGCTGCATCATCAATGTAGTTACGTACTTCTTGCAAACCACTCAATACAATCCCACCACGACCTTGAACGATATAGTTCTTCTGATCATTTTTCGCCATTACCGCAAAATCAGAATTCATCCAGCCGTTATCATAGATATTACGGAACCATTCCATTGCTTCTTTGTATTCTGGTTGCATAAAGGATGGCATCACTTCATCATCATCCGTGATCGTAAACCAATTGTCTGCACCAAAGTAACCTGAAAGTGAACGGAACCCAACATTAAAGGACTCATCACGTTCAACGAATCCGACCGTGTCATCTACCCCATTGCCATCTGGGTCTCCTTCTGTAAAGGCTTGTGCCACAGCTGATAATTCTTCTAAAGTCGATGGCACGTCCAACCCTAAATTGTCTAACCAATCTTTTCTTACGAGGACACCATAACGAGCGATCGGTTTTAGAAACGGTACACCATAGATATGACCATCGATCCGAGAAGATTCTAAGCGATCCTCAGAAATTTCTGCCAGATTCGGAAACTCTTCTAAATAGGGTTCCACATCCCAGAACATTCCAGATGCTAGCGAACTACGGACGGTTGTGTTATTGATTTCTGTCAAACTTACGATATCTGCTAAAGAATTTGACGCTAATGCTGCATTCAAGCGTTCTGTTTTTGATGCGTCCGGCACCCATGTAAAGTCGATCTCGACCCCTGTATATTCTTCTAACTTTTGTGTTACATCCCCAGACGGAGGTGAAGCGGTATGCAGCATTGCCATCCAAGAAATACTTGTTTTTTCATCACTTTCTGGTCCATCAGATGAACCTCCGCCATCGCCGCAGCCTGCTAAAAACAGTCCTGCACATAATAATAAACTTGCTACTTTCAACTTTTTCATTCGTTACCCTTCTTTCTCTATTTTTAGGGAATCATCATCGAGCGGATCTTTCCCTTGATACTTAAAGTACGTAAAATCGGCATAGCTTCCAGCAAAGTGATCTAGATCATGGGCACTGATTCCAATGAAATTCCCTGTAAAACCACCAGACAAGAACTGGATGTTTTGCTTTTTAAAGGGATGCCACGTTTGTGATTGCCGATAGAACCATTCTGCTTCTAGATAAGAACCGACTACTTTCAATCCGATCGGCTCACTTGAAGCAGCGAGGGGCAATTTATCTGGGAACAAGTGAAATTCTCCTTCACAACACCGAATCAGACGAAGGATCTTGCCGTCTTTTTCATCATAAGTCCCATAGAAAAACAAATAGTTTTCTTCGTTTAAGAACAGCGACAATCCAGCCATCTGATTAAACGATTGGGGGTGGTATTCCATCACTGTTTCAGCTTCAAAACAAAAGTCTTGTTGACGAATCGCCAATAAGTGCTTATGAAAGTTCGATTGCATCGATTCTCCGCCGATCAATCGCAAAAACCCTGGTCGCTTACTCAGATTGCACCACTCTTCATTGGGCAGCAATCGCCTACCGTTCCATGCTTTTTGCAATGATCCTTTAAAATCATCCATAAAAACAGCAGGTGATGCCCTTTGCTTCTGAGCGTCGCTAGCGAGTCTGATGGTTTGATCTGGGATCGTATCATCATTGCTAAGACGCAGCCATCCTTCGTGATCCCAATAGACGGTTTGGAGTGCCGTCTCTCGTCCAAGGATCGCTGCCTCTTCTACTGGCCGAGTCATCAAATAGCTCATGACCCATTCTCCTGATGGTGCAATCGTCAAACTGCCATGACCTGTACATTGAAAAGGGGAATCTTCGCGCTGATAGGCACGCATCATGGGAAAATGCGGATCTACTTCATAAGGCCCAGTGATGGTTTTACTACGACAAACCGTTACCGCATGACCTGCACCCGTTCCTCCTTCTGCCGTCAGTAAGTAATAACACTCATTGTGGTAATAAAGATGCGGTGCTTCAGTCTTCGCCAGCTGGCTTCCAGAAAAAATTGGCACTCTGTCACCGATCAAGCGGCCTTGTACTTCAGAGTATTCTTGGAGCACGATCCCCACCGATTTATTTGGTGTATCCTTACGATAATCCCAAAGCGCATTCAGTAACCAGATACGCCCCTCTTGATCATGAAACAAGGACGGATCAAAGCCACTACCATTTAAGTAAATGGGCTCACTCCATGGCCCATGAATCGTAGGAGCCGTGATGAGATAGTTTCGACAGTCTTTGAAGGGGCGTGTCGTGTTGCGAACATTTGTATAGACACAATAGTATTGTCCGTTTGCGTAACTGATTTGCGGTGCCCAAATGCTGCAATTTGCTGTGTTACCTAATAAATCCACCTGATTGGTCAGAATATCTGTTTCATGGGACCAATTGACTAGATCTCGAGAACAGTAGACCCGAATTCCTGGCAACCACTCAAAGGAAGAAACCGCTAAATAATAAGTATCCTCGACTTTTAAAATACTCGGATCAGGATGAAACCCTCTTAAAATCGGATTATTGATCACTGCCTTCATGCAACCCCTCCTTGTTTGCTGACTGTGTCCGTTGTTTTTTTGTTGTGTCGATCATCGCGATGGAGAAAACAAAAACCCGCCGCTAAAAAGAAACAAAAGGCAATCGGAAAAGCGATCATTTGACTACCAATCAATGTCACGACACCAGTCAAAAAATAAATAGCACAAGATTGCTTTCGATAATTACGATAGCGAACCAGCATCGTCGCCACTGAAACCAATATCAGGAGTGCCAACAGCGTGAAGCCAAACCAAGCACCGAGTGTTTGAAATTGCGCCAATGCTGCTTCTGCCGTCATTTGATTCAGTACAGTGGGAAACGCACGTTGAAAGATCTCTTCGAACTGCTGGACAGTCATTTGATTGATCGCCAAGGAAAAGCCGCCCATCAACACCAGAGCGAGAACCATCCCGATCCAGCCAGACCATTTTGCCTTGCTCATTTTTCTATCACTCCTTCGATAGTCACCCATTCAGGACGTTTGGGGCTTGATTGATAACAACACATTCGCTCCGTGAACGCGACCGTTTGGTGGTTTGCTGTTTTTCCCCAATCAGACCATCCGCAAGGGGCGAGCTGTTGATCAAAGCAGCAGGATAAAAAGGTTACTTTGGCTTCATTGCGCCAAGGGCGGCCTAGATAATAGGCTTTGTCCCCTGTCACCCGACACCGATCGAAGGTTAACCCGCTTGCTTGTTTGCTAGTTGAGGCAGCAGTAACGTAGTTCGTTTGTGGTGTATTTTTACAATGCAAGCGACACTCTTCAAAGGTGGCGGACCCACCGCCAAAAATAAAATCGACTGTTCCACTAATCCTGCAATGCAAAAACAAACTCTGTTGTTGGTCAAAGATTGTTTTTCGCCAAGGACTGATCATTGGTTCGCCTTCTTTGGTATATTTTGGCAATGGACCCAGACACAAGGTATCTTGAAAAGCATCGAGATGACAGCGTTCGAAGCGAATGTCATCCCCTTCGATATAGACGGCAACTGCTTGCCCGACTGCTTGCCCATACCCTGCGTCATTGATGATGGTCAGGTTTTTTACAAAGACTTCTCGGCTATTGATAAAGAGCGTCGCTGTTTGAAAGGTTCCTCTTTTTTGCCCATTTTCATCGGTTTGCTCGGCAGCCAAGTGGTAGCATAAGAACGTGTTAGGTTCCCCGATCAACGTAAGCTGGTTTTTATAGATTTTCACCTGTTCTTGATACACGCCAGAGGCGATCGTGATCTCACAAGGTGCGTTTAAGGCTTCAGCAGCCAACACGGCTGCTTGGATACTCGTAAAATCACCCTTTTGCGGCTCTTTACTAACCTTTAGCTTGATAGGAGGTGTTGTTTTAGAAATTCGATCCACTGCGCTCTCATCTCCTTGGTTTCTTCATGACCACCTGGCAAGCAACACGCCTGCCAATGCTCCTTGTAGCCTATTGCTTCATAATGCTGCCCGACCTGCTGATCCAAACGAGCGACGCCGCTTGAGGGGCAGCCACGATCCTCTTTGCCAACCAAACTTAAACGCGGGCGTGGTGCGATCTGTTTTTGGATCGCCGCAGTCGTAAAGTCTTTCAACACATTAGGAACATAATAGTAAAACCCATGTTTGCTTAGACGGTCCTCTTCGATCAATGCTTGATAGTCCACTTGTGCTGCCATGTCCACCACCACTGATATCCGTTCATCTAGCGCTGCCAACCACCAGCTCATCAAGCCCCCCATAGAAAGTCCCAATGTGGCGATAGCGGAACGTTTCACTTCTTTACGGGAAGCAAGATAGGTTAAAAACTGTTGATTGTCATAGATTCGTTGTCCCCATAATGTTTTGCCTTGCAACAGAAACCGCTTGTAGCTATCATTCTCACCGTTTTTTCGTTCGCCAAAGCCCCACATGTCGATCACTCCAACGGTGACGCCCAGCTTCATAAATGCAGCGAATAGGCTTTCTTTTTGCATATACGGTGGACTTTGTCGCAGTTCTTCTTTCCCCATCGTGAAGTCGCCGCCATGAGAATGATTGAACAAAACGAGTGGAGCAGGTTGCTGAGAGCTGGGATAAGCAAAGTATGCAGGGACATCCTCTTCTTGATTTAATCGTAGAAGTAAATGTTCCAAGGTATAATTTTGCACCTGCTCTTTTGTTTGCTGAACCACTTGTGGTGCAACTTTCATATCAGGACCTAGCAGCTGAAGTAACTGAGGATCCCTCACAAAAAATCTCCTTGAAATGCCAGAGGCTGACGATTCTCAAATGACTGTGTGACGGTGATTTCCCGGCTATTCTCGATATGGAACGCTTCAGTTACACCTTCCAAATTGATACGATCAAACTGAATATTCCGTCCACAGCCAATATAAAAACCTTGTTTTGTCATCTCTTCGATACCTGTCATCATCGCAGGCTTTCCTGGAATTGGGTGCTCAGCCATAGAGACGGCAATATCTTGGAAAGTGATATCTGAAATAAATTGTTCAGCCAAGCCATAAACAAACCCAGCGGCCGCATGGACATTCCGAGCCGAGATATTTGCAAAATGAATTCTCCGGAAATGAGGGGTTTCCTCGGTGATCGGGTACGGATTTTTATCCCAAACATACTTTTCTTTGCCTTTCGGTCCACAGAAATAGTAAAGATTTAAAGTGAATGGACAGATGACATTATCCATCACAATGTTATTCACTCGAATATCTTCGATCGTTCCGCCACGTCCACGACGTGATTTCAAACGAACCCCACGATCGGTATCTTGAAAAATACAATTACTAATAGTGACATTACGAATATCGCCGCTCATTTCACTCCCTAGAACGACGGCCCCATGCCCATGAAGCATATGGCAATTTACGATCGTGATATTCTCACAAGCGACCCGTTCTTTAGTGTCCTCCGTTCCTGATTTGATGGCGATGCAATCATCACCAACATCGATATGACAGTTACTGATGCGGACATTTTTACAAGATTCAGGATCGATCCCATCCGTATTTGGCGAATCCGCTGGATTTTTGATGCGAAGATTATCGATCGTTAGATTTTGACAAAGAATCGGATTGACGGTCCAACTGGGTGAATCGACAAGACGGATATCTTTCAACGTAATTTGCTGGCAAGAGTCAAAACTGATTAATTTTGGTCGTGGATAAGCAAGCTGTTCACGATTTTCCCGAAAGGTCTTCCACCATCTTTGCCCTTGCCCATCAAGCATTCCTAGTCCTGTGACAGCGATATTTTCCGCATTCTCGGCATATAAACAAGAGGCATAAACTTCCCGTTTGACCCCTTCCCAGCGAGACACGACGACGGGATAGTCTTTGGGATCATCAGAAAATACTAAGGTCGCCCCCAATAGTAGGTGCAGTTCAATGTTACTTTTTAAAAAGAGCGCACCCGTCGGATAGCGTCCTGCTGAAAAAGTGATTCTGCCTCCTCCTTGTTGATGCAATTCATCAATTTTTTCTTGAATCGCTTCTGTCAACAGACCTTCTTTTCCTTGTAAATCAGCTGTAGTCAATTGGATATTCATTTCTTGCTTCCTTCCTCCGTTAATGGTTGCAGCAGTAAACTCGCTTGTAAAAAGGCACCGTATCCTTTGAAATCATTCGTGATAACGGGTTCACTGATATAGTAAACAAACGTACCATCCCGATTATCTGGTCCACCAAGACCAGCAACTTCACAGTTTCTGATCAGATTCAACCAACCTTCTTTTGTTAAAAAGACAAACTCATCCAGCAATCCTTGATAGGTCTCTTGGGCAAACACTTGCCATTTTTGATCGATGATCCCTGCTTTGACCGCTTTCGCTGTTGCGTAACAAATCATTGAAGAAGCGGATGCTTCTAAATAATTCCCACGCTCCCTGCCTTTATCTAAGACTTGATACCACACTTTTTTCTGGGGATCTCTTACTTTAGCAAGAGGTTCTAGACAGGAGACAAACATGTTTTCTAATGGATTCTTCAGCTCTGATTCCCCTAATAGCACCATCGTATCTGTGAGAGCCATCATGAACCATCCCATTGACCGTCCCCAGAAATTTTTTGAACAACCGGTCTTGGGATCTGCCCACGGCTGGACTTTTTGTTCATCCCACGCGTGATACAAAAGACCCGTTTTTGGATCTAGGGTATGCGTAAAGCATAAGGTGAATTGCTTGATTACATCTGCCAATGCTTCTTCTTTATCAAATGTCAGTGCGTATTCTGTCAAAAATGGGGCCCCCATATATAAGCCATCTAACCACATTTGATACGGATAGATTTTTTTATGCCAGAACCCGCCTTCGCTCGTTCTTGGCATCTGCTGTAATTGTTGATACAGCGTGTCCAAGGCGATCTTGTATTTTGACGCTCCTGTTTCTTTGTATAGCAAGAATAAACATTTGCCATTATTGATGTAATCGATATTCATCGCATCCATCTGATAGTTTTTGATACGACCGTCTTCGTCAATATAAACATCCATCGTGTTTTGGATATAGTCGAAATAGCGTTTGTCACCAGTCTGTTCATAGGCTTCTTTCACGCCTTGCAAAACGACCCCGATGTCATAGGACCATTTTCCGTGATAAATTTTTTCTTTGCATAAGTAGTCATAGCGCTCAAATAATGTGTTCAAAGCAATTTCCGAATAGTTCTTCATGTACGATACTTCCTTTTATTGTAGTCTCCTCAATTCATAGAGCTGTTTCAATGAATCCGTTTTACTGGCTGTATTTCATGAGGGTTCAACTTGTTTTGCTATTTTTCAGGTGTTTTCTAGTGACCGTTTTGTTCACGGACCAGTAAAAGTCTTTGAGCCGTTTTCTTTAGATAATGACCTCATCTCCTTTACTGGCAACGGTTTGCTCCGTAGTCGATGCCGTTTTTGAAACCACCTGATCTGTTTCAATTGGGTGGATATCTTGAAGAATTTTTTTACCAGCAAGGGCAAAAACACCACCAACTAAGCTGCTCCCCATCAAAATGAGGCCGATCAAGAAATAGCTGCCAAGAACTAAATAGCCAACGATCAAAATCGACCAACTAATGATCGAATAATGCAGATAGCCTAAACCTAACAACGCACTCCCTCGCAGGATCTCAAACACGGTCACAAAGTTAGTGGCTGCCATGACGGTATACACGTGCATGAATAAAAAGAGAAACGCAATCAAAAAGAGGACATTCGCTACTTGGATAAACCATGGAAATGGCGCAAATATGTTGGTGATCACGATCGCTGCAATGATGAGAAACAACCAACTGATCAGCACCGATTGTCGGAACCGTTCTTTACTATAGTAGAAAAAACTTTTGATCAAAGGCGGTCGTTCGTGAAGACGAAGCCAGCGATCATAATATTTCATCATGGCATACGAGGCTGGTCCGATTCCCAAAAAGATTCCCCCCAGAAGTGTCACACTTAGCCAAAGAAAATGAAGGGCGATCAGGGTCAAAAACGCGGTTAGCCCATCGTTGATTTTCGTGATTTTCTCAATCGTCATATGATCCCCTCTTTCTTAATAGATACCATCTTCCCCAATTTTTTTCGCCAAACGATTCGCAAAAACAACGAGGATCAAACCTACAAGACCTTTAAACAGCCCAACAGCTGTCGAGTAACTCAATTGACCATTTTGAATCCCGGCGGTATAGACAAAGGTATCAAAGATTTGGGCAACCTCACGGTTCATTGAGTTCATTAATAGGAACATATGCTCAAAGCCCATATCTAAGATCGAACCGATTTTTAAAATCATTAAGGTCACAATCGTCGGACGAATACACGGCAACGTGATGTGCCACATTTTACGTAGTTTGCCAGCCCCATCCATATCCGCAGCTTCATAAAGCTGTTCATCAACATTGGTAATAGCGGCTAGATAGACGATCGTCCCCCAACCGGCACCTTTCCAAAGATCTTGGAAAATGTACATTGGACGTAGCCAAGTACGGCTAGTTAAGAATGGGATACGTTCCCCACCAAGACTTTCGATCATGTTATTGATCACACCGCCTTCAGTCGTCAACAGGACGTAGAAGATTGAAACTACGATCACCCACGACATAAAATGAGGCAAATAAATAATCGTCTGGATACTTTTTTTCAAGCGACGGTTATTTACTTCATTTAACATAAGCGCCAATAAAATAGGAAAAGGGAAGGAAATCGTGATATTTAAGAAAAACATGATCAGCGTGTTGCGCATCAACATCACAAAAGTATCTTCAGTAAAGAGCCGAATAAAATGAGTAAACCCAACAAAGGGACTGCCTAAGATCCCTAAGAATGGCTGGTAGTCTTGAAAAGCGATGACTAAACCGCCCATTGGAATGTAACGAAAGATAATAAAATATAAAATACCTGGCAATACCATAATATAGAGCGCACGATTTTTTCTGATTTGCGCCCATTTTTTCTTTTTCAACCGCAGTCGCTGTTCTTCTTCAGTAAGTGGCGAGAAGTAATTATCAACTTTTGTTTCCATACTTGTTCCTCCGAGTTTTTTTGATTTGATAGTCCCATGGTAGCGTGTAAGAAAGATAACGTATATAATCATTTTCTCAGCATTGGAAAGGCATACATTTTTTAGGATTATTTCTCGGTCGAATTGGAAAACCATTGATTTATCAACGTTTGTCATGATTGTGATTTTTTTAACATGTAAAAGTGATTATATACGTTGTCCCCGCCTCATGATACGTTGGAAATACCTATTTAAGTAAAAAAAGATGGAGGTTTTTCCTATGCAACAAACCCTAAAAAAAACGAACCGCCCGAAGAGTGAACGGGTTGTTCAAGGATTTATTATCGGTTTTCTACTACTCTTTACCTTAATGTGTCTCTTGCCTTTTCTGAACATTCTCGGAAGCTCCTTTGCTTCTTCTTCTGAGATTGCGACACGAACATTTATCATTATCCCACGTGAATTTAGCTTAAATGCTTACCGGTATATTCTCTCGACTCCCACGATTTTTACGAGTATTGGTGTTTCCCTTTTTGTGACCATCGTCGGAACGGTTCTTTCAATGATCTTGACCTCTTTTATGGCCTATGCTCTTTCAAGAAAATATTTGCATGGACGTGGCATCTTCAATTTTATTGTCGTATTTACGATGTTGTTTAGCGGAGGGATGATCCCAAGTTTTATTTTGGTACAAAGCCTCGGCTTGATCGATTCTCTCTGGGCACTGATCTTACCGAGCGCCATCAGTGCATATAATATGATCATTATGAGAAACTTTTTCCAAGGGATTCCTGATAGTTTAGAGGAATCCGCAAAAATGGATGGTTGCTCTGATTGGGGCGTCTTTTTCCGTATCATCTTACCTCTTTCCTTACCATCGATTGCGACGATCTCTTTGTTCTACGCTGTTAGTTATTGGAATACTTATCAATCAGCGATTTTGTACATCAATGATTCAGCGAAATGGCCGATCCAAGTGCTCCTTCGACAAATCGTGATTGTCTCCAGCGGGATGAACGCCGATGCCGCTAGTGTCGATGTTGTCCCCCCAGCACAATCCGTGAAAATGGCCGTGATCGTCGTTGCGACTTTGCCAATGTTGATCGCCTATCCATTTGTCCAGAAGTATTTCGTGAAAGGTGCCATGGTTGGTTCCGTCAAAGGGTAACCAACAGGCAGCAAAGAAAAAAAGCGTTTTTTGATCGTTGATCAAAAACGCTTTTTTTCTTTTAGTCTTTGGATCGTTTGCGATACTCTCCGGGTGTCATCTGTTCTTTCTTTTTGAAAAAGCGGATGAAGTTTTGAGAGTTGGTATATTGTAGGTTGGCGGCGATTTCTTTGATGGTCAAATCGGTTTCTCTTAACCACTTTTTCGCGACTTGCAATCGATAGTTTTGTAAGTAATCGGCAAAATTGATGGATAATTCCTTTTTAAACACATTACTTAAGTAATTGGCATTATAATGCAACTGTTCAGCAATGCTATCTAAGGAGAGATCTTGGTCGTATTGTTGGTGTACGATCAAGACCATCTTTTCAGACAAGGAGCGAATTTCTCGATCTGTTTTGGCTTGTGTCGTTTCAACGATAGGTAAAACTAACTCTTGATAGATGATTTGCTCAACTTTGAACAAACTGGTTTGGTTGAGCACGGATTGATAAACTTTACGACTATTCTGCAAGCTAGTATGATCTGCTCCTAAGAGTTGTCCTAGCTGAACGATACTGTTGATCAACTTAAACAAGGCACTTTCAATCGTCAACGGATTTTTGTTTTCATGAATGATTTCGCGTACGACTTCTGTGTAACTCGTTTTGATGGTCGCTAGATCCCCACTACGCATTGCATCCAAAAAGGTGCTTTCTGCTTCTCTAGGGTACTGAACGATCGCGTTATTGTCTAATTGTGCCGCAATGTCGTCAAAAAAGATAATGACTTCTTCCCCTAAATTCATTCGATAGTGCAAGGCTTCTTTGGCGTTATCAACCGCTAATTTGGTTTCTACGAGGCGGTCGTAGGATTGTGAGACCCCACAACTTATTTTGATTTTCAAGTAATCTTTTGCTGCTTGATGGATCTTTTGACAATAGGTCAATACTTGTTTTTGGTCAACTGATTCAGGAAGCTTTAAAATTGTTCCTTGGGTTTCTTGACTGGAGATGATTGGCTGAAAACGCAAATTCGCCGGAATGATTTCAGAAACGAGATTCTCGATGGCAAGCAAGAAAATATCAATAGTCGCTGTTTCTCGTCCACACAAATCATCGATTTGAATCAGTAATACGGCAAAGTGTTCCGTTTCGGATACTTCATACCCAAATTGTGACAGTTTTAAGTGACTATCTGCTTCTGAGATACAGCCGCGGAACAAATTTAATAGAAACAAGGATTCTAACTCGGGCTTTTGGTGTTCAACTTTGACGGCGAGATCGTGGTTTTGATGTAAGACCTGGTCGATATCGGAAATCAACTGATTAACTTCTAATTTCTGACCTTGTTTTTTGGGCTTTAAAAGCTCTCCGATCCGATTGATGGGTGAGGTAGCCACGATCGCAATGCGATAGGATACTAATAAAAAGAGGATGATCAAAAGACTGCCAATCACGATCAAACCGCTTCTTAATTCACGGATTGCTTGCGAAACACTGGCAGGTGCCAGCCGGATCACATGATACCACTGATTGTAATCCGATTGTGTGACCACATACTTATTGTTTTCTTTGTCAGTGAAGATGCCATCGTCGTGGGCAGCTGCGATCATTGTTTCGTGTAAGTCAGAATCGATCACTTCACCATTATCGAAAAGTAGTTGTCCGTCCGCATGAAATATATTCAAAAAGGAATCGTCATGATCTGCCACCAACTGTGCAATGGTATGGTCTTGGATTTCAGCGATCCCCAAAGCAGTGGTTTCCTGTCGAAAAACAGGCAGCGTCATCACCATTTTTAAATAGCCATCTTCTGGCAACCAATACAAGTAGCGTTGGTTGTCAATCAACGCTTGAAAAGCAGCGAATTCAGTATCATCGATCTGTTTTAAGGAGCCTTCTTCGATTTTCCAATGCTGATTCAAATTCACCAATTGGTAGCTGGCGTTTTCGATCCCCATCACACCAATGTAAGCAAGTTGCGAATTGATCTCTCGCACTTGTCGATAATTCGTCACGGAAAATGGCTGTTCCATCGTATCGGAAAAGCTTTGAGTACTGCTATATGTAGAAAAGGCATACTCTACCATCTGAATTTTTTGATCCAGATTTTCTTTGACTTGGTTGACCAAATTATGTTGACTTTGCAAAAACGTTTCTTGAATGTTTTGATACGTTCGATGATAAATGACCCCACTAAACCCAATGATTAAAGCGCTACCAATTAGAAAAATCAAAATAAATATTTTATAAAACAAGTTGGATGTTTGATGATAGCTTAAAAAGAATTTCATAGACTCCCTCCCATTACCTAACTATCTTCTTTTATACTAGCACATCCCAGAAAAAGTTCCTATGTTATTTCGAAAAATGTTTCACGTGTGCATCCTTGGTGTATTGACATTCTCGTGGGAACAAGCTATGCTTGAATCAAGCAAAAAGGAAGAAGGTTTTCTATGGTCACGATCAAAGATATCGCCAAAGTCGCTGGTGTTTCACATACAACTGTTTCTCGTGCGTTAAACGATAGCCCATTAATCAAGCCAGAAACAAAAAAGAAGATCGCAGCCATCGCTGAATCTTTACACTATGTGCCCAATGTCAATGCCAAAAGTCTGGTGAATCAGAAATCTTATATCATTGGTCTTTATTTTTCTCATCTATCCATTGGTACTTCCGATAGTTTTTTAGTCGAAGTGATCAAAGGAATCAGTGATACCCTACCATCCGAATATACTTTGGCGGTTCATGAATTATTGCAATCCGATACATTTGATGAAGAGCCGAATCGCCTAGATGGAGCGATCGTGATGAGTCAAAGTGATCGTGATGACGGCTTTATCGCTGCTCTTTCAAAGAAAAACATTCCCATCGTCGTTTTGAATCGTCAATTGCAGGATGCAACCTTGATGAATGTCACTAGTAATGATGCCCAAGGGGTCTATCAAATGATGACCTATGTGCTTGAACAAGGCTTTCGAAAGATCGCCATGATCGAAGGGATCGCTTCCTTTGGTTCCGCTAGAGAGCGTCGCAAAGGATTTATGAAAGCGATTCAAGAAAAGCAGCTTGTCTGCCCGAAAGAATACTTCGTAGCTGGCGACTACTCGTTGGAAAGTGGTCAGCTGGGTGCCCAGCAACTACTCGCTTTACCTGAACCACCTGAAGTGATTTTTTGCGCCAATGATGATATGGCGATCGGGGCGATCAATGCCTGTCATCAAGCAGGACGAAAGATCCCAGAGGAGATCGGTATCATCGGTTTTGATGATAGTTCTTTTTCTCCCTATACGTATCCCCCTTTAACAACGATCCGCAAACCAGTCTATGAAATGAGTCAATTGGCAGCAACTCTGCTGTTGCAAGCATTTGCCAATCAAGTAGTTGAGAAACAACATTTCTTTGATACCTCGTTAATCATTCGTCAATCGCTGTAAGCCTCTTGTTTTCAAGAGCGCTTACGCAAAAATGTTAACGTGTGCATAACTATTTTTTAAGGAGGATTCTATGAAAAAAATTACCGAACAACCCCATCAAACCTATCCAGCCCGAGTGATTCAATTCGGGGAAGGCAATTTTATGCGGGGCTTTTTTAACTGGCAGCTGCAGCAAATGAACAAGCAAGGTCTTTTTAATGGCAGTGCCATTGTGGTACAGCCGATTGATCACAGCTTGAAAGAGCTGTTGGCACAACAAGAAAATCTCTACACCGTTATCTTAGAAGGACTTGTCGATGGCGCTCCTTCTCAAACATTTGAAGTCGTCTCCACCATTGATCAAGTGCTGAATCCTTATCAGCAATGGGAAGACTATCTTGCTTTAGCCGAAGATGAGCAACTCGAGATCATCGTTTCTAATACGACGGAAGCAGGTATTGCGTTTCACCCAGAGGATACCTTATACGATACCCCTCCCCACAGTTTCCCTGCAAAACTGACCGCTCTTTTGTATCGTCGTTTTCAACGACAAAAACCGGGATTTTTGATCATTCCTTGTGAATTAATCGATCGGAATGGTGAAAAACTAAAAGAGATCGTCTTACAATATGCCGCATTATGGTCTTTGGAGTCAGACTTCGTCAACTGGTTAGAAAAAGAAAACACCTTCTGCTGCAGCTTAGTCGATCGGATCGTTCCAGGATATCCTCGCGATAAAGTGGCACAATACCAAGAGATTCTTGGCTATGAGGATGCCGTAATGGTCACTGCGGAACCCTTTATGCTCTGGGTGATCGAAGGAAGCGGCGTAGCCGAAAAGCTTCCCTTGCAAGAAGCTGGGTTGAATGTGATCGTGACAGAAGATATGACCCCCTATCGTGAACAAAAAGTACATTTATTAAATGGTCCTCATACGGCGATGGTTCCACTCGGTCTTTTAGCTGGTTTAGAAACCGTTGAAGAAGTAATGAACGACCGTGATTTTGCAGCCTTTTTGGATGGTCTTTTTCTGGAAGAGTTGATTCCAATGCTTGATTTGCCTAAAGCGCAGCTTGCAGCTTATGCGGAACAAATCAAAGAGCGCTTCAGAAATCCTTATGTGAAGCATCAGCTGCAATCGATCGCTTTAAACAGCGTCTCAAAATTCCGTGCGCGTCTTCAACCAGTCTTAACTCGTTATGTCCAACAAAACCAGCAGTTACCAAAACGAATCACTGCCGCACTGGCAGGGTTGCTGACTTTCTATCTCACTCGACCTTTTCAAGATGATGACCTAGTGACAACCATATTTCAGCAAGTGAAACAATTACCAGCAGAAGAACAGATCGCCGCTCTATTAAAAAATGAGCAACTCTGGCATGCAGACCTGAGCTTTATGACAGCGACAATCAATGAAATGTGCGCATGTCTAAAACAAGACGGACCCCGCCAGTTACTTGCGTCGATTGACACCCCTGAGCCAAGTTTGAAATAAAGGAGAATCTTTATGTCCAGCACATTAACAGAAACACCCGCGCAACTATTGAAATTGCACCCTAATGATAATGTCGCAGTCGCATTAAAACCACTAGCTGCTAAAACGACCCTTTCATTTGAAGACCAAACGATCACCCTTTTTGAGGATATTCCACAAGGACACAAAATCGCCCTCAAAGATCTAGCACAATCACAAGACGTGATCAAATATGGCTATCCCATTGGACATCTTTTAGCTGACGTGAAAACTGGCCAATGGTTGCATACCCACAATGTCAAAACCAACCTTTCTGGTACCTTAGCATACACCTATGCCCCCGATTTGCATCCCGTCCGTTATCCAAAAAGGGCTGCGACGTTCCAAGGGTACCGTCGAGCAAACGGCAAAGTTGGAATTCGTAATGATTTACTGATCGTGCCAACAGTTGGTTGTATCAATGGTATCGCTGAGATCATTGTTGAAAACTTCAAGAAGAATCATCCAGATCTTGGCACCTTTGATCATATTACGATCCTTAAACATCCCTACGGCTGCTCCCAGTTAGGCCAAGATCATCAAAACACCCGTCAAATTTTAATTGATGCGGTGCATCATCCAAATGCCGGTGGCGTCTTGGTCTTTGGCTTAGGTTGTGAGAACAACACCGTTCCCGAGTTTAAGAAAAACCTGGGTGACTACGATCCAAAGCGCGTCAAATTTATGGTGGCACAGGAAAGTGACGATGAAATTGCGGTCGGCGAAAGCTTATTAGAAGAATTACTGGAAGCAGCAAAAGAGGATCAACGAGAAGCCGTTCCCTTGAGTGAGCTAAAGATCGGGTTAAAATGTGGGGGTTCTGACGGGTTTTCTGGGATCACCGCCAACCCTTTGTTAGGGGCATTTTCTGACTTTTTAGTTTCTCAAGGTGGCAGCACGGTCTTGACGGAAGTACCCGAAATGTTTGGCGCTGAACAAGTCTTGATGGCGCGTGCACAAGATGAAGCAACCTTTGAAAAAATTCTCCATCTAATCAACGACTTTAAAGATTATTTCCTTGCTTACGGTGAACCGGTCTATGAAAATCCTTCTCCTGGCAATAAGGCAGGCGGTATCACTACGCTAGAAGATAAGTCATTAGGCTGTACCCAAAAATCTGGGACTTCCGCTGTCGTCGATGTCTTAAAATATGGGGAAAAACTCCGTAAGCCAGGCTTGAGCCTGCTGGAAGGTCCAGGAAACGACCTTGTTGCCGCTTCTGCACTGGCTTCTGCCGATTGCCAACTCGTCTTATTTACTACTGGTCGCGGCACGCCATTTGGTGCCTATGTGCCGACCATGAAAGTTGCCACGAATCAAGAGATTTATCATAAGAAACCCCACTGGATGGATTTCAACGCTGGTCGCTTGTTGGAAGAGCCGATGGAGGTCGTGCTGGAAGACTTTATTCAAGCGATCATCGATACTGCCAGTGGAAAACCGACTCGTAATGAAGCCAACAACGTTCGTGAGATCGCCATCTTTAAAAATGGTGTGACACTATAACCAAAGAAAAGAGGTTCGACATGTTTTTAAATGAAAACTATTTACTGCCAAATGAAATTGCTCAAACCCTTTACCATGACTATGCCAAAGAGCTGCCGATTATTGATTACCACTGCCACCTAGACCCGAAAGAAATCTATGAGGATCGGCCCTTTAAAACTATCACCGAGGCATGGCTAAGTGGCGATCATTACAAGTGGAGATTGATGCGCGCTTGTGGCGTACCCGAAGAAGCGATTACGGGCAATGCCAGTGATTATGAAAAATTTTTGGCATGGTGTCAAACAGTGCCAAAATTGGTGGGAAACCCCCTTTACAGTTGGACCCATTTAGAGTTAAAGCGATTTTTTGCGATCGATCTTCCCGTTACTGAAGAAAATGCCGAAACTTTGTGGAGGCTATGCAACGAAAAATTGCAGCAAAAAGACTTTACCCGAAGAGCTTTGATTGCTCGCAGTAAAGTCGAGATCGTTTGCACCACAGATGATCCAGTCGATGATCTTCACTATCATCACCAATTAAGCCAAACAGAGCAACGTTTTCGGGTCTTGCCGACCTTTCGACCTGACAAAGCGTTACAAATCGACCATCCGAATTTTCTTACCTATGTTACCAAACTCGAAAAGAGTGTCGAAAACGCGATCACTACCTACGATGCTTTCTTGACAGCCTTGCGGGACCGTGTAACCTACTTTCACCAGCATCACTGCCGCTTGTCTGACCATGCGCTGGATACTTTAGTGTATGCTGCGGACGAACAGTTATCTCTTGAAGCAATTTTTGCCAAAGCATTAGCTGGAGAATCTTTGGAGGAAAACGAAGTCTCGTTCTTCAAAACCAATGTTCTAGTTGAACTGATGAAGCTGTATCACGAACATGGTTGGACGATGCAATTGCATGTCCATGCGTACCGTAACTGCAATCAACGAATGTTTGAGCACTTGGGACCAGATACGGGCTACGATGGCATCAATGATCAACCACTGACTCAAAACTTGCAGAAATTATTGAACGCTGCTGATGCGCAGGACCATTTGCCTCAAACGATTCTCTACTCCTTAAATCCCAATGACTATGATGCACTCGTCGCTTTGATGGGGTGCTTCCAGCAAGAAGGCAATAATAAATTGCAGTTAGGATCTGGCTGGTGGTATAACGACACCCGCGCAGGCATGCGTCACCAATTGACGAAATTCGCAGATGGCAGTGTGATCTTTAACTTTGTCGGCATGCTGACGGATTCAAGAAGCTTTTTGTCTTACACCCGTCATGAATATTTCCGACGCGTCTTTTGTGAATGGCTTGCTGAGATCGTTGTACGTGGTGAAGCACCTGCTGATCTTCGTCAGCTAAAACCATTAGTAGAAAATGTCTGTTATCAAAACGCCAACAACTACTTCAAATTTTAGGAGAAAGACAATGGAAAAAATCGTCATCGTCGGTGATTCCACCGCATCGATCAAAGAGCCTAGCGCTCGTCCAGAAACGGGCTGGGGTGAAAAGATCTCACGCTATCTCCCCCAGCATCAAATCGTCAACTTGGCAAAAAATGGGCGTTCCTCCAAAAGCTTCATTGAAGAAGGACGCTTGTTGCAGGCAAAAAAAGAACTATATGCTGGTGATTATCTCTTGATTCAATTTGGACACAACGATCAAAAAACAGATAGTCGTGGTACGACACCTGTAGAATATCAGCATAATTTAGCAACCTTCGTGCAAACGGCACGCCAGCAGCAAGCGACACCGATCCTATTGACCTCGATCACTCGTTTGCATTACGTGGACCAACAGCAACTTGATCCTTTGGCAGTCGGTCCTTACCCAGAAGCAATGCGTGCTTTGGCTACCTCCTTGGATGTGGTCTGTCTGGATCTTTTTGCCGCAACACAACGGTTCGTTTCAGCACTGGAACCACAACAGGCGAAAACCTATTTTCTTCATTTAGAAAAAAACCAGCACCCCAATTATCCAGCCGGCATTACGGATAACACGCATTTGAATAACCAAGGTGCTACAGCCGTCGCCAAATTAGTTGCCAAATGTTTGACAAATGCTCCATTACCGCTTGCACAACAAGTTTTGTTAGATTGAAACTCATTGTTCGTGTTGAATCTTCCCCATTTAGATTAGAAGAAACCATGTATCCCCCAAACTGGTTCGTTTCAGAATTTGAAAGTGACCGCTTAAAGTTAGCATTTTTCGTCTAACTTTGAGCGGTCACTTCCTCTATTCTACTTAGTTTAAAAGGCTATTTAATGATTGAATTTTGATAGAAAGAAAATGCTAACGAAGCTTAATGAGCATCGCACACCCCATTAAGGGAGAAGGAAAAGAAAGGTACCACTTATTTTTCTTCTTTTGAAGCTGGATTCCCTGGCATTCAAATCCACAGGTATGAAGAATCGTACGAAAATCCATAGGTAGTTCAACCATTGTTTGGTCAAAGTTATGAATGATGAGCAAGGCTTGATCACCAAGTTCCCGTTGAACGATTTGATAACCAGTTGGTTTTCGATAGGAAAGAATCTGACTTCGGACGACAGTTGTCGTTCCATCCTTGATCAAAGGACGACAGTGATCGTAAAAGACGAAACAATCATCAATCACTTTCCACTGCTCTTTGGAAAGCTCATTGATATCGCCGGATAGACATATTCTTCCTAAAAAGGTACTGATCAAAGAATAAAACAACCGTTGGGGTGAATCTCGCTTTCTAATGACCGCCCAAATCAGGCTTTGTCTCGGTAAAAGATGGTCATGCAAATTTGCTGCTATGATTGGGACACTGATTGCCTCATGAGCATCAGAAAAGCTCGACAGATCCGTCAGTTGGATCATTGAATACTCTAAGCGATGACCGCCTGACGAACAGTTTTCGATGATTAAATCAGGCAATTGCTGCTGAATACGCTTAATAAATGCCTGTGTTGCCAACAGCTGTAAGCGACTTTCTTCGCCAAAAGATTCCTTCCCATCAAAACCGATCCCAAAATTTTCATTATAATCGATTTTCAAATATCCGATATCATAGTACGTTAAAAAATTGATTACTCTCTCTTGTAAATAGTCAATGACCCAAGGATCTCGCATATTCCAAAAGCGTCGATTGCCGACGGTTAGAGGCTGTCCATCTTTATTCAATAGATGTTCAAAAAACGTACTGGCAACTGACTGATCTCCGACTGTTTCAATTTCAAACCAAATGCCCGGAATCAGATCATGCTGCTTGATAGCAGCGATCACCGTCTCTAATCCATTGGGAAACTGTGACGAACTTACTTGCCAATCACCATGACTACGTTCCCATCCATGTTGATTGGCATACCAGCCAGCATCAATGACATAATATTGAATCGCTTTCCCTTTTAAGGCAGCCAAATTTTTCAAAGTCATAGCTTCTGTTGGTCGTCCCCAAGATGTACAAAATTCGTTGAATTGGATTGCCAAATCCTCTTCCGTAGGATGCTGTTTTTGTGCCAAAGGTAACGTCAATATCTTTGTTAATCTTTGGGCGGCACTTGCTTCATTCCCGCAAGTGACGGTTAGGTATGCTTTTGGAGTGACAAAAACTTCACCCGGCATAACAGCTTTTAGCCAATGGCCATAATCTCGGTCTGCTAATCCACCCGACAAACAAAAATCCTCATCAAGACGATACGCATCAAACTGCCATGATCCTGGTTGCGCAAGACTAACTGCCCATGTAATATCCTTTTGTTTGTCATAGATTGCCGCTTGCGGAAACCACCCTCTAACTGGCATCGAACCCACTTGCCCAAATTTTTCTAATCCTACACCAGAAGGCTTCCATGAGGGCTCAAGCTGTAAGTCTTCAAGCAATTGTATGGTTTTACGCCCTTCAAAACTCCACTTGCTTTGATAGCGGATCAAGCTCAAATTGCCTATTGGATTCTCGTCATAAAATGGACTAAGATTACTCAATGAGAAGCTTGCCAACATTTCAAGCATCTGGGGAATCTTCGTCCGATTTTCAAAGGTCACATAAGTTTCTATTACTGGAAACCCTATCTGCCAGCTTACATAATGGGTATAGTGATTTCCTCTATCATCAGCTAAGATGGTAGCAATTTCTTTTTTATTCGATTCCTGTTTATCGATTTGTTTCACTAATCGAAGGCTTTTGACTGTTGCACTATTCCGCATCGTACTCCCTGTGCTGAACCCTTTTGGGTAATCATCACCTATCAGTTTTGCTTGAATCAAGGAATCAAATTTGGTCTTTTTAGGTAGCTGTACTTCATGATGCAAAGAAGTTGGGCTAAGGAGCCATTCCACAGATTCGGCGGATTGATAGTAGTCGATCGTCATATCGCCAAACACGACCGTGCGTAACTTTTGCATATAACGGCCTCCTTTCATTTGTATACTGCCTACTAATCGATTCCTTTAAAAAAAGCTCTGCTTAATAAGTCCTTGCAATTCAATCACCTGGTTTTTCCCAATTTCAATCTTCGTCGGATTCAAAAATTCCACTTGTTGAAGTTCCAGTTGAACACTTTCGTCCACCCGAAGAAAACAAGCTTCCCCTGTATAATCAATCTTGAGATTCTTAAATTGTAATCGGACCTGTTCACCGTTCCCAAAAAAGTTTGATGTCTTGCGAATCCCAGAAATCGAGCAATTCTCTATCAATAACTGGCGCAAAGGTCGATTATTTTGCATTAGTTTCTTTTCGCCATACTCGTAAACAAGAAACTTATCTGCGTCAGCGATTTTACTATCAATTAAGCGAATGTTTTGGGCATCTTTTTGAATCGTATCTGCCTCAATCGCATAGTATTTAAAAATGGCATGGGTATAATACGTATTTTCTGAAAGGTGAGGATAACGCCCTGGACCTTGAAACCTACAGTTTTTAAAGGTAATCGTATCGCCACCGATCCTCATTGCGTTGCAAGCTGTATTTAAAAAACAATCTTCTACCATCAGCTGCTCAATGTCATACCCAGCAAAGCAGTCATCTCCACAAGCTAAATGACAATCACTGACATAAATGTTGGTGGAATGATGTAAATTGAATCCGTCATGCCCCGCTTCGATGGTTACATTGTTTATTTGGACATTTTGACAGCCATCGATCGTATGACTCCAGTTAGCACTATTTTTAAAACAATAACCAGCTAATTGAACCCCCGTGATTTGGGAAAGGATGATCCCCATCGGTCCACGAAAGCCTTCTTCTCCATTTTCGTCGAAAGTATCTTGACCATCGATCAACGATCCAGGTTCCCCGATGATCTTCACATTTTCTTCTTTAAAAGCCGTGATCATGGCATAAAAATAATACTCAGGTAAATGCCAAATTTTTTTGTAGTATTCATCCTGCAAGTAGTTGATCGTACTTGGTACTTGAAAATCACAATAGTCCGCTAAGTTTTGGCTTCCCCTTAAGATTGCCCCAGATTTTAAACGTAAGGTGATATTTGAATAAAGACGTAAAGAGCCAATCAAATAGTCCCCCTCTGGTATGATTACTTCTCCTCCTCCAGCCTTTCGACAAGCATCGATGCATGATTGAATCGCCTTTGTTTGATTTTTTTCTGAATTTGTTGACACCCCGTAATCAGTGATAATAAACGTGTTCCTTTGGTCTTCCATTTTTCATTTCCTCCTGTCCAATAATCATTTTTTTCCACCCAATCATTTCTCAAAAATGAATACAATTCAATTATAATGCGGATCTAATTGTTGAATAACTGAAAAAACGATATAATTGGTGTCAGAAAGTTACCTTTCTAATGTCTTTGCTATGAAGGAGTATCGAATGATCTATCAGATTCATTTAAATCTACCAATTTTCAATTTATGGAGTGGGTTGTTTTCGAACAATAATAATCAAACATGGCGCCACAAAGAAACCCATCATTCCGAAAATTTTGAACTTATCTTGCCAATAAAAAACGATGTTTCCTTGACCATCAACGAAAAAGAGGTATTGATCAAAGAAAACGAATGCTTTTTGATACCGCCATATGCGAAAATCAAAGCTGCTGCTACAATTGAACATGAAGTTCATTTTTACTGGCTACATTTCATTGCTTCTTACCAAACGATTTCTTTAAAAGAGCCTATGTTACAAAAAGGCCTACAGGATCTAGCAACACTAACGATGCCAACAGAGCTAAATAATTTTATCTTTCTCCCACAACGTTTCCAGTTAAAGTATCCCGAACGAATCGTTGTTTTGCTTAATCAATTGCTTACAAACGGAAAAAGACAACAATACACACAACGGGGGAATGATTTTTCTTTAACCTTATTACTGATCGCTCTTTGTGATGATTACCTAAATCAATTGGCACATACCGCGAAAAATCATGTCAAAAAAACTGCATTGATTGCCGAGTGGATTCGGGTCAACCTTACAAGTGAACTCCACTTATCTGATATTGCTAACCATTTTGGCTTGAATCCCAATTATCTTAGCAGGCTGTTCAAAAAGGAACAGGGAATTGGTATCAAAGAGTATATGGTAAACATCAAAATTGATTATGCAAAAACACTTTTAGCAACAACCAATTTATCGGTCAATGAAGTAGCTGATCAAGCTTTCTTTTCCGATGCAAAGCATTTTATGAGGACCTTTAAACAGAAAAATGGCTTAACCCCTTCTGACTATCGAGCAGAAAATGCGCAAACCAACCTAAATTCTAGTCAAATGAATCTTTCCGCCCCGTTACCACAGCAATTAGGCAATGAGGCACTAAAGAAGCTTATCTATCAGATTTTGAAAGAAAATCATCAATAAAAAAACATTTGTCCACCTTTGGTCCGTTTTAACGGAACTTGTTCAAGGTGGATACAAATGTTTTTTGTTCTTTTATTTAGAAATCGTAATAAAAAAGCAATTTTTCTTCTTCTGCAAGTGCATTTGCATCAGTTGTTTGTTTTTGTCCTAAGACGAGTGTCAATTCAGGGTCTTGCTCTTTTGCAACTGCTGAAAGATCGATTTTTATGATTCGATCCTCATAAAACGGAGCGGTCAGAAAAACAAATCCTCGTCCCGTTCCCATGACAGAAAACGTCTCGCTTTCAGTAATTTCTGTTTGATTTGCTTTGATCAACTGATCACCCGCAGCATTTTTTTCATCTGTAATTGACAAGTAACAGTTTGCCGATTGGTTCCACAGTGCAACCTTCCCTCCATCCAGAGGTATTAGTTGGAAAAGATCAGCTTCAGCATATTTTTTACTGATTTGTAGAAGACTTTCATCGTTAGTGGATAAATAAGAATTTCGTGTCTCATAAACATACTCGTCGCCTACTTTGGTTAAGGTTCTTTCATACCAAGGTTCTAAGCGTGTTCTTATTCGCAAAGTTAAGCTTGGCGCAGTCTCATAAATCGGGCCATTGTAAAAAGTCAACGTTGAAAAATTCAAATGATCATTATGGATGTACCCTTGGGCGCGCATTGCTGCAGCAGCTTTGCTTGTCCAGGTCGTATCAACGGGACTATCGTGAAAGCGTGCTGCCACTTGTTCATATATTGGACGCAACTCTCCGCGATTGATGCGTTCACTATCTAGCCGGGTCCAATACCCTCGATTCGGGTTTTGGAAAACGTTCATGAGGGGGGTGAATGGTACCTCTTCAAATAAATTGTACTTGGCAGCCCATTCAAAGGCTTTCACTAAGCGATAATCATGTAATGAATAAAGATCGATCCCTTGATTCGCAGCGGCTTCAGCCACAGATGCCAAATAGCTGATCCCTAACTGAGCATGTGCTTGGTCACGTCCACTTTCAACCGATTGCCCCGTATCACTAACATAGACAGCAATCGATCCATTGATATGAATCGACTGATACAGATTGATCGCCCGCTCAACGATCGGTTGACTATCTGTAAAAAGACCAATCGCCATCATCGCATTCATAGCCGCCGTATCCCAGTTGCCGTTTGCTAACATCGGAACCCCTAGATCTTCAATTACTGGATACACAGTATTAATTAGCATTTCTTGTGTTTGGCTGATATCTTCGGCAGTATATCCAGAATAACCACCTTGATAATGCGCAAGTATCTCTGCTGCTTCTATTAATTTCGAACTACTGATCGCAGCGCCCAAAATGCGATCACGGCCATCAATCACCTTTAAGGTTTGCGACCAGCCATTAATGATTTCTGTAGCTTTTTGTGCATAGTCATCCTCTTCTGTGATGACCCATTGTAGGGCTAAAAAGTACGCAGCATTGCTGGCGCTTTCAAATTTGCCGATATTGCCATGACCTTCTGGAGCACCGCGTCCCACTCCTTCTAAAGGCGTATCTATAAATGTCAATGCACTTTGATCATTGGAGACCCCTTGTTTAAGTTTTAAATAATCACTATACCAGGGTTCTTTTTTCTCAGCGATTCGTTGTTTCATCTGATCGAGATGTTCAGTGGTCAGTTGGATACCTGGATGGGTAAAGGATCTAGCTTCACTTACTCCTTTTACCGTATACGTTGCCTGCTGATAAGTAACTTCGATGCTTTCAGGCAAATCCGCTACTGGGAAAACAGCTTGAAAATAGTCGCTTGTTTTCTGAACTTTAGCTGAAACATTTAATTGATAATCATCTGGCAGATCATCACTTGTGATCGGCAACCATCGAACAAACACTTGATTTGCACGTATTTCATGGTCAACAATCAGCGCTCCTGAGAACTCAGTTTCTTCAAAAACAAAGTACGCTGGTCGATTTTGTTGTCGACTAGCAGTTAAGCTTCCTTCCTGCCAATGTAAAAACCAATGAGTAACGGAGGGTTCGTCTCGTAAAGTATCTAGATCTGAAGCGATCGTATAAAGGTTTGACTCAGGATAATAATGAATGGATAACCGTTCATTATCATTGACGGATGCGGCGGTAAAGTTGAATAAAAAGCATTCGTCTTTCTTTTGATAATAGTTTTTTTGTTCATCTGATTCTGAAAAATAGTTTTGAAAGGTCAGAAATTTACCAGTGGTGGTTGATTGAATTTGAGCTGTCGGTTTTAAAGAACCAGTTATTTTGTGGATCGGTTCTGCCACATACAAAGCAAACGTCTCTGCTTCTTGTTCATTCCCTACTGTGTAAATTGCCCCATTTTCCCTAACGGCAAAGTAACTCCCCGAATCAGTTTTGATTTTCATGTACTTCACTGGTAATGAAGCGTTGGTGAAATAATTACCAATCTTATGTCCCTCTATGGTTTGGGGTACTTCATCAGTTGTCCGTATAATCTTGACATAGGGCGCTCTTGTCGAACGAATTGAAAAAAGTTCGGATGCAGCAATCGATTCATCAAGACTTTTTTCTGTATAAAAGTGGATGGTCACTTCTTGACGATTCGCAGCTTTGGCTTCTTTGATCAAATCAGTGATATCTAACGTAACTACTGCCTCTCCATTTGGCAGCGTGACTTCATACGTTTTCGTATCCTTCAATACGCTAGGCTTGTTGTCGTAAGTGATCGTATCAGAATCCCACTGACTCCCGGCTTGTCCTCCACTAGTCAATTCATTGGAAGCCTCTTGGAAAAACAACTGGTTGCCGCCATGAGTAGTCACCATTTCCAATTGGATCTGTTTGATCGTTTCTATGTCTGTCAAATCACTGATAGCTAATTTCATATAAGCTTCTCTTAATTTTCCTACAATTAATTTTTCTCTGTTTCGTTCTTTCATCACTTCTCCATGTTGACCATTAAAGTTTGAGACAAACGCATCATCAACAATGATGATTTCCTCTCTTTCGCTAGCAAATCCTACTTGAACACTTAAAATACTAAGAAACAGACTACCAAGCAACAAAAACCAAACTTTTGCGATCCCCATTTTCTGCCTCCTTTTTTTAAAAAAATAGTCAAAATAATCGACCAACGTTATCAGCTATGTCTTGTCTCTTTTCACAAAAAAGCTATTTATGCTTTTCCAGATCTAAAACGCAATTGTGCTTGTTCTAAATGCCAATCGGCTACATTCAATTCATCTTTACGTCCATCTTTTAGCCTTACAGTCAAGGTGTTTTCTGAAATCGTTGCCGACTCAACTTTGCTTTCTTGATCGTACTGCTCGAGAATCGTTGCAAACTGGGCTGTTCGTCCCTCTTTGCGAATACCAACTACTCGCCGATGATCGGATTCATCTCCTAACGGATAATCGCCACCTATCACAATCTCTAATGATGCTGCATCAACGCCGCTGAGATCGATCGTTATCGTTCCAGAAATCGCTTCTGCAATTGGCGTGGCTGGCAAAGCGGATTGGATCACTTGGGTTCCAAATTCGATAGGACCGCCAAAGTAATCTCGGTTCTCATATGGGGATTGTTTGATACCTTCTGTCACTCGTGGCAGTTGATTAATAGGAATTCTCTCCCCTGCGTGGGTCTTGATGACTCCTTCACCCCAAAACACTGCAGGCAAAGGCACGTCTTTTCCACTTCCGTATTCATTCGCAACATAAGTTGTCTTAGTTTCTAAAATGGCTGATTCACTTTACGCCCTCTCACGAATGGCTTTCCGTGTAAGTAAAGAAATCAAAATCTGCGTAGGATCGATGATTATCCATGTCTTGTGCACAGATACCTACCATTGCACCGGTAAAAGCTAGTTTCCCGTTTTCTTTGATAAAATCACTACTTAATTGGGCAGCTGAGACCGGATCACCAATCATTTGCCATGGTTCATCCCCGACAGCATATGAAAACTGTGCCCATTCATGATCCACTTCCACTGCTAAATGAATGGCAAGATTCGGTTGGATAACTAATCGTTCTGAAGCATATTGAAACTGATTGATCGCATCTGTTTCTAATTGGATATATTTTTCTTTGGTTTCCTCATCGTAGGAAACATGCAGGTAATGCCAATTATCTGTATCAAAAAATAAGGTCAAACCTGCTAATTGTTGAAACGACTGTGGTTCAAATTCCATTTTGGTTTCTACGCGAAAGGCAAAATGCTGCCAACGTCTGGCAATCAACGTCTGACGATGCAAACTCGTTATACTTTGTTGACCGTAAAGACGTAAATACCCTTTTCTTTCTGAAAGTGAGCACTGGCTGCCAATTGGCTGTCGAAGACTTTTAAAGTAACTTGGCAAAGTCGGCTCATCAAAATCTGTCCGAGAACTATGGTCTTTTTTTTGAATGACTTCTTTTGCGATACTTGGTTCATCAATCAAACGTTCTGGCGCAGAGGTACCAGTAGCTAAACGAGGCCAGCCATCGATCCATTCTATTTTTTGAAGGGCGGTTTCCCGACCTAATGGACAATAGCCACGCTCCGTCAATGGGCGTGCACAAATGTGAACGATATACCATTCATCAGCCGATACTTGAACAAAAGAAGCATGACCACTTTTTTGTAACGGATTTTTCGGATCATTTTTAGTTGTTAAAAAAGGATGATACGGTGAAAGCTCATATGGACCCATCACCTGTTTTGCTCGACATACTGTCGCAGCGTGACTATAATCGGTTCCACCAGCAGCTGCTAGTAAATAATACCAACCATCTTTTTTTAGGATCTGTGGCCCCTCACAGACCCCCAGATCTGTTCCTTCAAAGAATTTTTTTCTTTCCCCCACCAAAGATTTTGTAGCTAAATCAAATTCCTGCATCACAAGACCAGCAAACCGTTTCTTTTCCAAACGATGGTCAAAAAGCATACTCATTAGATAATGTTTTCCATCATCATCATGAAAAAATGCCGGATCAAATCCACTGGCAGTGACAAAGACAGGTTCACTCCAAGGTCCAGTAATTTCTTTTGCCGACAGCACATAATTCAGTGTGTCTTTGAATGCCGTTCCTGTTTTCACATCAGTGATCAACAACCAAAATTGCCCTTCGGAGTAGCTTAAGTGTGGCGCCCAAATACTACCGGAATTTAGATTGCCTACTAAGCTAACAGTGGTCTCGCCTTGTAACGGCCGAGCAACTAGCGTCCAATTTACTAAATCAGATGAATGATAGATTTCAACACCGGGCATCCATTCAAACGTTGAGGTTGCTAGATAATAATCAGATCCGACTTTGACTACACTGGCGTCAGGATTAAATCCTCTAAGAATTGGATTTTCTATCATTTGCTTTCCTCCTGGTGACATTCAGTGCCATAAATTTCAATTTGTGTTAGCGCTGGAAAGGGTGATTCATCATGATGCTTAATCAATTCCTTTAATAAAATTGAGGAAGTACGGATTTTGGTAAAGCTGAAATATTGACGATCGAGTTGATTCGTTGGTTTCAGGATTTCTTGTTGTCCGTTGGAAAATTCGAGTGTCACTTGCGTCCAGTAACTATCATGAGGATAGTCTCCTCTAAGAACCAAAGCGATTTTGTCGATCTCAACGTTGCGACCAAAATCGATCGTCAATTGCGCATCCGCTTGTTGATTGATACCCCATGATTGATATGGAAAAGACCCGTGGTTCTCGTTGGCGATCATGCCATCGATCGCATTTCTTGCAAAAAATGTCGAATCATTTCTAGTTTCAACATTGGCATAAGCATGAGGATAGGCGCCACTATGATTCTTTTGATCATGGGCATTCACTGCCAAATTTCGATAGGCGTTGATTTCGTATTCTTTTGCTAACCAGGCGTGTAGATAATGGCGTTTTCCTGAAAATAATTTAGGCGAATACGCTCGCCGTAGCGTGTCTTCTGTAATGATTGGAAAAATCCATTCACTTTCTTTCAAATAAACCAGACTTGGTGCAAGTGCCTCATCCACTTGCAGCCAGACGAATAGTGGCGCTTTCGTCGTTGTAAGCATAATTTTCTCACCGGCTTGATAAGTCCGATCTTTAAATGCAAGATAAACTTCTTCTGAGTGGGTATGTTCCTCGATCGTGTGCCCTTCATGATCAATTAGTTTTAGTGTCAGCATATTATGTCTCCTTTATCGGCATAATTTTCCATCTTGTTGCAAAAAAATCTTCCGACGGTTTGGGAATCATTAGTCCGATTTCCATCAACTCAGCGCCGGATCGTACCGTGTCATTGACTTGATATAGTTGGTCATTCTTTAAGGATTTCAGCTTTAAGCGCTTTGGAACTGTGTTTGGTTTATTTAAAATATTGATATGAGTAACGATCACTTCACTCGTCATTAAGTTCTGTTTTTGCCATGCGTATTCATTTTGTGAATCATAGACAGCGAGTCTCGTCTGTTGACCAAATTGGAGTGTTTGCCTTTCTAGCTTGTACTGCTTGATCTGCTGTGCCAAACAATCTTTTTCTGCTTCAGATAATGCTAAAAGATTCAATTCATATCCAAAATTGCCTTGTTGAGCCACAAGTGCTCGTGTGTGAAGGGAGGTCACTCTGCCTACTTGGTGATTCGGCGATGCTGTGACATGGCAGCCCATCGTGCTGGGCGGATAAAGCAGTGAGGTCCCTTTTTGGATTTCTAATCTTGCGATGGCATCAGAGTCATCACTTGTCCAGATTTGAGGCGTGTAATATAGCATGCCCGGATCAAAACGACCGCCACCTCCAGCACAGCTTTCTATCAAAACATTAGGAAATCGCTTAGTGATCGTTTCTAAGACATGATATAAGCCTAAAATATAGCGATGAGAAAATTCTTGCTGATGTTCTTTTTTCAATCCACTAGAAAAGCTGTCAGTGATATTGCGATTCATATCCCATTTCAAATAATTGATCTCATGGGTGTCTAACAACCAGGTTATCTGTTCAATCAAATATTTTTTGACTTCATTTAAAGACAAGTCTAAAACATACTGATATCGGACTTGCTGTGGTCGACGATTTGGTACACGTACGATCCATTCGGGATGCTGCTGGTAGAGAAGGCTTTTTTTCGATACCATCTCTGGTTCGATCCATAAACCGAAATCGAGTCCTAGCTCTTTGATGGCCGAAATCAGTTGTTGCAAACTGCCCCCCAATTTTTCTTGATTTGGTGTCCAGTCACCTAACGACGTTCGTTCATTTTCTCGCTTACCAAACCAACCATCATCTAAAACAAAGCATTCGATACCGATTTTAGCGCCCTCATTAGCTAATCGCAAAATGCGTTCTTGATCAAAGTCAAAATAGGTTGCCTCCCAATTATTCAATAAAATCGGACGCTCTTTGTTTTTAAAAGCACGAGGTACGACACAGTCCTCATAAAAAGCATGAAATTTCTGACTCATTTGATTCAAACCATCTGCATACAAGAAAATCGCTTCTGGCGTATCAAATGATTCACTCGGAGCTAATGTCCAACTAAAGTCGAAAGGATTGATCCCGATTTGCATCCGGGTGTTTTGATGCATGTCGACCTCGGCGCTTGCAACAAAATTCCCACTGTACATTAATTGACAAGCGATGACCGCACCAGCTGCTTCTGTGGTATCTGGGGAAACTAACGCTATAAAAGGATTTTGTCCATGACCACTCGCCCCACGCTTACTATCGATTCCCTGCAGCCCCTGGACAAGTTTGCGTCTTGAAAGATGCATTTCTCTACCCCAAGCCCCTGATAAAAGTAATAACTCAAAATCATCCGTTAAAAAGTCAAGATTGAGAGACATCGCTTTGGTCAATACGACCTCCTGATCTGAAGGATTACTAAAGGTGACCGATTGTGTAAAGACATCTTGCTCCTGAAACGCAGTGATCTTTAGGTGGAGACTCACTCCTGTATAACGATCGCTTAATTCAATAATTAGATAATCAAGCCTTTCAGTATTTGCGTAAGGCAATCCATTAAGCGGCTGTTTGATTTTACTAAATGAATGATCAACGTATCTAAAATCCGAAAGACGGCTGCCGTCAACGTAAATTTCTTGATGAGCTGGACTTCTTAGATCAGAATTGCCAAATGCAGGATAGCCTACAGGTAGCTGTTCCAGCTTAAAGTTTTCAATACTGTCGGTATCAGCCAGATAGCTTGCCCTTGGAATCTCCATGATCACATAGGATAGATCACTTTTAGGTAGTTTTTTTCCAAAATAAGCCAAAGTTAGATAGCCATTCTCTGTAACTATAAAGCTGAGTTGGCTGTGCTTTGTTGTAAGCGTGATCGTTTCTTTGCCTGAACAGTTCATTGGTCGCTCCTTTTACCAAATCAAAAAATCTTTATCTAGCAAGCGTAAAATCGCTTCGACAAAATAATAATCACTGTAAATGATCGGCACTTCTGACCACGGTTCATCGTGATAACTGCCTGTTGCGCAATCAATCAAACCGTCTTTTTCCTCATCCCAAATCGCATAGTTGGCCTCTGTCGCTTTTAAAATATTGATCGCCGCATCTGTGTAAAGATCTTTTTCTAAATCGTCTACGTGTTTTGCGATTTCCAATAGGCCACAGGCAGCACATAATCCAGCAGAAGTATCGATCATCACGGGATTTTTAGGTGAACGAAAATCAACAACTGGTACCCAGTCTGTTTTCGAGACTTCCGCAATAAAATAGTGAGCAACTTTTTTGGCTGTTTCTAAATATTCCTTTTTCCCCGTATGCAGATAACTTAATGCAAATCCATAGATTGCCCACGATTGGCCACGAGACCAAGCAGAACCTGAGGCATAGCCTTGTCCGGCTGGTGTTTCAACTAGTTCACCGTTTGTTGGATCAAATACACCGATATGATTGACTGAACCATCTGGTCGAACGATGTGATTCATTACTTTGTCGGCATGGTCTTCTGCCATATAACGAAAACGTGGATCACCGATTGCTTCTTCTGCCCAATACAACAAGGGAATATTTAGCATCGAATCAATAATGACCCAACCGGAACGATCGCGATTCCAAGAGCGAATAAAACCTCCTCTTGGATTGTAGCGACCCGCTAATAGATGTGCAGCATGTAATCCTCTTGCTTTTGAACGCTCATTTTCCGTCAAACGGTAATTAGCGACCGCTGTATGCAGCCACATAAACCCAACATCATGATGCAGTCCGGTGTATTGATCGAAAGCTTTATCCAACCGAACTTCATTTATTTCTGCTGTTTCTTTATAGGCTGTTTTCCCAGTTGCGTGATACATCTGCCACAACATCCCAGCCCAAAACCCATTGGTCCACCACACGGGATCTGTTACACCTTTATCTTCTTCATATAAACCTGTCATCTCATTAGGAATGTACGGGATTTTTTCCCCCACCCGCGCTACTTGTACTTCTAATTTGTGGTCGATTTTTTCAAAAATTTTTAGTGCCCATTGTTTGATTTCATCATTCATTTCGCAAATCGCTCCTTTTTAATTGTTAAATCAACGTTTCCCCTAAGTTGAAACGCATTATTCGTTTCATGAAAAGTAACTTTTGGAAGCAGCTGCTTGGTTTTTTGACCAATGATATGCGCAACCAAAACAGTCCGCCCAGCTTCGATCACAGTCGTTAACGTCGGAACTGCATTTTTTTCACTAGAATAAATATTGGTGTTAGGTCCTTGAGGAATCACTCTGGCAGTTCGCACATCACCAAGATTACGAATGATCGATTCCCCTTGTTCGTTTTCAATAGCGCAAGAATTCTCCTGAATGATCGCCTGATTGTATTTGCGGTTCCAATTTGCCAAAGGAAAACCACCTTCAACCACTTCCAACGGTTGGTTTGTATGAATCTCATGGATGCGGATATGATTGGCAGCATCGATTGGAACCAAATACGTCGTGATCGAAACCTCTTGCCAGACATGCCAAAAACTAACCCCATAGGAATCATACATCTTTGTTTTTTCAATTTTCCCACGGGTCATATACTGCTGATGACCGGGTATTGAAACTGCTAACGTCGAATCGATTGCAAATTGCTCGATTCCTTGGATATCCCGCGTGACATTAAAGCCAAAATAGCTTGAATAAGCAAACTTGCTGTACTTTTCAAAATGATGGTACAAAAGTGGATTATTGCTACATTGCAAACTACTTAACGCGGTTGTCTGATGTAAGTCGTGATTGATATGAAATCCAGCATGTGCTTGAACAGTTTTATCTCTTCGTTGGATGTTCATGGCGCTGATCGCCTGCCAAAACTCATGCTCTTCAGGGAGTGCGAGCACAACAAAGGTTTTAAATGCCCACATAGGTGACCCGGGGGCATTGTAATCTTCCGATAATAATTGCTGATTGTATCCATATCCGATCGAGAGGTTTTGTTCTTTAGGTAAAACGATAGGTCTTTTTTGCCAATCAGAAATATTTTTTTCCATTAGTCCTTTTATTTCGGACACAGACAAACTCGTTTCTCGATAGGCCTCTGTAAGCAAAAGCGCACTCCAAAACGAACAATGTGCAAAACGATAGGTCAAACTACGACCAAAAGGAATCGATCGACCCTCTGCGTCAAACCAGTGTTTAAACGATTCTGCAAAAATGATGGCTCGCTTTTTGTAGCGCGTTTTGATCTCTTCAGGAAAGCAATAATCGATCAGTAACCCATAAAAGTGAAAAGCAAAAGCAACATAATAATCTCTTTGGCGATTGACCCCATCTGAGTACCATCCTTCACCTAAATAACATTCTTCAATTATTGCCAATGCTTCCTCTATTTTTTCTTGAGAATAAGGACTATTATTTTTCTTCAACCCAAGATTGACCAATAGCAAAAAGAAAAACCAATTGCCCTTGGGCAGATCAATCTCGTTGATTTGATATAACCATGCGAGGAGTTCTTTTTTACCTTTGTTCGAAAATAGTTGAAAGAAGGAGGATGGATAACGACCCAATATAAAACCTAATACACCTAATTCCACTGCAATCTGGCGATTTTCTGTTGAGAGTTTAGGCAAATTTCCTTCTTCGACACAATCAATAAAATCTTGGACAGTGTCGAATGTCTTGAGCTTCTGAGGTTGGTCACCATACGCTGGGAAAATCCCCCAAAAACTCCTCATTATTGCTTCAAACGATCGAATTTCTTTGGTATAGCTGCTACCGCTTTGTGCCAGATATGAGTGATCGTTGGGCAACATCCTTTCCATCCACATCTGCAAGTCTTTTTTAGAAATCATCATTAAAAGAAATCCTCGATTGATTCTTTGATAGAAGGACGTAAGTTTTGAACAGTCATCCCCTTGCGCACCTCTTCAATAATTGCTGCGATCTGCTGTTCTGATGTGCTTTGACTAACTATAATTTCCATAGCAAGAGGGAGATTCATACCGGTAACTAATACGACGTTCGGTTGCTGGGTCAAACGCATGGCTGAATTACAAACACTGCCACCAGCAATATCACCTAGAATAACAACTTGTGTTTCCTCATCGATCAGCGCTTCGATTTGATTGGTGATCAAATCTGGATGGCCTCCTGGCATCAGTCCAAAGGCATATAAATTTTCCTGAGTGCCGATAATCATTTCTAATGCTTTTTTCAAGCCATTGGCTAATTCGTTATGTGAGATCAAAAAATATTTTTTCTTCACTTTGTTCACTCCTTGTTCGATTTTGCTATTCGCTTAGTTATAAGCAATATGTATGCCAACTTTCTGTCGAAAGTGGCGAACTGTTTGTTTTTCCTTTTCGAAAATGATGCCTGCAACTGTCTCGAACGAGGACCAAACGTATTTATGTCGATCAAAAGCTAAGAGAACTTCTCTGAATCAACCAGAAAAGTTCTCTATCAACTTATCCTGCAATACCTAGAATCGTCAAAACGACTGATGCTAAAAACATCACGACTAATGCTAAAACAGGACGATTGTGTTTACGCAAGTAGGCAAAGCAACCCATAGTGATCGCTAACGGTAATAAACCTGGCATGATCGAGTCAAACACATTTTGCAGGTTGAAGGTCGTTCCTGACAATTCTGCAATAAAAGTTGTTCTAAACGTTACAAATTGAGCCGTCATTGCTCCCGTCATGATCAATCCTAACACTGCAGAACCTTTTGTAATTGCCGCAAAGGTACCTGATTTGAGTGCCTCTGAGATGAACTGACCGCCTGCTTTATAGCCTAACACCGTTGTAAACCAACGAATCAGCATGTTTGGTACATTTACGACTAATAAGAACAAGATCGGTCCTAAAATGTTTCCTTGTTCACTGAGCCCTAATGCGATCCCGGTTGCAATGACTCGTAAGACAGAAAGATAAATCGCATCACCGATTCCAGCTAATGGACCCATCAAAGAAGTTTTTAATGCAGAGATCGAAGTAGCATCAAAAAACTCTCCTTTGTCTTTCATTGCCTTATTCTCTTCTTCCATCGATAACCCTAAAGCAGAGATAAAGCCATTCATTGCAGGTGCGGTGTTATAGAAATCCAAATTACGATTCATTGCTTCATAAAACTCATCGGTATCTTTTCCATATACTTTTTGTAAAAAAGGTGCCATTAACCACCCATAGGTAATTCCTTGTTGCTTTGTATAACTTGTACAAAACATTAAATATTGGTTTCTCCAGAACATTTTCGAAACGATTTTTCGTTCTTCTTTGTTTAATTTAAGCATATCATTTTTAGTCATTGAAAAAGTCATCTCCTTCGTCTTCACTTGCGGTCGATACAGTTGGACCACTGCTGACAGCTGGATTCTTCGCTGCTCTCAACTCTGCCATCACAACTAATGCTGCAACGATAAATCCGATAAATGCAATCTGTACTAAAGACAAGATACTACTTGATTGGGTTGTGATCACACCATCTTTGACTTCGGTCGCACGTTGATAGAAAAAGAATGCACCTAAAGCAAATCCTAAAAAGTAATAGGGAGCCAAAGATTTTTGCCATAGCATTTTTAGTAGCAGAGCAAGACCAATTGCTGGTAACATGGTTGAAGCGACGGTCATAGAACTTTGAACCCACTCGGGTAACCAGTCAACAAACGTTTTTACTGCATCGGCACCTAAAAGGATAACGACAAAACCTAATAAGAAATAGCACAGTTCAAATCCCCAAAACTGAATATGCCATAACCGGCTGAATGCTCGATAATTGTGATCCTTAATATGTTTTTCAAATCGAGGAACTAATGAAGTGACAACCATCTTCATAACGGAATATAGCAAGGTACCTAACATGGAGATCGGTACAGCTAGTGCGATCGCTACATTTAAATCCGAACCAACGATCATGGCAAATGCAGCACCAAAAATGGATCCTAAAGTAATATCCGAAGGCATAACGCCTCCTAAACTAACATTTCCTAAGAAAATCAATTCCAGCTGAGCACCCATAATAATTCCTTCGGTCGGATGACCGAGAAGCATTCCTAATAAGGCAACGATAAAAATAGGTCTAGCTAGCTGAGTGGACCCCCACCAATCCAAAAATTTTGCTAAAGCGACGACAAATCCAACGATTAACGCATTGACTAACATAAGTTTAACCTCCTATTAATGATTTCAAAGATTGTGGGGTATCATCTGGTAACGGTTGATAGCTAAAATCATACCCAGCATCAAAGATCTCTTTCAGTGTTTCTTTGTCTTCTTCTGATAAATAGACAGTCTCTGTGATTTTTTCTTTGTCTGACAGACTACCGCCGATCCGTCCATAATTTGCCATATTCAACATTGGTTTCTCTTTAAGTTTTGGCACAAGACCAGCGACATATTTCGGTTCATTTGTAACAACTAAGATTTTTAATTGTTCCGAGCGTGGATCATTCAAAATAGCAATCGCTTTTTCTAATGAGAGCACTGCAACTTTCACCCCTGAAGGCCCTGCCATTTTTAACGCACTTACTTGAATTTCGTTTTGTGCGATACTATCACTAACGACGACGATGCGACTAATCCCCAACTCCTTCGACCATTTCACAGCTACTTGACCATGCACAAGACGGTCATCGATTCTTATCATTGAGATCATATTGTTTCCTCCATTTTTTGTTTTGTCGTATTACTAACAAGCAATTTCTGTGCCAAGTTTCTGGCGATAACAAATATTTCGCTCATCTTCTCACAAGAATAAATAAAAACGCTATCATAAAAGGCTTTCTATTTACTGATATAAAAAATTGTTCCTAGTTTAAAAACAAAAAAAATCCATTCTTTCCAGCAAAAAAAGTGAAAACGAAACACTTGATCATCTGTCGGAATGGATTGTTTTAGTGTCGAAGAAGAATTTTTATCAGTCGAAAATAATCTCACAGAGATAATTTAGCTCGTATTCGCTGATTTTGATATTGTAAGCCACCTCTAAGCCCTCTAATGCTTTGGCGATAGTTGCTTTTTCTTCCATAAACTTGCTCGGATCTCCTTGATAAATTGGGACTTCTTGATTTCGGATCAGACGTTCTACTAAGCTTGCGATATGTACATATAATATCGCTTTTTTACTGTTGGATAATTGAAGCTGTAAGTACCGCTCCAAACTAACAAATCCTTGGTCAATATAGGAAATGACTTTATTGACATCTAAGATCGTCACCGCCGAAAGCAGCCGTTCGATCGATAGATTTCGCACAAGATTGTCATTGATCGCTTTACGAATGGCCGGATCTTTGACAAGAACAAAAATATCATCAATGATTTCTTGTCCTTTACCAGAAATCAAGTCTTCTAAAGCGATGTATGGGACACCATCAATTTCTGGATCAGCTGTTCCCACGATTCCTTGCACATCATATTGTTGAAATAGACCATTCTTCTTTCCATACTTTTTCAAGTAATGGTAATCTACCGCTTCGATCTCAAACTTCGTTTCTTCAGGGATACTCGCTTTCAAAAATGATTGCAGCTGCTGTGCTGTTCCAAGACCAGTCTGACAAACAGTGATCAGCAGTGGCTGCTTTTGCTTTCTCGGATAAGTAACTTTGTATTCGATCGAGAGACCTTCCTTGATTTTATCGCCAATAATCTTAAGGTCGTAATTATTTTGCATCATTTCACCCACGAATAATGCTTGCTGTGTCGTGACGTTATTGATAATCAATAATGGCCCATCTAACAATGGTTCTAACGTATCTGCTAAGAACATAAGTGAACCCATGTCCGCTAAAACGATCAATCCTTTTGAGCAATCATTGGCTTTTATATAATGCGTCATAAATTCTTTGACTTTATCCACGCTGACATTAAAAGGCATATCAAAGGCATCAAAAATGTGTTCCTTCATAAAACGATTCACGACATCAGCGATACTGCTAGCAGTGGAAAATCCGTGGGCCAAAATGACGCCTCGGATCGCGTCTTGTTGACTTTCTAAACCTAATCCTTTGAAGTAAAAAGCCAGTAAGATTTTCTCCATTCTCATCAAAGTAACATCAAGCTTTGTCTCTACTAATTCCAATAAAGAATTGAGGAGCTTTGATTCCATCAATAAATGCACATTCATAAACGATTCGATCGAATCAATGGTCTTTTCGTCAATTTTGGGAATATTGAAAATAAAATTATTCCGTTTATACAAATAACTTGTCAGGGCGATAATCGAGTTGCCACGAATTTTAATAAAAAAACTAGCTTCTAAGAAATTTACTAGTTCCTTGACTGTATTACGCAATAACTTCAAGGTTGGTTTTTCTTCTGCATCCTCGTAAACCAACATCTCCACGACTGTGCTGGCTTCTCTAGAAAGCTGTTTGACTAAATAATCTTCAGTGATTCCACCGCTTTCATATTGCTGAAACAATTTCTCAAAAACTTTAAAGATTGCATGAATGATCGTACTATCCGCTGTTTCTAGGTGCACGAAATCACCGGCTTGGCTTTGGGGTGTGATGTGGATATCTTTGTTTTCTAGATTATCGATTTCTTTCAAAGAAAGAAATCGAGACAACAAACTATTTTCGATTGACTCGGAATTGATCAAAACATAGGGGTGATTTTTTTGACGACTATACGCATTTGCACAGATGATCTTGATCAAGTTTTTCAATTCACCGACATTGTCGCGATAATTTAAATACAACAACCGATTCAAGACCCATGACGTAATGACGATTTCTTTTGCAAATTTTTGACTTTCATGAATCAAAAACGTATAGATATATTCAGAAATTTCTTTTTTTGTCCGTTGTTGCAACGACGGGATCTGAACCGTGATGGGCACGCGTCGGATAAATGTTCTTAAAAAATTTTGTTGAATATCTTCCGTAGTTGCAAAAATCAAACGGACCTGCGCTTTTCTGGTATTATTACTTTCACCTATTCTCGAAAAGGTTTGATTATCCATAAAGGTAAATAATTTCTCTTGGCTTTCTGCTGGTAAACGATGGCATTCATCTAAAAATAAGATTCCCCCGTCAGCAGCTTCCAAAAGGCCTACTTGTTCTTCGTTTGCTCCAGTGAATGCACCTTTTTTATAGCCAAATAAGATACTACTCAATAACTCTTGATTATGATAGTACTGCGCACAATTTAATTCTAAAAAGGGGGCAGTTTCTCCAATGAGCTTTTTTTCAACGCAAAATTCATGCATCTTTTTTGCGAGTAAACTCTTACCAACACCGGTTTCTCCATGAAGCATGATTGGCAGTCCTGTGTCGGGATAAAATGAGGCAGCTTTGATTTGATCAATCACTCGCTGCAAACTTGAACGATTTCCGATCAATGTCGAAAAAACATCATTTCCCTGCTCTTGATTTTTTGTTTCATTTAGAAGCTCTTCATAGGTATCGTAGACGGTCTGTTTTGGTGTAAAAAAGCGTTCAGAAAAAACTGTTTTGTCATAAAAGATTGCCGGTCTACTACGAATCTTAAGGACCCGTTCTTCTTTTACTAATTCGTTCAAGTATTGGCTCGTGGTATTTCTTTGAATACCGACTTTTTCGGAAATCCCTTCTGTCGTTAAGGTCTCACTTGGTGCAATTTTTTCAACTTGATTCGTATGCTCCTTCAAAACAGTCAAAACTCTTTCTTTTGACATCTTTTCCCCTCTATTCAAAACTTTTTACAAAAGTCTTTATTCTTCTTTGCTACGTGTTCTATTATCTTCTTGTAGCCCTTACAGTCTACAACAAAGGAGACAGCAATTCAAAAAGAATTCTGCCTCCTTACGATTGTTTTATTCAGGTTGTTTCCCGATATACGCCAAGATACCGCCGTCTACATATAAGACATGGCCATTGACAAAGTTTGATGCCTCAGAAGCTAAGAAAACAGTTGGTCCTGCTAAATCTTCTGGCTCACCCCAACGGGCAGCAGGTGTTTTCGCTACGATAAATTGATCAAAGGGGTGACGAGAACCGTCTGGTTGGATCTCTCGTAATGGTGCAGTTTGCGGTGTTGCAATATAACCAGGTCCGATCCCATTACATTGGATGTTTGCTGAACCAAATTCGGCACAAATGTTTTTCGTCAACATTTTCAAGCCGCCTTTAGCCGCTGCGTATCCAGCTACCGTTTCTCTTCCCAATTCACTCATCATTGAGCAAATGTTGATGATTTTTCCATGTCCTTTTTTGATCATTGACGGTAAGACTGCTTTTGAAACGATAAATGGAGCGTTCAAGTCCACGTCAACGACTTGGCGGAAGTCTTCAGCAGACATCTCCAACATCGGGATTCGTTTGATGATCCCAGCATTATTGACTAAGATATCGATCACGCCAACTTCTTCTTCGATCTGCTTGACCATTTCGTTGACTGCTTTTTCATCCGTTACATCACAGACATAGCCGTGGGCTTCGATCCCTGCTTCACGATAGTTTGCTAATCCTTTATCCACTGATTCTTGATCCAAGTTGTTAAAAACGATCGTTGCTCCTGCTGCTGCTAATGAACGAGCGATCGTAAAACCGATCCCATAGACAGCTCCTGTCACTAAGGCTATCTTACCATCTAAACGAAATTGATCCATTGAAAAATCCATAATTGATAAACCCTCTTTCTTTTTATTTTAAGTCGTCCATTGCCACCATATCCATGTCGGTATAGGTGATATTTTCGCCACACATTGCCCAGATAAAGGAGTAGTTACTTGTTCCAACACCCGAATGGATCGACCAGCTTGGAGAAATAACGGCTTGTTCTCCACTAACGACTAAATGCTTCGTTTCATCTGGTTTGCCCATCATATGGAACACTTTTGTGTCTTCGTTGGCAAAATCAAAATACACATATGCTTCCATCCGACGTTCATGGGTATGACTTGGCATCGTATTCCAAGCACTGCCTGGTTCTAAGATCGTATACCCCATTTGTAATTGACAGCTTTCGCAAACGTTTGGGTGAATATATTGATAAATTTTCCGTTCATTTAATGTCAAGCCTTCGCCAGTCTCCATTGGTGTGACTTGATCGATACTGATTTTTACATTTGGGTATTTCTTATGTGCTGGCACGCAAGATAGATAGAATTTCGCTGGATTTGCTGGATCATCTGAGTGGAACAAAACTTGTTTGGTTTCCTTGCCGATATAGTAACCGTCTTGTTTTTTCATTGGTTCTTTTTGGCCATCGATCGTGATCGCACCAGGTCCTCCAATATTGATGACGCCTAATTCGCGACGTTCTAAGAAGTATTCCACCCCTAATTCGCTGCTTAATTGCACTTCTAACGCTTCTTCTGTCGGTGTCACTCCGCCAAAGATCATCCGATCATTGTGGGTATAGGTCAGCATGATTTGTCCTGGTGTGAAAATTTTCTCTACCAAAAATTCTCTGCGTAATTCCTCGGTACTATAGTGACGAATATCAAGTGGACTATGGGTATAGCGTGTTTCCATGTGTTGCATGTTTTATTCCTCCTATCGGATAATTTTTCCTGAACCTGTTGCAATAAATTCTTGTATCTCATTGGCGCTAAACTGATTACAGTCGCCATGGATCGTATGTTTCAAAGCAGATGCGGCAGTTGCAAAATCAATGATTTCTTGGTCTTGTTTCTTCGTGACAAGACCATGTAGGATACCAGCTGAAAAGGCATCGCCACCTCCGACGCGATCAACGATTGGATTGATCTCATGGGTAGCAGAAACGACATAATTGCCGTTATGCCATAGGCTTCCTGTCAATTGATTGTGACTTGCTGAGAGCACCTGACGACTAGTTGAATAAAAGAGCTGGATATTTGGGTATTTCCGATGCATTTCTTGATAATAGTAGTCATCTTCGACTTCCTCTGTTGGAGCTGATACATCCATAAAGACTTGGGCATCTAACTGTCCTGCCGAGCAATAATCGACATAGGGGAGCACTTCTTGCAAAAAGACGCGTGCTTCAGCGGTCGTCCACAGCTTTCCACGATAATTGATATCGAAACTGATTTTACAACCAGCTGCTTTCGCTTCTTTGATCAACGTCAGCAAAAGTGTCTTCCAAGTCGTTGAAAGAGCGGGCGTGATCCCTGAAAGGTGAACAATATCAACCCCATCAAAAAGGTCAGATTGCCACTCATTTTCTTTCATTTGAGCAAAGCTAGAGCCTGCGCGATCATAAACCACTCGCGCTGCTCGTTCCCCGATACCGGTTTCAATATAGTAAGTACCTAGTCGGGAACCGCCACGAAGCACGTGGCGACAATCGACGCCATAGCTTCGTAAATGATGAAAAACGGCATCTCCTAAAGCATTCTCAGGCACTTTACTAGCAAAAGAAACGCGATGACCAAAATTCGCTAAGGAGATCGCAACATTGGCTTCTCCACCGCCATAATGGGCAGCAAACATCGAACTATGGGCGATTCGTTCGCCTAACGTTGTCGATAGACGCAACATGATTTCTCCTAGTGTCAGAATGTTTGCCATCTTACTTTCCTCGAATCTCTTTTAATTTTGCCGCATATTGTTTCGCTACTTCTGTTACTTTGTCAAAATCCCCACTTGCTGCTGGCGCTAACAAATTCCCCCCTACACCAACGGCTACAACACCCGCTGCAAACCATTCTTGCATGTTGTCTAAGCTGACACCACCGGTCGGCATAATGTTTAATTGTGGCAATGGCGCTTTGAAGGCCGAGATGATACTTGGTCCATACGCACTACCCGGGAATAGTTTAATGATATCTGCGCCTGCTTTTAAGGCGTCCTTCATTTCTGAAATGGTCATGCAACCAGGCAGATACGGGATTTGATATAAATTACATAATTCAGCCGTTTCTTGATCAAAGGTTGGGCTGACGACATATTCTGCTCCTGCCATGATCGCTAAGCGGGCGGTCACTGCATCAAGAACGGTCCCCGCACCAACAACTACCTCTGGATTCTCTTTGAAGATTGCTACTAATTCAGCGATTACATCCGCCGCTTGAGGCACTGTAAAAGTCAACTCAATGCCGGTGATCCCCCCTGCAACGATCGCTTTACTTGCTTGTAGTGCTTCTTCTTTTGAAGCGCCACGTACAACAGCGATCACACCGCTTTCCTTTAGTTTCATTAAATTCGCTACTTTTTTCATTAAGACCCTCCACTTATTTCCTATTTGGAAAATGGCATTTATTATAAAGAAACTTACACGTTCATTATACCGTTCTCGTTTTTATTTGCAAGGGCTTTCCATTAAAAAGTTTACAACGCTTGCTCAATTTGTTGTTTTGTCGCAATAATCGCATCGATCAATGTCGTTTTGTATTTTGGGGTCAAGCGGTATTTCGGTAGGCTGATAGAAAACGCCCCAACGATCTCCTGATCTTTTGTCAGTGAGGCGCCGATGCAATAGATTTCTTGTTCCATTTCTTCATCATCAAAGGCTACTTGGTTCGCTTTTGCCTGTTCCAATTCTTTCTTCAACTTCAACTGATTTGTAATGGTATTTTCGGTATAAGCGGTTAAAGGCGTTGCTGCCAAGTACTCCTCTACTTGAGGGGCATCAAACTCCGCTAAAACGGCTTTCCCCATGGCAGAGCTATACAACGGTCTTGTGATTCCTACTTTTGAAGACATGCGGATCGTTTGATTCTGAGGCTCCAATTTATTGACATAAAGAATCTCATTGGCGGTCAAGACCCCTAAGTGGATCGTTTCATCCGCCGTTTTCTGCAATGCTTCCAAGTATGGCAAGCTGATTTCCACTAAATCAAGCTCTTGAATGTTTTGATTCGCATACTTGATCAGCTTAGACCCTAAGCGATAATTCTTCTCTTTGTCGCGTTTGACATAGCCGATCATTTGTAGCGTTTCCAATATTTTCAAAGCTGTGGATGGGGTCAGTTTCGTTGCTTCTGAAATTTCTTGCAATGGTTTACTTGGCGCTTCTGCGAGGTAATCTAAAATGGTTGCTGCTTTTAGTAGTACGGTTCCATATGGTTTTTGTGTCATCATTTCTCCACCTTTATTTTCTATATAAGAAATTATAATATCTTTTTAGGAAATGCACAATCTTTTTCCTCTATAAAAGCATGACGCGATTCCTATTTTACTTTCTGTCGTTATTCATTGTATGATGAAGGCAAGACAAAGGAGTGCCGAACAATGGACTTAAATGTATTGATCAAAGGAAAAAAATTGACTGACAATGAGCTGCAAATTCTTGATTATTTGCTTGCAAATACCGCTGCGATCGATGGACTGCCCTTAAGAGAAATCGCTAAAACGATCTACACTTCCCCAGCAACCATCGTGCGGCTTGCGCAAAAACTAGGTTTTTCTGGCTATCTAGAGCTGCTTTACTTCTTAAAGAATCGCTTGAAAAATCAGACGATCACTGAAGCCGCCATCGATTACCAAATTGACGCTGCCAGTATTGCAGATACGATCGAAGCGATCAAAGAAATCTATGGACAAAACAAGAACAAGTTTATTACGATTTATGCCACAGGTTTTTCGGGGATCGTGGCAGAATACCTCCACAAAAAAATGCTTGTCAACGGCATCAAAACCTTATTAGTCAGTGCTTCTGACTCAGGTGGGATCATTAGTAACAACATTGAGAACATCAGTATGTTGATCACCATTTCTAAATCTGGCGAAACACAAAAAGTGCTGGAAAAGATGGCATTAGCCAATGAACATCACATACCAACTGTTTTGTTTTGTGGTAACGGTGAGCATCGCGCCAATCAACTAGCGACCTTTTCCTTTGAAGTGACAGATGAACGTCCCTACGACACCCAAAACATCCAGTACACCAGTTTCTTTGGCAAACTGCTCTTATTGATGGAATATATCGTTGACGCTTTCACGTGTGTTGAAAAAGAAAACCAGCAAGCCTAGTGGATTGCTGGTTTTTGCTTATGCATGAAAATACGTTTTTGCCAGTTCTTGATAAAGCGCGTGGTTCTGCAGATCAGGAACAAATTTTTCATCTGGCTGATCTTGCCGCACAACAGAGCTTTTGTACAAATCATACAAGCCGAATATCGGTTCATTTTCATCGGAAAGATAACAGGTTAGCCCCAACACATCCGCGGTCATTTGACCTAATAGTTTTGTTTGAAAGAAACCACCACTTACAGTGACTGCCCCTTCCAACTGCGCCATTTGCTTTAATAAATCGATGTTCATCAGCATGCCTTCGAGGACTGCCCGTAACATATCTGAGCGATTGTGTTTCAGGGTCAAGCCAGAAAAGCCACCTGTGATTTCATTCGTCCAAAAGGGTGCCCGCTCGCCATTTAAATAGGGGAAAAAACGTAAACCGTTGCTGCCGATCGGTGATTCCTCCATGACTTGCGGCAGATAATGATAAAACCCATCAGGATCTTCTGATAAGGTCTCTTTTGCCCAAGCAAGCACACAACCGCCATTATTCGAAGGTGCCCCTACGACATAGAGGTCTTCTTGCAGATAGTAGCAAAAATTTTGTTTTTGGCGATCAAAGACCGTGGTCTCACTTACTTTACGAACCGCCGCACTGGTTCCGATCGTCAAGCTGTTGCGGATCCCTGTAGAAATATAGCCAGCATATGCTGCCAAACACCCATCGCTAGCCCCACACATCACTTCTACCTCAGGCTTCAAGCCACACCGCTGCGCCATCTCCTTGGTAATCAAAAAACGATCAGTCGGTGCACATAAAGGCGCTAATTGGGCTTTTGAAAGGGATAAATAGTTGAGAATCTTTTGACTCCATTGCTTTTCTTTCAAAGAAAAAAGACCGGTCGCTGATGCGGTACTATAATCGATCCGTGCTTGTCCAGTAAACAACGCCATTGCTAGTTCTTTTAAGCCTAACCATTTCGTCTCTTTGGAATATGAACCACTTGTTTGAAAATAAGCCAGTTTCGCAAAGGGAGACATCGCATGGATCGGTGTCCCTGTCTCTTCATAAAACGTTGCTGCCAGATCCGTTTGACGAAAGGCCGTCATCGTTTGATTCGCTTGATTGTCTGACCAAATGTAAATCTCTTCTGCTGTCTCACCAGCCACTGGCATCAAACTGTGCATGGCGGTACTGAACCCGATCACTGTGATTGCCGCTTTTAATTGAGCGGGAATCGTTGTGACACCACTGATTAATTGGCTACTGATCTGGGTCGCTGATTGGGTCTGTTTTAACCCGTGGCTATGGGTTTTGATTGGTAATGACTGTGAGTAAATGATTTTCCGATCTTCAATGACCCCAAATTTTATGGCTGTTGTGCCGATATCAATCCCTAAAAACATCGCATTGCTCCCTCTCATCTGATTCAATTAGCTTTATTCTACCATAGTTAGTGGCATATTCTAGCATACCTGTCTGATCGTTTTGTTGAGAAGACGTTTAGTGATGATTTTCTTCAGAGAAGTATTCTTCCACAGCAAAAATCAAAAAAAAGAAAGATTCTTGGAGAATCTTCCTCTTTCGTTATCCAACTAGCGAATGTTTCGCAAATGTGAAACAAATCAAGACAATCCTGGCCAGTAATCACCATTTTCCGAGACCAAATCATCGAGTAACTCTTTGGCTACTTTTGCGCTAGGAATCGTTTTGGAAAGGCTTAACGCTTGCCACATTTTTTGATAGCTCTTTTCCACATATGCTTCGACCACTAATTTTTCCACAGTCACCTGTTGGAACATGAGCGCTTGTTGGAAGGCAGGAATTTTTCCTTGAGCGAGGGCTTCTGGTCCATCAGAACCGACGATACATGGCACTTCCACCATGGCATCATCCGGGAAGTTCGCAATCGCGCCGTTGTTTTCCACAATCATGACCATTCGCTCATGAGTATTAAAAGCGATGGCGCGTGCCAAATCAACGATAAAGGTTGCATGGGCATCAATCTCAAAAGCGATCCCTTCAGCAGATCCTTGTGCAGTGATCTTTTTAGCATGATCGAACACTCGTCTTTCCCGTCCTTCCATCACTTCATTGGAACGTGTATACTCTGGGTGTTCTTTCATGTGTTCGTAGACGTAATCTGGGTATAAATAATACTTCAAGTACGTATTTGGCAGATATTCTGGTGTGAGAGCCAAGAGGTCTTTGGCTTTTTTGTGGGTGTCTTGCCAACTTGGGTCTGTATGTTGGGTATCCACTTCGATCTGCGTCAAATAGCCATGTTCTGCAACATAGTCACGTATGGTTTGAATGTACTCCGTGCCTTCTTTGTCTTTGACACTAGTCCACCAGCCAAAATGATTCAAGCCAAAGTAGCGAACTTCTAACTCCTCTGGCTGTTTGCCAATGATTTGCGACATGCGACGCAACGTGCCCACGGGCATGTCACAGATATTCAGAACTTTTGATTTAGGACGCAAGACTCGACATGCTTCAGCTACGATTGCAGCCGGATTGGAATAATTCAGCATCCAACAATCGGGGGAATACTTTTCCATGTAATCAATGATCTCCAGCATACCAGTGATGCTGCGCATCCCATAAGCGATCCCTCCTGGACCACAGGTTTCTTGACCAAAGACGCCATGACGCAAGGGAACTTTTTCATCTTTTTCCCGCATATCATACTTTCCTACTCGGATATGCGCCATACAGAAATCGACATCGCTGAAGGCTTCCTCAGGATCCGTCGTAAATGAAAATTCGATTTGCGGTGCTTGTTCTTTTAATAAGATCGCTAGGGCTTCACCGAGGATCGCTTGGCGTGCTTCATCATTGTCGTATAGTTTCAGCTTTCTTAAAGGAAAGCGTTCTTGATTATCAAGCAGCATCATAACGATTCCCGGGGTAAAGGTACTGCCGCCCCCTGCGATCACTACTGAAAAATTTTTCATCATTCAATCTCTCCTTCTCTTCCAAGATAATTTTCTAATTCTTCCCGCACTTTCGGCACAGTCAACCCGTAAACGACATGGACATTTTCACCATTTTTGATCACGCCTTTGGCTTGTGTTTCGTCTTTTAGTAGCGCTTCATCCACGAGTTCAGGATCCTTTAGTTTTAAACGTAAGCGGGTATAGCAGTTGTCGATGGTTTTGATATTGTCATCGCCACCTAGCGCTTTAGTGATGATTGCTGAGATACTTGTTTCACCAGTCGGACTAGTGGCGGCTTGGTCACTCGCCATGACCCCGACACCTGCTCCAGCAAGTTGTTTTTCTTTGTACTCTTTCTTCGAATACAGTTTGGTCTCTGTCCCATCTTCTTCACGCCCGACCGTTTTCAAATTCAGTTTCGTGATCAAAAAGCGGAACAAGAAGTAATAAAGAAAGAAGAAGACGACTCCGACGATCAAGTACACTGGCCAGCGAGTTTTCTCGATCCCTAAGGGCAAGTTGTACAAAAGAAAGTCGATGAAGCCATTCGGTCCGATGGCGCGAGAACCAAAGAGATTTAACGCCACCATGCTCAAGCCGCTAAGTGCAGAATGAATGACGAACAAAACAGGTGCCACGAACATAAAAGAAAATTCGATTGGTTCAGTCACACCTGCAATAAAGGAAGTGACGACAGCTGGAATCAAAATGGCTTTGACTTTGACTTTATTTTCTGGTTTTGCCGTTTGATACATCGCCAAACAGGCACCGATCAGTCCAAACATTTTTGAGATCCCACGAGCGTCCCAAATGACACTTTGCGATAATACGCGGACTGCTGGGTCAGCAATTTCCGCAAAATAAATGTTTCGTGCCCCTTCAAAGACTTGACCGCCAACTTCTGCGACACCGCCTAATGAGGTATACAAAAACGGCGTGTAGATCAAGTGATGCAAGCCAGTTGGAATCAATAAGCGTTCCAACATACCGTACAAGAAGATGCCAAAGTTGCCCGTTTGTTGAATGATGCCGCCTAAACCGTCGATGCCAGTTTGTATTACTGGCCATATAAACGTGAAAACGATGGCTAATAACACGACGACCGGAATCAAGACAATAAAGACGAAGCGCGCGCCGCCATAAACTTGAAAGGCGTTGTTAAAGGTCGTATCGATAAAACGATTATGGATCAATGCTACGACGATCCCTAAAATGATACCCAGAAAGACCCCCATATCCAACACTTGGATTCCTAAAACGATCGCTTGTCCTGAACCTTGAAGGGCATCGGCTGGAACCAACATCCCCCGAAGTTCCATGAATTTATTCATGGCATTCAAGAAGACGAAATAACCTAACAACGCGGTAAATCCCGCTTCAGCTTTTTTCTTATTAGCTAACCCTAGAGCAATCCCGACACAAAAAATAATGCCCAAATTGGTTAAAATCGGTAATAAGGAAGCGGACAAGATACTACCAAAACCGGTGGTTATCGGATTATCCAAAAAGGGAAACTGCTCAAGCAAGCGGACATTTGTAAACACATTCCCAACGGCAATCAATATCCCTGCGATCGGCAAAATCAAGACGGGCACAAACATTGCCTTGGAGAATTTCTGCATCGCATCCATCACTTTTTCTTTCATTGAGGAAACTCCTTTGTAATTGATTTGTAGGTTCATTATAGGAAACATTTGTTACTAATAGAATAGCAAACGTTTTCAATTCAATGCGTTTCAAAGATTGGAATGTGTTTCATCCTGTTTACTTCCTTGCTAGTGGCGATTACAAGCAACAAAAAAAGAGTGAATCAAGATTGATCCACTCTGTTTAGATGCAACACTTTTTGATAGAAATACAAGGGCCCAGACAGACAAAACAGATAGAAGATACCTGGTGCTGATTGCCATGTGAAGAAATAGCCGATCGCTGCTAGGACTAAGATTCCGATCCCTTTATGGTAGTGCATCATCGTAAAGAAAAAACTACTACGAAAAAGGTCAAACAGGTTTTGCCGATCTTGCATTTTTGATTGCATCACATACAGGTTAATGTTGTAGGACAACAAAAAAGTAAGAAAAATGATGGTCAAAAAAGAGAAAAACAATGAATTCGTCAAAGTAGCAGAACGCCACAAGCTGAGTCCGCATAAAAATGAGAAGAGATTGAAGACCCCTAGTGGCAGAGTCTTCAATAACGCGCTTTTGCTATTTTTCAAAAAGGGTTTTAGCAGTTTTGCTTCAGGATGTTCGTAAGCATCGACCACTGCTCGCAAAGCGGCTGGAAACGTGATGATCGGAAACGATACCACTAAAAACAAGAGATTCAATACCAGCATACGAAAAACGATTTCGCAAAGACGATAAAAACGACTCTCTAAAGCAAACATCACACTCACACACCTTTAGTTTAATTTTTCAATATTTTCAGCGATTTTCTCATTTCGATAATCAACGATTGCTGACCAACCATTATTTTCTCGTTCTTGTAAGTAATCTTCCCAAATCTGACGTCCCGTTTCTTCCGAGTCTGCCTGAATAAAGTTGACCAACGCTTGCACTCTTGCTGTGTTGATGGAAGTGAGGTTTCTTGCTTCAGAACCGGTGCGAGGATCAATGTCTTCGATCTCAAAACGCGGCGCCAATTTGTCTTGCGACCATTCCACCATCTGCCGAATCGATGTTGCTGGTTTTTGTCCCATTTGAATGGCGTAATTGTCATTGCCAACAAACCAATAAGAACCTAAACCAATTTCCTTATCAAAGCGAGCAATATCAGAATTTCGTAACGCTTCTGTTTCTTCTGAGTACTCAACCACGCCATCCACAAGATTGTATGTTTCCCCTTCGATACCAAAGGTAGTGACCATCGTGCCATACTCACTTGCTAAATAGGTCAAAAGTTCCATGGCTTTTTGGGGTTCTTTTGTCGACGTCGTGATGAAGGTTTGTGTCCATCCACCAATATTTCCGCCAGTAAAAGTGGAATCATCGCCATTCGAATTTTTCGGACCATCGACGGCAATATAGGTTTGCTCAGGATTACGGGCATTATTATCGGACATAAACTCATTGAGTCCCTTCGTATTCGTATGCAGGTAAGCAAAATAACGCCCTTGTCCTAGTTTTTCCTTCATCGTGTTGTCATTGTCTGAAAACTGGTCATTGTTGATGTATCCCTCATTGTACGCTTTTCTAAATGTCTCGATCCAAGTGATGTATTCCTCATCAGCGTCACGATCATTGAATTGACCGTCTACACTTGGTGCGATACTGAGAAAGTCTTGCAAAGTACCACCATAGGCGCCATCCCCACCATTGGAAATATCTAGTGCAGTCGAAGCAAATGGGACTAGAGCTGCACCATCATCTGCTGTCGGAAATGCTTCTTTTGCCCGTTTTAACGCATCTAAAAATCCTTCTGGCGTCGACATATCGGGTTCACCTAACGCTTCGTAAATATCTTTGCGGACAATGAAAACTTGGTCTCCCACTACATTGCCGTCCTCATAATCTTGTGCAGTCGTGGAAAAGCTCGGGTATCCATAAATGTTGCCATCTTCTAAAGTAAACCATTGAACAGATTCCGGTTTCGCTGCATGTTCTAAGAAGTAAGGGTCATATTTTTCTGCCAAAAGATTCAATGGCAAGGCAAATTTTGTCGCTTCATTTGCAGCAGACAGGTTTTTATCGAAGGTCATGATATCTGGAAGATCGCCACCAGCTAGCATCGTATTAAGGTTCTCGTCATTTCCTGAAATAAATTCGACATTGATATTCATGTCTTCTTTGATTTTTCGCGTCACAGTGTCTTTGCCCCACCCCGGCTGAGCATACCAATCAAAATTGACATACCATTTTAAGGTAGCTTCATGGTCGGTGTCTTTTTGCCAGCTTGGTATATCTTTGTCTGCTTCAAAGCGAGCTTCTGGCAGATCTTCTACCTCAGCAGCTCCTTTTGACTCGCTGCTGGAATTACCACAGGCACCTAATACCATGACTGATGTACATACGAGACCGATCCCTAAAAATAATTTGCTTGCTTTCATTTTTTTCTCTCCTTTTGTCTATTCTTTTACTGATCCAAGAGTCATCCCTTGAATAAAGTACTTTTGTAAAAATGGGTAGATCACGACGACAGGAACCGTCGTTACCACCATGGTTGCTAATTGCAATGACTGTGAAGTTGTATTTCTGACAACATTGGTTCCGGTCGCCACTGCGGGCGATAGATTTTCCGAAACGATCCGAAATAGTAGCATTTGTAAAGGATATAAACTACGATCATCCACATAGATATTGGCGGTCATGTAGTCGTTCCACTGAAAGACGCCGTGGAATAATGCAATGGTTGCCAAAACTGGAAGGGACAATGGCAAAATGATTTTCACGAAAATAATAAAAGGATTGGCGCCATCCATCATGGCAGATTCTTCCAGCGAAAATGGAATGCTCCGGAAAAAATTCATCAAAATCACCATATCGTAAAAAGAAAATAAGACAGGAATGATGTAAACCCAAAAATTATTTAACAATCCTAATTCTTTGAATAAGAGAAAGGTTGGGATCATTCCTCCGGAAACGAACATCGTTAAAATCCCCATGTTCATGTAGATTTTCCGTCCCATTAAGTTTCTGCGACTCATCCCATAGGCGACCATCGCCGTTAATGCCGTATGCAAAACAACGCCAATCACTGTTTTTGCAACTGAGATAACAAAAGCTTTATAGATCGCAGAATCTTCAAAAACGGTGTAGTAACTTTCTAGTGAAAATTCCCGTGGCCAGAAATAGATCCCCCCTCTTGCGGCATCGGTTGCATCATTGAACGACAAAGCGACGATATTCCATAATGGCAACGCAATGATGGCTAAAAAGAATACCATGAAAATCACATTGGCGGTATTGAAGATCTTCTCATCTTTTGAAAATGTTTGTTTCATACTTTTCCTCCTCTAAAAGACTGATTCATCACTGATTTTTTTGGTCAAAAGATGACTTCCTACTACGAGGATCAAAGAAACAACCGACACAAACAGGCCAACGGCGGTCGCATAGGAGAAGTCTCCTTGTTGGATCCCCATTTTATAGACAAATGAATTAATGACTTCACTGGACTGATAATTGACAGGGTTTTGTAAGACGAGTGTCTGATCGAGGTTTGAACCCAATAACCCACCCACTGACAAAACAAATGTCAAGGCGATAATATGACGGATCGAAGGAATCGTGATCCGCGTGATCTGCTGGAACTTCGTGGCGCCATCCATTCTAGCTGCTTCATAAAGAGCTGGATTGATCCCCGTCATAGCAGCGATGTATAAAATCGTATTCCAGCCAACTTCTTTCCAAATATCGGAAATGACTGCAATCGCCCAATATTTTTCGGGATCGGTCAAGAAGCGGATCGGTTCATCGATCAACCCAAAACCTAACAGTAAATTATTGACCAGACCGGTATCAGACAACCACGTAATAAACATGCCACCTAAGATGACCCAAGAAAGAAAGTGCGGCAAATAAGACACCGTTTGAACGACCTTCTTCAAGCGCACATGAACGATTTCATTGATCAATACCGCTAAACCAATCGCCGCTGGAAAGCCAATCAGTAGTTTAAAAAAGCTGATGCCCAATGTATTACTCATCACCGTCCAAAACATTGAATCACTAAAAAATTCTTGAAAATATTGAGTACCGACCCACTCCGCATTTGCGATCGAATCAAGAACTGAGTAATCTTTAAACGCGATAACGATCCCATACAATGGGATAAAATTAAAAATAATCATCAAGATAATACCTGGCCAAACCATCGCTTGATAAAAGCTTTGGCTTTTTAGTTTTTGCAAAAATGACCTTTTCTGTGGGGTTGCTTTTAGCATGACACCTTTTGATTCCATTTTTCCACCCTTTCTAAAACGCTTACTTTTTCACCCAAAGGAAATACATGCTTTCCTTTATTAGTTCATCAATTGATAGACCGCACCAATCATACCAGCATCATTTTTTAATTTTGCTCGTTGAATCGGTGCAATCGTGCGACCTTCTAAATAACCAATACTTTCATGGCGAGCTTTTAGCTGGCTCATGGTCTCTTCAAGCCTTGTCATGAAACCATCATTTTCACTGACCCCACCACCAACCAAAATCAGCTCGGGATCAAATGTACTGATCAAATTCAGTAAGCCCACTGATAAATCTTGGAAAAATTGAGCAATCACTTGGTTCGCTACTACTTCTCCTTGTTCTCCTCTCTGGAAGATCTCGACTGCATCTTGAGGCAGATCACTTCGCCCTTGTTGCTGAAGTGCCAGTTGATACTGATGGCAAAGACCACCCACGATGGCTGCTCGTTGATTCAAGGAAACTGACTCTAGATTTCCCTGTTCAGGCAATGTGTCGATCAGCATCCACCCAAATTCACCTGCCATGCCATGACTGCCTCGATAGAGCTGATTGTTGACGATGATCCCGCCACCAATACCAGTTCCCACAACAAGACAAAGATAGTTCTCACAAGCCTGTGCATGCCCAAGCCATTTTTCAGCAATCGCTGCAGCATTGGCATCATTTTCAACAAGGACTGGCAGCTTGACACGTTTCTCTAATTCCAACTTTAGGTTGATTCCATAAAGCGGTTTGATTGATCCTGCCGTGATCATCGTGCCATCTTTTTGGATGATGCCCGGTGCGCTAATACCGACACCTTCGATCACTGCATCTTGCTGCAGCGATTCGATCAATGCTGTGATGGATTGCAAAAATTTTTCTTTTTCATGAATGGTTGGCATCTGTCCTTTCTTCACAATTTCACCCGTTCTCAAAATCACACCATATTTGATAGCCGTTCCTCCAACATCAATTCCAATAAACATTGCTTCACCCTCATTATTCATTTACTTGTTTTGTCGATTGCTTAATACTCAATTCTCCTGGTAAAACGTAGGAGACACCACATGCATTTTCCTCAATCATTTCGATCAAGTGGTTTACTGCCGTGACCCCTTGCAATTGGATTGGATTTTTCACAGTCGTCAACCGAGGCATGAAATAGTCCAAGAGATCGATGCCATCAAAGCCAATTACGCTGAAATCATCCGGCACCCGCCACTTGGTCTCATGGATCGCCTTGACCGTTCCTATCGCACTAAGATCATTTCCCGCCAGAAACGCTGTGGGTAAATCTTTCTGCTCTAGCAAAAACTGTTGCACGCGGACTCTCGTTCGTTCTTCTTCAAAGAACCCCTGCAATTGATAGTCCGACCGTTTAGAAACCCCTGCCTCGTTTAATGCTTCTAAATACCCTCTTAAACGCTCATCACTATCATAAACACCAGTAATACCACTGATAAAGGCAATTTTTTTGTGGCCAAGTGACAAAAGATACTCGGTGGCTGCTTTCCCTTTTTCGAAAGAATCAAAGACTACACTGCCGAAGTTCTTCTCTTGAATGTTTCGATCGATAAAGACGGCTTTGATTTGTTCTCGTTCCATCGCAGCCAAATCCTGCTTCGTTAAAAAATCTTCAAATCCAATAATGCCATCAACAACACCACCTAAAATACTATTGAGGACAACGCGCTTATCTGCAGATAAAAACACGTTGACTGCATACCCATGTTTTTCTGCCTCTCTGGCAATGGCTTCAACTAGTACGCTAAAGTAGGGGCCCTTAATGCTGGTGGTGTAAAAACCAAGCATCTTGGTTTTCGTGTTTTTTAATTGTTTGCCCATCAAATTTGGGACATAATGCAACCGCTGCGCGGCAGCCATCACACGTTCTTTCGTTGCGGGCCGAACAACATCGACACCGTTTAATGCTTTAGACACGGTCGCAATCGACACGTTTGCCTCCTTTGCCACTTCCCGAATCGTGATTCGATTTGTCAAATGATTCTCCCCTCCTGAAGGATTCTTCCCAAAAATAAAAACGTTTTTATTTTTCTGAAAAAATCAACGACCACTCTAAGGTTGGCCATCCGATAAACCAACTATATATAAAAACGTTTTCACCCACAATGGTTCTAGGACTAGTTGGCGCATGTACCAGCACCTTGAAACCTGTGCCACTTTGGTACAAGTTGTACCCGAAAAAAAAAGCCTCGAAAGGCTTTTAAATCGTGAGCGTACCAATCAACTTCGCTGAGGCAGCAGCAAAGCCAAGGTATAAGGAAATCGTACCAGGATCACTTTCTGTCGAGAAATCGGAATGAACATAAGCAAAATCCTCTGGTGTAACATAGAATGAATGCTGCCTTTCTTCGGCTGCAGCAAGATGGATTTTTTGCCATTGTTTCAATTCCCTCATCGGTCGTGCTACTTCCGTAACATCGTCTCTGCTATAGAGTTGCAATGTCGTTGTATGCGGCACATCGCCCTCATTTTTCAGTGTGCAACTGATCTCAAATGGCGCACCCTTTTCCTGAGGAATAATGATTTGGGTGTGGGTAATCGTGCATTTACTATAGCCTATCCCCGAGCCAAAAGAAAACAACGGCTCATTTTTTTCATCCATATAGCGCGAAATATATTTTTGATCACTATTCTCTTCTGTCAGTGGCCGACCTGTAGAGAGTTGAGCATAAGTCAACGGCAACTGTCCTTCTGCCCTTGGAAAACTCATAGCTAAACGTCCTTGCGGTTCAGATTCGCCCATCAACAAATCTGCCAATGCATTACCGCCTTCTGATCCAGGGAACCAGGCAATCATGATTGCTTGACAAAGAGGCTCGATGGCGGTCAAAACCAGTGGTCTGCCACAGAAAAGAATCGTTGCGATCCTAGGATTGACCTGACTTACTGCTTCAATCAATGTTTCTTGCTTTCTTGATAAAGAAAGTTTGGTCAGACTTGCCGCTTCTCCCGCTTCCTCGCTGGTTTCCCCCAGAGCCAATAAAACGACCTCAGCTCCTTTAGCGACTTTACACGCCTCATCAAGAAAGGCGCTCGTCAACATTTCCCCATCAGGGTACGGTAAGACAGTTAAGTCAATTTCTTTTTGAGAAAGACCTTCCGCTAAGGAGACCGCAGCCTCTGGTTTGCCGATCCACGACCAAGCCCCCAAAAGATCCTTTGAATCTGCTTTGGGACCGATCAGCGCGACCTTTTGTTTTTTCTGCAAAGGCAACAGTGCCTGGTTTTTCAGAAGAACCGTTGTTTGCTTTGCTGCTTCTCGTGAAAGAAGACGGGTTTCCTTTAGGAGTCTAGGCGTTAAGTTTTCCGGTGCTAACCCTCTATAAGGGTCTTCAAAAAGGCCTAGCTTGTTCTTTAAATGTAGCACATGAAAAACCGCCTTATTCAACTGCTCTTTCATAGCAGGATCTGCCTGAATGATTTGCTCTAGTGCGTTCAAATAGCAATCACTCATCATATCCATTTCGACACCTGCAGTAAAAGCTTTCTGTGCGGCTTCCTTTCGATCAGCAGCTACACGATGCGCCATCAATTCCGCCACCGCTGCCCAATCTGAGATGATCAAGCCATCAAACCCAAGCTTTTCTCGCAATACTTCCTGCAACAATGGTTGATTGGCTGTGGCCGGCACACCATGGATCGTATTAAAAGAAGTCATGACCAATTCTGCACCAGCTTCAATCGCCGCCTGAAACGCGGGCAGATAATTTTGGTAGAGCTCCAGATCAGACAAATCGACAGTATGGTAATCCCGGCCGCCTTCTGCAGCGCCATAGCCGATAAAGTGTTTGACACAAGCAGCAATTCGCTGTTTATTTTCTGCAAGGGAAGCAGTTCCTTGATACCCTCGTACATAAGCAGCCGTCAACACCGCAGATAAGGTCGGATCTTCCCCATTACTTTCCAAGACCCTTCCCCAGCGCGCGTCTTTAACATGATCCGCCATCGGTGAAAACGTGACATGGACACCAGCTTCTGCCGCTTCTTTTGCTGAAGCTTTAGCAACCTCTTCCACTAACTGCGCATCAAAGGAAGATGCTAAGGCCAGTGGAATTGGGAAAATCGTTTCATACCCATGGATAACATCTGCCATAAAAACAAGAGGAATCTTTAAGCGACTTTTCTCAAGATAAGACGTTTGGATGGCATACACTTGTTCCGCAGTATGAGTGCCCAACACAGAACCAATCGAAAATAATTGGTCTTCACTCATGTGCCATTGTTGCATCGGACCGGTGATTTCTCCTCCTTGCGCAAAAAAATCTGGCGTCAATTGGACCAACTGGCCCACTTTTTCAGCTACAGTCATTTGGTCAATCAGTTCTTTTAGTTTTACGGTTTCCACTATTATTCTCTCCAATCATTAGGCTCTCTTCTTTTGCTTATCGAACTTGCGGCATTTGCTCCTTCTTAGCAGAAGCAACATGTTGCCGATTCCTTTCATTCAGTATAATTAAAAACGTTTTCAAAAAAAGACGATCTTCATACTTTGGTGCAACTCATGGCAAAAAGGAAAAATCTTCATCATGGTACAAGGTGTACCATAAATAATGGATAACACCAAATCCCCTGATACATCCGACATTGTGTCTTCTCCGATGCTAACAAAAAGAAGCTGCAAATCGCTGCAGCTTCTTTTTGTTTATTGTTAAGGAACAAATGAAAGTTCCCAAAGAATGGTTGCTGAATATCTCGTGGCTTGAGGAGTCGCACTAATTGGCACCTCAAGTTTGACACTTTGATCCATTGTTTCTCGATCGCCAAAGCGCTGGACCCAAGTGCCTCTGCCTTGGTTGGCACCTGCTTGTGCGATTATCTCCGCATTTCCAACAGTCAGTGCTGCTTGCTGTTTGTGAGTAGGTGGCTCAGACACGTTTTCTCGAGTCGTTACTACATCGATATTGTCTAATAAAATTCTAGCACCAGTCAGTTGATGCCCTTCATCACTTTCAAAAGGCTCTCGTAAGGTTGCACGGAGGGTCCAACCGGAATTTTCCCGCCTCCGATCTGAAACCTGCACATAATTAGGGCGTAGATTATCATTTGGATCAGCCGGCTGAAGCAGTTTCTGCGGCAGGGCATCGTAGGTCGTCGTTTCTGACCGAATGCCAACTGTCCCAAACTGGAATTGGGAAACAAAATCCAAGCTGACAAACCCTTGTTCTGCATCAATCTCAGGCGGATTCTCAGGATTTACTTGCGTATCCGGATCAAGAGGGTCTACTGGTTGCGGAGTACTTTCCAAACCATAAACCAGCCAGTATTCTTGTTCATCTCGGGTGACTCTTGTTTCCAGCGGCTGACCGTCCCGCTCGTAAAGATAATGGTAATAAGGAATCTCCTCAGGAAGGATATCGACCGATTCATTTACGAATTCTCCTTGATAGGTTGGTTCCCTCAATGCTACCCCTTCTTCATCTATGTGATTGATCTTGATGTTCGATGGCACGCGATCAAATAAAAAAGTAACATTCTGATGGAAAGGCTGCGGCATAATAGCAAATGTACCTGGGTCAAAGTGTTCTGTGACATACTCAACCCCGTAATAGTCATACCCTAACTGATAGGGTTCATCGCTCTCTCGGTTCTTGGGGTCAAGGGTATGAAGGAAACGTAATGGTAGTTCTAATGTTTCAGTTGGTAGAATATCCTCCCCTGTCTCTCGATCCAGATAGTTTACATGGACGGTTCCAGTACCAATGTGATATTCCATCCAATCAAAAGTAAAGGTATGGCGATCACTCCTTGCACCTGTACTTCCAGTAATAAGAAAAGCCATCGCAGAAACATCCTCAGGTTGCCAATCACTAATATCTCTACGCCATGTCCGATTGTCATAATCGACTTGAAACCATCTCCCATTTTCATCCGGCTGATATTGAATAAGTACATCCAAATCATGTCCCAAGCGATTTCCAGCTCTTTGCGGTAATGCATCATTGCCGGTATAGGTCGCCATCGTTCGCGGACCTGTATGATAGATGAATCCAGCGAATGGCGCACCGCCAACAGACATTGGATCTCTAATCACCTCAAATCGATTCGTGAATTCTTCAAAAACACTAGGTGTAGTGTTATAATTATTGTCCAATTTAAACCCAAAGCCATCGATCAAACCGCCAATACCAAACGCATTTCCTGGATACCCGACTTCATCTGTAGCCGAATTGTGAAAGCCAAAAGCAATGCCATCGGCTCCGTCTAATCTCGTTCCGATATTTGCTTTGCCTTTTAGCGTAAATGGACGATCCAAACTGAGCCTTTCTTTTAAAGTAACATTACCAACGTGATCTGATAGATTGGGCGTTAACAGCACTTCTCCTGTTTGCTCGTTATAAGTAGCATCGATAGGGTGTCCTTGCAAATCAAAATGATCTAAGAAATCTGCTCGCTCAATTCGAATTTTAGCTGTAGTATCACTTCTATCATCTACTTCTGCCTCTCTTCCTACTTCATCCGCAGCCTCATCTGCTTGATCTACTTCCGCAGAGTCATTCTCTTCTTCCGTCGAATCAGTGTCTTCGGCATCCGTATGATCTAAGATCAGCAGGCGCTGCGTAGCAGTCTCGGCAACGATGATCTCATATTCTCCGATCGTATCCACAAGAATCGGTAAGACAAAAGTCGTTTGTGGGGTCTCGCTGTTCAGCTGCCACACACCTTCGTGGTCTGTTGCTACCACCGTTAGTTCATCGTTCAAAGCTTCCTGATCAATGATTATTTCCTGAGGCAACGCGATGTCCACCGTTTCGAGGGCAACTTCTGAGTAGAAAATAAAATCTATTACGTGCTCGACCTCTCCTTGGATCAGTTCCTCCTCAAAGGAGATTTCTCCACTCACTTCATCGTCGGCCTTCTCCTCGTGTTCTTCCTCTGGTGTCCACGAAAAAATCGTCTCGGCATTCATGATTGTTAATGTTGTAATCAGTGGGAGTAAGGCAAGTAGAACCAGCAACCACTTATTTTTTTTGCGAAAAAATGAGTTCATCGCATTCACTCCTAAATGTCATTTCTCTTATTTTCCCCATGGGATCTAGCCCCACTTAGGGAATGTTGATTTCCCTTTTTTGATAAGTTGTTTTACTACGTATATGTTAAGTGCGGTGATCAGCAAGAGACTTCCAAGAATCACCCAATCCAACCGTTGAATGAAGTTTGTCTGGGGCAGCTGCCCGCCGGGTTTACCCGTGTCTTGCGGTGGACGCGGAACAGGACCGGTTGGTGGAGATGGTTCTGGTTGATCCAAAGGCTCATAAATCCCGGTAAACCCCACTGTCCCCTCCGTTTCCGTTGAACGTCTCTCCTCGCCAAAACTCGTTCTTGTAAACCCGAAAGCGAACAATAAGACCAAACATACTTTCAAAGCCCTTCCTCTAATAGATGCACCGTTGATATCCATTCTCCCTCCTCCTTGTGAGTTGTTCATTTCGAAAACGATCGTTTTTGAGATGTGTTATTTTATTAAAGCCAATCTCTTTACAAAAGCCTAAATAGTACTGTTTATATGGAATTCATTCTATCTTGATCGTAGTCGTACTTGATATCTCAAAAACCATGGTTTTCAAACATGTCATACTAATTATATCGATGTTCTACTTAGAATAAAATTCACGATATTCCTCGATCGATGAATATCCTGCATGAAGTTAAAAAAAACATACGTTTCATTCATATGTTATTGTTGCAACTATTTTAGAAACTTGCCATCTCCCTTTTATACAACAAAAAGCTCAATGATCTTAGATTACGTTATTCCTTTAATCCTCGACACCTTGAATCGACGCTTCATGTCAGGCGTCCCTCTCATTTTCTATCAACAAGACTGAACCGTAATTAGCTTGCTAAAATGCAAAAAAACAAACAGGTCCAAAAGTCATCAAAAGAAAAGTCTCTTGATCCATTAAACCTGTTTGTTTTTTTCATTTATTAAAGGAAAAATGTAGCTTATTCCCCTGAGGATAAAGAAAACTGACGAACCGTCTCCGACAACGCTTCGACTAAGAAAAGGCAAGGAATTTGCGTCGTCAAATCTTCATACTTGTTGATGCGTTTCACATCAACTGAATAGTCTAAGACATAATCGGACATTCGCCCCAGTGTGCTGTTGGCGTCACTGGTGATTGCTACAGTGGTGAAGTCAGGATTATTACGAAAGCCATTGACCACTTCAATGATCTCGGTGGTCGTTCCGGTGATTGAAAGGACCACGATCATATTGTCTGACGTATGTTTCAGCTTCGCAAAGATTGGATAGGTATTATCCACCAAAGCATAACTGTTAAATCCGATTGTGGCAAAACGGCGGGCAGCATATTCACACATTGAACCTGACGCACCGATGCCATAAAAAATAATATTCTCACATTCCAGCATTCGTTCAGCGATTCGCCGGATTTTTCCTTCGATGTCTCGCGGGAAGCGTTCCGGATCCAAAACGGTCATACTGCTAAAAAAACTGACAGCATCTAACTCAGGTGCTTTGAACTGGGTACGAAATTCTGTAAAGCTCTCATACCCTAATTTACGGATAAAGCGCATAACAGAAGAAGCTGAGGTGTGGGATTCAAGCGCGATCTCACGAACCCGCATATAGGGAATCTTATCACTTTGGCTCGACATATAATGATAAATCGCACGATCGGTCTCTGATAACTCATTGAAATCGATTTTTCCAAAAAAAGACATAGTAAACGCTCCTATTTTCTCATTCTCCTATCAATGTACCACAAGCTAGCAAAAACATCACAACTGTTTGATAAGAAATAATTCCATCGGCTGTTCAAATCCAGGACTTGTCAAAAGTAACCCACCGGCATCTTGGTAACCAAGGTTGCGATAGAAATGCTGTGCTTGCTCGTCGACTTGCGTGGAAGTCAAACAAAGAGCATGGCCGGCTGCTTTTTGCTGTTGTTCCCAATAAGTAACCAACCGTTTCCCAAGTCCCTTGCCTTGATGCGCTTCTGCGATCACTAACATGGTACAAAAAGGAATCGTGTCCCAGAAAAAATTGTAGCGCAGTAACCCTACTGGCTGTTCGTCTGCAACTATCACATAAGCAGTTTTTTCCATTATCTTTTTGGCGAAGACTTCCTTTGGTAAGTGAGTATCCAAAGAAAACCAAAACGCTTGATCTGCAGCTATTGCCGGTCGAATCGTAATCACTGATTTTTCGTCCCTTCCTGCTGTTTTTTTGTCTTATCGTAGAGAAAATGGTCTATTTTAGTCACTTTCCGTCTTTTCGTATTCAGAAAGCAATGCTAAAAAGGCATCGCCATACTTATCCAATTTGTTTTGGCCAACCCCTTTGATCTGTAAAAAATCGATCGGCGTTTTTGGCTGAACTTCCGCCAATTCTCGCAGTGTTTTATCAGAAAAAACGACATACGGCGGCAAATTTTGTTCTTGTGCGAGATTCAATCGTAAGGTGCGCAGTTGATCGAACAGTTCATCATCAACCACTAACTGTTTGACTTTGGTTTGTTTTCTATAAACTTTTGCTTTTCCAAGCAACACATCAATCCCCGCATTGGTCACACTTAACAAAGGGTATTGCCCTTCTGACGGCAAAAGATACCCTGATGCTGTTAAATAATCGATCAGCTGATTGACTTCCTTTTGAGACCAATCTTTCATTAATCCATAAGTTGGTAACTTTTCAAAGCCCCACTGTTTGACTTTTTGGTCGCCAGAGCCCGTTAGCACTTTCCCCACCAAGGCTTTCCCGAAGCGTTCGCCCATTCGTTTCACACATGACAACACTTTTTGTGTATCCACTGTGATATCCACTTGTTCTCTTTCATCAAGGCAATTGCTGCAACGACCGCAATCGGAACCATCTTCTCCAAAATAACGCAAAATATAGCGCTGTAAGCACAGTTGGGTATGTCCGTATTGGCTCATCTCCCGCAATTTCAAGTATTCGTTTTGGCGATAAAGAATATCTGATTCGGATTGATCGATAAAGAATTGCTGAATCTGCATGTCTTGTGGAGCATAAAGTAAGATCGCATCACTGGGTTCGCCGTCTCGTCCGGCACGCCCGGCTTCCTGATAATAAGACTCCAAATTTCCAGGTATCTGGGCATGGATCACGAAACGGACATTGCTTTTGTTGATTCCCATCCCGAATGCATTGGTCGCTACCATCACTTGCAGGCGGTCATAAAGAAATTCTTCTTGGAAAAATGAGCGCTCTTCTTCTGAAAGTCCGCCATGGTAATACCCGACGGACACGCGTTCATGTTTCAACAGGTGATAGATCCGTTCCACTTCCTTGCGGGTACTGGCGTAAATGATACCTGATTGTCCTTGGTTCATTTTCAAATACGTTGTGATGTAGGTATCTTTTTGATCCTTGACGACTTGAAAAGCCAAATTTTCCCGAGCAAACCCGGTTTTGACTTGATTTTCTGCCGGAATTGAAAGTAAGTTTTCGATGTCTTCGGCAACTTTGGGTGTAGCTGTCGCGGTAAGGGCAACGATCGTTGGCTTCTGCTCCCAGTTTTCGATCGTTTCGGCGAGTCGCAGATAGCTCGGGCGAAAATCATGTCCCCATTGGGAAATACAGTGGGCTTCATCAACGGCCAATAAAGCGATCGGCATCTGCCGCAATGAGTAGCGGAAAGATTCTGAGTCTAAGCGTTCTGGCGAAACATAAAGCAGTTTGATTCGCCCTTGGCGTGCTTCTTGCAAGCGTTGATTGATCTGTGCTCCTGTCAAGGAAGAATTGATATACGCTGCTGGGATCCCCATATCAACGAGGCTATCTACTTGGTCTTTCATTAATGAAATCAAAGGGGAGATGACCAAGGTCACTCCATCCAGCAAGAGCGCTGGCAATTGATAACAAATGGATTTCCCTCCACCTGTGGGCATGATTCCCAAAACATTTTGTTGTGTTAAAATAGATTGAATAATCGTCTCTTGACCTTCACGAAACTGTGAATAGCCAAAATGTTCTTTTAAGACTGTTTGAATAGTTTGCATAATACCCTCTTTTCCATTTCCTTATTATACGCAATTAAGTACGCAAAGAAAACGGCATTAAGAGAACTTTCGCTTTTTATTCGCTTTTCAATGAAATCAAACAAAGGAGTCTTCTACTATGAAAAAAGTTATGATTATCGGCAGTGGGATCATCGGTTTGACCCTCGCCAATTATCTTGATAAAACCAAATTTGACGTGACTGTCATTGATTCCCTCATCGGTCAAGCAACATCTGCCAGCGCTGGCATCATTTCCCCTTGGTTATCCAAACGCCGCAATAAAAAATGGTACCAGTTAGCACAAGACGGAGCCGCTTTCTTCCCGAAATTGGTACGGGATTTTGCTTTAGATGAATCCATCTATGCCCCATGTGGCACTTTGGTAGTGCGACCAGAAAAGGCGCTTCAAGAACTGGCAGAATTAGCTGAAAATCGACGTAAGGCGGCACCAGGAATCGGCGAAATCGACTTACTGACGGGCTCACAAACCAAAGAGGTATTGCCATTACTAAAAGAAATGCCCTCTTTACGAATCACAGGCGGTGGCCGCTTAGATGGTCAGGCTTATCTTGCCCACTTAAAAGCAAACGCTCAGCAGCAGCAAGTGACTTTTATTGAAGAAAAAGCTGAGATCGTCAGAACCGACAACCATTGGCAAATCAAAACCAAGGATCACTTTCTTGAAACCGAGATTCTTTGCCTGACAGCTGGACCGGGATTACTAGACTTGTTATCACCTTTAGGGTATCAGGTTGATATCCGTCCGCAAAAAGGCCAGTTGCTCTCTTTTGCCACCAACCTGCCGACAAACAGTTGGCCGGTCGCCATGCTAGAAGGCGAAGGCGACTTGATTCCCTTCTCTAATGGTCAAATTTTATTAGGCGCTACTCATGAAAATGATGCTGGTTGGGATTTGACACCTACTGAAGCAGCCCAACAGCAATTGATGACAGGAATCGGTGCTTTTCTTGAAGACCCCGAAGCACTCTTTGCTGCCCCAATGACTATGCGAGTCGGCACACGCGCTTACACCTCTGATTTTGCGCCTTTCTTTGGGGAAGTGCCTGATGAAACGAATTTGTTCGCCGCCAGCGGGCTAGGTTCTTCCGGTTTAACGACGGGACCTTACATCGGTTATCTTCTAGCAAATCGGATCAATGAGGTACATGCGCAACCAACAGACTTCTCGTGCTACACCAAACCGATGACAGAGTATATCAAGAAGCGCCTTTGATAGGAAACCACTAAAAAACCACCAGAACCGTTACGGTCTGGTGGTTGTGCTGTTTGATTCTTGTAAAATTACGGACAATTTCCTAACTACTAGTTAAACATATTCTCCTGTTTCCCAATAATCGAGTAAAACTTCATTGATGATCTCACGATCCAGTGGTTCACGGATATCATCATCAAAGGCATCTTCGATCGGGACATCGCCCACAGCTTTGATACAAACCGGGACGACCGGATTCGGATGATCCTCTGCTGTCAACACTTTTTCAATCTTGATCTTATGTGTCCAATCTGCCCCCATATCATAAATATAGGTCATGGACTTACAATACTGAAAATCTTGGTCAATAGCGGACGCATCCGTTGGAACGGAATTGCCTAAGCCGATCGATTTCGAGCCGGCAATAAACAAATACAAATGTTGATTCATCCACTCAAAGGCAATCTGGATCAAAATATGTAGCTGTTCATAGGTCAGCCCTGCAGGAATAATCAAACGACGCCAAATTGGCGGACGGTATCCTTCTAAATCAATACGGACCTGATAGGCGACCGGCGTATCTGCTGCGTCATCAAAGGCCGTATGTTTTGTTGGAAATGGGACGATTTTTGGCGAGATTGCAGCAATCCGTGGGTCATCAACGGGCAATAGATCATGTTCTTCGGGATCGGTGTCTTTAATCATTGCTAACATCGCTTCTTTCTTTTCAGCTGACCAAAACTGTGGTTTGGACATCCGAGCGAAAAAGATAGGTTGTTTTTCAGCCAATACAAAGGCAATTTCTAGGTATTGCGATTTGGTAATATGCTTTTCTTTATACATGCAGTAATAAAAGTCTTCAATGGCTGTTTTGGCAAACGGAAGAAAATTTAGACTGTACGGTACTTCTTGAGGCAGCATTTCAGTATATACCCATTCAACAAAGACTTTGTCTTTTAGTTTGGTCATGCCGCCATCTGTTTCCGCGCAAAAGATCAAGTAAAAAACAGGATCTAAGTAATGCTCAAGATCGTCGTCACTAACCACACTGGGTCCGCCATACAAATCAACGTGATCCATCATCCGGTCAATCACTTTCGCTAATTTCTTCAATGTTTTTTCCAAAAAAATCTCGCTCCTTCCTATCAAGTTTACTTTGACGAAAAGAGCGAAGATTGTCAATCTTTTTTTTAATGGGAGAGCATTTCCTGTGCAATTTCTAATCCGCTCATCCCCGTTGGGTAATAGGTCGGCCAATGCTCCATTTCCTCTAGTAACGCTTCATGACTCTCGTTGCCAAAGTAGATATGGAAATGATGTGAAGCACCTGGTGCGATCATATGGTCGCTAAATTGGATATATTTGAACGCCGCATCTTCATCGGTGCTTTCAAATAAGAAGCGTACGCCACGATTACCAGCTGAGTAGTTCAAAACCTCTTTGCCAGTATACACATACTTAGCTTCTTTCTCTGTACCATCATCAAAAATAAATGTCATTGTATTGTCTGTGATCTTGATCTGAGCAACATCCGTTTGATACCCTGTCGTATAATACTCTTTGTATTCGTCAGCTGTCATTTTCTTGTCCATTTTTGCTTTATAATCAAACACTTGATCCAATGTTCCGTCTTGTAAAAATGGGTAAACGGATTGCCAGTCTCCTGCCCAGTCAGATAAAGGACGGTCTTGTACATCGGCATCCTCAAAGTAGCCGTTATAAACTGTTTTTTCTTTTTCGGCTTCAGCCATTTCTTTGTCATTTGCTACATCGGTGGTTTTTCTCAAGGCATCGCGGTTTTGCTCCATAATTGAAATGTAGTCTTCCCCGTTATCCATCTGCTCTTGGGTCAAGCCTTCTAATGGATTCAAAACAGCCAGTTCGACTCCTGCTTCTGACGCTAACGTCCGGGCAATGCTGTCTTTGGCATTTTCTTCAAAATAGATCGTCTGAATGCCTGTTTCTTGAACGAACTCTTTTAGTTCTGCGATCCGTGAAGCGGAAGGCTCTTCACTTGGTGAAAGACCGGAGATCGGAACTTGGGTCAATCCGTATTCTAAAGCTAAATAACCAAAAGCGGCGTGCTGCGTTACAAAATGATTTTGCGCCGGATTGCTAAATGCTTCTTCATACGATTCATGAAGATCTTGTAACTGTGCTAAATAATTTGCAGCATTTTCAGCAAAGGCTGTCGCTTTCGCTGGATAAGCCTCACTCAGCTGGTCACGGATAGCCTCTACTTGTTTCATGGCTAAGCTTGGGGCTAACCAGACATGGGGATCTAATTCATGAGAATGACCATCATCGCCGTGGTCATGATCGTGATCGTGGTCGTGGTCATCGTCACCGGGTAACAGGACCATTCCTTCTGTGGCTTTAACCACTGTCACATCCCCGTCATTTAACGTGGCTTCAATCGAAGGAACCCACATTTCCATGTTCTCATTGTTGTAGACGAAAACATCCGCATCTTGGATCTTTGCCATATCTTTTGCAGAAGGTTCATAATCGTGGGAATCAGTGCCCGCGGGCATCAATAATTCAACCTCCCCTTCATCCCCTACAACTTGACGAGTAAAATCATATATCGGATAAAACGTAGCCATGACCTGGATTTGTTCATTATCAGAAGCAGCGTTGCCTGATTGTTCAGTTGCATCAGAGCCTCCTTGTCCACAGGCCGCCAAAGCTAGGGCTACTGTTGATAACATCGTTATTTTAAAAAACTTCTTCATTTTCAAAATACACTCCTTTTTATTTTTCCATATTTCCTTTTCCTCGGCAAAACACTGATAAATCAATTACGATTTACAAAAACAAAACGTAACGTTTACGTTTTACCATCGGTTTTCTACTTTACACAACTATTTACTCCTTGTCAATAGCTTTTCAAGATGTTTTTTTATATGTAAAAACTTTCATATGTACCACTGCTGATATCATTATTAACTTACTGAATGGATCGGTTGATTCGGCAACAATTGGCAAATGACGAAAATCGCTATCTATTGTCCTTTGTCGCCTCCTGTGCTACACTCGGGGGGTAATTGAATAGAAGATTATCCACTAGGGGCGCTTTATGCTGAGATAGACGTATGTCTGGTCCCTTAGAACCTGATTTGGTTAGTACCAACGTAGGGAAGTGGCAGCGCATGATTTTTCGCGTTCCCATTTTTTCTGTCTACGTGTGGATAGAAAAAGGAGGAACGCTTTTTTTGTAGACAGAAAAACCATCGAGAGGAGAAGAGAAAAATGACAAATGAACCAATCGCCTGTGCGGCAGATGGGATCGATATCACGGGGTGCCGAGTTAGCTTGTACCCAATGAAAGACCATTTCGCGCAACAAATTTTAACAAGTATCGAAAAAACGAATACGAGCGCTGTTTGGCAGCAGACCGATCTGTTCAGTACCCTTTTTCGAGGGGAAGCGCCTAGTGTCATAGACGCAGCAGAGGCGCTATTTATCAACGCCTACGAATCAAAGACACACCTCGTGGGTGAGTTTACTTTTTCCAAAGGCTGTCCCGGAGACACTGCGGGTGACACATTCTTGAATGGCGAACAGGCGCAACCCAATAAAGGAAAGAACCTTGCGAATGGTGACTTTTTGGTTGATTGCAAATATTCGTTTTACGTATTTGGCGAAAATCATTATATGGAAGAAATCGCCACGATCGTCCAACTGGCAGAGACTCATGGCTTGAGCCCTCGTTCCGCTCACTATGTGACGATGCTGACCGGATCAGCAAGCCAACTCTTTGCGTATTTTGAAGCCGCATTAGCTTATGCCCATGACCATCTCCCCCACTATGTTCTGGAAGCGACTGTTTCGGTCAATAGCCCTTCAAAAAAGGAGGCGATGCCACATGACTAAGTGGGCTTTGAAAGATGTCATCATGGTAGGAATTGCTTCGTTGATTTTTGGCGTGATCTATCTTGGGGCTGTCCATTTCGGATTGTTGTTAGGTACGCTTCTAACGCCCTTTGGTTTATCTGTCTTAGCCAATGAGTTTATCTTTGGTGTTTGGTTCATGGCGGCAGCTTTTGCCGGATATGTGCTACGTAAGCCGGGAGCAGCTACGATCACTGAAATGATTGCGGCTCTTTTAGAAGTGTTTATGGGAAATTTTTATGGACCTATCATTTTTATTAGCGGTTTTGTACAGGGGATCGGAACAGAAGCCGGCTTTGCATTAGGCCGCTACCGACGATACGGGTGGTTCCCTTTAGTTACTGGAGCCGTGGGCGCCACGATCACGAGTTTTCTTTGGGGAATCATTCGGTCAAATTTCATTAACCTACAATGGCAGTTGCTGTTGGCGATCTTTCTTATTCGCTTGCTTTCTTCGTTATTCTTTTCAGCCTTTTTAGTGAAGATCGTCTGTGACCACCTGACACGGATGGGGGTTCTCAACAGTTACCCCATTGCTGAAGATCAAACGGTCATCGTCAAACGGAAAACCGCATGAGCCTGTCGGTAAAAAACGGCAGTTTTTTGGTGGATCAAAAGCGACTTAAATTGACTCTGTCTTTGGCCCCTGGTGAAACAAAAGGGATTTATGGTGCTTCAGGAACAGGAAAAAGCACCCTTTTCCATCTCTTAGCGGGACTAAATGAGAAGGGGTTTGATGGAGGGACGTATACGATTGACGGCCAAACGATGAACCAGCTTTCCATCCGGGAAAGAAGCACGTCCGTCAGCTTATTGTTTCAAAATCCTGATATGCAATTTTGCATGGCAACACCTCGCGAAGAGTTGCTTTTCTGTTTAGAGAATCAATGTATTCCCCAAAAAGACATGCCAAACAAAGTGGCTGAAGCTTTGGCATTTTGCGAGATTACCCACCTTGCTGATCAACCTTTCACGACCTTGTCTGGTGGTGAAAAACAGCTAGCCGCATTGGCTTGTTGTCTGATATTAAAAAGTCGTTACTTGCTTTTGGACGAACCCTTTGCCAATTTGGATTCGGACACAAGTCAAAAAGTCATACGAAAGCTGCAGCAAATCCAACACAAAAATGCTCTTGGTATTTTATTGATCGATCATCAAATCAAAGAGACCGCTAACTGGGTCGATGAGTGGCTGCTGATTGAAGAGGAATTCAGAACGATCAATCAAGCAGCGCTCCGCCAACTTGATCAGCACCTACGCAAGTCGCTGCCGCTTGTGAACATTAAATCGACTTCTAACGAAAAACGGCTTTCATTTCAAAATTTCCGATTACCCATCCGAAACCATGAAATTGTTTTCCCAGATCTTGCCTTTGATAAGGGCTCACTGATTGGAATCACTGGACGTAGCGGCAGCGGCAAGTCTTCGTTTTTAAAAGCTATTTTACAGCAGCAGGCCTATAAGGGGGATATTCTTTTGGCAGGTAAACCAATCAAGAAGTATCCGTCACCTTTTCGCTCCATCAGTTGGATCATGCAAAATCCGCAAGACCAATTTTTGGCAGCTACCGTTGCGCAAGAGCTTAGCCAAGGAAGCGCCCCGACCGAGAGCGAAAAACTACTCGAAAAATTGCGTCTGCAAAACAAGAGTGCCCAGTCGCCTTTTCTACTGAGTCAAGGACAGCAACGACGCTTGGCTGTTGCCTCCTTACTGCAGCGCCCGGTCGACCTACTGCTAGTAGACGAGCCGACATATGGTCAAGATGTCACACAAGCTTGGCAGATCATGGAGCTATTAGCTGCTAAAGCAACCACTGGCACGTTAGTTTTGATCGTTAGTCACGATGTTTTATTGTTGCAACAGTTTTGCTCGCAAATCATTGATTTCAATTGCTATCAAAAGGAGGTCGCAGATGCGTACACTCAATCCCACAGTCAAGTTATTCGCCATTTTAGGACTCGCCTTAGTGGTTTCTTTTCAAAATAATTTCAGATTGAATTTATTGCTCTCTGTCCTATTCTTCGTTATTACTGTAAAAGAGCGCTCCTTGAAAAAAAGTCTTTTGCTCTTTTCTGCATTGACATTGGCAGCTGTAGGGGTCTTTTTCACTGGTCTCCTTTACTATCAAGACCATCAAGGCGATCCCTCCTCAACGACAGCTATTCACTATGGGCTTGACATGGCGAGCCGTATCTACTGCTTCGGTATTCTGGGCAGTTCCTTCAGTGTGACGACCACGATCAATGAATTGATTTATTCGCTGCAGCAACAGCTGCATCTACCTGCCGTTTTTGCGTACGGTCTGCTCGCTGCGTTTCAAATTGCTCCGATCATTCCAGCAGAGTATCAAAACATCCGCAATAGCATGCGTTCCAGAGGAATCTCAGTCAATTCGTTTTCTTTCAAAATGTTGATTCCTTTACTCGTCAAATCCATTCGCTGGTCCGAACTTTTGGCGACGGCAATGCTTTCAAGAGGTTTCGACGGTGAAGGAAAGCGAACTTATGCCAAGACATTTCGAATCACTTTTATGGATACGCTGTTTTTATCCTTATGTTTGATGGTGGGACTTGGCGGAACACTCATCCTATAAAGGGGAAAGAGACAAAAAGACAAAGAAACGTAAGGGTTTCTTTGTCTTTTTTCATTGATTTATTAAGAAGTGATCGTCTTTTTTACTGAGCCAGATTTGATTTGGTAAAACGTAACAAACATCGTCGTTGCTAATATATACAAGGCGAAAAGAAGATACATGTTTTTAAACAGCTGGATCGTCGTTTGGTTCAACCAGGCCCCTACTTTGGGAATATAAAATATCGGCTGGCCAATCAATTGACTTTTTTGAATTTCGTTTGGTTCCATCTGATTTTGATTGTCGCCAATGGTATAGAGCACCGATTGATTTTCCCCAACCGCAACGATTCGCCGCGTCCGCATCTGTCTACCTTGATCAACATAATACGTTACTTCGTTGCCAACCACTAAATTATCTTCAGAAGCTTTTTTTACAAAAAGGAGTGTCCCTTCAGAATATGTCGGTTCCATTGCATCACTAGCAACAATAGCCATTGTGAAACCAAACGCATGTGGGATCACCACAATTAGTACAGACAGCAGCATGAACATCAGTACAAAAAGTGAGAGCATGATACTTTGTTTTGGAAAAAGCTTCATTTTCTATTCTCCTTCTAAACCTCAGTTTCTTTTATGATTCTATAACATAACTCTATTTTTTTCTTTATATTATGCTAAAGGCGATTAAAAAACAGAGGAGAAAAAGTATGCCTTTTTTAAATAACAAGTTTTTTTTAAAGCGTTGGATTCCCTTCATCCTTCTGGTCCTATTTTTACTGGGAAGTATTGTCTTTTTTCTCGTTCTTTTTTTATTCCCAACTTCTGATATCCATGCAGTGGAGAAAAAGGAAGACTGGATTTTCTATGCTGAGGACAATCCCGAATCTACTTTTATTAGTCGTTATGTGAAACATTTACCTAGTGTAAAAGCGAATGATCGTTTTGTGATGAAGCGAAAAATGACCAACGATTATAAATACCCTACAATGTTACTAATTGGCGATCATCAACACATGACTGTCTATCTCGATGACCAAGAAATTTACACCAACGATGAGCCCAATGATCCACTGACTCTCAATCATCCAGGCAAAACATTGTCTTTTATCACCTTGCCTGAGGATTATGTTGGTAAAACCTTGAAAATATACGTGACTAGTCCTTTTGACACCTATTCTGGCTTCCCAGCAGAAGTCTTTTTTGGCCCTGCAAATGCACTGATCGGCTATGTCTTCAGTCTGTCAATTTTAAATATTTACATTCTTTTATTTACTGGTTTTATTTGTATCATCAATTTATTTTATGTCTTAGTTTCTTTTATCAATCAACGAAGGCTGAAAACATCTTCTCTCTTATTCAGCGGCTTTGCCTTAACAGCAGGCTTGGAAGCGGGCTTCAGCGATATGCTTGGTGGACTACTGTTTCCCCCAATCGTCAACTCTGTAATGTTAAATATTCTTTCTATTATTACACCAATGTTTTTGATCGGCTTTTACTGCACGAATATGCATTTTATTCGCAAGTACTACCAGAAATGGTTATACTTCCACTATTCATTCGGTCTGTTAGCGATACTTTTCGCACTTTTCCAAGCACAAAGTTTGCCCGTCATCATGAATTATATGTTCTTGTTGAATATTACCAGTACCTTCGTTACTTCTTTTGCAGCAATCTATGAAGCATTGAAAAAAAATCCTTTTTATGTCATTTGTGCGCCTTGGATCGTGATTGCGGCTATTGGTCATTGTTTCTTGTATATTCAGGATATTTTAGTTTTGCCACAATCTGATATCAATTGGCGTTCGATCATCTTTTTCTTATTAATTATCATTTTTACTTGCTACGGCTTCCTTGAACTCTTTTTTGCCAGCGAGGGTAAAAATAAGCAGATCGATACAGCAGACATCAAAGTGCGTTTATATGAGAACCAACAAGCGATCAGCCCTGAACAAACGTTAAAATGGCAGCAAGTTTTACGGACCATCAAACAAAGAACCCATACGGTCAAGGATATGTTAGAAGATCAGCAGTTGGCAGCGGCCTATGAAGGCCTTAGTGAGATTGAAGAACAGATCAAGCAGCAGTTAACGAGTCCTTCCGTTGAAAAAGAATCACTCACGACGATGCTGCTTGCTAATTATAAACACACAGCTGCTCAAAAAAGGATCACCTTTGCCTGTGATGGCATCATAGAACCACTGGAACAATTGGCGGAAAATGATCGTCTATCCTTGATCGCTCATTGCCTAGAGTACGCCATCCGATACACTTGTGCGGTCACTGATCCTCAAAAGCGAAGACTCGCGTTGAGGGTGAATGACACGAACGGCCAGTTGCATATCGACTGCCAAATGCCGCTTCTCTCAAATGAAGAAGCAGAAAAACTACAGAACAATGAAACCAAACGACAGGCGATGCAGGCTGACATGCAAATGCTAGAACAACTTTGTTTAGCCTACCAAGGAAGTATCCGGATTGAAGAAACTGACGGGCTTCACCTCTTGCATTTGACACTTAGGGCGAAAATAGATCCGCTGTCTTTCGACTGACCGTCTTGCTACATTAGTTTTAAAGGAGCGATTTTAAGAAAAAGCGAAAAAACTCTTGCTTTTTTCGCTTTTTCGCTTTAGCATGATAAAGAACAGCAACAAGCATTGGAATAGTAGTTTTATGATGGTCTTAGAGAGTCGATGGCAGCTGAAAAATCGACACCCACTGATAAAATGAACCTACCCAATGGCAATGACCGCAAAACGGTCGGTGGAAAGGCCTTATCCTTTACGAGTTGGATTATCCCGATAGATAATCAACAAAGGTGGTACCGCGAAATCCAAGCATTTCGTCCTTTTTTAGGACGAGATGCTTTTTTATTTTTTTAAGGAGGAAAAAGAATGACACAAAAAAATGATTTTACAGAATGGTATATCCAAACGATCCAAAAAGCCGAATTGATGGCTTACTCCCCAGTGAAAGGCTCCATTATTTTCCGTCCTGACGGCTTCGAACTTTGGGAGCATATCCAAGAAGAGTTCAATCGATTCTTGAAAAAAGAGGGCATTCGCAATGCGTACTTCCCAATGCTGATTCCGCAAAATTTCTTTATGAAAGAAGCCGATCATATTGAAGGTTTTGCGCCTGAATTGCCATGGGTCACAGAAGTCGGCAATGAAAAATTGGAAGAACCTTTGGCCTTGCGTCCAACCTCAGAAACCATGATTGGCTCTGCCTTTTCTGATTGGATCAACTCCTATCGTGACCTACCTTACGAAATCAATCAATGGGCAAACGTCTTTCGTTGGGAAAAGAAAACATTGCCTTTCTTGCGTACCTCAGAGTTTTTATGGCAAGAAGGTCATACCGCTCATGAAAACGAAGAAGATGCACGTCAACGCACCATGAAAATCTTGGATGAATATGCCCGCCTTTGCGAAGAATTCCTAGCGATCCCTGTTTATCGCGGACAAAAAACCCCTTCTGAGCGTTTTGCTGGAGCAGTTGATACTTATTCGATCGAAGCGATGATGAAAGACGGCAAAGCAGTCCAAGCAGGAACCAGCCACTACATGGGGACAAAATTTGCTGAAGCATTTGATATTACGTATTTAACGAAAGAAAACAAGCATGTCCATGCCCACACAACCTCTTGGGGTGTCTCTACCCGCTTGTTGGGGGCCTTGATCATGACCCATGGCGATGAAAATGGGTTAGTTTTCCCACCAACCATTGCACCAACCCAAGTTGTGTTGTTACCAGTCGGTCCATGGAAAAAGAATCCAGCCATCTTAGAAAAATTAGAAGAACTGTATGCCAACTTTAAAGCCAAGGGCATTCGTGTTCGATTGGATGATTCTGATAACTCACCTGGCTATAAGTTCAATGAATGGGAACTAAAAGGCGCTTGCTTGCGAATCGAATGTGGCCCAAGAGATTTAGAAGCTGGCAAAGTGATGGTCAAAGTCCGCGACTTGACTGACAAGCAAACAGTCGCTCTTGAGGACTTGGAAGCCTTCGTTGATCAAGAACTGCAAGCAATGACCCCACGCTTATTGGCAGCTGCGAAGGAACGTAACAAAGATAATGAGTACACCAACATCGATACATTGGATGAACTAAAAGCCCATATCGAAACGTGCAAACAAGAAGACAAAGTGACTGGCTTTGTTTTGATCGGTTGGGACGGCTCGGAAGAAACGGAAGCGAAAATCAAAGAAGAAACCGGCTTTACTACCCGAAACATTCCGTTTGAAGCACCAATGGAAAAAACAGTCGATATCGTCAGTGGCAAACCTGCCAAGCATACCGTTTGGATCGCCCGCGCATACTAATAGAAAAAACGAAGCAGCCAGATTGAAAAGGCTGCTTCGTTTTTTGATTAATAAATCAATGAAAGAAAATCTTCAGGCGTGATGTTGCCAAAATATTTTTTGACATCAATGTTGGCGATGACTTGTGCCAAATCTTCCTTGGCATAACGAGTACCGATCAGGGCTTGTTCGACATCTGCAATGTCCCCTAGTCCGAAAAAGTCGCCAAAGATTTTGGCATCCGTGATTTTTCCTTCTGCCACATTCAAACGAACTTCGATGGAGCCGATTGGGAAGCGATGACGGCGTTCAATATCAAAAGCTGGAGATTTACCGTAATTCCAATCCCAGTTGCGATAATACTTATCGGAAATCTCATTGATCTTGACCCAATCCTCTTCAGTCAGTTCATAGGTTTTGACTTCTTCCACGGAATCGACACCAAAAATCTTCAATAAGATTTCTTGACGGAACTCTTCAGTCGTCATGTCTTGCTTCTCTTTTGGCAAGAATGGTTTGATGTTGGTCACTCTTGAGCGGATCGATTTGATGCCTTTTGATTCGATTTTGTCTTTGCGGACTTTCAAGGCGTTGACCACTTCATTGATGTCACTGTCAAACATGATCGTCCCATGAGCAAACATCCGGCCATTCGTTGCGTACATCGCATTCCCAGAAAACTTCATGTCATTGATCACAAGGTCGTTGCGCCCTTTTAGTTGCGCCCCTTCAACACCCATCTCATGCAAGGCTTGGACGATTGGTTTGGTCAGTTTTTCAAAATCTCTGAAAGAATTGCCATCGTCAGGCATAATAAAGCTGAAATTCAAGTTTCCGAAATCATGATAGACTGCACCGCCGCCGCTGAAACGACGAACGACATGAATCCCATGTTCATCCACATATTCCTTATTGATCTCTTCGATCGTATTTTGATTGCGTCCAATGATAATCGATGGTTCATTAATGTAAAAAAGTAAGATTGGTTCATCCACTTTCATTTCTTGAAGAAGAAAAATCTCGATGGCTAAATTGATGCGTGGGTCGTTCAGTTCATTCGGTACAAAAAGCATACTATTCGTTCCTCCTAATTAGATGATTTCTACTATTTTTTGAACAGCCGCCAACTCAACAGGGATTCCATTGGCAGCTAGCGCAGCCTCTTCTCGTAACTGTTCTAAGTCACCGTGTTGCGGCAAATGCGTCAACATTAATTTTTTCACCTGCGCTGCATGGGCGATCTCCCCTGCTTCTTTTGAAGTAAAATGAGCCTTGTGCCGCTCATTTCCTGCAAAAAGATAAGTATCTGCCAAGAATAAGTCAGCCCCTTCAGCAAACGGAACGAAAGATTCTAAATAGCCAGAGTCTCCAGTAAAAACAAAGACCTTGCCCGTACTTTTCTCAACAAATCGCATGGCATAGCAAGTGACTGGATGAATCGTTTTCATAAAGGTAATGGTGAACGGGCCCAATTCCAACGACTCAGACTGAAGGTAATCAAATCCTTGGGTCACTCCCGGCATCGTCAGACTTTCAAAATGAACCCTGTCCTCCCCATGACCGTAGATCGGCAAAACCTGCCGTTCTTCGTTTTCGGGATATAATTGCCAATAGTATTGTAATACCCCCAGATCCGCAATATGATCGTGATGGTAATGTGTCAAAATCACTGCATCTAAGTCTAAGGGATCAAGGATCTTTTCTAATTGGACCAAGGTGGTACTTCCCGCATCAAGCAGCAAATGAAAGCCATCTGACTCTACTAAATAGCCAGTAGTCCCTTCACCATTATACGGATAGGCACCTAAACAACCTAAGACAGTTATTTTCACATGTGTTTCCTCCTCTTTGGCTCCAGCTGATTTTCTACTTCTTTTATGCTATCACATCTCAGCTGATTTGACTAAAATCTGACCATTTTTTTTTGCGAAAAAGGATCAAGAAAATGAGAAAAAAACGACGTCTATTGATGAATCCCTTGAATGAGTGTTCTACTCTATCCTTAAGGAACCATTCCAATGGTACGTCGTCTTTTTTTACTTATCTGATCAGCGCTCGTTGTTCATTGATCAATTCTTCATAGAATGCTGCGTTGACCGCATACGCATAGGCGTTTGCCCACAACATCCCAATCATAAGCGCCAAGAAACCCAGAATAAACCAGCCAATCAATGATAATTGCAGCCAAATGTATTGGCCCAGATGCGGTCGCAAGAGAGCGAAAGCTGCTTTAATTGATTGAAGGACTCCTAATTCAGGCTGATCATAGCGCAGATAGATTGCTAATTGGATCACACCGGTAACAACTTGCGACAAAAAGAAGAACAAGATGATGGAGAGAATCGTCCCAACCACAAAAGCGATCGAACCGTTAAACATCGATACATCAATAGAAATTCCCCGATTAAAATTGAATACCAAGCCCAAATATTGATTAAGGCCTGATAAGACAAATTGCGGTAAGAAAATCGCAAAACTCAAAAGATAATTTAAAAGCGCGCTCACTAAGTTTAATAACAAAAACGGTACATACAGACGCTTATCAAAGACGAGAAAAATATCCGCCACCTGGATTCCTCTGCCACGAACCAGATAGAGTGCCATAATACTCAATGCTACCGAAAACGCAAAGAAGACAAAATTGTCCAAGATCAGATCGATCCAGCTCTCTGCATTGTTTGCACCAAAAGAAGTCCCAATACTACTAAAAAGCGAGCTGACCACCGCTTGTACGGCAACCGTCGCTAAAATACTTAAGACGAACGTTCCCCAGAATCCGCGCAAGGAGTTTTTAGCCGTCTCACGAATCATTGTGTTTGATCTCATAATCTCACCTTAATAACTGCGCAATGCTTTAACGGTTTTATCGTCTAAGCGGCGAACCACTTCCGTTACAAGCTTGACTGTATTGAAGTAGTCATCCTCATGAATGACAGAAGTATGAGAATGCAGGTAACGAACGGGCACGGTAATAGCGATCGAAGGGACCCCATCACGAGTCAAATGCATTTGACCAGCATCGGTTCCTCCACCAGTGATCACGGTATATTGGAAAGGAATTTCCATCTCTTCGGCGACATCGATCACAAAATTCAATAATTTCTTGTGAGGAATCATGGAAGCATCGAAAATCAAGACTTGTGGGCCTTTCCCTAACACAGAATCCGCTTCTTTTGGCGTCATTCCAGGTGTGTCCCCAGCAGTACCAGTATCTAGGGCGATAGCGATATCAGGATTCACTAAATGAGTGCTTGTTCGCGCACCTCTTAGGCCAACTTCTTCCATCACGTCACTGCCGGCAAACAAGCAGTTTGGATGTCCTTCTGCTGCCAAGGTTTCTAATACCCGCAGTGATACCGCCGTACCGATTCGATTGTCCCAAGCTTTTGCTAGCAAAAATTTGCTGTCGTTCATCCGTTTGTATTGGATATAAGGGGTGATCATGTCTCCAGGACGGATGCCCCAGCCTTTGGCTTCCTCTTCGCTTGACGCGCCAATATCGATGAACATATCTTTGATATCGTAAGGTTTGTTTCGAGTCTCTGGACTCAACACATGGGGTGGTTTTGAGCCGACGACACCGTGGATCACTTTGCCTTCATTGGTTTTGATCTCCACTTGCTGTGCCAGCATCACTTGCCCCCACCAGCCCCCAAGGGTTTGAAATTCAATAAAGCCTTTTTCTGTGATTTTTGTTACCATAAAGCCGACTTCATCCATATGTCCCGAAATAAAAATTTTCGGACCGCCGCCATCACCAACATGTTTGGCAATGACACTTCCTAAACCATCAAAAAAGATATCTTCAGCAAAGTCTTTGGCATATTCTTTAAAGACTTCACGCACTTCCTCCTCATTCCCAGGAACCCCACGTGCAGTCGTTAGGTCTATTAAAAGCTGTTCTTCTTTTTTCTCCATCTTGCTTCCTCCTTTGTCTCATTGATTATGATTATACCATTCTCTTAATCTGGTGCCAGAGGGAAATACAAAAAGATTGGTTAAACGAAAAAAAACGATCCTAGTTTCCTAGAATCGTTTTATCGTATAAATAGATCAAGTTTCAATAATCCGCAGACACAGCTTGACGGTAATCAAATAGGCAAACAGATAGACGACTGCTGCCACTGCTGCAAACAAATGAGCAACCCAATACCCGGGACTATCGATGATCTGTGTGAAAGTATTGATGGCAAATACCGCATGCAAAATCGCCAATAAGGTGCCAGGCATAAAAATCCAAATGTTTTGCCAGTACACCAACTTGCGCACTTCATTACGGGTGTAGCCTAATTTTGTCAATAGTCGGTAATTGTACTTTTCCCGCTCCGTGTTAGAAAATTGCCGAACGATCAAACTACTAGACGTGGTGATCAAAACGATCACCCCAACAAATAGCGATACGAACAAAATGATTCCTGCTTGTCGTCGCACCCCGCGCATTGTTGTAAAGCGATTGGCTAACGTTAGCCGATATGCGGTCGTCTGACCACTATCACTACTTGAATCCCGAGCGGTCTCTGGATAAAAGCGTACGTTTTTTTGGTCGTCGCTAAATTCATAGGTCAATGGATGCGCCCACTCGATTGGCAGCTCTTCATCCAACAACTGTGTCAGCGCGTCTGTTTGCACCTTTTCGGTCTGTAAATAAGCAATGGTATAGGTGAATCCTTTGATTTGTTGGTACGCCTCATCTTGAATGACAAGGACATTGGGTAAAGAATAGCGTAAAGCACTATCACCAAAATAATCTTGTTCGGCTTGAATGAGTTTAAAATTATGCTGACTGCCGACTTTGACTTCATCGCGATATGTGATAAATGAGCGAGTTACGTCGTATTGACTGTCAAAAAGTACAGCTTGCTTATCAGTACTCAGTCGAATCTCAGGAGCACCCGGAACCAGTTTTCGCAGACGCTGATAATCCGAAAGTGCCACCAGATTCACCATCATATTTTCGACACTTTCATCTTGCAACTCTCCTAGGTAGCGTGTCTGCACCGTCATATTGGTCATTTTGTAGGGAATTGCTTGTTCCGCTGTAATTGGCACATCCGACTTTTCTAAAAGGGTACGCAAGGCCCCTGCCTGCTCTCCTGACACCTGAAAGGAAGTTGGATAGATACGGTTCGTTGCTTGGTAATTCAAAGAGATGACCCCCATTGTTCCCCCTATCAATGAAATCGCGATTGCAGTGATAATCGTCAAAAGGGCGTAGCTTTTCCACGTCCTTTGCAAGTAAGCACGCACGTTATTGTAAGCAATCAACTTCGCCCCTTTGATAAGGCGTTTTTTTGGTTTACTCAAAAAATACAACAGTGCTGGCAAGGAACAATCAAAAAAGAGATAGGTTGCCGTTATACAGCAAAATAGAATCAGTAAAGGGATCCATAGAATCGCTGAAAAATCTTGCGTATACGTGATATAGTTGGTCCATGTTTCCCTTAGGGTCAATGACAGATAATACCCTACCCCAAGTAAAATCAGACCTAGGACCCCCATCAATGTACGAAACGGAGTCATTTTCATTTTTTTGATCGGTAAGCGGTATTCGGTCTTGATCAATTCACTCATTGGGGTACGCCAAACAAAAAGGATCACTTGAATACTCAATATAATCATTGCGGCGATAAAGACAAAGACCGTCGAAAAAATCGATTGCGGTGAATTAAAGAAATGACTGGTCAAATTTAGGCCCATCGCCCGAATCAAAATCATTGAGAAGAATTTTGAAAAAATAATTCCCATAAAGATACCGGTCACTAGAGAGAAAAAATTTAGTAAAAACGTTTCCCGTAGCAACAGCCAAGCAAGACGACCTTGCCGCAACCCCAAAAGCTGGTAAACACTGATTTCTTTTTGTCGCTGACTAAGAAAAAAATGATTGGCACTCAGCATAAAAAACAAGACGACAAAGGCAACCACACTGCTGCCGAATCCTAAAACCCCTTCAATGCGGATGTCTTGCTGGACCCGTTGATTCAGTAGACGATCATTCATCAAGGCGTTAAAGGAATAAAAAATCATCACGGCGGTCATCATACAAATAAAATACACCATATAATTGCGAAACTGCCGCAAAAAACTCCGCCAGCCGATTTTAAACAACATGGCGCGGACCGCCTCCAATCGTAGCCTGCATATCGATGATTTTTTCGAAAAATTCCTGACGGCTGCCTTTTTTGACAACTTCCGCAAAGAAGACACCATCGCGAATGAACAGAATCCGATTGCAGTAGCTGGCGGTAAAAGGATCGTGGGTGACCATCAAGATCGTCGTTTTTTCTTGTTGATTGATTTGCGCTAAATACCGTAACAATTCTGTTGCCGCTTTTGAATCAAGGGCTCCCGTGGGTTCATCAGCAAAAAGGACCGCCGGACGACTGATGATCGCCCGAGCAGCAGCGACCCTTTGTTTTTGCCCTACAGACAATTCTTCTGGGTAGCGATCCAATAAGTGTTCGATCCCTAACAAATTGGCCGTCTCCTCGATACGTACTTGGGTTTCCTTCACGGGCAAGCGATCAATCGCTAAAGGCAGCAAAATATTGTCTCTGGCTGTCAATGTCTCTAAAAGATTAAAATCTTGAAAGATGAAGCCAATCTGCTGACGGCGAAAATCGCTGAGGGCTTTTTCCGACATTCGGGTAATGTCTTTGCCATCGATATAGATCGAGCCTAAGCTAGGTCGCATGATTGAAGACAAAAGATTCATCAAGGTCGTTTTCCCAGCACCGCTTGGCCCCATGACCCCAACAAATTCTCCTTGATCCACTGCAAAAGAAAGGTTATCTAATACTTTGGTTTGATTGAAACGGGTGCCGTAACTTTTTGTCAGATGCTTCACATCGATCATATTTTTCACACAGAACCCTCCTTTAAAAAAATTCTCTCCTTATGGTAGCATACTTTATCATTGAATACTTCTGCTTCAAAACAGAGAAAAAATAAATTTAAAAAAGTTTTTATTCATTATGTGAAACATGGAACAACCAAATCCTTAATCTTATCAAGTTTTCTCGAAAACACCTCAATGAATATACACCATATATTGTGTATATCCAAAACACAAACCCTTTTCGACTACTATATATAGTTGCTCATTTCTACAATTTGTTTTATTATATTGTGGAAGATAAGGAGTGGTAGAAATGATGAACATTAAGAGAAATCCTGAGCAAGGGTTGGAAAGACAGTCCGCTTTGCGTCAGTTAAAAATCGTAAAACGTGATGGACGGCTTGTCGATTTTGATGATCAAAAAATTTATGATGCGTTAGTGAAAGCCCTGAGAAAAATCAACGGTGAGCTTTCTCCCATCGACCACGAAAAAATCACCGAGATCGTTGACAGTGTCGATCACGAGATCGCGGAACGTTTTCGTACAAATGTAAAAATCTATGAGATCCAAAATATCGTCGAGCATATCTTGTTAGCAAAGAACGAGTATGCCTTGGCTGAAGAATATATCAACTACCGGACCCATCGTGATTTCGAACGCAGCAAAGCAACAGACATCAACTTTACGATCAATAAATTGATGAATAAAGATCAATCGGTCGTCAATGAAAATGCCAATAAGGATAGTAACGTGTTCAACACACAACGTGATTTGACCGCTGGGATCGTAGGAAAATCGATTGGTTTGAAAATGCTGCCTCCTCACGTGGCAAATGCCCACCAAAAAGGCGACATTCATTACCATGACTTGGATTATCATCCATATACCCCAATGACTAACTGCTGCCTAATCGATTTTAAAGGCATGCTAAATAATGGATTTAAAATTGGGAACGCCGAAGTGGAATCGCCAAAATCGATCCAAACGGCCACCGCTCAAATCTCACAAATCATTGCAAATGTAGCATCGAGTCAATATGGTGGCTGTTCTGCTGATCGAACAGATGAATTATTGGCTCCTTTTGCTGAGTTGAATTACCAAAAACATTTAAAAGATGCCGAAGAATGGATTGAGACACCCGAACGTCGGGAAGCTTACGCGAAGAGCAAAACCCGCAAAGATATCTACGATGCAATGCAAAGTCTAGAATACGAAATCAATACGTTATTCACCTCTAACGGACAAACGCCGTTTACTTCCCTTGGCTTTGGTTTAGGAACCAACTGGTTCGAACGGGAAATTCAACGAGCGATTCTCCAAATTCGCATCAACGGGTTAGGCAGTGAAAAGCGTACTGCTATTTTCCCGAAATTGATTTTTAGTATTCGCCGTGGGGTCAACTTGGCACCTACCGATCCGAACTATGATATTAAAGAACTGGCTTTAGAATGTGCCACTAAACGGATGTATCCGGATATTTTGAATTATGATAAATTGGTTGAATTGACTGGCAGCTTTAAAGTGCCGATGGGCTGTCGTTCTTTCTTGCAAGGCTGGAAAAACGAACGTGGTGAAGAAATCAATGTCGGTCGGATGAATCTAGGTGTCGTGACATTGAATATTCCACGGATCGCCTTAGAAGCAAATGGCGATCAAGAAAAATTCTGGTCACTGCTGGAGGACCGTCTGCAAATCGTTAAAGATGCCCTTGTCTATCGAGTGGAACGCTGTAAAGAAGCGAGTCCCGCCAATGCGCCGATCCTTTATATGTATGGGGCTTTCGGTGAACGTTTGGATCGCAAAGACAATGTCAACGAATTATTCAAAAACAAACGTGCCACTGTTTCGCTTGGTTACATTGGTTTATACGAAGCTGCTTCGGCTTTTTACGGTGGAACTTGGGAACAAGACCCAGAAGCAAAGGCCTTTACGATGGCGATCGTGAAAGAATTGAAAGCTCATGCCGATGCCTGGGGCGATGAATACGGCTATCATTTCAGTGTGTACTCGACCCCTAGTGAAAGCTTGACCGATCGTTTCTGTCGCTTAGATACCGAAAAATTCGGTGAAGTTGAAAATATTACCGACAAAGAATATTATACCAATAGCTTCCACTATGATGTGCGGAAAAATCCGACACCATTTGAGAAACTTGATTTTGAAAAGGACTATCCAAAATACTGTTCTGGTGGCTTTATTCATTACTGTGAATATCCAGTCTTGCAGCAAAATCCAAAAGCGTTAGAAGCAGTTTGGGATTACGCATATGATCGGGTCGCTTATCTTGGAACAAATACCCCTATCGATCACTGTTACGAGTGCGGATATGAAGGAGACTTTAATCCAACCGAACGAGGCTTTGAATGTCCACAATGTGGCAATCACGATCCAAAAAGTTGTGATGTTGTCAAAAGAACCTGCGGGTATCTTGGAAATCCTCAAGCTCGCCCGATGGTCAACGGTCGTCACAAAGAAATCTCTGCTCGGGTCAAACATTTGCAAGAATAATCATAAAAGGAGTGTTAGATTTCTTCTACACTCCTTTTATCGAACAACCCCTGTAATTCACAATAGAAAGAAGTTTTCGTATGAGAAATCCTAAGCCCCAAGAATGGAAAGCAAACGAGTACAGTCAAAATTATATTGCTGATTACAAAGCCTTCAACTTTGTGGACGGTGAAGGCATCCGAAATAGTTTATATGTGAGCGGCTGCCTGTTTGCTTGTGAAGGCTGTTTCAACAAAGCCGTCCAAAACTTTCGCTACGGCACACCTTTTACCCAAGAGCTAGAGGATCGAATCATTGAGGATCTGCGACATGACTATGTTCAAGGACTGACCCTCCTAGGCGGCGAACCTTTCTTGAACACGACGGTCTGTCTGAAAGTTGTTGATCGCGTTCGCGCCGAATTTGGTCATAGCAAGGACATTTGGAGCTGGTCAGGCTACACTTACGAAGAACTGCTCTTGGAAACCCCTGACAAACTAGAACTTTTATCCAAAATTGATATTTTGGTGGACGGCCGTTTTGAACTCAGCAAGCGAAACCTAAACTTGCAGTTTCGTGGTAGCAGCAATCAACGAATCATTGATCTTGCTGCATCTCGAGAACAAGGAAAAGCGGTTATCTGGGCAAAGTGCAAAGATGCTGAAGCAAGTTACGAACAAATCAAAAAACAAATTTAACGACTCAAAACACCGTGCATCTTGAGATGACCCCAAAAGTTAGACCAAAAAATCGAACTTTTGGGGTCACCACATCTTCCTTCAAAGATGATGCACGGTGTTTTTTTTGTTATATAAAAATCAGTGACCAAGCTTTTTAAAGGTACTTACTTGCTTCACGAACCGTCAAAGGCGCCAGACTTTTTTGATGGCGTAGAAGAAAATCTTGAACCCACAGAGGATTCGTCTTGGCATAGTCTCGCAAGCTCCAGCCAATGGCTTTGTTGATAAAGAATTCAGAACTCCCCAAATTGTTGACAAGGATCTCTTCAAGTAATGGTCGATCCATCTGTTCTTTTTGCAACAATTGGTGAAGAATCGCCACTCGCCGTAGCCAAATATTATCCTCAAGACTCCAACGAAGCATCTCAGCCTTTAACGCTGGCAGTCGGCGAACAAGCTTTCTGACGACCTCACTTAGTGCGTCCACGCTATCCCACCAAGATTTCGTTATGACTAACTGTTCAATTTTTGCTAGATCAACGGCTGATAAAAAGGGCTCCAGCGCCACTAAATAATCAATCGCAAGGTACTGGTGTTCCCGATAGCTGCTTTGCCAACATTGATCGATAAATTCCCAATCGATTCGTTTCATTTGTTTTGCTACTTTAAAGGCTGCTTTTTCCTGCTGACGGCGCAACGGTGTAGGGATGCCTAAAAACTCAAACTGATGCCGCATATAAGCGGCCATTTTTCCCCTTCGTTCTTCATCAGCCAAAGCAATCATCGTTTCATATACTTGATAGATCGTCATATTGGTCCTCCTTTTTAGGTCTACTGATCGTCAGATATTTGCCATAAAGGCAGTACGATATTTTCATAGGTCAGAGGATCGAGATTTGTGACGGTGATTCCCAAAAGACGAATGCCTTTTTCAAGACCTAAAATCTCTTCCCAAATGAGACTGGCTTCCGAAAATAACTGTTCTTTTTTATGAACGTAAATCGGCAAAGTCACTCGTTTAGTGATCGTAGAGTAATCACTGTAACGGACTTTCAACACGACTGTTTTGCCATGTTTCTGTGTGCGCTTTAGTGATCTCTCAACTTCTTCTGCGATGGCGCGTAATTGACTTAAGACTTGTTCTTCACTCGTTAATGGATTGCCGTATGTATGCTCCTTACCGACTGATTTTCGTTCTCTGGTCACACTGACTGGTGAATCATGGATTCCTCTAACTTTACGATACAAAGAATACCCCATTTTGCCAAATTCGCGGATCAACGCCATCTCACTCCAAGCGTATAGATCTGCTCCTGTAAAAATGCCTAACTCATGCATCCTGGGGACAGTTTTCTTCCCGATCCCATGAAATTTATCGATGGGTAGTTGTTGCAAAAAGGCCACTGCCTCATCCGGCATCACCACTGTTAACCCTCGTGGTTTATGATAATCCGAGGACAATTTTGCCAAAAACTTGTTGTAACTGACGCCTGACGAACAAGTCAAATGGGTCTCATGCCAGATGTCTCGCTGAATCAGACGAGCGATCTTAATTGCTGAAGGACAGTTGATTTTGTTCACTGTGACGTCCAGATACGCTTCATCAATTGAAACTGGTTCGATGATGTCGGTGTATCGGTGAAAAATTTCTCTGACTTGCTTGGACACTTCACGATACTTTTGATGATTCCCCGGTTTAAAAATCGCTTGCGGACAAAGCTCGTAGGCTTTTTGTGCGCTCATTGCCGAATGGATGCCATATTGTCGCGCCAGATAATTCGCTGTCGTGACCACTCCTCGGCCGCCGGTATCACTTGGGTGACGGGCAATGACAAGGGGATGCTTGGCCAGCTCAGGATCATCCCGTTCTTCCACCGAAGCAAAAAAAGCATCCATATCAATATGAATAATTTTGCGGCTCGTATCATTTTTTAAGGGAAATTGCAGTTCCGACATCGTTGCTCACCTCGCTTCTTATTATAAACGAACAGAAGTTCCCTATCAAGCAAGGAATCAAGACAAAGACGCAAAAAGGACCAATTTTCATTGGCCCTTCCCTATACGTTCGCTACTTTTGCTGCACGGTTCATGACCCAAGAAGTTCTGCTATAAGGCAGCTTCTCCTCGTTCATTGGTGCGAATCCGAATCGCTTCTTCCAAAGGGTAGACGAATATTTTGCCATCACCGACTTCATCTGTCCGACAGATCGATACAATCAGCTCAATCACGGCATCGACTTTTTCATCTGCCAAAACAAAGCGGACATTTACTTTCGGTAAGAGAGTCGTGATCACTTCTTGGCCACGAATAAACTCTTTTAACCCTTTTTGATTGCCACACCCGAGAACTTGACTGACCGTCATCCCACTGATCAGATCCGATTGATCCAAAGCGGCTTTTAGCTCCTCTAATTTTTCTTGGCGAATAATCGCTTCAACTTTTTTCATGACTGCTCCTCCACTCTTAAGAATCTAACCCCATAAAGGTAGGATAGGCCGTTTCATCATGTTCGATCCGATCCATCCCCACCGCTTCTTCTTGCTGAGATACGCGAATCGGCATCACCCATTTGATCAAGGTAATTATGACAAAGGATAGGATACCAGCGAACAAAATCGTAAATACGATACTTTCGGCTTGTGCGATAAAAAGATCAACACCGCCATAAAGCAATCCTGAATGTCCACCAACAGCGGGATCGGCAAAGATCCCGGTCATCAAACCACCGAAGATTCCGCCTACCCCGTGACAACCAAAGGCATCCAATGCATCATCTAACCCTAATCGATGTTTGATGACGGAAATAAAGAAGTAACAAAACGGACTGACTAAAGCGCCAATGATAAAGGAAGACCAAAGGGAGACAAACCCCGCCCCTGGTGTGATGGCAACTAAGCCCACCACTGCACCTGTACAAGCACCGACGATTGTCGGTTTTCCCACGACGATTTTTTCGATCAGCATCCAAGAAAGCATCGCACTGGCTGCTGCTGTATTCGTGGTCATTAGGGCGTGGATCGCTAGACCATCAGCTGCTAACGCAGAGCCAGCATTAAAGCCAAACCAGCCAAACCATAAAAGACCGGCACCTAGTACAACAAAGGGAATATTATGAGGACGATATTCGGTTTGATGAAATTCTCGTCGCTTACCGACAACGATCGCTAAGACTAGCCCACTGATTCCCGAACTGATGTGAACGACATTGCCTCCTGCAAAGTCGATCGAGCCGATCGCATCTAAGAAGCCACCGCCCCACACCATATGCGCCATTGGAAAATACACGAAAACCAGCCAGAAGCCAATAAATAGAAAAATAGCAGAGAACCGCATTCTTCCAACGACTGATCCAGTGATAATCGCCGTTGTGATCAAAGCAAACATCATTTGAAAGGCAGCAAACAACCCTTCTGGAATTCCCTCTCCTTCTGACATCGAAACATGATTGAAAAAGACTTTGTCTAAATTGCCAATAAATGATCCTGTCCCGCTAAAGGATAATGTATACCCTAGAGCGACCCAGAGGACGGACGCCAAGCCCATCGTACAAATCACCATCATCATGGTATTGAGGATGTTTTTGCGTCGTTCCAATCCTCCATAAAAAAATGCCAATGCTGGAGTCATTAGAAAAACCATACCGCTACAAATTAAAATAAATGCAATATTCCCTGTATCCATTTTACACGCCTCCCTTTCTATATGTTAGCTATCCTAACACCATATTTTCGAATAAGCTAGATTTTTCTGAGAAAAACATGAATTTTCTGAAAATAGCTGACTTTATATGTTAGGTAATATCACATAAGTGAGCGTGTGGTACAAAAAAATACCGAGAGAAGTCTCGGTATGATTACTCTTCTATTTGGTGATACGCTTGATAGACAAGCTGTTTCTTTACTTGATTACGTTTAGCCACTTCTTTGATTGCTTCTTTTGAGGACATTTCGGCCTCTTCCATCAAGGCAGCTACTTGTTCTGCGTAACTTCCTTCATAAACAATTTCATGTATTTCAGAAGAGCCTTCCACCAACAGACAGCATTCTCCTTTGATTGGCTGCTGCTCTAAATAGTCGATCAATTCAGAAAAGGTCCCTCGCAAGTATTCTTCATGGATTTTTGTCAATTCTCGGCAAATGACTGCCTGACGTTCACCAAATACCTCTAGCATTGTTTCAATCGTCGCTGCGATTCGATAGGGTGACTCATAAAAAATCATCGTTGCTTTCTGGGTCGCTAATTCACTCAAGGCTTGTTTTTGTTCTTTTTTCTTACGAGGTAAAAAGCCATAAAAAAGATTTGGTTGCGGCGATAAGCCTGAAGCAATCAACGCTGTCAAACCTGCCGTAGGTCCCGGAAGCGCAATCACCGCGATTCCTTCAGCTAGACAGGCCTTGACTAATTCATGCCCCGGATCACTGATGGAGGGCATACCAGCATCGCTGCATTGGGCAATGGTCTTGCCCATCTGCAGCTGTTCTACCAAATGCGGAACTCGCTCTTTATAATTGTGTTCATGTAAGCTTTTTTGCGGTGTCGAGATCTCAAAATGATTCAACAATTTCTGGGTATTGCGAGTATCTTCACTTGCGATCAGGTCCGCTTCTTTTAAAATTTTGACACAACGGACCGTCATATCTTCCAAGTTCCCGATCGGTGTCGGAACAAGATACAGTTTTCCAGTGTCTTGTTTATAACTTTGTTGCTTTTGCATGTACTGCTCCTTTCGAAAAAAAGACCAGTGGAAACTGATCTTTTTTCTAACGAACCTATTAGACTGTCAGTCAGTTATTTGCCGCTTTCACGATAGATCACTTCTAGACAAAATGCACAAGGTTCATCATGTTCTCTGCGAGAACCGTATAAGTCATAACAAACATGAAATCCTTCTTCGTAAATCTTTTCTAAATTCATTCGTGATTTAGAAAGTTCTTGTTTGACCGATTCAGCGGGTGCATCTGCCACTTGGTTCAACTCACGAATGTGTTCACGTAAGCGTTGATTTTCCAATTCTAATGTCGTATTTTTTTCGACGATTTCTTGCAAAGACTGCTTCATTTCCGCTAGATTATTTAAGGAATTTTGCAACTCCGATTCTAACTGATTCAATCCGTCATATATTGATCGTTTGTCCATGCTCATTATGGTCACCTACTTATTTTGTCACTAGTTCTTCATAATCATATTCGATTGGTGTTTGCCGATCATGCAAACGGACTTTGATCACTCGGCTCAACAGGTCCAGCCCAACCACACGTCCTTTGCCATCTGGCGTTTCAACTTCCTTGCCGCGATCCGGCAATTCTTTTTTCGCCCGCTCATATTCTTCACTTTCATACTTAAGACAGCACATCAAACGACCGCATAATCCTGAGATTTTCGCAGGATTCAAGGAAAGTCCTTGATCTTTAGCCATCTTGATGGATACAGGGATAAAATCCCCTAAAAACGTCGCACAGCATAGTTTGCGACCACAGGGCCCAACTCCGCCTAGTGCCTTCGCTTCATCCCTGACACCGATTTGGCGCAGTTCAATCCGGGTATGAAATTCACTTGCCAAGTCTTTGACTAATTCGCGAAAGTCAACACGGCTTTCTGCAGTAAACGAAAAAATCAGTTTTGTCCGCTCAAAGGTATAGGCTACTCGAATCAGTTTCATTGGCAACTGATGTGCGCGGATTTTTTCTTTTCCAATTTTTAACGCTTCATCTGCCGCCTTTTGATTGGCTGCTGCCTGTTCCAAATCTTTCTTCGTCGCCCGACGTAAGATAGGTTTGACTACCTGAGGCAAATCGCTCTCATTCATTTCTCTGCTTTTGGTGACGACTGTGGCAAGACATTTAGCATCTTGTGATTCCACGATGACTTGGTCATTTATAGTATAGGTCTGTTTTTTCGGTGTGTAAAAATAAATCTGGCCTACGTCATGATAACGCACTCCGACAACTTCGATCATCTCTGGTCTCCTTTTCCGGCTGCTGCGTTTTATCCATAGATGATTTTCACGGAAAATTGTTCTGCCACACCTTGGAAAGACACATTGGCTTGCAACTTTTTTTGTGCTTGCAATGCGGCTTCAATGGCACGATTGATCTCTTTTCCCCATAAACCTTGCCCCAACAATCGATCCCGCTCCTCTTGAAAGTAAAATAACAAGAGCAAAAAGATTTCTGATTGCTGATTTTTTTCTTTTGCTAGACCCAATAATTTTTTCTGAACAAAAATAAATGCTTGCGGGTCTTTCTTCAAAAGGTAATTCACCCAACGCTTAACAGCATCCTTAGTTTCATTAAACCATTCATCTTGCGAGATTTCAACTGCTTTATGATAACTATTGGTCAAGTGGCTTAGAAGTCGGCTTGTCTCTTTAGAAAGTCCCTCTTCTTGTAACTTTTCTTGCAGTTTTTCTTTTGACAAAGGAGAGAAATGAATGATCTGACAGCGAGACTGGATGGTTGGCAAAATACGACCAAGGCTCTCCGTTTCTAAGATCGCCAGAAAGTTTCCCACTGGTTCTTCTAAAAACTTTAGTAAACTGTTGGCAGCGCTGTTGTTCATTTTGTCAGCTTGAGACAAAATAAAGATTTTCAAACGGCTTTCAAAGCCGCTTTTTGAGAACTCCTCTTGCAGCTGTCGAATCTGGTCGACTTTGATCATCTGCCCATCAGGTTCAATTTGGATAACGTCAGGATGCTCTCCTTGGGCGATCCGTAGACAATTGCTGCATGCACCACATGGCGCTTCTTCTTGTACATTGGCACAAAAAAGGCGTTTTGCGAGCCATAGACTTAGTTCATGCTTGCCAGTCCCCTTGTCCCCTTCAAAAAGATAAGCATGAGCAATGCGCCCATGCTTGATACTTTTTTTTAGTTGGGCAAAAACAAGAGGCTGGTATTCTTGTAGAAATAACTCCTCCATGAAATGCTCCTTTTTTAATATTGATGGAATCCGTCAACTGGCAGCACGAATACGGTGGCGCCACCGACTTCGACTTCGACTGGATAAGGAACTTGACCATCTAAGGATATATCTAGTGACATCGGTGTCGAGACATATTGCTTTCTTGATTGACAGGTTTTTTTAATCAATTCTAACGCATCTTGCACACGGTCATCTTCAATACCAATGATAAACGTACTATTACCAGCCTTTAAAAAACCACCCGTTGATGACAATTTTGTAGCACGGATATTGGCATCAATAAACTCATTTGCCAAACGATTACTGTCTTTGTCTTGTACGATTGCCATAATTAATTTCATGGGACCATCTCCTTTGTGTTATCCAACCTACCCTAGATTGATTTGAAGTAAGCAGGATACGATTCAACGATTGCTGAATAGCTGGATTCAACAACTTCTTGTAACCCCATTCTAGCATCAATCTTATGAATGCGTACAGGATTTTCTTCCGCTAGCTTTAGATACGCATGACGAACCCGTTGATGAAACTCCAATCCTTCCGAATCTAGTCGGTCATATTGATGTGCACGATTTTCTTGGATGCGACGCAAGCCAGTATCAGAGTCAACATCTAGATACAAGGTAAAATCAGGGGTCGTTCCTTCCGTCGCAAACTCGTTGATCCGTGCGATCTCAGGAATCCCGATGCGACGTCCAGCTCCTTGATAGGCAAGCGAACTGTCAACAAAGCGGTCACAGATCACGATGTGTCCGGCGTTCAATGCCGGCAGGACAACCTCAATCAAGTGTTGGCGGCGTGCCGCTGCATAAAGTAAGGCTTCGGTCCGCTCATCCATTTCTTCATTTCGCGGATCTAAAATAATTTTACGAATTTTTTCAGCGATTTTAACTCCGCCAGGTTCTCTTGTTTTAACGATTTTTCTTGTTGCTTCAAGCTGTAACCGAGGATACAATTCTTCGATCACACTGGTTTTTCCAGCACCATCCGGTCCTTCGATGGTTATAAACAATCCATTCACCCTAATTGCCTCCAATATCTTTATAATTCTCGGCGACCTTCTACTGCTTTTAGCAAGGTCACTTCATCCGCGTATTCAATATCACTGCCCACAGATAAGCCATGAGCCAAACGCGTGACTTTAATACCGGCAGGCTTGATCAAACGCGACATATACATCGCCGTCGCTTCGCCTTCCGTGGTCGCATTGGTCGCAATGATCACTTCTTTGACCTGATCATCATGCAGCCGCTGTATCAGGGATGCAATGTTGATATCTTCTGGACCTGTCCCTTCCATCGGGGATAACACGCCATGCAGCACATGATAAAGTCCATGATACTCGCGGACTTTTTCTAATGCCATGACATCTTTAGGCTCTTCAACTACTAAAATCGTTTCTTTGTCTCTTGTGGGATCACTGCAGATTTCACAAGGATCTTCTTCCGTTATATTTCCGCAAATACTGCAAAAGTGCAAATCTCGTTTAACACTAAGCAACGATTTAGCAAACTCATTGACGACTTCTTCTTTCATATCAATCGTATAAAATGCCAAACGTGTTGCGGTTTTTTGTCCAATTCCCGGCAGTTTCATGTAACTGTCGATCAATCGGGCGATCGGTTCAGGATATTGCACCGTCATTTCTCCTTTTATAGACCCGGAATGTTTCTTGTATATTTGCCCATTGTTTGTTCCGATTCTTTTTCAATTTTCTTTAATCCGTCATTGATGGCTAAAATGATCATATCTTGCAGCATTTCCACATCGTCAGCATCAACGATTGCTTCATTGATAGCAATGTCTTGTAACGTCTTATCGCCAGTAAAGGTCGCTTTGACATAGCCATTTGTCGATTCGCCGATAAATTCTTTGCTGTTTAGTGCTTCTTGTTCTTTCATCATTTCTTTTTGCATTTTTTGCATTTGTTTCATCATGCCTTGCATATTTCCCATGCCTCGCATCATTATTCATCACTCCATGTTCATTAATTTTCTTCAATGCTGGTTAATTCACCAAATAACTCTTGCGCTTTTGTTACTAAGTCGTCATTTTCTGGTTCGACAGGAGCGGCTTCGGTCTCTTCTTGCTCTACTTCAATTTCTGACTCTTCCGTTGCTTGACCGCCAGCCAAAAACTCTTGTCGTAGCGTCGGCCAACTTTCTTTTGTAATAAAGACAGCCTGTGGGGCGTAGTCTTTGATCATACGGGACAATTGATTATGGATCATCAATTGAAACTCTTGGTCGTTACTTGCTCGCTGACATAAGATCTCATAGTCAAAAGCGATCACGACGCCCGATTCGCTGGCAGCTTTTGCTTCACTGGAGTGCAGCATAGCTCTTTGCGTCACGGAAAGAGACATCAAAAGATCGTCCCAAACATTACGAACATTTGCCAAGTCTTTCTTCGTTGCACTTTTCAGCACTTGGAACACGCGTTCCTTTGGTAAACGGAACGTAGTGGTCGCCTTGGTTTTCTTCACTGGCGCGGTGGTTTCAGCAACGGCACCCGTCGGTCGATTCTCTTGCAGTCGTTGCACCTCTGCCTGAAGTTTTTGCAGTGCTTGACGTAACTGCGCCACTTCTTGACTATTGTCAGCTGAATTGCTGGCAACAGCAGCACTTTCTGGATCATTGGCTAATTTGACCACAGCCACTTCCAAATAGATCGTAGGATTGTTCGTAAATCGTACTTCATTTTGCGTATCGTTTAAGACCGTGATCCAGTGATAGATTTTTGCTGGCGGGGTAATCTTTGCCAGTGTTTGAAACGCTTCAGTCAACTGCAGAGACTTTTCAGATAGCAGCTGCGGCGCTTGTTGATACATCAGCAAGTCTCGACAATAAACCAACAAGTTTTCCAATAAACGGCGGGCTTCTTTACCAGAGGCTAATAACTCCCGCAAGGTCGCTAACGCATCGGCAACTTCTTTTTCCCCACAAGCCTGCATCAGACGGTCCATCATTTCATAGGACAAGCTGCCCGTCACTTCTAAAGCATCTTGGGTCGTTACGGTTCCATCACTAAAAGCGATCGCCTGGTCGGTGATACTCAAGGCATCCCGCATACCGCCTTCTGCGGCTCGCGCAATGATCTGTAAAGCTTCTGCTTCGTAATTGATCTCGCTAGTAGTAAGGACCGTTTCCAAATGACCCACGATGTCTTGCGTATTGATCCGTTTGAAATCAAATCGTTGGGTTCGGGAAATAATCGTTGCTGGAATCTTATGGGGCTCTGTTGTTGCCAAAATAAAGACAACATTTTTCCGTGGTTCTTCCAATGTTTTTAGTAATGCATTAAATGCGCCTGTTGACAGCATGTGCACTTCATCAATGATATAAACTTTGTATTCTGCTTGGGTCGGTGCATAGTTCGCACGATCACGAATAAAGCGAATTTCTTCTACACCGTTGTTACTTGCCGCATCGATTTCGATCACGTCTTCTTGCGTTCCTGCTGTGATTGAGCGACACATGTCACACTCATTGCAAGGCTCGCCATTGACTTGGTTCGGACAATTGATGGCTTTGGCAAAAATTTTCGCTGCACTTGTTTTCCCGGTTCCTCGAGGGCCCGTAAACAAGTAAGCATGCGAGATTTGATTTTGATCGATTGCATTTTTTAAGGTTTGGGTAATTGCTTTTTGTCCGACAACATCATCAAAACGCTGAGAACGCCAAACACGATATAATGCTTGATAGGCCATAGTTTTCCACACTCATTTCAAAATTCGCTACCTTCTATTATACGTAATATCAGCTAAAAAAACCACCGTTTGCGTGGTGGAATCTCAAAAGAAATGGAAATTTAATTCGAAGAGCCATTCCGCGCGCTTTCACTCACTATATCCTTTTATTCCTCCCTATTTTCAAGAAAAAAGACCATTCCTCTTCTCCAACTTTAGACTGATAACGTAAATCTCACCTCCTATGGTATAATGAATCTACGTTCATCTATTGTGATGAAAACAATTTAAAGGAGGACTGAAAATGGGTATTATCAAAGCGGCAACAAGCGCAATTGGCGGCGGATTAGCAGATCAATGGCTAGAGGTGATCGAGCCTGACAATATGAGCGATTCGACAGTAATGACAAAAGGTGTCAAAGTGCGGCGTAATGACAAACGCGGTTCTAACAGAAAAGGCACGGAAGATGTCATCACTGATGGGTCAGTGATCCATGTCTATCCGAATATGATGATGTTATTGGTTGATGGCGGGCGAATCATCGATTATACCGCTGAAGAAGGCTACTATACCGTCAAAAATGAATTAGCGCCTTCGATGTTGAATGGTTCATTGAAAGATGCGATTTCTGAAACCTTCGACCGCTTTAAGTTTGGCGGCGTTACACCACAAAAACAACAAGTTTTTTATATCAATCTTCAAGAAATCAAAGGAATTCGCTTCGGTACTTCATCGCCTTTGAACTATTTTGACAACTTTTATAACGCAGAACTATTCTTACGGGCGCACGGAAACTATTCCTTACGAATTACCGATCCAATTTTATTCTATACGAATGCGATCCCAAAAAACAAAAGTCAAGTCGATATCAACGACATCAATGAGCAGTACTTAGCTGAATTTTTGACCGCCCTACAAACAGCGATCAACAAAATGTCCGCTGATGGCGAACGAATTTCTTACGTTCCATCTAAGAGCATGGAATTAAGCAAATATATGGGAACAGTTCTTGATGACAGCTGGCGAGAACTCCGCGGCATGGAAATCGTTTCTGTTGCCGTAGCGAGCATCTCTTATACGGATGATTCCGTAAAACTGATCAACATGCGGAACCAAGGGGCAATGTTAGGCGACCCTTCGATTCGTGAAGGCTATGTTCAAGGTTCGGTTGCTCGTGGTATGGAATCTGCCGGTAGCAATGCCGCTGGGGCTACGACTGGGTTTGTTGGCATGGGCATGGGGATGAACGCTGGCGGCGGTTATTTGAACCAAGCGTCTCAAAACAACCAGCAGCAGATGCAGCAGCAACAGGCTTCCGCACAAAACAGCGCAGATCATTGGGACTGTCCACAATGCGGCACCTCTAATACTGGTAAATTCTGCAGCAATTGCGGGACGCCAAAACCAACGAGCGATGGACCAAGCCTGAAAATGAAATGCAGCGATTGTGGTGAAGTGATCGATTTAGCCAACGGCATTCCAAAATTCTGTCCGAATTGCGGCAAACCTTTCAAAGGTGTCCCAGTAGACTAATTGAGGAGGATTGCTGATGGATGTTATCACACATAAGTGCCCCAATTGTGGTGGCGCTTTAACCTTTGATCCTGGCGATCAAAAATTTCATTGTCCATTTTGTCTGAGTATTTTTACTGAAGACGAAGTCACTGCCTTTGAAGAAAAGCAAAAAGAAGCGCAGATGGCCGATACTCCTGTCTCAGATCCTTCTGCAGCGACCGAGACCGAACCGTCCCTTCAAGAAGAAGTTAGAGAGCAAGCCGATGCACAAGCGGGGCAGATGGACCTTTTCACCTGCCCCAGCTGCGGTGCTGAAATCGTGACGGATGCGACTACAGCCGCAACCTATTGCTACTTTTGCCATAATCCGGTCGTTTTGTCGGGACGGCTTTCAGGAGAATTTTTACCTAACAAAGTCCTCCCTTTTGCCATCGAAAAGGAAGAAGCAACTGCGAAATTCTTAGAATGGGCGCAAAAGAAAAAATTTGTGCCACGGGATTTCTTCGATCAAGCACAAGTAGAGAAATTGACTGGTGTGTACTTCCCTTATTGGGTCGTCGATGCTGAGATGAATGGCTTGCTTTCAGGTATGGGTACCTCTTTGCGTATTTGGCGCGTTGGTGATATTGAATATACTGAGCACAAACAATACGATGTCTTGCGACGAGGAAAAATCAAGGTGAATGAATTGCTCAAGCATGCGCTGTCAAAAAACGTTCAGCAAAAAATGGTGACTGGCGTTCAGCCGTTTCCCCTTGAAAAAGCTGTTAATTTTCGCAGTCAGTATTTAGCCGGCTTCCAAGCAGAAAAAAGAGACATTGAATACATTGATCTTTCTGACGAAGTCAAAAACGAATTATCGGGTTATGCTGAAAATCTGCTAGCAGGTACCGTCAATGGCTATACTAGTTTTAAACGCAACAATCGTTCCATCAATCTAACAAAAGAAGAAAACAACTACGTTTTGCTTCCTGTATGGCTAGTGACCTATCGAGCCGATGATGAAAACAAGAGTGCCTTTTATTATGCGATGAATGGGCAAACCGGAAAAGTCAGCGGTGTTTTACCGATTAGTTACAAGCGCTTGGGAATCGTCAGTGGCGCAATTTTCGCGGCAACGACCATCCTCGCATTGATTGGAGCGTATTTCTTATGAAAAAACTATCTTATTTGTTGTTACTGCTGGTTGGCTTTTTCTTAACCGCCCTGCCCGCCTTCGCAGCCGAAGAGACAGTCGCAGACCACGCTGGACTCTTTACCGAACAAGAGATCCAGAAGTTGAACGAAGAAGCAGAAGCGCTGAATGCAAAGATCAAAGGCGAAGTTTTTATTCAAACAACAAACAGCAATACGGGAGATATCGAGTTGTACACTGATCGATATCTTTCAAGACGGATCGGCAACGACAACAACGGTTCGGCATTGGTGATCGATATGGCGCAACGGAAATTTCACGTTTCGACTTCCGGAAATATGATCGATTATCTTACCGATTCACGTCTAGATAAGCTACTTGATGCGGTATTTGACCAGATGGCAGAGGGAAATTATTATCAAGCTGCATTGGTCTATCTGCAAAAAGCAGAGGGTTTTGTGGAAGCAGGTGTTCCTGCCGATCATTATCGTATCGATCGTGATACCGGAAAAATTACTTATTACAAAGTGATAACGCCACTAGAAATTGCTATTTGCTTAGCGATCGCGGCAGTGATCAGTATCGCTTTTTTCATCATTGTTAAATCCCGTTACCAATTAAAAATGGGCGGCTACAAATTTAACTATCTAGAAAAATCAAGTATTGATCTGACCCAAAAAGAAGATCGCTTAGTCAATTCCTTTGTCACAACCAGACGCATCCCCCGTCCTTCGAATAATGGTGGAGGCGGTGGTGGCGGTTTTTCTGGCGGCGGCGGTGGCAGTACGACCCACTCTTCTGGTGGCGGAACATTCGGCGGCGGCGGACGCAGCTTTTAATTTTTCAAGAGTTCCTTTAATCAGGAACTCTTTTTTTGTTGACATTTTTCATAAAAACATCTACTATTTAGGAAAATATAGGAAATGAGTTGATTTTATGTTTGAAATTATTAGAAACAATAAACTTTTTATCAGTTTGAGTAGTTTGCTAGTTTTTTTGACTGTCCTGACAAACCTCGCTTTCCCTTTGCTTCTACAAGAAGATCACGCACTGCGCTTTGATCATCTCGTCGGCTTATTAGCGTTCATATTAAGTATCACTTATTGCGCGCAATTCTTATTGATTGTGATGAAAGAGCGCTATGCAGCTTCGATGAATGTTCGCCATCTCTTAGAATTGTTAAAAAAAATGAAAAGGAAGAGTTATGTAGAACTCTCTGAAAAGGAGCCCACTTATCTATTAAACCGCATCTTTGGCGTTGTTGATTCCTTATACTTGTTTATTTGCGGTAGTTTTAGCGAATCCATTCGCTGCTTTTTCTTATTGCTGATCCCACTTTTTTTGTGTTTCCAATTGCATTATTTACTGGGTTTCATTTTACTATCGCTATTTCCCATCAATGTTTTTGGGTTTCGATGGATCAATCAACAGTTGAGTATTAAGATGAAAAATATGCAAGAAGCATTTGCTCTTAGCAATAAGGAAATGTTAACAACATTGTCCCATATTGATACAATGAAGCAATGGAGTGACGCTGTTCTTGAGCAGCTGTTTTCCTCTCAATTGACATCGATGTATCAAACATTAGCAAACACCAATACTTTTGCCCAAACGACTAGTTTAGTCCTTAATGCGATCAATCAGATCGCCCAGATCGGCGTCTATTTGTTTATGATTCAAGGAATATTACAAGATGAACTGCCAACCTCTGCGTTGATTTTGATTGGCGTGCTATTACCCATTTACTTTTCTGCATTAAGTGGTTTAACGAAAATCAATCTTGATACAGCTACTCTGAGGACCAATCAACGTTTTGTTAACGAAGAATTGGCTGCTCCCGATGACCGCTGGAACCAAACGTGTGAAGCTACTCTGAGTCTTACTTTCGACCACCCTGTCGTATCCATTGGCAACCACAGCTTTTCCTTTCCCATTGAAGAAACCTTGAAACCTGGTGAACATATTTACTTGGCTGGCGCTTCAGGAAAAGGAAAATCAACGTTTTTAAAGGCAATTGCTGGCCTTTATCCATCAGAAGGAATTTCGCTTTCAACGAAGAGTAAACGCATCAAGCCAAGAAACCCTGAAACAGATAAAACCCTCTACCTTGCTCAAGACCCTACGATTCTCTCTCGGACAATTGAAGAAAATCTTGTATGGGGAAGAAAAATGACGAGAGAAGAAAAAATAATTATCGAAACCTCTGGTATTTTAGCGCCCATTTTTCAACAGCGCTCATGGACTAGCAGGCTTACGGAAAATGGTGCCGACTTGTCTGGAGGAGAAAAGCAAAGAATCGCTCTAGCTCGCATATTATTAAGTGATGCCGAAATCATTCTTTTAGACGAAGCTACCAGCAGCCTTGATGATGAAGCTGCCGAAAAGATTATGAAGTATTTAAAAAAACATGCAGAAAAACGCATTATCATCTATACTAGTCATAAGAAAGAGGAGCAACGCTTTTGTGATCGTACAATCGCTTTGTAGGAGGAACCGATGAAAGATTATTATACCGTTGAAGAAGTCGCTGAAAAACTGGGCGTAACGACTCGAACCATCCGAAATTATCAAAAGACCAACCAACTTAAAGGGACAAAAATTGGCGGGCAGTGGCGCTTTTCTTACAAAGATGTGGCTTCGTTGATGGGCGAACCATTTGAAGATCCCCTGCTTTCTTTTGCTTCAATACGTTCAGAAAAACAGATACCCGAAAGCTTACTTGCCATTGATTTCTTTATTGAATCAGAGGAATTGCTACAACAGCAAAAAAAAATCGTTATTGATGAGTTCAATGCACTTTACTCAGGGGAAAGTCGGCGTTTTTACTTTGAAAAAATCAACCCAACGATGGCACGATTTACATTGATCGGACCGTTGAAATATGTAACAACCTTTGGACAGTGGATCGAAACAATACTTTCTCTCCCAAAGTAATCATCTGAGCGCCTGCTTTGAATTTAAAAGAAGAGACCCAATTAGGAGAATGTCTAATCAGGTCTCTTCTTTCTTTTTTGGAAGGCTTGTTGCACTCAGATGATTTCCTTAAACACAGAGAAATCAATATTGCCGCCGGAGACCAATGCCACAGTTTTCTTTCCTCGAAGCAAATGATCGATCTGTCCGCTTAAAATCGCCGCCGTACTTAATGCACCAGCCCCTTCTGCGATAACTTTTTCCCTCAATGCTAAGTAATGGATCGCTTGTTCGATATCGGATTCTTCAACTAAGACCGTTTCATCGATACGGGTCTTTAAAACATCATAGGTCAGTTCCCCTGCCAATGCAACATCACAGCCATCGGCGATCGTTCTACTGCGGCGATTGGCTACTAGCTTTTGCTGCCAAAGTGAGGCGATCATGCCATAAACGCCATAGGATTGAACGCCGATGATTTTGACTTCTGGACGAAGTTCTTTTAAGGCTAAAGCAATCCCAGCAATCAACCCACCACCGCCGATGGGAATAATGACATTATCAACATCTGGAAGATCCTCCAACAGTTCGATCGCAATCGTTCCTTGTCCCTCCATTACTGCACGATCATCAAAGGGAGAGACAAATACTTCGCCACTATCTTTCATGGCGTCTAGTGTCAGTTGTTTGGTTTCATCAAACGTCTCTCCTGCTAAAACGACTTGTGCGCCATAACTTCTTGTCGCCTCTATTTTTGTTTTGGCAGCCGTTAATGGCATAAAGATTCGGACATTGATCCCCAGTAACGATCCGGCGAGAGCAACACCTTGCGCATGATTTCCTGCAGAACAGGCAATGACACCGCGAAGTTTTTCTACATCAGTCAATGACGCGAGTTTGTTATACGCCCCCCGCGCTTTAAAGGAGCCGGTACGCTGTAGATTTTCTAATTTCAAAAATATCGTGCCCTCTTTTTCTTTGCCTAAAATATTACTTGGTGCAAGTGGTGTATGGATCATGATTGGTTTCAATCGTCGATACGCAGCAGCGATCCCCAGACTGTCCGTCAACACTTCCTCAATCACAAACGTTCCCCCTTTTTTGTTTTTTTATACTCTCATTGAAGCACAGAACTTGTAGAAAAACAATCTGGGGAACTCGTACAAGCAAAGATCGGTTCCCCTTTCTTTACACGTCACTGTCACCAAATATTCTTACAGAAGAATTTTCAGAAAATAATGACATTTCTTTTCTGAAGTGCTATACTTAGAAAAATTAAAAAAGGGTGTGAACGAATGACAATCGATTGGTCAAATTTAGGGTTTTCTTATATCAAAACGCCATGGCGTTTTTTGGCAACATGGAAAGACGGTTCTTGGAATGAAGGCGAACTTACCGAGGATAATTATCTGTATATCCACGAGGGATCAACCGCTCTTCATTATGGACAGCAATGTTTTGAAGGACTAAAAGCCTACCGAAGAAAAGATGGCGGCATCAATTTGTTCCGTCCAGACGAAAATAGCAAACGGATGAACCGCAGTGCCTATCGCCTGCGTATGCCAGAGGTTCCTGAGGCCTTTTTCTTAGATGCGGTAAAACAAGTAGTAAAAGCAAATCAGGAATATGTTCCGCCTTATGGCAGCGGCGCCACCTTGTATATTCGTCCTCTATTGATTGGCGTCGGAGAAAATATCGGTGTAAGCCCAGCACCAGAGTATATTTTTACGGTTTTTTGTATGCCGGTCGGACCTTACTTTAAGGGCGGATTGACACCAACCAATTTCATTGTTTCTGATTATGATCGCGCGGCACCAAATGGTACTGGCGCAGCCAAAGTTGGTGGAAATTATGCGGCGAGTTTGTTACCTGGATACGAAGCCCATCAACGGAAATTTTCCGATTGCATCTACCTTGATCCAGAAACGCATACCAAAATCGAAGAAGTCGGTTCTGCCAACTTTTTCGGGATCACGGCTGCTAATGAATTTGTGACACCAAAATCTCCTTCTATTTTACCAAGTATCACAAAATATTCATTGCTGCATCTAGCGCAACATTCATTAGGATTGACCCCTGTGGAAGGTGATGTTTATCTCAATGAGCTGGATCGTTTTGTCGAAGCGGGTGCCTGCGGAACAGCTGCTGTTATTTCCCCGATCGGCGGGATCCAAAACGGCGAGGATTTCCATGTGTTCTATAGCGAAACGGAAGTTGGTCCACAAACAAAAGCATTGTATGACCAATTGACCGGCATTCAATTCGGCGATATTTCGGCACCAACCGGTTGGATCTTTGATGTTCCATTGGATTAAGCGAACCGGGCTACATCCTCTTCAACCGAACGATCACTACGGACCGTTCGGTTTTTCTCTTACTATCGATCAATTTATCATCACTGCATCAGAATTGATTGCCACAACTCTTTTGACTTGTTACAATCATAGCAAAGGGAGGCGTAATGATGGGCAAACGATTCGGCTATTCTTTGCTAGCAACAGCCTTGTATTTGGTGGTTTCCAATATTGGTAATCTCGTTTTTGGTATTAACCGCAGCTTTAGTTGGACCACAACGTTGTGGGAAGCATTTTTCTTTTTTATTTTCGTGTTCTTATTCCAACAATTTCGAAAAAAATAAGCAGCGATCCTCGCTCATAAAAAAACGAGGATCGCTGCTTATTACTTTTTAGGAATCTCAGCCTCTAACAAAAAAAGCGCCAAATCCCTTCATACAAAAGGATTTGACACTAAGAAAAATTATTTAACTGTATCTATATTCTAATTCTCTTGCTATCCTCCACTGACCCTATTGCCTGATATAATAATAAATGTGCAGAAAACTATCTTTCGACAATCTTTGACTAGCACTCATTTTTTAGGTCAATGTATGGTCAAATATCACTCTATATAATAGAAGGAAAATAACAAACACTACTCAATTTAACAATCTGTTCTCTTTACAAACCGAACATTCGTTCGTATAATTTTCGCTAAGAGGGGGGAAATTTTATGGGAATGATTAAGCCATATGAAGATCGGAAAAAGCTCAAATGGGTAGGATTTTTCTTGTCAGAACATACAGCTGACATCGCAAGAATAGAAAAAGAATTAAAATATACTTGCCCTGCTAAATCTGAAATGGATGAAAAAGAAATCAGTGCTTTTTTACAAACTGCAGTCACAAAAAATAGAAAGCTGGCAATTCAACTTAATCATGTAGTAGATGATAAATACATGCCGGATATCGTAGGCTTTTTGAAAGGCTATGACGATATTGGTATTTACTTGGACGACACCCTCGTTCATTACGACGAAATTCGGAACGTAGAATTTTACGTTGAACAGAAGTGGTTTGAGGTATGAACATCATTACTATGTACGAACAAAAATATATCGACCTTGAAACGTTTATCAACGAGTTTCCTGATTCAATATCGGAATCACAGGAATGTATCTTCGGCACTGCATGCATCAAGTTCTATGTCGATCTTGTTTTGGGTAAAGACAATAATCTCTTCTTTATATCAAAATATAATTCTTGATTTTTCAGGTTATCAGTTCCAATCGAAAGCCCTTTTCTGTTAAAATATAAGTAAATAAAATACAGAAAAGGTGGAAAAATGAAAAATATTACACTTACAACCTTAATTGCAGCATCTTTGTTCTTAGCAGCTTGCTCGAATGGAGAGCAAGAAAACACGATCACTGAGCAATCAAAAACGATTGAATCGCAAGCTAGAACCATCGAATCACTCGAAACAGAAGTTGCTACTTTAGAGAGCGCAACGAATGAGTCATCAAAGGAAGATAGCAAAACCTTGACCGATGCTGAACTTGATGAAATTATTGGGGATAAAATACTAGTTCCTGATCCAACACTAAAATCAAAAGAACAAGTTGAATCTGAATTCAAAGCAGCAGGTTTTACTCCGAATTTTGTAGTTGCATTTGATGGTGGCAACGACCAGTACGCTGGATTTTGTTCAAGATTAAACGAGCAGCCTGCTCTTACTTATATTTCATATAGCGACTCGAAAGACAGATCTGGTTTTTATGCTGATGAAGGCGCAACTATAAATGTTGGGTATTTCGAAAAAAAAGATGAATAAAATAAGCTCTCCTACTCAAATCTGAGTAAGAGAGCTTTTCAATTTATATTTCCATGTAAAATAAGTTAACAAAAAAATAACATGGACGACATTCTGAACAATTATACTCAATGCTCTTGATTAATGTTAAAATAATAGGTGAAGAGTACTAAAAGCATAATCAAAAGGCTTCCCCCATGAAACTTCCCCAAGCTTTTCTGCTGAAGTACTCTTCTATTATTAATGCATGTTGCACAATAATCCTACTTTAAAAACAAAACGTTTACAAGCGTTTTTCGTCAATTTATATAACTTTAAATTCAAAACATAGGTTTTTCCCCTTAATAATTATGTATCCCCGCCCATGTTTTTTGAGCGGTTTTTTTGTTTAAATTGTAAGTCCACTTACCCAATAAGAGGTCACTTTACCGTCTTTAGTCGGGCCGATTGCTAACCAACCATATCCGCCTGAGCGAGATTGACGTACGAAGGCATGACCGTTGCGTTGGACTAACACACGATCATACTTAACTTGTTGACCACGCTTGAGTAATGCAAGAACTCCTAAGCTTCCCGGGTTAGTTATATCTCCTTTAGACGTTCCTCTCAAGTTGACACCTTTAGGCTCAGTAATCGTTACGGTTCCTGAACGACTGTGCCAAACGTTCGCTGGTGGTGCTGCTGTAGTAGTGTTAGTTGTCACCGGAGTAACCAAAGCTCCTGATACCCAACCGTTGCCTCCTACCTCAAACCAAGTCGTGTAGCCGTTCACGTTTTCCCCATTACGAGTGATTCTAGTAGCGTTAAAACGATCACCACGTTTTAGCTGACGCAAAACTTTCGAGCTTGTATTTTGTGCTGCACGTACATTTAATACGTCGGTACTTACGACTTGTTGGACATTCCATGCCTCGACTTTGTACTGAGGAGCAGTTGGCACTGGTGTAGGTGCTGCAGTAGATCCTCCGCCAGAAGTGTTGCCTTTTAAACGACTACGAACAGTACTCATATTAATCCCTGGACAGCTATTTGATCCATGACCGCTAAATTCATTATGTCCTAACACATCATCCGCCTTTAGTCCAAAACGTTTCATAGCATCTTTGGCTCTTGCATCAAATGCCGCTTCTTGCTCTGCTGTAAACGAGCCACTGCCTACTAGGCAGATATGATATGTGTAACTGTTGTGGTTACCGACGCCATTCGTGGTTACATTGTCGTTATAAATCCGTTGTACTGTACTGTCTCGCAAAATAATCTCATGATAGCCGCCTGTCCCCCATCCTAATGACCCACGCCAATGATTTTGAAAAGCCCATACATCGCCTGTTGCTGTAGCAGAATGATGCCGAGCAATCTTGGTAATTCCTGCGACTGATCTATTCGGGTTTGTTGGCCCTAAGATTCTTGAATCTCCTCGTAAATCTACAATTTTTGTCATAATGTTTTCCTCCAATTATTCTCTCTATTTTCTGCTGCTTTCCGTGTTAAGTATTTAAGTTCATCGTCTGATAGGTCTTCTGTCAAAAACCATCTGATAAAATTAAAGATTTGGATTGGTATAATAACCGGCATAAATAAAATAAGTAGCCACATACACATCAACCTTTCAGTAAAAAAGAGCAGCCAATCGGCTACTCCTCATCTTTTAAATCCATATGATAATGCGTCCGCTCTGTTTCGCTTTGTCCGTCTCCGTAATCGATGTGATCATCGTCCTGATCAAACACACTGGAACCAAGATCAAACAAGCCACCTGCAGCTAATCCAGCTACAAAACCGGCCCATGCATACAAGATAATCTCCTCCGGTGTAAAAGACATCGCGAACAAAATGCCTAACAAAATACCAGTGATCACATTAATCACTGGCAAGATTCGATAGTTATCAAGTTGTGTTTTGATCAATCCCGTTGCACCTACGACAAGAGGCGCTATGACCGATGCTGCGATTAATATTCCTTTCATCTCTTTCCTCCGATCTGCTTAAAAATATGCTTGATTTCCGCTTTGATTGTCGCTAGTTCTTTTCCATAGTCGATCTGAGTTTTTTCTAGATTAGCGATTGCTTTTTCTAGTTTCGCCAAAGTGTTGTCCAGTCGTGTGAACACCGCGTAAAACCTCGAAACCCCGAATAAAATCCCACCCAAAAATGAAATTACAGCGATCAACTCAGTAATTGTTAACGTACTAAAATCCATCCTGTCACCTACCTTTTTTCGTTTACTCATCTATTTCTTCGATAACACTATCTTTGACGTATGAAAAGTCTCCGTCATCATCTTTAGCTGCTAAAACAAGAGCATTAATATCATCCATTTGCACATCATGCATCTCTAGTTCATTTACAGCTTCACCCCAGTGCTGTTCTACATAACTGGTAAAAGACCCTAATTGATGAGACATTCTCAGCTCAACTAAAAACTTTTCAATATCCATACCTATCCTCCCCAATCCATGTTGCTCTAGTATTTAACCATGCCCCAACTGGGGTTTCGGTGGTGGCCATCCCTGAATTGGAACCTCGGTAACGGCTAATCATTACACGTCCATCAGGATCAATGTGTAAGTTGAAAATTGTGACACCACTTCCTGGCATAGTTCTAGTAATCCTTCTTTTCGGTCGGTAACCTACTGGGATGGTCGCCATCACTTGTTCATCGTGGTTTATAGTAAACGCATTGGCATTAACTATTGCGCCCCCTAACTCCACCCAGTCTCCCCTTCGTTCCACACAGCAGTAATTTGATGCTCCAGGATTCGGATTATAATTTGAGAATCCGGAAGCAAAGGTTGGTACGACAGGCGGTAATGAGTTGTCTTTGCTTAGTCTTTCAATCTCTTTCTCTAGTTGCTCAATTCGGGCTGTTGTGATATCTGTGTTGGCTTCGTAGATATGCAGCTCTCTGATTCTTAGAACAGTTGCCGGCTCAAGCCAAATTGAGAATGCGGCAAAAGTGGTTAGTTTGATTGTTCCCTGGATCCATACCGGAGAATTGTTAGTTAATGTAAACTTCAAATTTTCTCCTGAACCAGTCCCGACCTCAATCTCTTTTCCCCAAGATGCCGCATCTGTATTAACGAACATCGCTACATTGTAAGTTCTTCCTATCGCTAGGCTCAATGGAGGAGTTGCCCAATAAACTCTCCCTTTTGATGCGGTTGTATTGTTCAAAACGACACCATTTGAATCATAAGTCATTGCAAAGTTTCCTTCGTTAAACGGACGTGGTTCTCGTTTTTGGAAATCTGGATCAGGGAATTGATTAGTGAGTCGGATTGTATTTTGTTCTAGCATTTGGACTTTTTGTTGAGTTTCTTCCAAAGCAATCCTATTTGCCAGATCCTCAGGAGCTAAACTCCAATCTGATGGGTATCTCCCAGTCTGTAATTTTTCCCACTCAATCTCAATTACTGTTCCTACTGGTGCGTTCCTAAAATATAGGCGGACTGTCTTTTCGACTTGCGACGTATGGCTACCTTCGACATTCCTTAGATGTATAAAGTACGTTGTAAACTCTCCGGTCACTGTTTCTACTTTGCGAGTGAAGCCGAATCCTAAGATACCTGTCCACTCTGCCGCTATGTCACTTTTACACCTAACAGATAAAACAAATTCACCCTGCTGTCTCCAGTCAAATCTTTTTTCGATTCTAGCAGCATTGTCTAATGTAGTAACCGTATAAATCAGTTTATTATTGGATTGTACTAGTGTTCCGTATAAACCAACCCAGCCATTAAGTTCGCCCTGTTTAGTAAAGTCCGAATTTTGCAACAGGTTTCTATCGCTCTTTAACGTGTACTCTTGCAGTGCTGGCTGCCAATCACCAGCGATATTACCTAAACCAAAAGTGACATTCCTTACTGACGGTATTCGTCCGGAGTCATATACTCCGAAAAATGCTAATAATGATCGTGTTTCGGTTTCGAAACTCCCGGACTTTTTAGGTTTAAAAGTAACGCTAAATCTTTGATATTCAGTCGTCGCATTTAAAGGAAGCTGTCCAATATCATATTTAGCTCCTGATCCGTTTTGACAATATACTCTTATTGTTCCTGCAATAGCCGATTTCAAATCGAATGATACTGTGTACTCTCTATCTATGCCGTACTCATCAATCAACGGCGCTAAATCCCAAGAAGGATGATTCAAAAACTCACGTGAGGCTGTTCTCTCGATGTGAGAATCAATAAAATAGTTACGAGTTGCAACTGAGATATCGTCAAACTTTTCATCTATTTCAACTTTCGTATAAGCTCCTACATTTGCTGCAGGTATCGCAATATCTCTTGTACCATCAAAATCAACACCGGCAATTTTACGCGCTGTCGCCAGCCGAGTAGCTGATGGTGCATTTCCTACAAGCGTAGCAGCAATCGTAGCATTTCCAGATCCATCAAACGTGGTCGATCCAGTGACACCTCCCGACAAAGAAATCGTACGCGCTGTAGCGAGACGGCTAGCAGATTGTGAAAATAATCCTGATTGTAAAGTTCCGTCAGCTGTCGCAATTGGAAACCAATTTCCCCACGAGTTATTGTAACAGCGTCGAATATAAATCTTACTACCTGCTGGTATATTAAATTCTGATAATATTTGTGTGACAATAGAATCATTCCCAGCATTTATAACAACCATACTAAAAGCAACATTACTAGGAGTATTCGAGATAGTCCCTGCAGTTGCTGATAAGCGACAACCATAGAATCCTGCACTCTTAAAGTTATTCAAATTAGAATTAGCTGGTATTTCATCAACTTGAGGTTCTGATTTAATTTCGATATTTTTAGTACCATCGAACGTCACGCCATTTATTGTACGAGCCGTCTGCAACTTAGTAGCTGATGCTACATTATCATCTATGTTTGCTACTCTCTTCCATGACTGCCAAACCCCATTTCTGTTGTTCCTTTGCCATTGTTGAGTAATGGTACCGGTGAAAAAATAAGCAATTTGCGTCTGATAAAGATTGTTGTGTACCATGCAAGTTACAAACCACCAATTACTCGTAGCTCCTGTACCATCAGGAGTATTTAACATATTCGAACCCATGAATGTCCCGGATTCGGTCATATCATTTAAGTCCATTCCATTTGCAGCAGTGACAGTCCCGTTGCTATAACCTCGCACATTTGTTTTTCTTGCAAGACCGGTTGTTAATTTATCATCTGCTTCAGACTTACTATATGCCCCAGTTTGAGCTGCAGTCACGTTGTGAGGATTACTTTTATCCTCCGCATGCTTTTTCAAATCACCTGCATTTTGCACGTTTTCTTTTAATGATTTGTCAACACCATCCTCCCATCGCTGTGCATCTGTAGGTGCTATAATATCTTCATTTCTCCATTGTTTTACCAATTATTTCACCTCAACTCTATACTTAAAAAGGGTATCGCCATTGACTGGTACAAAAACACTGCATTCAGAAAGCAATTTGTCACCTTCAAAAAATTCGATTTTTCTAAGAGTATCAATGCTTAGTGGTATATCAAATTCGATTGAAAGAATTTCATCTTCGACACTCGCATGAAACTCATCCAATCGAACGGAACTATTTAAAATAATGTGACTGATCATTTCCTTGAAACTATTATTCAAGTTTGTTTTTAAATCCGATGTGATCAAGTGATACTCACCTCAATTTCTTCTGCACGCTTCAACAGTTGATCTCTACCGACACGACTTCTGCCGATTCGAAAATAAGACAATGGTGCGATTGTAGCTGATTCTTGGATTTTAATTCTTTGAAAAAATGTGGGGCTCTGAATATAGACAATATTCGCCGGTTTGATTTTGTTGATAATTATATTAGCTTCCTGAAACCAATTGGCATTATCTGAACTTGATTCTAGTACGATTTGATAATCTTCATAGTTCACGATTAAAGCGTAATTATCGGATCCAAAGATCCTATCTAAATGATCACGTAAATAGGGCACCGTAAATGGCGGCATTGACTGCAAACGATTCATGATCCTCTGTCGGCGAAAAGTTAGGTCTTCAAGTTCCGGGTTAGCCAAAATTCCAAAGAGTTGCTCATGGAAGCCAATTGTTTGTGCATCTGCAGTCTGTATCCACTGATTCGCTTTAACTTGATGCATTTGTTGATCAAGATGCTCAATTAAGTTGTCTTCAACATCAAAAAGCACTTCGAATTCACGGACACCATCGTATAAATCAGGTACTAAGTCTTTTAAGCTCAAAGCACATTCACCTCACCAAGCAGAGGTAATTCCTGATGCATATTGCTCAGCTCAAGCCGGACGTCAGCTTCAACACCATTAAGTTTTAATGTCTGCACATTCGCTACTCCTGGAACAGAGAGAATCGCAGCAGTAATTTGAGATCGAAACACCCAACACTCATAGCCGGTATCTCCGCGTTCGTCCCACGAGCGACGAACTTTGTCAAAGTAGTCTTCAATCACTTGATCAATAACATCAGCCAGCTGAGCATAGGAAACACCAATATTCAAGGTGATCTCAAATTCTACATCAATAGTTTTTATACTAGGAGCAACAACTGTCACTTTGTGTCCAATAGGCGCATAACCAATTCCTTGGCCATCCAAAGTCGGATCAATAACCTGTTGGACGGTTTCAACTAAAACATCGCTCGCTGCTTTGTAAGTATCGTCTAAAATAACCAGCCGTACTGTACCTCCACCATTCCAAACTGGATAAACCTGTACAGCCCCTACACCATCGATCGCCGATGTAAGATAATAGTAATCAGCGATATTTCCGCCAAATGTTACGATCTCTTTTGAATCAATGATTCGTTTTCGCAGCTCTTCATCCGTTTCAGTATCTCGTGCTGGAATCAAGATTTCTGTCAAGGTTGCTTCTGCTAACCCGTTGAAATTATCGAGTGGCAATAACAAACCGATATACTTATTGCCTGCATCACCTGCAATTTCTGCCTGCAGGCGAAAAACACCCTCTTCAGCCTCAGCTGCAATGACCGAATAATAAACCGGATCATCACCAGTTGATGAAAAACGACTTCCTACTGCTACTGAAAAGGGGCTGCCATCTTCTCTTGACAAGCGAGCACGAACGATCGCCCTAGTCGCTTGAATCCGATGTAACCCAGTTTCTTCAGCTCGATAATCAAGATATTCTCCGTTTGCTGTCGCTACAAAGGTCTCAAGCAACACATTTTTCAGTTGCATAATAAAATCAGCAAGTTGATAGCACGTTGGAGCCAGAGCGTCATAAATAATTGATCCTTCTCGTGTATCGATCCCTTCAGGCACCTTGGACAAAGCTTTATTTATAAAATACTCATAATCATATTCTTCTAGGTATCTTCCGATTTCTTCTGGATTCAAACTGTCACCTCCTGCTCAATCCTAATCTGGCCAAAAATCGTAGCAACAAAAAAAGAGACTAGGATACTATTCCTACTCTCTTTGATTACATTTAAATCAGATACTTCTATAATTCGTTCATCGACAGACAACGCTTCAGTAACCAGCCGCTCGATCTCAGCCATTACTAAATCCATATCCTCACCAATCAATGTCCGCAGTTCAATGCCATAGTTATCTGTGTATATAGGCCAAGTAAAACGTTCTGTCTGCAATACTTTTTCGACTGCTTGCCGCATTGCTTCAAGATCATCAATCCATCCTGCTATACGACCATTCACCAACCGATATGTTCGCGATGGTATTTGTTCTAAAATTCCCTCATCCATCTGATCAGCTCCTATCCAAAACGTAATACTTTTGGCCCTTGCTTATTCGCAACATTCGCACACGGTCACCACTTTGTAACGAGCGGAATACCGGAGCTGATCCAGTCCCTGTCTTGCCATCGATCGTGACTGATATCGTCACTGAAAGCGGACGTACCATCTGCGACAAAATTAAATGTCGTCTAGTGATACTGAAACGATTGTCGACCCTAATCGTTAAAGGACTTGTACTAGTGACGACACCGTAAACCATATCCGATAAATGATTTTCTTTTGGCTTACTATCTTTGATAATTCGTGCTAAGTGTTCACCGGCCATTATGCCACCACCTCCACTTCTAGATCCATCGTGTGGATTTTCCCAAGATAGTGTGTACACCTTGTAACTAATGCTAAACTGTCATTTCCCACGCTGTCACGTTGCAGATCAGCTAAGCGTAATGTAAAGCTATTGCCAGCGCTGATTTCCATTGATCCTACTGCCTCTAATGTCAGTGTTCGAAATTCTTTATTATTTTCTCGCAGCAATGCATTAGCCTGTTGCTGCAACTGAGAAGCGTTTAATTCTGCATCACTGACCGTTTCAACGATTTGCAGACGACCCCACTTTTCGATATTACCAGCATGAGTAGCTGTAAAGACTTCGCGAGTATTTTTTTCAGAATCTTCACGGATAACTTTTACCGCATTGGCCGATTCATCAATCGATGCCTCGTAATCATAATCGGAAAGAAGTGACTCATCTCCTATAACAAGCTTAGTGATTAAACGATTGTAAGTAGAAAATTCCAAACGACCAGCATTGTCTCTAATTCCATAACGCATACCGCCAAAATTTACTCGAGTATCTTCGAGCGATTCTTCTAACATTGAAAAATAGGTTCGATTGTCCATGACGACTGCAGGACAGTTATATGCGACATTATCGAGAATTCGATAGGATAACCCCTGCGTTTCACAGATCGTCTTAAATCGAGACGATGCACTTGATGCCCCAAACACGATCGTATCTTCATTTTTTAGATAACGCAGATTGTCATAAGCAACAATATGCCACAAATTCGTTTTTCTTTTTCGTCGTATAAACACCTTGCCCTTAAAAAAAGTTTTTCCGTCGGCTTTTGCTTCGATGATATCTCCACTCCGGAGAAAAACCGTGCGATCTTCAATCATCGAAAACTCAAATTTTCCTGGCTGGGAATAAATACCAGTCGTCCACCGAGGATTGCTGACGATCTCAGAAATATCGTACATTTGACGATTATTTATACTAGTTTCTAAAATCTGCAGTTTCATTTGATTCGCCTCACACTTCCTGCAGTAACCCAACCGCGCCAACCACCACCTGTTGTAGTTAAGTGGTATGGATGGCTTCGCCCCCTTTGAATAAAGTTTACTTTACGAGTAGCATTTACTTCAGTCTGTCCAGGACCGGATCCATAACTATCGCGGTGTAACCGACCATTAGCGATAACCGTGCAACCAATCGTGATTTCTTGACTAACTACCGGACGTGCCGGTTGTTGGCTAACTTGCTTGGCAACTGTTTTGACAAACTTCGCAGCATATTCTCGATACTCTTTTAAGGTGATCGAATACTCCACATCTCCCGTCGAATCAACAATCGACCAGTTAAATGATTCGATTGATGCCAACATATTTATTTTCGTATCCGTTACAATCAAGCGAACTGGCTTTTGATCATCCATTGCTTTTTCAATTAAGGCAGCATAATCTTGAGGAGGTAAAAATGTACTACCATTTAAGATCATCGAATGCTTCGCAGTGGCAGGAAAAAAGCAGCCGAATCCGACTGCTCTCAATCCTTTTGATGCGAGCTGGTTTATTTCACCTAACTTAACTACCTCACTTGATTTGTTGCGACCAGGAACATCTACCGATATAGATCCTGGGTTGATTGGAAGCATATACCGCCTTCCATTTATTTCTAAATAAAATTTGATTGCCATACATGCCTCCTAACTCAAATCTGCATCTAATGCATCTATGATTACTTCTTCTACTCGTTCGACGATTTCATCAATGTCAGGCGGATCTCCTCCGTTGTTTTCGACGTTGACTGTTACTTGCGGCACGACTTGTTTATGCTGAACAACGATTGTTTGGCTGGCTGATGCTTTGATTCTAGAAATATCTTCGTCGTCAACATGGACATTGCTTGTGATGACTCCACTAGCAGAAACTGTTGCTAAATTATTAGGGATCGTTGCCATAGCTAAAGCATCACTTGCTTTTTGTACCATATTTTGCGCTGCTAATATTCCGTTTGCCAAACCTTCGGAAACAAAACCACCAATGGCCATCATGACACGTGACGGCGAATTGATATCAAGTGCCTTACGAACAGTCGAAGCAACCTTGCTAGCAACTGACTGAGCTGCAGCAATCGCCGATCCAGCTCCTGCTTGGATTCCAGCAGTTAGTCCTGACATAGCGTGTTGTCCAGCCGCTCGCAATTCACCGTGCAATCCACTGAAGGCTTGTACGATTTTCCCTTTGCTATTTTGGGCTGCCGTTGCAGCTTGCGCCATCCCTGTTTCAACGGACGCTACTAATTCATCCATGCCGCTTTTGGCAGCGTCTTGAATTGCCGACATCGCCTCTTCTGTGGTTGACTGCATCGTCTGCATACTTGACTCAAAAGAAGACGCTGCGCTTTCTAGGCCGGAAATGCTTACCTCGGTGATATCAATAAAGCTCTGCAATTCCTCAGCTAATGTTTGGAAAGTAGTAACCATCTCAGATAACCCATCTACTCCAGTTACTTCCGGAAATTCATTCATCTTCGTGATCACATCGGCAATACTTTCAATAGCTGCATCTACTGCTGCAATATCGATCTCAGGAAAATCTCTGATAGCTTCCGCAACTTGAACTAAACTATCGATAGACTCTTGAAGTTTAGCAACCTCGGAACTCTTGATCACTGATTTGGCAAGTTGCCCCAACTCCGCTTCTCCAAGATGCTCAATCATTTCTTTTAATGCATCGATAGATAGTTTGACTGCTTTCGAAGAAAAGATGACTAGTTCTAACTTCTTGAAAGCCTCGCCGATCTCAATCAACGTATCTATCGCCTGATTAACGTTATCTAATGACTTGTTGTGAACTTTCCTTTTCTTTAAAAGGTCACCCTCGGTCAAAAGGTTCATGCACTTTTCAAGTTCTTCAACTGCCCGTTGTACCGCCCATGAAGAAAAATGAACGTTTTGAAGAGATTGAAATTTATGACCCAACTCAATCAGTGTGTCCACAATTTCACTGACATTTCGGACAGTACCTTTATCTAAGCCACTTCCCCACAGTTTGTTCAACTTTGCCAGGAAATCTCCGCCAGTTAATAAATCAATACATTTTTGTAGTTCTTTGATTGCTTTTTCCACTGCGCTCTGAGCAAACATCACTAATGATAAGCGTTTAAATTGCTCACCTAATTCTATGAGCGTGTCCACAATCTCACTGACATTTCGGACAGTACCTTTATCTAAGCCGCTTCCCCAAAGCTCATTGATTTTAACAAATATATTTCCACCAGTTAGCAAGTTGATACAGTCTTGTATATCTTCTATCGCTCTTTCGACTGCAGTTTTGGTAAACATGATTAGTGACATTCGTTGGAATTGTTCTCCTAACATGATCATTGTGTCGACCATTTTACTAACATTCGAGACCGTCGAGCTATCAAAACCACTCTTAAAGCTATCGCCTACCGATTGCCAAAAAGTCTTCCGGCCCTCCAATATGCTGACAACATCTAAGAGATCTTGAATTTTTTCTGCGATATTTTCAGATACTTCAATCTGTTCGATTTTGGCTAGGTTTTCAGCGACTGACACTAGCGTGTTCACTGTATCAGCAACGATTGCTGTATTGATACCACTGATGAAATTCTTAAGTGCATCTCCGAGTGTTCCTAAATCTGATTTAGTAAAGAATTGAATCACACCGACTAGATTGTTAATTTTAGATTTAACAGATCCAAAATCGGACGGAACTTTTGCATCAACTTGTTGGATTGCTTCTGCCATAATTATCAATTCTGCAGCTACCGCCACAACTGCTATTAACCCAGCAATCATTGCAGCACCACCGAATCCAGTGGCCATTATAGCGCCAATAGCAATCGTCAATCCTGTAAAGGCTCCGATCGCAATCGCCATGTTAGCAATTTTCTTACTAAAATCAGCGATATCGTTTGGTACTTTCTCATCCACCTGCTTCATTGCTTCAGCCGCCAACATCAGTTCTAAACTGATTGCTGCAATTGCAACTAATCCCGCAATGGCCGCAGCTGGATTTAAACTTGCCAATACACCAGCAACTCCAACAATGACACCCATACCAACTAACGCAAGAGCCATTCCGCCGAGCTTAGCAGCAAAATTCCCAAAATCATCCGGCACTTTTTCGTCGATCTGTTTCATTGCCTCTGCTGCCAACATTAATTCTAAACTGAATGTTCCAACAGCGATCAATCCTGCAATAGCCGCAATAGGATTTAGATTTGCTAAGATACCGGCGACAGTCACAATTACTCCCATACCGAGTAGCGCAATCGCCATGTTGCCTAATTTAGTAGTAAAGTCACCAAAGCTATCGGGAACCTTTTGATCAATTTGCTTCATTGCTTCTGCTGCGATCATCAGATTAACTGACAATCCTGCAACTATACCTAACCCAGCAATTGCTTGACCTAAATTTTTACCGCCAAGTTTGCTCGCGACAGCGACAAAAGCACCCATACCAGCAAGCGCAAGCGCCATAACGCCCAGTTTGCCTGCCAAGGATCCTAAGTCATCTGGTATCTTTTCGCTAACTTCTTTCAAAGCTTGTGCGGCTTGCTTGATCAGGAGAATGACCCCAAACACAAGGGCTAAGTTGGTGACCCCTTTTGCAAAGCCATTCATAGTATTCAAAAATGTATCTAAAGGATTCGTTATAGATTTGGCACCCATATCGACACCGCCAGGACCACTTCCCGGGCCGCCCGGAGCTTTTTTACCGAATCCAAACAAAGTCAGTAAGCTGCCACCTAAACCTTTTGCCAGTTTTCCTGTAGCTCCAACAACAGTAGTCAATCCCTTGCCGAAGGTTAATAACGGCGTTAAAATACCTTTTCCTATTTTGAAACCAACGAATGCAGCTGCTAGTTTCGGCAGCATTGAGATAAACTTTGCAATGACATCCGAATGTCGTTCAATAAATCCGGCCAGTTTTGCGATCGCTCCTGTTACTCCGTCCACGAAACCTTTAAAGCCAGCGACACTGGCTTCGCTACCAAAGGCGCCCGTTAGTTCCGCCAAACTTTCTTTAACTGCAGATATCGCATTGCCGATTGGCTCTTTAATATCCTCAAAAGCATCTTTTAAAACATCCAGATAAGGACGCACCTTATCGATCATGCCTGGTATCTTGTCCATGAAACCATCGATATATTGACCACTCTCATCGGTATAACCATTGATGGATTTGAAAAAACCACGAACTAAATCTTTTCCACTATCTAGATGCTGCGCAATAGTTTTGCCGCTAAAAGCTTCGGACATTTCATCGAGTTTGCGAATGGATCCCTCAACACCGTTCGTCACGGCTGTCCGGATATTTTTAAAACTTGTCTTGATCCCCTCTGATCCGATCAAGGCACGTTTGGCACCCTCGGTACCGGTATCGAACATCTCGATCAATTTAGCATTAAATTGATCAAACGTAACATGACCTTTATTAAGAGCATCGTACAAATCATACTGGGCTGACTTTCCTGTGTAGCCAAATGCCTTGGCAACATCATTAAGTGCAACCGGCATAGTGTCCATCAATGAACGCCAAGAGGTCAAGTTGACCTCTCCACGACCCAACATCTGTACATATTGCTCAAGGCCTTGTGCGGCTTTTGCCGAATCTGCACCAGATGCTAAGAATGCATTGTTTAATGAAATCGTGGTCTTAGTCGCATTGTCTAAGTCTCCGGTCATCATAGCGATCCGCTGTGTTGTCGGTACAACTTCGTTTAGAGCTGTCGGTAATCCATCGATACCATCAACCAAACGTTGACGGCTATCGTTAACCTCGTCCATTGAAAACCCGACCGCCTGCATCATTTTAGGGAATTGATTAAGCGTATCGAAACGATCAATTGCTCCATCAATTGACCCCTTAACAACATCGATTGCAGCTCCGGCGACTTTCATCAAGCCTAGTGCAGTAACAAACCCTTTGACACCAGTTGTTGCTTGATTCGTAGAATCTTTGATGCCAGAAAAGCCAGATTTCAAATCATTGCCAAATTGTTTAAAAGAATTTTTAGCACCTTTAAATGCATTACCTAAGTTATTCCCAAAATTTTTAGCATGATTGACCACACTGTCAAAGACGGATGACATTCCTGTTCCAAAACTTTTTGCAGCTGATAAAAGCGGCGTAAAGGCAGAACCTGCTATTTTACCCAAACCAGAAAAGGCGGACGATACTTTACTTGTAATTCCGCTAAACGCTGAGGAGATTTTAGAAGTTACTCCCCCAAGGTTTAGCTTCGACGAGATTTGGTTTCCGAAGTTCCCAAACAATGTTAATATTCGTTCAGTAGTAGATTGTACGATCTTCCAAACAGCATCTAAACCTGTTCTCATCGTTGAATTCAATTTACTTATTGCGCTGGCAGCAACTGTGGCCATTTGTTGCAAGGCTTGTGCTGGTCCCGCAGCTTTCTTTTTGAACGCACTCATAGTCTGAGTTGTCTGGTTAAGACTACTATCAATTGTTTTCAGAACTGCAGTAAACTGATCTCGAAGCTTTAAACTAGCTTCAAGAGTTGTCATTTGGTCACCTTCCTTTTGATTTTTTCATTGCCTTTTCTTCGGCTTCAATTCGAATGTCAGTAAAAGCCATGATCATGGCTCTTTCGCGTTTTGGCAAAGACGCAAAAACTTCCGGTGTCAATCCAGCGGTGTGATATGCATGATAGGCATACCACATCTCACCGGATTCACCGGAAGCCATTAGTCCTTTACTTCTTCTTTCAACTCATCCTCAGATTCGTTGAAACCATTTAATTCCAACACTTCTTTGGTCAAGTTTGCGTATTCTCCGGCTAAAAGCATTGCCTTTAGAGTATCCGTTGCAGAACCTTCTGTTTTGTAATAGCCTTGCAATTCAGCATCTTGCAGATCTGGCGTTTTCACACAGCGAGCCAATAATGCATCGCCGTATTTATCCGTATCAAGATCCTTGACTGTATTCCCTGCCTTGCTACGGCGCTTGGTAGTATGCACCTTTTTTAACCGATCATTTTCAGTTTCTGAGATTGCCTCAATGACAAATGGCTCTTCAAAACGATCTAGTTTCACTTCTTTTGTATCTCCGACAACTTCCATCATAAAGCTTTTAATATTCATCTATTTTTTCCTCCCAAATTATCCAAGTGTTGGCTGACTGAATTGATCTAATAAATCGGCATCTGAGAAGGTGAAAGACACGTCCTCGTCCAATGTTTCCGATTCGATATCTAGTTTTGCAATTGGTACAGAATCAAAAATCACACCGCTAATTAACGTTGATTGACGTCCAATAGAGCTGTTAGGATCATCATTAGTGACTTTAATTGTGATTTCTGGAATCGTACCGGATTTCAAATAATTAATACCAATTGCAGCGAATTCACTTGTAACCTTATGAATCAGCATGGATCCAGAACCATTTGCTCCTGTAACTTTCTGCTGATTCATCCGCTTGCCTAAGACTGGCACCTCTGTTTTGATCAACTCCACAGTTGCTTCAATGTTCTTCAACCAAAACATCGGTACGTTCCGTCCATCAATGGTCATGAAGGCAGTTCCCTCACGACCCGAAATAACATCACCTGATTTCAAAAATCCACTCATTGACTATTTACCCCTTTCTTATAAGACCTCAACGGTCATGTAAAGTTTTTCCATCGCATCTACTGGTTGCACCTGCACATTAAGAACGATTGAATCCTTTTCATTCCCTGCGCTGATTTCAATGTCATCCGCAGAGAAATTAGTGATCGCTCCAGCACCTTGCAAAACATTGAAATAGTTGATTCTATCGGCTTTATATAATTCTCGCCCATCTTGATCATTATTGATTTGTCCAATAAAGTTATCTTCAAAGGCTTTCTTCGAGTTATTAGCAATGTCATCCAAACAACGTAATACACGGTTCTTCGAAAAGTCTTTGCTTTTATCTGCAGTAAAGGACGTTAGACTATTGATATCTTGCTCAATAACAACTTCTCCTCGTTGCTCAGTAAAGACGAACTCACCATTTTGCAGTGCTTCAATGATTTCCGTATTTAAGAAGCGTTGTGTTACATCGATCGCGCCATCGTACTTTTTATAAGTCAATGAAGTTGCAACACCAGCTGAAGCAGATGCACCTGCTACCCAAGCTGTCGCCTGTTCCGCTGTGATACGTGTACCATCAAGTAGAATTACACCATTCTTCACGTTGATCACTGCTTCATTATTAGCTGCATGACCTGCTACGACTAATTGACATTTCTTTCCTTCTTCGTTGCGCATCCGGTTGATAAAGGATACACCTGCAGTCTTGATTACTTCGTCTTGCACTGGCAATGCTAACGTGTTGAATTCAAATACTTGAATTTTACTGAAGAACGTCATGTAGTCGTTCACGGTCGCCGGAGTGTTTGATCCGCTCTCTAAAACGATCGAAAAAGCACTTAACTCTCCAGATCCGGCAAAATTCACTACACGATTTGCGGATAGCTCCTCGATTGTTTTCGCTGTTTGCCGATCTACTAAACGTCCTGCCAAATACGTTTCTACATCATAGGCATCCTTCACATTCACATTTTCTTTTGAAACAACACTGATCGCATTTCCTCGTGTACCACCATAAAGCGCCGTAATGGATAGATCGCCTTCTGTTGCAGCTGCTTTTCCTCCTGATCCGACACGATAAACAAGCACGGTTGCAGCTTGTTTTAACGCTTCGCGCAATAATAAGAGTTGCGGATCTGTCAAATCATAACCAAAAACGGTCAGATCAGATGATGAGGTAACCGTTACGACCTCGTTTTCTGGTCCAAAGTCTAGAGCAATTGGCAATGCCGTTACACCGGATACCGAATCAGCTGGTCCAAGCCCTCCGCTTGATCTCACGTTTATATATGCGCCTGGTCTAACTTTGTTTTGTGTTGTCCATGTTCCTCCTGCCATTTATTTCACCTTTTCCTTTCGTAATTTGATCAGTAGTTGCTTTGCTTCAGCAACGCTGTATGCCGCTTCCGGCAAATATGCTGCTAAGAAATCAGTTTCAATCTTGCTGAACTCTTTCGACTTCAACAACTCATTTTTTTCGTATTTCTTTTCTGGTGGTGTTGTTTTTGTTTCAACTTCAACTTCTTTTTTTTCTTTTTTAGTCACCTTTTAATCCTCCTCTTTGTTCGAACGATTCTAATTTCGGTATGTTATCAACTGGAGCAACACGATACCGCAAAGCAAAAGTAAAATGGAGCGCCTGAGATTCGATTCTAGCTTCTCTGTTTAACAAGCCAACAGATAAGTCATCCAGTCGATTAAACTCGTCTAAGAGCTTGCTACGCATTTTTTCACACTGCTCTTTCACACCAGGATCATCTGTTGTTGAATCAGGAAACCACATCACACAATATAGATGTTTTCGATTCTCATATGACATCAATTCTCCCTTACTGTCGGCCATGATTTCGTAGATATAAAAAGACGGCTCTTGGAATCCTTGCTCCTGATTTTCCCGATAAATGACCACATCAGGAATGATCCTAGAAAGCTCATTTGCAATTGCTAACGTTACATCAATCATGAGAAACCAAATCCTCTCAAATATTCTTCATAAGCCGGCCCGACGATTTTCGGCAGCTGGCCAATGATCTCTTCCATAGTGATTTTTAGAAAGAACTGTCCTTCCACCCAGCCACCGTTAACCGTCCGATGGCCGTTCTCGACGAATGGAGCGTATTCGGTGTTATTTGAGATAGTGACGATAAACCCATCGCCAGTCGCTTGAGCGCCTTCGAGTACCCAGTTCCTGCGTAACTCACCACCGACACGATTCCGACCACTAGATGCTTCAAACACAAACAGCTTCCCGTCTCGAGCGAAGAAGACCGAATTATCGTATTGACCAACAGGCGTTCTCATCTTAACCTCACGAATCATCAGATTTCCGAGTCGGTTCATTACATCAATGATGAATGTCTCTTCCTGCAGATTCTTATGAAACTGATTCGCAAATTTTAAAAATTGATCAAACTCAAAATCACTCATGCTTGTACCTCGCGAACGATAATTATCTCCTGATGTGTGTGATAACTCGAGAAACCTTCGGATGATCTCTTATAGTCCCTCGCTTTACCATGAGGATCTGTAATCGAGATACGCGACCCAGCCGGAATGACGAGAACAGGATCACAATAGAGCATTGTGTTGTAAGTTACTTCTGCTACATTGGCATCACTGACTGGTGATACTTGTTTTTGAGAGATTCGGCAAGGTTTATTGCTGATCACAGCTGTCCACTTTGGCTTTGTTACTGATCCGACCTTTTCAGGTTTGTTTACAGAAACGGTCATTGTGCAATCGTATTGCTTTTCGAATTCTCTTTTTGCAAACTCAAAGATGTTCATCTGATCACCTCAATCGTCTGAATCTGTTTAAAACCTTTGAATAATTTCTCGCAAAAGAAGGTGCCTGCATCATCTTTTGATACGCATCAGCCCTTGTTTCTTTTGCTATTGAAAAGTCACCTTCGCTTAACGATTTCACTTCTCCCTCAGCTTCTGCAGCGTTGATAGAGAAGCTTGTTTCGTTGATCAGATCCACTGCCATCAAAACAGCAGTGTTGTCCAATCCGTCGGGCCAATCATCTACTTCAAAATGACAATAGGTCAAGATCTCCTGAATGGCTGTTTCGACTGCAAACAAAAAGACATCGTCTGATTTCTCATCATCGATGCCTTTGAGCTTTTTTAATCTATCTAAGATTCGCTTTTGCAGTTCTTTCATACGACTTCTCCTATAATTTGTGTTTCAACGCAACTAACCCGATCTGCTTGTCTTCCCGCACTTTTTTCCAGTTTACCGGGTTTGCCAAATCACCGTTTGTCGGTGTAAAGTCAGAGAGCTCCTCTGGTTCAAAGGACAAGCCGTATGGATGCATAACAATCGCTCGGCGTGTGTATAGCTTGTCGTTTCCGGCAGCCTTGTCACGATCAACCTCAAAAGTCGTCATATCTTCCGGAGTTGCTGTGTTTCGACCAATGGATGCGCCAGCCATCAGGTACGTTGTAAATACCGGATTTGCTTGTGTTCCGCCAACCGGCAAAGTATCATCCTCGATGACACGGTATCCAAGATAGGTGTCGAAGTTTACTTTTGACTCTGATGCTGGGATATAGTTTTTAGTCGCAGTGTTTTGTTTTTGCAGGGCCGTCTTGGTTTTAGAATGCATAGCCAATGTTGTCAGTTTTCCTGCACTTGTTCCCAACAATTGTTTAGCATCCAAGATCATATTTGCTTCAATACCAGCACTTGCTTTAGATTCATCAGACAAATGGCTCTCGTGTAAGGCACCTGCTGGATCCTCGCCTGCTGAATCAGCGAATAGCCCGGCCATAATTGATAACAGAATTGCTTGATCATTTTCTAATGTGAAATCGCCCAACTGACGTAAAATTTCTTGGCGTGGTTTAGATCCAGTGACGATTGCAGATAACTCGGATGCTGCAAAACCAGACCCACGATACATTACGTAAGCTACTTGTTTTTTTGCTGAGATCTTACCGGTTTTCAGTGATCGATCTTCCTTCAAGATTTGGTCGGTACCTTCGATACGCCCGAATTCCGGCATGTTAAGTAATAGACCGCCTGATTCGATATTTTTGTTAACGCGTGGATCCGCAACCATAACACCGCTATTAATAAACGCAGAGTGCTTTTCTGCATAAAACGCTTGGTATTGATCATATTGCTCTGGTGTGATTAAGTCTTTGATTTGTGTGATTAAACTTGCCATTATTCATTTCCTCCTAATTCTTCTTGTTCGTTAAAGTAAGTTTCGAGATCATCTGCTTCCATCGCTTCCTCAAAAGAGTTGTAGGTTTTTTCGGTCGCTTGTCCTGCTGCTGGATTATATCCACCTTGCTTTGTGCCTAAGTCGAAAAGATAAGCATCCGATTTTTGCAATGCCTCGATCTGCTCTTTTGCCCCAGACAGTTCACCGTCTTTAAAGATGATTTTTTCATCATCCAACAATGCTGCGACTGCTTTAGGGTTCTTCACTTTAGATTCAGCGAGTAATGTCGAAAGGGCCGAATCACGTTGCACTTTCGATAGCGATTCTTGATATTTTGCTTCCTGCGCTGCATTTTCCTTTTGCAACTCTTTTAGCTGTTTTTTCAATTCTTCGTTATCGCTGTTGTCTTTCTGCAGTTTCTTCAAGTCCTCAGCATTTTTTGACACCTGATTCTTTAGCTCTGTTTCCGACTGCTGCAATGTTGCAATTTGTGTGTTAAGCGATTGGACAGTTTGGCCATGTGCTGCCATTACCGCATCTACTTGCTCATCCGACAGTCCAATTTTTTTCAAGTCTTCTCTTTTCATATTACTCGTCCTTTCGTTTTTTAACGTGGCTACGACCACGAATGGATTTTGATAGTTTAACGACATCCCGGTCGATTTTGATGCAAAATAAAAAGCCCTCTTATTAGGGCTTTTAAGTCTCAAAATCAATTTTATTTCTCTTTTCTATGACTAGTTTTTTAAAACTTTGATAGATTTCAAAAAAATCATTGAACCAGGAATTATAGTCTTCTATAGAATTCATCGGAAAATTTACCCATTCTGCACTAAAAATTTTTTGTCTGCCAATAACAGGAATCTCTATTTCCTTTAATTCTCTATCCATGATAGAATCATGTGCCAGATTATCAATAATTTGATACCCTAGATTAACAAATCTTGAACTTGTGTCTTGAAGAAACGGGTCAATAAAATATTCCTTTTTTGTTTTCAATTGAAAATACACTTTTTCCACTACTTCGATAAATAAAGTCGTACTGTAAAATACATGAAAAGAATCTTTACCATAGCCACTCATACAATCAATAATCTTGATAATATCCTGAGCTTTTTTGAAATCACTTTTTAAAGCCATGGATTTAATTTCATCGTCAGGTATGCTGTGGTTTTTATTAAATTCTCGAAAATATATTACCTTAGCTATTTCAAATGTAGTCTCCATAATTCGTTTTAGCAAAGTCTCATCATCTTCAAACACGTAATAAGAAACGTTATCATCCATTATATCTTTCGAAAGATTATTTCTTTTTCTTCTATTCATCTCTTTTTTTGACATATAAACATGCATCGGAATATTGCTTTTTTTAGCTATTTCGTATTCTTCATGGATTCCTGATTTACCCGTATCAGTCGGTGTACCATAATTTTCTTTGTCTATCAGAATTATAAAATCCGCTTCTTTTAAATCCTTCCGATAAGTATGAGGAATGTCCGATGGTGTAAGGTTGAGTTCGTATAGCATTGGTTCGGCACCTATTTGTTTATAAAAATCATTGAGTTTTAGTCTTACTTCTTTATTAAGTTTAAACGTTGAGCTAATAAAAATGTGTGGTCTACGATTCATTGTTATATCCTCCTATACAAAATAGGATACCACAGTCAAGAAATATCGCTCAACTATTATATACAATCAATACATAAAATAATATATTCAATATTTCTTTCTCCAATTTCTAAAGAGCAAGTATTTTTCAGTCCTACCTTCGCCAGTCTCAGGATTTCGTTGCCATCTGGAAACATCTGACCAGCCGGAAATAACTGGAACTCGTGTGCATCTGCAGTTTGGATGATCTGGACAATCTGGAGCGTCGGGATCACCTCGTTCGTATTGTTGACCATCGAGATCTCCGCATCGATCACAGGTATGAGCTTCAAGAGTAGCAAGCCACTCCCATTCCTCCACACCTGTTTCCGCCATGGCTTTCTCGTTTGCCACCTCAGCTAAATGGGCCGATTCTGTTTGAACTAATGTCGTCATCCGATTACGCAACACAGAGTCAATACCGAACATCATTTCTTTTACTGTCCGATCAATTCCCCATCCGTGAAGTAATGATAGTGACATCGTTTTTGCCAATCGATCCGGAATAGTTTTCAGATGACTTTTCCATATTCTGCTCGAAAAGTTACCGCCTTTCCACGGCTTTGATATTGCGACCTGTAATGCATAACTACTATACCGACTAAAATCCAAAGAAAAAGCACCTTGATCAGTCATCTCATAGATTTGACGGAGATAGCTTTCATTTAATGATTCTTTTAAGTATCCATTCAAAGATGCTTCTTGGCTATTGGCCATCTCAGCAAGTTCGAAGTATAGCTGCCGCTGCAATTGCTCAAGACGACTAATCCTTGACTTGAAATACTCACGATTTAACTCTTGCTCGTAACCGCCAGATTTTGCCTTCTGGCGATATTGTTCGAGCGTCATCGACCAGGTCTTTTGCTCCTTTTTTGATAAAAGGGCCTGCGCTTCTTTGATCGATATCTGATCATTATCGGCGTAGCGTTCCGTCCACCGCCGGATTTCCTTGTACATTGATTTTGAAAGACGTCGATATTCTTTTTGCATCTGCCGGATGTATTCTTGATCACGACGATCGCGATCAATAGAAATCTGCAGGTAACGTCTCTGCCAATATCTCATAGATTACTCCTCTTCTCGATAATCGTCTTCACCGCGAAATGTACGTACTCTTTCTGACTGCAGGTTTGCGATCTCGGTTTCCCAATTTTCTACGATTGGATTCGCTTTAGCTAAGTTTTCTTCACTAGTCACCGGCGCTAACTTGCTAACGATATCAGCTTGTTCGAGGTCGTTATTAATCGCTGATCGCGTCCACGTTTGTTTAATAGTCACATCGGCATTTGCATTCGAGTACTCTAAAATAAAGCGAACTAACTCCGCAAATCCTAATCGGAACTCGGTTTCAAGCATCGACGCTTTAAGTTCAAGTAATGAGTACATGTACTTAAGTGCTGCCCCCGAGTTATTTTGCCCGATGTTTTTTTGGGGGTCTACACCTTGCCCATGGACAAAAATACTTTCCCGAGTTGTTTCTAAGATTTTGGATCTCGCTTCAATAGGAATATCAACTGCTAATGTTTGAACGCCGCCTTTAGCGCCCTGGCCGTCATCTTCAACCTTGATCATCTTGTATTTTTTCAAATCATCGAGGAATTCTTTTTTGCTTTCCCCACCGTAGTTTGTCAAAACGTATATGATCTCTTGTATATCATCGACATCATTTACAAAGCCAGAAAAAACCTTGTCATAGACGTCAATCAATGCTTTGTACATTTCCAAGTCAGGCTGTTGCAGAGGGTTATTTCGCAATGGGATAAACGGCATTTTTGACCAACCGTGTTTATAGGTGTTAGATTTTGATTTTTTTTCGTTGGTGCCAACGTCGACCATATCAAACACGTTATGTTCTTCCAAATCTTCCAATGGTTTGCCTTTTGGTCTTGAGTATGCACTACACTCTTCGTTATTCCAAAATTCATATACAAGATTTACATCACCTTGTTCGTCATAATCTTTGTAAATTCTCAATACCCCTTCAAGTTGATTTGCTAAACGCTTTGAATAAATCGGAATGATTTGCTTCGAATCTATGACGGCGTATCTAAAGAAATTCTGTTGTTTTTCATCTCGCCATACATGCAGCCATGCAACACCAGCATTGCTTGCGTTTATACAAAGATCTTTTGCAACCTTGGGATATACATCCCCTAACAACTTTACGATTTCCTCGTTCAAGTGTTTGTCATCAACGTCAAACAAAGGCGGTACTGTCATTGCATAAGCAGCTTTTTGATTGACAAGAAGCTGATGGAAAGAGTGGCTTATCCGATTGTCAGCGCTTCTCAGTGGATTGTCGGGATCATCATCCTTCAGTTTTTCTGCCAGCGGATTTCGTTTGCGCAAAATATCATTTTTGTTTTGATAGTAAAGTTCAGATTTACGAATTTTTTGGATCCTGGCAGGAAAGCCTTTATAGTTTTCGCTAATTATTCTTTTAACTGTTTCTAAATCCAAGTGGCACCTCCTATTTCATGATTTTCACTTTCGCCGGTTTCTTCATTTCTTCCTCTCGAGAGTAGCGAACAGCATCAATCGAGTGATTGTTCTTGTCAGGATATGATCCTTTAAGGTTGCCGTTAGAATCTCTCTCTAGCTCATATGTCGAAAACTCTCTCTTAGTATTAGGACAGCGATACGGGTCTATAATGATTTCTTCCAGATCTTGCAGCCACTTGATCCCATGTTCGATAGAACCAGGGCCTTTTTTTGCTCCCTTTATCTTCAACCCTAAATCTTTAAACTCGTTATTTGTTCTAGGTTCGGCACTATCAGCTATAACGATTTCATTATCAGAATTTAGCTTCCTAATTGCTGAAACCGCCTTGAGGTTAGATAGTCCCGCTTTGTGAACCTCTCCGAAAATATAAAGCTTACGCCGCGTCTTATCGAAGTGGTTTTTCGTATAATGCATGGGATCCCCGGCGTAACCGTGGTCGATACCGTGCGATACTTTATCAAAGCTTGCAATCTCATCATCAGTGATTTTACGGACGGTGATATTTTTGAATACTTCTGCGCCAGTACCAGTTACCTCGCCTATATACTCATGCCTGTATTTGTCCTCATTCGTCTTTTTGAGGTGTTCTGCCTCTTGGATGAACAATTCCCCTAACCATTCTTTCGGAACAGTCCTGTAATCGCTGTGATGGACAAAAACCTCATCACGAACTTGTTGCTGTTGAATTTCTAGGTTTGTCCAGTTAGTGTTACTTTCCGGCGGATTGAACGAATAGAAGATGGTGATGCCTGCACCACCACGACCCAAGGATTGGTTGATCGTTCTAATTTCAGCCATCGAGTTGAACTCATCGACTTCCTCATACCATATAAATTTTGCATAACCCCTACGGAATTTTGATGCCTTTACCTTTTTAGGCTTTTCTGCACCTTTGAATATAATCCGTTGCCCTGTCTTAATTTTAGTTATTCGTAGTGGCTTGACTGATGCATGATATTCGTCAGTTAATCCAAGAATGTCAATCGCCCAAAGCATTTGTTCATAAACTGACTCTCGAAGTGTTTCAGCTACTTTCCGTAAAACAACAGCATTTGCATTTGTATCCTTTTCAATGCCGAGAATAATTTCAACTGAAATAGCGGATGATTTTGTAGATCCACGACCACCTTTTAACCAATAAGAAGAGTGCAATCCCTCTTTTACTGCTTTGTGAAATGAATAAAATGAAGGAGCCAAGACATCAGTGAGTTTTACATTTTTTTGTGTTACAACTTTAGCCATGCCGATCACCCAATATCGTCGATGATATTGATAACAGTTCCGCCATCATTCTCATCGCCGTCCTTATTGATCAGGGCTTTAGTCGTCTGTGCTTTCGTGTGATCAATCTGAGCATCGATCAATTGACCACGTTTGTCATTCATCGTCAATTCAGCAAGCTGCTTTACTGCTCGCTGCAGCTGAGCGCTGACACGAGTCAGTGCATCCTCGATCGCTAAAATGTCATCGAGTTTTCGAAAGCTTTTTGTTTTCTCTTCCGTTAGCACAAGCTCCGGAACGTCGACCTGGACTTTCCTTCCGAATTTTTTTGATTCGATCAGTGTCTTGCGCCCACGCAGCTCAAAGAGCTGCTCTGTCTCTTTTTCAGTTAGCCCGGCTTCAGCATTTGCGATGCGTTTCATCATACGAACTTGTCGAACTTTCAACAGCCGTATCTCTTCTGAGATCACAAAAAAAGGATCATCATTCAAATTAGAATAAAGATCCTTTTCTTCTTCAGTTAGATATTCAGCAAAGATAGTCTCGTGCTCGCCTGTTTTCAACGCATTTTTGTTACCTGGCGGCGGTGATGCTCGACTATTCCCCTTGTTGCCTTCAGCGTTTTTGTTGCCAGGTGGCGCACCGCCACGTTTGGTAACGTTACTTTTGCGATTGGTAACATTACCTTTCAATTCTTCGGCCCATTTATCCTGCGATTTCCACTTCCGGATTTGCGAATCAGAAACACCTAGCTCTTTTGCAATTTCTTTCAAAAGCTTTTCGCCATTAGATTTCAGCCAAATTTGTTTTGCTTGATCTCTTCTAGGGTCTCGTTGCCTAGCCATTCAATATGCACCACCTCACGATCGCTAATTCAGTTGAGTTTTGTTTTATAAATTGTTTATTTCTTTTATTGTTAATCTACCTTCAAGCATTAACTTATGCATTAAATTTCTACCATGGTTTTCATTGTTCATTGTTTTCCCATATTTCCCCAGTAAATTCGCAACAAGTCCTGCATGCTCAGTTAAGATTTCTTGAGAAGTCTTATCACCATATGGGGAGCAACAAAATGTCAACGAAACATTACTGTCATATAAATTATAATAGTCAAAAATAGACTGAAAATATGAGTAATCCAATACACTTAGTGAATGTCCATAAAAGAAAATGTTTTTCAAGTCATTTTTGTTGTTAATATATACTGAGTCTCCGTTATTTTTGTTGATTTGAACCATTTTTCTAAAGGTTTTCGTATACTTATATATTAGAGAGTTAGGACTGATTTCATCTTGATCAATTCCAAAGATAATGTTATTATTTCTTAGTTTACCGTGAACATTAGTGATCTTACTTCTTAAACAACTTGGCTCAGTGTAATTGAATGATAAAGCTTCAACATCATCAATTGAATTGTCCTCGCCGATTATTTTGCGTATTAAAAGTTCTGATACATAAGAATATTCGTAGGTTTCCAAAATTTTATCTTCTAGATATTTAGAGAATGAAGATTCAAATTCAATTAATTCACTTAATAAAAAGTCATCAAGATTTTTTTTACTCCTGTAACGTTCTTTCGGAATCACATAATAAGCTAATATGCTACATTGAATTAACGATTCTTTTATGCTACTTTTCAACTTACTTCTGATACCTGGAACTCCACTGATCATACGTTGACCTAAATGTGAATAATTTTTAGTTAAATCAAGGTCTTTTAAAATATCTAGCATATTTTGTTCTACATTATGCCAATTTACCAATGTTTTTTTATTTTTTTTCGTTACGAACAGTAAATCCCAGAAAGTAAGTTTCGCGTCTTTTATTAAATTGTAACTACCTTCAGGAACGAGAACTCCGTCATATTCTTGGGCTTCATCAAAAGAAAGTGAACGATAGGTATCTCTTATATCAATATTTTTAAAAAATGACTTTATCTGCTGCTCCACATCTTCAGAGATTCTATTATCAAAGAAATCTTTAAATGTAGACTTAACCCCACATTTTAAGTCAAACCCATTTCCTAATACTATCAAATTTGAACTCATAATTTACCCTCCATATCTATTACTATTATACAAGATAGTTTGATATATGTGGTTAGCTTTCAATATCTTTTAACATTAAATCAGCCTCGATCAATACCTTCAAATCACTAACAGAGTTGAGTTTAATCTCCCCAGACTGCAGGTTCGACAGCCATTTACCCAAAGCTACTCGAATGATTCGCTTGTACTCATCAACTGTTTCAGCTCTCTCTTCTGCCTTTTTTAATTCATATTCAAAATCAAAATCTTCTGTTCCCATTGTTTTGGCACCCCGCATTTGTTAGAATGCTAAAAGATACAGAGGGTATCGAAAGACCACGCGTGGGCATTCTCTGTATCTTCGGGTGTCAAAGCTCGTTGAAAGGGTCGGTGTTAGCGCACCGGCCTCTTTTTATTGCTCTATTAATACTGCAGTCTTGCCAGTAGCGTTTTCCCATCTTTCAATGATCACATCGCAAAAGATTGGATCAAGCTCCATTGTGTAGCAAGAGCGTTGCAATTGCTCGCAGGTCATTAATGTGCTACCAGATCCGCCAAAGAGATCCACGACCACATCTTGACGTTTCGAGCTATTTCTCACTGGAATTGCAATAAGAGATAGTGGCTTTTGTGTCGGATGGTAATATTTAGTTGCGTCATCTTTAGCAATTTGCCAAATGCTTATGTCTGGAATGTCTTGAATCAAGTCATCTTTCCAGACTGTAGTTTGTTTTCTATCCCCGTACCATTCAGGTGCTTGTCTCCGCTTGTATGCATAAAATACTGGCTCATGTTGCCAACGGTACTGACTCCAGCCAAAGGTAGCGTTGTTCTTAACCCAAATACATTGTGCTCGCACATCGATCTCTGCAGCGTTCATCGCATTTTCAAACTCTCGCTGATACGAAGATCCGTGAAAAACATAAATTGCCGCTTGATCCTGCATCAGTTTCGCGTAATTCAGAAAGATTTGCCCTAAAAACCCTACAAAATCATCGTGATCCATATCATCATTAAGAATTTCACCTCGACCGGAATTTGTTAGCTCTTCATTGCTGGACTTTACAGCAACATTATACGGTGGATCTGTTACAACCAAATCCGCTTTTTTGCCTTGCAATAAACGATCAACATCAGTTTGATCAGTCGAATCACCGCAAAGCAAGAAATGATTACCTAGTTGCCACAATTGACCTTGCTTTGTTTTAGGTTCCGGATGGTCTTCAATGTATTGGTTTACGTCAAAATCATCTTCAACAATCGGTTGATCAATGTCTTCCTGATAATCAAAAGCTGCTACTAGATCTTCGACTTCTTCATGATCAAAACCGGTTAAAGTGATCTCTTCTTCTCCGAGTTCTTTTAAGATAAGAGCTAACTTCTCTTCATCCCAACTGCCAGAAATCTTATTGAGAGCCAAATTGAGGGCTTTTTCCTTCTCAAGGTGTAAATCTACGATCGATACCTCTATCTCATCAAATAGGCCCAAATCTCGAGCCACAGCGACGCGCTGGTGACCTCCTACGAGGGTGCCAGTCTGAATATTGAAGATCGGTGGATCCACAAATCCAAATTCTAAGATGGACTGCTTCAATTTCTCGTACTCTTCCATCCCTGGTTTTAAATCAATTCTAGGATTATAATCTGCAGGCTTAAGATCAGCGAGTTTCATTTTTGATATTTTCATAGTTTCCTCCCAAAATAAAAAAGCCTCGATTTAAGAGACTTTTATAGAAATCCTTTCACATAAATGCCAATGGAATCGTTCAAATTAATGCCAAACTTTTTCTCGAAGTTTTGATAAGCTTTCATTTTCTTGTCATGACTTTTAGCATTTGCAATAAGGTCGTAAGCTTTTCTCCACTCTGAATTGTCTTTGATTTTTGTAGCCAATTGTAATGCGTTCATTTGATCAAATCCCTTCGTCTTTTGTTGGTAACATGTTAACTCTGATAAGCAGATCATGTGTTAAAAGGATTGATTAGTATCTTATGAATTTGATGTGAAACCAAGAGAAAAAGACAGCACGAGCGAATTTTGAAATGAGATGATCCACCTCTTTCAAAAAATTGTGCTGTCTTTCTAGTCAAGTTAAGAAGAATAAGCGACGAGGGGACTATGCCCCCTTTCGATTTATGGATTGTTGTGAGTAGTCCAAAACCAGCTCTCCGTTTCTTCTACGCTATTACTATAACCCTTTTAAATCAAGAAATATACACAGGCTTTGAGGTCGCATTTTGTGGCAATGTTAAAATAGGCTTAACTGATCCTGGTCAATTGAATAATAATCAATTTCATCCTGTTTCTTTAATCGATCCTCTCGCCGTGCCTCATACTCATCCACAAATGATAGTGTCTTGCGAATCTCAGTATGCCTTTTACGGATGTACGACACACTGTATCCTGTTTCATCTGCTATATCGTATACATCCATGTCCCCGATATACTTTAACTTTACAATCTGATTGTCTGCTCCACTAAAAGAGTCGATCAATTCCATCAGTTCTATTTTCTCTTTTTCGAGCAGTTCCAGTTCATTCTCAATAATTCTGATGTTTTCTTCCAACGATGATGATCTTGAATTTTTTTCAAGGCGCACGTTTGCCAAGTCACCGTTGACCCATCGATCTAATTCCAACCTACTCTTGTTAAGATTCCATTTCATGAAGAGAATTTGCTCTTCTAGGTCTTGATAATTTTTAAGCCACTGAAATCTCACAAACGCCACCCCTTTTATGGTAAAATAATCATGTCAGTGGTCACTTACCCTCAGGGGAGTGGCTTTTTTTATTTCTTTTTTGCGGTTCCGTTCGCCTCTGCTTTTTGCTGGAGCCGACGTTTTTTCTTTTTCACTTTGGATTTTGTCTTTCCCATTTAAAATTTCTCTCCTAACTCCAATTTGTTTTCTAGCGTGCTAGTGATCGTTTCTAGCGATTTTTTATATTCCTTGACTGTTTGTATATCTGTACCTTCTGCAAGCACGTAGTCACGCTGTATGGCTACGAGAGCTTTCATTAGGTTGCTGTAATGCCCCACAAGTCCTTGCGACTCTCTTTGCGTGCCGTCTTTATCAGTAACCATCAAAATCGATTCCTGATCGTTTCGTCGTACTTTGTTTACAGTGACTTGGTTTGCATCACTAATGATTCGATAATCAAGAACTTTCATGTTCAGCATCGTGCTGACCTCCTGTTGTCATATTTTTACGAAATAGGCAAAGTATTAACATTGCACATGTTGATATAATATTTTTCAGCTATTTCGTCGGATTGTGTATCATACAAACTTTTTTAAAATTAATGTTTTAGTATAAACGTATGATTTGATAGCATCATAGTGATTTTTTTCTTATAGTGGTTGTTCTCTCATCCATGGTGTATACTTAAGTCAGTCCTTATTTTAAGGAGAGTGATGTCCTATGACAAAACTTTTGAACAATACTGTATCTTATTCGGAAGTAGTGCATTTTTAGGCTTACCGGCCAAAAACGGGTTGATGATTGAGTTCGTCCCCGTATGCTTAAAGTCTTCAAGATTTAAGAGTGTACGTTCTGATCAAGCTCGCAGTGCTGGAAGTATAACCAGTAAAAGAGTTTGAGTTGCCCACGACTGAAGATTATAAAAAATTTACAAGGGCTATTCCTGTGGTGCGGGAATAGCTTTTTTATATATTGAATATACTTTTAATCAATTTGGTTATTTTGTTGGATAACGGACTAAACTAAAGCCCCATCGAGAGCCAATAACGTTGATTTATTGTCATTAATGCAACTAAAAACCTGATTACCTGCCTCATGAAGACCTACTGGCTCGCCTGTCTCTTCACTCACTGTATTCGAAACTTTTGTAATGGCAACTGTCGTCTCAAGTTCTTTCATACTAGCCATAAAGTCCCCTTTATCTTCTACGTCACACACTACTTCTTCATAAAATTCCATACAATTCCCTTCATTTTCAGCTGCTACAATTGCAAAATACGGGTCATTAATTTCAAAAAATTTCATTTGTTATCTTCCTTTCTAGTTGTGTATTTCTGTCACTTACTTGCTTTCCATTCCCTTGAATGTTAGTTCCTCGGTATTTGATCGCGCAATCTGCATGTTGAATTCTCCAATGACCGTTTTTCCTTTCAAAATGCTCTTTACCTTTTTCAACGTATCCACTACAACGATAGCAGTAACCCGGATATTTATTTCTCATTGCTTCCCCCCTATTTTTTACTTCTTACTCTTAGGAAAAAGTCATTCATCATTTAATGCTTTTTTACAAATAATTACGGCGACTACAATAACGATCACGCAAAAAACAAAACCAATTACTGATAGTTCGTTCATTCGTTTACCTCCGTTGGTTCAATTTCCTCGAACAAAATAGCGTAGTCATCAATTTCAAGAATATCCGCAATTTCTTGGACACGTCGCAACATAATATTTGCAGTTTTATTTTTCGCTGCAGTCGTCTTTCCGTTAACAAGTTCCGACATTTTGATGTTTTTATTTTCCGCATGCCAATGGACATTTGTCCAAAAAACCTCAATAACTCCTTTTTTGGTGCTCACGTTCAAGATCCCTCATCTCTTTTTTAACTGCTAAGCCATTTCTGTTACATACCGGGCAGCTTTTCGCTACTGCCCGGCCATATTTATCCTTCATCCAAATTATTCGCTCACCTTTACATCTCAAACAGACCATTTTGATATCCCTAATCAGTATGGGTCTGCTTCGTCTTCTGGTGGCTCATTTCCACATGGATCAGATTGCCCTAACAGATCACCGTCTGCTTCGTCTTCTGAGGGGTTTTCTTCCACCTTTGCCTCATCATCCGTTTTATCGGTTAAATCTTCACTAGCTTCTTCTGAGGACTCAGAATCTTCGGTTTCTTCCGAATCATTATCTTGGAATATAACCTCATTGCGTTTCTTGTCCCAAGCAGCTGCATACGGAGCATAGTATTCACGAGCTTTCTCAAGTTCGTTCAATACAGTAAGTGCTGACATTTCGTAATCTTCCGCAATTTCTTCGATTGCTTCACCGTCTTCGATTCTGATCAGTACGCTTCGAGGGTTGATATTGCCTGGAAACTCAAGTGATTTCGCCGCTCTGATAAACTCGTCAACGATTTCTTTTGTTACTTCAAAAGGTCGATTCTCGATATCAATGTTTCCTTGATCATCGACATCAAGCTGTGTTTGTTCTTTTTTGACAAAATCGATTGTGCCGTCATTGTTAACAACGTATTCCTGAGTTGGAGCATTAGTACTCTTATCGAAAGGAATCGAATAACGGTAATATTCCGGGATTATGGTGAGATTCACAGTTTTTCCGGAGAAACGTCGTAGGTCATCATATTTTCCGTCAAGTGATCGGTTTTTCACCTCAAGTGTAATTTTTGTTAAGTCCTCGCTGGCAATATTGATTGATTTGATGGTTGGTCTAAATTCTAGTGACATTTATTTGTCCTCCTCTGACATACTTTTATGATTTTTAAATAAGATTTGTCTTTTATAATTCTGTAAATAACGCAATTGCTGTTTTGCATATCCAGTATCTGAACAACAATTCAATCGATGAAAAACATCATTCAACACTTCAACCGGAAAATCATTTTCAGCAATAATATGATTTATTTCTGCTTCAACTTGAGCTACTTCTTCGTTCACCCAATCCCTCCTCAAAATAAAGTTTCTTGAACAGCAGATATTTCAAAGATGCTGATTTCTATTCGCGGTTCTTTTGAGTAATACTTACTGACCGATAAATCGACTACTTGGCCATCATCCTTCCAGATAATGCCTTTGCATGCATCAAGCGGCCCTTTTGCGTAGTTATCCGCATCTGGTTTGGTTCTAGGTCTTAGTAGCTTCGCCTCAGCCAGATCAGCCTTCTTTTTGCTGAAACTCTTTAACGATCCTTTGTAAACGTCGATTTTTACGAACAAATCTCCTTCCAAAGGAGTGGATGGTTTAACTCTTGATGCATGCGTAGCCACTAATTTTTTGTATGCTACTGATTTTGGTGGATCATACGCACGCATAAACGGCTTCGTGGTGAATTTAGGTCGCCCTTGCGGTACTGGCTCCCCTGGCACTGTAAAGAAAATTTCCATTTACTCAATCCTTCCTTGTCCTATTAAGTTCTTTATTTATCCCTCTTAAATAATCGTCAAAAGTAAGTCTTACCCATTTGCCAGTTTCATAAACACTTGGATACAAAAGGAAAATAAAGAATGGTCTTAAATAATAGACAAAACGTTTTTGTGCTTCTGTTTCTGGGAGTTGATTTACGTTCTCAGCTTTTAATCCCTCCCTAGCGAAGTTCAAACTGATTAAATTCTCTTGTTCAGTTGTGGCTGAAATTAATCGTTCGACTATACCTAAATAGTTCATAGTTCCCTCCGTTTTCAGAATGGCAAATCGTCATTCGCTCTTTGCATCAGCTCAGCTTCTTTTTTAGCGTTATAACCTTCTGGATCATCTAACCATTCTGGAACAGGTTCAGATCGTGTCGGCTTTTTCCAAGCACCTTTTTTTTGCTTAAATTCGGAATCAATGTTTTCAACATCAGTTAACGTCTTAACACCACGACTATCCCAATTTTTCAAAATGTTCTCAGTGTATTTGAAATTGTTAGCTGATTTAGATCGCTTCAAAGCTTCTATGACCAATTCTGGTGATAGATCTTCACACCACTGCTCTAAATTCTGAAAAACAAATGAATTTATCATCCCGAAAATTGATTCATAGATTTGAATGATTTCTTGCAAAGGTGAACTTTCATCATGTATGTTATTATTCTTTTCATTCTTATCATTCTTATCATTCTTGTATGTGGACACTTGCTGGACAGTTGATGGACGACCGCTGGACACTTGTTGGTCACTCGACTGATACTCATCCCAGTTTTTTATTGATATAACGCTGTATTTCGTAGTTGATTTGATGGACAACATTTCTTCGTTCTCGAATTTTTTTAACCATCTCCATAACGTACGCCCGACAACTTGTTGGTCAAGCGGTACTCCCTCATTGAACTCTTTCTCAATAACGGCGCGCCCTGTGACGAATTGACCGCTGGACACGTGTATTTCTTGTCCGTTAAAAATAAATCGACTTTCTTTGTGACTAGCTTTGGTCAAACATAAGATCCAAAGTTTCAACATGTTTGAATTGGTCCAAACGAATGAACTAGTCACCTTGCGATAAAGTTTTATATAGCCTACGTTCATTCGATCACACCACCTAAGCTATATAAACAGGAACGCCGACAAGCTTTTGCGTTTCCTCTTTAAATTTTTGTTCATGACTATTTGCATCTGATAAATGCAGCAGCCAAACTTCTCGCAGCCGATCACTTTTGTTTGATTTGATAAAATCGAGCGTCCGATCAAAATCGAAGTGACTTTCAAGTAGCCGTTCCTTGCGTTTGAGATCGAAGCCTTTGCTCATTTTCTGATCAACGATATCTTTCGAGTAGTTCGCCTCGACCATCATGTGCGTCACATTTGGGAAACGATACTTTACGTAATAGGAATCCGTGATAAAGATGAGTCGATCGCCTGAAGTATTATCGATTAAAAAACCTGCAGGTTCTCGTACGTCGTGTTGGATCTCAAAAGGTGTGACATACCAAGTACCGATTTTTTGAGTTTGTTTGTACTGCAGTTCTTTGAATCGATAACCATGGTGGATTTTCAGCTTCAGGACCGGATCGTCAAACATGGCATCAATAGTACCGTGTGTCGCAAAGACATCAACTGCAGTTTTATCGATCAGGCTACTGATATATTTACAGTGATCTCGATGCTCGTGGGTGATCAACGCACCTGCAACCTTAGAAAAGTTGTGTCCCATTTGTTTTTGCACTTTTTTAAATTGGACACCGCACTCGATGATCAGTTGGGAATGGCCATCATCTATTAGATAGCCATTCCCACTACTTCCTGATCCGAAAACTTCTACTGAAATCAATATGGATCTTCCTCTCCGAGATCAAAATGAGTTTGGGCTGATTGATCATCAACATACTGTCCTTCTTGAATTTCTCCATCATCTGAGATATTCGCTGGTCGTTCAACAGGATCAGGGTCTAGGATTTCGGTATTTGCATTTTGGTCGATTTCTTCGATTATTTCCGCTTCTTTTCGCTCCGATTCATTTTGAAACTCATTCGCGGTTGTGTTATTTATCGCATCGATTAACAAATCACTGTCATCACTAGTGTTCACGAATGCTTTTGCTGCCCTATTTAAAACAGTCCGTTTGGCCATTTCCTGCGGAAACTTATTTTGTACGTTTTTTGTTTTAGCTTGGCTCCACGAAGCATCGATCTCTTTTTTTGTCATAGTAGTTAGGGTTTTGATACCATCAGATCGCTCAATGATACAGTATGCGCCAATGATCGGATTGTCACGATTGAGAAATGATGTCTTGTGATCTTTTAATGTTTCCCGTCCATCGATGATCTCGACATCAAATTGATCTCCCTCATAGATTATGTTTGCCCAAACGTCTTTTACGTTACTCAGTCTTTTTAGTACCGCTTGCGTCCCAAAGTAAGATCGTGTCATTTTTAGTTGACTTCCGTATGGAACGAAGTAGCATTGTGTTTTTGCCGGACTCAGTCCCTGGACAACCATATCCAGCAATGAATTAGCAATTGACTCTTTTGAACATTTTTCTAATAAGTTGCCCCCAGAGGCATTCGTCATTGCAAAAAACGCAGATTTTAACGCATTTGCCGGACTATAATTCTGAGGTAAAGCAAGCCCTTCTTGTTGCATTGCTGCAACCTTGTGATTCACTGTATCAGTGATATCTTTCTGCAAAACTGCAGGTGTATTTTGATTTGTCATTCTTCAATTCCCCCATACTTTTTTTCCAATTCTGATTTAAGTTCGGATTTCCGCTTTTCTAGTTCAATTCGTGTGATCAAAATAATGTTTTTTGTTAGGTCTGTGTATTTGTTAAGCACTCCGTTGAAAGCAAAGCGTGCATCATAGCGATACCCTTCCCAAAACAAGCCAAATGCGTGATCAGGTTCATCAGCATCAATATCGGTCTCCATGAACGCTAACTCTTTTTCTAAAGTTGCTATCTGTTCTAGCTCGTCATATATATCCATTAAGCGAAGTCTTTTTTGGTTTAGAATTTCCAAATCCATTACATTACCTCTACTTTCAAGTTTTTATTTTTGGACACACGAAGTTCGATCATTTGAGAATTGATCTGGTGCAGATTATTTACCGATTCTGTATTATCGACAAATACTGGAACGCTCAAGCCAAACTCTTTGCTTAAGGTGTTGATGATGTCCAAATCACAATTGATCCGAGCACCGGTGTTCAAACTCGTTCCATACTCAATGCCGTTGTAAGTCGCCTCGCAAACTTCCTCAAGACCGCCATTTTTCAGGATATTAAACAATTTAAATTTGACGAGTTCAAACTTGCTGTTGATTGACTCTTCTAGAAAGCTGACTTTTTTCCGGGTAAATTCGTCGAGAAGAAATAGTTCACGTTCTACATCTTGATTCTGCGCCTTCAAAGCTGCATCTTCTTTTTTAAGTTCTTCAATGCGGTTTTCATAATCCGATAGACTGGCCAACCGCTGAAACTTCGCTTGTGCTTCTGCAATAAGTTGACGCTTTTGACGAATCTGTTCTTTTAGCTCCTGTTCTTCAACTGCAGTATCAGTAGTTGCATTCAGGATCTTTTGCTGAACAATCTTTATTTGATCTTGAATTTTTTTATAAGGATCCGTATCTTCGAATTTCTGTGTCGAACTTTCGATGAATACTAGCTCTGCATTGATTTTATTGAGCGTTTCCTCCGCTTCCGCTAGCTTTTGTGATAACCGCTTATACTCGTTTACAATTTCAGCGAGTTCCGTCTCTGCAGCGTTTCTACGATCCCTAGCTGCCTTGCCTTGCGCAACGTTCTCTTCCATATTTTGAGATCTCTTTTGTTCAAATGTAGCAACCATAGTTTTAACTTGATCAGCAGGCAATTCTTGCGCACAGGTTGGGCAGACTTTTTGATGCTCATCAAATGTTTGGTTTTTTAATGCGTAATATTCTTTCAAGTGATTCTCGAGAAAGACGGCCATTTCATCAATATGGGTGGATAGAAGGCTCTTTTTATGTTCGGCCTCAGCTACCAGCGATCGAATTTCGTTGACAATCCGCTGCTGCTTGTTCAGATCGTCTTGCAGGGATCGCGTCTCCATGTTGGTACTGGATAAATAAGCCGATTGCGCTTCTGCTAGCTTGATTTTCAAGTTTGATAGCTCTTCTTGGTGATCAAGCGCCGCATTACCTGCAGCAATAGTATTCAATTTGCTTTGCAGCTCCGATACATCTGCCTCGTATTCAAATACTTGTTCTTGGATCTCGTCTGCAGATTGATCACCGATACCGGCTTTTGCTTTTGCAAACATTTCAGTTACCTCTTGAATCCGTGCTGGCAAGCCATCGATTTGCCGCTTGATCTCTTTCTTTCGAGATGCAAGCACTTTGCGGTAATCATCAATTGAATACTCCTTGATGATTTTTTCGATAGCTTTCAACGCTGGATCTTTGGCAATGATTTCTTCATCAGTCAATCCAGTCATATTGACCAAGATTTCTCGGCGGTTTTTCCAGTTCATCTTCATGAAAAATGTGGAGTCAAACAGCATCTGCAGAATATTTTCAGCACCCAGTGTTTCTAGATGTGCCTTCCACTCCTTTTCCATTTTCGGCACTCCATCAATTGTGTACTTCGTTGTATCATTGCCTCGGACTTTTTCTAATTGCCCTCGCGGTGTATTCCATTTTTCTTCTTGCACGCGTTTCAATGAAACTTCATTACCGTCAATGACTAATACAGCTTCAACAGTCGGCTCTAATCCAAGTTTTTCTTGATTGTGTTCATCAAGTGGTTTAGGATTTAATTTTGCGCCTCGTGTATCTTTCCCAAATAGCAGCCATAGCAGAGCATCGGCCAATGTCGTCTTTCCTGATCCGTTCTGGCCACTGACAGTCGCATTTTTTCCAAGTGGCTCAAAAACAAATGATTCAAGTCCTTTGAAATTTTTAAGTGAAATTCGGTTCAACGTTATTTTTTTCATTAAAAATCACCTCGAAAGAACGCTGCTAGTTTTTCAGTAAAGTCATCTTTTTCAGTAAAGTCATCAAGTTGATCATGTAAATCCTCTGATTCCGGCTCTGGTTCCAACTCAGAAGCTCTAAGTTTACATTTTTGACAATTACAAGCTTTTACAAATTTTCCCCATTGTTCAATTTGATTCGCAATAACAAGCTCGATTTGTTGATTTTTACCGACTTGCGCTAATGAGCAAACACCCTTTTCGTCAAGAGCTGATAATGACAAAGTTACATCTTCCTTTTGACACTCCAATGCTAGTTCTTCGATCATATTTTGAATTTTTTTGTTCATGATGTTATAATCTCCTTGAATGAATTTAATTATTTTTTGTGTGGCTTACACTAGCGGGAACTGGTGTAGGCTCTTTTTGTATTTCCGCAATTTTGGTTCCATCAGATGAAAAATAAGTGTGAGTTTCCACTCCTGCAAAAGCCACCACAGTATGGATTACTCGCTCTTCCTTGGATTCGATGCTGAGTGATCCAACATTTACGCGCTTTTCTTGCATTGGCCGTTCCAACTTCACGTCCTCCTTTCTCTCGTATTGAGCGAATCGAGCATCATTGAATTTTTGCATTGATTCTTTTGCCTTGATGCTTGTCGTTCCTTCAATAGGTCGTGTGCCGATTTTCCCTTCCTTCCTCAAATTATTAACTTTATGCACAACTTGAGCGTACTGTTTACCTGTGACTCTAGATAGTTCCATATAATTTGATACATAGCCGTTTGGATCAAAAGTCACATTATCTAATAAAACTTGAACCTGTTCATTAGTCCACTGCTCAACTCGTTTCTTTTTTATCTTTCCTGCTGCTTGCAATTTAGAAACCTTATTTGAACATGATCCCTTTGATCGCCCTAGCGTTTCTCCAATTTCAACATACGAAGCCCCTTGCTTATGCATCGCGATTAACCGCTTTTCTTCTGTCGTTGTCCATGGTCTACCGTTACTCTCAAAAGCCATTTCTCTTTTTATTGGTGGTAACTGTCCATCTTTTCTCATTTGAGATACTTTTTTCATAACTGCTGAAACTGTTCTGCCTAGTTTCTTTGCAAGTTGTTCGGAATTTATAACTTCATTTGTTTCGGCTAGCAATGCATTCTTTCGGACATATGCCAATTCCTTTGTAGTCCAGCTCTTCAATACGCTCCCTCCTTAGTTTGTCCTCGATGCCATCAAAGCTTCCGCTTCGTAATAACATTCCTTCCAATCGATCGTCCGATAAAATAAATCTAAAATTTCTGATTTAGTCATTTTCTTTCCACCTCCGAGAGCGATGATCAAAGATCGCATCATCATATGCAATCAACCAAATCATCACGGCGGTTGGATATAAGATTTTTACCCACGTAGGAACTTCCCCTGCAACCAATGTTCCCATCGCAAAAACAGTAAGTAAAAACGCTGTACGTCTAAGACAATAGATTCTTCGCATATACTTCCTCCTATATATTTATTTGGTGCTTAAGCCTATTTTCTCCTTGGTCAAAGCTTGGATCAGCAACTCTTGTTCAAAACTATAAGCCATAATTACACCTCGAAATTTTCTATCAAAAATTGTTGCAAGGCTTCGCGACGTATCCGAATATCTTGTTTACTCCAAACTTGGATTTTCAGTCCCTGATCAATCCAGCTGTTCAACTTCGCATCACCGATCCCTAATACCTCTTTTACTGTTTCTTTATTGCTAAACGGCGGAAGTTCGATCGTTTTTGTTACCAGCCTCATCCTCTTTTCGAATTCAGTTACTGCTATCTGGACAAATTGAGGAATGATCTGATTTTCAATGACCTTATCAGGTATCCGTATATCCATTAATCCTCCCCCTCCTTCAATGCGTTTAGTGCATCTTCGATCGGTTTTATTTGCTTATCCGGTTTTCTTTTTCCGGTCAAAATATCAGACATATACGGTCTTGAAATTCCGATAGTGTCAGCTAACCAACCTTGAGATTTTCCGTATTTTGCTAACTGGATTTTGACTTTAAGAACAAAATCTTGAGACATAGATCTAACTCCTTTCTAAATGTATTGAGTGTAAGCTAACAAAATTAGCTAATTTCCGTTGACACTCATCCCATAGTTGTGTACTATATAAGCATAACGAAATAAGCCAAACACACGCTAATAAAACAACATTCTTAGTTTGCCGACGTCGAATTGTTTATTTTATTTGGTGTCTTCCTTATTGCTTATTAGCTAATTAAATTAGCTTACGTGATAAGATTAACCCACAACTATTGGATTGTCAATAATATTATCCTATTTTTGTGTACTTTTTTCGTTAAATAATTTTTGAAAGCGTGGAAAGCTTGATATGACACTATTTGAACGAATTCAAAAACTAGCAAAACAAAGGGATAAAAATCTAAAAGAGATATCTTTGGAGCTTGGTTACAGTAAAAACTATTTGTATACATTGCAAAAGCAAAGTCCAAAAGCCGAAAACTTACAAGTCATAGCTGACTATTTTCACGTCTCTACTGATTACTTATTAGGCCGTACTGATAATCCTAATAGTTCTAGCGCAACAACTTCCGATGATTTAGAAAAAATGCTCGACAATGCGATGTCCTTCAATGGTAAACCTTTAACGGAAAAAGATCGCGAAGCAATTCGAGCATATATGGAAGGTCGTCTTAGTTCAAAATGAGGTGAAAGTATGGAGTTAGTGAAGAAGGTGCTGCATGAGCATGGGATTGATGTTGTGCCAATTGAGATGGAATCCGACGGCTGCTATATTAAAGAACTCAATAAGATTTTCATTAATAGCAGTCTGTCCCCCACGGATGCAAAGAAAGTAATTTATCACGAGGTTAAGCATGTCTTAGATCATAAAGAGTTTGCAGAACTATACAAAATATTTTATTTCCGCTCGAAAATGGAATATGAAGCTGATTGTCATATGATCAAGAATTTGCTTGATGAATTTATAGAACATAATCATTTAGATCCTGCTGACTTAAATATATTTTATTTTATCGAATACTTTGGTTTGGATACAAAGTGGGAACCGATGCTAAAAAAGTTTCTACTAGATAAAATCAATAACACACTTTACGTGTGATTATTATTTTTCTTATAAAAAGAACATATATTCGCACTTAAGAAAGGAAGAAGGAATGTGATCAAACAGTATACAAAAAAAGATGGGAGTAAGTGGTGGATGTTTAAAGCTTATTTAGGCATCGATCCTGGTACGGGTAAAAAACTTTACACTACCAGAAGAGGGTTCAAAACTCAAAAAGAAGCAAAAATCGCAAAAGCTAGACTGGAAACAGAGGCTCAAGATAACAAATATGCGCCCGAAAAAAACTACACTTTTATCGATATTCAAGAATTGTGGTATGAAGAATATAAGCATACTGTTAGAGAAAGTACTCTTTCAAGGGTAAGCTTTCTGTTCAAAAAAAATATATTTCCTTGCTTCGGTAAAAAGAAAATTTCATCTTTTACAGTAGCTTACTGTCAAAAAACGGTGAACAAATGGAAAGCTGAATATTCAACCTATAAAGCATTAAAAACATATACCACTGCTGTATTTGACTACGCAGTCAGAATGAATGTAATAGTCTCCAATCCTATGAAAGAGGTATATATAACGAAAGGAAATGCGAGGAAAAAAGAGGATAAAATCAAGTTTTATGAAGCTGAAGAGCTCAAAGATTTTCTAGAAGTAGCAAAGGAAGACAAGTTTCCACTCTCCTACCCACTATTCCGATTACTAGCGTTCACTGGGATACGAAAAGGCGAAGCCTTAGCATTGACTTGGCAGGATATCGATTTTGAAAATAAAATACTCACTATAAATAAAACGATTGCTAGAAACACTAAGAATGAATTAGTGACAAACCAGCCGAAAACTGAAACATCGAACAGAGAAATCTCTCTCGATGATACAACGATCGAAGTGCTAAAAAAGTGGCGACAAGATCAACGCAAATATCTTCTTACACACGGTCATAACTCATTAAGACCTAACCAAATCATTTTCTCGTCCAAAAATAATAACTATCTGGATCCCCTAAGACCAAACAATATACAGAAACGCTTATGCAAAGAAAGTGGACTGAAAGATATAACTATTCATGGATTTCGACACACTCATTGCAGCTTATTATTTGAAGCTGGTTTATCTATTCAAGAAGTTCAATCTCGTCTGGGCCATTCGGATATTCAAACGACAATGAACATTTATGCTCACGTCACAAAAAAACAAAAAGACTCCTCCGCCGAGAAGTTCGCGAATTATATAAATTTCTAAAAGTATGGTCAAAAGTATGGTCAAATAACAAAAAAAGCGCCAAACCCCTTCATACAAAAGGATTTGACACTAAGAAAAATTATTTAACTGTTACTGAAGCGCCAACTTCTTCTAAAGCTGCTTTCAATGCTTCAGCTTCGTCTTTAGAGATGCCTTCTTTAACTGCTGAAGGAGCTCCGTCAACGACTGCTTTCGCTTCTTTCAAGCCTAAGCCAGTTGCTTCACGAACTGCTTTGATAACTTTAACTTTTTGATCGCCAGCTGCAGTCAATTCTACAGTGAATTCAGTTTGTTCTTCAGCAGCACCAGCATCGCCAGCTCCACCAGCTACAGCTACAGGAGCTGCAGCAGATACGCCAAATTCTTCTTCGATAGCTTTAATTAAATCGTTTAATTCTAAGATTGTCGCGCCTTTTAGCTCTTCGACAATGTTTTCAATGTTCAATGCCATTTTGTTTTCCTCCATTTAAGTAAGTAGTTTAGTTTTTAATACTGAAAAATTATGCGGCAATTATGCTGCATCTTCTTCTTTTTCTGCCACTGCTTTGACAGCGTAAGCCACGTTGCGGATAGGTGCTTGTAGCACAGATAGCAACATAGAAAGAAGTCCTTCGCGGTTTGGCAATTTCGCCAATGCAGTAATTTCTTCCAATGAAGAAACTTTGCCTTCGATGATACCGCCTTTGATTTCTAAAGCTTTTGCGTCTTTTGCGAAATCGTTAATGATTTTTGCAGGTGCAACAACGTCTTCGTTACTGAATGCTACGGCAGTAGGGCCAGTGAATACTTCACCTAAACCTTCTAGACCAGCTTTTTCAGCAGCACGAGAAAGAATTGAGTTTTTGATAACTTTCATCTCAACGTTTGCATCACGCAATTGTTTACGTAAGCGAGTTACTTCATCAACAGTTAGTCCACGGTAGTCAACAACGACTACAGATGCGGCTGCAGAGAATTTTGCACTCACTTCATCAACGATCGCGGATTTTTTAGCGATAGCTGCTTCACTCATTTATATTTCACCTCCTGATTTTGATGGAAGAGTTTCTTCGAAACAAACTGTTCCTTTGTCCTATAAAGGACAATAAAAAAACTCTATGCCACCGTAGACATAGAGGGACTATTGAAGATTCTCAATAAACGTCCTCGGTAGGAAATTAAGGCAAATGCCACCTACTGTCTTCGGTACAGTTAAACTTTTAACCTTGACTACCTTACCATAGATAAGGTAGTCAAGTCAATAAAAGTTTTGAATTTTTGTATTAAATTAGAAAGAAGCTTGTTCTACATGGATCCCAGGACCAAATGTTGTTGTAACTGAGATATTTTTCATGTATTGACCTTTTGCTGCTGAAGGTTTAGCTTTCAACAATGTTTCATGGATCGTTTTGAAGTTTTCAATCAATTTGTCATCTTCAAAAGAAACTTTTCCGATTGGTACGTGGATGTTTCCAGCTTTGTCAACACGGTAAGTAACTTTACCAGCTTTTACTTCGTTAACTGCTTTTGTTACGTCCATTGTTACTGTACCAGTTTTAGGGTTAGGCATCAAACCTTTAGGGCCTAATACACGACCTAATTTACCAACAGTAGCCATCATGTCAGGCGTTGCAACAACAACGTCAAAATCGAACCAGCCACCTTGGATTTTTTGAACCATATCGTCGTCACCAACGAAATCAGCACCAGCTGCTTCTGCTTCTTTGGCTTTATCGCCTTTAGCAAAAACTAAAACTGTTTGTGTTTTACCAGTACCGTTTGGTAATACTACCGCGCCACGGATTTGTTGATCCGCTTTTTTAGGGTCTACGTTTAATTTGTAAGCAACTTCAACCGTTGCGTCGAATTTTGCAATATTTGTTTCTTTTGCCAAAGCTACTGCTTCTTCAACTGAATAAGCTTTTGTAGCATCAACTTTTTTCAATGCTTCTTGCATTTTTTTGCTTTTTTTAGCCATTTTGTTTCCTCCTTGATGTGGTTATAACGGTAGAACCTCCCACGTGTCCCATATTTTTCAATATGAAGCCGACTGAGAAGCTACTTCCTTAGGGCTGTAATTATTCTACAGTGATCCCCATGCTTCGTGCAGTTCCTTCAACCATGCGCATTGCTGCTTCAACGTCAGCTGCGTTTAGGTCTTCCATTTTCAATTCAGCGATTTCTTTTACTTGATCGCGTGAAACTTTTGCAACTTTTGTTTTGTTTGGTTCGCCTGAACCTTTTTCAACGTTTGCTGCTTTTTTCAACAATACTGCTGCTGGTGGTGTTTTTGTAACGAAAGTAAATGAACGGTCTTCGTATACAGAGATCACTACTGGAATGATCAAACCTGCTTGATCAGCTGTACGAGCATTGAATTCTTTAGTGAATCCCATGATGTTGATACCCGCTTGACCTAGCGCAGGACCTACCGGCGGAGCTGGTGTTGCTTTACCTGCAGGAATTTGCAATTTAACGATTTTTTCTACTTTTTTTGCCACGAGACATACCTCCTTGAGTCCGTGATGTGGTTAATTGGAGATCCAAATTTCTCCTCCCACTTTGGTGATTCATGTGCACACACAAAAAACGTGTGACGAAAGCACACTGGAATATTATAGCATCTTTATGGAATAATTCAAGGTTTTTCAGCTGATTTTTTTGAAAAAATGCTCACCAGCGCTTTTCGTTAGTCCATCGCTAAAAAAAGAAATAAAAATCACTTGCTTTTGGTCTGCTTTTTTCATTCTCTCATTTTTTTATGCTACACTACTACTGGAATTCTTCCCTATTCGTTTACTACTATCGAGGTGAAAAAAATGGAACAATTAAAATACCGCAGTGTATTTGACATAATCGGACCCATCATGGTGGGTCCCAGCAGTTCTCATACCGCCGGTGCTGCCCGGATCGGAAAAATCGTTCGCAGTATTTTTGGCGAACAGCCAGACAGTGTAGATATCCTGTTGTATGAATCGTTTGCTAAAACCTATCGCGGTCATGGAACCGATATTGCGTTAGTTGGCGGTCTCTTAGGCATGGAGCCAGATGATGCTCGCCTAGCGGACTCTTTAAAAATCGCTTATGAGAAAGGGATCGAAGTCTTATTCGTCCCTAAAAAAGAAAAAGCGGAACATCCGAATATGGTCAAGATGATTTTGACAAAAGGTAGCCACAAACTATCTGTCACTGGCATCTCGATAGGTGGTGGCAACATTCAAATCTCAGAGCTTAACGGCTTCAAAATTTCTCTGACACTGGGTACCCCTACTTATGTGATCGTCCATCAAGATGTTCCGGGAATGATTGCGAAAGTAACCAATTTACTATCAGAGGCTCAAATCAATATCGGTACGATGACCGTTACGAGAGAAGCTGTCGGTGATAAAGCAATCATGATCATCGAAGTCGATCAGCGCAATGATCAGCTGGCGCAACAAATCAAAGTTTTGCCGCACGTTTACAGCGCTGCGTATTTTGATTAAAGGAGATAAGCACATGTTCTATACAATAGAAGAGTTAGTAATAGAAAGTAAAAATTATCCTTCCGTTGCAGAGATGATGATTGCGATCGAAGCAGAAAATACTGGTCGTAGTCGCGAACAAATCCTTGCAATCATGGAAAAGAATTTAGTTGTTATGGAACAATCAGTCGCTGAAGGTGTCGCTGGTGTAAAATCGGTGACGGGATTGACCGGCGGCGATGCGACTCGCATGAACGACTACCTTGCTGCCGGTGATTTTTTAAGCGGAGAAACCATTCTACAAGCGGTCCAAAATGCCATTGCAGTCAACGAAGTCAATGCGAAAATGGGCTTGATCTGTGCAACACCGACTGCCGGTAGTGCGGGTGTTGTTTCTGGTGTATTGATGGCCGTACGTGAGCGTTTGGCACTGACTCGAGCGCAACAAGTCGACTTTTTGTTTACAGCCGGCGCCTTTGGCCTGGTGATTGCCAACAATGCCTCGATTTCCGGTGCCGAAGGCGGTTGTCAAGCAGAGATCGGTTCTGCTAGCGCAATGGCAGCGGCGGCTTTGGTTTGTGCAAAAGGTGGCACCCCCCACCAAGCGGCTCAAGCGGTGGCGATCACCCTCAAGAATATGATGGGCTTGATTTGTGACCCTGTCGCGGGCTTAGTCGAGGTCCCCTGCGTGAAGCGCAATGCCTTGGGATCTTCCCAGGCCTTTATCTCTGCCGACATGGCATTAGCAGGAATCGAAAGTGTCATCCCACCTGATGAAGTGGTCTTAGCGATGTATCAAGTCGGACGACAAATGCCTAGCATTTTCAAAGAAACGGCTGAAGGTGGTCTAGCCATGACGCCGACTGCCCAACGCCTACAGGCAGAAATCTTAGAAGCCAATCGTTGATGTTTTTTTAGAAATGAACACGAATAAAAACCAACCAAGAACAACCAATCGTTGCTTGTTCTTGGTTGGTTTTCATTTTCCCATTATTTCCAACGACGAAAAGGCAAGCACTCCCTACTTGTTAAACAAGTAACAAATGACATTGGCGGTTTTTCTACTCCCACTCGCCTACCCTATAGTGTTTCTTTTGGGCAACGGGTTTTAATACCTTCACAGGCTCGGAAAATTTAGGTTTTCCTTCTGTTTGATCCAATGGGACCAATGGCTGCTCGCTTTCTTGTGCTTTCAAGTCCATTTGTGGTTTTTCATCCTTGGTAGCTTGCGCCTGATCGGCTGATTTTTGCCAAAGCTGTTTGCTGAGATCCAATAAGGGAATGATCATCATGGCGACTAGCCCGCCAGAAAAACCATTGTTATACAGATTCAAACCTCCATGTAAGAAATCAATATTCAGTACCATTGAGGCGTGCACAAAACCGACCACCAAGCCGCCTTTCCAGCCATAGGCATTTGTTACTGCACAGAGCATCATCGCAAAAATCGCTGACGTGACTGTAACCGTCTCGTTGATGGTGTATACGCTCAATAGATTGGCAATCGTCACCCCTGCCAATAAAGGCAGCGAGTTAAAGACATGAGAGCCACAAGCAGAAAAGCCGATGACGCAAAAGATCGCACCGATAACTGGTCCATTTAAAACCGCACCAATACTGACGACATATGCCACAAGCAAAAACGTCATCAATCCCATGTTGATCATCGTATTATAAACGCCGGTATCACGTAAGATATCTCGTTCGATTTTGCCACTATGAGACCAAATCGCTCGCATATTCAATCGTTTTTTCTTGATTGCCATCAGTGACCCATAGCCTACGAACACACTTCCTAAAACCAGCATCATGAGAATCAAACGCGGCTGCTGTTCTTGCGACACCAATGTTCTTAGCTCAATCGTTAGGCCAAACATCCGACAGATAGCGGCGACTAATGTACACAACATTCCTGAAGTGAATCCAGCACTGTATAAACTGACGCTTTGAAATAGTCCTTGAAAATATAAGGCCATGGGAACCATCAAAAAACCGGTAAAAATTCCAATACCGTACCCCATCACCAAGCTAAAATAAGGCGGTAGTGAGTCATTGAATGCAAAATAGCTGACGATTGGAGAAACCGACGATCCATACAAGGCAATCAACAGAAATTTTTTCAATGGTTCATTCATAAAATACGAATACAGACGGACGCCTAAAAATATCGGGATAAAATTTAGTAGATTTTTCCCAAAAAAACCATACCCAGTCACCATAAAGATAGCAGACACCGCGCCTCCTGTGATCGGCACCCGATAATGATAGCAAATCGAGATCGCTACAATCGTCATCAAACTGCTGTTTAATAAAGCCGACCCTACAGAAGTCATAGCAATATAATCTGTCACAAGATGACTTTCCGAAAATAAAATCAACTTGAGCTCTTCGACTGCCACCCTTGGATCGAAAAACAACATGGCAAAGAAAAACAGCAGCAAATTAAAAAGAAACAACAAGCTATACCCATTATGTACAGAGATCATCCCTTTAGTATGGGGATGAAAATCATTGTGAAACTTTACTCTAAAAAAAGCAAATAATTTTGACATAAGACCCCTTCCTCTTATAAAGCGCTTACTCATTTTGAGAAAAAAAGTGGGCCAACGAATTGGTCCACTTTATTCTCATTACTGTTATTTTACCGTAAATGAGCCGTTCATGCTAGTCTATCCAGCAGTTAAATTTTATCTACTTGCTCAAAATCAAGTTCTGTACTGGTTTCACGACCGAACATATCGATGTTCACTTTTAGTTTTTGTTTTTCTTCATCGATTTCTGCTACTTGTCCTTCTAGACCAGAAAACGCACCTTCGATGATTTTGACGGTTTCGCCAATTTCGACTTCCAGTTCAACTGTCCGAGTACTCATACCGATCGAACGTAAAATTGAATTGATTTCTTCTTGTAATAAAGGCGCTGGCTTGCTTCCTGCACCATGAGAGCCAACGAAACCTGTTACCCCAGGAGTATTACGTACAACGTACCAAGATTCATCCGTCATGACCATTTCAACTAATACATAGCCAGGAAATGTTTTATGAACGATTTCTTTGGTTTTGCCGTTTTTTTCTTCTGTTTCTACTTCTTCGGGAACGACGACACGGAAAATATAATCACCCATCCCCATGCTTTGTGCACGTGACTCTAGGTTCGCTTTTACTTTGTTTTCATAGCCAGAATACGTATGCAGTACATACCAATTTTTTTCAAAAGATTCCATTTTTTTCGGACTCCCCATCTTTTTTGTAAAATAAAAAAACCTCAGCTGCACCGAAGTTTTTCCTCAAAGCGATTATAGCACGATTTGTGATAAATGACTAGCGCTATCAGTAAGAAGTGTTACTTTAGGATCCAATTGAAGACCGTTTGAATCAGTGTGTCCATCACAAAGAACATCAATGCAAAAATAATGGTTGTTTGAATCACCACAAATGTATCTTTGCGTAATTGTTTTTTTGATGGCCAAGAAACGTTTTTCATTTCTTCAACAACATTTTTCAAAAATTTCATTCGATTCCCTCCTTACTTCGTTTCACGATGCAAAGTATATTGATTGCAATACTTGCAAAATTTGTTGATTTCAAGGCGTTCGCCTTTTTTACCTTCACTGACTGATTTTGAATAGTTGCGGGATCCGCAGACAGAACAAGCCAAAGCAGCTTTTTTCGTTGCCATCTTAGTGTCCTCCCCCTTTTTATAAAGTTTTCCAACACTAAAAATACCATTTATTTAAGATTGTGTCAATTTTTGATTTTCTGTCGTATAAATATAGTTTCTGCTGATTTTGTGGTATGATAATGGTGTTAAATGGGTATTTGGGAGGGAAAATTATGTTATTAAAAACAATGGTTTACAAAAAACGCGATTTAACAACGGTAAAGGAAACAGCTACCTTAGAAGAAGCGCTGGCAATTTTAGAAGAGTCTGGTTATCGTTGTGTGCCTATCCTAGATGAATCAGGAAAGATTTTTAGAGGAAATATTTATAAAATGCACATCTATCGCCATAAAGCAAATGGCGGTGACATGACTTTACCCGTCACCTATCTGCTAAAAAATGCGACGAAGTTCATTTATGTCAACTCTTCATTTTTTAAGGTTTTCTTTACAATCAAAGAATTGCCTTATATTGCGGTACTAGATGAAAACAATCAATTTTACGGCATCTTGACTCATAGTTCCTTATTGAATATGTTGTCACAATCATGGAGCGTCGAACAAGGAAGCTATGTGTTGACGATCGCATCAACAGGTCAACAAGGCGACTTAGCGGTTATCTCAAAAATAATCGCAAAATACAGCAGTATCGCTAGCTGTATCACTCTCGACATCGGTAAAGACGAATTTATTCGTCGTACGATGATCACTTTACCAGCGAACACATCAAAAGAATTATGCGACAAGATCGTTTCTCAACTGGAAGCAAAAAATTTCAAAGTTGTGGAGATCGAAGACCTAAAAGCAGAATAAAACAAAAGATCATTCCTAAAAAAGAAAGGAATGATCTTTTTTCTTGTTTTTTGAGAACCATCAAAGCAAAAAACAAGCTTTTTTTACACGCGCTTATCGAAGCGAACGGCACGATTGATGATATACATCACCGGTGCCGTAATCGTCATTACAATAAATTCACTCAATGCCGTTGTTGCAAATGTTGGCCAGAAAGGCAATGCTAAGGTGATATTTAGCATAATCGCAATCAGGAACATACTTAATGAAAAAACAATGGTATTAAATGCCAGTCTTACGAAAACATTTGGAATCTTCTTATATACCAATGCAGTTGCTCCTAAAGCCAAGAAGCTTCCGAAACCGCCGAATACGACATCCAAGATCCCCATTCCAAAGAACATGTTATACACTACAACCCCGCCAACGACACCCCACATCAATTTTCTGTTGAAAACGACCAAGTGATTCAATCCTTCAGATATCCTAAATTGAATCGCTCCTGAGGCAACGGGTGAGACTAGAACCGTTACAGCAACATAAAGTGCCATAATGATCCCATTGGCTGCGACGACACGCAAACGTTGATTGGTTAGATTTGTTGATTTTTCCATTTGATCCCTACTTTCTCCGAGTTTTGATTACGCGGGATGGTTGATGAACCGCGGTGCGCTTCGCACAAGTACTTATTATACACATTAATAGCCATATATCAATGTTAAACCGGCCATTTAATCATCAAATCATCTCGAAATCACCTGACAAAACTTTATGCAGATGGAATTGCTCCCTCTGTTCCTTCATTCGTTGATTCAAAGAAACACTTCGCAGCTTTCATTTTCTAGCCCTATTCGACTATCAATGAATCATCCATCGTCAGATTTCCTAATAGCTTGTGATTCAATCTTTAACCTTGAAAGAGATGGCAAAAATATTATTTTTACGCCTACCGAAGAAATGAACGATGAAGATGGTGGCTTTGTGTTGAAACCTCGCTAAATCAAGGCGCATCTCGTGATGAAAGGTTAAGTGCTGAATTACTTTAAGATTCGTCGGATCTACGCACAGAAATCATCTTGAATACGTAAAACATCCCTTTTCGCTAACGGAAAGGGATGTTTAGAATGAATCAGACGATTCAGTTACTTTTTGATCAAAAATAGCTTTCTTCTCGTTGCCTCGTTACCTTTTTGGTAAAGCAATTTCTCATAGATGTTTACTCAGCGAATGCCTGCCACACCTCTATTTAGCTGGTCGAAAGCCCGCTTTGTAGGCTTCCACCTCTGTCTTGAACATCCGAATTGGACTGGTCGTTTTATTATAATATTGACTCCCCGGTATATGATAAATCTTTTGTTTGGAGCCTTTGATCAGCCCTTTGCCCCGTTTGTCTACATATTTTTTCAGTCCATCTCTAAATGCATCATTCGTCGTTCCAGGTGCTTTCCCACCTTTTTTCACCAGTTTGACCTGGATTGCTTCCAGTTGAAAACCAAAGCCAGACGTTCCTGAAGACTGTCCGTTTTTCGCCCACCCCATCCAGCCAAATTGTTGTGAATTGACTCGATAATAGACATCGTAATACTTAGCGATCTCACCGGTGAGTTTGATTTGGATCGCCTCCAACCGTTGCCCTTTTCCACTTGTACCAGATAGAGTCCCATTTTTTCTAAACGATTTTTCCCATCCTTGTTTCTGAATGGAGGTTTTATATTCAATATTCCCTTTGTATTTTTCGTTAGTAATTTTTATCTTGATTGCTTCAAGTCGCTTGGCTTTCCCTGTGGTCCCTGACGTCTGACCGTTTGTTTTCCATGATTGCCACCCTTGAGACTGGATATTTGTTTGATAGCTCACACTTGGTGAAGATGCAGCAAAAACTGTCATCGGAAAAACAACAAAGCCAAGTAAAAGAACAAATAGTATTGACACTTTTTTCATTTTAAACCCTCCTTATTTTGATTATCTCAATATAATATCTAAAAAACAAACTTTTTATGAACAATAAATATTTTTTTATCAAAACACTTATTTAAACGTTGAACAGACTGAGAAATAAAAAAAGGAGTCTTAAGCGATGGCAACGAAAGTCAATTCATTTAGGGTTGGGGTCACTTATTGTATTCCTTTCAACACTCAAAGTTGAAAATTGCATGGTATCAAGCTAGCTTCTCGACGACTGATAAAATTTGCCTGTCAACGTACGATGAAAGAATCGTTGTTCATTTTTCTGAAAATCTAAGCAATTGACCGTCTGCAATGTGGTATAATCGACTTCGTTGAAATTTGTTTTGAGAGGATGGCATGATTGAACTTATTTGGATTGACCTTTGGCTTAAGAAATGTAAAAACTGGAATCAGTGTATTCCTCTGTATTTTGATTAGTGTTCTTTTGAATCGTGAAACCTACGTCGTATCAACGATCACAGCTGTTTTCACATTAAGAGAAGATCATGAGAATACCGTCAAATACGGGAAACATCGGATTGCCGGTAACAGCTTCGGCGCAATCGCTTCTGTATTTTGTATTGCGATATTTAACTTTTTCGGACATTCGTCCTTTATTCAAATGATTGCAATCCCTTTAGTGATCATGTTAATGATCGCTTTATTGGTCAAATTTGATTACTCCGAGGGAACAGTTGGTGCTTGTGCCACACTATTGACGATTTTATTTATGATTCCTCAAACTGAATCTTACTTGTATGCTTTTAATCGAATTGTTGATAGTTTTATCGGCATGACGATTGCAATATTGGTGAACCGCTTTTTTCCATTTCCGAATAAAAGTACCGCAGGGACGAAGACGACAACAAATGAGAGTGATTCATTTTAAAAATGAAAAAGAAAAAAACCATCTCAAAACAGCTTTGAGATGGCTTTTTAAGAATGGATCAGTTACTGAAAAGAACTTGTTGGTCTTCAATTAATGGATAAGAAATCGGTACATTACCTTCCAAATCTTCTTTATTCATATCAACTGCAACGATTTGACTATTTTCATACGTACGATAGTAATAGATTCCTTTATCTGTATTGCAGCAAGAAGAATAAATCGTGTACTCATAGCGCTCATTGCCTATGTCACAAAGTCCTTTTTGTTGCTCAACCGAACCTAAAATATGGAAGAACTGACTAATGCTTTCGGATTCAGATTCTCCAGAAACGGAATTCAATCGGGTAAAAGCTACTTTGACAAAGCGAGACATCGAAGAAAGATCTCCTGGCAGACCTAAGCCGCCCATTCCACGACTATATTCATCAAAATCCACCTTGTCAGAAAAATGAGTTTCCGGAGTTTTCGATGATAACACACGGTAATTATTCAAATTGAACAATTGATAGTCAAATGGTGGATTATTTGTCAAAACTCCCACCGGATTTTCATGAATATGAAGGCCATCACTCATACTTTCCACAACGATGGCACTTTTTTTATCAGCAATCATCCAATGCAAAGGCGATAGAGGCAAATCTTCACTAAAATTGATCCGAACGAGATTGACATTGGCTAATAGCCCTTTTACTTCTTCGACAGTAGCGCATTGTCCTAAGAGCCATGGGATGAACTCAAAAGGCGTAACATTCTCTTTTCCTTCTTGAAATTCATTGTAGACAGCATTTTCTGGAAAATTCAATCCAGCGATACCTAAACCTTTTTCATTGACCGCATCATAATACAGTGGATACTCAGCGACACCAGCAGCAATCCCAATCATTGCGTAATGGTGATCTATTTCACTTACTTTGCGAAATTTGAATGGATAATTTCTCGGAGTAATGGTCACTACTTCTTTATAAGAAACATCATAATCAAAATTTCTGCCAAAATAATGATCTTTCGTTACATAAGTTAACGCAGTACACATAATACTTCCTCCTAAAATAAGTTTTTTACACTTCTAATTTACTCCTATCGCTTTTTTTTAACAAGGAAAAAGCAATACTCTTATACACATCTAGATGTGTATAAGAGACAGCTTCGCAGCTTTCATTTTCTAGCCCTATTCGACTATCAATGAATCATCCATCGTCAGATTTCCTAATAGCTTGTGATTCAATCTTTAACCTTGAAAGAGATGGCAAAAATATTATTTTTACGCCTACCGAAGAAATGAACGATGAAGATGGTGGCTTTGTGTTGAAACCTCGCTAAATCAAGGCGCATCTCGTGATGAAAGGTTAAGTGCTGAATTACTTTAAGATTCGTCGGATCTACGCACAGAAATCATCTTGAATACGTAAAACATCCCTTTTCGCTAACGGAAAGGGATGTTTAGAATGAATCAGACGATTCAGTTACTTTTTGATCAAAAATAGCTTTCTTCTCGTTGCCTCGTTACCTTTTTGGTAAAGCAATTTCTCATAGATGTTTACTCAGCGAATGCCTGCCACACCTCTATTTAGCTGGTCGAAAGCCCGCTTTGTAGGCTTCCACCTCTGTCTTGAACATCCGAATTGGACTGGTCGTTTTATTATAATATTGACTCCCCGGTATATGATAAATCTTTTGTTTGGAGCCTTTGATCAGCCCTTTGCCCCGTTTGTCTACATATTTTTTCAGTCCATCTCTAAATGCATCATTCGTCGTTCCAGGTGCTTTCCCACCTTTTTTCACCAGTTTGACCTGGATTGCTTCCAGTTGAAAACCAAAGCCAGACGTTCCTGAAGACTGTCCGTTTTTCGCCCACCCCATCCAGCCAAATTGTTGTGAATTGACTCGATAATAGACATCGTAATACTTAGCGATCTCACCGGTGAGTTTGATTTGGATCGCCTCCAACCGTTGCCCTTTTCCACTTGTACCAGATAGAGTCCCATTTTTTCTAAACGATTTTTCCCTGTCTCTTATACACATCTAGATGTGTATAAGAGACAGTACTAGTATCCACTTTATTCCTGGCTGGTTGCTCTAGTGAAGATGTGGAAAGTGATACTGTCGAATCGTCACAACAAACAACTGAAACAACAATGGAAAGCTCTGAAGAATCTGAGGATGTCGCTGCTTCTGAAGAAGAAGAGATTGAAACTAATGAGAGCTCAGAAGAAGAAATTAACCGCCAAGCGAATGAGCAAGCTTCTGATGAATTGGAAGCACAACTTGAAAAATTATCTGATACGTACGCTGATCTGATCGCAGAAGTTGAAGGGTATATTGCTAAACCTGAAACTTATGATTTGTCCGCTTACACTTCTGTTATGCGTAGCTACACTGATTTGATGAGAGAATTTCAAACAACCACTGAGACAATTGAAGCGGCTGATTTAGGTGACGGCTGGGCTTACTACGATATCTATATGGATATTTTAGAAGAATCTGTGAAACTAACTGAAGCCTTCGCCAATCTACCAGAAATGCAGCAATAACTAAAGGAGCTCTCCTATGAAAAAAGTACTAATTAAGCTAGTACGGATTTTATGTGTGATCACAATAATCCTTAACATACTAGGCACCTCTGCTTTATTTTATCTTGCCCATACTCAAAATTTACTGGGATTTATGTTTCAAACATGGCAAAATAATCCGTTTAATTTTAGTAATTACGATGTGCTGATAATCAATAATGCGATTATATTTTTAGTGGTTCCAATTTTGATTTTAATTTTTGTGAAAAATCCAAAAAAAGAATGACTGCTACTTTCTAAAAGACATAAAAGCAAAATCGAATGAAAATCGATTTTGCTTTTTCCTTTATCTTTTACTTAAACTATTTAAATTTATCTAAAAGACAACAACCAAATCATGTAAGCGATTGCTAAAAGAGAAAAATGTGCTATACTATAAGTGTAAGGAGCAAGGATTCCCAGTAAAGCAGACGAAGCAGGTTCTGCAAGAAAAGAATTGTTGTCAACTTAGAATAAAAGACAAAGGATGTGGGAATTTGAGTTACTCCTTACTAATTGAATAGGATTCGGCGATGGGCATCATTACCTGAGGATCAAAGTGGACATAAGAACCTTTGAAAACCCAGAAAGCACAATCGTCGAATCTATTTTTTTGCTCTTTTTTCAGGCATCGTCTCCCCGCCTTCTGTCGAAACATGCTATAATTAACCGCATTGAACGAAAAAACGATATGGAGTTATTCATAAAATGAACTATTATTATCACTTCCTCGTAAACCCTGCTTCAGGTAGTGGACGAGGAAAAAAAGCGGCGGAACGTGTGCAAAGAATCGTAAAAAAACATCGTTTCCCCCATCAAATCTATCTAACCAAATCACCCGGTGACGAACGGAACATTACCAGAAAACTCTTAAAAGAACGCCTTTTGCCTTGGGATGATGTCTATTTAGAAAATGGCGAGATGCTTTATCCATTATTGGTGGTTATCGGCGGTGATGGAACGCTGCACCAAGTAGTATCAGAGTTACAACTGGAACAACAACAAATTCCCGTTGCTTACATCCCCGCTGGCTCGGGAAACGATTTTGCGCGAAGTATCGATCTGCCACGAGAGCCGGAAAAAGCGTTTTGGAAAATTGCCGGTACTACTAAGCCCCAAGAATTGGCCATTATCCGCTATGAAGAGCAGATCCAAGAGGAAAACGGCATCGCTCTTAATAATGTGGGTATTGGTCTTGATGCGGCAATCGTCTATACCACCAATCACTCTGTGGCAAAAAGCAGTCTTAATAAGTTCAACCTCGGCTCCTTTTCCTATATCGCTGCAATTATCCGCGTTTTGTTTCTTCAAAGAGGTTTTCCGATCTTAGTCGAGTGTAATGGGCAACAATTCAGTTATAAAAAAGCTTTTTTGTGCACCACGACCAATCATCCTTACTTTGGCGGCGGTGTTGCAATCGCCCCAACCGCTTCAGTCAGAGAGAAAAAGTTTGATTTCGTACTCGTTGAGCGTGTGTCGATTTTCAAGATTTTCTGGCTGATCGGTTTACTGATGCGTAAGAAACACATGAATTCACGCTACTTTCATCATCTCTCCACGTCGAAGCTGAGAATTATCTCTACCGTGCCCCAACATGGACAAGAAGATGGCGAAGAAATGGGCCAACGTCCCTTTGATATTACCTTTACTACTGCCAATCAATTATTTTGGTGCCCATAAAGAAAACGATACAAATCAGCAACGATTTGTATCGTTTTTTTCTGTGTACCTGTTAGTTTTTCGCTGAGTTGTACTGCCAACGAGGACTTCCTTCTTTTCCCAAAACAAATTGGATCATTGAAAATACTGCTGCAAATGCAACCAAGACAAAGCCATTGAACCAAAACGATTCAGTAAACCCTTGATTGTACGTGAGGGACTCGCTAATCAAGGTATTGTTTTGAACAAACCAATACGTTGGTGTAAACGCCGCGATTTTATTGACGATATCTGGCAGGAAATTAGCTGATACAAAGACACCACCGATAAAACAGCTGCCGGTTATAAAGATATTGCTGATCCCGCCGATTGCTTCTGAATTTTTCACCAGGGAAGTGACACACGCCGAGAAGCTGATGACTGGTAATAAAAACAAGAACGTGTTCAAAATGTGGTACCAAGCTGCTGTATCCCAAGACGTGCGGATCACTAATAACACCATCAGTAATAAAAAGCCGAAAGTTAAGAGCAGCGAATAACTGATCAAGCTTAACAGGATTTTCCGCTGTAAGACACGTTTAGCAAGAGGGGCGCTCTGGTTTCGCTTGCTGATTGCTTTGCGATTAAAGGCCATATTGATCACGCCAAACCCGCTAAATATTGATAGAAAGAGACCATATGACAATAAGTTAAAGGTCATGCCTGTTAACATTTTTTTCATTCGTTGACTATATTCTGTACTGAGTTCAACTTGCCCAGTGACGGCTAGCGCTGTTTGTGCTTGTTCTATCGCCTCACTAACTGTTTTACCTTCTTCTTTAAAAAGCAAAAGCGTCTGTAAGTACGTGTTCACTTGCTGGGTGACAATGGTTTTAGAGAAAGCATCTGGCCGGCTTTGAATCTCGATTGCTGGCATCTGGCCGGCCTCCACCTGTTCCGTGAAATCTACTGGTAAATGCAAGACGATGTTTATGCGATTAAAATAAAGGGCATCATCAATTTCTTTTTGTGAGGTACCCTCCAAAGTGACCAAGGTCTGCTTCTCCTTCAAGTAGTCCCGAAGACCGTCAACGACTGGCGACTCCTCTTCACTGATCAAAGCAATGTTGGCTTCTTGTAAAGAGGTGTTTTCGACGTCGATGCTTTGTGCATAAAAGAATGTAACTCCCACAGTGATCAGTACTCCAATTAGTAAGTTCGACTTATTGGCCTTCAGTAAAGTCCAAATCGTTTTATAAAGCGTCATAGCGCACCCCTCTTTCGATCCAAGTATTTCCAATTGCGAAAAGGACGATAAAGCCAGTCAACCATAAAAGATTGGTATAAAAGCTAGCCAGATCTGTATAGTAGTATAATTGATAGAGACTTTCACTGATCAAATTGACGAGATTTATTTGCCCCAGTATCGGCACATGTAGATCAAGCCAATACTTGATTTGTTCCGAGCCCATCATCCCGGCAAAAAAGCTCATCGCCATCGTCACGGAAATCAAAATGCCATCCTTTTGCACCAGATTCATTTTTGGCGTCAGATTTCCAATCAATGTTCCTAACAAAATCGCACACAATGATCCCAACGCGGCAACCAGTAGTAGCCACTGCCATCGTTCACCAAAGTCTACTTGATAGACAAAACGAAAAACCGCTAAAATAATGTAGACTTCTATTAACACAATCGTAAAACTCGCCGCTAAATTCGCACTTGAAACCAATGTGCGTTTTCTTGGTATCAAGGAAAGCCGAATCCCATTCGCGGATTGATTGGCTTGCTGATCCTGAACATTGCGAACACCCCACATCGTCCCATAGAGGATCGCCATCCCAATCAAAGTAAAGAAATAAAAACTTTTAACACTCATGTCACGATCAGCATTCACTTCTTGAAAAGTCGCTTCCTGTTCAAACGCGGCCATAATTGGTGCAAGATCAAGCGTTTCAAGTTCTGCTGCTTTACTAGAAATAATCGCTGTACGTTGTAAAAATTGATCCATTACATTTTTCATCAACGTCTGACTCATGCCCGCTTGCCCCACATGGAGTGAAATCGTTTCGTCAGCTATCAGATAAAACCCAGCTAAATCACCCGCATTCAGCTCTTCAACTGCCTCTGCTTCTGATAGTTCCTTAAGGTCAAATAATGGTTTTTCATTGATTTCCACTTGTTCAAGGACCGCGGAAAAATTTTCCGAAAGCGCTGATTGATCCCCTTTTTTTACGATTCCCGTCGTGATTGTCTCTAAATTTCCTGCTTGATCGATCTCCCCAAAGGCCGCCATAAACATTAGGCCTAAGAGAATGGGAAACGCCAACGTCCAAAACAGCATGGATTTATTTCGCAACAGCACTTTTGTGCGATATTTGTAAAAATGCCAAAACATGTTTTCCCCTCCTTTAGTCTCTCAATTCCTTGCCCGTGATCTCTAAAAAGACATCATTTAAGGTCGCTTCTTTGGTTGCAATTTTTCCGTAACTGATTTTCTCTGCTTGTAAGAGCGTCAAAATGGGGAGCAAGACCGTATTGAGTTCCGTCGTTGTTACTTGGAGCTGTCCCTCTTTATAAACGATCCCGTCAGCAGTAATGGTGGTTTGAATTGTAGCCAATACATGGTCTGGCAGTAAGGGGATGTCGATGGTCAAACGATCTGCCGTGCGTACCATGTCTTTCAGAGATTCCTTGGTCCCTTTGGCAATCACCTGTCCCTGATCCATAATCACGATCTGGTCACAAAGAATTTCCACTTCTTCCATGTAATGGGTCGTATAAACGATCGTTGCTCCTTGGCGATTCAGCTCTTTGATGCTTTCCAAAATTTTATTACGACTTTGGGGATCGACGGCGACTGTTGGTTCATCTAAAAAAATCAAGCGTGGCTTATGAGCAATCCCACAGGCAATATTCAACCGTCGTTTCAAGCCACCACTCAGCTCACCTGGATGGAAAGTCACGAAATTTTCCAATCCCACTAATTGTATGACTTCTTCGATCAATGCTTGCCGTTTCTCTTTGTCAGCAACATATAAACCACAAAAATAATCGATATTTTCTTGTACACTTAGTTCTTCAAAGACGGCAACATCTTGAGGAACGACGCCGATCATTGCTTTAACGGCATAGTTTTCAGGGGTCATGGTTGATCCAAACAGTTTAATGGTGCCTTTGTCATAATTTAGCAAAGAGAGCATACAATTGATAGCAGTCGATTTCCCACTACCGTTTGGTCCCAATAATCCTAAAACTTCCCCTTCTTGTACTTGCAGATCAAAATGATTCAATGCCACAAAATCACCATAGCGTTTAACTAATTTATCAATTTCAATAATCATGATGAAAAACTCCTTCCAAATTTCTTGTTAATCTGACTATAATAAAGTTTAAGAAAAGAAACTAGTGACGATTGACCAAATCAACTATGACATTTGTCACAATGAAGGAGTCTGCCATGTCCAAATCTCGACTACTCAGCGAAGCTGGCTTTCTACTCGCAATCTCGTTGCTTCTATTGGTAAATCAAGGATTTGTTGCCGTACAAGTCATTTTTTTGCTGATCGCTATTTTCTTCACTGGTGTCAGTTATTTATTGCCTAAGAAAGCAAGCTGGTTTTTTCAAGTTATTCTATTGCTTCTATGTACTTTTTGGTCAGAGCTTGCCCTCTTTCTGCCTGCAATGATGCGGGTGATCGCTCCTGAAGAAAGAAAAGATGACATTCTATCTTTATTAGGATTTTTATTGATCGCAACAGTTGGCAATCAATCCCCCTCCAAGATCGCCTTTGTCATCCTTTTGTTGCTTTTTGCTTTTTACTTACGTAAAAAAGAACAGCGAATGTCTGCTCTTGAGAAAAAGTACATCGCTTCAAAAGATACTCATTGGGAAAAACAGCAGCAATTATCGCAGCAAAACAAAGTACTAGCCTTATCACAAGAAACAAAATTGGCCTTACAAATTGCCGAAGAACGAAATCGAATCGCGCGAGATATCCATGACAATGTTGGCCATCTGCTGTCGAGTGCCATTTTGCAGATTGGCGCACTTGAAATGATCAATCAAGAACCAAAACTAAATGAGCCCTTAGCAAATTTGAGTGCTACGGTTCACACTGGGATGGATCGTATCCGCCAAAGCGTTCATGATCTCCATGAGACATCGATTACTTTCCAACAGTCCTTAGAGTTTCTGATTGCTGATTTTCCATCTTCAGTCACGATTGAAGGAACCTTATTTGAAGGATTGAACGAAGCCCAGCAAAATTGTTTCTTAATGGTGATCAAAGAAGCCTTGACCAACAGCATCAAACACAGTCATGCCAAAACCGTTGTCTTGCATTTTCGGACACTGCCTGCTTTTTTCCGCTTGCAAATCACCAATGATGGCGTCCGCGGATCTCAAATTGCTAAAACTGGAATCGGTCTGAAAACGATGCGTCAACGGGTCCAAGAACAACAAGGACAAGTTCATATCTTACAAGAAAACCAACGCTTTCAGTTGACGATCATTTTACCAAAGGAGGAACACCAATGATTACTGTAGTTATTATTGACGATGATCCGTTTGTGACGACCTCGTTGCAAACCATTTTAGAAAGCACAGAAGAAATTCGTGTATTAGGCATCGGTCATTGTGCCAAAGACGCCATTGACCTCTATGAAACTCATCGTCCTGACGTTTTGCTGACGGACATCCGCATGCCGGAACAAACTGGGATCGATGCTGCCAAAGAAATACTGGCTAAATTTCCCCACGCGATCCTTTTGCTATTGACTACCTTCAAAGATGAAGAATACATTCGAGAAGCCTTTTCCATCGGTGTGAAAGGTTATTTGATCAAACAGAATTTACAGGCAATCATCCCTTCTGTCAAAGCCTCTTATAATGGCCAAGTTGTCTTTGGGAATGAAATCGTTGAGACCTTCACGCAGCTAATGAAGAACGAACCATCAATTGACAATCAAGCTTCCTTTAGCGAACGTGAATTTGCGATCATCAAAGAAGTAGCAGCGGGTAAAAACAATAAAGAAATCGCCGATGCCTTGTATTTGAGTGATGGAACCGTTCGTAATTACATCAGCCAATTACTAGAAAAGCTGGGGTTACGGGATCGCACGCAATTAGCAATCTATTTTTATCAGCATTTACAGTGAGTCTCATTAGACACAAAAAACCTGAAGAAATGCGCCTTTGCATTCTTCAGGTTTCTTTCTATTCGATTATTCAACAGTTGGTTTCTTCTTGGTAGAAAATCATGGATTTCCAGGACTGCCAGGATTCGTTGGGTTATTTGGTGTGTTAGGCGGGAAAATCGGCGCCTTATCTAACGTTTTTTCTAATCCTGATTCTTCCCGTTCGCCTCGTTCTGCATCAGGGCTTTCATCTAATTTAAATTCTTTTTCCATCTCATCCAATTTTTTAAAGTCGTTGCCAGATTCTTTTGCGAGTTTTGCTAATTTGTCTTCGGTTTCTTTCGCCATAATGTAACGCCTCCTTTTGATTTCAGCTTAGCATAAGAAGCTGAAAAACCAAAAGAAAGCGCTCACTAACAACCCATTTTTAGCATTTTCTCATCGTTATAATCCCTCGTTTTTTACGGGCATAAAGTCGTACGGAGAACAGTCCTTCATCCCAATCATTGGATCTACTAAATGCTTTTTGACCATCGTTAAGGTCAGCACACCATCGTTTTGCGTTTCTTCGATGAGTGCTTCTTCCCCCGTAGTCCCTTCACTTAGGACCTTATCCCCTGACAGAGGCTTGGCCGTTTCTGTCTGATTTGATGCCGACGGCTCAGGCTCGGCAAAAGCAAACAAGTCCAACCCACTATCTGGTGACTTTTCTGTCGCTTGCTGGTTAGCAGCAGCTTCAGTGCTGGGATTTTCCTTTGGCTTCGAAGCTACCATTTTTGCCTTCGTGTTCTCAGAGGAATCATTATAAAACGGATCATCGGCTTCCTCAAACTGAGCCAATTTCGCCCGTTGCAGCGGCGTCATTTCTTCCGTGCCATTGATACGTTCTTTTAATGTCGTTAAGCGAGTGGCAGATTCGTGACTGACACAGGTTTGGTAGGCTTGCGGTTCACCAAGTAAAATCAGCATCTCTTTGCTGCGAGTCACAGCGGTATATAGCAAATTGCGCTGCAGCATACGCTGGTATTGATGAACCATCGGCAAAATAACCATTTGAAATTCACTACCTTGGGATTTATGGATCGAACAACAGTAGGATAATGTGATCTTGTTCCATTCATTACGCTTATAGGTCACTTCATTGGCATCAAATTGAATGACCAGTTCGTCAACCTTGTCTTCCGACTGTTTGGCTAGAGTGATCCCAACGATTTGGCCCATATCGCCATTAAACACGTTATCTTCAGGAGAGTTTACCAACTGCAAGACCTTATCGCCGATACGATACACCGTATCATTGAAGGTGACCTCTTTTTTGGTTCCATCGTTGGGGTTAAAAATCTCTTGCATCATTTTATTCAGAGCATCGATCCCAGCTGCCCCACGATACATCGGCGCCAACACTTGAATATCTTGCGGCGTATAACCTTTGTCTTTCGCCCGTTTCACGATCTGAGCGATCAACGGTTCGATCTTGTACGCATCACACGCAAAGAAAGAACGATCTTTTTGGTTTTGTGTAAAATCAGCAGGCAGCTGCCCGTTTTTGATGGCGTGGGCCAGTGGAATAATACTTGATCCATCTCCTTGACGATAGATTTCCGTCAATTCTTGTTTCGGAATCGCATCGATCGCTAGCAAATCATGAAGGACTTGTCCTGGTCCCACAGAAGGAAGCTGATCTTTATCCCCCACAAAAATCACTTGCATGTTTGTAGGGATCGACTTAAAGAGCGTATTCGCCAACCACGTATCGACCATTGACATCTCATCGACGATCAGTAAACCGCCTTCTAACTCTTTGGGACTAATCGATGGTGCTTTTTCACGGCCATTCAATCCTAACAAACGATGGATCGTACCACTTGGCAAACCAGTCGTTTCGTTCATCCGTTTGGCGGCTCGACCAGTCGGTGCTGCCAAGAGAATCGGAAAGGTTTCGTCGCTGTATTTTGATGGTTCTAAGTCCAAATCGTTCAACTCAGCAAATAATTGTACGATCCCATTGATCACTGTTGTTTTCCCAGTACCTGGGCCACCTGTCAAAATAAACAATGGCGATCGGATTGCTTCTTTGATCGCTTCTTCTTGCGAGGAACCATAGGTGATGCCTAAGTGCTTTTCTATTTTACGTAACGTTTTACTGATTTTTTTCTCAGGATAGACGATTTCTTTTTTGCGGGAAAGCAAGCGTTCGATGGAACTGGCAATTCCCCATTCAGAAAAGTACAAACTATTTTCATATAAACGGGTTTCTTCTTGTTGGATCTTTCCTTCTTCCACTAGATGAATGATCGTTGATGCCAAATCGTCAGGCGCAATCTCAATGGGGCGGCTCGTTTCTAATAGGCGCAGTGTCTGCTCTAACAAATCTTGGGCGTGGATAAAGGTATTGCCCGTCTGCAAGGACTGGGCGAAGATTTGATGCAAGACCGCCGCTCGAAACCGTTGCGGTGACGAAGCTTCGATACCCAGCTGTTCAGCGATGCCATCTGCGCGTTTAAAGCCAATGCCTTCAATGTCTTCCACCAGCTGATATGGATTCTCCTCAATAATGGATAGCGCCTCATTTTTGTAGGCTTGATAGATAGCAAAAGATAGCTGGCTACCAAAGCCATAGCGACTCAAGCCAACGATTACTTGATCCATCCCATGGTTTTGCCGAACGGTATCTAAAATCATTTTTTGCTTACTTTCATTTAACCCTGGAATCTGCTCCAACAATGCCGGTTCTTCCAGCATCCGGTCGATCGCTTCTTCTCCTAAAAGATCAACGATTTTTTCAGCGGTCTTCTTGCCGATCCCAGGAAATTTTTCTCCAGAAAGGTAGGCGATCAACCCTTGTTCAGAGGTCGGTTGTTCTTGTTGGTAGCTTTCGGCCTTCAACTGGACGCCATACTTGGGATGATTGACCAGCTCACCAAAAAACCGATACTTTTCCTCTTCTTGGATTTCGCCGAAACTACCAGTAACGACGATCTCCGAGTCTTTGTAGTCGGCATTATTCTCAGTGACTTTAACTAATAGTACTTTATAAAAATTGCTGGGATTCTGGAAAAAGATGGCGGCAACATGGCCGACAAAAAACGTTCTTTCTGGAATCATGGTGCCGCTCCTTTCATGGTTTACAATAAAGCGTCTAATCCTGCCTGATTGCTTAAAAAGCTTGCTTCATTCCAAACTTTTAGTTCAAAAGGCAATACTTTTTGTTCATTCGTCTCTAATAAGCTAACGCTGTTATTGACTAATCCACCTTGCTCTCTTAATTCGGCTAATGGTTTGCCTGCAAGCCACTGGATAGCAGCCGTAAAGGATGCCCCATGACCGACGAACAATAATGGGCCTTCATGCTGCATCACCGCATCCATGACGACGGTCTCGATCCGGCTCAATGTTTCTTGGATCGGCTCTCCCTTAAAGGCACTGGGATCGTAGCGATCAAGATGATTACGCAGATCAGTCAATTGTTGAGGATACTTCTCATGCATTTCATCGATAGAACGTCCTTCTAATTCACCAAGTCCGATCTCACGCAGGTTCTCATTATAAATAATTTCAACAGGGTGATGGAGCCTTGTTTGGATCTCTTGGGCAGTTACTTTTGCTCGTAAAGACGTGCTTGAATAAATCTTCTCAAAAGGAATAGCAGCCAGATGATCACCGAGCAGTTTGATCTCTTCATGACTTTCCGGCAATAACGGTGAATCCCCTAGCATCCCTTGAAAGCGGCGCGCTTGGTTCCACTCTGTTTTTCCGTGACGGGTAAAGTATAATTGCATCGAACAAGCCTCGTTTCTTAATCTAGTTTGTCGTTCTCATAATGGTGTGTCAATTCCAGATGTGGGAAGCCTTGCTGCCGCAAAACTTCATAAATGATCAAAGCAGCCGTATTTGATAGATTTAGGGAACGAACATGCTCATCATTCATCGGAATGCGTAGGCATTTTTCGGCATGCTCACGCATAAAGCTTTCCGGAAGCCCCGTCGTTTCTTTCCCAAAAATAAAGAACTGATCATCATCTGCGGTGTAATCGACGTCAGAATACACGCGATTGGCAAATTTCGAGATCAGGTACAACGGACGCTCTCCTAAAAAGTCCATAAAAGTAGCCAAATCTTTGTGATAGGTGATATTGACATCATGCCAATAATCAAGTCCTGCCCGCTTCAATTGCTTGTCATCCGTTGAAAAGCCTAGTGGCTCTATTAAGTGTAAATGAGTATTTGTTGCTGCACAAGTACGTGCAATGTTCCCCGTATTGGCCGGGATCTGAGGTTCAAAAAGAACGATGTGATTCATAGATAAAAACTCCTTTCGATCGGATATTGCCGATCGGTTCTCGCATTGATTTGTGTTTTTACACCTTACGTTTTCCATTTCATTCTCAATAGCTTCTTCAATAACTTCTATAGTACCATATTTTGGCACACTTGTTTTTCTAGAAACAACATTTTTTGTGTGCTTTTTTGGGCATAAAAAAAACGTACCAACTCGGTGTCGATCACTGCGAGTCGTTACGTTAGTGAAGCTCTTTTCACTAACTTTTATCAGAACAGGAACCTGATAAAAACCAATGAAAAATGACTTGAGAACAATATATCACTCCCATGGCATGATTGCAAGAGTAAATAACAAAAAAGTTCAAAATATTTTCAGGAAATTTTCGCAATCAACACCTCAACATCAACAGTTATCTGTGCCAAAGGGGTTTGACGCAGCTTTTCTTTCCTTTCCTCCGAAGCCCCCCACTCTAACGGCGACATGGCAAGTAAATCTTGCCGATATTCTTCAGGAATCGCAAAAACATGCGTTACTCTTTGACGGGATGCGGTGGGATAGTGTTCAAAAAATTTGCTAACGACCCGTTCATTCGAATACTGCTGTTTTGTTTCGTCATCAGGATAAAAAGCGGCTCGTAGTTCTTTTAAATAATCCGCTGCTGGGACGACTTTGATCAACTGGCCACCCTTTTTTAGAATGCGGTTGAACTCCCCGTAATTTGACGGTGAAAACAGATTGAAAATCGTATCAAAGCTCGCTTCAGCAAACGGTAACTTAGTCAGATCCGCCACACACCAAAAAGCGGGTACGTTTTGATTGGTAGCTAGATAGACCCCGTCTTTGGCTATATCAAAACCGACAGCCGCTTGGGTCTTTTCATTGACCATCTGTGCAAGGAAACTGCCTTCACCGCAACCGACATCTAAAAGATACTCAGCATCCCCCAAAGCTGCTTTGATGGTCTCAAGGACTGGTGCATACATGCCGCTAGCGATCATACGTTGACGCGGCAAAAACAGTGCTTGATCATAATCTGCTTTAACTTGATGATCCAAAAAGAAAAGTGTGCCTTTCTTTGATAAGTCAAATCGATGACGATTTGGACAAACTAAGCCATTTTCGGTCGGGAAAAATGCTTGGCGGCACAACGGACATTCAAATAAGTGATAATGGGCGTTTAAAAAAAGGCGCCCGCGATCGATTTTTTTTAACATTCAACTTCCCTCATCTCTGCTCTACTTTAGCATATTCTTGTGGTAGAATGCTAGTGGATAGAATAACAAATCAATTGAACACCCATCTATTGGAGGTAAATCATGTTAAAAGAATTTTGTGCAGAAAATTATACCAATATTCCCTTAGCAATCGCCCGAGGTGCCCAACGCATCGAACTCTGTGATAATTTAGCAGTCGGCGGAACAACACCAAGTACCGGCGTGCAAGAAGAAGTCCTGCAATATGCTGGCGAAAAAGGAATACCCGTTATGACGATCATTCGACCTCGAGGCGGTGATTTTGTTTACAATGATACAGAATTGAAAATCATGCATACCGACTTGATCGAAGCAAAAAAATTAGGAACAGACGGCGTTGTTCTAGGTTGCTTAACACCTAGCGGTTGGTTGGACGAAGAAGCATTGGAGCTATTGTTAGAAACTGCAGAAGGCTTGCAGGTTACTTTTCACATGGCATTCGACGCGATTCCTGCAGCGCGTCAATTCAAGGCGATCGATTGGTTAGCTGAGCATGGCGTACAGCGGATTTTGACCCATGGTGGTACTGCAGGCACCCCTATCGAAGCAAATTTCGATCGTCTGAAAGAATTGATCGCCTATGCTGGTGAGCGTTTAACGATCTTACCTGGCGGTGGCATTTCCTATGAAAATGCCCAACAAGTTGCTGATATACTAGGTGTAAAAGAAGTTCATGGAACCAGAATCGTTGACCTTAACGATTGAGATTGAGGGACACAAAAGAATCACGCAAAGAAACCCCCACAAACGATGGTAACGCATCATTTGTGGGGATTCTTTTTATATGGCTTGCAGTAAGTCGTATTGTGATTGATACAAATGGTGGTACAAGCCTTTTTGTGCCATTAGCTGATCATGGTTACCAGATTCAGCGATCGTTCCCCCCGCCACGTAAAAGATTCGATCAGAATTTTTGATCGTGGACAGCCGGTGAGCAATGATAAAGGAGGTTCTGCCTTCTAACAGCTTCAACAATCCTTCTTGCAGCAATTCTTCTGTCTTCGTATCGATACTTGAGGTCGCTTCATCTAAGATCAAAATTTTTGGATCAGCCAACAACGCTCGGGCAAAGGAAATCAGTTGCCGTTGCCCTGCAGATAAAGTGCTTCCTCGTTCTTCGACGACGGTTTGATAGCCGTCTTTCAACTCCGTGATAAAGTCGTGAGCACGGACGATTTTCGCTGCTTCGATGATCTCTTCTTCTGTTGCATCTAATTTTCCATAGCGAATATTCTCTATGATCGTTCCTGAGAAAATAAAAGTATCTTGCAGCATGACCCCCATTTGTGAACGCAGCGATTCCAGCGTCACGTCACGAACGTCCATCCCATCTACTTTAACACTGCCTTCATTGACATCATAAAAGCGGCTCAGCAAATTGATGATCGTGGTCTTCCCTGCACCAGTAGGGCCAACCAAGGCAATGCTTTCCCCGGGTTCGATGTGGAAATTGACATCAGAAAGAATGTTTTTGCCTTCTTCGTATCGGAAGGTCACGTGTTCAAAATCAACGGTCCCTTTCATCGTCGGCAATACTTTTGCATCTGGTTTGTCTTCGATATCTGGGACTTCATCCATCGTTTCAAAAATCCGTTCAAGATAGGCTGTTGCTGTAATCAAAGAATTATAAAAATTCCCGATATTGATGACTGGATTCCAGAAATTATTGATATAACTGATAAAAGCGATCAGAGTACCTGTGCTGACAGCGACACCAATTTGGCGAATGCCGACAAAATAAATCAAACAAGTCGTAATGACTGAAATGTTTTGCACCCCAGGCCACATGAGAAACTGAATTTTGACAGCTTTCATCCAGGAAGTCCGATAATCATTGCTGACTTCTTGGAAAATCTCTGCATTTTCTTCTTCCCGTGCGAAGGATTGGGTAATCTTGATGCCGGCAATACTTTCATGAATGTAAGCATTTAAATTGGACTGTTTATTACTCAACTCCTGATAGGCTTTGCGCTGGTTATTTTTGATTACCATCACCATGATGAACAAAATTGGCAGCAACGCAAGGGAATATAGGGTCAATTTGAAGTCGATCGCAAACATAAAGATCAAGGTGATGATGACGTTGAAAACATCGGAAATCAAATTGATCAGGCCATTACTCAACAGGTCACTCAGTGTATTGATGTAGTTTACGATGCGGATCAAGATCTTGCCATGGGGCCTTGTATCAAAATAAGAAAACGGCAGCCGCTGCAGATGTTCAAAAATATCAAAGCGCATATCCTTCAAAACATCTTGCCCAATATTCGTGATATGGTAAATACGATAACGCATGCAGACGCCAATAACGATCAAGGTCACTAAAAAGGCAGCTCCTAAAAGCAGCAATTGATTGACATTTTTCTCAGGAATCGATGAGTCGATAGCGATCTTCGTGAAAACGGGCGCCAGCATTCCTGCTAAGTTTGCTAGGATGATCGTAAATAGTACTTTTCCAATACTTTTTTTATACGGTACGACGTATTGGGACAAACGCTTGAAATCCTTCCAGCTAAATTCCTGGTCTAATTCCTCATCCACATCAAATTTATTTCTCGCCATCGTCTTCACCTCCTGACAAACCTAATTGTTTTTGATACACTTCATAGTATTTACCTCGCAGTTTGACAAGTTCTTCGTGGGTGCCTTGTTCAACGACCCGCCCTTTTTCCATCATCAAGATCTGATCGGCTTCTCGAACGGAGGAGATGCGATGCGCAATGATGAACGTCGTTTTCTCTCCTGTTAATTTTGTCAGCTCTTGTTGGATCTTCGATTCTGTCTCCATATCGACGGCAGACGTCGTGTCATCCAAAATCAAGATCGATGGATCTTTGGCTAAGGCCCTCGCAAGAGAGATCCGTTGTTTTTGTCCGCCAGAAAGTCCGACGCCTCGTTCACCGACAATCGTCTCGTAGCCTTGAGGCATTCGAGAAATAAAGGTATCTGCATCGGCGACTACGGCCATTTGCCGAATAAAGCCTTCATCTGCTAAAGGATTTCCAAAAGCAATATTGTCAGAGATGGTATTAGAAAACAAGAAGACATCTTGCATCACCATTGAAATGTTTTCCCGCATTTGGCGCACAGGATACTCTTTGGCATTTTTTCCATCAATCAATACTTCCCCTTCAGTCGGGTCATAAAAACGTCCGACTAAATTCACTAAGGTCGTTTTTCCTGAGCCGGTTTCGCCTAAAATCCCTAACGTTTGTCCCGGCCCGATGGTGAAGTTGATGTTTTCCAACACATTTTGATCCGGGTCATCTGAAAAGTGGAACGAGACATCTTTGAATTCCACAAACCCATTGATCGGTTCTAATTTTTCTTGTTTGTGAACCGGTATTTTCGATTCTTGTGCTAGCATTTGTCGAATTTTGATACAAGCTGCAGAAAATCGCTGAACATCGTTGATCAACCAACCGCTCATACGCATAGGGTTATTCAACATCCATAGATAGCCATTAAATGCAACGAGATCACCTAATGTCATCTCCCCATTGATTACGAAAATTCCGCCTAAGACTAAGGCAATGACTGACAAACTTCCTGCTAAGCCATCAAGCCATGGCAGATAAGTGCGGGAAACTTTGGCAGATGCCATGTTGCGGGTCTTAAAATCTTCGTTGTACGAGCGAAATTTTTCGATCTCAAAATTTTCACGAGCAAAAGCTTTCACCACCCGATTGCCGCCAATATTTTCTTCTACCATTGAGTTCAAGCGCGAAAAGCTCTCACGAATATCAAAAAACAGTGGGTGTGCTTTTTTAGACATGCGATTCGTCAACAGAAAAATGATCGGTGTGACAGCCACCAATGTCAACATCAATTTCCAATCAATAAAGCTCATGACCACCACCGCAGAAAAGAACCACAAGATACATTCAGCGATATTATAGGTCACCCAAGAAACAAAGTGGCGTATGGCATCAGTATCCCCGGTCATTCGTGCCATAATATCTCCAACCCGTGTGTGATTAAAAAAGTCGAAATCCAATTCCTGCAGTTTCTGATACAAGTCTTCCCGTAAATCGTATAGCGTATTTTGTCCGACCCGTTCAAATAAAATTTGATAACTATAGCGGACAATGGTGCGAATGACGGTCGTTGCGATCATGATCAACAGTAATGGAATCAATAAGTGCGTTTTTTGCTGATTGATGACATCATCGATCACCATTCCTCCCAAGTACGGATTAACAATGATCAGCGCTGCATTGATCACTAAAAACAGGATCGCCAATATGATTTTTCCGCGGTTCTTTTTGGCATAGCGCCAGATCCATTGTGTATTACTCATCTAATTCCCCCTCTCGTTGTTAAGCTTAGCGTTTTGAAAAGCGATTTGAATGGTTTTTCTTACTCATTTTGATGTAAAATATTAGTAAGAAGCACCATTCCCTTTTTTTATCGGAGATGGGCACCCAATTGGAGTGAATCAGCCATGAATTTAGTTAACCCTCGAACCTTCAATCCCGAAATCATCTATCTCTTTGACCCATGGACGCAAGCAGAAAGTCATGGAGAAATGCACCATCATGACTTTTTAGAAATCAGCGTCTTGTTAGAAGGAGAAAGTACGTATTATTTTGAAAAAGAACCAGCGAAGAAAATTCGTGCTGGCAGTGTCATGCTTTTTAATCCTGGTGTCGACCACTGCGAGTTACAGCCTAAAGGCACTCGCTCCCACCAGTTGCATATTGGACTGAAGAATATTTCCTTGGAAGGATTCAAGCGAAATTTTTTCCCCAACAAGCACCCATTGTTAGAATTAGGCAAATACCATCATCAAGTTTTGGAAAAAGCGTGGCAGTTGGTGCGAGAAAGCAGTGAAGAGCGGGATGAGTTTCAGTTGATGCAAAAAGCTGTCTTGATGGAGATGCTCGTCTATATTTTACGCGGACTAAATGAAGACCACATCAATGTCGTTCCTTACCTTTCCAAAAGCCAAAGAAGACAACAACAAATCGTCAACTATACCGTCTATTATTTGGAAAATCATTATAAAGAAGAAATCACCTTGGAAAAACTGGCACAAGATCAATTTCTCAGCCCGACGTACCTTTCCAAGATTTTTAAAGAAGCGACAGGGGTCAGCCCCATTAACTATTTGATAGAAATCCGCCTAAAACGCGCCAAAGACATGCTAAAAAATGACAACCTCACGATCAAGGAAGTCGCCTCTGCAGTTGGCTATCAAGATGCCTATCACTTTAGCAAGTCTTTTAAAAAACTTTATGGCGTCTCTCCTTCTGGGGTGTTGCCAAAACCAAAAAATTAAAAAGCAAGCCAATGATTCTTCACTCGAAGAAAAATCATCGGCTTGCTTTTATTTTTTATTCATTGAATAAAATAGTTCATAAAAAGACTGGCAATATTGAAATAGATCAAAACACTGGTCAAATCACTGAGGGTCGTAATAAACGGACCGCTCGCCACTGCCGGATCAAACCCAAGCTTATCCATTAGCATCGGAATCAAACTTCCCGCTAAGTTGGCTACTGTGATGGCACACATCATAGCCATCCCGATCACAAACCCTAGAATCGGATTTTGTTTCCAGACAGCCACAATAGCAAAAATCGTCAATCCGGTAATAGCTCCTGTGAAAAGTCCTGTAAGCACCTCACCGACCACTGTTTTCATAAAGCTATTTTCTTTATCATCATTGATCGCCAAGCGGCGTACGGCTACCGCTAAAGATTGGGTACCGGCATTGCCGGCAGTTCCGGTGATCAGTGAGATAAAGACGGCGAGAATACTTGCTTCACTAACTAACTCTTCATAATGGCTGATTAAACTGGCGGTTGCCATTCCGAGAAAGAGTAAGGTGATGAGCCAAGGTAACCTTCTCGAAGAAGCTTTGATCGGGTTTTCACTGACTTCTTCTACATTGACCCCTGCCAAACCCGAGTAATCACTGGCTGCTTCATCATCGATAACGTCGATGATATCATCGACGGTCACGATCCCTAATAGGTGATCGTCATAATCGGTGACTGGCAATGCGAGAAAGTCATAATCCCGGAAGGTCTGAGCGACATCCTCTTGGTCATCTCCAACATGAACCGACATCACCCGCTCGTTCAAAATATCAGCAATCATGGTATCTTCATCATTGATGATCAAGTCTCTTAAAGAAATAACGCCCACAAGTTTGTTGTCGGTATCCACGACGTAAATATAATAAATCGTCTCAGCAACATCTGCGGCATTTTTTAAGACATACATCGCTGAACGAACCGTTTGGTTGGCAACAATGGAAACAAACTCGGTTGTCATCAATGATCCAGCTGTTTCATCTTCATAATGCAATAGTTCTTTGATCTCGCTAGCGGCTTCAGCAGTCATCAGACTCAAATATTTGGCCGTTTGTTTCTTGTCCAATGTATTCAGTAGATCGACAGCATTATCGGTATACATCTCTGCTAACATCGTTGCAGCATATGCCGGCCGCATTTCTGAAAGATAGTCCACCATGTTTTCATCGTCTTCTTCAATGACGTCAAACATGTCTGCCAATTCTTTCGGCGATAGATACGTATAGACGATTTGTCGATCGTCTGCTTCTAGAGATTGGTAGAATTGACCCTGCTCGTAGATATGCAGATCCAAGAATGCCTCACGAAATCCCTGGATATCATTGTCTTTTAGTGCTTGATTCAGTTGATCAAATCGTTCGGTTAATTCTTGATTTTCATCCAATCTCTTCACCTCATTTGTTATTGCTTATCGATAGCTGAACAAACAGCGGCCATGTCTGCAGGTAAAGGCAGTTCAAAAGCCAACGGTTCATTCGTAAAGGGATGCTGGAATTGCAGCTGACAGCAATGAAGTGCCTGTCGTCTGATCCCAAAAGCCATTGGTCCCCCATACATCTCGTCTCCTAGTAAGGGACAACCGATTGCAGAAAAATGGACCCTTATTTGATGTGTCCGGCCTGTGTGTAGTTGAATGTCGACTAATGCGCAATCTGAATTGCGCTGTTTTAGCCAATACTCCGTACGTGCCTCTTTTCCTTCTTCACTGACCTTGCGTTTCAAAAGCGAGGTCAGGTCCCTAGCGATAGGCAAATCGATCTCGCTATGGGCGGATAATGCGGAAAGATCTCCCGCAACGAGGGCTTGATATTTTTTAACAACTTGCTTCTTCCGTAACTGGCTATCCAGCTTCGCATGGGCAAAGCCGTGTTTTGCAAAAAGCATCAATCCTGATGTGTCACGGTCTAAGCGAGTCACTACATGGATCACTTGATCTTCATAGTGTTGCGCTTGATAGTAGGCCTTGACTCGATTGGCCATCGTGCCAGTCGGATGATATTGCGCAGGAATCGATGAGATGCCAGCCGGCTTATTCACGATTAACAGATGGGCATCTTCATACACAATCTCAATAGGTGTCGGATCAGCCAGCATCGTTTCATGTTCCCCTTCAGGAGGAATTACAATAGTTACCCTATCATTTTGCGCCAAAGAAAACAAGACGTTTTGCTCGTGGTCGTTCACAAATATCTTTCCGCCTTGAAATTTTATTTTCGCTAGCAGACCTTTGGATACTCCTTGTTCCTTCAAAAAATATTTGACTTGCTGCCCTTGTCCGGTATATTGATACGTAAATTCCATGAGTTTATTCTTCTCCAATAAAGGAATCTTTGACACGATTCCAAAAATGCATATGCCGATAAGACGCAAAATGAATCCGTTCATCGGCAATCCGGTAATAGATTGCGTCGATTTCTTCTTGCTCGATGGTAAATTGATCAATCGTCACTAAATAGTCGGTACTTTGTTGCAGTTGCACTTTGACCCACTCGTGATGACCCACGACGATCGGTGATCCAAGTGTCCGAAAGACGCGATTGTTCAAAGAAGCAATCTCTGCTAATTGAAACGCATTGATACTTGGGTGCAATACTGCCCCACCAACACTTTTGTTATAGGCAGTTGAGCCGGTTGGCGTTGAGATCGAGAGGCCATCCCCGCGAAACTTTTCAAAGAGGTCTTCTTTAATAGAAATATCGGCAACCATGGTGCGATTGCCGCGTTTGATCGTTGATTCGTTCAATGCCAGGAAATGCTTGTCTGGTTTGCCATTTGCATAAGTGATTCGGACATCCAATAAAGGATAACTGACACTCTTTTGATGGTCATTGCATAAAGACTCTACCAATTCATCCAATTCATAGTCACGCCAATCTGTATAAAAGCCGAGGTGTCCCGTATGGACCCCTAAAAATTGTACTTGGTCTAACTTATGGTTGAACAAGTGAAAAGCAGAAAGAAGCGTACCATCTCCACCAACAGAGATCACTAATTCAGGGTTCTCTTGATCGATCTTGTTTTCAGACTGCTCCAGGAGGACAGTTAAACGCTTCGTCACTTCTACTGACTTGCTTTCTTGATTATGGACGATTGCCACGCGGATGCCTTTCATTCTGATTCCTCCTTCGGCAACTTGGGCGTGTCATGTCCGCCGCGTTTGCCTTTCCCATGAGAAAACAACCGCTGTGCCTCTTGGATCTCTTCACGAATATTAGACATCTCTTCATCTAGCTGGTAGGCTGCTTCTGCCGAACGTCGTAGTCGCTCGCTAATTTCATCGGGAAATTCCCCTTGGTATTTGTAGTTCAATGAATGTTCAATCGTTGCCCAAAAGTTCATCGCCAGTGTACGAATTTGTACCTCTGCTAAGATAATTTTTTCTCCATCGATCAATTGAACTGGATACTCGATCACCAGATGATACGAGCGGTAACCACTGACTTTTTTATTGGTAATATAGTCACGTTCAATAATGACTTTCATGTCTTTACGTGTCCGCAACAGTTCAACGACTTGGTGAATGTCTTCCACAAACTGACACATGATTCGCAAACCGGCGATGTCAGACATTTCTTCTTCAAGACGATCCAGTGCGATTCCTCGTAATTTGCTTTTTGTTAAAATGCTATCTACTGGCTTGACACGCCCCGTGACAAATTCAATGGGAACATGTTTGTTTTGTTCCCGATATTGTTTTCTTATGCCTCTTAATTTTACTTTTAATTCTGAAACCGCCTGTTCATAAGGCGCTAAGAATTCTTCCCAATCTCGAATCATTCTTCTCCCTCGATTCTGTTCATAACATACCTCTTATTCTACCATACTCTTGGAATAAAACTGAATGGACAGAAGTGCAGAAACAAAAGATTTTTTTGTCTGCCCCAATCGTTTCCGCTTTTCTTTGTTTAGTTTCTTTGACGGAATAGCTGAAACAGCGTACACTATGTTTGCAATAGAAAGAGAGTGAAAATCAATGGTCGAACAAGTAGAGATTGAATATAAAACAATGTTGACGGAAAAAGAATACCACCAGTTGCTTGCTTATTACAAATTGTCAGAAAAAGCCTTCAAGACGCAAACCAATTATTACTTTGATACGCAAGACTTTAAACTGCGAGAAAAGCATTTTGGCTTACGCATTCGCACGACTCCTACCAATGCAGAATTAACGCTAAAGACCCCCATTGAACACGGTCTGTTAGAAACGACTGATCCTTTGACAATCGAAACCGCAGCGTCATTGATCGCGTCAGAAAAAATTTTAAAAACAGGTGTGGTTGCTCAACGCTTAAAAGCAGCGAATATCGAACCTGATTCATTACACATGATCGCAGCATTAAAAACGAAACGGGCGGAATTTCCGATCAATGAAGGATTACTTGCTTTGGATGAAAGCTGGTATGGTCAACAGCATGATTATGAGTTAGAGCTAGAAGTCAGTGAGCCAATTCAAGGAAAATTTGCCTTTCAATCGTTATTGCATTCTTTTGGTGTTCCTTACCGACCAGCAAAAAACAAGATCATTCGAGCCGTTGAAGAAAAATCATTGTAGGATGCCCTTTTGCTTACTTTTTTCGCGTTTTTTTGCTATATTTAATAAAACATACTTATTTTGTTTTTCAAGTTACTCAAGAATCTTAATTGGGGAGAGATTCAAATGATCGAACTTTTTTTATTTATTAATCCGATTGGGCCTATTTGTTATGATATCGAAAAAGAGATTCTCAACAAATTAAACACGAGCCGCAAAAAAATCCATTTGCAGATCCTGCCTTTCGTTAACTTGTTTTCCGTAGGTGTTTCAATGGACTATTTGTCCATGAATAAGGCGGATTTGGTCTTGCGAAATGAACAGACCAACCAAATCTATGCTGCGTCATTGGATTATAAAGCAGCCCAGTTGCAAGGAAAAAAAATTGCTCGGGATTTCTTATTGAAATTGCAACAACGGATAGGGATCGAAAAACAGGAATATTGTGACACCTTAGTGAAAGATCTATTTTCAGAAACGAATGGTGATTTAGAGATGTTCCTAGAAGATCGTACATCTGAGTTAGTGAAAAAGAACTTTGCCACCGATCAGAGGGTAGCGAAAGACATGGGCATCACGATCACACCTTCTGCTGTGGTGTATGATTTTTCAAGTGAAGAAGAATATGGGGTCCTTTTAGAAGGATCAGAGGAACTGAGAAGTCTTCCTCTCGTCTGTGGTACAGCAACAGAACTCGATACATTTATGCAAAAAGCTCAGTCTTTGAAAGCACCAAAACTTTCCACTATTCATGAAATTGATCGAGGGTTGATTCTTTTATGAAACCCTATTCAATAGCGACGCTGCGCAGCGAGCCAAACGATGATCTTGTGTTTGGCTCGCTGCGCAGCGTTTTTCATTGCGGGAGGAACAAAAAAAAACAAACCAATCCTTTTCGGACTGGTTTGTACTCTTTTCAATTATGCTTCGATTTCTTTTACGAGTTCTTCCAATTCATTCAAGCGTTGCTCAAATACTTTCATTGCATCTTCAATATAATCTGCTTTCGTCATATCTACGCCTGCTTTTTTCATGACTTCGATTGGATAATCACTACGTCCGGCTTTCAAATAGTTCAAATAGTTAGTTAAGGCATCCGGTTCGCCAGCTAAGATTTTCTTCGCCAAAGCAGAAGCTGCCGAAAAACCAGTTGAATATTGGTAAACATAGTAATTGTAATAGAAATGCGGAATGCGTGACCACTCAAGACGAATCTCCGGATCTTTTTCAACTGATGGTCCGTAGTATTTTGCATTTAACTCGGCATAGTTCTCGCTTAAGAATTCACTGGTCAACGGCGTTCCTTTCGCATCTTCCACGTGCATGAAGTGTTCAAACTCGGCAAATTGCGTTTGACGGAAAATCGTTCCTTTGAATCCATCAAGAAAATGATTCAAGACATAGGCTTTGACCCGCGGATCAGTCTCAGTCCGAAGCATGTATTCCGTTAAAATATTTTCATTCGTGGTTGAAGCGATTTCTGCTAAGAAGATCGAGTAATCCCCATAGGCATAAGGCTGGTTATTCCGTGTGAAGTAACTATGCACACTGTGTCCCATTTCATGAACGAGGGTAAAGAGTTGATCCAATCGATCATTCCAGTTCATTAAGATATAAGGCAGTGTGTCATAAGCACCTGAAGAATAGGCACCACTGCGTTTGCCTTTGTTTTCAACGACATCGATCCACCGATTGCTGAAGGCTTCTTCAACTACAGCTAGATACTCTTCCCCTAATGGTTTTAGCGCTTCTTTCGCTTTTTCGACTGCTTCTTCATAGGTATAGCGAATCGGTGCTTCCCCTAAAATCGGCGTGTACACATCATACATATGAAGCGTGTCGACAGCCAACAGGCGTTTTCTTAATGCCATATATCGGTGTAATAATGGCAAATGCTGATTAACGACGTCCACTAAGGTATCATAGACACTTTCAGGAATATGATTGGCACTCAAAGCGGCTTGGCGTGCCGAGTCGTATTTACGGGCTTTGGCTTTAAAGTTGTGGGCTTTGATATTCGTACTTAAGGTTTGGGCAAAGGTATTGCGGAATTGCTCATAAACGCCATAGAGACCTTTAAAGGCCGCTTCCCGAACAGACCGATCCGTGCTTTCCATCAACTCACCGTATACACCATGAGATAGCTGTACTTTTTCCCCGTTTTCGTCTTCAACTACTGGAAAATCCAAATCAGCATTGTTTAAAACAGAAAAAATGTTGCCGGATGCTCCAAAAATTTCGCCTGCTCCGGCCAATAGCGCTTCTTGATCGGCAGGCAAAACATGGGGCCGCTCGTTAATAGTTTTTTCGATCATATGACGATAAACAGCTAGTTTCGGTTCTTGATCGAAATAGCCCCAAATCGTTTCATCGGACATCGTCAATAATTCGGGATCAAACCAAGCAACGGCTTCACTTACTTGCGCAACTAAACTGCTGGCTTTCGCATATAAGCCTTGATAAGTCGTATTAGCGGTATCTTGATCATTTTTCAAATGACTGTAAACATACAGTTTCTCTAAACGGCGAGAAAGATCTAAGACAAATTCTAAAGCGGATAGGAAGGCTTGTGGCCCATCTGCTAAAGTGCCTTGGTAACTGCTAGCTTCTTTAAGCTGTGCTTGGATTTCTTGAAATTCTATGTCAAAAGCCGCATCATCGGCATAGATTTTCGTTAAGTCCCACGTTTTTTCGACTGGAATCGATTCACGTGCTGGTAATTGTTTTGTTTCTGACATTCCCTTCACTCCTTGTTCATTGGTTAAAAATATCTTATCACACTTTTCAGCGAAACCAAATCATTGGCTTGAAAAAGAAACCGAATTTTCTAAATATTGGCATTCTTGAAAGATTTCTCTCAATATTTCTCTTTGATCAAGCAAAGGAAAGCACCATTGCCAATGCAGCTTCCTCAACTGAATCAACCACTGTTCAAAACTAATGGGACATTCACTTAAATAGAGAAAGCGAAAAATCAGTATGTGGTGTTCAAATAAAAAGCCAAACCGACTTTCACAATAGCACCAAAGAGGCAACTGTGAGACATTCCCATTCAACGGGTATACTATTTCTTGAATCTCTCTGATTTTAGGCAGTCTGTTTCGCAGTTTTCGAATCACCCACAAACGATAATCGACCGCTACCCATTCAATAGAATGGTGGGTATCTGATTCATCTGCTTCGTACAAAGGTCGAAGTGTCTCTTTCCTGTATGGCTCCCCTTTTTGTATAGCGCTTCGTCGACTGATTACCCCTTCTTGATAGTGCCATTTGATTTGGTGCAGCCGCACCAATGCCTGATTTCGCGTATCAATGAGCCACAAGCAAAAGCCAGTAGACTGATAAGTACAGCAGGCTTTTGCCAAAAGCGACCAATGGCGTTTCGGATACATTTTGGTCCCTAGGATCCACCAAGGCTGATAACCATTTGCTAAATAAGTGCTGGTTCGTTCCAGAAATCGTGAAAACTTGAGTGAAGAACACTGGACTTCAACGGCAATATTTTTGTAACAGAGATCAGGTCGCTGCTGAAGTTGCGGCAAGTAGGCTTCAAGTTCAATATCCATCTCTTGATACCATTCAAACAAAAGTTGTTTTGCTTCCAAGTGCTCCTTCGTCTCCCCTTCACTGTATGTCTGACAATCAGTGGTGGCTTGATGGGCAAAGTGGGACTGTCGCTTAAGTCCTTGCCTCAAAATCACTTCTTTCTGACAGCCTGGGCAATAAAAAGGGCCCGAGGATTTCTTTGCCCCTTTCGCTAGGATGACTTCTTTTCTTTGGTTCAACGCTTTCAACATCTGGCTCACCTCAATAAGAGGTACGCCAGATTCGTCAAACACAATTAAAAAAGCCAAAAACATTGTCAAAATGTCCTTGGCTGGAAATGATTTTCATTCATTAATCATTCTTGAAATAGAAACGAGTCAATTCAAGTGCATCGTTTTCCATGATCAACTCACCGTATTCTGATAAAACTTCGGGCGTCACTGAAGTCCTTTGGGCAAATTCCATCAAATAAGAAAGTGCATTTTCCACTTCAATATCAGTAATATCTGCATCCATAAATCGAATTTCAATATAATAATGATTGCCCATTTGGTAAAGATTGGTTGCAACGGAATCCAAATATACTTCGGATGCCAATTGAATCATATCTTCGAATCGCAACAACTCGAATACAAAACGATTGCCGATTTCTTCTGCTTGCTCTGACTCTTGTAATTGAGCCGCCACATGTTTTTTCAACATATCGGTAATGTCTTCATTCGCTTCATCGTTCATCTCATCAAAATTTTCCATTCCTTCTGGTGGAAGATTTTTGCTAATAAACAATTCTAACCCATCGCCTTTAGGCAAGACTTGGAAAGTTACAGCTTCACTGCCTTTAAATTCTTCGTCAATATCAACTTCTTCAAGAATACTGTAAAAGAAGTTTTCAATTTCATTGTGATTTCCTAGAAGGTCAAGAAAAGTGATGCCTCTCGCAGCTAAGTCTTCACTTTTGATCAATACACGAATGGTGTTCTCATTGATATGTTCCATTTCCATATTAGCTACACCTCACTTTTGCTACTCACTATAGGTTCATTGTATCGAAACCTGATAAAAAGTAAAGAGAAAACGAATATCCTCTTAAGAAAAACGTAAAAACTCAAAAAAAGACTCACTTTCTACGAGAAAGCGAGTCGATGAAGTCAAATTTATAAGCCTGCCATTAATTGCGCTTGTCTTAGTTCCAGTTGGCGAACATCCCTAGGTAAGAACCGACGAATTTCATCTTCGTTAAACCCAACTTGCAATCGTTTTTCATCGATCATAATTGGCCGACGCAATAATCCTGGATTTTCTTGAACAAGTGTCAATAAATCTTTTAGGGGCAGGTCATCTAGATCCATATTCAACTTTTGGAATACTTTGGATCTGGTGGAAATAATTTCTTCTGTGCCATCTTCTGTCATTTGTAGAATTGCCTTAAGCTCAGAAATATTTAACGGTTCTGAAAAAATATTTCTTTCAACAAAAGGGATTTCGTGCTCTTGTAACCACGCACGAGCTTTGCGACAAGATGTGCAACTTGGGGAAGTGTATAGTGTCAACAACGTGCATCTCTCCTTTTTAATTTTCAATCAAGCAAGTCCTGTTCCCTCGCTTGATTTCAATTATACAGGTTTAACTAAAAAAAATCTAGTCTAAATCTCATATTTTTTAATAAAACTCGAAAGTTATATTAAAAGCGAAACCTTTTAGGCAAAAGGTTTCACTCAAAAAGTTTATTTTTAAATGAGAAAAATCAAATTTTTTTTTAATATTACTTCTTTTATACAACAGTGTGTCAAAGGTGTATCAAAAAGATGTCAGAATATTAAAATACTCTTTTAGTTGAATCCCGCGTTTTTTAATTTCCCCTCTGTAATTACATGTGTAATCAAAAAAATGGAGAAAAAAACCAAGTCCATGGCTCAATCGTTTTCAAAGGAAAAATTTCACGATCCCTTGTTGCCTTGGAAACGACAGGGCTACAATAAAAATATATGTTATTTTTTCCAGAGAAGATTCTCAACCAATGTCTTCATTCTTGATTCCATTGTATCACATTCCTTTTTAATCAGAAAACCATACAAGCATTTCTGTCATAATCGACAATAAAACAGTAGGAGAAATGAATATCTGCTTATAAATGAAAAGGGTTTCTCACAAAAATTTAGTGAAAAACGATCAACCTAAGAAACCCGTCTTTTATGCTTTTTCCTGACAAAGTATAAAAAGACTAGTGTTTTCTTGGATTGATCGTTCATTTCTTTCTTCTAAGGGAGAGAAGGTTCTCCATCACGAGCGAATTGCGCATCATGCAATGCGCGATAATGTCCCTTTTTCGCCATCAAATCTTCATGGGTCCCCTCTTCTAAGATGCCTTTATCACTAACGACAATGATGCGTGTCGCATGTTTGATCGTTGCGAGGCGATGGGCAATGATCAAGGTTGTACGGCCATCTGCCAAAGAATTCAATGACTCTTGAATCACTTGCTCGGTTTCCGTATCCAACGCTGATGTTGCTTCATCTAATATCAAAATCGGCGGGTTTTTTAAGAACATCCGAGCAATCGCTACCCGCTGCTTTTGACCACCGGATAATTTGACTCCTCGTTCACCGATGACCGTATCTAACCCATCCGTCATTTGATCGATGACCTTTTCTAAGTGTGCTAATTTGACTGCCTTTAAAATCTCTTCTTCTGTTGCATCAAGTTTGCCATAAGCAATATTTTCTCGAATCGTTCCCGGGAAAAGAAAGACATCTTGCTGCACAGTCCCAATCTGCTGACGTAAAGAAGCCAGGGTCATCTCCTGAATATTGATGCCGTCAATCGTAATGGCGCCTTCAGTGACTTCATAAAAACGCGGCAACAAGTTGCATAACGTGGTTTTCCCTGAGCCACTTTGCCCGACGAAGGCGATCGTCTCGCCAGCTTTGATCGATAAATCGATGTGATTCAAGACTTTCGTCGCATCCGCATAGGAAAAAGAAACATCTTGGTAGACGATATCCCCTTTTAATGATTGAACAGCCCGTGCCCCTGGTTTGTCTTTGATCGTCGGTTCTTTATCCAATTCTTCGGTCAATCGTTTGAAGCCAGCGATGCCTTTCGGATAGCTTTCAATCATCGTATTGACCTTCTCAATTGGTCTAACAAAGACATTCGATAATAAAATAAACCCAACAAACTGGCCATTCGTCAGTTCACCACGAATCACGTAGTAAGCACCAAAAATCAGAGCAAACAAGTTGATCAAGCGAATCAGAAAGTAATTATACGCTGAACTGATCGCCATTACCTTATAAAAAAGGATCTTCGATTGCCGATAGATTTCGCTCAATCCATCAAAGCGTTTATGTTCGAACGTTTCATTAGCAAACGATTGGGTCACTCGAATGCCGCTAACAGATGCTTCCACTCCGGCGTTGAACTCACCGAGGTTGTCATAGATCTGTGTATTGACTTTGGTCATTTTCTTATTGAAAAAAACCAAGGCAATCGTAATCAATGGAATCAACGCAAATGTCGCTACCGCTAATTGAACGTGCATATTCAACATCAATAGGAATGCCCCCACCAAAGTCATAATGGTAATAAAAACATCTTCTGGCCCATGGTGAGCGACTTCAGAGATTTCAAAGAGATCCGTGGTCAAGCGACTGATCAGCTTGCCGGTCTTTTGATTGTCATAATATTCAAAAGATTGGGTCTGCAGATGTCGAAACAGTTCTTGACGCATATCTGTCTCAATATTGACCCCAAGTTTATGACCATAAAAAACCACGATATATTGCAACACAGTATTGATCACATAAAACAAGAACAAGCCTAAGCAAGCCAATAGTATCAAGCGAAAGTTGTTCTGGGGCATGATCTTATCGATTACTTGGTTGACGGCAACGGGAAAGGCCAGTTCTAATAAACCAGCAAATACCGCACAAGTAAAATCTAGCATAAATAGTGACCGATACGGTCGATAATAACGAAAAAACCTTTTTAACACATTTCCCCCTCCTCAATAGCTATCATTATAAGCAACTCTCAGTAGAAATGCAAAATGAGAAACATGTGAAAATGGGTAAAATTCACTATAATTTTGAAAACCTATAAAGACGCGGATTTCTAAAAACAGTAAATAAAACCTTTATTTTACAGGGATTTTCCTCTTTTTTTTACAGGAATAATGGCTTATGATTGATTCGAAAACAAACTGAAAATTTTCACTAATTCTGAAAGGCGTGTCTTTTTTGATCACTAGTATTCTTTTTGATGTCGATGATACCTTATATGACCAGCAACAACCATTTCACAATGCCGTAACCTCATGTTTCCCACAAATAGCCCACAAAGATTTAACTGCTCTTTACTTACGGTTTCGGGTGCACAGTGATGAGCAGTTTGGACGGGTATTGGCAAATGAATGGACGCTAGATCATTTTCGTTATTTTCGACTGACCCATTCATTAACGGATTTAGGGTACTTACCTATTACAATAGAAGAAAGCTGTAAGTTTCAGCTGTGTTATGAACAAGAACTAGATGCCATCACACTGCATCCTGAAGTTGAGTCAACTTTGAACTATTTGTCCACATTGCCAGTCAAACTAGGAATTATTACCAACGGTCCCACTGACCACCAGCAAAAAAAATTGGATCAGTTGCAACTGACTCGATGGATCAAACCAGAGCATATGATCATTTCACAAGCAACCGGTTATCAGAAACCAGAGCTAGAAATTTACCAATTGGCAGAAACCGCCTTTGCTCTTGATCCAGAAACAACACTGTACGTAGGTGACAACTTTGATAATGATGTAGTGGGCTGCAAAAAAGCCGGTTGGCAAGCCTTGTGGTTCAATCATCGTCTTCGTCAGGCGCCTAATGGATTGGAAGATTTGCCCGATGTGTCGATCACTGCTTTCTCGCAGCTCCAAGAAAGTATTGACGCCCTCTTGCAGCTTCCTGCATACGCCTATAACTAAAAAACATGGACCTTCGCTTCAAGCGGGTCCATGTTTTTTTGAATGCTTAATGTTCTTCGCCGATACTCAAAATTAAGCGAATATCTTCTTCGGTCATTTGTTGAAGCTGGGTTTCATTGCCTTGGATCACTTTTTGGAAAAGCTCACGTTTTTCTTGTTGCAATGCATCCATTCGTTCTTCAATGGTTCCTTCGGCGATCATTCGCCAGACTTCGACTACATTTTTTTGACCAATCCGATGGGCTCGTCCAGCGGCTTGTTCTTCCACTGCTGGGTTCCACCATAAATCGTATAAAATCACTGTATCTGCACCAGTCAGATTTAGTCCAGTTCCTCCTGCTTTTAATGAGATCAAGAAGACATCTTTTTCGCCACTATTAAAAGCATTGACCATCGTCAAACGATCTTGCGGCGGTGTGCTGCCACGCAAATAGAAGGATTCAAACCCTTCCTGGGCTAATTCTTCTTCAATAATCGAAAGCATACTGGTGAACTGAGAAAATAGCAGGACACGACGGCCATTTTCTTTGGCTGCTAAGAGTAAATCTTTGACCTGCTCAAGTTTCCCAGAAGACCCTTCGTAGTCCTCCACGAATAATCGAGGGTCACAGCAGATTTGCCGTAGACGAGTCAAGCCAGCTAAAATACTGATCCGATTTTTGCGGAAAGACGTAGAATCCATTTGCGCGATTTCTTCTCGCATTTGTCGCAAATACGCCAAATAAATTTTCTTTTGTTCCTCTGTTAGGACACTGTAATAATTTGTTTCCAGCTTTTGCGGCAAATCATGTAACACAGATTTTTTATCTCTTCGCAAAATGAAGGGTTTGATCATTTTTGCAATTTCTTGTGTAGACAGTTCCTTAAATTTCTGCTTGTTGGGGAAAAAGCCTGGCATAATCATTTGGAACAAGGACCACAATTCTTCTAAATTGTTCTCGATCGGTGTGCCACTGAGGGCGAACCGCTGCGGAACTTCCAAGGATCGCAATGCCTGTGCCGTTTTGGTCGCGCTGTTTTTGACCATCTGTGCTTCATCTAAAATCAAACACGATAACTCTAGTGCTTGATAGGCATCAATGTCCTGACGCAAGCTTGCATACGAAGTAATTCGGACATCCGCTGATTGCGCCATCTGCGCTTCTCGCTCTTCTTTCGTTCCACTGATGACAGTCGCTGAAATTGAAGGTGCGAACCGTTTGATTTCTTGCTGCCAGTTGAATGTTAGACTGGCTGGTGCCACGATCAATGCATTCAATTTTTGATGCTCTTGTTTCTCAGAAAGCAAATAGCTAATGGTTTGGACGGTCTTCCCTAACCCCATTTCATCAGCAAGAATACCGCCAAATTGATAATGGCTCAACATTTTTAGCCAACGAAAGCCAACTTCTTGGTACTGCCGCAACTCAGCATGCAAGTTGTCTGGCAACTGTGCCTCAAAGTTTTCTGGATGGATCAAATCTTCCGTCATTTGCTGAAAACCTGTACTAAAACTCGCTTGATCGGCAAACTGTTCTTGCAGTAATAGCCCTTGATTCAATGGGACTTGGATTGCCCCGTTTTTCGTATCTAACGAGAGCCGTAATTTTTTGAGGGCAGCACTTGCTTCTTGAAACTCTTCCGACTCCAGCGAAAGAACTTGACCATTTTCTGTGGTATAAAATTGCGCAGATTGCAACAGACTCCGCAAAACATCGTTGATCTCTGATTCTTGAATGCCGCTAACATCAAACTTGATATCCAACCAAGAACCATTCTCTTCAATCACGATTTCTGGTCGATGATGCTGGGCATCAAGGTAGAGTTCCCGCAGCTTCTTGCCGATCCGCACTTCCCCTAATTGTCTCAAGACCGGGATCTCTCTCGTAAAAAAGGTATAGAGTTGCTCGCCTAGTGGTAGATTTTTTTGCCAATTTTTGCTGCTGGCTTGATAGCCAAAGGTTTCAATAATGGCTTCGATCCGTGCTTCTTGTTGGAAATCACGTAAAATCTCTGGATGATTTTCTGGCATGTATTGATGTTTTTCATCACTTGAAAAAACGACTTCTCCATAAGTAAAATCAACTTGTAGATCTACTTGACCTTTGATTTTCCGCAAGGAGAAAACTGCTTTCAATTCAGATTCTTCGATGTCATTTTGAACCTCAGGAGCCACTTGGACACGCCCAATTTTTCGCAAATAAGGCAAAACTTTCATAAAGAGATTCGCCAGCTCTTCTTTTGGATAATCAATGATTGGCTGTTCAAAACGTTTAAACAGCTGCTGCATCGTGACATAGATCTCCTTTTGCTCGACAGTCAATTCATAAAATGTTCCGTCCAACAGCCCCCAGTTATAATAACTAAGTAAGTGGTCGAAGTCTTTTACGAACTGCAGCGGAAAATGATCCGTTTCTTTTGTAACTGAAAACGTCAATGGTTCCCCCGATTGGAAGTCTACTTGGCTGACCTTGGTTTCACCAATGGTGATTTGCGTGTAGACATCATTGAATTGCAATAGCAGTTCTTTGCCGAATTCAACGGGCAGAAGCAAGTATTTTTTATCAAGTTTGCCATTGATTTGAATGCCCGCTTGCCCCATTAATTGTTGGGTTTGCGCGATTCCTGTCAATCGATTCAATAAAGCTCGATTTTTCTCATCAAAGGCATCCGCAGAAAGCAAAAAGGTCTGTTGCTTATTGGCCGCATATTGCTTGTTCTCTTGATACATCTGTAAAAATTTATAAATGTTTTTGACGACATAGGTCCTGGCCGTGCCGCGATGCCCGACCTTCAAAGAGACCCCTAAAATATCCATCTCTTGGTGATAAGGATTTGTCGCAATCGTATCTACCCGAAATTCAATCTGTAATGGTTTACTCGCTTCCTTTTCGCTGTCTAAGCGAGCAAAACCATTGGAAAACATCTCTGAAGCAGAAAAGGCCTTTTTGATGGGGGTTTGTTCATTGATTTTTCGTGTTTTTCCTTGTTGGCGTAAATAGAGTTCGACGGCCACCGTATGTTTGCAATAATGATGTTCTTCCCAATAGGGACATTGGCAATAATCCACTTCTTTGGCAGTAGCATCCAAAGTAACTAAATACAATTCTGTTCCGAGTACTTCTGCATGCCACACATTTTTTTCTTTATCCGGGGTGACAGACAGGACACGGCCTTCATTAAGATACGTTCTCCCCCGCTCGATTACTTTTTCTGGAATACTCCACTTCATAAGAGCCCTCCTCTCCTTATTCTTTTATTCGGATCCGGCTTTGCCCGCTGCCGTTGGTTTCTACGAAAACTTGCTGCAGGATCCTTGCCCGCAGTTCTCGAACATGACTGATGATCCCAATCATGCGCCCTTCATTTTCGATCATTTCTAATGCTTCCATCGCCATTTCCAATGATTCTTCATCAAGCGAGCCAAACCCTTCATCGATGAAAAGTGCTTCGATCTCAATCCCGCCAGCTCGTTGCTGGATCACATCTGCTAAAGAGATTGCTAACGCTAAGGCTGCAATAAAGCTTTCACCGCCTGACAGTGTATGTGCTCTTCTGACTTGACCGGCATTATCGTCATAGATGTCAATTTCTAAGCCTGTTGAGCTTCGATAGCTACCAACTTTATCCGCTAATTCAAATTGATAGCGGCCACGGGTCAAACGGGACAAGCGTTCATTGGCGACTTCTAAGATCTCCGTCAAAAATTGTTGCAACACATACCGTTCCAAGCTGGTTTTCTTCGTGTTTTCGCCATTGATGGTTTCTGCCAACTGTTGAAGTTGGCCTAATTGGGCAAGTTCTTCTACATTTTTCTGATAAATGACTTGCAACTCGTCAAATAACCGTTGATTGCTGTTGACCTTCTCCTGTTTGCGAACCGTTTCTTGCTGTAATTTCTCCATCACAGTCTGCAACTGAAGGTAGGTCGTTTCCAATTGGATTAAATCCATTGTCGCCTGCTCTTTTAATTGGGTATCTAGCAATATCAGACGCTGTTGAACAAACGCCGTTTCTTGCTCATAGGTTTTGATTTCTTCTGTCAGAAGGGTTGTTTGAGGAGCTTGGGCAATCAATTCCCGCATTGCTTCTTCAGTCATCGCTGCTTCTTGCAATCGTTGCATCAGCCGTTGTTCTGCTTTCGCCTTGGCGGCTTGCTTTTCTTCGAAAAATTGTTGTACATTCTTCAACTTCTCTGAAAGGATCGCTTGCTGCTCTTTGATCTGTGCTTCTTGCCGGGCATCCGCCTCGATTTGTTGCGTATATTCCCTTAGTAAAAGATGAATTGACGCTAAATCGGCTTGTAGTTGTTGGTAAGTAGCACCACCAAGTTGTTCTTGCAAAGAGGCCAATTTTCCTGCCGCAAGTTGGCGCGCTTCCTCGGCCTTTTTTGCTTGCTCACTGACTTGCTGATAGGATTCATCTAACTTTGTCAATTGCCCCTTTACTGCCTGATATGTTTTTTGCGCTGCTTCGTAAGAGGAGGCTTTTTGCTGATTGATAGATTGTCGTTTTTTTAATTCCTGTGCAATCGTTTCTTCAGTAAGCTTCTCTTGCGTTTCGAAAGGCTGTAACCTAGCGTATGCCTGCTGAACGTCGTTCCAAGCAGCAGCCGCTTGCTTTTCCGCCGAAACGCTTGTCGCTTGCCATTCATTGATCCGCAATAACGCTTGTTCTTGAAGCGTTTGATTTGCCGATACCTGCTGTTGGACTATCGTCAATTTTTCTTGCATTTGCTCAAGTCTTTGCTCACTCGCAAGAATGTCCTCAATGGGATAGGTCGTATGCTCCTGTGCATTCGGATGATCCAATGATCCACACACGGGACAAGGTTCATTTTCTTCCAATAAAAGACGAAGCCGCGCAATTTGCATCCGAGCATTTTGACTGGTTTCTTGTTTTAGCGTTTTTTGCAGCTCTAGCAAAGATGTTTCTAGTTGCTGTTTTTCAAGGACCAAATCCGAATGAATTTGTTGTTGTTCCCCTGTTTTTTGCTCTGCTTCACGAACCAGTGCCTTTGCTTGCTGCCATTTTTCAATTAGCAATTGTGTTTCAGCTAGTTTTAATGCTTCTGTTTGAAATGTTCTTAACGTTTCAATTTTTTCTACCAGTTGCTGCTCTTGTGTTTTGGTGTTAGCAAGCACTTGAGTAATTTTGGTCAATTTGCTCGTTTGCTGCTGTGCTGCTTTTTCCTGCTGTGCCACTTCTTCTCGCTGCTTTTCTGTGCGTTGCGCCAATGGAATCTGCTGCTGGATCTGTTGGCTTCTTTGATTGGCAGCTTCATGCTTTTTCTTAGTCTCTTCGATCAACGGTCTTTGTTCTTGCCAGCTTACTTGTTGCCGCTGAACATCTTGCAACAGCTGCTTCGTTTCGTCGATTTGCTGTGCTGCTTGCTGCGCTTCATTTACGCGTTCTTCTTTTTGCTGCATGATTTCTTGATGTTCAAGCGCCCACACAAGTTGAGTCAATCGTGCTTTTTTTTGATCGATCTCGTTTTTTTGGGCATTCAACAGTTGTGCTTTTTCTTGTAGTTCTTGCCATTCGATCCGAGCATTTTCGATTTCTTTTGCACGGTAAAAGGCATCTTGCGCAGCTTTCATTTCTTGCGTTGCCTGGTCTTTTCTCTGCAATAACTTTTGAAGTTGAATCTGTTGTTTCTCTAAATCTTGCGCCCATAAAGTCAGACATTCCGCAACCGTTAAAACTTCTTGCACTTCTTCCCATTCAAAACGCTCCATGATCTGCGAAGCGACTAGTTGCTGATGTTCAAGCTTTCTACTTTGTGCTTTGACTTGCTCTTTTAGCCATTCATTAAATTGCTGGTACATTTCTGTACCAAATAGATTTCGTAAAACCCGTTCTTTCTCGTTACTACTGGCAATCAGAAAATTACGAAATTCTCCTTGCGGCAACATCATGATTTGAAAAAACTGTTTTGCATCCAGCTGCAGCAGATCCTTGATAAACGCATCAACTTCTGTCCGTTTACTGATCTGCTTTTTCTCTTTGCCATCGGCGTCAAAAATCGTCAATTGAACTTTTGCCGTTTGGTTAGTGACACCGTCACCACGTTTTTTTGCTAACGTCTGTTCCGGTTTCCGTTGGATCTGGTAGGTAAAACGCTGATGTTCAAAAGTAAACGTGACGCTGGTCTCTTCGGTTGGTGAAGCAAACATCGATCGCATTTCTTTGCCTGAGCGCAGATTCCCCGATGTTTCACCGAACAAGGCAAACGTCATTCCATCGAAAATCGTCGTTTTTCCTGCACCAGTTTTGCCGCTGATCAAAAACAACCCGCCAGCTTGCAGCTGACTAAAATCCAATTTTTCATCAATGAATGGACCAAAATTTTTCATTTGTAAAGACTTCGGTTGCATGACTATTCCCTCTTTTCCACGACAAATGCTTCATTTAATCCTTGTTCGATCCATTTGGTTTGTGAATCGAGCAATGAATCTCCCGTCATTTCTTGAAAAAAATGACTGATCAAGGTCTGCGGGTCGGTTTCTCGTGTCGTTAGCTGTCTTTTTTTCGTCTGTTCTCGTCCATTCAACCGTTCGACAGACAAAATAAATGGATAGATTTTTCGCAACTGATTCATCATATTTGGAATCACAGCACGATCCGTCAGCAGAAAATGCCAAAACGCCTCACGATCCAGATCACGGTAAAAAACCGGATCGATCAACTCCTCAAAGGACGCCGTCAGCTGCTGGATATCCCTTTTTGGTGTCAGTGGAATAAATTCATTGGTATCTTTTACGGTATCAATAAGATAGATCCCTTTTTGGTTCGTCCGTTCAGAAAGGGAAAATTTCAGTGGTGAGCCGCTGTACCCGATATTTGGGTGTTTGAGAGCCGTATTGGCATGTAAATGGCCTAAAACAACCCGATCAAAAGGCGCAAAAGCGGTGGTCGGTACGCTGTCCAATCCGCCAACTTGAATTTTTGTTTCTGAATCTGTTTGGCTAGAACCCGCCACAAAAAAATGGGTCACTAGCACTTGCTTTTTGGACGAGTCAAAGTTCTTGGTCATCTCCTCAATGACTCTTTGGACACTATCAGAAATCTTCATTAATGGTTCATCAAAAAACAAGCGGGCCTCGATGGGTTCGAAATACGGTAGTAAAAAGAATTGTGTATCGTCAAACTCAACCGGGTGCAAACTTTGTTCGATGCTGGTGGACAGGTAAAAGCGTGTTTGTTGAAACCACTGACTGCCGGTTTCTAAACGAGTTGGACTATCATGATTTCCTGAGATAGCCAATAATGGCAGTTCATTCGTTAAATTGATTTCAGCGATTTTTTCATTTAGTAATTTGACTGCATCAACAGCAGGAACCGAACGATCATAAAGGTCCCCCGCAATGACGATGGCATCGACCTTTTCTGCTCTTGCTAGCGCTATGATTTGATCAATGATTGCTCGTTGGTCTTCCAGCAGATCATAGCCATGTAGTTTTTTTCCGATGTGCCAATCAGCTGTATGTATAAAGCGCATTTCTTCACCTTCTTAAAAAATATCCTTCCAATCATTATACCACTTTCCCTGATCGTTAGACATCTCTCTTCCAGCGAAATTTCATTTACCACCCATTTTTGATAAAAATAGCGAACACCTAACATCATTATGTTGAAATGTTTTTTCAATTATAAATTTATATCTTGAAATATAATTACACTTCATTTACAATGAGTGTGAAATCGAATTCAACAATCGCTTTCATCACTATTCTAAAAGAAAGGAGAAACGATATGCTTGCAATAGGACTCATGTCAGGAACCAGTTTGGATGGAATCGACGCTGCTTTAGTAAAAATCAACGGCTGCGGTATCGAAACTGACGTCCAGCTGATGGAAATGCTCACACTGCCCATTGATGAAGAATTGAAGGAACGAATAAAAACTGCTTGTGATCCGGTGGAATCAAATGTTCCCCTCATCTGCCAATTAAATACTGAATTAGGGTATCAATTTTTGAAAGCGTGTCAAATCCTCTGCCAAAAAGCCGGTATTGAAGAAAAAAGCATTGATTTTGTTGCCAGCCACGGACAAACGATCTGGCACTCCCCCGATGCTGATCCAGCGAAAAACAGCACCTTGCAAATTGGCGAACCTTCGATTATTGCTTATGGCTTACAAACGAAAGTCGTCGCCGATTTCCGAGTGATGGATATGGCTGCTGGCGGGCAAGGAGCGCCCCTTGTACCTTATACGGACTATCTGCTCTATCAATCAAACGATAAAAATCGTTTATTGCAAAATATTGGCGGCATCGGCAACGTTACGGTTCTGCCTAAAAATGGTGGCTTAAGCGAATTATATGCTTTTGATACAGGTCCAGGAAACATGGTCATCGATGAACTAATGGTTCAGCTATTCGGTCAGCCTTATGATGCGTTTGGCGAAACAGCCCGAGCGGGAGCAATTATACCCACCTTGCAAAAGGAATTAAGAACTCATTTTTATTTGTCCCAGCAACCGCCGAAAAGCACTGGACGTGAACAATTTGGCAAACATTTTGTGCAGCAGCTAATGACCGAATATCCCCAAGTAGCATCGGAAGACTTGGTGAGGACTTTAACCGATTTCACCGCATTTTCCATTGCTGACAGTTACCAAAGGTTCATTTTCCCTCAGTTGGGAACAAATGATATTGAAGTGATTCTTTCAGGTGGTGGCGCCCATAACCATCTGCTGATTGAGATGATCAAAGGCTATTTACCCGAAACAGTAGCCGTTGTAACACAAGATGACATTGGCGGTTCGAACGATGCCAAAGAAGCGGTGGCTTTCGCCATCTTAGGAAATGAAACCCTTCACAGCCGTGTCAACAATGCCCCTGCAGCAACCGGGGCAGCCCAAGGCGTGATTTTAGGAAAAATCATTTCGAATCCATGGGAAACAAAAATGTAAAACATCTTAGGAGGATAAACCATGTTAGATAAATTCACTCAGTTCATCGAACGCCATCTGGCAGGACCGATGGAAAAACTTGGCAGCCAGCGTCATTTGCGAGCGGTTCGTGACGGGATCGTTTCAACATTGCCATTGATTATCGTCAGTTCGTTCTTTATGATTTTAGCCTTTCCACCGCTGCCTCAAAGTTGGGGCATCTATCAATTCTTGTCTAGCAATGCCACAACCATCTTATTGCCTTATCGAATGACGATGTACATTATGAGCTTGTATGCTGCATTCGGGATCGGATACAGTCTTTCTCGCTCTTATAAGCTTGATGGTCTTTCGGGCGGGATCTTAGCAACGACCGCCTTCTTACTGACCTTCACCCCGGTCAATATCCCAGCAGAAGCGTTGGATGCAGCTGGAACGGTCGGTTTTGTCTTGCCAATGGCCAATTTAGGGAGTGCTGGTATGTTCGTGGCGATCATCACCTCGATTCTTGCCGTTGAAATCTATCGGTTAACGGACAAATCGAAATTTAAAATCACGATGCCAGAACAAGTCCCACCTGCAGTCGCTCGCTCTTTTGAAGCCTTGACTCCCACTTTAGTGATCATTTTAGGAATGGGCGCGATCACTTACTATATCGGTTTTGACTGGCACACGATCGTGGCAAAAGTGGTCGATCCTTTAGTCAGTGCCGCAGATACCTTGCCAAGTGTGCTTTTGATCACCTTCTTGACGACCTTCTTCTGGTCATTCGGGATCCATGGTGCTTCTATCGTTGGTTCACTGGCTCGTCCATTATGGTTACAGTTGTTAGAAGGAAATACAACAGCGCTTGCATCGGGAGATATGATTCCCAATATTGCAGCCGAACCATTTTATCAATGGTTCATCTGGATTGGTGGGGCTGGTTCAACGATTGGTTTGGCTATTTTGTTAGCTTTTCGCACAAAATCGGAATTCGGTTCCAAACTAGGAAAAACAGCCTTAATTCCAGCTATTTTCAACATCAACGAACCACTGATTTTCGGTACACCGATCGTCTTGAATCCAATCTTGATCCCACCATTCATCATTGCGCCTTTAATCAATGGTGTCATTGCATGGGTCGCCACCTCAGCAGGTTTAGTCAATGCCGTCACGGTCAATGCCCCTTGGACATTGCCTGGACCAATTGGTGCTTTCTTAGCGACTGGCGGCGATTGGCGTGCGATCGTGCTGAATGTTCTTTTGATTCTTTTATCGATTCTGATCTATTACCCATTCGTAAAAATCTATGACAAAAACGAATTGGAAAAAGAAAATCAACCAGTCACACAATAATTTGTTGATAAAGGTCGGACGAAGCACCCATCAAGACAATCGGAAGAAGCGCTCCACAGCAGCATTTTTCGATACTAAGAGGTGCTTCGTACGATTTTTTTAGAAAGAGGGAAAACCATTGAAACGAGAAATTGGCCTTTCGATTTACCCCGACCATAGCGATCCTTTACTGGATCAAGACTATTTAAAAAAAGCTGCTGCCCTTGGTTACTCTCGCTTATTTATGAGTATGCTAGAAGTCAGTGAAGGCAAAGAGATCGTCAGAAAAAAATTCTCTTCGATTATCGGGTTTGCCAAGAACCTTGGGTTTGAAACGATTTTAGATATTTCCCCAGCTGTTTTTAGTGATCTGGCGATCTCTTATGACGATCTAAGCTTCTTTGCAGAATTAGGTGCGGACGGTATCCGCTTGGATCAAGGGTTTGATGGCAGCAAAGAAGCCCAACTGACCTTCAATCCATTCGGCTTGGCGATTGAATTAAACATGAGTAATGATGTGAACTATTTAGAAAATATCCTTTCTTATCAAGCCAATGAACCTTTTTTATATGGCTGCCACAATTTTTACCCCCAACGAGGCACAGGCTTAACGGAGGCTTTTTTCCGCAACTGCAGTCAACGTTTTAAAAAATATGGGTTGAAAACAGCCGCCTTCATCACTAGTCAATCAGCCAAAATTGGCCCTTGGGAAGTCAATGATGGCCTGCCAACCTTAGAATCTTGTCGCGATTTACCTTTGGCGTTGCAAGGAAAGCTGCTTTTTGCTTCTGGGTTGATCGATACGGTGATTATTGGCAATGCCTATGCGTCGGATGCAGAACTGAAAGCTCTGGCGGCGATCGATCGCTACAAACTGACCTTTGGCGTTTCCGTAGAAGCAGAAGCCAGCGAAATCGAACGGAGGATATTAGCTGAAACCAATCATTTTCGTCGCGGTGACAGTAATGCGTTAGTCGCTCGTTCCACACAATCACGGGTGAAATACCGTCCCATCGAAAACCTCCCTCATACAAACCAAGAACCGTTTGCTTATGGGGACATCGTTATCGGCAATGATACCTTTGGTCAGTACAAAAACGAATTGCAGATCGTTTTGACCCCTCACCAAGACGCCCGAAAAAACAAAGTCGGTGCTATCCCAAAAGAGGAGTTGCCTTTGTTGGAATATTTGAAACCATGGACCAAATTTGCTTTCGAATTGTTGGATTAAATCATTAGAAAAAAGCCGCTGATCACAAAAGGATCAACGGCTTTTATTAGGTATTAATCTTCTCTTTTGGACTCATCGATTTGATAAACAAATGACGGATCGATCGCTTGATCCAGTGTGTCAAATGCACCTTGGATGCGCCGTTCCACTTCCGCCAAGCCCTCTTTGTCCATCTTTTTGATGTCACTGATATCGATTGGCTCCCCAAAACGGACAGTCACTCGCTTGCGTTTAAATAAATCCTTTAATGTCAGCGGTCCTTGATAAACAGAGGGAACGATCTTGACTTTGGCCATTTTCGCGATCAACGCCATGCCACCTTTTAAGGCCGTTGCATGTCTCGTACCACTTGGGAACATGATCAAGCTAAGATCGGTTTCCTTCAAGATTTTGACTGGCGTCTTTACCGCGCTCGGTCCTGGCTTGTCCCGTTTGACTGGAAAAGCATTGGCATGAATCAAAATGAACCGTAAAATCGGGTTTTTGAACAGCTCTTCTTTCGCCATAAAACTGAATTTCTTTGGCCGAGCAGCCACTGCTAGGTACAATGGATCCCACCAGGTTCGGTGAGGAGCCACTAAAATATAGTTTTCATTTTTAGGTAAAACCTCTTTGTTTTGATAACGAGCATTGCCGTTGATCAAAAATAATACTACGCGAACCACACCGCGCATAAAGCGAAAAAACATACTCATTTTCCTTTCTATTTCTCTCCTATTCAAGTATGCAAAAAAACGGTTTAAATGACAAGCCTTTTTTAGCGTTTCCCATTATTCTTAATCGTAGTATAATACATTGAAATGAATTTAGAACAGGAGTATGCTTCATGTTGCAACCGAACGAACGCATTGACCAATTGTATGCCGATGACATCAAGATTATTCAGAGTTCCGAATTTTTTTCTTTTTCATTAGATGCTGTCTTATTAGCCAATTACGCTAGAGTACCAAAAAGAGGTGTGATCGTTGACCTTTGTGCAGGGAATGGCGCAGTCGGTTTATTTATCAGCAGAAAAACGACTGCTCATATTTATCAGGTCGAATTGCAGGAACGCTTAGCGGATATGGCGCAGCGCAGTATCGAATTAAATGACTTGCAAGAACAGCTGACGGTCTATCCTATGGATTTGAAGAATCTCTTTCAAAAAATCAAACCTGATTCCGTCGATCTTTTGGTCTGCAATCCGCCTTACTTTAAAAATATACCGACGGCGATCAAAAACCCGAATCCCTATTTAGCGATCGCCCGGCACGAGATCACCACAAATTTAGATGAAGTGATCCAAACCGCCAGTAAAGCGTTAAAAATGAATGGAAGGTTTGCGATGGTTCATCGCCCGGATCGCTTTCTCGATATTTTGGACCATATGCGCACCCATCGAATCGCGCCAAAACGAGTCCGCTTCGTCTATCCGAAAGTAGGCAAAGAGGCCAATATTTTATTGATTGAAGGAATCAAGGATGGTAAGGCGGAAGGGTTTAAAATTGATTCTCCTCTCATTACCTATGATGAAACGGGCTCTTATAGTCCAGAAGTGAAGGCGATGCTCTATGGCTGCTGACAACCATTACTTTTATGTCTTACGTTGCAACGACCAATCCTTTTACGGCGGCTATACTACCGATTTGAGTCGCCGCTTATTAGAGCATAACAAAGGCATCGGGGCAAAATATACCCGTCCCGCTAGTCGCAGACCCTTGCAAATGATCCATGCGGAAAGCTTTTCCACTCGTAGTAAAGCCACTCAAGCAGAAGCCGCCTTCAAAAAATTGCCTCGCAAAAAGAAAGAGGACTACCTGATCAGTCATAGGAAAAGCAATGTTCTCTGACCAAGCATGCAAAAAACTACCTGCGCACGGAAGTTTCCTTCTTGAGGGAGCTTTCTTTCGTGACTTAGGTAGTTTTTTTATCGTTATTCATTCCTATTCGGTAACGCCCATTGGGTTTGACTTTTCCCAAATTCTTTCGGGATCACAGAATCAACGGATTGATATTCGAGGGTTTCTTGGGACTTTGGAATCGTGATTGCCGTTAAATAGTTGTTGGTTTCGGAATAGAAACCAATTGTTTCAAAGGAAGGATCAGTCAAATGATATTGAACCCCCTGCAGTTTAGCAGTTGTTTCCTCATCCACAAAAGTCGGTTGATAGCGAGCATAGTAAACCTGGGCGCCCATTTTAAAATATACGGAGTTATGAGCAGAACCAAGAAATTCAATCTCCCGTTCCACCGGTATTGCTTGATAGATTCCTAAAGTTTCAATCGCTTCATTGCTTTGGATGCGCTGATAAATTGCTGTAGTATCAGATTCGTAATATTTATAGCCTAGAAACATCTTTTCGCGATCTCGGATATTCGGTGTGATCAGCGCATTATACGTTTTGAATTCACCATACACTTGATCCCCAATAAAAAAACCTAATAGACACGTAACGACTATGCCGCCAAGCAATAGCGTCACTTTTGGGTTGCGGTTTTCTCGATAAAGCAGAACCATCAGGAACCCTAATAACGCAATCAGACCAACTACCATGAGAATTGGTAGGATCACATAATAAAAACGCTCACTTTGCAGCCATTTTTCGCTCGTCATAAATGCAACCATTTTTTATTCCTCTTCGATTCCTCACTACTCACTGTCTTACCTTTGGTCAAACAGTAGAAGGATCGTCCTTTCATCCCTTTTCATGCCAATTATCCTCAAGGCGCTCAATTCCCATATAAGTTCTTATGAGATTAATTTTACCATAACTATGTAGAAAAGATAAGTGTTAGATGAATTGCTTTTCACAACAAACATCCATTGACAAAAGGAGGGTTTTATCAGATAATATTAATGCTAATCGGGAATGAATGTCTCCCTCAGTTCTTACTGAAACCGCAATTTTGCTAATGACTTCTACCACTTTTTTTAGTGTGTAGCAGTCATTTTTTTATTTTCACTAGGTCGTCGTATTTGCAGGAGCATTGTTCCTATATTCTTTTTAAAGGATCGTGATAGAAATGATGAAACAAAAAACAACTAATTGGGAACTGACTGCTTTAGGTGTGGTCAGTCTGGTTATTGGCGTATTCGCTGGAGCCGTCGACACCTTCTTTGGGAAGATCCTACTTTCCTTAAGCGCCTTTCGTGATAGTCATTTTTTGCCCTTGATTCTCTTTTTACCCATTATCGGCATTTGTTTTACTTACCTGTTCCAAAAGTACGGTGACCGAAGTCCTCAGGGAATGAATTTAGTGTTTTTAGTCGGACATGAAGAAGAAAAAGACATTCCGTTGCGCTTGATTCCTTTTGTAATGGTGGGAACCTGGCTGACGCATTTATTTGGAGGAAGCGCTGGCAGAGAAGGGGTTGCGGTTCAGTTAGGTGCCACCATCGCCAATCGCTTAGGAAAATGGCTGCGACTAGAAAAGTACGCCAGCACCCTGATCATGATTGGGATGGCTGCGGGATTTGCTGGTTTATTTGAAACCCCGATCGCTGCGACGTTCTTCGCACTGGAGGTACTTGTCATCGGTAAATTCAGTCATCATGCACTCTTACCAACTTTGCTGGCTGCTTTCACCGCTAGTACGACTTCTCAATTGTTAGGATTAGAAAAATTTAGTTTTGCTTTGTCACCGTCCCCCGATTTGACTTTGGCTGTTTTTCTGAAATTACTTTTGATTGGCTTAATATTTGGTATTGTTGGTGGCAGCTTTGCGGGATTATTAGAAACGATGAAACGGATCATGAAACGACGCTTTCCTCATCCTCTCTGGCGCATTGGCATCGGTTCACTCGTGCTAGTCTTACTTTTTGTCCTTTTGTATCATGGTCGTTATTCAGGTTTAGGAACGAATTTGATCAGCGCTAGTTTCACGAATCAACCAATCTATTCTTATGACTGGCTGCTTAAGATGGTGTTAACTGTACTGACTATCAGTATTGGTTTTTTGGGCGGAGAAGTCACCCCTTTGTTTGCGATCGGCGCCTCTTTGGGCGTCGTGCTGGCACCGCTCTTCGGACTGCCTATCGAACTGGTGGCAGCCCTAGGCTATGCCAGTGTCTTTGGCAGTGCTACTAGCACTTTATTTGCACCGATCTTTATCGGTGGGGAAGTCTTTGGCTTTGAAAATCTGCCCTTGTTTGTGATCGTCTGCTCCGTCGCCTACTTTATCAGTAAACCCTATAGTATTTATCCCTTACAAAAATCATTGGCAGACGGGAAATGATTCACTTTTGATCCCTCCTCCAGAGCAAAAGAAAAAACCGCGAACAAGTCGCGGTTTTTTTCTTATTTCGCACGTTTTAAGTAGGTACCTTCAGCTGTATTGATTTCTAGCATTTCGCCTTCTTCAACAAAGTCAGGAACATTGACAACTAAGCCAGTTTCCATCGTTGCTGGCTTGCCTGAACCAGTCACAGTCGCCCCTTTGATCGACGGCTGTGTTTCAACAACCTTTAAGATTACGCTTGATGGTAGTTGAACGCCGATTACTTCGCTGCCGAAGAATTGGATTTTTACTTCCATGTTTTCAAGAATAAATTTCATTTCTTCTTCTACCACTTCAACTGGAATTTCATATTGTTCATACGTTTCCAGATCCATGAAGAATGCTGTATCATCCATTGTGTATAGATATTGTACAGCTTTCGTATCAATATGCGCTTTTTCAAATTTTTCTTCTGGACGGAAGGTTGTATCATAAGTCGAACCAGTCCGAACGTCCCGTAATTTCATACGCATAACCGTATTTCCCTTACCTGGTTTGTGATGGCTAGCATCTAATACTTTGATAAGTTTGCCGTCTTGAACGAATGTCATTCCAGCTCTTAAGTCACTTGCATTGATCATAATTTTGAAATCTCCTTCACTATGTGATAATCCTTGTCTATTGTATCAAAAAAAGCTGCTTTATTCTAGCTAAATCAGTGGGAAGGTCGCACAAGTTTACGGCGTTTCTCCATATAGTGAGGGTCATACTCATCTGTCTCAATATAAATATAGACTTTTTTATCTGCCATCTGGTGTCGAATCTCGGCTTCAATCTCATTAATGATCTCATAGCCGACCTCTTCTTGTTTCGAGGCAATATCAACTTTTGCCGCAATCAAAATTTCTGATGGTCCTAAATGCACCGTTTTAACATCAATCAAGCGATCAACATCTGGCCGTTCAAATGCTCTTTTGATCACTGCTAGATCCCGTTTTGTGACACTTTCGCCAATCAGTAGACTGTAAAATTCGCGGGCTAAGAAAATGGCTGCTACCATCAATAAAAGACCAATCAATAAACCACTGAAGGCATCAAAAAATGCGTTACCCGTAATCATGGTTAAAATCGTACCAAATAGTGCGATCATTAGGCCGATCATTGCACAAAAGTCTTCTGTGAAAATGATCAGAATCTCACTATGCCGACTTTCTTTCAAAAAACGATAGATTGGTTGACGTTCCACATTCAGTTCGCGGATCTCCTTGATCGCGATCCACAACGAACTTCCTTCAACGATCATCCCGAAAATCAAAATAGCGATCACCAACCAAGCGTTACCAACTTCATGGGCAGGATGCAGCAGCTTTTCTACCGCTTCCATCACACCGAGTGCGCCCCCACCAAAGAAGAGCATCATCGCAACGATCGTGCTAAAAAAATATTTCGCCCGACCTTCTCCAAACTGATGCAGTTCACTTTGGCCCTTTGTTGCCCGTTTATCCCCGATCAATAAAAAGATTTGATTGCTACAATCCACGACACTATGAATGCTTTCATTCAACATGGCTGCACTGCCACTTAGTGCATAACCGACAAACTTACTAATAGCCACCAAAATATTTGAGATCAGGGCAGCGATGACCGCCATCATACCATTTGCTTTCTTTTCCACACCTTACGCTTCCTCTCATCAATAAACTCCCTGCTTATTATGCAACTATTCTTCACGAATGGATCAAGCTGCCTCTAGTTCCTCAATCAACAGGTGCTTGCTTTTTCAACTTCGCCTCTCTACGGCTGATTTTTTTGGTCCAAAAACCGCCCGAAATATACTTGGGTTCATAGCTGATGATAAACGCTCGTTCTTCCACCGCTTTGATGGTTTGATAGAGCTTTTTCTCACTTTTTCTTTGGGAAAGAATCTCTAAAAATCAGTCGTGGCCCTTCTAAGCCTTCTCCATAACTTTGTGTAACTCCGTAGCCTTCTTGTCGTAAGATCTTAGGCAAACTTTTTTCCTCATCCGTATTACTAGGTAGGATCACTGTGACCATTGTATAGCCCAGAGCCAGCTTATCTTCGATTTTGATACCAATACTGACTCCTGCAGCATAACCTAATGCATAGAATAAGAGATTCAGCGGGTTATCCAAACGATCCAATACCATAGATAAGCCTAAAATATAGATCGTGATTTCGATCATACTCACTAATGGGGCAATCACGCGATACCCTTTCATTGTCAATAAAAATCGCAGTGTGTTCAATGTGACATAGGCGAGATTGATAAAGAAAATCATCGCCAGCATTTGTAGATCAACTCCCATCTTTGATTCCCCCTTGTTCTTAGCATATCAAAAGGCAAGAGAAAATTAAAATATTTGAGCAGGATTTAATTACTAAAATAGCTAAATAAAATTTATACTGGGGAAGATATAGTGCTTAAGTGATTTCATTGATCACTACCATGTCATGATTTTGCTCATTGGTCCATTGCCTGTGGTTTCACTCTCTTCTATTGATCGAAAAGCATATCCACCAAAGTGGGAAAAGCAGTTTAAACCACCGCTCGTCTGTTTCAGACAAAAAAGAAGTCCAATGGCAACTGGACTTCTTTTTGTCTGAGCAACTTTTACAGTGTTCGATCATATTCACGATTGCAGAACATGCTTACTTGTTTTCCAAGGGGTTATTCGTCAGCACCAGGTACGAAACTCAGCTCCCAACGAAGGGTTCCTTGATAACTTGTTGCTTGCGGCCTCGCGCCAATAGGGATTTCCAGCTCGACACTTTTTTGCATGGTATGCTCGTTTCCATAGCGTTGAATCCAAGTACCCGTCCCTTGATTTTCATTGGCACGTGCAATCACTTGGTTCTGCGGTCCTAGCTCAATTGCTTCAACGTAGTCTGGTGCTTCAGAGCGATTTTCTTTAGAGGTGACCATTTCAATATTATTCAAATGCACACTCGCTCCTTTTAAATAGTGCTTAAACGCATCCGTGCTTACGAACCCTTCCTCAGATAATCGGGCACTCAAGGTCCAGCCATTTGGGAGAAATCGACGATCGGAAACCTGAATATAGTTTGGTCGTTCGGTTGATTCATGATCATCCACTGAAGAAATTCGTTGCGGACGCGCCGGATAGCGGCTTGTCGACGAGCGAATCGGTACTGTACCAAAATCGAATTGTGAAACAAAGTCTATACTGATAAACCCGCGATTTTCTGGTATCAAGGGTGGATTTTCAGGTAGAATCGGTTGATCAGGATCAAGGGGATCTTTTGGGTCAACGTCACCAATGGGTTCCACAGTGGTTGATGCTTCTGCCCATTTACCATCAAGAAATGCCTGAGCGGTGACCACCTCACCTTGTGTAAAATACTGGAAAGGTTCTAAATCAGATAGATCAAGTAAATAGTGCCCATTTTCACCCGCTTGTGTGTGAAAGTACTCGCTATTGCCGGCACTATCGACTGGCGTTTCAAGCGTCGGTTCTGGCATCAGCCCCTCTCTTTGAAATCGAAGGTAGCTACCAGGATTGGCGGTTCCCGAAATCGTATAGGCATTAGGTAAGGTTCTATCTTCTGTCAAAGGATCGATGGTCACCGTGATGTCTGGGATTCTCTCAAATAATAGACGTTGTGAACGAGAAGCAAACTGCGAGGCAAACCCTCGACTTGTTTCCTCATTCAGTGAAGATACATTGGTCACATTGGTGTTGGTTCCGGAAATCGCCGCAGTCATGGACAGAATCGGTTGCCACTGAAAATCAGATGGATCTCCTGTATTTCCATGCCGCCACTGGCGAATCGCCTGATTCTTTGCAGTGATTCCTCCCCCTTCAATTAGACCATTTGTGGTGGTCGTTATGGCGCGGGTTCTTTGCAAATTGACACGCTTGGCATCGTCGATCGTCAATCTTGCGGGATTGTTGGCACCGGTAAAGAAAAGTAGCCGTTGGACAGCTTGTGGGCTGTCCGAACGAATATCTAAGGTAGCATCTTTGCCCACGTTGAGATTGCCAGTCGTGCCAGAGAAGTGGAAGATATTTGCGGTTGTATTTTGATTTGTTGCTTCAACCTCTAAGGTGCTGCTGTCTTCTAAGGTGACATGCGTATTGGCACTTAACCAGAAAATATGACTGTACAACGTTCGGTTTGTAGCAGTAACTGACAAGCGACTTTTTTCCATTAAGCGAATATCATGGGGCGTGCCTGATGTGATGACTGCCGGACTGTTGTTTTGTGTATTTAATGCCAATTCCGCACCTTTTCCTAACTCAATGCGTCCATTGCCAGCGACAAAGCGAATATTGGCACCGCCTGCTTCGCCAGCTGAACCGTTGGCATTTAATGATAGTCGGGCATTATTCCCTAGTATGAGACGCGCATTCGTATTATAAAAATCAAGATTTCCTGAGCTGATCGTCGACATTTCGACGTTTGCTCCCTCACGAAGCTCGATTTGGTTGATTTCAAAATTCGCTTGGGTGTTCGAGTGAATCATCCAAGAAGCATTGAAGTCTGATGTATATCTAGGCGTTTGGTGTGAAACCGAATGTCCAGAAAAGCTGGCTCGAGAGTGCAAACCGTAAAACAACTGATTGCCAGTATGGTTGAGATTGTGGTACCGAATGATTGAACGCTGCTGATTTGACATGTTCAAATCATGATATTCAATTGCCCCCCAAAAGTTTCCATGGTAAAGTTCCAAATTTTGCAAGGTAATGTCCCATGGGGAATCAGGATTGACACTCGAATCGCGAAAACAGATCGCTACGGCTCTAAGATCCATCTGAAAGGTGTCGAGACCATCGATGATTAACGTTCTTGAAACTCTCGAGGCATTGATATAAACATAGGCTAATCCGCCATTAGGATTGGCGCTGCTGCTCCAGCCGTCAATTCCCGTAATGCCTAAACGAGGATTATCGTTCGTTTGAAAACTGGCTGTCAAATAAATATAATTGACCGTCGTATCGACCATTGCAGCCATAAATTCGACCCAGTTAGCAACCCCTCTCTTTTTTACGTCGTCGCCTAACAGATATAGATTGCCAGGATCTGACTCTGATTCGTCAGGAATCTGGCTTTCTATTTCCTTCTCTTTTGGTAATTGATCCTCTTTGTCCTCTTGATCGAATTGGTCAGTGGAGTCACTCGAATCGGTTAGCGCATCCTCTTGTGTATCCGTAGGGTTTGTCTCCCGTGCTTCCTTTATTTCAAGTATTATCATTGATTCTGCTACTTCAAATGGAAACGCCCCTGCTGTATCAACTACCAATGGAACCAAAAAATCACTTTTAGGGATATCAGTCGTTAGTTTCCAACCATTCTCTTCAGTGGTTGACGTAATTTTGACTCCCTTTGGCAACTCCTCTTCAACAAAAACCGCAGATTGCGGCAACCGGATCGCTATTTCACTAATGGGACGGCCCGTATGAAACGCAACTAGTAACATGTCTCCTACAGTCCCGGCTTTCGTTGATTCATCAAAATAAATGGCAACTTTTCCCTCAGCCTCTTTCTCTCGTATCGGTTCGAATGGGTCACTCGCAACCGTTTCTTCCTCCAGCTGTGCAGCAAAGAAAATGTTTGAAGAAAACACACTCATGGTTGAAAAAAAGTAGAGTCCTCCAAGTAAGCCAATAATGATGGTGAAATATACCATTCTCTTTTTTTTGTTCATTTGTTGATGCCCCACCTTTCAGCGTATCTTTCCCTTGAAATCGATCATGGATCAGTCCTTCCCAAAGAGCAGCTATAACCATCAGGACGCTTGCTTCCTTTTTTCAATTACGGCTGATCAGAAAACCACAATCCTGCCATCGATTTTAAATGACAAAAGAAATCGCCAATTAAAATAACAAACATTATAAATAACGATGGTTTTGATCGTTTCACTTTATTCTATAGCCCACGCTATTGCTTAGTAAAATCAGAATATTCCTCAGTCGGTGAAAAATGTAATTCGACTAAGTATTTTGTGAAATCGGCAGTTTCAGCACACAAAAAAAACAGCTAGATGTTCGCCATCTAGCTGAAATCATTCATCGTTATGCTCAAAGGACTACTTCTATTAAGAGTAACTGTCTCTACTATTTAGAACGAAAATAGCCATTTGAAGATTCTTCTTGTTGATCGTCTTCAATCATTCCTTTTAATGATCGATCTAAAACGGACCGTTTTTTCTCACCATTTTTTTTATTGTTGGCCCGAAACTCGCTGCGTGTCATCCCAACAGAGGGGTGGCGATTGAATTTTTTGACGGTTGGATCGCTTTCTTCTTTGACTTGATAAGCTGCTGGTTCAGTGTCAAATAACAAATAACTTTCTTGTTTTTTTGCCATTGCATCCATCAAATCGTTCGGCGTAATTTCAGGTTTTTGCTCATCAGGAATAATTGATGCAGGAATATATTTAGGCACGAAGTAAGAGCGTCCCGAATATTCTTTTTTTGAAGAAACAGGAACCTCAGCTTTTTCCTTCTTACTAGTCACTTGATAAGAAGAATGGTTCGCTTCTTTGCCAAAAAAATTGGTTTTTCCTGTCGGCATCTGCTCTTTCACCGGACGTTTTCCGTACTGAGGCAAGTTGGCACGGTGATTGGCAAGCTCTTCTTTTTGACGAACATTGTGCCCTCGATCGCGTTGGCTGGAATGCACTTTACGCTGCAAAGATTGATTTTCTTCCTTGTGAGAATGACTCACGGGATCTTTGATTTCGGTTAAAATCCAATCATCTGCTTTACTGAATGCGGGGCGATGCTCGGATTGAAGCTTCACACCGTCTGTATCATCATAAGCAGGAAAACGGAAGTGTTTTCGTTTCACATCTAAATAATTTGCCACTGTACTCATCCTCTTACATGCATTTTTTTCATCATACCACAAATAAAAGAGAATTTCACGAAAGACTGCGCCATTTCAACCGAAGTCGCTTCAATTGTCTCCCCTTGGAGGCACTGACTCCGTCAAGCTTGCCGCATTTGGTTCTTTGATATGGGCAAATAATGGATCGATCTGCCAAATATCTGCTGCATAATTTCGCACCGTTTCATCCGCCGAAAACTTCCCAGCATTCGCAATATTCATTAAACTGATTTTTTGCCAGCGATGAGTATCTTGATAAGCAATATCCACCCGATGCTGTGCATCACAATAGGCGTGGAAATCTCTTAATAAAAAGTACTCATCATTGTATTTCAAAAGTGAATCAAAAATCTCGCGGCCTTCTACTTGGATATTGGGGATTGTCCCGTCAATAAAGGCATTGACTACACGTTGTAGTAGTGGATCTGACTCATAATATGCATAGGCAGAATAATTACGCTGGGCGTAATACTGATACACTTCTTCTTCGGTTAGCCCAAAGATCGCGATGTTTTCATCACCGATTGCATCTCGAATCTCAATATTGGCACCATCTAAAGTGGCGATCGTTACTGCCCCATTTAGCATCAACTTCATATTACTTGTCCCTGAAGCTTCTTTGGAGGCCAATGATATTTGTTCACTGACATCCGCTGCTGGGATAATTTTTTCTGCTAAAGAAACGTTGTAATTTTCTAAAAAAACAACCTTGATTTTATCATTGATGGTTTCATCATGATTGATCAGATTCGCCACTTCATTGATGACTTTAATGATCGATTTTGCGTAGTGATAACTTGGTGCGGCTTTGGCACCAAAGAGAAAGACTCTTGGATGAAACGCAGCAGTTGGATCGTCTTTGACCTCAAAGTAGAGCTTTAGAATATGCATAAGATTTAGTAATTGTCGTTTGTATGCATGCAGACGCTTGATCTGCACATCAAATATTGCCGTCGGATCTACTGTGATGCCCGTTGCTTTTTGAATGTACTGTGCCAGTGCACGCTTGTTACTCATTTTTGCGTCGGCAATTTGTTGGAGAACAGTTTCGTCCTCATAATAGTTTTTGAGTAGTTGCAGGTCTAATGGATCATTGCGCCAGCTTGTACCGATGGACTGATCCAATACTTTGGCTAACGGTTGATTGGCTAGCTGAAGCCAACGCCGTTGCGCGATGCCGTTGGTCTTATTGTTGAAACGGGCAGGATAAATAAGATAAAAGTCATGGAGTACCACTGATTTTAGTAAATCAGAATGGAGCTTGGCTACGCCATTGACACTGTGGCTGCCGATGATCGCGAGATGTGCCATATGGACTTGATCATCAATAATGATTCGCGTCCGTTCCAGTAAGGCTTGCGGATGGACCCCTTGCATCGTTTCCACAAAACGGCGATCAATTTCTTTGATGATCTGATCCATTCTCGGCAAAACTTCTTCAATCATGCGCACGGGCCATTTTTCTAAGGCTTCCGCCATGATCGTATGGTTCGTATAACTCATGACTTTCACGGTGATCGACCACGCTTGTTCCCAAGCAAGACCTTCTTCATCAACTAAAATGCGCATCAGTTCTGGGACGCAAAGGGCTGGGTGCGTATCATTGATGTGGATCGCTACTCGTTCACTCATCATGGCCAAAGGTAAATTCAATTTTTTATAATAACGGACGATACTTTGGATCCCTGCAGACACAAAAAAGTATTCTTGCATCAGCCGGGTCCGTTTGCCTGTCTCATTGGAATCATCGGGATACAAGACCGCTGTCAGATTTTCCAATGCTTGCCGCGATTCTAGTGTCGCGTAGTGCGCCTCATCTTCGGCAGGAACCTCAACACTCCATAAACGCAAGGTATTGAGATGGTGATTTTGGTAGCCAACCATTGCTGTATCATAAGGAACCGCCCGCCAGGTAAAGCCACCTTCATAAACTGGGGCTAATTTCCCGTCCTCTCCGGTAACGAGATAGACATGGCCCCCGAAACGAATAGGCACCGCCTTGCTTTCTTTGCGGACTTCCCAAACATTCCCCGAACGCAACCAGTCATCGGGCAACTCTACTTGATGACCGTCAATAAATTTTTGTTTAAATAATCCGTAGCGATAGCGGATCCCATTGCCATTTCCCGGCAAACCTAAAGAAGCCAATGAATCCATAAAACAAGACGCTAAGCGACCGAGTCCCCCGTTGCCTAAAGCCATGTCTTTTTCCGTCTCTGCAACATCGTCAAGTGAAACCCCTAACTCTTCAAAAACGGCTTCCGCTTGCTCCAACAGCTGCATATTTAACAGATTACTCTTTAACATTTTGCCGGGTAAAAATTCGATTGAAAAATAATACGCTTGTTTCTGATCCTCCAACAAGAGATTTTTTCTGGTCTGACGCCAGTCTTCTGAATACATTTGCTTCACGACATTGGCTAGCGCCTGAAACAATTCCTGCGGTGATGCTTCATCGATCTCTATCGCAAACAGTTCGTGCACGTTGGTTTCTAACAGATCACGCAATCGTTCTTTTGTCATAGGGTTACACTCCTTTATGCTAACCGTTTATAAAAAAGAAGAATTCTTGCCGCCAGAATGGCTAGTCATACAACTAGCCGTTCTGTTGCAGACAAGGATTCTTCTGTCTTAAAACAATCAAACTTTGATATTATTATACAACTCAACATAAAGATCTGAGCTTTGATTCCAGCTAAAATCTTTTTGCATTGCTTGCTTGACTAATGCCGTCCATGTTGTCGGATCCGATTCATATAATTCAATCCCCTGTTTTAAGGCATTCATCAAGTAAAAAGGTGAAAACTCTTGGAAGCCAAAGCCGGTTCCTTGTTTCGTGATCGGATTATAGGAATCCACCGTATCTTTCAAGCCACCGATTTCATGAACGATCGGTAATGTACCATAACGCATCGCGATCATCTGCGATAGTCCACATGGTTCAAAAGCCGAAGGCATCAAGAAGAGATCCGCTGCTGCGTATAACTTTTGCGCCAGTGCAATATCAAAAGAAATCGCGGCAGCACATTTGTCAGGATATTTCTGCGCAAAGTAGCGAAAGCCTTCTTCAAAATCATGTTCGCCAGTCCCTAGTAAGATGAACTGAACATCAAACTGCAAGAGGTTTTCCATTTCTTCAAGAACTAAATGGAACCCCTTTTGAGTGGTCAAACGACTAACAACGGAAATCAGCGGAACCTCTTTACGAGTTGGCAAGCCAAACTGTTCTTGTAGCGCTCGCTTGTTTTTAGCTTTTCCTGATAAATCATCGACACTGAAAGGATAGTCCAAATGAGGATCGGTTTCTGGATCATTCATTTCATAATCAATTCCATTCAAGATACCGCTTAGCTTGCCACTTTCCATGCGTAAAATGACTTCAAGACCACAACCAAACTCAGCTGTTTTGATTTCTTCACTATAGGAAGGACTGACGGTCGTGATGCGGTCCGCATACAAGATTCCTGCTTTCATAAAGTTCAAGCAATCGTTTAAACGCAAGGTTCCATCATCATATCTTTCCGTACCCATCCCAAAAAGATCCGGTAAAATATCGCGACTATACCACCCTTGAAACCCAATGTTATGGATCGTCAAAACGGTGCGTATGTTTTGATACGCTTGGATCCAATGATATTTTTCTTTGATCAAGAACGGAATCATCGCCGTATGGTAATCATTGACATGTACGATGTCTGGAATAAATTCAATGCGTTCCATCATTTCGATCACGGCTAATTGGAAGAAAGCAAAGCGTTCCCCATCATCATAAAAATCATAGAGCCGTTCGCGACCAAAATAGTAAAGATTGTCTATGAAATAATAAGTCACAGCGCCTAGAACTAATTTTTTGATTCCACAATATTGCTTGCGCCAGCCGACCGCCACTTCAAAGGAAAAACAATCTTCCATTTGGTCTTGGTATTCGGCAGGCATTTTCGTGAAATAAGGTAAGACGACAACTGTCTCGACGCCTTTTTTGACCAACTCTTTTGGCAATGCACCTGCAACATCCCCTAACCCGCCTGTTTTAAAAAACGGAGCGCACTCTGCTGCTGTAAACAAAACCTTCATGCGCTTGCTCCTCCGATTACATCTTCTGTCACATGAGAATTCTTCTTAATGACAATCGGGGTTTCTTTGGTTCCCTGCACTTTTACACCTTCTGCGATGGTTACATTTTTATCTAAGATCGCATAAGAGACTTCGGCACCTGCTTTGATTTCGTTATTTCCGAAAATGATCGCGCCTTTGACTTTTGCCTCAGGATGGATTTTCGTACGGCGAGCAACCAGTGACTGCTCGACAGAGCCTTCAACGATGCAACCAGAAGCAAAGTGGCTATTTTTCACCTCAGACGTTTCCGAATAATAGGTTGGTACTTCATTCTTCAATTTGGTATAGATTTTTTGATTCGAATAAAGCAATGAGGTGAATTTATGCACATCTAGCATGTCCATATTTGTTTGATAATAAGAAGAGATATCATAAATGTTACTTAAGTAACCAGTGTACTCATATAGGCCAGTGTTCTCCACAGAGATCATCTCTCGTAAAAATTGACCGAGATCTGCCGTTGCGCCAACTTTTTGCCCTTCTTTAAGAGCCGCGATCAGACGATCCGTTTGAATGATAAAAATATCCGTACACAAGTTGACTAGGGAGCCAACTTCCCCTTTTTTCGCTTGGATCGCTTCTTCTAAGTGTCCTTCACTGTCAACATTAAACAACAAGTCACTTTCAGAAACATTGTCACTGCCGATGCGTTTATACACCACAGTCATTTCATTGCCTTGTAGTTGATGAATTTTCAGCAAAGCACGCAAATCGATGTTGCATAAGATTTTGCTGCCCATAAATACAGTGTGATCTGATTTTGATTTTTCCAAATAGTCAATGACGTTATAGTAGTACTCTTGCCCTTCGGCTTGCTTTTTCAATGAGTCTTGGAATAAGTGGATAAAGAACCGGTTTTGAACACCGTCCAAGTTCCACTCTTTTCCACCACCGATATGATCAAAAACTGACTGGGTCTCTCCTTCATTGAAAATCATGTAGACTTGTTTGATGTTGGCATTTTCAATACTTGAAAGATTGAAATCCAGCAAGCGATATTTGCAGTCAAACAACAAGGTCGACAGCGGACGATTCTCCGTTAATGGCATCAAGTCTTGGTATCGCTGTAGGTTCCCTAAAATTGCACACATTTTATTAGTTCTCATCAATCGTCACCCCTAAAATTTCAGAATAGCCGACTACGGCAATTTCGTCTGTTCCATCGATCTCTGCGTCGTCACCAATCACTGCATTTTCCCCAACGATCACTCGATTTAATTTGACATTTCTGCCAATCACCGCTCCAGGCATGATCACGCTATCTTTGATAGTCGAGCCTTCTTTCACTTGCACGTTCTCTGATAAAATACTGTGCTCGATCTCCCCAGCAACATAGCAGCCGTCCATCACAAGCGAATTTTTAGCAGCACCGGTTTCAGTTACAAAGTGCGGTGGTGCGATTGGGTTTTTGGAGAACACTTGCCAGCTTTTATCCCGGATATTCAACTCCATAGCTGGATCAATAAATTCCATGTTGGCTTCCCACAATGAATCGATCGTTCCTACGTCTTTCCAATAGCCAGAGAAGCGATAGGCAAAAACGTTGTCGCCGCTTTCTAGATAAGAAGGAATCACATGTTTCCCAAAATCGACCATTTCGCCGTCTTTTGTGTAGTTACTCAATAGCATACTGCGTAGACGACTCCAATCAAATATATAGATCCCCATCGAAGCAAGATTACTTTTTGGTTCGGCTGGTTTTTCATCAAATTCGATGATGCGGTCATTTTTATCAGTATTCATGATCCCGAAACGAGAAGCATCTTTCATCGGAACTTCGAGAACTGCAACCGTCAATGAAGCATCATTTTCTTTGTGTTTTTCCAGCATTTCTTCGTAATCCATTTTGTAGATATGGTCGCCGGACAAAATCAAGACATATTGCGGGTCCATCTCATCGATATAGGCGATGTTTTGATAGATGGCATGGGCAGTTCCCTCAAACCATTTTTCGCCTTCTGAATTTGAATATGGCTGTAAAATCGTCACACCGGTACTGATTCCATCCAATCCCCAACTGGCGCCATTGCCGATATGGTTGTTCAGTGCTAAAGGTTGGTACTGCGTGACTACACCCACATTTTTGATTCCAGAATTGACACAATTACTCAACGTGAAATCGATGATCCGATACCTGCCGCCAAACGGAACTGCTGGCTTGGCAATATTTTTTGTTAGTTTCCCTAAACGAGTCCCTTGTCCTCCTGCGAGGATCATTGCTAACATTTCTGTTTTCATTTTGTTTGGTGATCTACTCACCGTTCCCCCTCTACTCTTTTTTTATGCTTTCTTTACTGCTTTTTTACGAGTCATTTTGATTTTTTCTGGTTTGATAATCAAAGCCCCAAGTGCAGGCAAAATTGTTTTGATTTGATAGTCGTATTGTTTAAAAGGGGCATTACTGGTCTGGCAGTCTTGGTTATTAGCCACCCAAGTTCCACCAAATACATCCCGTTCAGTGTTTAAAATCTCTCGATACGTTCCTTCGTATGGCACGCCGATCGCAAAATCGTGACGCTCCACTGGTGTCAGATTGACAACAACGATCAAGAAATCTTTTTTCGTTTTTCCTTGTCGTAAGAAAGTCAATGTCGTTTCATCTAAGTTGTCTGCATCGATCACCATCAATGAATCTTCTTGATCATCCAATTCCCAAAGGGCTCGTTCTTCTTTGTATAGTTCATTCAAGGTCTGGGTGAAGAACTGCATTTTTGCATTTAATGTGTCGTTTAAATCGACCCATTCAAGCCCATGATCATATTTCCATTCTAAAAACTGTCCCCATTCACTACCCATGAATAACAATTTTTTCCCTGGATGCATCATCATGTACGTATAGAGATTTCGTAGTTGTGAAAACTGTTTGTAGCGGTCCCCCCACATTTTATGCATCAAACTTTTTTTACCATGAACGACTTCATCATGAGAAAGTGGCAAGATATAATTTTCTTGCATCCGATACATGAAAGAGAAAGAAAGCAGATTTAAATGATCTTTACGGAAAATCGGGTCCATTTCATAAAAACGCAGGACATCGTTCATCCAGCCCATATTCCATTTATAATCAAATCCTAACGCGCCTTCTTCGACCATTCCTGTTATTTTGGTTTCAGACGTACTTTCTTCTGCAATCATGACCACTGCTGGATGGGCTAACTTGATAACAGAATTAAGCTTCTGTAAAAAGTAATAGCCTTCAAAGTTGCGATTGCCCCCTTCGTGATTTGGTTCCCATGGACCTTCATCATAATCGCGATAGATCATGTTGGAAACGGCATCTACCCGAATACCATCAATGTGGTAAAATTCGATCCAGAACAAGGCACTTGAGATCAGAAAGCTTTGGACTTGTGGTTTGCCGAGATCAAAGTTGATCGCACCCCAGCGAACATTTTTGGCACGGTTTTCATCCATGTATTCAAATGTCGGCGTGCCGTCATAATAAGCTAAGCTGTCATCATTGACACAAAAATGTCCTGGTACCCAATCAACAAAGACACCAATATTTTCTAAATGGCATGCCTCTACAAAGTCTTGAAATTCTTCTGGTGTCCCATAATAGGAACTGAGCGCAAAATAACCTGTCAGCTGATAGCCCCACGAGGTACCTAATGGATGTTCCATCAAAGGCATAAATTCAATATGGGTATAACCCATTTTTTTCACATAAGGAATAAGTTCATCTTTTAATTCAGAGAAGCGATAAGGGGTGCCGTCTTCGTGGTGCTTCCACGAGCTGGCATGAACTTCATAAATATTTAGAGGTCGATTAAATGTTTTCTGTCTTTTTTTGCGGCCTTGCCATAGTCCGTCCCGCCATTTTTTTTGTGGGATCGAATGCAACACGGCAGCAGTTCCTGGTCGAGCTTCGAAATGGACAGCAAAAGGATCAATCTTCAATACTTCTCGTCCATTTGCTTGTTTGACTTTGTATTTGTAAAGCTGTCCTTCTTTTACTTGGTTGGTCTCAATCTCCCAGACCCCAGATTCTGCCCTTTTATTCATTGGCAAAGTGTCTGTCCATTGGTTGAAATCACCAACCAGCCAAACTTGTTGAGCGTTTGGTGCCCAAACACGAAACACATAGCCGTCATCCGCTTGATGGGCTCCTAAGAAATGTTGGACATAAAAATTTTCACCGCTCAGAAAGTCCTTTTCTGCAGTCAGTACCTGTTGTTTGGTAACCACTCTCTCATCAGTCCTCCTTCGACTCATCTTGATCGCTTATTCTTTAACGATCGATCATTGTCCCATTTTTTCATAGAGAAGCATTTGCAATCAAACGATCTCTACTGTTAGCATAGCATAAAATAAAATTCTAGTAACCTAATAACCCTATGATACGAACGAATTATTCAGGACAGAAAAAAACAGCTTGAACGTATCTGTTCAACCTGTTTCAGCTCTACTTTTTAGCTTTTGGAAAATGAAGTATGTGACTACACTTAACTGAAACAAACTTGCCAAAACCAGGATGAAAACAATCATCACCGGAAGTGTCTCAGTTAATTCAACATATGCCAGCAGTGTCCCAAATGCAGAAGAGGCGGAGCAAAAACACCAGAATCGAAACCCGTAAAAACTCGTCACTACGGTATAAAGACTAATAATCCCCAATAAGAAAAGCTGAGTAAATCGGTCAAATACCGTATCGGTATAATAAATTTCACCTAACATGACTTGGATCGTACCAAAACTAGTTGGTACTTTATAAAGCGTCAGCAATGCACCGATCAAACTGAATGCACCAATCAAAAGATGACTGCCAGCTAAGCTGATTCGAATGTTTAGTTTCACGCGTCCTTCACAACCTTCAATCTTCGATCCTTTTACGAAAACAACTGCTTCTACAGCCGTTTCCCTTCTTCGCTAGAGCCGAAATCACCTTCAATTATTTTGCTTGCCAAAGCTCTTTTACTTGCCCATCGGTGTAAACTTTATAGGCTTTATTTACTGCCAAGGACTTGTCTGCGTGACCAATTAAGTAATAATTGCCATCACAGTCAAACTCTCCCTCACTCAATAATTTATAACTCGTTAATGGACCATCTGCCATTTTTTTCGCCAAATAACGAAGGGCATTCGCGGGATTCACTAAATAGTTTTGATTCACTAGCCAATCAATAACCACTGAAACGATCGTATTTGCCCCAAATCGTTCCTTTTGCTTTAATGCGAGAATGAGATCTCCATCAGAAAAACGCGTTTCATCGATCCCCGCATTTGTAATTGCTTGCCGTGCCGCTTCTATCTCTGACATTGATACGAATGTAATCATTTCTGCTTTCGTTTTATTCCGTTCCAACTGTTCAAAATCAACCGTTTTATATCCTTCCATTTTTATATCCCCTTTCAACGTTCTAAAATCATCATATCATCAAGAAATCAAATCTCCAAACAAAAGCTTTGTAATATTCAGAAAATTTAAAACAAATAACATAATTATTAGAAATCTCAATTATCATTGAAAAAAAACGTGTTGTATGAACCTGCTTTTTTCGCTAAGTGAGCGAGCACTGATCGTTGCAAGAAAATATCCTTTTCAGCAGATGGATAACGGCCGTTTTTTAGATTATCACAATTTATTTCTTCCAGCAAGAAATCTAGCTCGGAACTAACGATTTTCAACTGTTGAAGCGATTCTAGAAAAATACTCGGACGCACTTTTTTGTTTTTACGGATACGTTCAAAGATGACACTTACTTGATCTAAGTAATAGACCGGATCGACATCACCGATCAAATCCATTAGTTCGTCATAAACCGATAGATTTTGCAGCTGGCGATTTGCTTCAAAAAAAGCCGGCAGCGTTGGTGGCCATGGCGCTTCTGCGTATGAGATCATCTGAAAACTTTCATGGGCCAAGGAATAAACAATCCCCTGCTCCACCTCCTGCAAACAACCATAGAAGTATTTATTTTCATTACTTAATGTCGCAAAGTTTTTGAGAAAACCAGCGATTTCTTGTGTTGACCAATCAAGGGCATCTTGATAAAAACCGTCACTTTCTTGCAGCTGCTTTTGATCTTCTTCAGTATAAACAGGAAAACCTAAAAAATAGCGTCGATTTTGGCGGATGATCAAAGCTGATGCGATCAGACGGTCAAGGGTTTTATCAAATGACACCTCTGGAAACTTCGCTTTTAGCTCTCGTAGTGTCGGCGGTTCCTGACAGCTTAAAAGCACATGAACCAAATCATGGAATTCAGAAGATGCCAGGATCGGTTGCAACGAACGATAATGGGGACTATAAAAAAATTTCACTGTGTGTACTCCTTATTAAAAAAATCATGAAAAATGCTGGCTTGATCTACCAAAACAGATCTCACCAGCACTCTGACATTTATCCTAATTATCCTTCGAAAACCGCTGTTAATTGAGGAACGATTTGTTTTTTACGAGAAACAACGCCAGGTAAAAAGGCACGATGGTTCGTTAATGTCGTTTCAAACGCTGCTTCTACTGGGGCAATTGGTTCACCAACAACTAATAGCTCAGAATTACTGTCTAAGATATCAGTAGCAACAAGCAAGAACAAATCATAGCCATTTGCTGACATTGATTCTTTCATGGCAGCTTCCAATTCTGCTTGACGGTCAAAGACCTCTTTTAGGTCGACTGTATTGACTTGTCCGATACGGATGTTTTTCCCGCCCATTGGGAAGCTTTTTGCATCAAGATCCAGCAATTCTGCGGCTGATTTCGTTCCAAGATTTGTGCCGGCTTTCAACATATCCAATCCGTATGCTTCCAGTTCAACACCTGCTAAAACCGCTAATTCTTTTGCTGCCGCTACATCTTCATCGGTACATGTTGGCGATTTGAACAACAATGTATCGGAGATGATCGCTGAAAGCATGATTCCTGCGATCGCTTTTGGAATTTCCACTTGATTTTCTTTGTATAACTTCAATACGATCGTACTGGTACAACCAACAGGTTCTGCACGATAATACAACGGATTGGCTGTCTCAAAGTTAGCAATACGGTGATGATCAACCACTGCCAACACTGTAACATCCGCAATATCTGCCGCACTTTGCTGAAACTCATTGTGATCCACCAGCATTACTTCTTGTGTTTCCTTAGTTACTGAATCGATTACACGAGGAGCAGCCAGGCTAAAGGTGTCTAGTGCAAATTGTGTTTCTTCATTCGGTGTACCTAGCGCCACCGCTTCACAGTCTTTCCCAAGTTGATTTTGTAAGTTTGCAAAGGCAATCGCTGCACCAATAGCGTCGGTATCAGGATTTTGGTGACCGAATACTAATATTTTCGACATTTCTTCATCGCTCCTATTTCAATTGATATTCACTTTCTAATCATAGTAAAAAAACAGGAAAGAAGCAATAGCAATCTCTTCTTTCCTGTTTTGATCAACGGGTTAAGTAGCCTTTATAGTCATCTACATGGAGCAAACATTTGGCATTTTTCACCCGATCTTCGGTTGGTGGTTCGATCCCTTCAAGGGGATATTTCAAGCCTAGCTCATCCCACTTGTATTTCCCCATCGTGTGATAAGGTAAGATCTCAACTTTATCGACATTCTTCAACGTCTTGATAAATTCATCCAAACGGATCAAGAAGTCATCATAATCGCTTCTAAAAGGAACCAGCACATGACGAATCCAGACGGGCTGATTGATCTCTGAAAGATAATTTGCCATATCCAAAATATTATCATTGGATTGGGTGGTCAGCTCTTTATGGGCTTTGTTATCGATATGTTTGATATCAAACAACAGCAAATCAGTCACAGTCATCAACTCTTGAAACTTACTGAAAAAAGGCTCTTCTCGTGTAAATGGTTTTCCGCAAGTGTCCAGTGTTGTGCTGACCCCTTCTGCTTTGGCTTTGCGAAACAGATCGATCAGAAAGTCCATTTGAAGTAACGGTTCCCCACCACTAACGGTGATCCCACCTTTTTGTCCCCAGAATTCGCGATATTTCAACGCCTCTTCTAAGACGTCATCGGTCGTTCGTTCGATACCCGTGCCAATCTTCCAAGTATCTGGATTATGACAAAACTGGCAACGCATGCGGCATCCTTGCATGAATACAATAAAACGGATACCTGGTCCATCTACTGATCCAAAACTTTCTGTTGAATGTACTTGTCCTGTTACTGCCATAATGCTCTTCCTTTCTTCGAAACGACGGATAACCATGCTCCGTCTGATACTCTCAAAACAAGAGGCGGCGGATTTTCCCGTCCGCCGCCTGAAGTTGTTGCTTATTACATTGCTTCGTGCATTGTACGAGCAATGACATCATCTTGTTGTTCTTTGGTTAATTTAATGAAATTAACCGCATAACCAGAAACCCGAATCGTTAATTGTGGGTATTTTTCTGGGTGAGCTTGCGCATCAAGTAATGTATCACGGTTAAATACGTTGATATTTAAGTGGTGACCACCTTTTGCTGCATAGCCATCTAGCATTGTTGCTAGGTTTTCTTGTTGTGTCTCATCGTCACGACCTAATGCTTTAGGTACGATTGAGAAGGTGTTTGAAATACCATCTAATGAGTAATCATATGGTAATTTCGCAACTGACGAAAGACTTGCTAATGCACCATGCGTATCGCGGCCATGCATTGGGTTTGCACCTGGAGCAAATGGTGCACCTGCACGACGTCCATCAGGCGTGTTCCCTGTTTTCTTCCCATAAACCACATTAGAAGTGATTGTAAGGATCGAAGTTGTATGTTTTGCATCACGATATGTTTTTGTGCGTTTTACTTTCTTCATGAAAGCTTTCAACAAGTTGACCGCGATATCATCTACACGGTCATCATTGTTTCCGTATTTAGGATAATCGCCTTCGATTTCGTAATCTTCAACAATGCCGTTTTCATCACGAATCGTACGAACTTTGGCATATTTAATCGCTGATAATGAATCAACTGCAACAGAGAAACCAGCGATACCAGTAGCCATCGTACGTAGAATATCTGTATCTTGGAGCGCCATTTCAATGCGTTCATAAGAATATTTGTCATGCATGTAATGAATGATGTTCAATGTGTTCACATACAGATCACAAATCCAGTCCATCATTGTGTCATATTTTTGCATTACTTCGTTGTAATCCAAGTATTCAGAAGTAATTGGTTGGAATTTTGGTCCAACTTGTGCTTTTGATTTTTCATCGACCCCACCGTTGATTGCATACAACAATGTTTTCGCTAAGTTGGCACGAGCACCAAAGAATTGCATTTGTTTCCCGATGCGCATTGCGGATACACAACAAGCGATTCCGTAATCATCGCCCCAATGTCCACGCATCACATCATCGTTTTCATATTGAATCGCTGATGTTTGGATCGACATTTTCGCACAGAATGTTTTGAAGTTATGAGGCAAACGTGTTGACCATAAAACAGTCAAGTTTGGTTCTGGTGCTGGACCTAAGTTTGCTAGCGTGTGTAAGAAACGGAAGCTGTTTTTTGTTACCATGTGGCGTCCATCTTCACCCATACCAGCGATTGACTCAGTTACCCAAGTTGGGTCACCAGAGAACAATGCGTTGTAATCAGGCGTCCGAGCAAATTTCACAAGACGTAGTTTCATGACAAAATGGTCAACGATTTCTTGTGCTTCTTCTTCAGTGATCACGCCATTTTTTAAATCGCGTTCAACATAAATATCAAGGAAAGTTGACGTACGTCCCAATGACATTGCCGCACCATTTTGCTCTTTGATGGCTGCTAAGTAACCAAGATATAACCATTGGAATGCTTCTTTCGCCGTTTGAGCTGGTTTAGAAATATCAAATCCGTAAATGTTTCCTAATTCTTTCAATTCGCTTAAAGCGCGAATTTGTTCACTTAATTCTTCACGTTGGCGGATAATGTCTTCAGACATGGTTCCGTTTCCGCAATACAATAGGTCTTGTTGTTTTTCTTTGATCAAGAAATCCACTCCGTATAATGCAACACGACGGTAGTCACCAATGATCCGGCCACGGCCGTATGCATCAGGAAGACCTGTGATTACACCAGAACGACGAGCTGCTCTGATTTCAGGTGTATAGGCATCAAATACCCCTTGGTTATGTGTTTTACGGTAGTCGCGGAAAATGTGAGAAACTTCCGCATCGATTTCATAGCCGTAAGATTCTGCTGCTTGTTCTGACATGCGGATGCCGCCAAATGGTTGCAAGCTGCGTTTAAATGGTTTTTCCGTTTGGAAACCAACAACTGTTTCTAAGTTTTTGTCTAAGTAGCCAGGTCCATGAGAAGTAATCGTTGAAACGACTTTTGTATCCATATCCAATACGCCGCCAGCTTCACGCTCTTGCTTGTTCAGTTCCATGACTTGATCCCATAGCTTCGTCGTTGCTTCAGTAGCATCTGCTAGGAATTCATCTGTTCCGTCATAAGGTGTGTAGTTTTCTTGGATGAAGTCGCGTACGTTTACTTCTTCTTTCCAAGTTTTTCCTTTAAATCCATTCCATTGTTCCATCTGATGGACCTCCTTAAATTTTCTGTTCACTAATGTAACAGCTTTACGTGAACAGTATAACACACACCCTAATGATTGCAAGTGTTTTCAAGAATTATTTTGAACAATTTAGTTTTTTTTAAGATTTTTATTATTAAAAACGTTGATTTATAAGCATTTATCAAATGTGAATCTTTTATTAAAGTGCGTTTTTTATTAATGTGAAAGATTAATTAAGAGGCAAAAAAGCAACCATTCTGTACTGGTACAGAATGGTTGCTTTGTTATAATTTATAGTACAGAATCCTCTGCGATTGCAGGACTGATTTGTGTTTTCACTTCGTAGATTTGCCCCCCTGTTTTCTCATCCATGATAAATGAGCCGTTGGAGGTCCGATCATTGATCGGGATTTGATTCGTGATGACTTCAAAGGCTTGTCCTTTTTGGTTGGTTACCAGTAGCTGCTGGTTCTCTCCATTCCCCATATAGACTACGCGATGAGGGTTTTTCTTCAATTCCCGTAAGACCATCAATCCACGCTTCGCCCGTCCTAATTGGGTGATCTCTTGGGCTAGCATGCGTTTTGCTGCGCCACGTTGGGTAATCAGAACGATCGGTGTATCCCCTTCTGAATAAACTAACAACCCATTGATAAGATAATCATCCGCTTTAAGGTTCATCGCTTTGACCCCAGCTGCTTTTGGTCCCACAACGGGCACTTCATTAAGCGAATACCGTAAGCCAAAGGCAAGATGACTGACTAAAAAGACATCCATTTCTTCTGTTTGATCAGTCAAAAAGACATTGACTAATTCATCTGATTCATCTTTCAGCTTCATGATCGTCATTGGCCGTGTCTTATAGGTGCGCCAAGGTTCAAATTCCGTCATTCGTGTTTGTTTAATCATGCCGTTTTTACTGATCAGCACAAAGTTTTTCAACGGATCGATCTCTTTGTAGGCAAAGACCCCAATGATCATTTCATCTTGCGCCAGTGTCATAACCGTTTGCGAAATATGTTCGCCTAGATCTTTCCATTTTAAATCAGGCAATTCATGAACCGGACGATAGATCGTGTTTCCTTTATTGGTTACCAATAACAGATGATCCAACGTATTCATTTGGTTGCTGTAAAGTAAAGAGTCGCCTTCTTTCATGCCGATCTCTTCTGGTTTTGAGGCACCGTAAGAACGCAAACTGCTGCGTTTGACATAACCGTCTCTTGTGACTGTCACGACGACTTCTTCTTGCGCGACTAAAACTTGTGTTTCGATCTTGATTTCTTGAATTTCGGCTTCGATCTCAGTCAATCGCGGTGTCGAATATTTTTTCTTGATCTCCCGCAATTCCTTTTTGATCACTTTCAGTAATTCACTTTCCTCATTTAAAATCGTTGTCAATTCAGCGATCGTTTCAGCAAGTTCTTTCGCCTCTGCTTGCAATTGTGTGATATCCGTATTGGTCAAGCGGTACAACTGTAAGTTCACAATGGCTTCTGCTTGCTCTTCCGTAAAACCGTGCTGAACAACCAGATTGTTTTTGGCATCTTTTTTGTCATTACTGCCGCGAATGGTGGCGATCACTTCATCAAGAATCGATAAAGCTTTGATTAACCCATCGACGATATGCTGTCTCTTTTGGGCTTTTTGCAGTTCAAAACGACTGCGTTTTTCGATCACTTCACGCCGATGCTTGATGTAGCTTTCTAAAATCCGTTTCAAACCGACTTGTTGGGGGCGCATATTGTCGATAGCCACCATGTTGAAGTTGTAGTTGATCTGCAATTCGGTATTTTTAAATAAATAATTTAAAATTCCTTGTGCATTTGCTTCTTTTTTCAGCTCGACAACGATCTGCAAACCAGTACGGTCAGTTTCATCACGCACTTCAGCAATCCCGTCGATCCGTTTATTCAAACGAATCTCATCCATTTTTTTGACTAGATTGGCTTTATTGACCTCATAGGGAATCTCATTGATAACGATTTGCTGCTTGCCACCTTTGATGTCTTCGATCTTGGTTTTCGAACGCAGGATCACTTTGCCTTTGCCTGTTTCATAGGCTTTTTTGATTTCTTCTTTCCCTTGTAAAATCCCTCCTGTTGGAAAATCAGGGCCGGGAATATACTTCATCAGCTGATCCAAAGAAGCTTGCGGATGGTCGATCAAATAGACCGTTCCATCAATGATTTCCCCTAAATTATGGGTGGGAATTTCCGTTGCATACCCAGCTGAGATCCCAGTTGAGCCATTGACTAACAGATTTGGGTATTTTGCTGGTAAGACCGTTGGTTCTTTTTCGGTATCATCAAAATTCCACACCAATTCGACGGTGTTTTTTTCGATATCTTTTAACAGCTCACCGCTTAATTCTGAAAGTCGTGCTTCGGTATAACGCATGGCAGCTGGCGGATCACCATCCATACTCCCGTTGTTTCCGTGCATTTCAATCAAAATCTGACGCAATTTCCAGTCTTGGCTCATGCGGACCATTGCTTCATAAATACTCGAGTCACCATGGGGATGAAAGTTCCCCATGATATTCCCGACTGATTTCGCTGATTTGCGGAAGCCTTTGTCATACGTATTGCCGTCTTGGTTCATGGCAAACAAGATGCGCCGCTGAACCGGTTTTAACCCATCACGAATATCTGGCAATGCCCGTTCTTGAATAATGTATTTGGAATATCGACCGAAGCGATCTCCCATCACTTCTTCCAATGTCAATTCTTGTATATTGCTTCTGTGTTCCAAGAGACCACCTCCTATTCCTTAACTAAATGTTTGCTTTCTGCTTGTTCGGTATCCATTAACTTTTCATCAACTAATTCCGGTACCGTATCTTCTTTTTTATCCAAAATACTGCCATCTTCTTCTAAACTGAATTGAACATGGCTTTCGATCCACTTCCGACGAGGTTCTACCTTGTCCCCCATCAAAGTGGTGACGCGACGTTCTGCTTGAGCCGCATCATCGATTCTTACCCGAATCAGCGTCCGCGTTTCTGGGTCCATCGTCGTTTCCCACAATTGATCGGCATTCATTTCCCCCAACCCTTTGTAGCGCTGAAGCATATAGCCTTTACCGATTTTTTGGGTCAGTTTGCTTAGTTCATCATCCGTCCAAGCATATTCGACTACTGCCTTTTTCCCTAACCCTTTAGACACTTTATACAAAGGTGGCAAAGCAATGTATACTTTTCCCGCTTCGATCAAAGGTTTCATATACCGGTAGAAAAACGTTAAAAGCAGCACTTGGATGTGCGCCCCATCGGTATCCGCATCGGTCATGATAATGACTTTGTCATAATTGCAGTCTTCAATCGAAAACTCTGGGCCAACACCGGCACCGATAGTATAGATCATGGTATTGATCTCTTCATTTTTCAAAATATCCTGCATCTTGGCTTTTTCTGTATTGATAACTTTGCCTCGTAACGGTAAAATCGCTTGGAACTTGCGGTCACGGCCTTGCTTCGCTGACCCGCCGGCTGAGTCCCCCTCCACCAAATACAATTCATTTTTCTTAGGATTACGAGACTGAGCAGGCGTTAATTTTCCAGAAAGCAGTGACTCACCTTTTTTGCGTTTCTTTCCTGTGCGGCTTTCTTCTCTCGCCTTTCTGGCAGCTTCACGGGCCTCTCTTGCTTTGATCGCTTTACGAACCAGCATTTGACTCATTTCACTGTTTTCTTGCAGGTAATAGCCTAGTTGCTCGCCAATCACATTGTCTACAGCATTTCTTGCTAAGGGTGTTCCTAATTTCCCTTTGGTCTGTCCTTCAAATTGCAAAAGATTTTCTGGAACACGGATCGACAGCACGGCCGCTAAGCCTTCACGAAAATCACTACCTTCAAGGTTCTTATCTTTTTCCTTCAACAAATTGACCTTGCGGGCATATTCATTGAAAGCTTTCGTCATTGATGTTTTCATCCCAACTTCATGGGTACCACCATCTTTGGTACGTACATTGTTGACAAAGGACAAGACATTTTCCGAATAGCCATCATTGTATTGAAAGGCAAGTTCTACCTCGATTGCTTCTTTGGTACCGGAAAAATAAACCACCTGGGTCAAGGTATCTTTTTCTTCATTTAAATAATCAACGAATTCTTTGATGCCTTCTTCATATAAAAAAACTTCATGAATTGGTTCTTCCCCACGTTCATCCGTCAGGGAGATTTTGACCCCTTTTAGCAAGAAAGCCGATTCTCTTAAACGTTCTGCGAGAATTTCATAGGAGAATTTGGTTGTTGAAAAGATCGTGTCGTCAGGTTTAAAGGTGACTGTGGTTCCAGTTGGTTTACGAGTTTTGCCGATTTTTTTCAAAGTACCAGCTGGTTTCCCACCGTCTTTGAAGCTCTGTTTGTATTCGATGCCATCACGAACGATGACTACTTCCAGCCAGCTGGATAGAGCATTTACAACACTGGCACCAACCCCATGAAGGCCGCCAGAAGTTTTGTAGCCTCCTTGGCCAAACTTCCCGCCGGCATGTAGCACTGTGAAGATCACTTCAACAGTAGGGATTCCCGATGCATGTGTCCCGACCGGCATTCCTCGCCCATTGTCTCGAACACTGATACTATTGTCTTTGTGGATCGTAACATCGATTTCATTGCCGTATCCAGAGAGTGCCTCATCAACCGCATTATCGACGATTTCATACACTAAGTGATGTAAGCCGCGGCTATCGGTCGAGCCGATATACATTCCTGGCCGTTTTCTTACTGCTTCTAGGCCCTCTAAGACCTGAATGGAAGCATCATTATATTCTGTGGTTTTCTTTGCCAAACCCACCGCTCCTTTAATCTTGATCAGTCCTTTTTTACTGCTGAAAGGACTGCAAAAAAAATCTTAACACAAAATACGCTTTTTTCAAGCGAACATTTTTCTAAACTATCTTATCCTTTTTCCTTTGTTTGCACAAGCTAGAGTCACAAAATGGCTTGTTTGTGTTTCACAGCTCCGAGGAAAGCTGTTTTTCTTCTTTCCCTGACTAGCGAAAGATTTTCTTATTGTTGGAAAGGCGTTTTCATGCTAAAATTGCCCTAGCCTTGCAAAGAAAGTTGGTTATTATGAATACGATTCTTTTATTTATTGTTGCTTACCTTTTAGGTTCGATCCCCTCGGGTGTTTGGATTGGCCAATTGTTTTTCAAAAAAGATATTCGCCAATTCGGCAGCGGCAATACGGGAACGACCAATACATTTCGCGTTTTAGGAAAGAAAGCCGGGATCGTTGTTTTATTGATGGATATCTTAAAAGGAACTTTGGCAACCAGTTTGCCTGTCCTCTTTGGTCTCCATACCGTCAATCCGCTCTGGTTTGGGGTCTGCGCGATCTTAGGTCATACCTTTCCGATCTTTGCCAAGTTTAAAGGCGGCAAAGCGGTGGCGACAAGTGCTGGGATGCTCTTAGGATACAATCCGCTCTTTTTCATTTATTCTTCATTGATTTTTGTTATCTGTCTTTATGTGACAAGTATGGTAAGCCTGACCAGTATGATCGCGGCGTGTTTGATCACCTTATCGACGGTCGTTTTGCCTTTTATCGCCCCTGCGATATTGCCTGAGCAAAACTGGCTGCTGACCTTCATCGCGATCGGCGTAACGATTTTTATCTTTATTCGCCATCGCGAAAATATTTCACGTATTAAAGACGGGACTGAAAGTCGGGTACCGTTTGGTCTGAATAAGCGTCAAGCGAACAAATAAGCAGAAGCTGAGAAAAGTGCAATGACTTTTCTCAGCTTCTTTTTGCCTGCTTTTATTTGACTGTGATCGAGTACTTTGTTTCAAATAACTCCTCAGGCGAAAGTGCTTGAATACCCAATTTTTCTGAAAGCTCACCGGAAGCTTCCAGTGTATCTGCGATACCGCACCATGGTTCTATACATAGAAACGGCGATTTTACGGGATACGTGGACCAAAAACCGACATACGGCATATTATTGTAGCTTAACGTAACACTATGAGGCGATTTCTCACTGCGAATCGAGTAGGAATGTAATCCTTTCGTTTCATAAACCAGCGCATCATTTGCAAACATATCGTGGGTCAAGCGCAAATCCGTATTCGTTTGACCGAGTGTGCGTTGTTCATAATCAATATAATTGCCTTTTAATGGCAATTTCACTCGTGATTTCTTTGGAGAAAAAGAAAGGTAGTAGTCTTCAAATGTCAGCCCTTTTTCAAGTGGGACATTGAATGCAGGGTGTCCTCCAATGGAGAAGAATAGTTCTTTTTGACCGCTATTCTTTACTTGATATTTGACGACTAAGCCATCACCGCCTAATTCGTAACTGACATACAGCTGAAAATCAAACGGATACTTCGCTTTGGTTTCAGTTGAACTTTCTAATAGAAACAAGGCATAGTCTGTACGTTTTTCAACGACAGTAAACACCATGTCTCTGGCAAACCCATGACGGGGCAAATGATAACTTTTGCCCTCATGCTGATAGGTGTCCTCTTTTAAGGCGCCAACAATCGGAAATAAGATTGGCGCATGCTTTCCCCAGTGGTTTGGATCAGCTTGCCAAATATATTCAAGGTCATTGCTTGTATCAACTAAGCTTTGTAGCTCAGCCCCTTTTTCTGCAATTTTTGCTTGCAGATGACCCGCCGTGATGGTAACTGTCATGGTCTCATCTCCTAATATTGATGTTTCGTCAATTCCTCTTTAAAGCGGCTGTTAAGCACTTTTAAATAGGTGCCTTTCATCCCCAAAGAGCGGGATTCTATAATGCCGGCAGACTCTAGTTTACGCAAAGCATTTACGATCACCGACCGTGTAATTCCAATGCGATCAGCGATACTTGACGCGGTCAGACGACCTTCGTCGCCTTCTAATGCCTCAAAGATCGCTTGAACAGCTTTCAACTCACTATAAGAAAGTGTGTTGATTGCCATTTGAACAGCTGTGGTACTGCGAACATCTTCTTCGATACTGCGGGATTTTTGGTACAAGAATTGCATACCAACAACTGTCGCACTGTATTCCGCTAATACCAAATCGTCGTCATCAAAGGACTTATCGATTCTGGAAAGAATGATCGTACCTAAACGTTCCCCTGCACCGTAAATCGGTACGATGGTCGTTAGTCCGTTGGGATACAACTCACGGCCTTCTACAGGAAAAGCGGTCATATCATCACTGATTGGCACATTAGCTTCTGTGGAAGTCAGGTGATCGACTAAATCTGTATAATTTTTAGGAAACTGTTTTTCAACAAACATTTTTTTGATGCGTTCATTATTGACATCATGGTTCTCAACAAAACCTAACACGCTACCGTCAATGCTAATAATATACGCATTGCTGTCTAGGATGTTTCCTAAAATGACAGCCATCTTGTCGTAAGGCAAATCAGAAGCTAAATTAAAGGTGTTTTTTTGCTGCAATAATTCGTTGATTTGTCTTGTCTTTTCTAATAATGTTTTCATTAGTCCGCTCCCTTTATAATATATACCGGCTTAAGTCTTCATCTTTTGCGATGGACGCAAGTTTTTCTTCCACATACGCTTCTGTGATGGTAATTTCACCCATTTGCATCTCAGATGCTTCAAACAATAAGTCTTCAAGTAGTTTCTCTAGAATCGTATGCAAACGACGAGCACCGATATTGTCGGTATCGCGATTCACTTGATAAGCAATTTCGGCAATTTTCTCGATAGCTTCCATCGTAAAGACTACTTTGACATTTTCGGTTCCTAACAAGGCAATGTATTGCTTGACTAAGGCATTGTTGGGCTCCGTTAAAATTTTAACAAAGTCTTCTTTTGTCAAATCATCTAGTTCCACACGAATCGGGAAACGCCCTTGCAATTCAGGGATCAGATCGCTTGGTTTCGACAGGTGGAATGCCCCAGAAGCAATAAAAAGGATATGGTCTGTTTGTAGGGTTCCGTATTTCGTATTGACTTGCGATCCTTCAACGATCGGCAAGATATCTCTTTGCACCCCTTCACGAGAAACTTCTCCTGACTGCTGTGATTTCGAAGATACTTTGTCGATTTCATCTAGAAAAATGATGCCACTAGATTCTGCTAAACGTAATGCTTCACTATGAATATCCGCGTCGTTGACCAGTTTTGAAGATTCTTCTTGAATCAGCAATTCTCGTGCTTCTTTTACGGTTACTGTGCGTTCAATTTTCTTTTGCGGTTTCAATGCTCCTAAGGTTTCATTCAAATCGATCCCCATTTGTTCTAAGCCATTGTTCATCATCGGTGCTTGATTTTTCGGCTCATCGACTTGGATCGTCACTTCCCGGTTGTCTAAAAGGCCCTTTTCTAATTGCTCAAAAATGGCTTGACGGTTGCTGCGAATCTCATCCGTCAATTCTTCCTTTGGCTCTTCTGGTTGTTGTGCGGCGTTGAACATATTCATCATTTGTTCATAAGGATTGGTATTCTTTTTCTGTTCCTTTTTAATACCAGGAACTAAGACTTTTACTAAACGACGGTTGGCTTTTTTCTCTGCTTGGATCCGCACGTTTTTATATTGTTCTTTTTTCACGATTTGGATCGCATTCTCAACGAGGTCACGTACCATCGATTCTACGTCTCGACCGACATAGCCGACTTCCGTGAATTTCGTCGCTTCTAACTTAACGAAAGGTGCATCAACGATCTTTGCTAAGCGTCGCGCAATTTCCGTTTTACCAACCCCTGTTGGTCCGATCATCAAAATATTTTTTGGTGTGACATCTTGTTGCATCTTTTCATCTAATTGCAGCCGGCGGTAGCGATTTCTCAAAGCAACAGCCACTGATTTTTTGGCGTTGGTTTGTCCAACGATGTATTCATCTAATTCTTTCACGATTTCTCGTGGTGATTTGTTTTGGTTTGTCATATCGTCATCCCTCTTTAAAACTCTTCTACAATGATATTGTGATTCGTAAAGACACAAATGTCTGCGGCAATATTCAAGGCACCTTCAGCAATTTCTTTGGCAGATAGTTCACCGCCATAACGTTTCATCGCGCGGGCTGCTGCCAAGGCATAGTTTCCACCTGAACCGATGGCTAAGATCCCTTCATCTGGCGAAATGACTTCGCCTGTCCCAGAGACCAAAAGCATCTCCTTATCATTCATGACGATCAGCATCGCCTCTAATTTTTGCATCGATTGCTGAGTCCGCCATTCTTGTGCCAATTCTACTGCAGCTCGCTGCAAATTTCCGTTGTATTCATTTAGTTTTCCTTCAAATTTTTCTTCCAAGGTAAAGGCATCTGCCACACTGCCGGCAAAACCAACGATCACTTCACCATTGTAAATTCGACGGACTTTCCGAGCGGTTCCTTTCATAACGACCTGTTCTCCCATCGTTACTTGTCCGTCACCGGCCATGGCAAATTTTCCATCTTTTTCAACCGCACAGATGGTGGTTGAATGAAATTCTGACTTCATTTATGTTCCTCCTGTACCAATTTTACGCGCGTGGATGAAATTGGCGATAATTTTTTTGTAAACTGTCTTTGGTGACATGCGCATAAATCTGTGTCGTCGATAGATTGGCATGCCCCAACAGTTCTTGAACGGTCCGCATATCGGCGCCGTTGTTTAATAAATGGGTTGCAAACGTATGCCGAAGCATATGAGGATGGATTTTACTGTCTAAACTGCTTTTTCGAATGATTTGATTCAAAACATATTCGATCCCAGTTGCAGTGATCCCGTCACCAAGATGATTCACGAAAAGGATCTCGTGTTCCTTGTTCTGCTTTTCCATCAGCTGTTTGCGTCCTGAGGAAAGATAGCGTTTGACTGCTGCTTGTGCGTAACTACCGAAAGGAACATAGCGATCCTTATTCCCCTTCCCATGGATCAGTAATACGCCGCTTTCCCAATCGATTGCCCCCAGTGTGAGACTGCTGCACTCACTGACCCGCAAACCTGAACCATAAAGGACTTCTAACAATGCTTGATTGCGCTGTTGTAGTGGCTCATCGCCAGCAACACTTTGAAAGAGAGCATCCATTTCCTTCTCATAAAAAAAACGCGGCAATTTGGCGTTTTTCTTTTTTAAATGAATGTAGGCGAAAGGATTCTCTTTGACGATCTCATGCTTGGTTAGAAACTGATAAAAAGATCGCAAACTAGCCATTTTACGACTGATGGAATTACGGCTGTACTCTCGTTCCGTCAAATAGCTTAAATAGACGCGAACATCGCGGTATTCCACTGCTAATGGGTCTTCATTGCCAGACTCTTTTAAGAAGTGAAAAAAATCGCCCATATCTTCTTTATACGCTTTTTTTGTCTTTTCCGAATACCCTCTTTCAACAATAAGATAACGAAAAAACTCTTCTTGAAACTGATCTGTTTGCAAATTAACCCCCCTTTTCATGATTCGAAATAACTTTAGCATAGACCACAAAAAAAAACAAATGAATTGTCAGAATTTAATCAATATTTCAAAGTTTAGACATAATTGTGAAAACTTTCTAAGAATCTACGTAAGATTCTTATCATTGTTCAGAAAGATCCGTTAAATGCGCCAGAAAAACGTACCAGTCCCTCTCCTCAAAAGAAAGAGGGACTGATACGTTTCCACTTATTTGCTTTTATTCGATTGGATCAGTTGTTGGCTGATGCGAACCAGTGCTTTCAGATACAGCCTGAACTAGCTCTTTGTTTCCTTGTTTTGTGGACATCGTGTCATTGATTAACCCAACTAAGTCTAATCCGGTTGTCTCTTTGATCGTATCAAAGGTTCGCGCTAAACCAGCTTCCCCCATTGATTGAAGACCATCATTGCCGCCAAAGCTAACCACTTTATCAATATTGCTCAGTGGTGCATTGACCTCTTTCGCGATTTCAGGCAGCACTTTGATGAACTCCATCAAAATACCAGCTTCGTTCAGTTTGGTCAAAGCAATCGCCATCTTTTCACGGCTTTCCGCTTCGGCTTGACCGACTTTTGCGATCCGTTCCGCGTCGGCACTACCTAGTTTTTCAATTCGTTCGGCTTCTGCTTGGGCAGCTAATTTGACTTTTTCCGCTTCCGCTTGTGCTCGTGCGATTTCTCTTGCTTTGTCTGCTAAAGCGTTTTGTTCAACCACATATTTATCCGCTTCGGCTTTTTTACGGACAGTTGCATTCAATTCTTTTTCCGTCAATTCCGCTTGTTTTTCTTGAATCTCGATATTTTTTTCTTGTTCGATCAATTGAACTTTCATTTGTTCGCCGACCGCGATCTGTTCCGCTTTCGCATCCGCAACTTCGCGTTCTTGTTTGTATTGTGCTTGTTTCAATGCCATATCTTTTGTCGCTTCTGCGATTTCTGTTTGGCGACGGATCTCTTCATGCTGTGCCAATTGCTCATTCTCAGCTTGCTTGATTCGAGTTTCTCTTAAGGCATTGGATTCCGCTACTTCGGCATTTTTTTTCACTTCAGCAATCTGAGGGCGTCCTAACGCATCCAAGTAGCCATTGCTGTCGCTGACATCTTTGATCGTAAACGAAACGATCTCCAACCCCATTTTCTTCAAGTCCGTAGAGGCAACTTCTTGCACTTGTTCCGCAAAATCATCGCGGTTTTTATAGATGGCTTCTACCGTCATCGTTCCTAGAATCGCCCGTAAGTGACCTTCTAAGACTTCTTGGGCTTCATCTTCCAATTCACCTGTGGATTTGCCTAAGTATTGCTCAGCAGCTGTCTTGATCGACTCGGTACTGTTGCCGACCTTTACAAGCACCGTCGCACTGGCTTTGATCGGTACGCCTTGTTCCGTATAAACTTCTGGTGTCCCAATCTCTAACTTGTGGGTCAATAAACTTAATTTATGGGCTTTTTGAACAATAGGAATCACAAACGTCCCACTGTTTTTTAAGATTTTGATGCCTTCTTTTCCTAAAAACGACCCCGTAACAATCAATGCTTCATCGGGTTTCCCAATGCGATAGCGTATCATCAAAAAAGCGATCAATAAAACAACGAGGACAACACCCCATAAAATCGGATTACTTAAAAAATCTACTGCTGATCCTGTATCCACCATAACGTAACACTTCCTATTCTATAAAATTTTTACTTTCCACCACCAACGCGATCCCTTTTTTATCAAAATCGACAATGATGACTTTGGTTCCGACTGGCAATCGAACATTGTTTTCACGATCTTCTTCCCGAAAAAAACGTGCAGGATAAACAGAACGTGCACCTTGACTCCCTATCTCCATGACTTCGCCGATTGTATCTCCGACAATCTTTTCCGTCAGTTCACCGATCACAAAATCATTGCGACTAATGACATTGCTGCGGTTTTTGTCTGTGATGCGATTGTAAAGCCACATAATGGGACCTAACAGCAAACTAAATAAAACAAAGACAACGAAAATGACCCCGACCAAAAGGATCAGCCATCCTAAAAATTGAATTACTGTAGGAAAACGCTGTAAATAGTTTTGAATCAAATGAATCCATTCTCCAATCACCATCTTCACCACCTTCTGTCATTGTTACTGTCTATCATAAGTCACCTTGATTAAAGTTTCAAGACAAATTAAAAAAAAACCTTCTTACCATTTATTAGTAAGAAGGTGATGACTCATCGCTCTTATAGTTGTTCTTTGGCTTCTTCTAAGGCAGTTAATGCCCGGTTTGCCAATGCTTCATAACGAGATTTTTTATCTCTGATTCGTTCTGGAAGTTCTGGCAGCAAACCAAAGTTGGCATTCATCGGTTGGAAGTGTTTGCCTTCTGCATGAGTGATATAATACGCCATACTGCCAATTGTCGTCTCTTGTGGCATAATGATCGGCGCTTCCCCTTTTGCAAGTTTGGCAGCGTTGATCCCGGCCATCAATCCACTGGCTGCACTTTCAACATACCCTTCAACGCCTGTCATCTGACCAGCAAAAAAGAGGTCTTCACGTTTTTTCGATTGGTACGTTTGTTGTAACAACTCTGGTGAATTCATAAAACTATTCCGATGCATCACGCCGTAGCGCACAAATTCTGCCTCTTCCAAACCAGGGATCATACGGAAAACCCGTTTTTGCTCGCCCCATTTTAAATGTGTTTGAAAACCAACGATGTTGTAAAGAGAAGCAGCCGCATTGTCTTGACGCAACTGAATCACTGCGTAGGGACGTTTGCCGGTTTTCGGATCTTCCAATCCAACTGGTTTCATCGGACCAAACAACATGGTTTTCGGTCCACGGCCAGCCATAACTTCGATTGGCATACATCCTTCAAAAAATTTTTCTTTTTCGAATTCTTTCAAAGGGGCCACTTCCGCATTGACTAAAGCTTCACGAAACGCATAAAACTCCTCTTCGTTCATTGGACAGTTCAGATAGGCTGCTTCGCCTTTGTCGTAGCGTGATTTCAAATAAACTTTATCCATATTGATGGTGGATTTATCGATAATCGGTGCTGCTGCGTCATAGAAATAAAATCCTTCTGATCCGTTAAAAGCTTGGATCGCTTTTGATAAAGGTTCAGAAGTCAAAGGTCCAGTTGCAATCACGGTAATCCCTTCTGGAATTTCAGTGATCTCCTCTTCGATGACAGTGACTAAAGGATGTTCTTTGACACGTTTGGTGACTAACTCTGAAAAATCATCACGATCCACAGCTAAAGCACCACCTGCTGGAACAGCTGTTTTGTCTGCAGAGGTAATAATGACTGAATCTAAGCGGCGCATTTCTTCTTTCAAAACACCGACCGCATTCGTTAAGTTGTTGCCCCGAAGTGAATTCGTACAAACAAGTTCAGCAAAATTATTTGTATGATGGGCTTCTGTCGATTTCTTAGGACGCATTTCATAAAGCTTTACTGCGACACCTGCTTGCGCTGCTTGCCAAGCAGCTTCGCTTCCGGCTAAACCGGCACCAATAACATTGATTTCTTTCATAGTGCTCTCCTTTTATTTCAAAAGCTCGCCTCTTCTCATAAGAAACTGCTTGTATTAATCAAAAGGACCGGCACTTTCTTTTGTCAGCCAACATCGAGGCTGACCGTTCAAAAGAATGCGCCGATTCTTTTTTTAACAGGGAATCCTGTTAGTTATTTTTGCACATTTTCTTCATAGTCCCCATTGATACACACGACTTGCTTGCCGCCTTTGACTTTCTTCTCGACTAAGTAATTATCACATTTCGGACAATTACGGCCTACAGGTTTGTCCCAAGAAGTAAAGTCACAGTCCGGATAGCGGGTACATCCATAAAACAACCGATTTTTTTTCGATTTGCGTTCAACAACTTGGCCTTGGTGACAGACCGGGCACTCAACGCCGATTTCTTTGACGATTGGTTTCGTGTTGCGACAGTCAGGGAAATTGCTGCAGGCATAAAATTTTCCGTAGCGACCTAATTTGATCACCATTGGATGGCCACAAAGGTCACAGTCAAAGCCTGCAGGTTCGTCTTTGATTTGGATTTTTTCGATACTTTCTTCTGCGGTCGTCAATTCTTTTTCAAAGGGACGGTAGAATTGATCGACGACTTTGACCCATTCTTCTTTCCCAGCTTCAATGCTATCCAAGCTATTTTCCATTTCAGCAGTAAAATGCATATCAACGATTTGCGGGAAGAATTCCTCGATCAATGAATTGACGATCTCACCAAGTTCAGTTGGCTCAAAACGTTTTTGTGTCAATTTCACATAATAACGTCGTTGGATTGTTTCCAACGTTGGTGCATAAGTTGAAGGACGACCCACACCGTTCTCTTCAAGGGTTTTGATCAAGGTGGCCTCACTGTAGCGGGCAGGTGGTTGAGTGAAATGCTGTTTTGGTTCGATCGATACGGATTGGACCACATCTCCTTCAACTAACTCTGGCAAAATGTTCTCTTTGTCTTCTTTGCCATCATCGCGCCCTTCCACATAGACCTGCATAAACCCTTTAAATTTGATCTTTGAACCATTGGCAATAAAGATGACACCATTTTGATCCAAGGTAACTTTCATTGTATCCAAAATCGCCGGCGTCATTTGACTAGCCACAAAGCGAGACCAGATCAAGCGATACAGTTTCAGTTGGTCTTTGTCTAAGAATTTCTCCATGGCTTCTGGCGTACGCATCACACTTGTTGGTCTTACCGCTTCATGGGCATCTTGTGCCCCTTGTGCATTCGCGCGTTTTTTGCCACCGTGCGCCGAGAACTCTGAACCATAAGTACTTTCAATAAATTCGGCCGCTTCGCCTTTGGCTGTGTCTGCGATTCGGGTCGAATCGGTACGCATATAGGTGATCAAACCAACGGTTCCTTGTTTACCAAGAGCGATCCCTTCATAGAGCTGCTGTGCGACCATCATGGTTTTCCGCGTTCGAAAGTTCAGTTTACGGGCTGCTTCTTGTTGCAAGCTACTGGTGGTAAACGGTGCCGCCGGGTTGCGTTTGCGTTCTTTCTTTTCAACCTTCGTCACTTGAAACTCTTTACTAGAAAGACGATCGGTGATTTCTTTTATGCTTTCAGCATTCGGTAATTTTTTCTTTTTGCCATCTAGGCCCCAAAAATTGGCTTTGAATTTTTTCGTGGCTTTTTTAAAGTTCCCATCGATGCTCCAATATTCTTCAGGAACAAAATCACGGATCTCTTTTTCACGATCTATAATAATCTTAAGCGCCACCGATTGAACACGGCCAGCACTCAAGCCTTTTTTCACTTTACGCCAAAGGATCGGGCTCAATGAATACCCCACCAATCGATCTAAAATCCGGCGCGCTTGTTGAGCGTCAACGAGATCTACATCGATCGTTCTTGGTTCTTTGAAAGCTGCCTTGACCGCATCCTTAGTGATCTCATTAAAGACGACTCGGTTTTTATCTTTTAAATCTAACCCTAGTAGAAAAGCTAAATGCCACGCAATAGCTTCTCCTTCTCTATCCGGGTCACTTGCGAGGTAGACTTTTTCGGCTTTTTTCGCAGCTGAGCGGAGACTTTTGATCACATCGCCCTTGCCACGGATCGAAATGTAATGCGGTTCGTAGTCATTTTCGACATCAATTCCCATTTTACTTTTAGGAAGATCACGAATATGACCGACACTTGCGACGACTTTGTAATTTCGTCCAAGGTATTTTTCAATGGTTTTCGCCTTTGCCGGCGATTCCACGATTACTAAATATTTATATGCCATATAAAGAATGGCTCCTTCCTGAATTTTTCCTACTATTATATTCTATCAATCAGTGAACCTATCGTATGCAGATGAAACATACAAATCGTAGCTTATCATAGCTTTCAAGAAAAGGTTTGTCAAGGAAGGTTGATTGGAAAAATCAAAAAAAGGCTAACTCCTGTAAAATATCTGACACACTAATCGTACATTTTGCGCCATCTTGAATCAAGTGGTGACAACCTTTTGACTGATCGGAAATCATTTCACCAGGCACTGCAAAAACTTCTCGGCCATTTTCCATTGCTAATTGTGCCGTAATCAAAGAACCGCTTCTTTCTTTAGCTTCAATCACACAGATCGCTTTTGAAATACCGGCAATGATGCGATTGCGTAAGGGGAAGTGATGTCTTTGCGGTTTGGTGTCGTGAGAATATTCACTCAGTACTAGATGTTCTTGACGAATCTGCTGGAACAACGGATACGCAGAAGTAGGATAACAATGTTCCAAACCAGAAGCAATCACGGCAATGGTTTGTCCCCGATTTCTGATGGCTGATTCATGGGCAAAACTGTCGACGCCATTTGCTAATCCACTGACGATCGTATAGTTTTCTGTCACTAAAGGCGGGATCAGCTTTTCGCAAACTTTACGCGCGTAGCGAGAAGCTGTTCTTGCGCCGACAAATCCAATCATGGGCGTTTGCAACAATTGCAGATTTCCTTCGTAAAATAGTAATAATGGTGGGTCCGCAATTTGTCTTAAAAGCATCGGATACTCCGCTGAAAAGAAGGTGAGGTAGTTTTGTCCCCCCATCTTTTGTGTGATATGCTCTTCTGTCATTTGCTCCCACGATCGGCGAAAGACCGTCCTATGCTGTGGAAGGACGCCGATGGCAATCATCTCTTCCAACGAACAACGCATTTCTTTTGTTTCCAGCCAATGCCAAATAATCTTCCAGCAACCTTGCAGACCGATTCCCTGACAGTAGTACAGTTTTATCAACTGTTTTTCAAAATCTGTTGCTTGTTGATATTTCATAAACAAAGCCCTCTTTTCTTAGTGATCTTACTTATAAGATTCGCTAAAAAAAGAGGGATGGATGAAATTTATAGGTATTGTTTAACTGGGGCAAAGGTTTTTCGATGAATAGGGCAAATTCCATGGGCAGCTAACCCTTCTAAATGAACTTTGGTCCCATACCCAGCATTTTGATCAAACCCATAAAAAGGATACACATCATGAAAATCTTTCATTAAATTGTCACGATAGACTTTGGCAATGATACTTGCTGCGGCAATCGAAATGGAGCGGGCATCGCCTTTGATCAAGCTTTGTTGAGGGATGTCGGTCTCGATGGTCATCGCATCAATGAGCAAATGTTCCGGCTTGACCGCTAAGTCGATCAAAGCTTCTTTCATCGCCAGGCGGCTCGCTTGATAGATATTTATCCGATCGATTTCTTCAGGACTAACCACACCGATACCGACAGCAACGGCTTTATTTTGAATTTCGATAAACAGTTCTTCTCTTTTCTTCGCAGAAAGCTGTTTTGAATCATTTAACCCCAAAATCTGGCATTCTTTAGGCAGAATCACCGCAGCTGACACCACGGGTCCTGCTAAAGGTCCGCGCCCCACTTCATCTAAACCGGAGATAAAACGGGCGCCTTGTTGAAATGCTTCGTTTTCAAAACGCATCATTTCTTCGTATTTTTCCTGCAATAGCTGCTGTTTGACTAATTGTTTCTCATATCGTTGCAACAGCTTTTGGACCCCTGCGCGTTCATCTGCTAGCAATTCCTGCAAAAATGCCGGGTCATTAAAGGTTGGATCAAATAATCGCTCTTTGATTGTCTTAATCGGTTGTTTCATCTTGGCTTTCCATTTCCTCCACTCGATCTAGTGTATAACGGCCTAATTTTCCTTGCCGAATGTCAAAGACAACAAGCTCGCTTCCTCGATCATAGTTATCTTTATACCCACGTTTTTCAGTGATTTTCATCAACAGGTCCGGCGCTAACAACGCCTCTTCCTCCGCCTTTAGTTGGTAACGATTGGCGATTCTTTCAGGATAATAGCGGGCAAAAAAATCAAGTCCATACAATGCGATATCATCCAAATGGATCAGCTGATCTTTAATAGCCCCCGTCAATGCCAATTTTTTACCAATCTCAGGATCTTCAAATTTTGGCCATAAGATCCCAGGCGTATCTAGCAGCTCTAGATCAGTCCCAAAACGCAGCCATTGCTGTCCTTTGGTCACGCCGGGTTTATTACCCGTCTGAGCAATTTTCTTCCCTACTAAACGGTTCATCAAGGTTGATTTTCCGACATTCGGAATGCCAATCACCATCGCTCGAATCGCACGGGGCTTCAATCCTCTGGCTTTGTCACGAGCGATTTTTTCCTTCAAGACTTGCTTAGCCGTCGGGACAATGGCTTTGACGCCTTGATTGTCTTGGGCGTTGATCGCCAAGGCTAAATAGCCTTGTGCTTGGAAATAATGCTCCCATTTTTTGGTTTGAACGGGATCTGCTAAATCCGCTTTATTGATCAAGATCAATCGTGGTTTTTGCTGTAATAATTGGTCCAGCATGGGGTTGCGGGATGAGATCGGCAAGCGTGCGTCCACGAGTTCAAAAACGATATCCACGAATTTTAATTTCTCACTTACTTCACGTCTGGCTTTCGCCATATGGCCTGGAAACCATTGAATGGTCATTTGAACGTTTTCCTCCTTGGTACTTCTTCGAATTGGTAAAAAAAGACAGTAGTGTCTAAATCCATGCAGTATATACCTAACAAGAACGAGGACTATTTGCTCTAAAACCATCAGAGAAACTAGTCACACTGGGCATTTTGCAAAAATTGCTTTAGGACAATGTTCTTGTTCCAACCTCGTGCATAGGTAAAGCTTTCAGCGCGATTCTCATGCGTCATACGCGCTTTCTCGCTTTTTAATTTTGGGGAAGTGGTTGAAAAAAAGCTTGTCTACCCACTCATTCTTCCTTTTTTCTGACACCTTTACCATTAGACCGACTGTTTTTTACTACCTTTTATCTTCGTTATTGTACCATATTTCACACGACATGTTTCGTTCTGAGTAAGGTTAACAAGTCATTTTCTAGTGGATCTAGAGGAAAACCTGCTATCTTTGCTTCTTATCACTGAGAGTGATCAAATCATGCTGTTTTTTTCTTTTGATTCTGCTAATCACCAGCAGGAGTAGTAATAGTGTGGTGCTTACAACTAGCAGCACCCACAAATCCTGCTGGTTTGCTTTTTTTGCGGCATTTGTTTCATTTTCTTCATTGTAAGGAACCCTTTTGCCGCGAACCAATAAACGATGGCTATTGACCATATAGGGTGTGCAGGTTAGTAAGGTGACATAATCACTGCCTTTGACAATTTTTAGTGCTTCGGTATCATCAGGGGCGACCGTTTTAATCTGATCTATTTGATACGCCAACGTATCATCAAACGTTTCGATATAAAACTCATCGCCGATCTGCAGCTTAGGCAGATCCGTAAAGAGGGTTGCACTCGTTAACCCACGGTGTCCGCACAGAACTGCATGGGTATCTTCACCACCTATTGGATACGAAGCGCCCTCCAATAATGTTGCTCCTCTTTTTAACAACGTATCGGTGGTTTGATCAAAAATCGGGAGAGCGACACCAATCACGGGGATCTTTAAAACGCCGATCGTATGTCGTTCATAGTAATCAGGTGTATCGCCTGATTCTGAGTCCCTTGTTTCTGATAAATCTTGCGTTTCTTTGATTCCAGGATTGCTGGGATGCTGTGCCAGCTCTTGATTTACTCGTTCCAACTGGTTCCTTTTTTGTTGTTTTTCTATTTCACTCATTTTTTTAGCTTGGCTTTGGTAGTAGCTGATCAACTGTTGATCCAAAAAGGTGTTGAGCTGATTACTTACAAAAGGATAACTGATGATCAGAACACCTAGCAGCAGCAGAATACCCATTAGAACATCCAACAAAGTCACTTTTTGAGTAGGTACTTTCGTGCCATTTCTTTTCCTTTTGATTGTCATCGTGCATTTTCATCTCATTTACTTACCCTTTTTTCCGTTTAACAAAATAACACCCAGCTAAACCAACGATCACCACTCCGATGGCGCCCATTAAATACGTGCCGGCACCACCAGTTGCCGGTAAGGTTCCTTTGCGGCGGTTAGGGACTTTTTCTGGATCTCCCAATTGCTCTTTCGTTCCATAAGACGTTTCATGTACTTCAAAAGCGATGCGATTTGTTAGCAGTACATAATTTTTTGGTGCTTTTACTTCTTCCAAATAGTAGGTGCCAAATTTTAACCCGATGATATCAACTAATCCATCTGTCCCTGTGGTAAATTTCGTCGCTTCATCCGCTGTTTGCACCCAAGATACCTGTTTGGTTCCTTCTTCGATTTTCAGGTAGTTGGCATCATCACGGTCTTGATCCCGTACAACAAAAACTGCATCTGCCAATGCTTCGGTAGCGGTCACAGCCCCATCGACTTTTAAGAACCGTTTGCCCCCTGTCAAAACTTCCACGCTTGGAGGCGTTTGATCCGTCATGAAATCCGTTTCTACATTTGCTTCATTCGTAAAGCCATTGATAGGCATAGCCTGTTCATTTAAATACATATAATACACAAAGCGCAATTGATTTCCCGGCGTTAATTGCGGCACGAATTCTGGATTGATAGTTACCGTAAAGCCATGCTCTTTTTCCGTTACTTGGTAATTCGTCGCATCGATTTTCTGCTCTCCATCATACAACGCATAGCCCGTTTCTCCTTCAGCTGTATTTTCAAAAGTTAATGCTGGATCATGGGCATCGATCAATTGAAAATGTTTGTATTTGTTTTCTGATCCTACTTTATCTTGAATACCTGATGGGATATTGACTGTTAGGTGATATTGGATTCTTTCGCCGATCTCTACGTCTTTGCCGTCTAATTGTGGTGTTGTTTTTGTAACATTTGTTGTGTCATTCTTGATTGTTAGCTCAACAGTAACGTTACTTCCTGAATCAATCGAGAAATCCTTGATTCTTTCTTCCTCGATTAAGGCGGCTTGACTTGGGGCTTTCGTTTCCTCTAATTGATAGGCGCCTGTTTCTAGTTGCGCAATCTTTAGCTGTCCTTTTTGGTTCTCACTCACATCGATACCAGCGTCTCCAGCAGCATATTGTTTGCCTGTCAAAAAACGGTACGCTGCCTGTTTGTCAGTTGTCCATGTATAAAGTCCATCGGCTGCACTTAAAATGTATTTCTTGGTATTTTCGCGTCCTTCTTGCTTTGAAACAACAAATTCCGCATCATTCAGTGGTTCGTTTTCCCCCGTTCCTCGCTTATTCACAAGGAGCATTCCTTCATTTGTGACGATATTTTTCGGATAAAGATGGATCGTGTCTAGCTCTTCTTCTCCATAAACATATGAGCCATCAGCTTGTTGGATCATTTCATATACGGGAAAGGCGATCACCATATTCTCAGCAGTGGTAACGCCGTCTTTAGGGGCTTCTACAATGGTGTAAACTGCATCCCGATCGGCTTGTTTTTTCGGCAATTCAAAAACCAAATCACCGGCTGCATCTGTTTTCCCGCTAGCTATAGGGGAACCAGACGTCAAGGTTTGAACTTGACGCTTGGCTTCTTCAACGGATGCCCCTGCAGATCGTTTTTCATAAAATGCTGCTGTCACATCATAGACAGAAAAAGTGACATCGGCTAAGCCTTGGTATTGATCAAACTCTTCCATCTCAGTCCCACTATTTTGAATCAATGAACCTGGCAGATTGACCATTTTCTTTTTATGGAGATGGATCTGTGCCAAATTGCTCTCTGCAGACACTTGCTGATTTTTTGTTCCAAAAAAGACAAATGGCAAAAGTAAAAATAGGAGACAAACCATTTTCGTATGATTAAAAATCTTTTTCATTGTTCTTTCCTCTCTTCTAAATTTTTTTTCGTTTTTCATTCGCTAATGGAAAAATTACTTTAATGAAGACTTATCTTTGCGCTTAACGTGCAAATAGCTACCAGCTAAAAGGACTAGCAGACTTGCTGAAAGAATGACCATCCATCCATGCCAATTCCCTCCGGTTTCAGGAAGAGACACTTTCACTTGATTGGTTACGATCAATTCTATTTGATTGTTCTTTTCTCCAGAAACAAGAAGATTCGGTAGTCGTTCTTCATCGATAAAGACCTGACCATCCTCTTCAATCTTGATTTGGACAGGTGCTGTTAAACCTGCATAGCCTGCGGGTGTACCAGTTTCTTCCAAGGTATAGCTGCCGGGTGTGAGATCTTGGAAGTGAAATACCGCTAGTGCTTCTCCGTTTTCAGGCAGTTCGACAGTCCGTCCGTTTCCACTTAGCCGGAATTTTGCCCCCTCAAGTGCTTGTCCCAGTTCATCCTGTTTATTGACCACCAAATCAAAAGGTTTTAACTGATTGCCATGGGTAAGGGTCCAACAGTTGGCATCCCCGTCGACATTTTCCCCTTGATACTGGATTTTTCCGTCTGTACCAACGACAAATTCATAGTCACCGGCAACCGTATCATATCCGAGCGGACCGGCTGTTTCTGAGATACGATAAGCGCCAGGCTCAAGGATCGTAAATTCAGCCATCCCAACATCATCCGACGTTTCTGAGGCGATTTCTTGATAATCCCCTCCTGCTGTTTTTTGTTGAAGAGAAAAGACAGCGCCTGCTAACAATACTTGCTGCTCATTTTGCAACGTATATTTTCGAATAGCGACTGGAATTTCTGTAAACGGATTGGTAATCTCCAGGATAATCGTATGCTCGACCAGTGTGACAGGTTGTCCATCAATCGTCGCATGCCCTTGCTCATCAATATGGATCAGCCACTCTGTTTGCTTAGCCAAATGATGTCCCGCCGGTGCAGTGACTTCCTTTAAACGATACGTCTGACTTTTTTGCAACGTAGTATCTGCTGGCAGCCCGTACGTTCCATCCCCTTGATCCACAAGGGTTACTGTCTTTCCAGCGCCCGTCAATTCAAAAACAGCACCTGTCAGCTTCACCTCTCCTACAGCGGATTTTTTGATCAGATTTAATGCGAGGGGCACAAACGTCTTTGTGTTTTTCCATGTAGAAACGTCCACTCTTGTCGACTCGTAGCCTGATACTGCCAGTTCATTTGTGACTTGATAATTAAACGTTTCTCCTTGATTGTTATAAAGCGGCAGTAGACGGGTTTCTTCGTAATCCGTTCCATCCTTTTCAGAAACCGCGGAAACCTTGCTTCGTTCCCAACTTGTCTGATCTTGTGCATCGGTCTCAGTAAGTTTGAGATATCCTGTTTGCCAGCTCTCCTTGCTAGTAACTGGGCTTCTGCTTATTTCAAAATAGACAGATTCTGGGCGACTTGACGTATCGCCATCGTATTCCTCCCAGACTTTTTTGATCGTCAACTCCTTCCCAGCTGCTTTGGCAGATGGCACACCAAACAATGCCTTTTGATCGGACTGATGATTCGGATAAAACACCGTTTCTCCATTCATTTGATACCAAGTATCTGGTTTAAAATCCGCTGCTTCCGTTTGAATCCGCACTTGATAATGAATTTGCAGTTCCTGTCCTTCGCCTAAATAAAGACCAGAAGCATTGAGTGTATTGTCAGATATCGTGACCTCAGGCTGCACCGTTAGAACAGCAGACCCGACACTTTTGATGGACAAGCTATTTTCTTCGTATAAAAATGGCTGCGAAATGGGGTCAGTAATCTCTCCATCAGTGACTGTCGCCGAAATATGAAGGGCTTTTTTCTCGAGATAGTCGGCAATATCCGCTGCTTCATTGGCTGACTCATAATAAAGATGCCCCTCTTCATCAGCAGAAACCATCTGTCTCATTTTGTTCTCAACATCGTCCTTTGTATACCCAGCTGTTTGATCCCCTTGCAGTTGAATCCCCAATCCGTGAATCTCAATCCCGCGCTCTTTTAACGCCATCGCCTCACCGATCGTGGCGACAAACGTATTGTTGATCCATTTAGAGTTACCGTACTGATCAGATGCAAAATACCCGTTGTAGAGATGTGAAGTATTCATCGGCTGGTCTTGAGAAAGAGAAAAGGCGGTTCCATAATAACTACCATCTGCTTGTGTATGCACTTTGGACACATGATAACTGTAGGTCGGCACGCCATCTGTTAGCAAAACGATGACTTTCTTATGTCCATTTTGCGTTGATAGCATATCCCCAGCTTGGCGTAGCCCTCTTTGGGTAAAGGTCCCCCCAGCTGCTGTTTCTGGCGTCATCGTTCGGATCGTCTCTTTGACTTCAGAAAATTTTCCTAACTGGCAGGTTTTGTTTTGGTAATTGTTACCATCACTGGAATAACCGACATAGCCCATGTAGACACTGTCTTGAATGCCGCTTCCTTCAATTTGATTCAAAAAGCGATCCACACCTTTTTTTACTTCAGTGATGCGTCCCATCTCATTCATACTCCCTGACCAATCCACTACCAACACAACATCGATCGGATCAATTTGGCGTTGAACATTCCCTCGTACATTTAGGTAGACATCAAACAGTCCTGGAGTATTCGTCTCTTTTGCAAATTTCCGTAAAGCAAAATCCGCTTCATCTCCCACACCACCATACTCAATATACGAGTTGGTCAAATTTTCTGGATCACCATTCCATGTAGCTACGCCATCCCAGGTTTCGCCTGCATCTTTGTTCCCCTGATGATTTAAGACATTGCTCTTTTCATCGATTTTCCAACTAGCTGTGGGATAGGTTCCATTCTGGTCTGTCGTATAATCTGGTTCAATCGAAGCAAAAGCCTGTGAAACGGTCGTTTTTTGATAAAGACGTTCTTGTTTAAACGGTTCAATGAGTGTTTCGTCTTCAGAAGAACTTGTCGTTGTTCCTGTTTCCTTTGTCTCTTCCTGCGTTTCTTCATTCGAAACACCTTTTGAGTCTTCATTCGACACTTGTTCCGAAGTTGACTCCGTGCCGGTTTCTGCAGCTTGTGAATCAGTTGAGCTGACTTCCACCCTATCTGAGGAAGCAGATTCTGTCGCAAGCGGAATGTCAACTATCAATTCATCCAAAGACGCCAATTTGTGCGATTCTTGATTTTCGTGATCATATTCTTCAATCTGAATCGCCAACTTCAGTTTTTTTGTTTCACTAGGTAGTTGAAACGTTACTTCTTGTTCACAGGGTGTTTGCAAGAAGTCTTGTGTTGTTAGCCAAGACTGCGCGGATTCATCCTCAATAAAAACCACCTCTTTGTTGTTCGTTTTCGTTAGCGGTTGTTCTTTTGTTTCATCAAGTGCATATAATTGCAGCCAGATGCGTTGCTGTTTGTTTTTTTGTGATAGCTGATATCGTAAAGTAAATTGATTGCCCTCCCGTTGACCTGTCAGCTTGATCTGCTCCGTTTCGGTAATAGCGATCGTATTTTCTTCTTGTGCACTTGCTGTCCCATTTGTTTGCAAACTCGAATAAATGAAAAATAATATCCCCCCTAACATACAGAAAATGAAAGAGAACCAGTGGTGTCTCTTTGTCAAAAACATAAAAAGACCTCCTTTCAAAGAATCAAAAATTACAAGCTGATGATACAAGAAAGAAGCGAAAGACACCTCTTTTTTTTATTTTCTGAAAAACAGGAAAAATTTACGCATCTGTAGTTATTCATAAATAAAAAAAGTTTTTTATTTCAAAGCGGAACCAATTAACCAACGTTATTTAATAACTAAAAAAAACTAGCGTTTTTCACATGCGATTTCTATTTTTGTTCTTTATGAGACAGCTCTGGCAAAAATTTGTCTCAGTTTTTCTAAAAAAAAGCAAAAGTTTTGAGACGTGTCTTTACACAGTAATATAAATAAGTTATTAATAAAATAAGAAGGTGATCATTTGATTGAAAAAATACTCTTAGATACCCGAGCATTAGACAAAATCGGACTCTACGGAAAACTACTATCAATTGCTCCGGGTGAATACAACATAGAGTTCGTGAAAAATCTGACCCATTTAAGTGCAACGAGATTGAAAAGTTTACTTTCCTCGATCCAAGAGGACCTGCAAAACCTCTCCCCAGTAAATCTTTCATTACATAAAAACACCCTTAGTCTCCCTAAAAATTTGATTGAATACAATCAATATCAGCAGTTTTTAGCCCAAGAAAGTATTTCTTATAAAATGTTGTTAAGTATCTTGACCAATCAAGATGAAAGTTTGCTGGCATTTTGCCAAAGAAACTATATCAGTCGTTCGACTTGTTTCCGACAAACTAAAAAGCTTCAGGATCATTTAAAGGAATTCAACGTAACCTTAAATCAATCCGCCATGACGCTTATCGGTTCAGAGATGGTGATTCGCATCTTATTGTTTAATTTTATCTGGCACATTTCTTTAGGGGATAGTTTGGTGAAGGCCTTTGACCAAGAGATCGAAGAGCTTTTTGTTACCTATGAAGGAACGAAATACAAAAGCAAGTATGAAATTGGCAAAAAAGAAGCCTTACTTCATTGCAAGATTTGTCTGTTTCGTTTAAAGGATGGTCACAAGACAAATCTTTATCAGTTAACGAACCGATCATTTATCCCCAGTGGTGAAAAGCTTGATTTCTTCTCTGCTTTCTTTATGATCATTGATTCAGCAATAGACATTCTTGAGATCAATTCTTTGTTCTTTCTTTTTTATTACTGGCCGATGCTGACTTCTGCCAAAGATGTGCGTCTTCCGATTGTAACGGATTGTTACAATCACGAAAAGCTAGAATTAAAAGAGCTGATGACTGAGTTTGAAGAACATTGCCAAAAATTTCTCTGTGATTTTGACTTCGACCATCAGTCGTTCCTTTATATGAATACATATCTTACGTTGTTGAAGTTCTGTATATTTAAGCAAAAAGTCCCCCTTTCGAATTTTTTCGAAGCAAATGTCATTAAGGATAAATACCCATTACATACGATTTTGACAAATACCATTCAAAGTTTTTGGCGTAAAATAGCAAATCGTAAAGGTTATGAGTGGTTAAAAACCTGTTATACCGATCTTGCTTTTTATCAAGCCTGTTTGCTTTATCCCATTTACATTGAAAAGGAACAAAAATATAAACTTAAAGTTGCTTTTGTCTATGTATCTAACTACTTGGTTTCCATGGAAGTTTTTAATATATGTGAACGGTTGCCCTACGTTGAAATTGAACGGATCACGCTGCCAACTGAAGAACCTTTTGACTTTTATATTTTGAGCTCACCACAGCTTTTACCCCCTTTTACAACCGAAGAAAACTCGGCAATCATTGATTTTTGTCGCTATCGTGATTTTGAAACGAATTTATGTCAGAAACTATCGAATGCTTTTAATGAAAAAATAAAAAAATTAACAGCAATTAGTGACTAAACAAACGCTTCTTTCGATGCTAACCATTTCCCTTTGGAAAAAGAATAAAAAGCTAGACAAAATCCCCCCTTGGAATCAACGGATAATTCCAAGGGGGGGATTCATTATTTAATTATTTATTGATTTTACACAGACTAAATCAATCGAATATGAGTCAATGGATAATAAACAAAACGAGCATTGCCTAAAATGGCCTCTCCTGATATTGGTCCAAAGGAACGGCTATCTTTGGAGGCACGTCGATTGTCTCCAATGACAAAGTAACTATCTTTCCCTAATTTCTCAACACCTAATAAAGATTCCAAATCAAAGTCATTGGTGTAAGAGACAGACTCGTGATCATTGCTGCGGTTCTTCACTAGAAAATCTTCATCTACCGGTTCATCATCAATGTAAAGCTGATCATTGACATATTTCACTGACTCACCCGGTAAGCCAATCACCCGCTTGATATAGGTCGAACCATCCGGCAACTGGAAAACAACGACATCAAAACGTTGGATTGGCGAAATCTTCTCAATGACCACCATGTCTCCTTGTTTTAAGGTTCCTTCCATCGAATTTCCTTCAACAGGAACTGGGATCAACAAGAATGCCCGAATCAAGAATGCTGTTGCAAAAGCAATTAACGCATATTTCACTACTAGCCAAAAACGATCAACCCAGAATTTTTTCGCCTCCACACGTCTGCCTCCTCTCCAATTTTTCACTTAGTTTATTCTTCAGAAAGCAAGGACAGTGCTTTTAAATATGCTGGGTCCTCTGCTTTGAGTTTCTCCGTTACTTCTTTTTCGATCGCTTGGGCAGTGTCTGCATCGACTTCCCCAGTCACTTTTAAATCATGAGCCTCTTGAAAAGTCTTCACTGCTGCTGTCGTCTCATCATTGAAGGTATCACCACTAGTGGCATACCCTAACGCTTTAAGAAATTGATTTAGGTTATTGACTGCCGTTGATGATTGTCCAGCTTTTAAGGCATTGTCCCGTGGTAATGGCGGGAAATACGCATACTCTGGATAGTCCTCTTCATAATCCGGCATCACACCTTGATCATTGACCCAATTTTCATCCGGTGTCAGCCATTTCATGACCGTCATTTTTAATTCACTATTATCCCCCAGATCCTTCACGTTCTGAACGGTTCCCTTGCCGAAGGTTTCTGTACCAACAACTGGGATATCCGCTGATTCTTGCAAGGCTGCGGCAAAAATTTCCGATGCAGAGGCACTGCCGCCGTCGACTAAAACAACGACCGGTTCTGTGACTTTGAATCCTTCATCCAATGCTTCGCTCGCTTTGGTCTCACTGACCACCCCTTGATTGTTGGCAAACTTCACGATCGTTTGGCCGTTTTCTAAAAACATACTTGCCATGATCTGTACTTGGTCCAGCAATCCGCCAGGATTTTGTCTTAAATCCAAAACAAACGACTTTGCGCCGGCTTCTCGCAGTTCGGTGATGGTTTCTTTCAACTCAGCTGCTGTGTTTTCACCAAAGGAAGTAATATCGATACGACCGATTGTGTCATTATTTTCAGCAATTTCTCCATGGACTGTTTCGATTGGGATCACATCACGAGTGATCTCCACATCAAAGGTGTCCTGATCACGTTGAATCGTTAAGGTGACTTTCGTCCCTTTTTCACCACGAATCTTTCCCACAACTTCAGATAATTCCTGTCCTTGCGTATCTTCACCGTCTACCTTGACGATTCGGTCATTGATCCGCAGACCACTTTTTTCAGCAGGCGTATTTTTTATCGGCGCTTGTGCGACTTCTGGATAGTCTTCAACGATTGACAAGGTAGCACCAATCCCTTCAAAACTTCCAGAAAGTGATTGTTCTAAGTTATCCGCATCTGATTGGTTCAAATACGTCGTATAAGGATCATCTAGCGCATCAGTCATCCCTTGAAGGGCACCTTCTATCAAGGCATCCTCATCAACTTCTTGGTAATAATTCGCAAGGATTTGGTCATATAGCGACTGGATTTTCTCCATTCCGCTGGCTTCTGTGGTCGTTTCTGTCACCGGTTGCGTCGTCTGCTGATTTTGCTGAGCCGTTTGCCATAAATAGACACCGCCTCCTGACAAAATTGCGACACAAACGAGAGAAACGATATATCGGCTCGTCGTTAAACCTTTCATTCACAACACCTCTCTGAGAAAAAACAGCTCCGTTCTGCGGATTTTATGCAACCATACAAAACGAAGAATCGTTTTTTTATTTGTTATTTTCGAGATACTCTGCCCAGATACGATCAAAAATATCCATGGATGGCAAATAATCAACATTTAGTTCCAGATAAGAAGAGACTTCATCATAGTCATCGCTGTGCTTCGGAAACTGGATATCATGACTTGCATGAGTAGCAAAGATCTGGGCCTCATCTGTATGACTCGGTCCTTTGACTGCCATTAAATAGGTATAAAAACTTTTACGCATGTTCTTGCTCCCAATGATTTTCTAAAAAGGCTGCTCTACGGGCATGATTGCGAGCAAAATTCTCAGGATTCTTTTTATAATACTCTTGGTGCTCTTCTTCCGCTAAATAAAAAGGTTGGGCTGGTTCGATCGTGGTCACGATCGGATCGGTAAATCGACCGGAAGCCTGAAGCGCCTCTTTGCTGGCTTCGGCTTTTTTCCGCTGCTCTTCATTAAAATAGAAGATAGCCGGACGATAATTGTCGCCGCGATCTTCAAATTGACCAAAAGCATCTGTCGGATCCGTTTGCTGCCAATAGATCGTCAAAAGGTCTTCATAACTGATTTTTTCAGGATCAAAAATGATTTCCACTGCTTCAGTATGCCCTGTTTGATGGCTTTTGACTTCTTCATAGGTTGGATTTTCGGTATGTCCTGCGGTATAGCCGGAAAAAATTGAATGCACCCCTTCTAATTCATCAAAGGGTTGGATCATACACCAAAAGCACCCACCGGCAAAAATTGCTCGTTCCATTATTCATCCTCCGTTTCAGCTGGTAAATATAAACTCATTTGAATTTCATCATCCACAAGATTGATTTTGTTGGCTTTGATAAACAAGCCATTTTGCATACGGAATTGATCCAAACGTATCAAAATGATTTGTTCATCGGCATTGACATCGATCCAGTCAGGAAATTTAAAACTACGTTTGATCATTTTCATTACTTCACTGGTGGGCAGATCCAAGGTGCCGATTGATAAGCTTTTGGCTTTCAATTGAACGTTACCTTCTTCGGTCACGTAAGGATCAAAATAGAGATAGAAGGTGATAGGAAATCCTAATACTTGAAACTCTCCCGTCAACAATGCCTCATTTCTTAGCTCAAAATTATACTTGACCTCTTGATCTTTTTGAAAATCTGACAGATAAAAATCAATCAATTGGTTGACCTGGCTCTTGTTGCTGTTAACGGTCAGAACAGGACTGCCCTCCCGTTGAACAAGTTCAGCACTTTCATTTAAGCCGGTTTCTCGCTGTTGAAAAATTCTTGAAGCAAAGAAAACCGTTGTGCCTAAAAGGATACCGACCAACACTAGAAAAGCAATTTTCCAGTAGTTGATCGATTTTTTTTTCGTTGCAGCTGTTTTTTCCGGCTGCTTCGTTGATTCGCTTGGTTTCATTTTGCTTCCTCCTCTAGCAACCAATAATTTTGCGTTTTGATCACTTCATCGCGAACGGCATTCGCCATCAGTTGATACCCAAGATTATTGGGATGGAAGCGATCGCCTTCATACAAAACATTGTTTGTGATATTATTCCCGACAGTTTGCGATGAGTCAGTTGTCGTTGAAGTACTGCTTTGTGATTCGTCCGAAGCTGTCGTCGATGAATCAGATAAGCGTTCTGTGTCCGATGATTCGGCAGTTTTCTCTGATTCTCCTTCTTCTGTATCAGCAATACCGACCTCATCACTTAACCCTTTATAGAGCAAATCGTTGATAGGAATAAAAAAGGCATTGTCTTGCTGATTGACGAACGTTTCCGTTTGTTTATTCCAGTTATCAATGATCGTCTGCATATCCGTGATTTCTGGGAAATTCAGATAAAATGGATTGTAGATGCCCAAGACATAGATTGGTGCATCACTATTCAAATCGCGGATTTGAGCAAATAAGTCTTTTAAACGTTCCTGGTAATCTTCCATCGGTTCCGTAAACGTCTCAATGCTCAAGCCGAAGAAATTGCTCTGAATCACTTTTAGTACGTCGTTACCGCCGACAGTCAAGGTAATCAAATCCGCTTGACTAAGATCTTGGCGTAAGTCTTCATCGTTTTTCACTCGCTTTAAAATCTGATCGCTTCTTTCACCAGCGACCCCATAATTTTTAGTTACCAAATTGCTCAAATCATAGCGATCCTCTAGATCCCCAGCCAAAATTGGCACAAAGCCACCACGAGCTGTTTCATCACCAACCCCTTCTGTCAAGGAATCCCCAAGAGCGAGATATTCAATGGCGGATTTTTTCGAATCATTGGCTGCTAGCTTGTCCACAGGGGTCAGCAATGGTTGGGCTTTGGGAACAGTAAAATGAAACAGTAAGCTAGTTCCAATAGCTATCAATCCCACAACGAGTAGATAAGTTACTAATTTCTTCCATTTCACAGGTATTCAAACTCCTTTGTAATCTTTGCTATTTTAACAAAATTCTCATAAAATTCCTAGTCGCAATCCTTCAAACTTAAGAAAGAAAACAGCTACCTGCCAAAGAGTCGACAAGCATAGGCAGCTTCTTTTTTTGTTTTTTCTTCCTGACAGCTTGTCATACGCCAAAAAGCGATTCGTCATTAAACGAATCGCTGAAAGAAAACATGCTTTTTTATTCCGTACTATAAGTAATCGCAAAGGCACCTTTACCTGTGTGAGTGGCGATGATCGGTGTCGTGTGCAACAAGGGGATATCCAACTCGGGGAATAGTTCCGCTAATTCCTTTTGGAAACGTTCTGTGATTTCTAACCCTTCAGCATGAGAAATACCAATTTTCGTCACTTTAGGCATACTCTTCAGTTCAGCTTTTAACTCTTCAAACCATTTATTGAAGGTCTTGACACCACGTCCTTTGACGACTGGAATCAGTTCTGAATGATCAAAATCCATAATCACTTTCATGTTCAGCAAACTCGATAAAAGACCTTTGGCACGACTGATACGACCGCCTTTTACTAAGTTTTCTAACGTTGAAACGCCGATAAATAATTTCGTATGCTCCCGCACCAAATCCACCTCTGGTAAAACTTCTTCTAGTGTCTTACCGGCTTTAGCCAATTCTGCTGCCCGAATCACTTGAAAAGCCAACGCTTGGTCTGTCGTGTCACTATCGATCACAGTGACTTTGGCTTTTGATAGATGACTGGCTTGACGAGCCGCTTCCACGGTTCCGCTAAGCCCTTTGGTCATATGAATCGATAGTATTTCACTGCCATCTTTGCCTAATTCATCATATAGTTCTACAAAATGACCGATTGGCGGCTGGCTAGTTTTAGGTAATTCTTTGGCTTGCGCCATCATTTGCATAAATTTTTCTCCCGGCAGCGTTTCATCATCTGGATAAACGACACCATCGATCATTACAGATAAAGGCACGACATGGATAGCCAAAGCATCACGGACACTTGGTTCCATCGTACTGGAAGAATCTGTCACAATTTTAAGATTTGCCATCATATATTCACTCTCTCTTTAAATCAAGTCTTTTTTCGTGGTAAAATAACCACAGACCATTTATACTAAGTATAACAGAGAGAAAATTTTTTTTCATCTAATTTCGATTCGAAAGGACGGTGCCGAATGCAGCACATGAAGTTTAGTCGCAGATATTTGATCGTCAATGAAGTATTAAATGCAGTAACCCACGGGATCGGATTAGGACTGAGTATCGCAGGACTGGTCATCCTCTTAATCAAGGGGGCAAATCTAGGGTCACCTATCCACATCGTTTCCTATGCCATTTATGGGTCGATGATGATTTTGCTCTTCCTCTTTTCTACCTTATTTCACAGTTTGATTTTTACCAAAGCAAAAAAGGTCTTCCAAGTCTTTGATCATGCCTCCATTTTCTTGCTGATCGCCGGAAGCTATACACCTTTTTGCTTGCTTAGTATCCAAGGCTGGCTTGGCTGGTCACTCTTTGTCTTGATTTGGCTACTAGCAATTAGCGGCATCGTTTATAAGTCACTGACTCTTCATAAAAAAGAGACTGTCTCAAAAATCTCCACCCTGATCTACATCATCATGGGCTGGCTATGTGTCGTCGCCTTCAAACCTCTGATCGAACATTTAGGCTACTGGGGAACATTTTTACTAGCAAGCGGTGGTGTTTCTTATACTGTAGGTGCGCTATTCTATAGTTTAAAATCCGTTCGATTCATGCATGTGGTTTGGCACTTATTCGTTATGTTAGGTGCTGGACTGATGTACTTCTCCGTCTTGTTGTATACCTAAAAATGAAGCATTGCTTACAAACAAAGAACAGGAAACTTTCGCTGCAGAAAGCTTCCTGTTCTTTTATTTTCTATGATAAAATTCAAATTGATGGGGGTAACGGTTCTTTTCATCGACGATCCCATCGATCACATGATCAAGTTTCCATTGCGTCCAATCAATCTCTGGGAAATACACATCTCCGTTAAATTCCGCATCGATCACTGTACGGTACAATTGATCGCAATCGTCAATCATCGCTTCAAAAACACCCGCTCCACCAGTTAAAAAAACGGGATGCTCTTGTTGCTTCACATACGCTAAGATTTCCTCTCGGTCATGCATCACTAACGCGCCGTTGGCTTGATAGTGTGGATCACTTGTCAAAACGATCGTCGTACGCTGCGGCAGTAATCTTTTTCCCATTCCTTCAAAGGTTTTGCGCCCCATTATAATCGTATTATTGATGGTTTGCTCTTTAAAAAATTTCAAATCATTTGGCAAATGCCACGGCAACGTGCCATCTGCTCCGATCAAACCCTTTTGATCTTGTGCCCAAAGTGCGATCAACATAAAAATTACATCCCTTCTGTATAAAATGATTCCGAAATAGTAGCAGCAACCTGCAGCCGCTGCATCAGCTGAAAAGCTGATTCATGCTCAAATGGATCTTTGTTGCGCTCATCAAAGCGCAAGCCATCACAGGCTTGGTAAACAATTGTGCCGCCGCTTCTTTGGACATTTCTCGGCCATTCCCCATCGTTTAAACGCGCGTTGTTGTTTTTCAGTAAGGTCGGTATCAGGGAGATAGGAAAGAGAGCACTGCCAGCTGCGACATCAATTTCTTGTGTTTGAAAAAAGTCAGCAGCGATCTCGTTGATCAAGCACTCCGTTCTTTGCCACGTTTGCGGATGACTCGCAAACGCCCTTGCAGTTCGCCCTAGGATACAATACGTATTCTCTGGTAACGGCTGTTTGCTTATTGCCACAAGTTCTTCTGGATACGTCTCGATCCACGTCACTACGCGATCAAAATCACAAATATGCAATGAATCCAGCATTGGTAAAGTATGCTGTGCCGCAAAAATAAGCCTTCTGCGGGCATCCGCCGCCCCTTTTGCTGGTATAAAAATGGCAGTACACTGCTGATTTGAACGAATGGCTGCTTTTAGCTCCGGCACCGTTTCTTCGGATACGGATAGCCAAACTGCATCATAGTGCTGATCCAAGAAATCAATGACTTGCTCAATGAGCACTGGAGTAATTGATCCGGCATGTCTCTGATGGAAGGTCGCCGCAAAGCCTCGTTTGTGGGTATTTTCCATTACGCCTCATTCCTTTCTTTATGAAATGAAACCAAACAACCACTTAAACTGCGATCGGTGCTTTGATTGTTGGATGCGGATCATACCCTGCCAGGGTAATATCTTCCATTTCAAAATCAAAGATTGACTGTTTTTCAGGATTTAACTGTAAGCTTGGCGCCGGACGTACCGAACGAGTCAACTGTTCCTTCATCTGTTCTATATGATTACTGTACAGATGAGCATCACCTAATGTATGGACAAAATCTCCGACTTCTAGTCCAGTTTCATGAGCAATCAGGTGCGTTAATAGCGCATAACTAGCAATATTGAAGGGAATGCCTAAAAAGACATCGGCACTGCGTTGATATAACTGACAGCTTAAGCGACCATCATGAACATAAAATTGAAACATCGTGTGACAAGGGGGCAACGCCATCGTCGGTACATCTTCTGGATTCCAAGCAGAGACGATTAAGCGGCGAGAATCTGGCGTCGTCTTGATCATGTCGATCACTTCTTTGATTTGATCGATAAACCCGCCCGTACTTTTTTCCCAATGGCGCCATTGGTACCCATAAACGTGTCCCAAATCGCCGAAGGCTTCAGCAAAAGTATCATCAGATAAGATTTTTTCACAAAACTGTTTCAACTCGTGTTGGTACTGTTCATTGAAAGCTTCATCCACTAGGGAACGACGGCCAAAGTCCGTCATGTCAGGACCTGTGTAAGCATCACTTTTAATATAGCGCTCAAACGCCCATTCATCCCAAATGTGGTTATTATGTTCTAGGAGATAACGAATGTTGGTATCTCCTTTTAGAAACCACAATAATTCGCTTTTGATCAAGCCAAAAGGAACTCTCTTGGTTGTCAACAATGGAAAGCCTTGGGACAGATCAAAACGCATTTGGTGACCAAAGACACTGCGTGTTCCCGTTCCGGTACGATCACTTTTATCATTGCCTTCTGCTAATATTTTTCTTCCTAGATCTAAATATGCTTGTTCCATCGTTCTCTCCTTTACTCTACACAAATTCGCTCAAATATTCCCAACGATCCATTTTTTCTGCAAGTTGCGTTTCAACCTCGCTGATTTCTTGCTGTAATTTTTGGAGCTTGGTAAAGTCAGCTCCTTGATGATTCATCTCTTCAGTCAAAGCGGCTGCTTTTTCTTCTAAAGCCGCGATATCATCTTCAATTGTCGCCCACTCTTTTTGTTCCATATAACTCAGTTTCTTTTTGACAGGCGTTGCAGCAGACTCCTCACTATCAGCAGAAAGGGAATCGGTTTTTGATTCTTTTGGCTCTAGTACACATGAACTAGCTTTATTGGTATTGGCTGCTAGATACTCATTAATGGAACCAAAGTAGGACTTAATCCTGCCGTTTCCTTCAAAGATCAGCAATTTTTGGGCAACTTTATCTAAAAAGTAGCGGTCATGGGAAACAGTGATTACTGCACCTGGGAATGTTTCCAAATAATTTTCCAAAATCGTCAGGGTATCAATATCCAAATCGTTGGTCGGTTCATCTAACAAGAGAACATTTGGCTGCCCAATCAATAGCTTGAGCAAAAATAGGCGTCGTTTTTCCCCGCCAGACAGCTTGCCGATCTTAGTGCCGTGCATGGATCGCGGAAACAAAAACTGTTCCAGCATTTCTGCGACACTGACTTGTGAGCCATCCACTTTTTGCACTTCCTCGGCTGCTTCTTGCAAATAAGCAATCATTCGCTGATCAGGGTTCATCGCTTCAATCGTTTGCGTATAATAAGCCATTTTCACAGTCACGCCAATCGTCCGCTCCCCTTCTTCTAAAGGCAGGCGACCAGCTAAAATATTGAGCAACGTAGATTTGCCCGCACCGTTTTCTCCTGTGATCCCTAAGCGTTCTCTTGATTGAATCAACAAATCAAAGTGAGACAAAATCGTTTTGTTTTCAATCTGGAAACTCGCATCTTTTAGCGCTAAGACTTGTTTGCCTAAGCGTGTCGTAGCAACATCAATGGCCACTTCGCCGTTACGTTTTACTTGATGTAGGTTTTCTTTTAAATCATCGAAACGATCGATCCGTGCCTGTTGTTTCGTTGTACGGGCCTTTGCTCCGGTGCGAATCCAAGCCAACTCATGTTTGTATAACTGCTTGCGCTTGTCTTCTTGCGTCTCCTCCACTCGTTCTCGTTCTGATCGAGCATGAAGATACGTCTCGTAATTGCCTTGATATTCATGCAGCTTGCCAAAGGACAATTCAAAGATTCGGTTAACGACTCGATCCAAAAAGTAGCGATCGTGGGTCACCATCAATAACGCACCCCGATAATTTTTTAGATAGCCTTCCAACCATTGGATCGCATCATAATCTAAGTGGTTAGTCGGTTCATCCAATAACAACAGGTCTGGTTCATCGATCAATACTTGAGCCATAGCCACTCGTTTCTTTTGACCTCCAGATAACTCACTGACCTTTTTCTTTAAATCACTGATCCCAAGTTTTTGGAGGATAATTTTGGCTGTTGTATCTGTGTTCCAAGCATCCGCTTTATTCATCGCTTCTTCTGCCAATTGATAATTGCGCTGCGTTTGTTGATCCATACCATTATTTTCTAAAGCAATCAGCGCTTTTTCATAGTCGCGAACAACGCGGATCAGCGGACTGGTCCCTTGAAAAACAGCATCTACAACGGATAATTCTTCTTGTAGCTGATTGTCTTGCGCTAAAAAGCCAATTCGATAATCTTGACTAGCAAAAACAGTTTGGCGATCACCATCTCCACGATCCAAACCTGCTAAGATTCGCAGCAAACTTGATTTCCCCGTGCCATTGACACCGATCAAACCGATCCGATCTTTTTCATGTATCAGAAAAGAAAGCTGATCAAACAGTGTTTTTTCACCGTAAGTTTTGGTTAATTCACTTACTTTTAATTCTTTCACAGAATCCCTCCTGAGTTTTTTCTTCGCTCATTGTACCACATTTCATCCGAGGAAACGATGAGAGAAAGGAGCAGTTTTTGCAATAAAAAAGAATGCCTTCGTCAGTTTATTCCCTCTGATCATCGATGTTGATCATCTTTTAGGAATAACCTGACGGAGACACTCCATAAAACGTGCATCAAGTTGCGCGCCTTTAGAGACATATTATCGGCGGAACATCCGCTGTTTCGGTTGTTCTTCCGCTCGAGACATCGCATACGATTCTAACAGATTGACATTGCGTCGGTACTCATTTGCAGAAATCGTTGAAATTTTCTCAGCCACTTCATATTCATCGATCGTCTTGCGCTCAAGATAATAGCCCCAAAGGACTTTCTTAACAAAAATCGGGTCTTGCTCAATCATGATCGTTTCAATGAAATTGCTATGTTCAAACCGTTTGATGCTCATTTCTCGTTGACGAATAAAGAAATTGATCAGCGAGGAATCATAAACATCTTCTAAATTGCTCAAACTGTGAAAAATGTATTCGCTGTTTTTTAAGTAGATTTTTTGTACTTCAGAAATGTCTCGTTGTTTCAAGGCATCTTTCAGTTGCTGCTGCCGCTGTAAAAACAAACGTGGATGGATCAGTACACGAATAAAACGCTGAATAAAGAAGAGCCAAAAACTAAAGAATGAGAGAATTTGTTTTGCGAGGGAATGCTGCTGCTGAGAAATAAAGCGTGAATAAAAACGATAGCCATTTAGGCTGACTTTCCCATTTCGATAAGCTTCATCCAAGCCGTCTTGTTCGATCGATAAAATCAATCCTTGAATTTCTTGGATTTCTTGTTTTTCTGAATCAGTCAAACTATTGCGATACAATTCCCAACGACGATTTTCATAGGAATTGATGACAGCATCGATCGCTAAGCGACCTTTATCAGAAAGCTCTTGTTTTTCTTCTGCTTCCAATTGTTCGATGACGTCTTCTAAGATCAGCAAGTGATTGAAGTCGACACTTTCGGCAGCTTCACCATCTGCCAAATAAGGTAAGACCATCACGCTGATGATCAATGTCAGCAAAATTACACAGGCGGTCAAAAACAGGAGCAAGCTCCGTTCCTGAAACGGTGTATCATGCACCATCACCGGTAAAATGAAGATGGCTGCCAAACTGACTGTTCCCTTGACGCCACCAAAGGTCAACAAGGCGACTTGATTCATGGATACTTGTTTTTTTGACTGTAAGAACCAATAATAAAATAGCAAAAAGATAAAACGTACGAGGAAAATCACCGCTGTGACGACTAAAATCGTGATGACTAGATGCCAGTTTGCATAGTTTTTGCTTTCCCAGATCGGTGAAAAGACTTGTGACAACTCGATCCCTAGAAAGAGAAACACTAATGCGTTCAATGTAAAGACAATGGTCGACCATGTGCTTTCCGAAATGTTCGCTAATTCTGCATCAAACAACGAGATCCGGCGTTTTCTTTGGGCTTGGGCTACACCTGCCACAACTGCTGCGATAATCCCTGAGACGCCAATCATTTCTGCCAGCAAATAGGCAGCAAATGGCAAGAGCAGTTCAATCAATAAGTATACTGTGACATCTTGTGCCGAGATTTTTTCAATAAAACGTAAAATCCGGCGTTTCAGCCATACGATCAAGTAACCGACAAGCCCGCCACCGATACTAGAGAAAAGAAGTTGGAAGCCTGCGTTGGCTGCTGAAAAACTCCCGGTAGTCAAAGCCACGATAGCAAACTGTAATGCGGTAACCCCCGAAGCATCGTTCAGTAAGCCCTCGCCTTCAAGAATATGCATAATGTTTTTGGAAATTTTCAAACGCTTTGCTAATGAGGAGACTGCCACCGCATCAGTTGGTCCTAACGCAGCCCCGAAAGCGAAGCAAGCAGCCAGAGGTATCGTCGGCATCAACCAATGGAGGGTTCCGCCGACCGCAAACAGCGTCATTAACACGCCACCAAAAGCCAAAAACAGCACGATCTTGCTGTTTTTTAGGATCTCAGGTACATCTGCTCGTTCCCCTTCTCGAAATAGCAATGGACCAATGATCATTACTAAAAACATTTCCGGTTCAAAGGCGATCTCTTGACCCATTTCTGTAAGACCTAATAAAATTCCTAAGATGATTTGAATAAAAAAGATCGGTACTGAGGGCAATATTTTGCTCGCCACATTTGATAATGTGACAAGAATTGCAATGATAATGACGAGTTCAATAAATTCCATCCATTACCCTCTTTTCTTTCGAATGGCTAATAACAGCTCAAGAAAATCTTCTTTTTTTAAAAGGATCTTGTCGTTTAGAAGACCTAACTCCTTTTCGTTATTTTCAATCTCGCATTGGACACGCCGTGATTCCAAGCGATATAAATCGTGTTTCATTCGTTCAAATTTTCGGAAAAGCAATGGATTTTTCCGTTGTAAATAATCCCGAATCTCCTTTTTTTCAGATGGTGTAAATTGTCCCAACTGCTTCATTAGTTCTTGCTTACTTAAACATTCCTTGTTCATAATTACGTTTTTTACCCCTTTTATCATCAGTTTATCTTTTTATTTAACGTGCAAATCAAAATTATCTCTTGACCGCTAGTATTCTAAGCCAATCATTCAAAAATAGCAAGTCTTTCTCACTAAATGTTGGTTTTCTATCAGTTTTCTTATAAAACAAAAAAACCGCAGTCTTCACTGCGATTTTTTATGCTTATTTCATATATAAGTCGTAGTAAGCATCCATGATCTCTTTGGCGATTTGAATATTTGGATGGGTATCTGTGTCGCCTTTTAATTGAGGCATTACGATCGCAATCGCAATATCCGCATCACTGCTTGGCCCGTAGGCAACGATGTTTAGGTTAACTAAGCTGATGGTATTGCCATTACTATCCACAATTGGTGTTTCGGCAGTACCTGTTTTGGCAGAGACCTCCATTTTCGCAGAAGCCAAGCCTTTGGCAGTTGCCCAAGCATCCGTTCCATGAACTGCATCATAAAATCCATTTTGAACAATTTGCATTTGAGCATCTGTTAAACCAACTTCATTCAATACCGTTGGTTCGATCTCTTCGATCAGTGAGCCAAGACCGCCAGTTTCATCATTGCCGTAAATACCGTCGACGATATGAGGCTGCAATCTTTTGCCACCATTAGCAACGGTTGCTGCATATTGTGCCAGCTGCAACGTGGTATAGGTATCAAACTGACCAAAAGCCAAGTCAAGGATCTTCCCACCATCACTGACCGGGTCCATGTTATCGATCGATGTGCTGATACCAGTCGCTTCTCCCGGTAAATCGATCCCAGTTTCAGTTCCCATACCAAAAGAGGCAAAAGACGAACGTAGTTTTTCATAGACATCCCCTTGACGATCCACTGTTGGAATCGAGATACCTGACTGATAATTGATGCCCATCAAACGTAAAGCGACTTGCATCATATAGGAGTTAGAAGAAACTTCCAACGCCTGCTCCGCAGAAAGGTTACGATTATTTGCCCCAGTTGGGTTGAAAATTGAGGCTTTTACATCGGAGCCAATTCTGATTGGTTGATCCAATAACACTTCATTGCCGTTTAAGACCCCATTTTCCCAGCCAGCAGCCAAAGTCCCTGCTTTGACAACGGACCCTGGTACAAAGGAATTAATGAAGGTACCAATGGCATTTTCCTGCAATTCATTTGAACCTGTATCATGATGATAGCCGGACATTGACAAAACGCCGCCGGTTTTTGGATTTAACGCCACTGCGTAAACCCCTGGAGAATATTCTGCTGCCCCAGAATCAATCAGTTTTTGGAAATTGTCTTGCAAGATTTTATCAACTCTCGCTTGAAACTCAGCATCTAATGTTAATACAAGGTTATCCCCTTTTGCCCCAGCAAAGGTTTCTTTTTGACTTTCAATATTATTATTGTTATCAAGGGAAATCTCGGAAATGGATTTTGTGCCTTGTAAGACTTCTTCATAATGCTGCTCTAAATAACTACGTCCAACTCGATCATTACGAGCATAGCCTTTTTCTAAAAATTCATCCAAAACTTCTTCCGGAATCCCTTGTTCTTCACTAGTCACCGTTCCGATCAAACTAGCCAGAGAACTTCCTTCAACGATGTTTCTCGTCCAATCAGTCCCCGTGGAGATTCCCGGTAAATCAACCATATTTTCAGCGACAACAGCTAATTCACGGTCAGACACATCCGACGTCTTAATAAAGACCGTACTCAAAGATTGGGCGCTATTCATCCGCTTAAAAATCGTGGCTGCTTCTAATTCTGCATCAGAGAAATTGATTTCATCTTCTGTCACTTTATCAACGGTTGCCGCATATTGTTCAGAAGTACCTAAAGAACGCTCTTCATCACTCAATCGGTCAGTTGCTGCTTCAAGATTTTCTTCATCGGCCAGCCAAAAGTCCTTAAGATCACGATCAGACAAGTTTTTGTCCACAGGTACTTCGATCAACTCGCTCAATTTTTTGGCCGTTTCTAATAAATCTTGAGCGGTCATTTTGTTTCCGCGGGTAAATGTGATTGCTGCATTGGCTTGATTTTCCACCAGCGCTTTTCCAGAAGCGTCATAGATCATTCCCCGAGGGGCGCTTCCTTTGACTTCCACTACAGATGAAGCTTTCAACTGCTGCTCAATATTGTCGCCATTGACGATCTGTAGATAGCCTAATTGAACGATCAAGGACACAAACAAAGCAAAAATAATAAAAAACAAAAAGTTCAATCGAAATGGAACATGAGATTTGCGATACGATTTAGCCTTTGGTTCTTCTGGCCCCTTGCGTATCCCTTGGACAACTTTATCTTTCAAATTCTTCATCTCATCTATCCTTCCAATCTATAATGACTACTGTCCTATTTTACCAAAAAATTCGATTCGAAACAGAAAAAACAAAAAATATCCATTAATCCTTAGAAAAAACTATAAAAATTAGCGTGAATCCGAGTAAATGTTTCACAGTTTGATTGTTTCATTTTCATTCTTTCATGAAAAAATTGTTTTTTTAAGCTTTCTTATGTTTTTTCATTTGATGGTTTCGTGAAACAAGATTTCCGTTGGTGCTTTTGTGGAAAACTAAAAAGCAGGAGGACTTTCGGTCATCCTGCTTTTTAGGCTTCTAAAGAAACTAGCTACTCTCCAGTTGTTGAGTTTTCTTCTGAAAAGGTCAGACTGTCGTCGTATAACTGATAATTAGGCGATCCGTTAGTAAATTCGTCGCCTTGGGTCAAACCCTCGTTCGTCGGAAGTTGCAACTGCTCCTTTAATAAATTTTGCGTATGTAACAACTGATTCGTCCCCAATAACTGATAATACACTCCACCAATCAGTTGCCCTTCTCCTTGGAGTTGCTCTTGTTTGATGGTCGTAAAAGCAGGGATATAATTGGTAGCGATGTCCATCATATCATCCCACGTAAGATCCGTCTTCGAATTCTTTTCAACCGCCTTAAGAATCTTTTGGTAATTACTGATACCATCCAGACTCATAACTTTTTGAAGAATTTTCGTAACCACTTCTCTTTGCCGTCTTTGGCGACCGATATCCCCTTCCGGATCTTGTTTTCGCATTCTTGCATAAGCCAGACCTGTCTTACCATCTAAAGTAATTCGCCCTTCAGGGACATGAACACCTTCTAAAGTAAAATCGATAGCATTTGTCACCTCGATGCCCCCAACTGCATCGATCAGATCCCGCATACCCTGCATATTGATCGTCACATAGTGATCGATAGGAATGTCCAAGAGATTTTCAACAGAGTCCATGGCCATGGCCTCCCCACCAAAAGCATAAGCATGATTCAGCTTATCGATCGTATTGTACCCAACGATTTGTGTATAAATATCACGGTCAAGGCTAATGATCGTTGACTGTTTTTTTTCTGGATTTACCGTCACCACCATCATACTATCCGAACGACCTTGTTCGGTTCGCCCTAAAGCCCCAGTGTCGATTCCCATTAGCAAAATGGAAAACGGATCTCGATCTTCAATGCTGATCGCTTCCTCTCGTTTGTCTGTTTTCCGATCAACAGCGTGAGAGATTTGATTAAAAGTGGCATTCGTCTCTTGATAAACCTGCATCCCGTAGATCGTTACTCCAATGATTCCAACCACTAACACGACTAAAATACCTAAAATTACCTTTTGATATCTCCGCATCTTACACCTCGCCAATAAAAATTCACTCATCAAATAAATTTTCCCACAAAACGCATCTTTCAGCAATCGCTATCATGCATCAACTTCATATTTAATCCTTCCGTAACTTCTTTGAAATAAACAAAAATAAAACAAAAATAAAGTGCACCCTCTAAGTTAGAGAGTGCACCGCAAATAGTCACTTTTTTAAATATAATCCACAAAACGAGCACGAAACTTCATATGCAGATGGCTTCCTAAAATAAGAAGCATCAAAGTTAAACACCAGAATATAAGTGTGTAAGTCGTTTTTTCCCAAACCCATGCACGGGAAAGGAAAGCATCACGAAATCCTTCGATTAAATAGTAAAATGGATTCAAGCGAAGAATCTTGATTAACCAAACAGGCATATTTCGGTTATTAATATCCCAAATCGGACCAGAAACATAAAATAATAATCTCAAAACAGACTGTAGAAAAATATGATAGTCACGTATCAGTACTGTTATGGTCGCATTCAATAGACCAAAAGCAAATAGGAATATGACCATCGCAAGAAAGTAATAAATAAATTGTAACCAATAGATGCTTGGTGTCACACCTGCTATGAATAACGAACCTACGACGATTGCCACCATAGGAATGTAGGATGACAAATTACTTATAATATTGATCGATGGTAAAATGCTTACTGGGAACTTCATTTTTGCTACCATTCCAACTTGTCGGTGAATACTATTAGAAGCGCCTAGTACAGATGCATTAATATAAAACCAAGCAGTGATCCCAATCAGCATCCAGATAATAAAAGGAACGCCATCAATTTTTCTATTCCCGTTCACTCCTAACCCGAAAACCAAATAATAAATACCGATTTGAATCGCAGGATTTAATATTTGCCAAGCTAATCCCAAATAATGGCTCTGATAAGTAGCCTTATCCTCATATCGAGACATCCGGAATATAATTCCCGCATGCTTAAATTGTTCTTTTATAACTGCAGCAATCTCTTTCACAAACTTCTTCCTTTTCTATATGAACTAAACAAAGAAACATCTTCTTTATTTGAAAACTTGACTGATCGTTTCAACGGGATTCTTAATTGCGTAAGTAATCGAACGCCCACTAAAAGAAACCAGCGAACAAAATATCGTTGCGGCTACTACCAAACCTAGGATTCCTTTGGTTGGCCAGCTCATTTTTTCCCCTAAAGGTGTACGTTTCAAGTTTTTTTGGATCATTTGGTCCGAAAGATTTTGTTGTTGCAAGAAGTGATCTTCACGGCTTTTTTCTGCTAATTTCTCCAAATTAAAGGCTTTCTGGTCTTCTTTATAATTGTCTTGATACGCTTTTTGCTCTTTCTTTGGCTGCTTTTTGAACCAATCAATGAATTTGCGATATTCAGCCATTACTTCTTCAGTAGGACCAAACATCCGTAAATCACCATAGTGCATCCAAATCGTTCGGTCGCAAAGTTTTTCTACCTGTCCTAAAGCATGACTGACAAAAAAGATGGTTTTTCCGGCTGCTTTAAATTCCATGATTTTATCCACACATTTTTGATAAAAAGTTTCATCACCGACAGACAAAGCTTCATCAATAACTAAAATATCTGGATCATTATGAACAGCAATAGCAAAGCCTAACCGTGATTTCATCCCACTGGAATAGCTTTTAACCGGTTGATTGATAAAGTCACCCAAATCAGCAAAGGCCACGATCTCAGGCATTTTTTCATCAATTTCTTTATTAGTCATTCCAGACATCAATGCTTTGAGCCGAATATTTTCTAACCCAGTCAGCTGATATTTTAACCCCGCACCGATTGCGATAATCGAGGTGTCACCATTTACTTCCATCGTACCAGATGTCGGTGGGATAATCCCACTGATCACGTTGGATAAAGTTGATTTCCCAGAACCATTGATTCCAATGATCCCTACTGATTCGCCGGCTTTCACATCGAAGCTGATCCCTTTTAAGGCCCAAAATCGAGGAACATTGCGATGATAGAACTTGAATAGCGCTTTTACTTTATCCGCTTTCTTTTTATATAAGTCGTATTCTTTCGTCACTAAAGTTGCACGGACTTTGATTTCTTTTTCCACTTTCTTCATCCATTCTCATAGAATTTCTAATTGATCGAGTCAACTCACAAAACATCATACCATATTTTGTGTTCTGAACAAATAATCAATGAAAAACTAGTAATAAAATCTTAATTTCTTGAAGTTGGGCTCAATAAAAAAAACATCTGTAAAAGATGCTTTTTTATAATAGTCCTTTTAATTGTTAAGTTTCAAATCTTTTTTGATTTGAGTAGTTGATATTTCCGGGGTCCGTTCTAGATAGATCACTTCAGCATCTGTTTCTTCTTGAATAAAATCAAATTTGCCAGCCCAATCGTCTCCCATAACAAAGGTATCCACATGATATTCTTTGACATCGGAAACTTTTTGTGCCCACCCTTCTTCAGGAATCACTAGATCCACATACCGAATCGCTTCTAATAATTGCTTTCTTTTCTCATAAGAAAAGTAGCATTTTTTTTGTTTTTCGTTCCAATTAAATTCATCCGTTGATAGTGCCACGATCAAATAATCGCCTTGCTCTTTTGCACGACGCAAAAGATTGATATGTCCATAATGCAATAAATCAAATGTTCCGTAAGTAATTACTCGTTTCATGCTTATCCCTCTTCGCTTCCTAGTCTTACTAATGTATTGAAGATACCAAATATGGCGAGAAATAGCAAATTAAAAAAGCTGAGGGCTTACTCAGCTTTTCCGTTCTGATTTAGACTTTGGTCACTTCTGCTGCTTGAGGTCCGCGGGCACCTTCAACGATCGTAAATTCAACTTCTTGACCTTCTTCAAGTGACTTAAAACCGTCTCCTTGAATGGCAGAAAAGTGAACAAATACATCATCGCCACCGTCAACTGTGATAAAACCAAACCCTTTTTCGTTGTTGAACCATTTTACTTTCCCATGTTCCATAGTGTGTAAAGCCTCCAATAATTATAATCCGACGATTCCGTCGCCTTTATTATAGCGGATTATGTAAGCGTTAGCAATATCAAAACGATTCTTTCTATCCACAAAAAAAGAAGCCTTTTAGCAGGCTTCTTTCTAGTAAATTGTTTAAGCTTTTGCGAAATATTCGTTTACTTTGTCCCAGTTAACAACACTCCAGAAAGCATTGATGTAATCTGGACGAACATTTTTGTATTTCAAGTAATACGCATGTTCCCAAACATCTAAACCTAAGACAGGTGTTTGGCCATCCATCAATGGTGAATCTTGATTCGCTGTTGAGGTGATTGCTAATTTGCCATCTTTAACGACTAACCATGCCCAACCTGAACCAAAACGTCCGGTTGCAGCCGTTTTGAATTCTTCTTTGAAGTCTTCAAAGCTGCCGAAAGCTTCGTCAATTGCCTCTTTGATAGCTCCAGTAGGTTCACCGCCAGCATTTGGGCCTAAGATTTCCCAGAAGAACGTGTGGTTAGCATGGCCGCCGCCATTGTTACGAACCGCTGTTTGAATATCTTCTGGCACAGAAGAAAAGTCAGCTAATAATTCTTCAACTGTTTTTTCACCTAATTCAGGGTGTTTTTCAATCGCTGCGTTTAAGTTTGTTACATAAGTGTTATGGTGTTTATCATGATGCAAATGCATCGTTTCTTCATCAATGTATGGTTCTAATGCATCGTATGCGTAAGGTAAATCTGGTAATGTGTAAGTCATAAAAAAATTCCTCCTCAATGATAATGTTTACATAAGTAACATTATCAGACTATCAGACTTTGTTCAAAAAATATGCTTACTTTTTCTCACTTTTTTTCGTATTGAAAATCAAAAATTTACTAAACACATAGTTTGCCAAAACAACAACAACTTGGGTGACCAGCTTGGCAACTAGATCGCCGGTTGCCAAAATTGAAATAAATAGATACATACAAAGCATATCTAAGCCTAATGATAAGACACGAAAGAAAATGAACTTCCCAAATGCCGCCCATGACTCTTGCTTTGTCTCGGTTTTTGCTTCAAAAACCCATAACTTATTTGTAAAGTAGGCGAACAAAACAGAAGCAATCCATGAAATCACATTCGCTGTCTGGTAATAAAGACCAAATCCTTCACGAAAAATGAGATAGACGACAATGTTGACTACAGTCGTTAATCCACCAAAAAATAAATACGTAATCGGCTCCCACAACTTTTTTTGCTGCAAGAACTGCTTGTATTCGTTGTACTTTTGCATTCTTTTGCCTACTTTCATTTCTTTATTTATTCATTCATTCGATTATTGGTTCTTTTTTTGTGAATTCCTTGTAATTCAAAGAACCCTTCGTTACAATTACTCTAGTTATACCACAAAGGAGTTCATCAGCAAATGACTATCGTCCAACTATTTAAAATTGCTTTTTTCCGAATACCTGATTTAAAATTTGTCAAAAAAGCAGAATTTTCCAAAGTAATCGTTTTTCTATTAAGCGCCTCCGTGCTTATCGCGGTACCGATGACCATCAATGTATTAGGTGTCTTTCGCGATGTGCAAGCAGACGGACAAAAAATTGGAGAATCGATTCCAGATTTTACGATCGAAAATGGGCAGCTTGCTAAAGCGCCGGATACGCAAGGTTTCATTTATCAAACCGATTCGATCATCTTTACTTTCGATCCAGATGGCAACCGTACGCCAGCAGATATTGCATCTGATGTTACTGGCTCTGTCATCGCTGTTGGCTTGTTAAAAGATCAGCTGGTCATCCGTATCCCCTCTTCTGGCTTATCGACGTCAATGTTAGATTCTAATCAATTAGAATTTGATTACAGTGAGCCTGCGCTGCGCAATCTTAACGGTCAGGCGATTCGAGAAGCGCTATCAAACCAAGCAATTCCATGGCTAATCAAACTCATTGTCTTTTTTGTTGCATTGTATCCATCATTTGTCAGCTTGCTGATCACCTTAGTGATGGGGACCTTTATTGCAACAATCTATACAAGATTAAAACGATTCTCCTATACTTTCTTTGAAAATTTAAAGATTCTGATCGTAAGTGCTGCATTGCCTACGCTTATTAGTGTAATCGTACAACTACTATTGCCTTCCTTCGATGCAACCACCTTTATTTTGTTTGGTTCTTTATTCTTATTCACACAAGGGGTCAAACATTCTCCAAAAATTCAGTTTAAAACCTAATCTAGGCCATGTTCAATTCCTTGAACATGGTTTTTTTCTCATTCTTTGCTACACTTAAGTTAAAAGGAGGCTTGGCAATGAAAAAAATAATCTTAGCCACTCGAGAGTTTCGCGACACATATGTGAAACAAATCGAAAAAGACTATCAATTTCTTGTGTACACAAAGGACCAAGCAATTGATTGGTCACAAGTAGAAATCACCATTGGTTGGAAGTCGGAATGGAAGGACTACCTGCTAACGGAGAAAACAAATTTGAAATGGGTCCAAGCGATTTCAGCTGGCGTAGACACCTTACCATTAAAAGAGTTTGCGAAATACAATATTCGCTTATCTAACGGCAGCGGCATCCATGCCGAATCGATCACAGACCATTTGTTGGCTCTACTATTTATGGAAAACCGCGGGATTTTCCAAGCAATTCAGCAACAGAGAAAACAGCAATGGTCACCGAATACAATTCACTATACAAAATTGTCGGACCAAGAGATTTTGATCGTTGGTACAGGACAAATTGGCCAAAAGTTAGCTCAAGCATTGACCTTTTTTGGTGTAAGTCCCATTGGTATCAATACTAGCGGGCATGACGTGACAGGTTTTGAAAAAACGTTTGCGTTATCTGACTTACACGCTTGCGCAAAAACCGCCGATTGCGTCATCAACATCCTTCCTCTGACGGAAGAAACCAATCACTTGTATGATGCAGCTTTTTTTGCCCAAATGAAACCTAGTGCTTCCTTTTATAATGTCGGCCGCGGGCCAAGTGTGGATACCACTGCATTAGCAAAAGCCCTAGAAAAAAAGCAGATAGCATTTGCCGCACTGGATGTTTTTGAAGAAGAGCCCTTGCCCGAGAATGATCCGTTATGGCTCATCGAGAACCTTTTGATAACACCCCATATCTCAGGGCATACGCCCCATTTTCAAAAGGCATTTATGGCCATTTTCTTAGCGAATCTCCAACAATTTTTGGCGAAACAAGAACTTGAAAAAAATGAGATAAACTTGGATAAAGGCTACTAACAAATTCTTTCCGCAAAAAAAGTGTACAGTTGGAGGCGAAACCTTCAGATTGTACACTTTTAATTTATCGTTGTTTTTCTTGGTCTTTTTCAGTTTCTTTCAAGAAATATAAGGGTCTATTTTTGGTTTCTAAGAAAATTTTCCCAATATATTTCCCGATGATTCCCAAACAAAGCAATTGCAAGCCGCCCACAAATAAGAAAATGCTAACCATCGATGGCCAACCAGTTGTTGGATCACCAAAGATAAAGGTTCTGATCACAATAAAGATCAATGCGATCAGAGAGCCAAAACAGGAAAGCGCACCAATAAAAGAAGCAATGTTCAGAGGGGTATCCGAAAAGTTGACGATACCGTCGATCGAATATTGAAATAGTTTCCAAAATGACCACGATGTCTCACCAGCGACTCGTTCCCGGTTCTCATAGGCGATGTATTCTGTATCAAAGCCGACCCAACTGAAGATCCCTTTGGAAAAGCGATTGTATTCAGACAGTTGTAAAACGGCATCTACCATATTACGGCGCATCAAGCGAAAATCTCGAGCACCATTTACCATTTCGGTATCGGCAATCTTGTTGATAATATTATAAAAAGCATCTGAGAAAAAACTACGGATCTTCGGTTCTCCTTTGCGATCCGCCCGTCTAGTCCCCACACAATCAAGCTCTGGTTTTGCTTCCAGCATCGCAAACATTTCTGGCAGTAATGTCGGCGGGTCTTGTAGATCTGCGTCCATCACAGTGACAAAATCGCCTTTCGCCGCTTGTAAGCCTGCATAAAGTGCCGCTTCTTTGCCAAAGTTTCTCGAAAAAGATAAATAGCGAACACTGTCGGGGTGGGCACGATATAACTCTCTTAAAACAGGTAGTGTTTGATCTGAAGAGCCATCATTGACAAAAATATATTCAAAGGGCATATTTAATTGTCTCTTCACTTTTTCTGTTTCCTCAAAGAATATCGGCAAGCTCGCCTCTTCATTAAAACAAGGTACAACAATTGATAACATCGGTTTCATCTCCTAGAGCCAATCGTGGGAAGCCGGTCAGCTATGACCGAATCCACATTATTTTTTATCTTCACTAAAATCGTACTTCGGTTCATCCAACGTTTGATCATAATCAACTGTCAGATTATAGCCTTTGAAAAACCACTCATCCGCTTCATCAATAAAAAAAAGCAAGCCGTCAATGGTTTGTTCAACGATCGGATGTTCTGGTTTGTCCACTGACATCCCCACGGAAAATCCGTCATGCACTTGTGTCTTTCCATAAATTTTTCCAAAAAAACGAATCCCGCTTCCTTGGTCTACCTCCAACTCTTTTTTGAACCATTGCATTGCTTCAGGACTTATTGTTAAGTTCATTTTCTTCACTCCTAATCATTCATATGTTCATCGAGTATATCTACATCATCTGTATTGCCGATCACGAGTAAATTGTCATTTTCACGCACGATTGCCTCTGCATCAGGCGAAACGATCACTTGTCCTGGTCCACGACGAATCGCAACGACTGTCAGACCATACTTTTGTCGAAAATTCAGCTCAATCAGGGATTTATTGAAAAAGCGTGGATTGGACACGCGAATCTCTGCTAGAGAAAATTCGTCAGATAGTTCAATATAATCTAAGATATTTTTGGAAACTAGATTATGGGCGATGCGAATCCCCATATCACGTTCAGGATGGACGACACGGTCTGCGCCGAGTTTTTCCAGTACACGGGCATGGTATTCGTTTTGGGCTTTGGCTAAGATATTAGGAACACCCATTTCTTTAACCATCAGTGTGACCAATATACTGGCTTGAATATCTTCACCTATCGCAACAATGACATGGTCAAAGTTACGGATACCCAATGAACGCAACGTCATCTCATCTTGTGCGTTGCCGACCACCGCATGGGTGGCGATATTCATATATTCATTGACACGATCTTCGTTGCTATCGATTGCCAACACTTCTTGACCTGATTCAATCAACGTACGACAAATACTTCCACCGAAACGACCTAATCCAATAATTGCATAATTTTGCTTCACCACAAACGCTCCTTTGTTTGCCAGATCATTATTTAGTATAACAAAAACCTCCCCTGCTTGCCATGAGGAGGTATGATTATTAAGATTTTATTTTATCAAGCCATGTTTAAAAGCATATATCGTAGCTTGCGTACGATCTTCTACTTCTAATTTTGATAAGATATTTGACACATGTGTCTTCACTGTTTTCAGCGTAATGAAGAGTGAATCCGCAATCTCTTGGTTGCTCTTTCCTTCAGCGATCAACAGTAACACTTCTTGTTCCCGATTGGTCAAATCTTCATGTAGGATTGGTGTCCGATTCGTCAAACGATCCATCATTTTCGTGGTGACTTCGGGTTCTAAGACCCTCTCTCCTCGCTGGGTTGCACGAATGGCTTCCGCAATCTCATGAGCAGTAGACGTCTTTAACAGGTAACCGGCCGCACCCGCTTCAATTGCAGGATAGACTTTCTCGTCATCAATAAAACTAGTGACGATGATGATTTTTGCTTCTGGCCAATCATTTAAAATCAATTTCGTAGATTCGATCCCATCCATTTCATCCATCACCAAATCCATCAAAATCACATCTGGACGTAATTCCAATGCCTTTTCATACCCGACTCGACCATTTTCCGCTTCCCCAATTACTTCTATATCGTCTTGAATTGATAGATAAGAAGAGACCCCCAGACGAACCATTTCATGGTCATCAACTAACAACACTTTAATCATACGTTATGCCTCCTTCAACAGTGGAACTTTGATTTCAATACTGGTTCCTTGATTTTTAAAACTAATAATTTTCAACGTTCCGCCAACAGCACTTACCCGTTCTCGGATATTCATCAAGCCATAGCTGCCGGCCTTTTGATCTTGGGGATCAAAGCCAACTCCGTCATCGATCACCCGCAATAACACGTTATTATCGATGCGATGCAAGTATACTTCTAACTCATCAGCTTTCGCGTGACGCAGGGTATTAGACAAGAGTTCTTGGATCACACGAAAGAGTTGATCTTCAATCGAACTAGGCATCGTAAAGTCTTCAATATCCCAAGTCAATAGAATTTTGATTTTGGTCTCTAATTCCTTTAACAATTGCTCGATTCCTTGCTTTAGACTCTTCCCTTCCAAAGTTACAGGTCGTAGATGAAGCAAGAGCGCCCGCATTTCAGATTGCGAAGCATTGATAATGTCTGTGACCATAGCTAACTGTTTCTTTTGGCTTTCTGGAGCATCTGTTCGAATCGCTTGCTCATTCAGTGCAGACATCATCATCATGGCGGCAAACAGCTGTTGAGAAACAGAGTCGTGCAGTTCACGAGCCAGACGCTGCCTTTCTGCTTCTAAAATCTCTTCTTTCGTCTGACCATCAACAAACTGCGGTTTCGCATTCAATTGCTGTAATTCCATCGACATCTGTTTCATCTTCGATTGGATACTGGCAATATCACGATCCACATTCGCAATCAAATGGTTTTCAGACGCATGTGGGATCTTTGTTTCCAATAAAGGGCTATCGATATAGCCGCTGGCTAACAGTCTTAGCTTTTCTTCCACCGGACCGTATTGACGGTTGCGAAAAAAAGAAATCAGTAAAAAGACAGCTAAAGCAATCAATGCAGATATTACAAGTAAGTGAAAGACGATTGGGATAAAAAAGAGTTTGATTTGAAAGACTTCTATCAGCCAATTATTTTTCCCACTGGCATACAAATAGGAAAACAGCATCAATATCATGGTGAAAAAACTTGCTAATCCTGCGTAAAAAGCGATCATGCCTCTTGAAAATTTCCCAATCATACCCGAATCACCTCAACATCACCAACAAGGGTATTCGTTAAGATTTTCAAACGCCGACTATTTTCGCCATAATCCGGGCTGTAAATCGTCACTTTTTCATTTTTCAAGCTCGTTTCTTCGCCTTCAAAGATAACGGAGCCAATAAAAGTACTGTGCTCTAATTTGATCGCTATGCCAGCAGGCACTAAAATACGAGTTCTACCAAAGCCTTTTCGTACGATCACGACGTTTTCTTTCTTAGGCAATAAAGTGTTGCCTAGATCGATGAAAGTGTCTCCCGTCAAGATATCTAAATTGATATCGTCCCATTCATAGACTTGACTGCCGATCCGTTCATTGCCTAACCATTGCTGCTTTTGTTTCAGCGGATGATCCACTTTGGGTTCTTCAGTTTCAACGATAATCATTTGTTTTTTGCGCCAGAATGAATTTTTAGTTAAGTCGATTCCGGTAATCTCGACTCCTTTTAAACCAATAAATAAAATCGCAAAAATCAGCATCAGCCACAGTGCTGGACTATTTAACAAACTGATCAAAATAGCAATGGAACTTGAGACCATCAAGAAATTTTTAAAATTGCTCTTGCGCTCACTTCGGTTCACAAGGACCAAGCACGTCACACCAAGTATTAATAAAAATAATAATGGCGGATTAGATAAAATTTGCCATACCGCAAAAAGCAGTAAGAGCGCTTCAACAATAAAGAAAAAACGCCAAGGACTTTTCATTCAAGCTCCTCCTCCTAATAATTCTACTTTATCATACCTGAAAAAAATGGTTTGTCCATCCGTCGCTGGTCCGAAAAAAGACCCTGTTTGATCAATTTCCCTAAAGGAGAATGAACAACAGGGTCACCTAAATCTACCTAGTGATCAAGCGACTAGCTTTTCTTTACTTCTGTGATTCTTACTTGCATATCTCCGCCTGGCGTTGAGATCGTCACTTCATCATTGACTTTTTTCCCAATCAAAGCACGAGCGATTGGTGAATCATTGGAAATTTTACCAGAAAACGGATCTGCTTCAGCACTACCAACGATCATGTACTCTTCTTCGTCACCATCAGGCAACTCAACAAAAATCACAGTTTTTCCGATGGAAACTTCATCAGAGTCTACACCCTCATTATCAATGATCTCTGCAAAACGAATCATATTTTCTAAAGTAGTGATTCGGCCTTCGACAAACGCTTGTTCATCTTTAGCAGACTCATACTCGGAGTTTTCGGATAAATCGCCAAAACTGCGGGCTACCTTGATACGTTCAATGATCTCGCCGCGTTTTACCGTTTTCAATTCTTCTAATTCTTGTTCTAGCTTTTCTTTTCCTTCAAGTGTCATTGGGTAAACTTTTTCTACCATAGTTCTTTTCTCCTTTTAGTAACTTCTAATAAATCGCAAAAGGTAATCTTTTGCGATGAGTCCACAAAAGATTACCATGCTTTTTTTTAAATGTAAACTATAAACCTATGAAAATTTAATTTGAGGTATTGTTTACATATTGTTCCACTAATTGCATATGCTGTTCATAGGTTTCCGCAAAGTAAACTTCTTGGGTTTGAATGTCAGCAACGAAATAATAGTAGTTGTTCGGTGTTGGATCTAAGACAGCTTGGATCGCTGCTTCGCTTGGATTGTTGAATGGTCCAGGTCCGTAGCCAGTATGCACATAGAGATTATAAGGAGAGTCAACTTGAGTGTCCTCATAAGTGACTAGCTCTTTGTGCTCACCTAACGCGTATAGAATCGAAATATCCGATTGCAGCGGCATATCAATCGCTAAACGATTGAAGAATACCTGTGCGATATTTTTACGATCTTCTAGCTTACTACCCTCTTTTTCAACAAGTGAAGCCAATGTAAGGACTTCTTGGACCGTCATTTCTTTTTGAGCAATTTGATCGAAATATTTGGACAAGACTGAATTTGATTTATCCACCATTTGGGTAACGACTTCTTCTAGGGTATTCCCTGTATAGTAGTCATACGTCGCTGGGAACAAGTATCCTTCTAGTCGGTAACGCACGCCTTGCGCATCGCCGGCACTTGCTAAAAGCTCAGGATAGGTTTCTTTCATTTTTTCAAAGAACTCATCGCTTTCCATCAAAGCTAAGAAATCGTCTTTCGAGATATTTGTTGCTTCCGCTAGAGCATCACCGATTTGATCCACATCAAACCCTTCTGGAATCGTCACTTTTGCATCAGAGGTGACCGAACCTTCGCCATTTTGCAGCATCTTTGAGATTTGATCCAAAGTCATACTAGGAGAAAAATGATAATTTCCTGCTTGAAATCCAGTTAAATTATTGAATTTCGTATAATAGTTAAAGATCATACCACTTTTAATGATATTGTCTTCTTCCAATATTTCTCCAATTGCTTTGTTGGACGATCCACTAGGAATCTCAACTGCCACCGTTTCTGTATCTTCTGGATTCAACGGCTGCAATCCTGATGTTACATAACGATACATTGAAAATCCTAAAACACCACCGATGACGAGCAGAGCAAGGACTACGATCAAAACGATCCGATTGACAATCCGATCTTCTTTTTTGCGTTGCTGCTTGCGCAATTGCGTTTCCCCACCTTCAGCTATGGGCACTTCTTCCGCTGCTGCCCTACGACTTGTAGCAGCTTGCTTTGCTTGTTTATTTTTGGTCTTTCCACTTGCAGTTCGCGAACCCACCTCTTCTTGAGGTTGTTGAATAGGACGCTCGTTCAAACCATCGCTTTCCTGGGTTTGATCTGATTGAGGTTGCTTTAAAGCTCCTAATACTTCGTCTTTAAAGGATCTATCCTCTGGATGTTGTTTACTCAAAACAACTCCTCCTAACTTTCGTAATACTGGCTTGTACCATTATACACGAAAGTTAGGAGGAGTGGAATAGAATTAGTTTCAAATTCGTTTCATTCCAAAGTTAAAAAGATTATATAACAAAATATTTTTATATATTTTTTTTAACTTGATTAATAATAGTGTAGCTTAAACAAATAATGAAAGTAATTCCTGAAATAAAAATAGAAATTTTAATAGTCAAAGGAATCGGATACGAAATTCTTATTGCACTTACTTCATTTGCATTTAACTGGATTGTTCCAATATCGGTTGTGCGTACACTAATGGTTTTTCCTGAAGAAAGGTCTTTAATTACAGTATCCTCGTATTTAAATATAGGTACATTAATCATTTCCTCATCACCTGATTCCCAAGAAACGATGATATCTCCGTCTGATACTTTTTTCTCAAAATTTGGATTTGGATTAATTACATATTCCCAGTATTTGGAATACGGATCAAAAAGTTCAAAATCTTGGTTACTCAACGGTTCTTTTAATGGTAAGTAGTCAGAAGTCCCTTTTCTTACAACATCCAATATTTTCCCAAGATCACTACTCCTAATGATATTTCTTAATTCTTTGGCTGATATGTTTGACGGTTTCTTATTTGGTGAGGCTAACACATTTTCAGAGTTCCATTCTGTCATTCGAGACATCACTCTATCTTGAGCCATGGAAATTGAAAAAAAGGTTGCTGTGCCTAACACTACTAATACCATTTCTTTCTTTAAATATTTGCAGGTATATTCAAAAGTAACTAACAATAAAATTGTCGGCACGATAATAAGCCTTGATGGAAACTGTAAGAATGATTCCAACGCTGGGAATAATTTTGAGAAGATACTCCATGGAAAAAAACGACTTGATACTAGTAAGAATATACTTCCAGTAGTCATTAAAATTTTTATTGTATTGTTTATATTTTTCCAATTTATAATTAAATTAATTACTTGGAAAAAGAACAAAGAACTAAGTACAATTCCAATATTCGCTTGTCCATTTCCCTTTTCAGGCAAGAAATACACTGCATTTTTTAGTAAGTCTAACGGAACTGTTTGCAATAATTGATTATCCTTTAAAAGATAAAACATTCCTAACCAAACGTTTAAGCTTAACAATATGGCTATACCTATGGAAAAGAGCATTTTAAACAAGAATTCTTTTTTTAAAGTAGTCTTTATAAAAGCATATATCACACAAGGTAATAGGACTAAAGTTGCTAGGAGTGAGGAAAACACATGCGTTTGAAGTAAGACTCCCATACTCAATCCTAAACCTAGCACTGAAAAATTATGTTTTTTATCTACTAACATCTCAATACCATAATACATGACATAAGGTATGAGCATATTTCCAATCCCTGTAAAAGATCCTGCGATATTCCAAGAGGCAACAAAATAAGTACTCATATAGATAGCACCAGAGAGAATTGCTAAACTGTCTCTCATTGATAATTTTTTTGCAATGCGATAGATTCCATATGCACCGATAATGTTAACCAAAAAAGATGTAACTAACTGAAACTTAACCCAACTTCCCAAAAACAGCAATAATGCTCCCAGTATATATGACATTCCAGGACCATAAAATGCATTAACAATTCTTGCAGATTGTTGATAGGAAAACAAAGAGATAAAATAATTAAAATCCCCAGTTTTTAGTTGCATCATAGTCTCATATATTCTATTCATATGAAAAATAGAATCAACGCCAAGAACATAACCTTTTGAAAATATTTGTGGACTTTGGATAATTACCGATAAAATGGCAAATATCATCCAAATTGATATGCTTTTTTTCCATCCTGTAACTTTGTTTAAATACATACTACAACTCCCTACATAAAATACTAATCTTTAAAAATTTTTTCCCAAGTACTTAATGCTCTTTCTTCATACGATGAAAACATAAACTTTTCATTAGGTAAAATATTTTTAATACCTAGATCAAACCCTTTTATCAAACCCTCTATCGAATTTTCGACTACTATTGTTTTATCTGCTCCATCTAAAATTTCTAATGTTTCAGGTACTTCAGTCATTATTACTGGTGTATTTACGGCTAGTGCTTCTAATACAACCATTCCTAATCCTTCGTATCTACTACTAAAAATAAAGTATGATGCTTTTTTCAATAAATTATAAGGGTTTCCTAAATTCTGCAAGAGATAGATAGACTCCTTTTTGTTACTACTATTAATTTTATTTATGATCGTTTCCTTTTCAGGGCCATATGACTCAATTAAAACTAAGTATACATTTTTTTCTTCAACAGTTTCAAATGCTTTTATCAATCTATCTAAACCTTTTTGTTTTGAAAATCTACCGATATTAATAAAAATCTTATTCGATTTATTTTCAAATTTCTCAATTAGTTCTAAAGGTATGGTATCTGTAAAAGGCAAATTAGATAACTTTTCTACTTTTTTCTTATTTATTAAGACATTACTAACAAAAGTATTAGCTTTGGGAACTAGATAATCAATTTTTTTCTTTATTGTCTCGCTTACACAAATAACTTTGGTTGCTTCCTTGTAAGCTTCAAATAAAATATTCCTTTTTAAATACTTATTTAGTTCCATTTCTTTTTCTATGTCTGTATGCACAAAAATAATTGTCTTGATTCCAATTTTTTTTAGTATCCACATCCAAGATGCATATGAGCGGTCATATCCTGGATAATGAATAAAATATGTGGGAGCCAAATTAGGATACTGCCTTTTGAAATCTCTCAAATACATTTCTTCGATCAACTTTTTTGATGCTGGTTTTTCATTCATATAACTTAATGTCGCAAATGACTCACTAATCGTTGATTGCACTTTGCCAGCACTTATAAATGTGAAAATTCCTTTGGGAAGATTTTTAATTTTATATTCTAATTTTTCTGGAATCATACCTTCTTGCCATGTCAATATATAGTTTCGTTTCGTTAAATCAACAGTTTCAAAATAATTTAATAAAGAAGCAGTTATTCCATTCTCAGCAAGTTGATAGGCATAAATTAAAACGTTTTCCTTCCCATTCCAGTTATTTTGAACAATTATATTAGAGGAATTTTTTTCTGATAATAAAAAGTCTATAACTTGTAATGCACCATTTTCATTATCTGAATTACAATACGTTTTTATGAATTCATCATTCCTAAAAATATAATTTTGTCTCAAAGCTAAAATTAAACTTTCAGGATCTGTAACTTTCTTAAATGGAAGGTCTTTTATTTTTAAATACATTCCTCTTTCTGCTTGATACTCTTCTTCATCAAAAGTAAATAGTAGAACTTCTCTCTTTGTCACTAAAAAATCAAACATTATAGAAGAATAATCAGTAATGATTTTTTCAACTGTTTGCATAAATGTATACGTTTCTTCTTTGGGAAACTTTTTCAAATGTTTAAATTTATATGAATCAAAATTTATTAGATTTTCTTCGTAAGGATGGAGTTTTACAAACATCTCTTCATTATCAAGAAGTAGATCATCTAAACGTTTCAAATTATTTATTAACTTATCAGAAATCGTTACATTATTTGTATTTTTACCACGCCAAGTTGGCATATACAAATATCTTTTTGGTACAACTCTGTTTTCAAACAAATAAGAATTTCTTGGAGATGGAGCTATCACAATTTCATTTTTCACTATATTTTCGATGCCAAAGTCACTTATTAAAACCTTTTTAGTAAACTCATTGCTGACAAATACTTTATCCGCAGAAGCTAAATTTCTTTGTATATTTCCATATCCCTGTCTCTTATACACATCTAGATGTGTATAAGAGACAGGTATTATATACATAACTCATTTGCTCTTTACTAACATATTTCTTCAAATTACTATAATTTACGTCTCTTGTCATAGGTGAAACGCTCAATAGTTTATCAAACTTATAATAAATAGAGAACAAACCATTTAAATCTTTAAACATTGGCATTTTCCCATTCACTTCTCTACGAGAATCGGAATAGAGATCATTATGCATAAAAACTATATATTTTTTTGCATCTGCTCCTAAAATATGCCTTCCCCAAAAATAGCTATAACCACTAAAATCAATTGCTACATCAAATTTTAAATTACCAACAAGCCTATTCATCTCTCGACGATACCCGTTTTCCGGATAATTACTTCTTTGATCTATTTCCACACCTTGATCAGCAAATTTCTTGTTAACTAGTTTTTCTTTTCTTGTAAGAATGTCAATTCCAAATCGGAAAAGAGGCCTAATGTTTTTATTCATTGCCTTTAGATTGTTATTGATTTCATCATTGCTCGAAGGATTGCAAATAACAGTAACATCATACTTTGAATAATCAATATTATTGGTCAGATTTAAAAAGCTTGATGTTATTCCATTATTCCTCATACCACCAGGAAATATTAGCAGCTTTTTCTTTTTTGAATTAACTGTATGAACTGTGATATTTTTTGAATCTTGTTTTTTAAAAATATATTCCACATATTTTTTTGTCACATTTCCATCTTCATATGGAACCATACGCTGAGCCAGCTCTTCATATTTTTTTTGATATTTGGTATGATTCACTTCCACCGATTGAATCAATTTTAGTAACTCATCAAAGTTTTCTGCAGTAGGACCTGGTAACTCATCATTTGTCAGATACATTCCTCTTTCAAAACTGTATAAATCTTTGTCCCAGGCATAAAAAATGATTGGTTTTTTTGTAACTAAGAAGTCGAAAAAAATGCTTGAATAATCCGTAATGAGCACGTCAATGATAGACAACACTTCGTTGGCATCAATTAGATCTGAAATTAATAGACCAAATAATCTACTGT
>NZ_NGLF01000001.1:2214387-2216567 GCF_002140695.1 Enterococcus sp. 4E1_DIV0656 | reverse complement strand
TCTTGGAGATGGAGCTATCACAATTTCATTTTTCACTATATTTTCGATGCCAAAGTCACTTATTAAAACCTTTTTAGTAAACTCATTGCTGACAAATACTTTATCCGCAGAAGCTAAATTTCTTTGTATATTTCCATATCCTTGTATCTGTGTTGATTTACCTAAAAATTTTAACGGTGTTCCATGCCAAAATATATAATATTGTTGTTCAACACGTTTATTAAAAAAAGACCAAAAGGATGTATCATTTATAAGTATTTCAGCAGTTGCCAAATATTCAAAGTATTCCTTACTTAAGTGCTCAACGTTAAAAGTCTCGAACTCTGCAGGTAAGTATACATTTTTTCTTGTGACAATTTTGACAGTATATTCCGGATAAAATTGTAGTATATTTTTAGTTAAAGCAAAAATGTGTCCACTAAACTCCCTTCCATGGGAACCTTCAAGTAGAATCGTTTTCTTTTTTATTGGTAAGTTTCTAAACTTTAGATATCGTAACTCATTGGGAGTCATCACATTCTTTTTTATTTTTTCTATTAATTTCATCATCGGCTCCTATATTTCTCAAATCAATATCCTTTTTCTTTGTCCCTATAAGAAATAGTAACACAAAAAGCTATAATTATGAGCACGACTTGCCGTATCAACAATTATAGCTAAATGTATACGATTTTTAATTTATTTCATTATAAAAACTTTTAATGGCTTCTTTGTTGTACTTATATGGATCAAATGAAGTGAAGTCACCTTTATAAGACCAGGCTCTTAATAAGCCATCTTTAATATCTTCTGTGGAAGTTCCTTTTGTGAGCAATCCATATTCTTCTTCTTTACCAAGTACATTAATATTCGCAGGTATATTAGAAGCCAGTATTTTCATTCCTAAAGTCATTGATTCCAATAATACCATCGGTTGCCCTTCATAATACGATGGTAAAACAAATAGATCCGTTTCTTTAATAAAATTAAAGGGAGAACTCAGATGACCTAACATAAATACCGATCCTTCTTGATTTGTATCTTTAATACACTGAATCAACTCTTTTTCTAAAGGCCCTTTTCCTAAAATGTAAAGTCGACTCTTTGGATTCTCTAGTCTAAATTCAGAAAAAGCTTCAATCAAATTTTTCTGATTCTTTTCTGGAGATAACCTTCCCATATTCACTATATTAAAGTAATTTTTGTCAAGAAACGGAACTTTTTGAAAACCTAGATCAACTTTGGGTAATACGAAATTTGTATCTAATTTTTTTTCAGCTTTGTCATCTGCTTCTTTAAAGTCTTCTTCTGAAATTTCAATTATAAATTTTGAATCAATATAACCAATTGATGTATCGTTATTTAAAAGTAATTTATAAAATTTATTACTTCCAACATAACTGATTTCACTAATTTTAAAAGGCTGTTCCAAATACTCCTCCGAGAAAGGAATACTCTCCGAACCAGTGATTCCTTTTGGCGCAGACCATAATTCAATGTTTGGTATGTTTTTGATTTTCCCATAAAAATTCGTGCTCTCAACGAGATCTGTAAAATAAACAGGTTCAATTGTTTCAAGCTTTTTTGTGCGGCGCATGAAATAACTGTTTATAGGAGAATAACGACTCGTTTCATGTATTCTCATTAAAGGTCTTGGTGATACCCATCCCAGTGGTTTCTGATTATATTTCACATAGAAATATCTTCCTGCATCTGTATATGCAACTTTTTCAATCTCAAAATACCGATTCTTAAATGGACGTACATAACTAATAATTTTGTCTTTTTTTGTATTAGTCTTTATGTCTTTCCAAATCGGATAGTTTAAAAATCTTGAAACTGTCGCAAAACCATGGAAGTCTTCAATTCTTTGCGTACTAATTTCTTTGGGGATTACATATTTTTGGGATATCCAACCTAAATACATATTGTCAACAGATATTTTCAAAAATAATTCATCATCAACATAAAATGATGCATATTGAACAACTGTTGAATCTTTTGATACTTCTTTTTTAGAAAATAATTTTTTTCGCAGGCAGTTAATGTTTAATGCATACTCAATTATTCCAGAACTCTCAAACTGTAAGAAACCTCTCTTCACAATTAATTGTTGTTTATCTTCAGCTAAAGGTTGTTTCTCTAAAATTTTCTCGATGTTAATTGTATTATATACATAACTCATTTGCTCTTTACTAACA
>NZ_NGLF01000001.1:2207222-2210817 GCF_002140695.1 Enterococcus sp. 4E1_DIV0656 | reverse complement strand
CTAACATATTTCTTCAAATTACTATAATTTACGTCTCTTGTCATAGGTGAAACGCTCAATAGTTTATCAAACTTATAATAAATAGAGAACAAACCATTTAAATCTTTAAACATTGGCATTTTCCCATTCACTTCTCTACGAGAATCGGAATAGAGATCATTATGCATAAAAACTATATATTTTTTTGCATCTGCTCCTAAAATATGCCTTCCCCAAAAATAGCTATAACCACTAAAATCAATTGCTACATCAAATTTTAAATTACCAACAAGCCTATTCATCTCTCGACGATACCCGTTTTCCGGATAATTACTTCTTTGATCTATTTCCACACCTTGATCAGCAAATTTCTTGTTAACTAGTTTTTCTTTTCTTGTAAGAATGTCAATTCCAAATCGGAAAAGAGGCCTAATGTTTTTATTCATTGCCTTTAGATTGTTATTGATTTCATCATTGCTCGAAGGATTGCAAATAACAGTAACATCATACTTTGAATAATCAATATTATTGGTCAGATTTAAAAAGCTTGATGTTATTCCATTATTCCTCATACCACCAGGAAATATTAGCAGCTTTTTCTTTTTTGAATTAACTGTATGAACTGTGATATTTTTTGAATCTTGTTTTTTAAAAATATATTCCACATATTTTTTTGTCACATTTCCATCTTCATATGGAACCATACGCTGAGCCAGCTCTTCATATTTTTTTTGATATTTGGTATGATTCACTTCCACCGATTGAATCAATTTTAGTAACTCATCAAAGTTTTCTGCAGTAGGACCTGGTAACTCATCATTTGTCAGATACATTCCTCTTTCAAAACTGTATAAATCTTTGTCCCAGGCATAAAAAATGATTGGTTTTTTTGTAACTAAGAAGTCGAAAAAAATGCTTGAATAATCCGTAATGAGCACGTCAATGATAGACAACACTTCGTTGGCATCAATTAGATCTGAAATTAATAGACCAAATAATCTACTGTCATTTTTTATCTCATTATAGATAAATGGATGAACTTTTACTAACACATCATATTCATCGTAAAATTTTTCTTTTAATCTTAACGTTTCATTGACTATTTGTTCAATATCATCCGTTGCCTGATGAACATTTTGACCTTTCCAAGTAGGACAATAGAGTATTTTCTTTCTATCACCTCGTATATTCACACCAACACTCTTGAGTTTTCCATAAACTGAATCTTTATTTTTTGATAGTGTAGCGTCAATTCTAGGATATCCCCCCTCCAATATCTCTCCTGAATAAATTCCCTTTAATTTATAACTATCAATAAAAATATTAGAAGTATGTGCGTTTGGTGATAGAATATAATCTGTCATTAAAAAATTTCTTAGGACGTTTTGAGAATGAGAAACTGATCCCGGTATGTCAAAGCCCATAAACTTGAGAGGTGTACCGTGCCAAGTATTAATGTAAATTTGATCTGATCTTTTAACAAAAAATGATTCAAATGTCGAATTTGAAATAAGATACTTAGCTTTCAGGAGTGCATCTACGTAATCTAATGTGTCACGATAAACAAATTTCACTTTCTTTTTAGATGGTTCTGAAATAGTATTTTTGATACCTTCAGCGTCTTTATCAATAACCCAAATATGATTAAAGTCAGAAAATCTTTCATCTGATGTCAAGTAATTAAATATAGCCAACGGTGAATCTACGATTGATTTGCCATCTCTTGTTTCATATAAGATAGTTTTAGACTCGATTGGTGTGCTCTCATAATGATCTGCATAATATAGCCTCATACGATGTTGTAAATCGGGAAAAATAATTCGTTGAACAGAATTAGCTTTTGTATATATTTTCTTCAAAACCACAATTAGTTCCTCCAATAGTTTAGTAAATTAACTTCATTTATTTTTTATTAATCTCCAAAAGATCAACTATTTAATTTGCGCATACTCCAAACAATACTTTTACATAAGAAAATAGGAAGTTGCAAAATTCTTCCTAATCGTTTGGGGTTACTTAAAGATCGGTAGAGCCACTCCAAATGAAATTTAATAAAAATATTTGGTGCTCTTTTAACGTGTCCACTAATCACATCAAAGCTCCCGCCTACATCTTGAAAAATGGACACATTAAGTTCACGTATGTTACGCGCTAACCATTGTTCTTGACGAGGAAACCCTAATGCAACAAAAAGCATATCAGAGTTTGATTCATTAATATGACTGACAATTTCTTCTTCCTTCAATTGATTATATCCATCTATGGCTCCTGCAACAATTAAATCTGGATATGAATGTTTTATATTTTTTACAGTATCTTCTAAGATACACGGTTTTGCCCCATATAAAAAAATTCGCTTTTTATTTTCATTTGCAAAAGCCAATATCCTAATCATCAAATCATAACCCGTTACTCTATCAAATATACTCCCTCCAGTTAATCTTGATACCAATACAATTCCTATGCCATCCGGTATTCTATGAGTACTTCTCCAAATAAAATCAACGATATCAGGATATTTTTTTGATTCTGTAACAATTTGTGGATTAATACTAACAATTGTCATTTTATTTTGTTTATCTAAGTAACTGGAAACATCTTCAATTATATTATCATAAGATATATTATCAACCGGAATTCCCATTATCAATTCAGATCTCATAAGTGACTTCAATCCATTCTATAAGTTGCTTAATAGCTTTTCCATTTGCATATTCATTCCATATTAGATTAAAATGATTTAAAGTAGTATTTTCGTTCTTATTAATAATTTCAACAACATCTTCAATGTTCTCGAATATCTCATACTCTTCACTCATAATAAAATCAGTTTGTAACCCTACTTCTTTTTGATAGTTATCCAAATCAGGACAGAAAAAAACAATGTTCCCTTCAGGATTAGCAAGAGAATATTCGAATGGGATAGACGAATAATCAGTAATCAAAACATCTGTTAAAAAAAGAGTTTCTTGCAAACTAAAATTATTCAAATGTGTCATGATACTGGGATAAACTTTTAGTTGCTCTTTAAGTACGTTATCGCTTGGGTGAGGATGCACCAACAATAAACTATCACCTGAGATATTTGAAGATAAATATCCTAAATCAATATAATTATGGCTATGTTCTCTGTAAGTAGGAGCATACAAAATGATTTTTTTCTTTATAGTTTCTTTCACTTTTAACATTTTCATTTTTGTTCCTTCATTGAGATAATAATCTGTTAAAGGATAACCAAATTTCAAAATATTTGGATCAATTTTGTAGCTACTCTTAAATATATCAGCCATTTTTGATGAACTAACTACTATATCCGTAATTTTCTTATAAACTTGTCTATATCTATCCTTGTTTTTATCCGAAGCATTTTTGGCATAATTTGCTTCAAGTCCAAATGTCTTAATTGCTCCATTTGCATGCCAAATTTGAAGTATTTTTGTTTCTTTGCAAAAATCAATACCACCCAATATCGGAAAATAATTATCACATATTACTACTTTTGATCCCTTTAATAATGGAACAATTTTTGTAAATAGACTATTAAGCGAACTGAGACTATACACTTGGCAGCCTCTTGACTCAAATTTTTTTGCTAAGGTAGTAGAATTACTTGTAT
>NZ_NGLF01000001.1:2204536-2205935 GCF_002140695.1 Enterococcus sp. 4E1_DIV0656 | reverse complement strand
ATTCCTTGTCCATTCTATATCGTTTTATCTTTTGTTCAATTTCGTTTATTAAATCATCCTCAATCTGAAAAATTTTACCGGGAAGAAAATTCTTACTTGATTCTTCTGCTCTTTGTTCCTTCAATTCAACATCAAATTGATAGTAAAGAACAGGTCTTCTTTGAATGGCAAAATCTAGACCCACACTTGAAAAATCGGTTATTAAAATCCCATGTTCCTTTAATAATGTTTGAACTGTAGTATCCGATGCCTTAATGATATTAACAAAATCAGAAGTGAACAGATGATTATATTTTTGAAAATTATTGTGAAGATACAAATCGATTGTAATCCCTTTATCCATAACCAGTTTTTCTAGTCTTGGATTATTAATTAAGGAATGAAAAGCCTTATAAAACGTTGTTTCTGTAAAATCTTCATCCGAAAGTTTTTCTTGCCCCATTCGCCACGAAGGCATAATTAAAACTTTCTTTCGTACTTTATATGACTCAAAAAAACCATTATCTTTTAGCAAACTATCAAATCTAGCTAAACCAGTTACTGCTATATCTTCTTCAGGGTAATATAGCTCATCTCTGACAATGCTCTTTTCTCGCTCAGAAGAAACAATGAATTTGTTTATTAGGTTAGGATGTGTTTTTCTTCCATACATATATTCCAAATTTCTGACTCCAATTATACCATGCTGTAAAAATAACTTATACAAGTCTTTAATTTTCTGTTCAGCAGAAGCAGACAAAACAGGTACTGCATAGTTAGGGGTATGTGTATGCGCTAAAAAATTGGCTTTAAAAAAATAATCTATATGCTCTTTGCTTTTATAAAAAACAACATTTGATAGGTATTTTTTCAAAAGATGTACATCATTTGAAGCACGTGAGATAATATAAATAGGTTTAAAAGTATTCTGTTCCTCCATTAAATATTTAAAAAAAGCTAATCCATTTTCCTGAGCTTTGTATGGATATTCTGTTATTAAAATTATATTTTCAGAATCTGTTATTTCAGAAATTTCCTTCTCTTTAAAATAACTATATATATCGTTTTTTAAAAAACCAATTCTACACGATAAATTCCCTAACCCCGTCTCATACCATCGCACTAACACTTTCATACTCTCCGAAAAGTCTAACCAAGTTTCATCATTAAACAGATCGGTATAAATTATTCTAGATTTAAAATTTGTTAATGGTAGCATTTCTGAGCTAGTAGTAATGAAAAAGTCAATAACGGTTGTATCATAGTCATCGTAGTCAATTCTCGTGATTATTGTTTTTAATACCTGAGGAAAGTCTATTGTAATTTCAAATACATTTAAAAATACATTAGGTTCTACTCTGATACTTTCTAACCATTTAGATTTCAAATCAATTTGAAGCTTTTCTTTACGGTTAGAGAT
>NZ_NGLF01000001.1:2070217-2204288 GCF_002140695.1 Enterococcus sp. 4E1_DIV0656 | reverse complement strand
AAATATATTAAAGTATCACCTGCAAGCAGTTGTGGCGAATTTACAAATTGAATATCAAAATTATCTATGGATATTTCTTTTGAATTATCGCCATAATAAATATTAACGCGGTCTTCTTGCTTTATAGTCATTAGGTTGGCTACATCATTTACTTCAACGTACCATGTTAGACTATCAATTTTATTAAAGGTCGTAACTCCTTTTTTGTTTTTTAGAACTAAATTTGTTAGCTCAGAGTTTTCAGTCTGAAGAACAAAACGTCCATTCTCAGCTTTTACATATAATTTTTCCATGTCCCCACTCTTCTATTTTCAATCTTATTAAAAAGGATGCTTATATTAGCCGTTCACATTTTTAACCAACAATTTCTACATATTTTTTAGTATAAAGTATTAAAGAATTAAAACCAGTTCTCAAATATAAAAAAGAACTGGTCTATTAATCTACAGAAATTAAATCATTTCTTTACGGATAAATCCGATTCAACAACCGTGGAAACGGAATGGATTCTCTTACGTGCTCGATTCCTGATAACCAGGTAACGGTCCGTTCTAGTCCAAGTCCAAAGCCGGTGTGAGGAACTGAGCCGTACTTGCGTAGGTCTAAATACCATGAGTATTCGTTTTCGTCTAAGCCGTGGGCGCGGATTTGCTCTAGGAGGTATTCATGATCGATGGCACGTTCAGAACCACCTATGATCTCGCCATAGCCTTCTGGTGCGATCATATCGGCACAGATCACGACATCTTCTCTCGTTGGATGTGGCTTCATATAGAAAGGTTTGATGGCTTTTGGATAGTTTAAGATAAAGACGGGCTGATCGAATGAATTGGCAATAAAAGTCTCATGTGGTGAGCCAAAGTCATCGCCCCATTGAATATCATCAAAGCCGTTCTTTTGTAATAATTCCACTGCATCATCGTAAGAGATTCTTGGGAATGGTAATTTGGTATATTTTTTCAAGACTTCACGGTCACGACCTAAGACGTCTAACGCATAGTCACAGTTATCGAGCACATTTTGCACTAAGAATGCCACGTACTGCTCTTGGACTTCTAAACTTTCTTCTTGGTGCATAAAGGCCATTTCTGGTTCAATCATCCAAAATTCAATCAAGTGACGACGTGTCTTTGATTTTTCGGCACGGAAGGTTGGTCCAAAAGAAAAGACTTTGCCAAACGCCATAGCGGCAGCTTCCATGTACAATTGACCGGACTGAGATAGATATGCTTTTTGATCGAAATAGTTGGTTTCAAATAAATCGGTCGTTCCTTCTGGTGCTGATCCGGTTAGGATCGGTGGATCGATTTTGATGAAGCCATTCTTGTTGAAGAATTCATACGTTGCCCGGATGATTTCGTTTCTGATTTGCATGATGGCGTGTTGTTTTGAGGAACGCAACCATAAATGACGATGGTCCATCAAGAAATCTGTTCCGTGTTCTTTTGGTGTAATTGGGTAATCGTGGCTTTCACCGACAACTTCTAAACCAGAAATGCCAATTTCATAGCCAAATTTTGAGCGGCTGTCTTCTCTGATTTCCCCCGTGACCAGTACGGCAGTTTCCTGATTTAAATTTTTCGCTAATTGGAAAACTTCCTCACCTACTTCACTTTTTACAACGATTCCTTGGAAATACGCTGTTCCGTCGCGAAGTTGTAAGAAGGCGATCTTGCCGCTAGAACGTTTGTTAGCAACCCATGCGCCGATTTGAACGGTTTCGCCAACGTGTTTTTTTGCATCTAAAATTTGAATAGATTCCACTTGATTCTCTCCTATCTAATTAATAAAGGCACCATAGAGCATTTTAAGCTTTTTGGCGCTTCTTTTCAACAAAATCATGGATTCGTTTGGTAGCTTCCGCTAACGTGTCCCAATCAGTTGCATAGCTGATCCGTAAATAATCCGGTGTGCCAAAACCAGCACCAGTCACTACTGCCACGTGGGCTTCCATTAGTAAAGCTTCTACGAAGGCATCAATGGTTTGATAGCCGCACATTGTCATGGCTTCTTTGACATTTGGGAACAAGTAAAAAGCGCCTTGGGGTTTCGTCACCTGAAAACCAGGAATAGCGGCAATTAGCGGATATAGTTTGTTCAAGCGTTCTTCGAAGGCCTGACGCATCACTTCGATCGATTCTTGATTACCAGTCAGTGCCTCAACTGCAGCGTATTGGCTAGCAGCCGGCGGGTTGCTGGTAGCTTGGGAAGCGATATCGACCATCGCTTTGATGATTTTTGCATCGCCGACAGCAAATCCGATCCGCCACCCAGTCATAGAATAGGTTTTAGAAACGCCGTTGATCACGATGGTTTGTTTGCGGATCTCTTCTGATAGACTAGCGATTGATGTAAAGGTATTGCCGTTATAAACCAAACGACCATAGATATCATCCGCTATGATCCAAATATTATTTTCCACTGCCCAGTTGCCGATTGCCGTTAATTCTTCTTTTGAGTATATCGCCCCTGTTGGGTTGGCAGGCGAGTTTAAAATGATGGCTTTCGTTTGCTCTGTACGAGCGGCTTCTAATTGAGCAACAGAAACTTTAAAATCTGCTGATTGCTTAGCTTCAACAAACACAGGTGTCCCTTCTGCTAAACGGACTTGTTCCGCATAACTGACCCAGTAAGGAACTGGAATAAGTACTTCATCCTCTTCATCAAGAAGCGCTTGAAACAACGTATACAAAGCAAATTTCGCGCCATCTGTCACGATCACTTGGTTTGAATCATAGTCAGCACCATAAAACTCTTTCATATAAGCAAGAATCGCCTGTTTTAGCTCTGGAATCCCAGCAGTTGCTGTATAAAAACTAGCTTTGCCGCTCTCAATCGCTGCAATCGCTGCTTGGCGAATGTTCTTCGGGGTAATAAAGTCGGGCTCACCGACGGTTAGACTTAATACGTCTACACCTTGGTCTGCTAATGCTTTTGCCTTAGCAGATGCCGCTAACGTAGCGGAGGGTTCTAATTTTTCTGCTCTTTTTGAAAGTACCATGTTTATCATCCTTCCTACGATCCAAATTTCTGTCTATCAAAAGCGCCTTTTTATAGTTCAGTGACCGCTTTGATTTCTTCTCCATCTTTGAAACCAATCAAATAATAGTTCAAGCGGCCTTGGTCGTCTTTAGTCATGACTTCCCAAGCGGGCTCGCCTTTAAAAATACCCAATGCTGCTTTTTGGATTTCCTGCCCTTGATGGTTGTCGCGAACGAAGGCCTTGGCCTGTGCTTCCGTCAATCCATCCCCTTGATTAAAAACGGAAACCTTTTCGCCGCTTTTAGGAATGATCACGACGATCTCATTGTTATTCGTATCTTTTCCAACAATGCTAAAAGATGTTTCCTCACGGGTGAACCAATAAAATTGTTCGACCTCTGCTAAATCGGTGTATCTTTCTGCTATTTCGATCGCTTCGTTTCTTGCTTGCCGCATTGGACGAGAAGAACGGAGATAGAAAATAGAAGCGAAGAGAATAACGACCAGTAAAACCGTGATCGCACTCAGCAAAATAATCACTCGCCGATGTTCTTTGTCTTTTGTTTTCACACTTCGTACTCCAATCTTAAATAAAACTCATTATATCAGATGTTCGACTCATTTTTCAAAATCAACCGCCGCTTTTTCCTCTTGCGCAAAAAAATGTTGAATATCTTCGGCAATTTCGGTTGGACTAGCTTCAATCAGAGGTAAGTTTTTAGGTAGACCTTTGACCATCCGTTTGCCATACTTCGTTGATAACAAGCGTCGATCAAGGACGACCATCACGCCTGTATCCTCTTCAGAACGGATCAAGCGCCCCAACGCTTGGCGTAGCCGTAGAATCGCTTTAGGTAAGGCATCTTCTTTGAAAGAATCGATGCCTTCTGCTTCCAAGAAGGCATGCCGTGCTTGGACCATTGGTTGCTTAGGATTCTCAAAAGGTAAGCGAGTCACCACAGCGATCTTCAAGGCCTGACCTGGTAGGTCGACCCCTTCCCAAAAACTGCTAGTCCCTAATAAGATGCCATTTTCCGCTAATAAAAATTTCTTTAAGATTTTCTCACGGGTTCCGCCAGTTCCTTGAGCAACGATTTCTCTGCCATAATGCAGGGCTTTTTTATTCAATCGATCATAGACATTTTTCAAAGTTTCGTGCGCCGTAAACAACACAAGCGCTGGTTGCGGATTGTCAAACAAAATTGGGACTAACGCTTCGACTAAATAATCCGCGTATTCGGCAGCTGATGCTTGTTGGATCGAGAGTCCTTTTTTAACTACATAGAGTCGAGTTTGTTTGCTGTAGTCATAAAAAGCGGGAATCGTTTTGACTGGCACATCGGTCAAGCCAATCTGATGGGCAAAATATTCTTTATTTCCTGGGATCTTCAATGTCCCCCCAAGATAAATGATGTGCTGATAGCGTTGATACCACGTGCTTTCCACGATCGAATGCCCTTCTAGATCAGCTAATTCAATCACAGCATTTCCTGACTGGGGATGCTTTTTCAACCAATGAACGTAACGAGGATGCCACCAAGTCAACCATGCGGTCACCGTTTGTTCCTGGGTTTCCATTTGACCAAAGAAATCAAACAAACGAGCAATCACGATTCGTTGTCTTGCATACCACCGATCATTGGTCAACTCGAATCGCTGACGCAACTGTTGTTGGATCTCATTGATTTCTTGATAGTAAAGGCTCAATTTCTGATGCAGCTTGTCTTGTTCTAACGTGCCATCATAGAGGTCGTCATGGTGCACGACTTGTAGCTCTGGCGCATCGATCGACAAACTGCGAAAATACTGTTCTTGTGTTTCGACCAAGATCGACAACGCGTTTCGATACAACGAGAACATCCGTTGCAGAAAGTCATCCTCGGTAATGATTTGGGCAATTTCTTCAAATAGCCCTTCTTCATTTAGCTGTAAAAACTGCCGCTTGAAGTGAGCAGAGTCAAAGACATGTTGACTAAAGCCTTCTGCTTGTTGCGGCAACTGTTGGGCTTCATCAATCAATAAGTAATCACTCGTTGGCAACAGTGGCTGCGCTCGCCGGTTTTCCTGCATCAAAAAGGCATGGTTGACGATCAAAACATTGCTTTGCGCCATCCGCCGATATAAATGGCGGACAAAATCTTGTTCATAGAAGGGTTGATCTTTGGCTAAAAAAGCAACGCCGCGATGGCGGATGTCGGTAAATAAAGGATGATCAAGTCGAACCAAGTTCAATTCATCGAAATCCCCCGTTTCTGTTTTAGTTAGCCAAACTAAGATCCCCATTTGGTATTGCGCATATTGCTTTTGCTCTATCGGTTGATCAAGGGTCGCTTTAAAACGCTGCAAATCAATGTAATGACGATGACTTTTGACCAAAACTGCTTGCAAAGGTTGCTGCAGTACTTGGTTTACCAAAGGAATGTCTTTGTTGATGATTTGATTTTGCAATAGAATTGAAGAGGTACTAACGATCAACGGATTTTCTGGTATCACTAAATAGGCGGCTGGAAACAAGTAACCAATGGTTTTCCCCATGCCTGTTTCTGCTTCAATGATCAGATTTTTCTCTGGCTGGGTGTAATGCGTATACACTGCATTCATCAAGCGTGCTTGTTGTTTCCGATAGACTAAGTGCTGGCCAAAGCGCTGTTCTTTTTCCGTTTTAACTTTCGGATACGTTTCTTGAAAATGCGTAGATTCAAAAAGCGGGACGGTCTTTTTCCGCAAGACGATACCGTCGATCACTTCTAAATCTTCTGCCAACTCTGGGCCTTTTTCTTTTAAGATTCCATGGATATAGTCACTCGTTTGCATGCCCATTTGACCGCTTAAAAGCGCAATTTGTTTAAGGGTCGTTCGGGGCAGTTCTCGCATGATCGCTTCGATATACAAAAATAAAGCTGCGGTCACTTCTGCATCACTATCAGCTTGATGCGGGTTATCATGACGAAAGCCGATGCTATCTGCCAGATCGCCTAAACGAAAGCTGCTTTCTGTTGGTAGAAACACTTGCGCCAATTCCACCGTATCGATTCCGGGAAGTGATAAAGGCGGTAGCCCGCAACGCACAAATTCATTGCTTAAAAAATGATAATCAAAATAAATATTATGCGCCACAAAAATCGTGTTGCTGAGTAAGTTATAGATCGTATCAGCTACGTCTTCGAAATATGGCGCTTTGCTTACTTGTTGGTTTGTGATGTGTGTCAATCGTTGAATTTGCTTAGAAATTCTGCGGTCAGGGTTGATATCTGCGGCAAAACGATTGATGATCTTGTCATCTTGGACTAAGACACAGCCAAATTGAATAATTCGATCAATCGTCGAATCGGTTCCTGTTGTTTCAAGATCCACCACAGCGTATATGGGTTTCATTGTATTCCTCCTTGCACACTGTCTGCATTATACTACAAAATCAATGGCGATTACATCTGTTTTCCCACTAGATAAGAGGGTTCTCGGGAGGTAAAATTAGAAAACCAACCATTGGCGTTTCCTAGCTGAAGAAGTTTGTTGCTGTTCGCTGATCGCTTTTTTCGACAAAAAAAGGGATCTTTTTTATAATTTACTGTAAGGAGGCGAAAAAAATGAATGATTTCAAAAACAAACGAGTGATTGTAACGGGGGCTGCTTCAGGGATTGGAAAAGCGGTGGCAGAACAATTTCTAGCACAGGGCGCACTTGTTGGGTTAATTGATCGCAACGAAGAAGAGCTGCAGGAGTTTCTTGCTGACTATCAAGCACAAGCCCATTATCGAGCTGTTGACGTCACTGAAGCGGATAAGCTGCAAGAAGCAATAAGTGGTCTTGTAGAAGAACTAGGCGGTCTCGATGTACTCCATGTCAATGCCGGCATCAACGGTACCTGGACACCGATCGAAGAGCTGACAGTGGCAGAATGGGATCAGACGATCAACACAAACTTACGTAGTACCTTTATTACCGTCAAAGCAGCCATTCCCTTTATGAAAACGAACGGTGGCAGCATTGTCATTACGAGTTCAGTCAATGGAAACCGCATCTTCAGCAATTTTGGTGCGACTGCTTACAGTACGTCTAAGGCAGGTCAAGTCGCCTTTACAAAAATGGCTGCGCTGGAACTTTCTGGTTATAATATTCGGGTCAATGCCATCTGCCCTGGGGCGATCGCGACGAATATCGATGCCAGCACAGAAATTGAAGAAGAGGTTGCTCGCGTTGAGATCCCCGTCAAATATCCAGAACGTTCTCGACCATTAAAGCAAGAAACAGGCGTGCCAGAACAAGTCGCCAACCTTGTGCTTTTTCTATCTTCAGAGGCTGCCGGCAATATTTCTGGAACGGAAGTCTATATTGATGGAGCAGAATCTTTGCTTTAATCCAACAAAAAAACGAAAAATCAAACCTGATCCCCTCACTTGTTTCATTGAAGCCCTTGAGATGGATCATTTCTTGATTTTTCGTTTTTTCGTTTGGGTTATTTTTCCACCAAAGCCGCGATTTCTTCTAGAAAAGCAGTCTTGCCATAAAAATCTGCATTTAGTAACTCTGGAAAAATGGCTTCAAAGAAATAAGTGACACACGGTCGATGCTGAAACTCTTTGACGGTTAAAACGGCCTCTCGAAACATTTCTTTGTATACTTTATCTGGGTTGCTTTTTGAGATCTCTTCAAAAGATTCATACAAAAGATCGATCTTATCCGCAATTGCTAATAGCTGCCCTTCAAGGCTGTTGTCTTTGCCATCCGCTAAGCGTCTGCGATACGTTGCTTGAAAGCTTCCTGGAATTTCTTCTTCGATGAAGGCATCGGTCATTTTTTCTTCAACGGTTGATAACATTGCCCGCAATTCTTTGTTCGCATATTTGACCGGCGTTTTGATATCACCGATGAAACGTTCGGTGTAATCATGATTCAAGGCTTTTTCGTAGAGAATTTGCCAATTGACTTGATTCCCCGCCTTTTCTTCGATATCAGCTAAGGTCTGGGCAATCATCGTTACTCGAAATGAATGAGCAGCGACACTGTGCTCAGTAAACTTAAAAAAACCCGGCGCTCGTTGGATCTTCTCTAAATTAGCCAATCCGAGAATAAATTCATTCAACCCCATAAATGTGCCTCCTTTTTTTAAGAGTATAACAACTCCTTTGTCTGCAAGCAACTATCTCGCGCACAAAAAAAGAGCAGCTAAGCTGCTCTTAAAAGGCATTCACTAATTATGCTTTGTTAACGTTAGTCGCTTGAGGGCCACGTTGTCCGTCTTCGATATCGAAAGTCACTGCTTGACCTTCTTCTAAAGTTTTGAAGCCTTCGCCTTGGATAGCTGAGAAATGAACGAATACATCGTTACCGTTTTCTGCAGTGATGAATCCAAAACCTTTGTCTGAGTTAAACCATTTAACTGTACCTGTTTCCATAATAAAAATCCTCCTTGTGTTTATACACATATTTTGCAATTACTTGTATAAGGTGAAAATGTGGAAGATGTTTAAGATGAAACAAGCTACCATAATTTACCGTAACAAAAACTACACTTTGTATTATAGCACATTATCTTCATTATGACTAATAGAAAATCAAAAAAAATGAAAACGCCTTAAATTTTTTATGATTCGCAAAAAGACTGCTGCATTAAAGATCTGCAACAGTCTTCTCTTTTTTGGAAACGATTTATTTACGAATGTCGCAACTGCGTTTAGTAACGCAAAATCGCCGTCAAACTTTTTTCTCCAGGGGCATCTTTTTGTTCCAAGATAGATACCTCACCGCCGTTTTCTAAAACATCGATTGCCAGCGTATTTAACACTTGGCGACGATCATACTCTGTATCAGGATCTTCTCCAAACCCATCGGCGAGATTTGAGGTAGCCACAAACAGATTGGCGATCCGGCCTTCTTTGGCTGCAGGCACGATATCAACCAATTGGTCAATAAATTTTCGATCCAACAGCTTGCCGTATTCCCCAACTTCTTTTTGTGTCAACTCCGCAATCAGCTTTTGCGTACACGTTTGGATCTCTTTCAAAGATAACGACGCTGGTGAAGAAGAAATACTTGGATCTGCTTTGAAAAAGTTCGTTTTTGCCACTTTTTTAAACAGCGTTTGATTTTCTGGTAATGCAAACAGATACATTGGTAAATGCTCTTCGTTTGAAAAATCATTCTTGAAAAATGCATCAACTGCTTGGTAGTAGTTGACGTGATCGATCTCGACTTCTTCATCTTTGGCACTAAAGCCGTGATAAGCAACGCCTTCTCCCCCTGAGTTAGGGCCACCTTGAGCACTGTAATTAAAGTTACCACCACCAGTGACTTCTTCCCCCAGCGCTTTTTCAATCGTCGTCGGTGCCTCTTCTGGCAACTCGACTTCACGCACTTGATTGTTTTCAACTTGATAGACTTGCATTGAATCGCGATTCAACGCTAAGAGATAAAATGGGTAATTAAATTGTGCATTTTTGATGACAGCTAATACATAAGGGGTTTCCCCTACGTAATATTGATCATCCACACGAATACTTAACCGATGGACCAGTACCTCTTCTGGGGTGATAATCACCGCCACACTTGTTGTACTGTTGCGCCAAAATGATTGATCTGCAAGCAGTTCATCAATTTTCGTTTGAAAAAGATCCCAAGAATGTTCTGGGTATTTCTTTTCAAAGCGGCGCTTCGCATCTTTGGCAAAGTTCTTAAATTTGATTTGATCCTTTTCGACATTCTGGTGGCCGACATGCGTATTGAGCATGATCGTGACAAATGGTCCTTTGATTCCGTCAGATATTACCTGCGATAAAAAACTTTTTCCAAATTTTCCCATTCCACATTACCTCCTGCTTAATCAAATACAAATAAAGTGTACCATGCTTATTTTCTTCCATAAAGTAAAACGATTGCACGAGTTTATTTCCTCATTCGTTTTTCTGATGACTCACTATACCGACTATTCTTCAACGGATCTGTCAATGTGTTTCTGGTGGCCCATAGAAAGCCTCGCTTGGTCCAAGTCTGAATGGTCGGCTCTTTCAGCTCTTTTAGACTGTGTCCAACAGATTGGAAAAAGACTCTGCCCTTGCCCCATTTTTTGATCCACATCATTGGCAGTATGACTTCTTGGTTAGCTGCATTCGGATGATCTTTAGCGGCAAATGTTGAGGTAGCTAACACAGTGACGGCTGGATCAACCAGACAATAGTATTGCTCCGTCGTCAACTGAGGGATCGATTGCGTATTTGCCGTAATATAGTGATTTGTCGTAAGATCGATGCTATAGGTCGTTTCCAAGCCGCCAGGATGTGCCAAAAAACAGCCGCCAGTCAGAAACAACCAGCCTTTACTGGCTTGAAAAGCCGAAGCAAAGCCGCCATGAACTCCTGCTAATCCTAATCCTTCTGCTACAGCCTGAGTGACATTTTGCAGCGGCTCATCAGGTAATTCTCCACGCGTCCAATTCATGATCAACAGATCCAGCCTTTTTAATTCTTCTTTATGATAGAGCGGTTCAAAATCTGAGGCGATTGTCACCTGATATCCTTCTGACTCCAGCAACGTTTGGTAAAACTGACTGGTTTCTTTTGGGGCGTGTCCTTCCCATCCTCCGTAAATGATCAATGCTTGTTTCATTTTGTGTTTCCTCCTTTCTTTCTAACTTAGCGAAAAAAACGCAAAAAGCGAAGCAGAACGATTCTTCGTTTTCCTTCGCTAGTAATTTTTTCTGATTTAACGATTAATTGAACGCCCGACACGATTGATCGTATGGCGCATGCCTCTAATTGCAACCGATGTTTCGAAAATATTTTCGGTCGGTGCCATGCCGCCATAGCCGGCATCACCGATATGCTGCAGATCGACCCCACAGGTTTTGTTGATAATGGCTAATTGCCGCAACGTTTCTGGACGTGCGCTTTCTTGACTCGTTCCGATCGCTGACATCGTCAATAAGTCATATTGTTTGGCAATTTGAACAGCTTCAATCAGATCCTTTTCTAGAAAGCCTTGAATCGATCCAACGGAAGGCAGTAACAAAATATCTGCCCCAGCTTCAGCGTAAGAAATGATGGCTTCTCGATCAACCACAGGCTCATCTGAGCCGGCACTGTGCATTTTTCCAGCGATAATCAACCCAGAGAAATGTTCTTTTGCCAATTTTACTGCTTTAGCGATTTCTCGGTTGGTCACACCTGTTCCAGGATTGCCTGTAAAGCAGAGAAAGTCCACCCCGAGTTCTTGGGCTTTTTTGATGGTGTCAACCGAACTTGTTCGGCCTTGACTGATGCTGATCTTTTCACTCATCATTTCCGTTGTATCGGGGATCGGCTCAAGATTGATACCGACAGGTCGTCCAATCAGTTGCTTTAATTGGGGAATCGGATTTTCAATCGGCTGTGTAGAATCCAGTAGCTGATCCACGGTGACATCTGGCATTCCAAAAATAGCTGGGCGATAACAATCAAACCCATTCAACAAAATGAAGTCAGCCCCAAAAGCTGCCGCGACTTCTGCGTTGGTGATATCGCCAGCTTGCGGCATGGTTTGAACCACCGTTTCACAGACGATTACTCGTCCTTCGCTCGCTTTAATGGATTGTTTCAATTCTTGCGCCGACATTTCTTTGATTTCACTATAGTTTGCACTTATCAATCGTTTGACCATGTTTTTCTTCCTTTCTTTTCCTTCTCATCTTGCGAGAAACACGAATAACAGGTAAAATATAGCTATTGTGTTCCCTTAGTTAAATGGATATAACAAGTCCCTCCTAAGGATTAGTTGCTGGTTCGATTCCGGCAGGGAACGTTTTTTGAAGAAAAAGATTCCTTATTTTTAAGGAATCTTTTTTTGTTGGAAAGTAAATACCTCTGCCTCGATTTGCTTAGAAATAATCTTCCAGAATCGGCTTTCCGTCTGGTAAGTTTTCCTGAATCATCACTGCAGCTTCCTTCTCCGTTTCCATTTGCTGGAAAAAGACCAGAGAATCGAGGGATTGTGCCTGCATGAACAGCTGCACAAAACGCTGAATCGACAAGGTTGCTTTTGGCAGCTTGGTGGCCATCGTTTTCGTGACCTGATGCTGAGCGTTTTCGATTGTCACTTCATAACACCCATTATTCCATGGGGCATATTCATCCCCTTGAATTTCTATGGCAAAACGACCAGCTTTTTTCATCGTAAATGGATAACTTTTTAGAAACCCTTCCACATCGATGACGCGCGCCATCATGTCCGGGCGCACTTGGTAGTGAGACAATGGTTTGGCCGCGTTTGCTTGTAGGACTTCCCCATCAAACCCTGGTCGATAGTTAATCTGTGCTACTGAATCTGCATGAGAGACGATAAACCGATTAAATCCTTGATACGCGTCAGCGGTCAAATAGCCCCACTCTTGAATATCGAAACGTCCCCCATCGATAAAGTAAATCAAGTAGCCTTCAGGGACCCCTGCTTCATTGCGATAAATCGCAAACGTATACGGTCGGCGCAAAACAAACTTGATTTCTTCCCACCAGGGTTGGCGAATCAGCCCGCCTTTTTGATGGCGCGGCAATTGATGATAAATCTCGTGAATGATCGGCTGTGCTTCCTCCCAATCCATGCGTTGAATCGTTCCATTCACTTTCTTGCCATCGGGCCATTGATGCGCATCAACTTCATAAACCGTCCGTTCAAAAGTGTACTCATACCCATATCTGCGATAAAACGCAAAGGAGAAAGGTGCCAGATAGGAAAGAACGATTTTTTGTTCATAGCAATCTTTAATGATTTGTTTCATGATCCGATCGATCCGACCTTGGCTGCGATACTCTGGATACGAAGCCACAAAACCGATCCCTGCCATTGGATAGGTCGTTCCATGAAAATTCACATCAAAAATCGTTGCCATGATTTGGCTCGCTAATTTTCCATCCCCATCGTAGGAACCATAATTCCAAGAATTTTCCGCAAGCTTGCGATAGCGCTTGATATTTGTTTCATTCAATTCCCACTGAAAGGCATAAGAAACCAAGTCCAGTACTTCTTGCGAACCGAATTCGGTCATTTTTTTGACATCTGTCATTCCTTCATCTCCTCTACTTAAAAACACGCAAGAAACGCAAAAAAGGCGTCAGTCGACCCCTTAATATGCTTCTTCCATCATACTCAACATTTTTTTAAACTGCTTGCGTTTGAAATATCCTAGAATCGTGCCTAAGAGCATGTCATTCAATTGCTGAATCATGCCTTCAGAAGTCATTTTCTCTTCATAGTGCAAGGTGCAATGCGCGTCATCTATCGCTTCAATTTGATAGTGTACACGGAAGGTATTTTTTTTCGTCGCTGTTTGGAACGCATAGGCTTGATTCTTCTTGACCGTTTCGATTGTTATGGTGGCATTACTATCTTTATAAAACTGTTTAAGATAGCTGTATCCTTCTAATTGCTCTTCAGTAAGTGTTTGATCTGTCGCTTGTTTAATATCATGTAACACGGAATCGATGATCGTCTTATATAAAAAGTCAGCGGGTACATTCATTTTTTTAGTGATTTCCATCTTGCGCCTCCTTGTCTTTCTTGTTGCGTTTGTGTCCAATTGAAGCCATGATTCCTCCAATAGCCATTAGAATGACTGACGTGATGAGATTCACCCAGTGGTATTCACCTGACTGCGCGTTAGCGCTGTATATAAATAACATACTACCGATGCTTATAAAAAACAATCCATTTTTAAACATGATATCACCTCACTATTGACTAACGACGTTAAAGTATAGTACTCGACCCCAATCAGTATTTTTGATTGCGTCTTTGGCAAGTTTCGCTGCTTTTTCTTTGTCTTCTGCCGTTGTTTCAAAAATCAACTGAATCCCTTTTTTTTCTTTAAAGGTATACTTGATCTCACCTTCTGTCAAAGACTCAAGTAATGCTTTGATGTTGTCTTGTTGCATCGCGGAATTTACAATAATCATTTTTTCTCCTCCTAAAAAAGATAGCTAGATGGGTGAAGCCACCCATCTAGTTTATTTGATTAGTTCTCTTGGTCTGCTGGATTGATTTTGTTGGCAGCAATAATAAATGGTGCCCAGATCAATAAAGCTACAGCCAAATTAATAATTGTCAAGATGATCGCACGCCAGTCTCCACCGGTAGCTAAGAAGCCGCTTAGGATCGTTGGCATTACCCAAATCACATTTACCACAACTGGTGCAACTAACCCTAAAGTTGTTGCAAAGTAAGCAATCGTTGCTGTAACTAACGGTGCAACAATAAATGGAATGATAAACAATGGGTTTAACACGATTGGTAGACCAAACATTACTGGTTCATTGATATTGAACAACCCAGGTCCAATCCCTAGTTTACCAACTGTCTTATAGTCGGCACGTTTAGAGAATAGCAAGATTGCGATCAAGAGCATTAAAGTCACACCTGCTCCACCAGGCCAAACAAATGCTTCGAATGAACCTGCTACCCATTTATAAGGAACAGCTTCCCCTAATTGATAAGCATTAGTATTTTCAACCATTGCCACACCGTAGATCGATTGTAGAACAGGTCCCATGATATTTGTTCCATGTAATCCAAAGAACCACAAGACATGGACAAGTAAAACAATGATAAATACGGCAAAGTACCCTTGAGAGAGACCCAATAATGGTTTTTGGATCGATTCGGAGATCCAGTCAATTATCGGCATACCGACAAAGCGTTCAAATAGATAGTAAATCAAACCTGAAGCATATAGTCCGGCAATCCCAGGGATAATCGCTGCAAAGGCACGGGAAACTGCTGGTGGCACTGAATCTGGCATTTTGATAATAATATTTTTTTGCATCAATTTTGCAAAGATAATAACTGAAACGAAACCAAAGATGATTGCCGTGAACAATCCAGAGCCACCCATATAGGCGCTAAATGGGAAGTAGCCCCAGCCTGCAGCGCTGATCGTTGAACCATCTGCTGCAAATCCTGATGTAGCACTTGTACTGTTGATCATGTCTACCACGTTTGCTGGTAGTGCTTCTTCTAACGCTAAAGAAAGAGAAGCAGATTGTGGAATACCCATAATAAATGCTGCTAAAGAGACCAACGCACCTGATAGTGCATCAACATTGTAAGCCTTCGCTAAATTATAACCGAATGAAGCTGAGAAGATAACCGCCATAATTGCTAAGGTACCTGTCCAAACTAAACCATTGACTGCGATCACTGGCGTGAAAAATTTCGTGATTGCATTGTCCGCACCAAGATAAGTGTTTGGAAAATCACGCATGAAGGCGTTCAGTAATACTGCAATTGCCCCAGCCATCGTTGCTGGCATCATTCCGATAAAAGCATCCCGCAAGGCAACCAAATGCTTTTGCGCACCAATCTTAGCTGCAACCGGGAGAATGTGTCTCTCCATCCAACTTGTTAATCCATCCATTCTTAATTCCTCCTATAAGTTCTATTCGTCAAAGAAGATTTTTTGATTCATCGACAATAACTACTTCTATCCGTTCAAAGATTATTCGTTATTTAGACGTCGATAGACATCAATGATTTCTTTCGCTAAATCGGTAAATGCGATTGACGTCATTAGGTGATCTTGTGAATGCACGGTCAACAATGTCACGGTCATATGATTGCCTTGCGCTTCTTGTGTCAACAATCCTGTTTGCGAATGATGCGCTTCCACAAGAGATGCTTCAGCATCTTTGATTTTTTGGTCAGCTAATTCGAAGTTCCCTTCTTTTGCTGCCGCGATTGCTTCCATTGCGTCACTTTTTGCATTACCACCATACATGATCAATCCCATAATGGCTTCCAAATTTTGCTCATCCATCTTTAAAAATCCTCCTTACACTTCGATCCTAAAAAATCTTAGTTCATTAATGTTTCTGCTTGTTGCAATACTTTTTCGCCGTTCATCATGCCATAGTCTGCCATGTTGATCACGTCCAAAGGAATGCCTTTTGGTGCTAATTTTTGTTCAAATTGTGATTTCATGAAACGTACTTGTGGTCCTAACAATAGAACATCGACTGGTTTTGACTCCAAATGTTGGTCGGCTTCTGAAGCTGAAACAGCAAAGATATCTGCTTCCATTCCTTTAGCTTCGGCTGCTTTTTGCATTTTTGTCACCAATAGACTGGTACTCATTCCTGCTGAACAAACCAGCATAATCGTTTTTTTCGCCATCGCGCATCTGCTCCTTTCTGTTGTAAGTTACACTTTACTATAAAGCAAAAAGCGTGCCAAAAAAAAATAAGTTCAGACCTTTATTTATCAATGGTCTGAACCAATTTCTCGTTTACACACTCGCAGTTTTTTCATTACACACTAAAATTGTGTGCGGATTCATCATAATTTTTGATTTTGTTTTCTAAAAACATTTGGGTTAAATAGGCGATCTCATCTTCAGAAAATTTGATTTGATAATTTTTTTCAATTTGTAATAAATGGGTTCGTAAAACATCCATTTCAATTCGGTACCGTTTTTGGAAAGTAGCTAAGTTGACGAAAGTACGGGAAGGCTCCTTCTTCAATAAGCTTTCTACCAAAAAGGCTAAATGAATGACTAATCCTGCATCGACGGTTGGTTCTACAATCACATGCAATTGATTTTGAATCTGATGAACGATTCGTTGCAGGCTTTCGATCAGATGATAGACGGACCCAACATGAGTTATCGTATTTTCCAATGAACGCACGATCTTTTCGATCGGCACTTCATCTGAAGCGATTCGTTTTAGCACATTCAAGCGATTGTCATCAAAAACATCATAGGCGGAGAAAAACGGAATGTTTTGATAATCGATCTCGACGGTGCCGGCAATAGCTTTGATCTCATATTCTTCTAGCAAGCCGTCAATATGTTTTTTGAAGGTTTCTTTTTCAATAAATTGCATTTGGATGATCTCGACTTTTGATTGATCGACGACGGGATAAATACGTTGATAAAGTTTGGCAGCGACACCTTCCCCAGTAAAGCAAGTAACGATGACTGCCTTTTTATTTCCTTTTGCTTCACGAACCGTACGGAACTGTTCTTGTACGATGGTTTCAAAAGAACGCTGAATGTTTTGGTAGATATCTTCTAAACTGCGCCCACTCTCTGCCATCCGCAAAGCTTCTAAAACAATCATCGTGCTGACCATCGAAATAGCTTTCGTACGAATCCCCGTCTCTTCGGAAATCAAATTCGCAAATGAATTGAGGGAGCCCATATCGGTTAAAAGCAATAAGCCATTGCTCATCTTCTCTTTGTTTTCATTGATATAATTCAACAGCTGGTCATACATTTGCCCGACTTCCATATCCAAAGACATATTCATTGCCTTGCCATGGTCGGTCTCCAGCAGCTCTTGGGCTGTCTCCAGCATACTGCTGGCAGTTGCCTTGCCATGCATCAAGACAATGATCTCGATTTTTTCAAGGGGCAATGGCGAAGGCTGTTTGACTTGAATCGCTAAAAACATACTGATAAAGCCGATTTCATCAAATGGGATCTCGACATGACGTTCCTCTTCAATGATCGTCGATAAATCCATTGCCACTTGAAATTCGGATTTTAAGTTTTTTCTAATCGTGTTCAAATCCGGATGAACGATCATATGTCCCTCTTTAACACGTTCCAGCGTACTTTGCAAATGCAACGCAAAGGCAAAACGGGCTTTTTCACTATAAGTTCGATCTAACCTCTGACCTGCCAAGTCATAAAGAACATTGGTCAGTTTCCAAATGTCTTCTGGAATCAACTCTTTATGAACAGGGTTTTGGATCAATTCTTCGACATATTTTTCAAAGTAGGCATCCACATCCTTAGAGATCAAGTTTTCTAAATCAACATTGGCTACACCGGTTTCAATCAGTGTGCTGACTTTTTCTTCGATCTCATTGTACACCTGCATATTCCGTTGCGGATCACGAGACCAGACAACATCTGGGTCGCCGGGTTCGAAACTCAGAAAGTCGCCTTTGCCATCTAAAAACCGATCCAAGCGTTCTGACATTTCTTTGATCTTCAACAGCCCTTTTTGAACTTGCAGTGAGCAATCGCCTTTTCGAATCAGGAGGTGTTTTTTCCCATAGGTCCGATAATGTAAGAATGCCTTCGCACAGACGAGTTTCAGGTCTCGCTTGATTTGACCGATGTTGCCTTCTGCATCATAGAGCATAAAGGCCAATATCGCATCTCGCTCGACATCGATCCGCTGATTTAGACGGGTCGCCTCTTGCTTGATAAACAAGGAAATGATTTCATACCGTTCATCTAGCGAACGACTTTCCACATTTGGCAAAGTAATAGCCATGGGAATTCGCCGATTGAAGGTCGTTAAAAAGGTTTCTGATGATTCCGTGGTGGCACCGATGATCTGCACGGCGGCTTCATGAACTTGATTACTTTCCCCTAAAGGACGGTAGATCCCTTTGTCAATGAAGGTAAAGAGCATTTCTTGGCCTTCTGGCGGCAGTCGATGGATCTCATCCAAGAACAATATGCCGCCATCGGCTTTTGCCATAAGTCCTGGACTATCTTCTGCAGCACCTGTGTAGGCCCCTTTTTTGATGCCAAAGATGTGACCAAACAACAACTGCGGATTTTGTGCATAATCCGCACAATTAAACGATACGAAAGGAGCATCTTTTTCTAACATATTTGATTCAACCGCAAAGTGATACATACATTCGGCAAATAGGGATTTACCGGTACCTGTCTCTCCAAAAATAATGGTATGGAGTCCTCTAGGCGGATATAAAATTGCTGCTTTGGCTTGCTGGATACTTACTTTTAAAGAAGCTTGAACCCCAACAAGACTTTCAAAACTCACTTCAGAGGAAACATCCACATGCACCGTTTCTTCTAATGGCTCATAAACGACCGGACGGCCGGAACGTTTGCCGATTTTCTTTTCTTTATAAAGCTCACTGAGATAACGGCTTGCATTGCTGCGATCGATTTGTAAGATTTTAGCGACGTCAACTGCGGTCAACCCTTGCTTATGCAGTTCGATCGTTTGAAAAATCTCTTCTTTTCGCGAATTCATTCGATAGCCTCCTCATTTTTTTACACACTAATAATAAACAACGTTAATGGTAACACAAAAAGACGCTCAATGGCGTCTTTTTCCTTTGTCTTTTTGCTTTTTCGTCTTTTTCTTGGTCTTTTTAACAGGAGTGTGTAATTTTTCAGATGTTTTCTTGGAAATTTTCTGCACACTTACTATTTTCGTTTCTTTCTTGCTTTCCTTTTCGATAACAGGTGCTTCTGTGTGTAATTGTCCCCCATGCAGATAGACTTCCTTGAGTTCTATGGACAATTGATTCGCGATTTTTTTCAAATCCTTCAACGAATGGTCTTGAACGATCGTGACGACGGTTCCTTCTTTGCCCATTCGTCCAACACGTCCTGCCCGGTGCAGATAGGATTCTTTTTCTAACGGGACTTCCGTATTGATGACATAAGGCAAATCCACCACATCTAAGCCGCGAGAGGCGACATCGGTCGTCAATAATTCTACTAGTTTTCCTTGACGGAAGCTCTCCAGTGCGCCTTTTCGGGCAAGTTTGTTTTGGTCAGATGCTAATGATGCCACCGGCAAGCCGTGAAACAGCAGTTTTTCTTCTGCATTTCCCATTGCGCTTAATTCATTGAAGAAAACCAAGGCTTGAAAGCTTGGTAAATGAGCAAAGCGCCTTAAAGCATCCACGATTCGTCGTTGCGGATAATTCAAATAGTAGTGATGGATCACGCCTTTGCTCTGATCTTCTTGGGTAACATCAATGATCAGCGGCTCTTTTGTCACCAATGGTCGAATCTCATCAATCACTTCGTTAGCGGTTGCTGAAAAGAAACTACGCTGGATTTGTTTTGGCAATGTTTGATTGATCTTGGCAGCCAGTGTGAAGGCCCCTTCTTTCAATAATTGGTCAACCTCATCTAATACCAACGATTGCAACTGCTGGGTCTTGATTTTTTTTGCTTTGATCAATTCTAACACTCGGCCTGGGGTGCCAATCAAGACCTCGGGCTTGTCTTTCAGTCTTTCCACTTGGCGTTTTGTACTTGCGCCACCAATTAGCGGCAGAACGGTCAAACCAATGGCTTGGGCCCATTCCCGGGCCACTTCTGTGACTTGCATCGCTAATTCTTGTGAAGAAGTCAAAATCAGCAACTGATTACCTTGCTTTGCCTCGACTTTTGTTAACAGTGGCAAGAGGTACGCCAAAGTTTTACCAGAACCGGTCGGTGAGACTCCAATGACAGACTCACCATCTTTTAAAGGGCCAAAGGTTTTCTCTTGTATCAAGGACGGTGCGTGATACCCTGCCGCCTGCCATTTTTCCTGCCAGATGTCTGGCAATTGTGTCAATTCAAATACTGTCATAAATGTTCCATTCCTTATTTTTTATCTGCATCAAAAATGATGCCTGCTTGTTTACGCATAAGAGCGATGGTTTCATTGACACTGCGAGCAAGTTCCACCCATTCCTCATACCGTTGTCCTTGTTGGGGATCATTTTTGTTTTCGATGATGTCTGCAAAGTCTTGTGCTTCTTCGATCATCGGGTTTTCTAAAGCACTTACTGCTAATGCCTGGGTTTGTTTTGTTTTTCGCTCATAAAATGCGGCTTCTTCGATGGCATTGACGGCATTTAGGTCTAATGTACCGTCTTCAAAATAGATTTCTGAACGCAACTCTGAATCAGCGATTTTTCCTGTTTGGATTGTGACATCAAAGTCAGCATAGCGCAACACTGCAGTCCCGATACCATCTACACCAGTCGGTAATTTACGGGCAAAATAATGAACATCTTGCGGTTTGCCAAACCAAGCGACCGCCGCATAAATCGGATAGACGCCCAAATCTGCTAAGGCACCGCCAGAAAAATGTGGAGAAAAAATATTTGGTTCCTCCCCAGCTAGTACAGCGTCATAACGAGACGAATATTTCATATAAGAAAAGTTCGCCCCAAGAATGGCACCGCGTGTCGGTAAGAATTCGGCTACAGTAGAAAAACTTGCTTCATGGATGTTGCGAGCTGCTTCAAAGAATAATACCTGTTGCTGATTTGCCAATTCGATGATCTCCGCCATTTCCTCAGGCGTTGAAAAGGCTGGCTTCTCCACAATGACATTTTTTTCTGCTAAAATACCTTGCTTGGCTTGTTCAAAGTGCAAACTATTCGGAGACGCGATGTAGACCGTGTCCATATGAGCTAAGCCAAAAAAAGTGTCCAGATCGGTCGCATACTCGATATCCCCATATTTTTCTCCAAAACGTTGTGCCGTTGCTAACTTTCTTGAGTATACGGCAACCAATTGATAGCGTTTGGTTTCGTGGGCTGCTTGTACAAATTGATCGGTGATCCAATTTGTGCCGATAATCCCTAAATGAATCATGTTTTTTCCTTCTTTCTTCTATAGATTAGGGTCGTCAAAGACGACATTCAAATCAAAAGGGATTGGTTCTTTGACCGTGATCATCCCTTGGTTTACTTGGCAATTATAGGCAAACACTTCGACACCCTTGCTTTGCGCTTCAGCGATTTTAGTGGCCAGATCCGGTTGCATCTGTCGATGGATCGTGGCGATTTGCACCGCTTCAAATTGGATCATAAACAAAACCGCCGCATAATAGCCAGCTTCTTTGGCATGGATCAATTCATTGACGTGTTTCAAGCCACGAATGGTTGGTGCATCTGGAAAAGCACCGACTTGCTTGTTTTCAAGGGTCATTCCCTTGATTTCTAAAAAGCCTTTTTCTTGTTCATCTGTTTCAAAATAAAGGTCGAATTTTGATGTCCCATAGACAACTTCCCTTCGCAAAAGCGCGATTCTCCCTTTGATATTTGGCAACTGGATCGTGCCATCCAAGAGGCCTTCATAGCCTAAACGATTCGGTACTTGACTATCGATGTTGATCCATTGGTCTTGTTTCTTGACTGAGATCAAGTCGTAATTGGTTTTGCGTTTCGGATTGTCCCAATATTGCAGGGTAACAAGCGCACCTTTGTGCAAGAGCTCTTTTCCTCGTCCGGTATTTTTTACATGGACGATTACTTCTTGACCGTCAACGAGACATCGGGCAATGAACCGGTTGTCTCGCACGAGAAACGTGGCTAAAAGGGTATTCGGATAATTCATTTTCTCACCTGCTCTTTTGAATCATAGCATATTTTGATAAAAACTTCTAAACTTCAAACTAAAGTACCATGCTTTTTTACCTTCTCATGGTATACTTATGGCAATTATTTTCTAGTGCGAAAAAGTGGACACCTGTCCACAAGGCACAACTTGATGAATCGTAAATGATAGGACGTGTATAAATGAAGAAAAGGTCTATTTTGATTGGTTTATCTCTTGCAACGGGCGTGGTCAGCTCCTTGCTGTTGCGAAAAGAAAAACAAAAAAATGAGAATCGCCAGAATTTCATTGGTAATTGGCGTTTTACTTCCAAGACAAAAGAAGATGTCACGATAGAAATAGCCAATGATTATTCATTGACCATCGAAGGCAAGCCTTTGACTGCTTCCATCGTTGAATTGACTCCGATGCGGTTAGTTTTACTGGACACATTTGGCTATCATTTAGTTCTTGAACAAAAAGGCTCCGTCATTACTTTATATGATGAAGCAGAAGATTGCCACTATTCTTTGACAAAAATCATCTAAAATCGCTGAGAAAGCCAAGTTCATGTTTTCTTCACATTTTCTTCGGTCAATTCTCAGACTTTTTATCAGCATTTCTTGGCAATCCATGCTATCATTAACTTAACAAGTGGTTGAACAAGGTGTTCCGTTGAGTGATGTTTGATCGTTCATAGATTAAGGTGTAGGTTCGATTCCTACCTTCCACATTTATTTTAAATAGAAAGAAGGGATTTTTATGTTAACGACCTTTATTTCACTCTTTTCCATCTTTGCTTTAGCTGCATTGTTAGCTGGGACATTCTTTTTAGCAAAATTGGCTATGCAACAAGAAACGAAGGCGGTGAAAGTTCCCGTCAGAGTCCAAAACCAAAACCCGAGAATCCATTCCAATCGTCGCTAAGTGAATCAGTTTGATCCTATGTCAATTCACAAAAACTTGCCTTCTATTTTATAGGAAGGTAAGTTTTTTTGTTAGCTATTATTTACAGTAAACAACCTTAGTCACGTAACGTCTCAGTTTGTCTACTGAGGGATCGGTCTTACGCAATTAAATGCTAAGTTTTCTCTTAGAGTATTGCAACGGTGGATACTCTTTGTTAAAATTTTTGCTTAGATACAACTTTAAAGGAGCTACTACATATATGCAGAAAATAACCAAGTTCGGGTATTCCATCGTTGCTGCTTTGGCAATCCTCTTTGCTGCTGCCGGCTTACCCGTCGTTTCGTATGCTGATGATACAGCTATGAGCGCCGAAGAGATCCAAGATTTTTCAGTCGATGCAAAAGCCGCTTACTCCATTGATTTTGACACAGGCAAAGTGTTGTATGATCAAGATGGTGAGACCGCCATGGGCATCGCCTCCATCACCAAGATCATCAGTCTCTACCTTGTAGCTGAGCAAGTAGAGCAAGGAACCATCGCTTGGGATGATCCTGTCCCTATTTCAGATTATGCCGCGAATCTCAGCGTGTCGCCAAACTTATCGAATGTCCCTTTGCATCAAGACGTTACCTATACAGTAAAAGATTTGTATGATGCCAGTTATATCCAATCTGCAAATGCTGCAATCGTAGCGCTCGCGGAGCTGATTGCTGGGTCTGAAAGTGCCTTTGTTGATCAAATGCAAGAAAAAGTGCAATCATGGGGCATTACCGATGCAAAGATCGTTAATGCTTCTGGCTTGAACAATACTTATTTAGGGGACAATATCTATCCCGGGTCAACTTCCACTGACGAAAACGAACTATCCGCAAAAGATGTCGCCCTGATTGCTCGCCATTTGCTGCAAGACTTTCCAGACGTTTTAGAAGTAACAAGTCTTTCCACCAAACAATTTGGCGAAGGTTCCTATTCGCCTGTCGAGATGGTCAATTGGAACTGGATGCTTCCAGGTTTTACGAATACTAAAGATGGTGTTGACGGTCTTAAGACTGGTACGACAGATATGGCAGGCGCCTGCTTTGTCGGAACCGCCGTCAAGGATGGTCAACGAATTATCACCGTCGTGCTAAACGTCAATGGTCATGCGGAAAATCCAAGCGTACGTTTTATCGAAACAGGTCGGTTGATGGACTACTCCTTCGATGCTTGGGAACAAGTAGAAATTCTACCAGAAAATGCACAGTTAGAAGATACACAGACGGTGGCAGTCAAAGATGGGAAAGAATTGAGTGTTCCCGTTGCCTTAAATCAAGGTTTGACCTTATGGGTACGTGGAGATATGGATGCAACAGCCTTTGAAACAACCATTGACTTTAATGAGCATTATCGTGATTCTGCCCTGCAAGCGCCATTGACTGAGGGCACAGAAGTCGGTACTGTAAGTGCTTCGATTCCAGCTGATACGCTTGGTTATATTGATGCTTCTGATCATGACGAAACTGCAGGATTGGTCACAACACAAACGGTAGAAAAAGCCAACATCTTTGTTCGTGCTTGGCGCGGTGTGTCTACCTTTTTCGAGAATCTTTTTTAATCCAAACCAAAGAAAAAATCTGTCCTGAGCAAAGATTGCTTCTCGGACAGATTTTTTTTATTCTACCGTTTCCACCGTTGCTGCTGCCAAAGGCTCAACAGGGAAAAACAATTCAACTTCCCCTTCTTTAAAATGAGGAAGATATCTTTCTTGGATCGCTGCTGACAAGTGGACGTTATTTTCTGGTAAAACTTCCATCAACATTTTTTCAGTCATCATGGTCAAGTTTTTTTCATCCGTTTTTACAACGAGATAGGTCATTGCGGGCATTTCCCAACGGACCCAACCGACGGGAGGAAAATTTTCTGTATGGACTTGAACGCCTGCCAAATAACGGCCGGTTTCTTGCCAAGGCTCTAACCAATTGGTGCCATCACTCATTAAGCCCCAAAATTCCAGTTCTTCTGCCTTTTGATCGCTCACTAGAAATTCGATCTCTTCAAAATCCTTTGTTGCAAGTTCCCATAGCGCTGGTACCCAAGAAGCTCCTTCTTCCGCTAATCCCTTGCCTTCTTTTCCGATCACATAAAAAGCGGGCCGTTCAACGCGAATCACTTCACCTAATTGCATGTTCCTTCCTCCTTCTTTTCTTCATTTTAGCGAATTGCAAGAAATTCAGCAACTTTGACCTTAGCAACAAGCAATTTTTGTCATTTTTCGGTATACTAGGTGTATCGTTAAAGGAGTGAAAAACATGGATTTTACGCAATTGCTGATTTTTGCCATCAGCTATTTGACGGGTGTGATCGTCGTTCAAAAGTGGCGCAAGAATAAAGATGAGCCAGATATTTTCTTTTTTGAGTGCTGTTGGACGATTTTAGCCCTGCTGATTTATTTAGCCGTCTCAGAATTACGGACAGGCAGTTTCTTTATTCTAATACCAGTTGCCTTCGCCGGCCTTTTTTTATTTTCTTATCGGCGTAACAAGCACCGACTCGTAAATGGCTTGCTCTTTAATTTGTTTGTCTTAGCATTTGGTGGCTACCTAGTCATTAATCTATACCGAACACAAGATATTCTTGTAGGTGGTCTATTGGCTGTTTTGCTAGCGATCTTCTTTGCTGTATTATTATTCGGCTTAGCCATTCTCGTGGTCTTTCTTTACTGGAATTCCATTATTGTTTTACGAAGAGAGTCGCGATCAATCGCCAATCTATTGACCCTGATCTTAGCAGTGGTTTTGACCGTTTTATTATTTTCAGATACCCTTTTGCACTTTTTCCCGGATTGGATCCGAACCTTATTCGGCGTTGTTCCCCTAAGTCTGATGTATCTATTTGTGGTCTTTTTGAACTTTTTATCGATTTCAGTCATTTATCAGTTCAATCATCCTCGTTACAATCAAGATTTTATCATCGTCTTAGGAGCAGGTCTTTTGAATGGCACCACGGTCTCCCCTTTATTGGCCAAGCGTATCAATAAAGCAATCTCGTTCTACGAAGCGCAATTTAAAGCGAAAAAAACCGCTCCTCGGTTACTGATGTCAGGCGGCCAAGGAAGCGATGAAAAGCTGCCAGAAGCTGTCGCGATGAAAGAATATGCAGTTGCGCAAGGAGTGCCCGAAGGAGAGATTTTAGTAGAAACAAATTCCACGACTACTTATGAAAACATGAAGTTTTCGAAAGAAATCATGGATTCCTTAAAGCCAAATGGCTACAAAGTTATTTTTTCCTCCAACAATTACCATATTTTTCGTGCCGGTCTCTATGCAGATCAAGCACAACTTAAAGCGGATGGTATCGGAGCACCCACCGCCTTTTACTATTTACCAAATGCCTTCTTACGAGAATTCGTAGCGATCCTTTTTATGCACAAAAGACGACACTTAACGGTATTGATCACCTTACTGATCCTTTATGTAGGCGCAGCGATCCTCCAACTTATTTTTGGCTAAGCAAACAAAAAAAGTTCTTTGAACCGGCTGGTTCGAAGAACTTTTTTCTTATTGAATCGTACGATGTTTCTTCCAGAAACGTTGTTGCCATTTTTCTTTCATACTTTCTGTAAGTGGTTCTGATGCTTCTTTGATCGCACAATATTTGTCAACCATTGTGACAATATAGCTTTCTTTATAACGTGGCGGCGCAATCGTTGCTCCCCACATATGTTTCAAGATGATATCTTTTTCTAGATCACTTAGTTCAGTGATTTTTTCAGCATTTTTTACTGCAATTCGTGGATGCATATACGCATGGGTACCTTCATCAAACTTTGTGGTACGCCAGTCATAGTAGAATAAATCATGAAGGAGTCCTGCACGAGCTGTTGCACGAGCATCGCCGCCCCATTTCTTGGCCAATTTGTAACTATAATAAGAGACGCTGATCGAATGTTCCAAACGTGTGGAGTTCATATGCTGCACAAAGTTGGCTAATTTTTTTACAGCTTCTGTTTCTAACAGGTCAGCCACGTAAGACATATATTCGCTATCTTCTTGCCATTTTTCTGTCATAAATTTTTGTCTGCCACCTTTTTTTGATCTGCTTGATTGTTACAAGACAAAGTATAGCACCTATTCATCGAAGATTCTAGGTGAGGTGCAATAGATTCAAATAGTTTAACAGTTCCTTAAAAATCTAACTGACAGAAAAATACATCAAAATTCCGGCTGCAATGGCGACGTTCAATGATTCCGCCTGACCATAGATGGGAATATACACATTTTTGTCAGTCAAAGCCAACAGTTCTGGGTGAACCCCTTGTCCCTCGTTACCTAAAATGAAGGCAGCTGTTTGTTCTTTAGGAAGCTCGGTATAAGGAACGGCTTCTTTATTTAATTCGGTGCCATAAATCGTCACGCCAGCTGAGCGTAGCTGCTTTAGAAATGGCGGGATCGCTCCTTCTAAAATCGGTAAATGATAGTTGCTTCCTTGCATGCTGCGCAAGACTTTTGTGCTGTAAAGATCTGCTGTTCCTTCGCCGAGAAACACCCCGCTAAATCCAACAGCATCCGCTGTTCGAATCATGGTACCAACGTTCCCGGGATCTTGCACATTATCTAAAATCAACCAATTACCCGTCAGTGTCTGTAAGTTTTGCTCTTGCTTTTCCACCACGGCAAAAATTCCTTGTGGTGTTGGTAAATCAGAAAGCATCGCTGCGATCTCCTCTGTGATCAAATAGCTTTCTTCCTGATAATCATCGAGCTGCCCGTTGGCTTCGCTTAACCCTCGCGGTGTCACCAACAACGCTTTGATAGGTACTTTGGCCTGCAGCGCTTCTTGCACTAAATGCCAGCCATCGATCAAATACGTATTGGTCTGTGTACGGTGTTTTTTTTGTGTTAGTTTTTTGATTTCCTTGATAAAGGTATTTTTTTTCGATTGAATTTCTTTCATGTGGTCACCTCGATTTATTATAGCATGAGTCAATCGATCTAACTTGTTCTTTTACTGAAAAAACGCTATCATTATAAGCAGAGGAGGGATTGTCCATGAAGAAACTACGAATCCATGTTCAAGGGCGTGTCCAAGGTGTCGGCTTTCGTTATACCACGAAAATGCTTGCCGATCAATTAGGGGTCACAGGATCTGTAAAAAATGAGGCAGATGGTTCTGTTTCGATTGAAGCGATGGGAGATGAAAAAATCATCGATGCCTTTGTTGCCGGAGTGAAAGATTCTCCTTCTCCCGCTGGAAAAGTGAACCAAATCGACATCCAACCAGACGATACCATTAAAGAACGTACTAGCTTTGATGTAGTCTATTATTGATAATTGAATGTTTTCTAAGTCGAAAGATTGATTTTTCAATGAATTTCTCTTTGTACATTGAAATAGTCGGTCTTTTTTAGTATAGTTATTTTGGTCTAAATTTATTGTGAAGAGGAAGAATAGAATGTCTAAAATGAATAAATGGCTGCTTTCATCAGGATTATTTGGCCTGTTATTAGCATTATCAGGCTGTGTCAGTACCAATGCTGATGGTACGCCGAAAGAAACAGGAATGATTTATCGCTTTTTGGTGAAACCTTTAGGTGATATGATCACGATGCTCGTTGAAAACTTCAACTGGTCTTACGGCTGGGCGATCATCGCCGTAACGATCGTTGTCCGCGTCATTATCTTACCATTAGGGATCCATCAGTCTCGAAAAACGATGATTCAAAGTGAAAAAATGCAGTTTCTGAAACCTCAAGTGGATATTGCGCAAGCCAATTTGAAGAAAGCAACCACTCGGGAAGAACAAATGCAAGCGCAAGCGGAGATGCAAAAAATCTATTCTGAAAACAACGTCAGTATGTTTGGCGGTATCGGTTGTTTGCCTTTACTGATTCAGATGCCGATCTTCTCTGCCCTCTACTTCACCGCCCGTTACACACAAGGAATCCAAAACTCTGAGTTCTTTGGCGTATCATTAGGTGACCCAAGCATCCTCTTTGTGGCGATTGCTGGTATTTCCTACCTGGCACAAGGATACATCTCAACCATTGGGATTCCAGAAGAACAGAAAAAAACGATGAAAACCATGTTGATCGTTTCTCCATTGATGATCGTTTTCATGTCAATGAGTGCACCAGCTGGTGTGACACTTTATTGGGTAGTCGGTGGGGTCTTCAGTTGTATCCAAACATTTATCACGAATGTCATCATGAAACCAAAAATTCGTGCCCAAGTCGAAGCAGAAATGAAAGCCAATCCGCCAAAAACGGTGGTTACGCCTCGCAAAGATGTAACTCCTGAAAAAACAGAAGCTGTCAAAAAAGCGTTGAACACGACAAAGCCTAGTGGAAAAGGTCGTAACGCAGGCAAGCAGCAACGTTAGTAATTCTTGACCAAATCGCTCAATGAGTGGTTTGGTTTTTTGTTGTTTTCAAATGGGAATCAGTTGCTTCTTCTTCTGCCTTTCGCTATAGTAAATGAGAGGTGAGCACATGTTTCAAGCATATATCAATATTTTTGTCATTTTCAGTCTCATGTTTATCGGTTATTGGTTGTCTTACAAACAATGGTTTTCTAATCGAACCGCCGATACGTTTTCAAAATTGGTATTAAATGTCTCATTACCAGCCAATATGTTTTTAACGATTATTAAAAATTTTACGAAAGATGAATTTCTTTCATTGGTTTCGGGGATGATCATCCCATTACTTTCCATGATGATCACTTACTTCGCTGGTTATTTATGGCGACGTTTCGCGCAAGTTGAAGCCAAACACCAAGGCGCATTTTCCGCCATGTTTACCTTTTCCAATACGATCTTCATCGGCTTACCGATCAATTTAGCTATTTTTGGTGAAAAAGCCGTTCCTTATGTGTTGTTGTACTATATTGTAAATACGACATTATTTTGGACCATCGGTATTTTTGATTTAGCAAAAGACAATCCTGATTTTGGTGAAGCCCGGATTTCCTTTCATCCATTGGTCATGCTAAAAAAGATTTTTTCACCAGCCTTGATTGGTTTCATCATCGGTTTGATCTGGATGCTATTCACCTTACCACTGCCCTCATTTGTTGATGGCCTTGGAAGCTATCTAGCAGATTTGACGACACCCTTATCAATGTTTATTATCGGAATCATCGTCTACTTTGGGGGACTCAAAAATTTGCGAATGACGAAAGACATTGTCGGTGTCTTGTTTGGTCGTTTCGTTCTTTCGCCCCTCGTTGTGTGGCTGTTAAGCAGAATCATCCCTGTTCCTGAATTGATGCTTTCTGTGTTTATTATTCAAGCCTCTATGCCCGTCCAAAACTCTGTCCCGATCCTTGTACGAAACTACCAAGGGGATGAAGAATTTGCAACTTCATGTCTAGGCTATTCCGTCTTACTGTACATGGTGTATTTGCCTGTTTTGCTTTTTTTCTTTTTTTAGCTATTTAACGAACTTTGTCGAAAAATACTCGTTACCAAAGGCATTCGCTTCTTTCGGTAACGAGTATTTTTCTCCTCTTTGTATGGTAAAGGTTCGATTGATTCGCTACCAAGGCTGGCCCCTATGATTTCCCACAATAGACCACGATCTTACTGATTTTCGTCAGATTGTGGCTGCTTAGATCGATTTCACAAACAAGACAAAAAAGCACATCATGCAGAAACTAGCTATACTAGCCATTATGATGATGTGCTTATTTTTTATCTTAAGTGAACAGCCGGTGGTTTACAACATATCAAACAAAGACAACTGATTTTCATCAGGTAAATCTTTTAGAACACCGTTATCCGTCATGTATTCAATCAAAGTCTTAGAAACTTTCCCGCGATTGGCGAGATCTTCTTTCGATAAGAAAGGACCATTTTTCCGTGCTTCCACGATTTGTTTCGCTACGTTTAGTCCCAAACTCGGCACTGCTCGAAATGGTGCGATCAATTTTTTTCCGTCGATCACGAAGTTTTCCGCATCCGATTTATACAGATCGATCATCCCAAATTCATAACCGCGCTCTAACATTTCATTGGCTAACTCCAGAACGGTTAACAGATTCTTTTCTTTCGTTGACGCATCCAATCCTTTGTCAGTGATTTCTTGCATCCGTTCTTTTACGGCGTCTTTTCCTTTTGACATGGCAATCAAATCAAAATCATCCGCCCGGACAGAGAAATAAGCACAGTAATAGAGAATTGGGAAGTACACTTTAAAGTAAGCCACCCGCAACGCCATCAAAACATACGCCGCTGCATGGGCTTTCGGGAACATGTACTTGATCTTCGAACAAGAATCGATATACCATTCAGGGACATTGTTCTCCCGCATCGCTTGCAAGTAAGTGTCCCGCAAGTCGTCAGGGATCTTGTTCCATTGCCCTTTACGAACCGTCTCCATGATTTTAAAGGCCATCCCGTCATCTAGGCCAGCATGGATCAAGTACACCATGATATCATCCCGACAGCCGATTACTTCTGCTAGACTGGCATCTCCGCGACGAATCAGTTCTTCGGCATTGCCCAACCATACATCGGTACCATGGGAAAGACCAGAGATCTGCAAGAGCTCTGCAAACGTCGATGGATGGGTTTGATCCAACATCCCCCGCACAAATCGGGTCCCAAATTCTGGGATGCCTAATGTACCTGTTTTTGAGTAGATCTGCTCTTCAGTCACACCTAGCACGTCCGTACCACCAAAAATACGCATCACTTCCGGATCATCCGTGGGGATCGTTTTAGGATCGATTCCTGATAAATCCTGCAGCATCCGAATCACCGTTGGGTCATCGTGTCCCAGGATATCCAGTTTTAAAATATTGTCATGAATGGAATGGAAATCAAAGTGGGTCGTTTTCCATTCTGAATTTTGATCATCTGCTGGGTATTGAATCGGCGTGAAATCATAGACATCCATATAGTCTGGAATAACGATGATTCCCCCCGGATGCTGACCAGTTGTCCGTTTGACGCCAGTTGCACCCTTAGCCAATCGATCGACTTCAGCTGCTCGATAATGGAGATTATGATCGCGCTCAAAGCCTTTTACGAAACCGAAGGCTGTTTTATCGGCTACTGTACCGATCGTTCCGGCACGATAGACATATTCTTCGCCGAAGAGCACTTTCGTATAGTTATGGGCCTCTGGCTGATATTCCCCAGAGAAGTTCAAATCGATATCGGGGACTTTATCGCCATGGAAACCAAGGAAGGTTTCAAAAGGAATATCATGGCCATCTTTGTTCAGACGTGTGCCGCATTTTGGACATTTTTTCTCTGGCATATCATAACCAGAACCATACGAGCCGTCTTCGTAAAACTCAGAATACTGGCAATCGGGACAATAATAATGAGGGGCTAATGGATTGACCTCAGTGATCCCAGTCATCGTTGCTACGAAACTAGAACCGACTGATCCCCGTGACCCTACTAAGTAGCCGTCTTGATTGCTTTTATGAACCAGTTTTTGTGAGATCAAATAGATCACGGAAAACCCATTCCCAATGATCGAATCAAGCTCTTTTTTCAAACGTTTTTCCACAATTTCTGGTAATGGATCACCGTATAGCTCTTTGGCACGGTTGTAACTCAAGTCGGTGATCTCTTGTTCAGATCCGGGAATCTTTGGTGTATACAGATCATCTTTTACCGGAATGACTTTTTCACAGAGATCAGCGATTTTATTTGGGTTCGTCACCACAATTTCTTTCGCTACTTCCGGACCTAAAAACTGAAAAGCGGTCAGCATCTCATCGGTTGTTCGGAAGTGTACATCCGGTAAACTATGTCGATTCAAGGGATTGGCGCCCCCCATCGAATTGATCAAGACCTTACGATAAATGGCATCTTCTTCGTTCAGGTAGTGGGCATTCCCAGTAGCAACAACGATTTTTCCTAACTCTTCACCCATTTGGATCAAATTCCGAATAATGTCTTCTAGGTCTTTTTCGCTTTTCACGAGCTCCGTTTCTAGGAGATGGGCATAAACTGCTTTGGGCATGACTTCGATATAGTCATAAAACTTAGCAAGTTCCCGCGCTGCATCAACCCCTTTTTGCATCATTGCGACAAAGACTTCCCCTTTATCACAAGCGGTTCCGACTAACAATCCTTCCCGCAATTTCACCAATTCTGAGCGCGGGATCCGCGGGACTTTATCATGGAAGTACTTCACATTCGACATCGAGATCAGCTTGAATAAATTCTTCAATCCCGCCTGTGTTCGGGCTAAGATCGTGGCATGGAAAGGCCGAGCTGCTTTATAGGAGTTCTCGCCCCCAACGTGTCGGTTCAAATCTTCGTGCAGCAGCATGTCATGTTTTTCCATCGCTTCTTTGACAAAGATCCACGCTAAATGACCGGTTGCCTCGGCATCGTAGATCGCTCGGTGATGTTGCTCCAAACTAACGCCGAATTTTTTGGAAAGGACACCTAAACCGAATCGCTTAAACTCTGGATACAAATAACGAGCGAGTTCCAATGTATCAATGACGGGATTTTCTGCTTCTGGAATACCGTATTTTCGATAACTTGTATTTAAGAAGCCCATATCAAATGACGCATTGTGGGCAACTAGAATGGCTCCTTCAGAAAACTCACGGAACAAACGTAAGACTTCTTCTTCCGATTTTGACCCCCGAACCATTTCATCGGTGATCCCCGTCAATTCTACGGTCGTTCGTGATAAAGGATGGCCAGGATCGATGAATTCATCAAAGGAGCCTTCCACGTTGCCTTTATGCATCCGCACAGCGGCCAATTCAATGATGGTGTCGTACACTGCAGACAATCCGGTGGTCTCCACGTCAAACACGATATAAGTGGCATCAGTCAGTGGGACAGGCTTCGGATTATAGGCAACCGCTACCCCGTCATCCACGATATTGGCTTCCACACCGTAAAGAATTTTTACCCCGGCTTTTTCTCCGGCGTGATGGGCATCAGGAAACCCTTGTGCGCCACCATGATCGGTGATCGCAATCGCCTTATGGCCCCACTTGCCAGCTTGAGCGACAAAGTCTGCCACATTGTTGGTTGCATCCATCGTACTCATATTTGAATGCAGGTGAAGTTCGACCCGTTTTTCGCCTTCAGGTGCATAATCTTTGCGGGCCTCGTGTTTGACTTCCAGCAAATCTTGTGCATTCATAACGAGATCTCGCATAAAAGTATCTTCTTGAACACTACCACGCACTTTGACCCAACTACCTTTAGCAATGGCATCAAAGACTTGTTCATCTTTTTCATTATTGGAGAATTTTTTCACACTAAACGACGACGTATAGTCGGTGATTTTCAAAATCAAAATCTTCCGTTTTGAACGCAATTCTCGAACTTCTTTATCAAAGACATACCCTTGGATCGTAACTCTGCGTTCTTCCTCAATGATATTGATCATCGGTGTCACAGGTTCATCGGCAGGAATATTACGTCCCAAGGCAATTGGTCCGTCAAATTCGACTGTTTTGACTTCTTTTTTGCGTTGCTCGTGGGCCATTAAGTTCTCAGCGGCTTGCAATTGGAAGGCTGCCGTTTGTTCTTCTTTTCGTGCTTCAAGTTCTTTCAAGGCTGCCTCAGCCTGTTCTTTGTCTAGCTGCGGCAAGATCCGAAATTTTTGAAACCCGAAAGTCCCATAATTTTCCTCAATGATCGGTAAGTACTGTTGCTGCAAAATCGTGATGACCGCATCATTGTTGACGGGTAAAATCACTTTGTTCTCTTGAATCATAGGCATTTGATTTTTAATCACTTGATGAACTAACGGCCGATCACAATTTTGATTGGCTAACGCTAATGGCCAGTATTCTTGAATGAACTGCTCATCAAAGGAACCATCTTGAGCTTCAATGACAATGCGAACTTCCGCGATCTCTTTAAACGCTAGTTCAATGTGTTGTTTAAAGGATTGATACACCATCACCGGTAATAAACGTTCAAATTGGAAATAAAACGTCCACGCTTTTGATTGTCGATGCACGGTTACTTGTCTGATTTGGGCAGTTTGCATCAATGGATGCTGCCGAAGATTTGGGGCAGCTGCAATTTGGTCTAATAATATCTCAAAGGTCTCTCTTTCTTTTGACAATTGAAGATCCTCCTTTTCTCAGTACTCACTAGTATACCTCTTTTTGTCTTCACTTTCATTAAAAAATCGAGAAAGGAATTCCTCTCTCGATCTACCATTTGTTCCGATTTATTCTTGGTTGGCTAATAAAATCGTCAAGGTCGAAGCGACTTCTTCTTTCCTCACTTCAACGGTTGCGCCAGTATGCTTGATTTTGATCTCCACGATGCCTTCTACGGCTTTTTTACCGATGGTCAAGCGAATCGGACAACCAATCAAATCGGCATCTGCAAATTTGACCCCTGCACGTTCATTGCGGTCATCCACCAATACTTGATAGCCGACTTGGTTCATCATTTCTTCTACTTCTTCACTTAAGGCATTTTGATAGCTATCTTCAATCGACGTTTGGATGATATGCACATCAAATGGGGCAATTTCTTGGGGCCAATCGATCCCAAACTCATTGCCGTATTGTTCGACGATTGTTGAAAGCAGCCGAGAAACGCCCAGACCATAACAGCCCATGATGATTGGTTGTTCATCGCCATTTTCATCGACAACCGTCGCTTCTTGGGCCTCGCTGTACTTGGTTCCTAACTTGAAGATATGCCCAACTTCGATTCCTCGCGTAAAGGTTAAGGTTCCTTTTCCATCTGGGGAAGGATCGCCTTCTTGAACCAAGCGAAAATCGGCAAAGGCTAGTGGTTGAAAATCACGGCCTACATTTGCATTGAGAAAATAGCTCTGTTTTTCTGCCGCTGGGACGATCAGATTCGCCATATCTTGGACATGCTGATCCGCATACAATTGGATCGAATCAGCAAGCTCAATGGGGCTGCGAAGTTGTGTGTCACTGATCAGATAGGACTCGGCTTCTTCAGCAGTCAGGACCTTCACTTGATCAGCCGCTAAAAAATGCTTGATTTTTGTTTCATTGAGACTGTGATCACCTCGAAGCAATACCATAATGACTTGCTCGTCAACGAGCAGCAAAAATACTTGAACGATTTTTTGCAAATCCGTATCGTGTGTTTTCGCCAGTTCCTCTAACGATAATGATTCTTTATGAACGACTTTTTGTAACTCTAAGTAGGTCTCATGAGATTTTTTAGCGATATACTGACTAGTTGCTAGTTTCCAATTGGCGACATAGTCGCTTTCAGTCGAATAACAGATCAGCTCTTCGCCGATTCCAGACAATGCCAAAAACTCTTTTGAATCTCGGCCACCCATCAAGCCATTATCCCCGACCACTGCCCGATACTCGATCCCACAGCGTTTCAATATGGCATGGTAAGCCATTTCGTAGCGATTATAGGTTTGATCTAAGCTGGCTTCATCGGCGTGAAAAGAATAGCCATCTTGCATGATAAATTCACGGCTGCGAATCAATCCAAAACGCGGCCGCTGTTCGTCCCGATATTTCGTTTGGATCTGATATAAGCTCAAAGGCAGCCGCTTATAAGACGTGATCTCGTTTTTGATCAATGTCGTGAACGGCTCTTCGTGAGTGGGCCCTAAAACGATCTCTCGTTCGTTTCGATCTGTCAACCGATACAAAGACTCACCATACAATGAGGCCCGTCCAGACTCCTTCCATGGTTCATACGGAAGCAAAGAAGGCATCGCCATCTCCACGGCATCGATTTTTGCCAGCTCCTCACGAATGACCCGTTTGATCTTTTCTAACACCCTTTGAGCTAATGGCAAGTAGACATAGATGCCTGCCGCCACTTGTCGAATATACCCTGCCCTAACTAACAGTTGATGACTTAACGTCTCCGCATCGCTGGGGGTTTCCCTCAATGTCGGAATCAAACATTTTGACTGTTTCATTTTTTTCTCCTTTGCTACAAAAAATCATGTTCACCCGATCAATAATTGATTTGCTTGTGCGTCTTATTTTTAAAAGAAGAAACGTTGGATATCATTCCAGGTAACGAGAACCATCAGCAGCATCAAAAACCCAAACCCAATCAGGGTAATGATGCCTTCTTTTTCTTGACTGATTGGCTTGCCTCGCACACCTTCTAAAATATTTAAAACCAGTTTCCCACCATCTAATCCAGGAATCGGCAATAAATTAAAGATCCCCAAATTGATGGAAATCATCGCCATCATGGCGATCACCGTTGTGACACCTTGCGATGCGGCTTGAGAAGACAGTTGGAAAATCGCTACTGGTCCGCCCAATTTATTGATATCTGGTTGGGCGATCAAGTTGCCGACTGCTCTAAAAATAACCAGCGAATTGTCAATGGTCGTTTGTAAGCCACCCAGTAAGATGTCTCCGATCCCAGTTTTTAACGAAGCCGTGATCCCTAAGAAACCGATCGTGGTCTCCCCTGATTCTTGACTCGCAGGAGTTGCTGTCAAATCAAGTGTTTCCGCTCCTCGTTTGACTTCTAGAGTAATCTGAGTAGCTGGGTACTTTTGGATCTCTGTCGTCAATTCTGACCAGTTGGAAACATCGACGCCTTCAACTGCTAGGATTTCGTCGCCATTTTGCAGCCCGGCTTCAGCTGCCGGGGTTCCTGCTTCGATTCCTGTCACGACGGTTGCATCTTGATTCGCGACACCACCTTGCGCAAACACCAACCCAGTGAATAAAACCAAGGATAAAATAAAGTTATTCATCGGTCCTGCAAAATTCGTCAGCATTCGTTGCCACAGCTTTGCAGACTGGAATTGAACGTCTTTTGGTGCGATCCGAACTTCAACGCCATCTTCATGAATGATCGTTGCGTCATGATCCACAGCGTACGTAACCGCTTCTTGTTCATTGCCGTTGATGAAGCCAGTGATCGTCAACTTCTCCTCCAAGTCAAAGTCGGTCACTTCCATGGGGATTGCTTGCGGCAATTGGATCTTTTTGCTTGTATTGATTTTGGTGACTTTGCCAGTTGCATCTTGAACCAAGGAGACTGGCATGCCAGGCGTTAATTCGGTCTCATCTTCGCCCCAGCCTGCCATTTGGACATACCCGCCTAATGGCAGCATCCGAATCGTGTAGGTCGTCCCATCTTTCGCTTGATGCGCGAACAATTTAGGCCCCATACCGATGGCAAACTCTCTTACTAAAATACCTGCCCGTTTTGCAAAGAAGTAGTGTCCAAATTCGTGAATCACTACCACCACGGAAAAGATAATGATAAATACAAGTATCGTTTTCATGCTCGTTCCTCTCTTTCACAGCATCCCTCTCATTCAGGGCAGCCTTTCCTTATTTTATCACACCGGTTCCCGTTGAGGAACTCACATTCCCGTTGTAACAAGAATTTAAAAAAAGAAGCGCAAGCCAAGCCTGCACTTCTTAAAAATTTTCTAAAAGACACCGAATAAATACATGATTGGAAACACAAACAACATGCTGTCGAAGCGATCTAAGATTCCTCCGTGACCTGGCAGGATATTCCCTGAATCCTTCACGCCATAGTGACGTTTGATCGCGGATTCCACTAAATCACCAAATTGCCCAGCGATCGAAAAGAGGACCGTCAATAAAATCATGATGGCACTACCGTGTCCAAAATAATCTTTCCCAGGAAATGCTAATAGATACAAACCAGCTACGACCACCGCAGCAGCAATCCCGCCTAGGGCCCCTTCGATGGTTTTATTAGGAGAAATCTCCGGCCATAATTTTCGTTGGCCGTAACGCCGTCCCACCATGTAAGCCCCAATATCCGTTGCCCACACGATAAACAGCCCGAAAACTAAAACAACTAATCCATCCGTTGCTGACCGTGCCGTCAAGAAACGTTCAAACCCGACACCGGTATATAAGCTAACGATCACCGGAAACCCAGCTTCATCGATGGTATACGTATTTTTCGAAATAACCGCGATCCCTAGTAACAAAAGAACGATCAGATAGTACAAGGCACTTTTATCTGTCCCCTCTGGCAAAAAGAAAAACCAGCGTTCTTGAGGCAAAACTAAGATCACCGCTCCGAGGATTGAAAGAATTCCTTCAAAACTGAAAATAGCTAGTCCTTTCATCCGAAATAATTCATAAACACCAATTCCTGCCATTGCTGCTGCCAGCAATTCGACGGCAATACCGCCAACATAAATAATTGGCAGGAAAAAGGCTAATGCGACGACCGCAGTGATTACACGTTGTCTCACTCTTCTTCCTCCTCTGTTTTCAAACCGCCAAAACGCCGGTTTCGTTGTTGAAAGCTCCCAATTGCGTCCTCTAATAACGCAGCATCGAAATCAGGCCAGAGCGCCTTCGTAAAGAATAACTCGCTGTATGCAATCTGCCATAACAAGAAATTACTGACACGTTCCTCACCACTCGTTCGAATCACCAATTCAGGATCCCGCAAAGGGCTTGGTAAAAAACCAGTCATCAAATGCGTCCCCAGCATGTCTTCCGTGAGCTCTGGTAGGACTTCGCCGGAAGCCGAGAGTTCTTCATAAAGCGCTTGGACAGCTGTCAAAATTTCTGCGCGGCTGCCATAATTCAAAGCAAAATTCAAGATCATTCCCGTATTGTCTTTGGTTTGGTCGATCGCTCGCTTGACCGCTTCTTGCGTGTGTAGGGGTAAAGAATCCGTGAACCCCATCACTTTGACTTGAACATTTTCTTTGATTAGCTCAGGAACAAAGGTGTCGAAAAAGTCGACTGGTAGTTGCATCAAAAAGTCTACTTCCTCGTTCGGCCGTTTCCAATTCTCTGTCGAAAATGCATAAAGCGTCAATACCTTCACACCTAAGTGTGAAGCGTGTTTCGTGATTTTCTTTACCGTCTCCATGCCTTCTTTGTGGCCAGCTACTCTTGGCAAGCGCCGATTTTGCGCCCATCTGCCGTTACCATCCATAATGATCGCGATGTGTTGGGGAATCGGCAGTGATGGATCAAATTCATGTTCAGCCGCTTCTTTGATATATTTGTCTTTTTGTGGAAAAAAACGCAGCATCGTATTCGCTCCTCTTCCAATTCTTGAAATTCATCTTTTACATTATAACAATAATCAGATTTCTTGCCTATGAAAACCAAGAAAAGATTTCCATATTAAGAAAAAACAAAAAAACAGCTGTCATATTCAAGTACATGAGATAGTTTCGCCCATAAAAAAAGAGCCGCTGAAGCGACTCTTCGTCATTCCTTTTAAACTTCAAGTAATTCTTGTTCTTTTTCAGCTGCGATGGCATCGATTTCTTTGATGCTGTTATCTGTAGCAGTCTGCACTTCTTTTTCAGATTCCCGCAAATCATCTTCTGTGATGTCGCCAGCTTTTTCTTGTTTCTTGTAAGCTTCCATGGCATCCCGACGAATGTTACGGACGGCGATTTTCGCATTTTCAGCTTCTTTTTTCACGTCTTTTGCTAATTCTTTACGGCGTTCTTCCGTTAATTGAGGAATCACCAAACGAATCACTGTTCCGTCATTGGCAGGCGTGATACCAATATCACTTTGCATGATGGCTTTTTCAACTTCTTGGATCATTGTTTTGTCAAAAGGTGTGATCATCAAAATTCTTGCTTCTGGAATCGTAATTGAAGCCATTTGGTTCAAGGGTGTTGGTACACCATAGTAAGTAACCATTACGCGGTCTAAGATGCTCGCGTTCGCGCGGCCAGCACGGATTTGTCCTAGTTCCCGCTGCAAGTTTTCTGCTGCTTTTTTCATTTTGTCTTTTGCTTCTGTTAAAATTTTGTCAGCCATGTTATTTCCCCCTTACTGTCGTTCCAATATGTTCACCTAAAATGGCGCGGCGAATGTTTCCATGCTCATTCAAGTTGAATACGACTAATGGAATATCGTTGTCCATACTTAATGAACTTGCGGTTGAATCCATTACTTGCAATCCTTTGGAAATGACTTCTAAATGAGTCAATTCTTCAAATTTCACAGCACTTTGATCCGTTTTAGGATCTGCTGAGTAGACGCCATCAACATTGTTTTTTGCCATCAAAATGACATCGGCGTTGATTTCAGCTGCCCGTAAGGCTGCGGTCGTATCAGTTGAGAAATAAGGATTCCCGGTTCCGCCAGCAAAAATGACGACCCGTCCTTTTTCTAAATGGCGTTCTGCTCTACGACGAATATAAGGCTCAGCGATTTGACGCATCTCGATTGAAGTTTGGACACGCGTTGGTACACCAGCGTTTTCTAGTGTATCTTGTAATGCTAAAGCATTCATCACAGTCGCTAGCATGCCCATGTAATCAGCTTGGGCTCTTTCCATCCCCATTTGCGCACCGATTTGTCCACGCCAAATGTTTCCGCCGCCGACTACGATCGCCATCTGTACACCTAATTCGTGGACTTCCTTGATCTCTTTAACGATCTCCTGGATGGTCGGTGGTTTGATCCCAAAGCCTTCGTCACCCGCTAATGCTTCACCACTTAATTTTAATACAACACGTTGATATTTTGGTTTGCCCATCATGATTCCTCCGTACATTCTCCAATACTATTGTAGCATATTGGTGCTCTTTCGTTGAAAATTATCTACACTATTTCTTCAAAAACCGTTTTTGCTTAAAAAAAGGGAGCGCACTTCCATGCGTTCCCATCTGTTCGAGGAACAGAATTATTTTTTCACTTGGCTCATTACTTCTTCAACGAAGTTGTCTTCGCGTTTTTCGATACCTTCGCCGACTTCAAAGCGGACAAAAGATTTCACAGTTGCGCCTTTTGATGCAACATATTTTTCAACTGTCATATCTGGGTCTTTAACGAATGGTTGGTCAACCAAAGCGATTTCTGCTTTAAATTTCTTCAAGCGTCCTTCAACCATTTTTTCAACGATGTTCGCTGGTTTGCCTTCGTTCAATGCTTGTTCTGTCAAGACTTGTTTTTCATGATCCAATTCTTCTTGAGAGATTTGTGCTTCGTTCACGTAGCGAGGGTTGATCGCTGCAACGTGCATTGCAACATCTTTCGCAACTGATTCGTCAGTTGTTCCTTCAAGAACAGTCAACACCGCAATACGTCCGCCCATGTGTAGGTAACCGCCGAAAGCAGCATTGTCATCTTTTTCAACAACTTCAAAACGACGGAAGCTGATTTTTTCTCCGATTACTTGTGTTGCTTCGATCAACGCAGCATCCATTGTGCCTTTAGAGGTTTCTAATTTTAAAGCAGCATCCATATCAGCTGGTTTGTTCGCTGCGATTACTTCAGCGATTTCTTTTACTAAGTCTTGGAACATTTCGTTTTTAGAAACGAAGTCAGTTTCTGAGTTCACTTCAACGATTGCTGCTGTGTTGCCGTTGATTGCTACAGATGCTAAACCTTCAGCAGCAATACGGTCGTTTTTCTTCGCAGCTTTTGCCATACCTTTTTCACGTAATAAGTCAACGGCTTTTTCGATGTCGCCTTCTACTTCAACTAATGCACGTTTTGCGTCCATCATTCCTACACCAGTCATATCGCGTAATTCTTTTACTAATTTAGCTGTTACTTCTGCCATTTTTTGTTTCCTCCTAAATGTTTTTAAACAAGATTGCTTGTCTTTAAAAAAAGCTGTTTCAAAGGAGAGTGAGGCTTGGCGCCTAGCCTTTGAAACAGCTCCATCATTTATTATTCAGCTGATGCGTTGTCGCCTTCGACAACATCAACGATTTCTTCGATTGAAGTTGCGTTTTCTGTTGATTCAGCAGCAAAATCTTCTTCTGCTACTTGGTCTTCGCCTTGGTTACCTTCGATGAAAGCATCTGCCATTTTCGCAGTGATCAATTTAACGGCACGAATAGCGTCATCATTTGATGGGATAACAACATCGATTTCGTCTGGATCACAGTTTGTATCGACCATCGCTACGATCGGGATATTTAATTTGCGTGCTTCTTGGATCGCGATACGTTCTTTACGTGGGTCAACAACGTACATTACATCTGGAATTCTTGGCATATCAGCAATACCGCCTAAGAATTTTTCAAGACGTTCGCGCTCTTTGTTCAAGCCAACGACTTCTTTTTTAGGAAGAACAGCAAATGTACCATCTTCTTCCATTTTGTTGATTTGTTTCAAACGAGCAACACGTTTTTGGATTGTTTCCCAGTTTGTCAATGTTCCACCTAACCAACGATGGTTAACATAGTATTGACCTGAACGGATTGCTTCTTCTTTGATTGCTTCTTGTGCTTGTTTTTTAGTACCTACGAACAATGCAACGCCGCCTTCTTCAGCAACATTTTTCATGTAGTCGTAAGCTGCGTCTACTAATTTCACTGTTTTTTGCAAATCAATGATGTAGATGCCGTTTCTTTCTGTGAAGATATATTTCTTCATTTTTGGGTTCCAGCGACGAGTTTGGTGACCAAAGTGTACGCCGGCTTCTAGTAATTGTTTCATTGAGATTACTGCCATGTTGTGTTTCCTCCAATTTGGTTTTTTATTTTCCTCTCTTGCTCTTTTACTCCTTGAAGAACTGAATCGATCAGCACCGCTTCGCAGATGGAACAAGATGTGGGATTGACGTGAAAAACTCACGCCTTAAACAGTATACAGTAGCTAAAAAAGAAATGCAACTGATTCAAATGAAAAACTACGATTCGCGATCCAGCTTTTTTTAACACTCTAAATCTTTTCTTATAATATATAGGTTTTTTCGGCGTTATCTGCTATGATAAGGCTGACTTAATCAATCATGCTTAAAGGAGTTTACCTATGCGAAAAGCTGATCGCCATTTACTTATTAGACAAATCATTACTGAACATACTGTACGCACGCAAGAAGAATTATTGCATCAATTGGAAGCCCAAGGCGTCTCCGCCACGCAAGCGACTATTTCTCGCGATATTCGTGATTTGAAAATCGTGAAAGTGCCCGATGAGTCAGGTCAGACAAAGTTTGTCATTTTTCAAGGAATGCAAGCTTCTGAGGATGAAAAAGAAGAAGAGCAGCGTTTGATACAGATGATCGAAGACGTTGTCACTAAAGTAGATCGTGTGCAATTCATGACCTTAATCCATACCGTTGCGGACAATGCGCCTTTGCTTTCGGCAGCGATCGATGAAGTGACCATGCCAGAAAAAGTTTGCTCGTTGGCGGGCTTTGATACAGTAGCGGTGATTTCCCGCAGCGACGAAGACGCTGAAACTTTTTATCAATTTATCAGAAACCACGCGGTCTTATAGCGCAAAAACAGCTATAGGATCTAGCTGCATTCTTCACTACAAAAAAGCTGTGCCCTTGTCGAAACAAGTGACACAGCTTTTTTTGTTACATTTTGTCAGGTGCATGTAAACCAAGCAACCGTAAATCTTCTTTCAATAGAGTAGTTACTGCATAAACCAGAGCCAGACGTGCGTCTTTTTCCGTATCTTCGGCTAAGATTTTGACATTGGCATAATACTTGTTAAAGGCTTGTGCCAACTTGATGGCATGTTTGGCAATGACGGATGGTTCATATTTTTCCGCCGCTTGCATGACCGTTTCTGGGTAGCGCTGAATCAATTTGATAACTTCCCAGCTCTCAGCGTCTGCCAACGCCAGACTGCTGACAGCAGCGGGATCAAAGTTGGCTTTTTCAAGAATGCTCATGGCACGGGCATGAGAGTATTGCACGTATGGTCCGGTCTCTCCTTCAAAACGGACGACTTCTTCTAGCGTAAAGTCGAAATTATTCAAACGGTCATTTTTCAAATCGTGGAAAACGACTGCCCCGACACCGACTTGTTTTGCTACTTCTTCTTTGTTTTCAAGTGTTGGGTTCTTTTCAGTGATTTGTTCTTTCGCTGAATCGATCGCTTCATTCAATACTTCTTCCAAAAGAACAATCTTGCCTTTTCTTGTAGACAGTTTTTTCCCATCTTTGGTGATCAACCCAAATGGTACGTGGGTCATATCATCTGCCCACTCAAAGCCCATTTCCTTCAAAACAGCTTTTAATTGTTTGAAGTGATAACTTTGTTCATTCCCTACCACGTACAATGATTTTGCAAAATTGTAGGTCCGTTTGCGGTAAAGCGCTGCAGCCATATCCCGTGTGATGTAAAGGGTCGCACCATCGGACTTACGGATCAACGCCGGATTTAAGTCATAGGCAGCCAAATCAACGATTTCTGCCCCTTGGTCTTCTTTTAGCAAGTGTTTTTCTTCTAATAATTCCACGACTTCTGTCATTTTATCATTATAGAAAGCTTCGCCATTCAATGAATCAAAGGAAACTTCCAACATATCATAGATTTTATTGAATTCTTTTAATGATTCATCACGGAACCATTGCCACAAATCCATTGCTTCTTGGTCACCATCTTCTAGTTTCTTGAACCAAGCTCTCGCATCATCTTCTAATTGCTTATCTGTCTCGGCTGCTTCATGAAAATCAACATACAAACGCAATAGTTCGTTGATTGGTTCCGCTTTGACCGCTTCTTCTGACCCCCACTTCTTATAGGCAACGATCAATTTTCCAAATTGTGTGCCCCAGTCGCCTAAATGGTTGATGCGAATTGGCTGATAACCGATTTTTTCTAAAATAAAGCCGATCGAGTTACCAATCACAGTGGAACGCAAATGCCCCATTGAGATGGGTTTGGCAATATTTGGTGAAGACATATCGATCGGTACTGCTTGCTGATTGCCGATGGTTTGATCGCCAAAATGATTTTTTTCTTTGAGAACCAGCTCTAAGACATGGGCAGAGATTGCTTTTTTATCCATAAAGAAGTTTAAATACGGACCGACCACTTCAATTTTTTCAAAAGACGCTTGATCGATTTTTTCTGCTAAGTCTGCGGCAATTTGCTGCGGCGCTTTCCGATAGACTTTTGCTAGCGAGAAGGCTGGGAATGCCACATCCCCATGGTCGGCTGACTTTGGATTTTCCAGTAATTGCTGAACTTGTTCGATCGATAGATCTTCTTTTACTACTTGATGGATCGCTTGTGCGACGATTTCTTTGTTATTCATAGTATCCCTCCTATAATGACTGAACCCATTTTTTGATGAAACGTTGTTTGAAGCAAGCAAACAGTTGTATGTTTTTCATGCAAGAAATGATTGATAAAAACAAAAAAGCCTCTAGCGCATAACTTGCACTAGAGACGAGATTTCCCGCGGTACCACTCTGATTGTCCTTTTCGGACCCACTTTTTTCTGATAACGGCAGAATTCCGTTTGCTTAGCAAATTCTCACAAGTGCGTTTCACAATCTGATCAATTCGGCTTCCACCACCCCGAACTCGCTAACTGATACTCGAATCGCTACTTCTCTTGTTTCATCAAATCAAGGCTATTTACTTCCCAGAAAGTATAGCAAAGAAATGTTTGTTTGGCTAGCGAGATTCTGGCATTTTTCAAAAATTTTATTTTTATACTTTAGGAATAAATAGATCCCCGGCAGTCACTGCCATGATCGCTTTGATTGAGTGCAAACGATTTTCGGCTTGATCAAATTGACGAGCATACTTGCTACGAAAGACCTCGTCAGTGACTTCCATCTCAGAAATCCCATACGCCTGCGCTGCTTTTTTGCCATAAATAGTTTGTTCATCATGAAAAGCCGGTAAACAGTGCATAAAAATCACTTGGTCATTTTGCGTTTTTTCCATCAACGATTGGTTTACTTGATAAGGCAGCAGCTGTTCGATCCGCTCTTGAAATTTTTCTTCTTCGCCCATTGAAACCCAAACATCGGTATACACGACATCAGCGCCTAAAACACCTTGATCCACGTCATCCGTCACCAGGATCTTTGCGCCAGAGTGCTGAGCATAGGCTTGTGCTTGTTCGATAATGTTTGCTTCTGGCTGCAAGGCCTTCGGGGTGACGACATGAATATTGACCCCTAAAATCGCACTCGTCACTAACAAAGAATTGGCGACATTGTTGCGCCCATCCCCACAGTATGCGATGGTCAAGCCAGTCAGTTCACCGAAGTTTTCTTGAATGGTTAAAAAGTCAGCGATCATTTGTGTTGGATGCCAGTCATCCGTTAAGCCATTCCAAACAGGCACGCCTGAATAGTTGGCCAGATCTTCGACGACCTGTTGGCTAAAGCCGCGAAACTCGATCCCGTCAAACATGCGTCCGAATACTTTGGCGGTATCTTCAACGGATTCTTTAGACCCCAACTGAATATCATTGGCCCCTAAAAATTCCGGATGCGCCCCCAAATCCACCGCTGCAACCGTAAAGGCTGCTCGCGTCCGTGTTGAATTCTTTTCAAACAAAAGCGCAATATTTTTTCCTTCTAAGTAGCGATGTGGTTGATTGTTGGCTTTCATCCCTTTTAAGTGCTGGGAAAAATCAATTAAATATTGCAGTTCTTCTTTTGTGAAATCTTTCTCTGCTAAAAAACTGCGTCCTTTAAAAACTGATGTCATTGCATACCCGCCTCTCAAATAATTAATAAATATACATCAGAATATCAAATAATGAAATATAATACAACTATATCTTCTGTTTGCTCATAAATGAAACAAAAAAAACACCTAAGAACGGATCTTAGGTGCAATCATCTTAAGAAATCCTATGGGCAAAGCTGACACTTGGATCAGCATTCAATGAAAGGTCTGCTAGGTGCTGCTTTTTCAACGCAACATGGGCATAGGCACCAATCATGGCCGCATTATCTCCGCAAAGGCGCAACGGTGGAATCAACAGTTCTACCTCCGGCAATTCCTGCATTGCTTTTTGTAAAGCGTCACGCAAGCCTTGATTCGCGGCGACCCCGCCAGCGACGATCAGTTGTTTTACCGGATAGGCTTGGCATGCCCGCACTGTTTTGTGAACCAATACTTCGACTACGCTGGCTTGAAAACTGGCTGCTAGATTTTCTACTGACAATGCTTCCTCTCTTTGCTGTGCATTATGCACAAAGTTGATAAAGGAACTCTTCAAGCCACTGAAACTAAAATCAAAATTATCTTCTTGCATCATTGCTCGAGGAAAGTGATACGTATCACTACCTAGATGTGCAAGGCGATCAATTTCTTTCCCACTAGGATAAGGCAAACCGAGAACTCGACCAACTTTGTCATAGGCTTCACCAGCGGCATCATCTCTCGTTTCTCCGATGATCTCAAAAGAGCCATCTTCTGCCATATACACCAATTCGGTGTGGCCGCCGCTGACTAATAATGCCATTAAAGGAAAAACCAATGGCTTCACTAGGCGAGCTGCATAAATATGTCCTGCCATGTGATTGACCGGAATCAGCGGTAAGCTGTGGGCCCACGCAAAGGCTTTCGCTGCAGAAAGCCCAATCAACAGTGCCCCAACCAACCCTGGACCATAGGTGACAGCCACGGCTGATAATTCTTCTGGTTGTGTGTTGGCTTGGGTCAATGCTTCGTCGATGCACAAAGTAATCTGTTCGACATGGTGACGACTAGCGACTTCTGGTACGACACCGCCGAAGCGCTGGTGGCTCTTGATCTGCGAAGCAACAATGTTACTTAAAATGGTGTCGCCGTTTTTAATCACTGCCACACTGGTTTCATCACAACTGCTTTCAATGGCTAAAATCAATTCATTCATTTGATTTTTTTCCGCCTACTTTCTTTTCCATAATCAACGCATCCTCTTCAGGATGACTGTAATATTTTTTTCTACGACCGATGACCGTATAGCCCATGCGCAAATAAAGGGCCTGTGCTTGTAAATTCGACACACGTACTTCAAGATAGATCCGCCGACCATCGGTTTGTTCCACGAGCGATTCCATTTGTTTCAACAATTCTTTCGCCAAACCATGCCCTTGATATGCTGGTAAAACCGCTACATTAAACAGCTCTGCTTCATCCAGCACTTGCTGAAAACAGAGAAACCCAATCAGCTCTTGGTTGGTTTTTCCATAACGAAACAAATAGCGACTGTTGCTGTTTTGCAAATCTTGCTGAAATTGCTGCAAATTCCAAGGCGAGCCAAAGGGATAGCTCTGATCCGCCAATGACCAGAGCATTTGCGGTGTCGGGATCGTTTGATCTGCTTGTTCGTTAGTCATTTAAAAATTTCACCATATCCAATGCGTCTTCATTGCCTTCAGTGTAATACGCCGTTTTGATCGCCTGTGAAACAAACCCGAGGGTCCGATACAAACGTTGTGCATCACGATTGCCCAGGCGAACTTCTAATGTCAAACGGTCGCATTTGTTTTTCCTCGCATAACGTTCGATTTCTCCTAGCAAGAAAGAACCGATCCCTTTTCCTTGATAATCAGGAATGATCGCGATATTGGTGATATGGGCATCAGCGCCTAAAATCCGCACCCCGATAAACCCAATCATCCGTTCATTATGCAAGATGCCCAAATAAAGATGTTTGACCCGTGAATAAAGTTCTGACAAAAAGGCGCTCTTGGTCCAAGGCAGTTCCCCAGCATACACGAGACGCTCCACCTGCAGCAGCTCTTTAATGTCATCACCGACTAATTCACGAACAACATACGTTTCCCCTCGTATCTCTTTTTTACGCTCTGGATATTGAATCTGACGGAAAAGAGCCAACTTTCCCGTCATCGTTTTAAATTTTTTCAACATAAGCATCCACTCCCGGTTCATGCGAGGCTAACCATTTTTCTTCGGCTTCAACTAATTTTAAATAGTCCGGTACAAAATCATGGATCGAAGCCACCGGCGCTTCTTCTTTCGCAATAGCAGCTAAAACAACGCCATTCGGGTAATTCCAAAACGACACTTGATTGATATGGGCTGTCGGCAGTTCCGCCTCGATCATGTCTTTAAATTTGACGGTATCGGCGCCGACAAATAGCACTTCTTGACCATCAACTGCTTTTAGCTGGGTCAATAACTCAGACAGTGAGATATGCTGGTCTTTGATCCTTGTTTCTAAGGTACCATTATGCCATTGGTAGGCACCTGCGTAGACATTTTGACGGCGAGCGTCAAACAACGGGACGATCACTTGCGATACGCCCACGCAATTGGCAGCGACTGCTTTCAAACTAGAAACACCAATCAGCGGGATGTTCAATGTTTGTGCCAGCGTTTTTGCTGTTGTGACACCGATGCGCAAACCCGTATACGAACCAGGACCTTTCGCAACAACGATTTGCTCCAGCTCTTTAGGGGCCATCCCCACTGCTTGCATCAATCCATCGATGGCAGGCATCAATGCTGTGCTGTGGTTTTTGATCGCCATCGTCTGGCTTTGTCCCAACACTTCTTGACCATCGACCACCGCAACCGCCAGTGTCTGGTTTGAGGTATCAATCGCTAATGTTTTCATCTATCTTCTCCCCATTCAAAAAACTCTCTCATATTCTACCATATTCTAATCAAATGCCCAACCAAGTCTCCAAAAAGATGCCTGTGTTAAGAAAAAAAGCAATAGGACAACAATACCCGAACCTTTGAAAAAAGCAAGCGCGGTTGCAGCTGCAAACCAGCGGGGCTGTTTAAAGGTTCGGGTAAGGCGATATTCATTTTTTTGTTATTTCATTAAAACTCAGTTGACGTGTGTAACGGTATCCTCCGATGATTCAACTGGTTGCTAAGAAGATTGGCGCGTAATCAGCTCCGTTGCGATCGTAACTTTTCGAGGAACGGGTGCTGCATTCGTAATGATATCCAGCAAGGTCGTCACTGCCAGCTCCCCCAGCCATTCCGTATGAACTTTGATGGTTGACAGAGTCGGAAAGACGTACTTTGCGACACTGACATCATTGAAGCCGATAATTGCGATCTCATCTGGAATCTTGATGTTTTTTTCTTGCAAAGCACGCATAGCGCCAATCGCTAAGGCATCACTGGAAGAAAATAAGGCACTTGGCAACTCTTTGTTTTGCTGCAAATACTCTTTCATCGCCTCATAACCGCCCTCTACTGTAAACGGTGCGCTAAGATGATATTGCGGGTGGTGCAACTTCAACCGACGAAGCCGTTCCTCAAAAATCCGGCGCCGAGGGTCTTCGATTTCTTGGTGATGGTCCTTGGTAAACTCAACGCCTGATAACAAGCCGATCCTTTGGTGGCCTTTTGCAATAAAGTCATCGATCACTAAATCGACCGCTTGTTGAAAGTCCACCACCAGAGAATTGACGCCCTGGGCCAATGCGTCAAAATCGACCATCAACAAATTGGATTGGCTTTTTTTCAATTGACGAATCTGGTGATCATCGAATTTCCCTAGCGCGATCGTTCCATCGACGGCGGTATCAGACAATCCTTCATAGGGTTCTTTCAGCAAACGGATCCCTAATTCTTCGGTTTTGTTTTCAATCCCGATACGGATCGCTAAATAGTAAAGATCCGCTAATTCTTCCTCGGTATCAAACCATTGGATCAAGCGCATACTACTGGTTTCTGGCTGACTCTTTTTTTTATGTTTTGTGTAATTGAGTGCTTCTGCGGCTTTAAAAATTTTTTCTTTGGTTTCAGAGCTGACCGATAATTCTGAATCGTAATTCAGCACCCGTGATACAGTGGCTGGCGAGACGCCAGCCTGTTGTGCAATATCTTTGATCGTTGCCATCTTCCAGCCTCCTTTTTTTGCGGGGAACTTTTTTATAAAGTAGCTATAAAGCGAGCAAAGGCCGTTTGCCCTGTCTGGTCTCGTTTAAAGACGCCCGCATGCGTCAATACTTGCGTAAAGACTTCTCCTAATGCATTGCGCAAAATCTGCGACACGTTTTCGGCATTGCATTCTGGGTGCTGGGCTTTGATCGCATCTGCCCACGGTATATGGTAAGCCGCGATCTGATTGGGCTGATCCAATAGATAAGCAGTCACTTCTTCTAGTTCCGGAGCTAAACGCGGTGGGAGAACTGCCAAACCCATGACTTCAATCAATCCGATATTTTCTTTTTTGATATGCTGCACTTCTTGATGTGGATGAAAAATGCCGTCAGGATGTTCTTTGGAAACATTATTATCCCGCAAGACTAAGTCCATTTCAAACAGCTCTCCTTGCTTGCGGGCGATCGGTGTCACCGTATGATGAGCCGTCCCATCTTCTGAAAAAGCATGGATCGAAACACTTGGATCTGAGTACTGTTGCCATTGGGCTAACACATATTGGCAAGCGGCGGCTAATTTTTGTTTGTTTTTCGCTTGTAATCGTATCACCGACATTGGCCACTTCACGATCCCCGCAGCGACATCAGGAAACCCAGTCAAAGAAAAGTGTTGTTCGATTGGCGCTTTTGCCATGGCAAACGTATGCCGCCCTCCTTGGTAATGGTCATGGGACAAGATCGAACCCCCAACGATCGGCAGATCGGCATTGGACCCGACAAAATAATGCGGCATCACTTCAATGATCTGCAACAAGCGAGCGAAGGTTTGCAAATTGATTTTCATAGGCCGATGGTCTAAAGAAAGAAAAATCGAATGCTCATTGTAATAGGCGTAAGGAGAATATTGGAAGCCCCACGCTTCATTATCCAAATTCATACGAATGATCCGATGATTGGTCCGCGCTGGGTAATTGACTCTTCCTTGGTAGCCTTCATTTTCCAAACACAACATACATTTCGGATAATCTACAGAAGTAGCGGTACCTTCTTGGGCAATTTGCTTCGGATCTTTTTCAGGTTTTGATAAATTGATCGTGATCTCGATCTCCCCATACTCCGTATCAACAGGAAAGACGATATTTTTAGCGATAGCCCGAGTCTTGATGTAATCATTTTGACGGCACAGCTCAAAGAAATAATCCGTCGCTTCTTTAGGATCATTGGCATAATGTTGCGCAAAAAAAGCATTGACTACTGAAGGTGGTGGCGTCAAAAAGTCCATCAACTGGGCTTCAAAGATTTCTCTTTCTGCGTGAGAATCGCCAATTTGCTGATTGCTCAATGCACATGCCACCAGTTCGTCCATCATTTCAATCGAGGAACGAGCAACAGAACGAATTTCGCTGGGCTCAAAAACAGCTTCCCCGATCATAGCTAGTACTCGGTTTTGCAAATAAACACGATCCATTTCCATCCAGCCGCCAGCCTTGATTGCTAAAGTGACGAAATCGCTGATTGTTTGGCTGATCGTCATTGGTTATTCCTCCTGCCCTTGATACCCATTTGGATGGCTGACATGCCAATTCCAAGCAGTCTCGATGATTGCTTCGACGTCGGTATAGACTGGTTTCCAGCCTAAAACCTTTCGTGCTTTTTCACTCGATGCCACTAAGGTACTTGGATCACCGGCACGGCGAGGCGCCACTCTGGCTGGGATCTCTTTTTTCGTTACATTGCGGGCCGCTTCCACCATTTCTTTCACAGAGTACCCATGATTGCTGCCTAAATTGAAGACATTGCTCTCATTGCCTTTTTGTAAATATTCTAATGCCAACAGGTGAGCAGCGATCAGATCTTCGACATGGACATAATCACGAACACAAGTCCCATCTGGAGTATCGTAATCCTCCCCAAAAATCGCGACTTCTTTTCGTTGTCCTAAAGCAGCTTGTAAGATGATCGGTACTAAGTGTGTTTCTGGATCATGGTCTTCACCGATCGAAGCATCCGACTTCGCGCCAGCCACATTGAAATAACGCAATGCGACATACTTCATACCATAGGCTTCATCGCACCAACGCATCATTTTTTCCATGATCAACTTGCTTTCGCCATAAGGATTTTTAGGATTTGTTGGGGTTTCTTCCGTGATTGGACTATGATCAGGTTCCCCATAGGTTGCTGCTGTAGAAGAAAAGACAATATGTTTCACTTGATGTTCCTTCATCACTTCTAAGAGGACCTGCATCCCATACACATTATTGTTGAAATATTTCAATGGTTTTTCTACGGATTCACCCACCAAAGAGCTAGCAGCAAAGTGAATCACGCCATCGATCGTTTCTTTTTCAAATACCGATTGTAAAAATGCTTTGTCGCGAATATCCCCTTCATAAAAGGTTGCTGCTGGATGGATCGCTTGGCGATGTCCTGTCAGCAAATTGTCAACGACAACGACTTGTTTTCCTTGTCCGATCAATTGATCGACTGCATGAGAACCGATATAGCCGGCTCCTCCTAATACTAAAATCGCCATATTTTCAGCCTTCTTTCTAAATTCCTTCATCATTTCTTATTCTACAGTTTTCGTGCACCATCATCAATACTTGCTTGATAAATGTCGGTTGCGTAGCCGATTTCTGCTAAATAGGTTGCTTTGACGGACGCTTCAAAATCAGCCCATTCACTTGCTTTGACCAATGCGATCCCGCAGCCGCCAAAGCCCGCACCAGTCATCCGCGCACCTAAAACAGCAGGATGCGCTTGAGCAGCTGCGACTAATGTATCTAGTTCACGCCCTGTCACTTCATAATCATCCCGCAATGAAGCATGCGAAGCATTTAACAACTGGCCGAATTCTTCAAGATCACCAGCAGTCAAAGCGGCTTTTGCTTTTAATGTCCGTTGGTTTTCCGTCACTGCATGTTTCGCCCGTTTGATCAAGCGTGGATCATCGATCAATGCTGTATTTGCAAAAAAGGTTGCTTCGTCTAATGCACCCAATGAATCAACGGCTAATGATTTTTGCAAACGAGCTAATGCTTCTTCACATTCTGCACGTCGTTCATTGTATTTAGAATCAGCCAATTCGCGGCGCTTATTGGTATTCATGATCGCTACGACATAATCACCAAATGCCGCTGGTACGACTTCATAATTTAAAGTGTTCGTATCTAAAAGCAATGCATGGTCTTTTTGACCCATTCCGATCGCAAATTGATCCATGATCCCTGAGTTAACGCCAATAAACTCATTTTCGACTTTTTTGCCGATTTTAACTAAGTCCAAGGTCTTCAAAGTTAAATCAAAGAGATCTTTTAGACAAACCCCCGTCAGCAATTCAATCGATGCCGAAGAAGAAAGACCTGCGCCATTCGGAATGTTGCCATAAAAAGCGATGTCAAAGCCACGATCGATCCCTTGCCCCGCTTCTTTTAGGAAACGAACGACCCCTTTCGGATAGTTTGTCCAATCATCTTCTTTTCGGTAATCTAGCTCATCTAACTGAAAGGAGATCACGCCTTTTTCTGGAAAATTCTCTGAATAGAGTTGGATCAACTGGTCTTCACGTTTTCGTGCTACTGCATACGTCCCTAATGTGATTGCCGCCGGGAAAACATAACCGCCATTGTAATCTGTGTGTTCACCGATCAAGTTGATTCTCCCTGGCGCAAAATACATGCCTGTGCCTGCTGTTCCAAATTTATCAATAAATATCTGTTGCAATTGCTCCATTTTTCTCACTCCCACTTTCTTTTTAGTAAACTTATTGTAAATTATTTACTAAATTATTTCAAGCGTTTTCAATCCCAAAAGTGATTTTTTTTGATATTTTTTCCGTTTTCATTCATAATGAACCTATAACTAAAGGCGAGGTGTTTAATGATGAAACGATTTCTTTCAGGATTTTTAGTAGGAACAGTCGCAACGGTTGCTGCAGCTGCAAGTGTTGTTATGACGGTCAAGAAACAAGTGATTGATCCAATTGACGAACAACAAGCAGATCATGATGAAAAACGGAAACGTGCGATGCGTAAAAGCGTTGCCCGCTAATCATTTGCTACAAAGAGCCGTCAGCCTTCAATAGGCTGGCGGCTCTTTTAGGTAATCATTCTGCCTTCTCCAGTAAGTCCTGCAAAATCACGGCTTGATTTTGTTCTTCATTTTTCGCTCCGTATAGTAAGGTCACGGTCTGTTGTTCAGCAACCAACGCTTTTAACCGTGCCAAGGCATCTTTAGCTGGCGCTTTCTCTAATTCTTGTAGATAGCGGCCTTTAAACGCATCAAAACGTTCAGGATCATGCCCAAACCATTTGCGCAATTCAGTACTTGGTGCGACTGCTTTGAGCCATAGATCGATCTGGGCTGCCTCCTTTTTCATTCCTCTAGGCCAGATGCGATCCACCAATACTCGATAGCCATCTGTCGTTTCCGCCACTTCATAAATTCTTTTTCGCTTGATCAACGCACACTCTCCTTATCGATAGACCTAAGTTCAAATAAAGGCAAAAGCCCACAATGTAAATTGAACAATGACTTACTTGAAACACTCCATTTGGTGTTTCGTCACTCATTCAAATTTGCTTGTGTTCTTTTGCCTTGAGTTCTCTGTTTTATAAACTATTTTTCTTTTTCGTCTTGCCGCTCCAACCTTCATACCCTTCTTTTAGGATATAGACATTGGTAAAGCCTTCTTTACGTAATTTATTTGCTGCGCGAATACTCAACGATTTACGCGTGTCATATAAGTAGATTGGTTGATCTCTACGAAATGCGCTGAAGGAATTGGTTAAAACCGTAAAGGGAATATTACGCGCCCCTAAAATATGCCCACTGTCAAATTCATTTTTTTCCCGAACGTCGATCACTTGGGCTTTCTTCATTCCTGCTTTAAATTCATCTTCTGAGATGATCGTTGCTGAACGGCGTCCCATAATTTGAAAATACGCCCAGTTCAAAGCGATTGCTAAGATTATTAATGCCAAAACCAAGTTTAGCCACATAATTGGTGTCATTTCTTCTATTCCTCTCTATTGTAACAAACATTCTTTTTTGATTTATGCTGCTTTAATCTATCCTTGCCTAGCAGCTTGTCATCTATGCTTTTGCTGCAAACCGCAAAGCTAATGATGCTGCCCCAATCACACCGGCATCATTCCCAAGTTCGGCCAATTTGATTTCAGTACTTTCCGTTACCTGTGGGAAGGTAAATTGAGCAAAGTAGGCAGCAACCCGTTCACGTAAAAATTCACCGGCTGCCGATACGCCTCCACCTAAAACGATACTTGATGGATTTAATGTGTTTCCTAGGTTTCCGCATGCCAACCCAAGGTAGAAGCACACTTTATCAACGACCATCAAGCCAAATGAATCGTTTGCTTGAGCCGCTTCAAAAATATCTTTACTTGAAACATCTTCCCCATTGTCCAGCTGTTGTTTCAATGCCGAGTCGCCAGCATATTCTTCTGCCAACTGTCGAGCAACTCGCACAACACCCGTCGCACTAGAAACCGTTTCTAAACAACCACGTTTGCCGCAAGTACATTCGAACCCTTCAGGATCAACAGTGATATGACCGATTTCTCCGGCACAACCAGCAACCCCATGAAGCAATTGCCCTTCCATGATGATACCGCCGCCAACACCTGTACCTAGTGTGATAAAGATGACATCAGGATTGTTATCCCCTGCCCCTTTCCAACGCTCACCTAAAGCTGCTACATTGGCATCGTTATCGATGGCAAATGGGATTTTTGTGCCTTTTTCAATCAGTTCTTTGACTGGCTGAAGTGTTTTCCAGTTCAGATTGTAGGCACCTATGACGGTTCCTTTGTCACGGTCGACACTTCCTGGTGTCCCCATACCAATACCGATAAATGCTTCCGGCTGTAAGCCATATAATTCTAGGCGATGATTGATCGATGCCACGATTTCTGGCACGATATGTGAGCCTTCATCAAGAATATTGGTGTCAATACTCCATTTTTGCTGAATCTCGCCTTCGCTCGTTAAAATAGCGAATTTCACCGTTGTTCCGCCTAAATCAATTCCGATGATTTTTTTGTCCATCACTTGTTTTCCTCCCGGCTTTCTTCAATTCGATGCTCCCGCGTAAGAATTCGCCGGGCAGTCAGATATACATCCCGATCTATCAAGCGACTGTCATAAAAGTTTTTCAACTCGATTTGCATCAGTTCTATATCGTAGATCCGCTTGCCGACATATACGTAAACACCAAATTGTTTCAGTAATTGTTGTACGTCATATAACGTTTCCATTTAACCACTTCCTGCTTATTATACAAGTAATTAATATTTTTTAAAACCATATATCACAAAAATAGCCAATAAGAAAACAAAGAGTCCGCCAGAGAGGATTCTGGTGTGGATCGAATATTTTCCATAGTTCTTTGGCAATGCCAAAAGATTCCCTAACAATAACCCACCGAGGATCCCGCCAATGTGTCCCCACATATCAATCGTTTGATCAAACACCCCAAAAACCAGGTTCAATCCAACGAATAGGGCAAATTGCCGTACCATTGCTTGGATGCGGTAATCATTTCTAAAATGCCAACCTAAAATCAAAAATGCCCCGAAAAGCCCGAATAATGAAGTACTAGCGCCTGCTGATTGAACCCCTATTTGGTTGAAAGCAAAACTCATGGTATTGCCCATGATGCCGCTTAGTAAATACAAGGCAAAAAAACGGCTATGACCATAGATGGCTTCTACTTGTTGCCCCATATAATAGAGAATCACAGAGTTGATTGCAAAATGTGCCAACCCGAAATGCAGAAAGATTGGGGTAACGAAACGCCAATATTCATTTAAATAGACGACAAACGGACCAAACATCACCCCGCCTGATTGAATAGAGGGACTAAAATAACCCAAGATAAACACAATAGTTTGGATAGCTAAAAATAGATACGTGAAGATCGGCTGATTCAGCCATCTTTTCATTTGAGAATTCATTGACGTGCTCCTTTACGTGCGAATAAGCGAATCCGTATAGATTTTATCGATTGGAATGTCGAATACATCTGGTGTCCATTGATCGTTGAATTGTTCTCCGAAGACCAAAGAAACGGTCTTGCCATCAAAAGCTGACAAGAAACGATCATAATAGCCGCCGCCAAAGCCGATGCGATAGCCTTTTTTCGAAAAAGCCAAGCCGGGAACAATGAGTAAATCCAAGTGATGGGCTTCTTGCTCACTGATCGGCTCTTCAACCCCAAATGCCGACGTTTCATAACGCGTTGCTGGCTCCACATGATAAAACTGCAATTTTTTTTGTTGTGCTTTCGGCACTGCGATTCGTTTGTTTTGTTCAAATCCTTTAGCAAAAATAGCCGCTGTATCAAATTCAAATGGCAACGAACGGATCACTCCTACTGACTTAGCCGTTTGCCAAATCTGAGAAGAAAACAGCAACTGCAAAATCACCGTTTCTTTCTGCTGCTTTTGTTTGCTCGGCATTTTTTTTAATGTTTGGATCATGTGCTCTCTAATGACTGGTTTTTCCATTGGATCACTCCTCTCAGAAATAGTACCAAAAACTGTGTCCAAATAGCAAACTAGAATCGCAGATTTCTTGGCAAGATCATGACTATCTGCTCATCCTTCTTTACGCCGGATCAGTAAAAAGACAAAGTACGGTGCCCCCACGATAGAAATGATGATACCAGCTGGGATCTCACCGCTTGTCAATAGTAAACGACCGATCGTATCACTTACTAAGACCAGCAGACTGCCGATCATTCCCGCTAAGAAAAAGGCACTGCGAGATTCTCTGCCGATGAGTCCCTTGGCGATATGAGGCGCCAATAAGCCCACAAAGGCTAAATTACCGGTATAGCCAACCGCACTGGCAGCCAAACCAACCGCAATCACTAAAAACCACGTCCGCAACCGTGTCAAAGAAACCCCTAAGCTAATTGCCTGTTCCTCACCAAAACCAAGCAGATTAAGTTTAGGTACGGTCCAGAAAGCTGCGACAGACAATACGATGACCCAAGGAAGCAGACTGGTAATTTGCTGCCACGAGGTTCCCCAGATAGATCCAGAAAGCCATGCTGTTACAAAGCGATAGCGGTCTTTTGATAATTCCACCGTAAAAAGTAAAGTAGCCGCGGCCAACCCTGCATTGACGGCGATTCCCGCCAGCAGCACTCGCTCCATCGACAACAATTGGCGGTGTTTATAGGCAATCAAATAGACCAGTACAGCAGCCAACAAGCCACCGAAGATCCCAACGACAGGTAAAAGCTGCGATCCTTGGGTATAAACCCCTAAGTAGATCATTACAAAGAGACCCGCGCCATTGTTGATTCCTACGATACTTGCATCAGCCAGCTCGTTTCTCGTCACCCCCTGCAAGACAAAACCAGAAAAACCAAAGGCACCGCCGGCGATCAGCGCCAGACAAGCCCGTGGTAGTCGAAACTCAGTAAACGTCAGTACCTGACTCGAAGAAGCCGTACCTTGAAAGATTGCCCCTAATGTCTGAAAGGTTAAGATTGTTTTTCCCACCATGACACTTCCTAAAAAAGCGGCCATCACCAGTAGAAAAAAAACAAAGAGTGTTTTTTTCATCAGTCTTCCCTCCGTATCTTGACCAATAGAAAAGGCACACCGATCAATGCCATCAGTATCCCAAAGGGTGTCTCAAAAGGGGGATTGATCAAGCGACCTGCCAGATCAGCGGCCATCACTAGGGTCCCACCTCCAATGATCGTCAAAGGCAAAATTAATTGGTAGTTTTTGCCCACCATCCCCCGCACGACATGAGGAACCATTAAGCCGACAAAGCTGACCGGTCCTACAAGCGAAACCGCCATTCCCGCCAAAACTACGACTAACAGTAAGGCAGATGCCCGAATCAGATGCGGGTGCTTGCCTAATGAAATGACGGTGTCATCTCCTAGTGCTAACAGATTGAGGGCTTTTCCTAGCCGTAGCACAAAAACGATGGCGATCAGATAGATGGGGCCCACAAAACGCAGTTGCTGCCAAGTCACATTCGCCGCACCACCGATAAACCAAAAGGCTATCTCTTGGTTTAAATCAAATTGCAATGACAGAGTTTGACTAATGGCTGAGAAAAAAGAACTTAATGCCACACCAGCCAAAATCAGTCCCGTGGGCGACATGCCTAGTTTGGCGTATCTGGTCAGTAAAAAAAGCAGCCCAGTTGCCGCAAACGCACCAAAAAAGGAAAACAGCGCCGCTTGACTCGGTTGCACACTAGGAAAGAGGATAAATGCGATCGCTAGTCCCAAGGCAGCCCCACTATTGACACCTAAAAGACCACCATCTGCCAAGGGATTTCTCGTAATCCCCTGCATGATGGCTCCTGTAACAGCAAAACAACTTCCTACTAGAAAAGCAGCCAAAACACGCGGCAACCGAATATTGCGCAAGACTTGATGCAGCTGATTCTCATAATCAAAAGCAAAGACGGCATCCCAGATCGTTTCAAAAGAAAGGTCCGCTGCTCCTTGAGTGATCGCTAAAAAGAAACAGATAATAAAGCAGCCACTAAAAAGCAGCAGCAGCCAAGGAAACTTTTTCATATCTGCGCTCCTAACTCATAGGTCAAGACCAGCGGCTTTGTACTATTAGGAAAGGTACCTAACACGGCATCGATCTCAAACAAACGCTGCAGCCATTCTTTGGTCAGTACCGTTTCCGGTGTACCGGAAACCAAAAGCTCTCCACCTTTTAATGCGTAAATATAATCAGAAAAACGTGACGCATGATTCAGGTCATGAATCGACATAATGATCGTTTTCCCATAGGTTTTATTGATTTGCTGTAATAAGAGCAAAATTTCTAATTGATGTGCAGGATCTAAAAAGGTTGTTGGTTCATCTAAAATCACGATATCCGTATCTTGCGCCAGTGCCATGGCGATCCATACGCGCTGCTTTTGCCCCCCTGACAGCGTACTGATCACTTCTTCTGCTAGTGCCGTCAAACCAGTTGCTTGCAAAGACCAGTCGATCGCTGCAAGATCTTGTTCCGATAGACTATTCAGTCCTTTTTGATAGGGGAAACGACCGTAAGAAACAATTTCGCGAATCGTCAAGCCAATCGATGAATCGCTAACTTGTGAAAGCAGCGCAATCTTTTTAGCCACTTCTTTGGTTTTGATGTTCTGGAGGTTTTGTGTATCTAATAGGACCTCACCAGACAAAGGCTGTAAAATTCGGGCGAGTGCCTTTAAAAATGTCGATTTTCCACTGCCGTTCGGGCCAATCAAGCCGATGATTTTCCCTTCTGGAATCTCAATTGTTAGATCTTGCACAATTTTTTGTTTTTGATAGCCGACACTCAAGTCAACTGTTCGTAATTTCGCCATATTCGTCCCCAAAATAATTGATTGATAATGCTTATCAATTATGAATGTAATCCTACTATTCGTCAATAGTTCTAAAAAAAGGAAATAAAAAAATAAGATTGACAAATCAGCGTTTCTCCGTAATAATAGCAATCAGCAAATGAGAATTATTCTCAATTAAAATGATAAGTGCTCATCTTTTAACAAAGGAGGAAGTTTTTCTATGAAACAATGGTCAAAAAGAAGTACTTGGCTTACCCTGCTAGCAGCCTGCTCCCTTATCCTACTGGGTGCTTGCGGTACGAATAATGACTCAACGGATAGCAGTGGAAAAGCCACTACTTCTTCAGAAATAGCAACAACCTTTACCGATGCGATGGGAAATGAAGTCACTGTTCCCGAAAACCCACAACGGGTGATCGGTAGTTACTTGGAAGATTATTTGGTCGCTTTAGGGGTAACCCCGGTTGCTCAATGGACAGTCGGCAATGACAGTGATCAAGCATACTTGCAAGATAAACTAGCAGATGTGCCAAGAATCAACTATGATCTGCCCTATGAAGATGTCTTGAGCTTTGAGCCAGACCTACTGCTGATGGATAGCAATTCCATGGTGGAAGGCGACAAATATGATCAGTACAGTAAGATCGCGCCGACCTATGTGGTCACAAATGGCGAGGAAGTAACCTGGCGTGAACGTCTGACAGATATCGCAAAGGTCTTACACAAAGAAGAGGAAGCTGCCCAAGTAGAAGCTGATTATGATGACTTAGTCGCTACTACCAAGGAAACGTACGCTGATCAAATCCAAGGCAAGTCGATTGCTGTTTTATGGGTGGTCAATAATTCTGTCTTCATGGTTTCAGAAACAAAATCAAGTGGTCAACTGCTGTATCACGAACTCGGTTTTGAAGTTCCCTCGCTTGTTTCAGAAATCAGTGAAAGTGCCACTGCTGACTGGTCTGCCGTTTCTCTGGAAAAATTGGCAGAATTGGATGCCGATTACTTGATTTTAGTGAATAGTGATAAAGGCGCTGATTTTTTCAGCGAACAAGTCTGGCAAAATCTTGATGCAGTCAAAAACAATCATTTATGGGAATTCGGTCCTGAATCAAGCTGGCTCTACAACGGTCCTATCGCCTATACCAAAATGATCGAAGATATCCAGAGCAAATTGGACTAATGCGTTTCAAGTAATTCGTCAAGTAAAACTACTTAACAAATTTCAGGAAAAAGCTAGCATTCCCGCACAAAACATGCTATTATATTTTAGTCTGAGAGATTTCTTAGAGGATTCTTGTATCGTTAGGGGGGAAAATCATGCGCGTAAACATCACATTAGAGTGCACTTCTTGTAAAGAACGCAACTACTTATCAAACAAAAACAAACGTAACAATCCTGATCGTTTGGAAAAGAAAAAATATTGCCCACGTGAAAGAAAAGTTACTTTACACCGCGAAACAAAATAATACTATTTAAGAAGTTCGCAAACGCTGATAACCAAGGCGTTTGCGAACTTCTTTTTTTTCAGACATTTTGCAATGATAGCTGCTGCATTTTTATTTCCCTATTTACACAACCACTCCCCTATTTTCACTTATTTGCTTTGAACTTTTGAGCCAACTTTTTCTTTGAAGCGACGTATAAATAAATTTTAATGTATAATGTAAAAAAGAAACTAATGTTCAACAAAGGCGGCACATAGAACATGAACTAGCTTTTTCTTCTAGCTGTCCTTTCAATATACTTTGAGTGCCAGTCGATCCTTTCATGCTATACTGCCTATAGGAGGTGAACCCATGCTTGGCAATTTTACGTATCTACCTAGTAACTATCGTCTGTTTTATGGCGCTTTTCTTTTTGCTCTTATTGGAAATATGCTTTTCATTTTCATTAAACACCCTGCTTGGACCTTTAGCTTACCGACAGTGATTATCCTCTTCTTAATAAATGTCTTCTTTTGGACAAAATACAAGAAGAAAGTTATTCCTTGCACAACTGATGCACTGTTTTATGTTCTGCTCTTCCTATTGGTATTTTACAATCACTAACATAATGCTTATTTTGATACTAATTTTTTCTCTTCCCCCTATTTCGTCATAACGAAGGAGTGTTGATGCGATGGAGATTTCCCATATCACGTTGATCGTACAGAATTTAGCAAAGACGACAACGATGTTGGAAACATTGTTTGAAGCAGAGGAAATTTATGATAGCCGAGACCAGCCCCATTCTTACTTCCCAGAAAAATTCTTTTTGATCGATGGCTTATGGCTTGCTGTTATGGAGGATGCCTCCCAGAAGCTGCCGAAAACGTATAACCATATTGCCTTTAAAATCGATCAAACTCAAATCGATTCCTTGATTACGCGCATCCAAGGACTAGGATTGAAGATCGAAAAAGATCGTTCTCGTATCAAAGGCGAAGGTGCTTCCATTTACTTTTACGACGATGACAACCATTTGTTTGAACTACATACTGGTACGTTGGCTGAACGGTTGCACCATTACCGTCTGACAGAAACGAGGTAATCTTCATTGCTAGCAACTGCATTGACTGTTATGGAAAGAATTCCCACAAGAAAGGAAGAAAACAATGAAACTAGATATGGTTGGTATTATCACAAAAAACATGGAACAGGCACTGGCTTTTTATCAAGTACTTGGCTTCACGCCATTAGGTCAGCACTCAGAAGATTATATGGAATTAGCAAACGACGGGGTTCGCATCTCTTTGAATAGCCGCCAGATGGTTGCCGGGATCTACGGACATGCACCAATGACTGTTGGTGACACAATTGAATTAGCCTTTTTATGTGATTCCCCTGAAGAGGTTGATGCCCTTCATGCAAAAGTCGTAGCTGCCGGGTATCAGTCTTTCAAAGAACCTTGGTGTGCCTTTTGGGGGCAACGCTATGCCATCGTCAAAGATATAGACGGCAATCTCTTAAGTTTGTTTGCAATGCTACCTGCCGAAAATTGATTTAAGCTACGACAGTCGGTCCAATGGATCGGCTGTTTTTTTAATCACACCTTCGGGTAAAAAGACAAAATCACGTTTTTATGTCCAATCGGATTCTGATAACCTGAAATGAATGTATCCCTTATAAAACAACGTTTCCCATCATTATAAGCCAAAAATAATCTCTCTATAAAAAAACAAATCCACCCATCCGCTCCTGTTCGCTTGACAAAAAAGAACAAACGTTCGTATAATCTCGGTAAGGAGTGATAAAAATGGGTGGTTTTAATTATGCGCTCGAGCCAAAACGCGATATCTTATTTATCGATGTCAAAAGTTTTTATGCTTCTGTCGAATGCATCTCGCGCGGATTAGACCCTATCCAAGCGATGCTGGTCGTCATGTCTCATTCTGACAATACTGGAAACGGCTTAATCTTAGCGGCTTCCCCAAAGGCAAAATCGGCTTTAGGAATTTCAAATGTGACCCGCAATGACAATCTGCCGACGCATCCCGATTTGTACAAAGCATCGCCACGTATGAGTTTTTATATCAAAGAAAACACCAAAGTCAATGATGTCTTTCGCAAATATGTTGGACAAGATGATTTGCTGCTCTATTCAATCGACGAAACGATGATGGATCTGACTCGTACACTGGATCTTTTCATTCCTGATAACACGATTTCTCGCGAAGAAAAACGTTGGCTGATTGCCCAGCAAATTCAAAAAGACATTTACGAAACAACGAAATTGTATGTCACCATCGGTATTGGTGACAATCCTTTGTTAGCAAAACTAGCTTTAGATAACGAATCCAAACACAACCGTTCCTTGATTGCCGAATGGACCTACGAAGATGTCCCGACAAAAGTTTGGCAAATCAACCCCATGACTGAGTTTTGGGGAATCGGTCGACGCACAGAAAAACGACTTCACTTGATGGGGATTGAATCTATTGAACAATTGGCTCATGCCAGTCCTGATCTTTTGCGCAGTCGCATGGGAATCATTGGTGAGCAACTCTACCATCACGCTCACGGCATTGACCGCACCATTTTAGCCGAACCGACACCGCAGGTCATGGAAAAAAGCTACGGCAATAGTCAGGTCCTACATCGCAATTATTATTTACAAGAAGAAATCGAGATCGTCATCAAGGAAATGGCGGAGCAAGTTGCCGCTCGAATTCGCCGCCATCATTGTCAGACCGCTTGTATCAATGTTTACATCGGCGTAGCCTTTGGTGAAACTGCCTCTGGCTTTTCCCGACAAATGAAAATCCCGCCAACTGACAATACACGTAAGCTTGTGGCTCATTGCCTATTTCTCTTTCGAAAATTTTATACCGGGCAAGTCGTTCGCCACATCGGTATCACCTATTCAAAATTGGTTTATACAGAAAATGTCCAGCTGGATCTTTTTGAGCAAGCAGAAACGCAATTACGCCAGCGTAAATTAGATTTGATCATCGATAAGATTCGTGAGAAATACGGCTTCACTTCGATCGTTCATGCCACAAGCCGAATGGAAGGCGCTCGTGCCATTGCACGCAGCAAATTAGTCGGTGGTCACGCTGGTGGTCTAGATGGGATCGCCAACATAGGACCTGTCCATCAGCAAAAAGAAAAAGAACCGTTTGCTGATGGTTCAAAAAATACCGGCACTTGACTCGTTTTTCTTTCCTTTTCGATGACAAATCTTAAGATAACATTAACAAACGATCCATTTTTTAAAGATTTATGTAATTTCGAGGCCCCCATCTCCCCCTTTACTTCTTTCTAAGGTACTTTAATAGCAAGGAGTGTGAGCAGATGAAAATTGACAAAATCGAATACAAACGAGTCATCAATGGTGCGGGACACCTTGAGTACGATTTGCTGCAATATTTAGAAAAGAATCGGGCGACTGCTGCACAAAACCTGAAACAGTCTGAGATCGATTACCTTCTGGAAAAAGATATTCAGCATCGGATCATTCAACATGCTCGTAAGAGTTTCTTTGGCGATACAATCGTTTTAAAGGATGAATATGCCGAAGATTATCTTTTATTAAAAAAGTATACGGATATGTTCCAAGAAACATTCTAAAAAAAACGCAGAACCAACTGGTTCTGCGTTTTTCTTATTCTTCGAAATGTTCTTGATAAACATCATCAACCGTTTGATTTGGGTCGATCACGATATACAGACTCTTCGTTTTTTCACTGATTTTTGTTGATTGGTATACATTATCCAATCCTTCCGTATCTTTGTCCTTGTATGGGAAATAAACAAGATCCGGTGTACCGTTACGGTAAAGAATTTCCATCCGTTCAATATCTTCATATTTCAACGCACGAGCAAACATCCCTAATTCAAGTCCGCCTAAGTTGATGTCATGTGTTGCCACATGATCGCCTTCTTGGAAGATTTCAATTTTGAACCCAGCACATGGATGAATCTCAACGAATTCGCTTCCGTGGATACGGCCAAAACTGGTCGTGATTTGTTTGATCCATAAGTCACCGATGTAACGGCGCTCGATCGTCCATGTTTCTCCATTACGGAAATAAAATTTTAAAGCTTTCATTTCTCTAGCCATGACAAAACGCTCCTTTTTATTAATAATACATTTTAATTCTAACACATAGTCGCTACTGGGACACAAATTAACTTTGGTTTTCGTTGACTTTTTTCATAAACCGAGAGATTTCCACCGCCGCTCGTTGATGAGTCCCTTTAGCAATGAGTTGTTGCGCCCCATCGGTCACCTGATAATCAAACTGGAATCCTTGTTCTTTTTTCCATTGTATAAGAACTGTGATTGTCGCTCCGACTGGTGAAGGTTTCAAATGATCGATCGAAAACTTTGTACCGACGGTGGTAAACCCTTTATCTAAAGTAGGCTCAAGGGCTTCCCAACAGGTGTTTTCCACCATTGCGACTAGTCGAGGGGTTGCTAAAACCGCTAAACCGCCAGAACCCAAAACAGCCGCAGTGTCTTGAAGGTCAACGAGAAAGTCTTTTTTGCTTTCCATTCTTCAGTTATTCCTCCTTCGCTAAATATGCTTGGGCAAACGCCAATAGTGCTTCTTTTTCATTAGGGATTTTTCGTGTGATGACTGCAGCTTCGGCAGCGGCCAAGACTTCTTTGAGCCACGGACCAGAAGAACGATCAACTGTCTGCAGTAAATCACGTCCATTGATCGCCAGCTCCTTCAGTGAATGGATCGGTAGCTGCTGATAGCGCTGACTGATTTTTGCAGGATCATTGGGCAGCTTGTCATAACGCAATAATCCTTCAGCTAAACAGGTTGCTTCTAAACCGAACTGATACAACAGCAGATCGTTCCATTCGCCGTTTCGACGCATTAGCAGTGCTTGATAGACCGTTTGTACTTGGCGGATGCAGTCATTCGAACATTTCCAAGCTTTTAAAAAGCTGCGGACTGCCTCAGGAGCTAAACCGATTTGGTCAATGAGCAATACCCAAGCCGTCGTTTCGTTTTCTAATGGGATCGCTGGCAGGTCTGCCATCCGCAGTAACGCCTCACCGTATTCCCGTAAGCCTGGGCAATAGATATAGCATTCGGTTTCTACTAGCGCCCGCAGTGCTTGGTTCCGATGATTGCCTAACAGCAATTTCACGAATTCAATCATGATCCGTTCAACAGAGATTTTCCCCAGCAAGGCATGATTCGCATGGATAGCAGCCAATGTTTCTGTTTCTAAAACAAAGCCCAATTGACTGACAAAACGCAGCCCCCGCATCATTCGTAGGGCATCCTCATGGAAACGTTCCTGCGGGTGACCCACTGCTCGTAAAATCTGATTGTCGATATCTGCAAGACCATCGAAAAGATCAATGATGACCCCATCTTCTTGAAGTGCCAATGCATTGATGGTAAAATCCCGCCGCTTTAGATCTTCTTTCAAGGAACGGACAAAATCAACTTTGTCAGGTCTGCGATAATCCTGATAGGCGGCTTCAGTTCGAAAGGTGGTAATCTCATATTGCGCCTGTTCCCACAAGACCAGCACCGTCCCATGCTCAATACCAATGTCAATGGTTCGAGGAAAAAGCGCCTTGATTTCGGCTGGAAATGCACTGGTAGCAATATCGACATCATGGATCGGCTGGCCTAAAATCGTATCCCGCACGCTGCCGCCAACGAAGTATGCTTCATAGCCCGCGGCTTCGATTTTTTTTAGGAGTGGCGCAGCTTCTGCAAATTCTTTTGGTAGTTTAGTCAGCTTCATGTACTTTCCCATCTTTTCTTTCAAAACGATACGCATCCCGCTGATTGAATTTTGCCATATTTTCCTCAAACACTTCAGTCAGGTCGATGTCTAGTGAATTGGCCATGATCATCGTCACAAAGAGTACATCGCCCAGTTCTTCTGCCACGGTCTTTTCAACTTCATCGCTTTTTTTATTTTTTTCCCCGTAATAGTGATTTACTTCTCGCGCCAATTCGCCAACTTCTTCAGTCAAACGAGCCATTTGGGCGAGGGGGCTGAAATAGCCAGTTTTAAATTGTTGAATATAGGCGTCGACTTCTTCTTGCATCGATGCCAAGGAACGTTTATCTGTCATCTTCTTCACCCTTTCTCGTTTATCTTACCAAAAGAATGGCTGCCTGCCTAGATAGAGCCCCCTCAGGATTTGTTGTACATTCAATGATTTCGTGCTACATTGATACTTGTGGAAGTTGAATAACGGAGGAAACAGGATGCGGGCATTTTTTTCATGGCGAACGATTCGCGACATTGTTTTGATTATTTTCGGTACGAGTATTTATGGCTTCGGTCTAGTCTATTTAAATATCCCAAATGACTTAGCAGAAGGCGGTGTGACAGGGATCACCTTGATCCTGCGAGCCTTATGGGGAATCAATCCTGCCATTAGTACATTGATCTTAAATATTCCGATCATTTTGATCGGTGGCAAAATTCTTGGTCGACGCTCATTAGTGTATACGATTTTAGGAACATTTGGTTTGTCTTTTTGGTTGGCATTTTGGCAGAGTGTTCCCCTGTTGATCGATCTACAGCATGATCTACTGATCGTCGCACTCTTGGCTGGTTTGATTGCAGGGATCGGTAGTGGGATCGTCTACAAAGTCGGTGGAACAACAGGTGGCGTCGATGTACTGGCGCGCATTTTAGAGAAAAACTTTGGGGTGACGATCGGGCGGTCGCTTTTGATCTTTGATGTGTTCGTCCTGTTGCTTTCTTTGACCTATATAGATTTGAACCGCATGATGTATACCTTGATTTTTTCTTATGTCTTCACTCGTGTGATCGATTCGATCTTAGACGGCGGCTATTCAGCCAAAGGGATTTTAGTGATCAGCAATCATAGCGAAGAGATAGCTCCTGTTTTAATGGATGAATTGGAACGCGGTGTCACGTTTTTACAGGGCGAAGGGGCTTACTCAAGAGTATCGAAACAAATCATTTATATGGTGGTCAGCGGACGGGAGATTTCTGAAGTCAAGCGCATTGTTCATGACTTTGATCCGCAAGCGTTTGTTTCTGTCATCAATGTCCATGAAGTCGAAGGCGAAGGCTTTACCTACTTAAGACCTAAGTCACGGTTCTTACAGCGCAAAGCAGCGGTCTCTAAAACAAAATAAAGACTAAAAAAGCAGTCCCGGTTAAAGGACTGCTTTTTTATTTGTCAGCGGCTTTTTTCTTTTTGTTGGAGCAAGTGCCGATTTACTTCATCGGAAAGTTCTAAGAAGGCATCACGATCCCCATTTTCCAATGCTAGATCGATCTGCCGATACAAGGTATCAATTTTGGTTTTTGCTTCTTCTTTTTCAAGGTACTGGGTAACATGTTGGGTCATTTCTTGATCCAAGTGGTCGTTCCAACGTTCATAAGGATTGTCTTCTAAAACTGCTAAATAAAAGGATTGCGACCAAGAATCTGGAAAGAGACATTCAAGATACAAGGGTTGTTTCCAATTCATGCGAATCTCGTGAAAAATCTGATCAATGTCATAAAAGGTCTGTCCTTCGATACTCAAGACAAAGGGTTCGCCTCCAACTTCCGTACTGCGGACACTTAAGCCCCGTTTGGCTGCGGCTGCCCCTTCTACAAAATGAACATTGGTCAAGATCGCTTCATGGTTCGCCAGATAGTTTAACACCCAAGAGACTTCTCGGCGGCTGAAGGAAACGGTCGAAACTAACCAATTAAGAAACTTTTTCTTTTCTTGTACATTGATGTTCATTTCTCTCACCTATCTTTCTAATAAGTCCTCCACGATCGACTGTACTTCTAAATCACCTGGTTCGTGTGCCAAATAATGTTGTAGCAAATGAAGAGCTTCAGGTAAACGCCCTTCTTCACGTAAGAAAATGCCATATTCCTTCATAAACGCCGGTTCATGGTGCAAATCAGCATTGGCTTCTTCGTAATATTTTGCTGCTTTGTCAAAATCTTCTAACGCATTGAAGGCTTGCGCTAGATTCCATAAAGCGTGAGGCTGTTCATTGTCTTCCATTCGCTCGATCGCCAAGATCGCTTCTTGCCAACGCTCTTCATTCAAGTATAAATTACTTAAAGTCAGTAATGTATCCTCTTCTTTTTCACCAGTTTCCAGTGCTTTAAGTAAAAATGACTCGGCTGCTTCACTGTCATGAAGTCGGTAAGCATTCTCGGCAGCAAAATGATAGAAATCCACTTGATATGGATCTTCATGAATCCCTTCTTCGATCACACGTTGCGCTTCTTCCAGCTGTTCTTCTTCTTGCAATGCTTCAGCCAAATAAAGATACAAGGCCCGGTATTGGGGATTCATGACCCGCAACTGCTGCAAGTAGCGAATCGCTTGTTCATTTTCCTTCAGCTGCAAATAGACTAAAGCCGTTTGAAAGAGACGCTCGTCCGTCTGTTCGTCTTCTAAGCTTGCTTCAAAATATTCCAACGCCTCTTCAAACTTACCTGCCATACTCAATGAAGTTCCGGTCCGTTCAACGATCGAAATCCCCGAAATATCCGTAATATCTTCTTCCAGCAATCCTTGATAAAGGTCAACAGCTTCTTGATAGCGATCCGTTGAAAAAGCTAACTCAGCTAAGGCAAAACGAATCAAGGGTTCCTCTGGCACAAGGCTTTGCGCTTCTTTTAATTTGGCTTCGCTGACTTCCGGAATACCGATCAGTTGATAGAGATCCGCACTCAATAACAAGGCTTGCAGATAAGCTTCACTCGTTGGTGGTATTTGATCGATATAGGTGAAGGCTGTTTCAATCTGGTCTTCTTCCATCGCAATTTCCGCTAAAGGAAGCAGCAAAGCTTCATTTTCAGGATGCCGCTGCTGCAAGGTTTCAAATAACGTTTTCGCCTCTTCTAAAAAACCGATCTGCAGTAATTCATCGCCTAAAGCGCCAAGTGTCTCATCATCATCTTTTTGCAGTGCTTCGTTAAAATTCAATTGTGCTTCAGCCAGTTCTTCCGCGGCTAATGCTTTTAACATTTTTTCACTATATGTTTCCATTTAAACCCCTCGAATCTCATTGATTAATCGCTGATAAGTCTCCATCGTCTGGACGAGATCTTTTTCCTCGATTTTCGTTCTGCCCCCTATTGTACCAACTTTTGCCAAAAATAACAGTTTTTTTTCTTTTTGCTGCAATTCTAGTACATGACTGAAATATTCGCTTAATGAAAAAGACTCGGGCAATTCGATGGGAAAGCCTAATCGGGCAAGCCATTGGCAGAACACGGGCAGATCGACAGTCAATTGCTGCTGCTGGACGGTCCACATAAAATGAAACAAAAAGCCAAAGAATAATTTCATCGCATCAGACAGCAAGTGCCCATTTTCCGTTCGATAAGCAGCATCAGCAAAGAGTTGGCCAAACTCCTCCAATTCGCTGCCTGATTGCTGGTATAGTTGGATCAACCGATCGGTATACGCAGCCAACGAATGTCTCATCAACGCCTGATGACTGGGATAGGTTCGATAAAGCTCTTTTAAAAACTCACTATCGGCAAGCACGCCACAACGAATCAGAGTCAAAAAATCGACCAATTTCCCATCGATCTGTTTTTCTGCGATCGTCTGATCGTAAATAACAAATTCGGGTGTATTAGGATTTTCCAGCATCGGGATATCTGGCTTTTTCACAACGATCGCTGTTTCTTTCACACTTTTAGCTAAGGCCCGCAAGGAAACGGGAATCAGCCAAAGCTGTGTCGATAGGACCGAAGTCGCATGGATAAAACTGCTCAGTGCCAATACACCTTCATTCCCAAACCCGACGATCAACAAGGACTCTTGCTTTGAAAAGCGACCGAAGAAATCCATCGCGGCCTTAAATTCACTAAAGTTGTTGCAATACATTTGGTTGGTACAAATATACCAATTGACCTCGCGCGGCAAAAACAGGCGGGTTACTTTTTCTGAAAAGCGGTCATAATAACGCTGATTCGTCAAAATGATCACCTGCTGCGGCTCGATCGACTGTCCTTTCATGACCGATGCCAATGTTTCCCCGTAAGAAATCTGGGTTTCTTGCTCATTTCTGTAAAAAACAGCTTCCATCGGCTCACTCCTTTGTTGCTACTACTTACTATTATAGCAAGAAGCCGTTGAAACACCTACTAAATCGCTAACCATTAGGAAGTATTTTCGCCGATTTGTCCCATGATTCTATGCCAAAAAGCAAAAAACATGGTTTCCTGTATTACAAAGGAAACCATGTTTTTTTCTAAACCAAAAGCGAGTAAAGTGATTGATTTTGCTGAAGGTTGATGTAGCCTTGATCAAACTGTTCAATTCGTGACAGTAATGCGGGTAGATCGTTTTTTTGTTTCAACAAGATTCCCAGCATTACTGGTCCTGTTCCACGATTGATTTTTTTCGTATATTCAAACCTCGTGATATCATCATCAGGCCCTAATACATGGCTAACAAATTCCTTCAACGCACCGGGACGTTGTGGGAAATTGACGATAAAATAATGTTTCAATCCTTGATAAATCAGTGATTTCTCTTCGATCTCTGCCATGCGGGAACTATCATTGTTACCACCACTCACAATACAGACGACCGTCTTGCCTTTGATTTGCTCTTTGATCTCATCCAGGGCTGCCACGCTCAAGGCACCAGCTGGTTCAGCGACGATCGCTTGTTTGCTGTATAATTCTAGAATCGTTTGGCAGATTGCACCTTCTTCCACCGTTACCAATTGATCCACATAGCGTTTGGCATGGGCATAGGTCTGAGCTCCGACTTGTTTGACTGCCGCACCATCGACAAAGGTTTCAATATGCTCTAAAGCCACCGGTCCTTGGTGATCAAAGGCTGCTTGCATCGAGGCGGCCCCTACAGGTTCTGCTCCAACAACTTTTATATTTGGCTGCTTTTCTTTCAAATAGGCTGCGGTCCCGCTGATCAAACCACCGCCACCAATGGCAGCCACCACCAAATCGATCGATACTTGTTTTTTTTCAGCATCCGCCAACATTTCCACGGCTACTGATCCTTGTCCTGCGATAATATTGGGATCATCAAAAGGAGCAATGAAAGCCATTTGCTTTTCTTTTGCAAATTGTTTGGCAGCCTGCGCCGCCGCATCAAAGGTATCTCCCACCAATTCGATTTTGACGTAGTCGCCGCCGAAAAAGAGAACTTGCGCGATTTTTTGTTGCGGCGTCGTTGTTGGCATGAAAATGACCGCATGGATCTGCTGTTCTTGGCAGGTATAAGCAACGCCTTGGGCATGATTTCCGGCACTGGCACAGACGACGCCACGACTGGTCTGCACAGGATCTGCCTGGGTGATCGCATAGTAGGCACCTCGTAATTTGAAGGAGCGGACTTTTTGCAAGTCCTCTCGCTTCAACAAAACCGTCGCTTGGTATTTTTCAGATAAAAAGCGATCATACTGCAGCGGTGTATGACTAACTGCTCCCCGCAGTCGTTCATATGCTTGCTCGATTGCAGAAACTGTCACCAACAAACGCGCCACCTCTAATCTTTCGCAACAAACGGCATCATTTTCCGTAACTCGCTGCCGACTTTTTCAATTTGATGGTTGCCGTTTTCTTCACGCATTTTATAGAATTCAGGGAAGCCATTTTGATTGTCTTCAATGAATCCTTTCGCGAATTGACCATTTTGGATATCTGTCAATACGGCTTTCATGTTTTCTTTGGCTTGTGCGGTGATCACCCGAGCACCGGAAACGTAGTCGCCATACTCTGCCGTATTCGAGATCGAATGGCGCATTTTTTTGAATCCTCCTTCATAAATCAAGTCAACGATCAGTTTCAATTCATGACAAACTTCAAAATACGCCAATTCCGGTTGGTACCCGGCTTCTACCAATGTTTCAAAGCCGGCTTCGATCATGCTGGTCAAACCGCCACAAAGTACGGCTTGTTCCCCGAAAAGATCGGTCTCGGTCTCTTCTTTAAAGGTCGTTTCCAAAACGCCGACCCGTGTGGCACCAATGCCTTTTGCATAAGATAAAGCTGTCGCTTGTGCGTTGCCAGTCGCATCTTGATAGACTGCAAACAAGGCTGGCACCGCAAACCCTTCGGTAAAGGTTCGACGCACCAAATGGCCCGGTCCTTTAGGCGCAACTAGGAATACATCCACCTCTTCTGGCGGCGCGATCACATCAAAATGAATATTAAAACCATGCGCAAATGCTAATGCATTGCCGGCAGAAAGATTCGGTTCGATCTCATTTTTATACAACGATCCTTGGATCTCATCGGGTGCCAAGATCATGACTACGTCCGCTTTTTGAGTGGCTTCGGCTACTGGAAAGACTTCAAATCCGTCGTTTCTTGCAGCTTCTGCTGACTTTCCTTCACGAATGCCGATAAAGACTTCATGACCTGTGTCCCGTAAATTTTGCGCATGAGCGTGCCCTTGAGAGCCGTAGCCGACGATCGCAATCTTCTTGTCTCCTAGATTATCTGTAACTTCCTCGTTGTAATATACTTTTACCATACTTGTTTCCTCCGAATTCTTTCTTTATTATAAGCAATTCAAAATTGCACTTACCCTCTTGTAAAGCCAGTGACACCCGTTCGTGCCAACTGTTTGATCCCGTAGGGACGCAAAACTTCGATGCATGCTTCTACCTTTTTCGTATCACCGGCAACTTGCACAACGATCGTTTTCAGTGCGACATCGACAATGTGCGCTCGAAACGGATCAATCACTGCTTGGATCTCCGAGCGGCTAGTGGTTGGTGCATTGACTTTGATCAGCACCAGTTCTCGTTCGATATGAGGAACTTCTGTAATATCAGAAACCTTCAAGACATCTATTTGTTTGTTTAAATGCTTGGTCACTTGTTCTGTTTCTGCCAAATCGTTCACGTTGACAATGATCGTCATTCGTGAAAACTCTGGCCGTTCCGTTGTGCCGACAGAAATACTCTCGATATTGACCTGCCGGCGGTTTAAGACACTCGTGATGCGGCTCAAAACACCTGCTTCATTATGGACGATTGCTGCTAATACCCGTTTCATCCCCTTAGACCCCCATCATTTCATGATTGGCTTTCCCCGGTGGGATCATCGGCAACACATGCTCTGAGGGCGAGACCATTACTTCGATCAGTTGCGGCCCCGTATGTGCAAAAGCTTCCGCTAGCATAGCAGAAAGCTGAGTGGGTTCATCGATCCGACAGCCTTCGATGCCATAAGCTTGTGCTAGTTTAACAAAATCAGGTTGCTGTGCAAAAACAGAGGCAGAGCGTCGTTTGCCATGAAATGTTTCTTGCCATTGGCGGACCATTCCTAACGAACGATTATTCAACAAAACAAATTTGACATTCAAGCCATACTCATTCAAAATAGCAAATTCCTGGTTTGTCATTTGGAACCCGCCATCGCCAACAAACACCACGACCATTTTTTCTGGATGAGCAAATTGGACGCCAATTCCCGCAGGGATACCATAGCCCATCGTGCCTAGTCCGCCACTGGTGATCAACTGCTTAGGAAAGCGAAACGGATAATACTGCGCGACCCACATTTGATGCTGCCCAACATCGGTGATGACGTAAGCCTCTCCTTTGGTCAAACACCCTACTTCTTCGATGACTTTTTGCGGTTTGATTTCTTGTGCTTGAGTGCGATCATAGCGATAAGGTTTTTCCATCTTCCGTTTTTGGCATAGATCCGACCAGGCAGACCACGTTCCTCTAGTTGGCGGATACCGTAGCATCTGTTGCAAAGCAGCCTTGGCATCGCCGACGATTGGGATCTTTGTCTCTACAATCTTGCCGATCTCCACCGGGTCGATGTCGATATGAGCAACGATGGCCTGCTTGCCGAACTGACTGCCGGCAGTCGCTAAGCGATCATCGAAGCGAGAGCCGATATTGATAATCAAATCGGCTTCTGATAAAGCCATGTTCGCCGCATACGTTCCATGCATACCGCCCATGCCCAAGAAAAATTGATGATCATTTGGCAGTAAGCCTAAGCCGAGCAACGTTGTGACTGTCGGCAACTTGTACTTGGCAATAAATGCATTTAATTCAGCCGCAGCTTCAGCCGCGATCACGCCTGCACCAGCCAGTACCACTGGTCGCTGTGCTTTTTCTAAAACGTGCATCAATTTTTCAATTTGCAGACGGGAAGGCTCTGCATTCGGTTGATAACTTTTCCTTGTGATCGGCAATGAGCAGGTTTCAGCGGTTTCTTGCAATGTAATATCTTTCGGAAGGTCGATCACAACAGGTCCCTTACGCCCAGTTGAAGCGATGTGAAAGGCTTCAGCGATCACTTTCGGTAAGTCATCCACACAACGGACTTGGTAATTGTGTTTCGTGATCGGCAACGTGATACCTAGAATATCCGCTTCTTGAAAAGCGTCTTTGCCAATTCCTGGTACGGCCACTTGCCCCGTGATAACCACCAACGGTACGGAATCGCTCATAGCATCGGCAATGCCCGTGACGACATTCGTAGCACCTGGACCACTTGTCACTAAAACGACCCCAACATTGCCAGTAGCTTTGGCATAGCCTTCAGCGGCGTGGATCGCGCCTTGCTCGTGACGCGTCAAAATATTCGGAATCGCTGCATCATATAATTGGTCATATAACGGTAAGACGGCGCCACCCGGGTAGCCAAAGATCATTTCGACGCCTTGCTCTTGCAAGCTGTCCACTAACACTTGCGCGCCAGTCCTTAGATGCGATGCTTGATAGTCGATGTTTTCCATTGCTACTCCTCCTCATCAGGTACTCGCATAATCCCGCCCGTATTCGCAGAGGTCACTAAAGCGGTATAACGTGCAAGCCATCCTTTTTTTACTTTTGAACGAAACTTCGGTCGTTCTTGCGCACGCTTGGCAAGCTCTTCTTCTGAAACTTGCAGATTTAGCGTTCGATTTGGCAAATCAATAATGATCTCATCGCCATCGTTGACTAGTCCTAATGGACCACCGGCTGCAGCTTCCGGAGAAATATGTCCAACTGCGATCCCCCGCGTCGCTCCTGAAAAGCGGCCGTCTGTAATCAAGGCGACATCTTTGCCTAACCCACGACCAACGATACTTGAGGTAGGCGCCAGCATTTCCGGCATTCCCGGCCCCCCTTTCGGGCCTTCATAGCGGATCACTACAACATGTCCTTTTTGTACGGTATGATTGTCGATTGCTGCGACTGCTTCATCATGAGAATCAAAACAGATCGCTTTCCCTTTGAACACTTGGACACTTGGATCGACCCCGCCAACTTTGATGACACTGCCTTCTGGGGCGATGTTTCCGTACAAGATCGATAGACCGCCAACTGGACTATACGGGTTTTCTTTCGGATGGATGACTTCTTCGTTGTGGATCTTCGCTTCAGCGACATTTTCTCGTAACGTCTTACCGGTAACAGTCGGTCGATCGGGATGAATCGCTCCTTCGATATCACATAGCTCCCGAATGATTGCTGAAACCCCACCGGCTTCATGGACATCATGCATCGAATAGGCTGATGATGGCGCGATTTTTGAGAGATAAGGCACTCTTTTAGCGATTTCATTGACCCGTCTTAAGTCATAATCGATCTCTGCTTCATTGGCGATCGCTAAGGTATGCAGCACTGTGTTGGTGGAACCCCCCATCGCCATGTCTAAAGCGAAGGCATCATCGATAGCTTCTTTGGTCACGATGTCTCGAGGTTTCACTTGTTTTTCAACAAGATCCATCAACTTAAAGGCGGCTTGTCTAACTAGTTCTCGTCGTTCTTCAGACACGGCGAGGATCGTACCATTGCCTGGCATTGCCAATCCTAAGATTTCTAAGAGGCAATTCATCGAATTGGCAGTAAACATCCCTGCGCAGGAGCCGCAAGTCGGACAGGCATTTTGTTCCATAAACTCAAAATCTTCTTTTGTCATATTACCCGTCTTGTACGTCCCAACGGCTTCAAACATGGAAGATAAGGTTATTTGATGTCCCCGAGGATCAATGCCGGCTTTCATAGGACCGCCGGAACAAAAAATTCCTGGTACGTTGGTCCGCATGGCTGCTAAGATCATGCCAGGAGTGATCTTGTCACAATTTGGGATATAAAATACGCCGTCAAACCAGTGGGCATTGATGACGGTTTCTGCAGAATCAGCGATCAATTCTCGGCTAGGTAGCGAATATCGCATACCGATATGTCCCATCGCAATGCCATCATCTACGCCGATTGTATTGAACTCGAAAGGGATGCCGCCAGCTTCACGAATCGCTTCTTTTGCGATATCTGCTAACTCCCGTAAATGCACATGCCCAGGCACGATATCGATATAGGAATTACATATCGCAATAAATGGCTTGTTCATATCATGGATATTTTTAACTTGTCCTGTGGCATAGAGCAGACTCCTAGCTGGCGCTGCATCGATCCCTTTTTTAATTTGATCACTTCTCACACTCATCATCTCCTGCATTTTGGAATAAAAAAAAGCATCCCGGTTATAAAAAAACTGGGATGCTTTGCCAGAATCCCATTTTACTTACGCAAATAGGACTCAAACAAACGGATAATTTTTGCTTCCGTGTTCTAAGTCCTGGTATCAATAATAATGACTAATAAATATTGATTAAAATTACGCATAGAAAATGGCTCCTTCATTAGAAATAGTAACGTTCTTGTAATTGTTTACCAATATACCCTTTGCAAAATCACTTGTCAACGAATTTTCTGAATTTTTTTTCAATAATGACAATTCCAAGGAACCCTTTCTCACATCAGATGTCATTTAATCGCTTGCTTCTTTTGATAAGAATGACTTTTAAATCACCTTTATTCTTGCTTGAGAATTAAAGTGTGCCAGCAACCCTTGTTTTTTTTAGACCAAAAGAAAAACAAAAAATATTTTTGAATTTTCTGACAATAATAACCGTTTCTTTTCCCATTCGATCCGCCTGCATAGTGGCAGTTCCTAGTTAGACAAAAGAAAAAACCCTTGATTACTCAAGGGTTTCTACAAGACTCAATTATTTCACTGCGTCTTTAAGAGCTTTACCTGGTTTGAATGCAGGTACTTTGCTAGCAGGGATCTTGATTTCTTCACCAGTTTGTGGGTTGCGTCCTTTGCGTTCTGCACGAGAACGAACTTCAAAGTTACCAAAGCCGATCAATTGAACTTTTTCACCGTTAGCTAAAGCGTCTTGAATTGTTGAGAATACAGCGTCTACTGCTGCAGTTGCGTCTTTCTTAGTTAAGTCAGTAGCTGCTGCAACTTTTTCGATTAATTCTGCTTTATTTGCCATGGATGGTTTCACCTCCTGATATTTTTTTTGATGTCATGCATCAACAAAAATCTTGAGTGGTCCAAGGTTTTTGTCAAATATTGATTACCATCAATATTCTGATATAACGTTATCATAAGAACCTTGTAATATCAAGGATTTTAACGTTTTTAGGGGGTTTTTTTTTGGTTTTTTCCCATTTTTCTAGAAAAGGACAGATTTCTTTGTAAAAAGAAACAAAGTATGATAAAATCTCTATTTTCTTCTGCGTGGAATGATCCGAATCGGCGTTCCTTCAAAAGTGAATGCCTTGCGGATTTGATTTTCTAAGAAACGCGCATAAGAGAAATGCATCAGTTCTTCTTCGTTGACAAAAATAACAAAAGTTGGCGGTTTGACAGCCACTTGCGTCGCATAAAAAATCTTCAAACGTTTGCCTTTGTCTGTTGGTGTTGGGTTGATCGCCACCGCATCCATAATGACGTCATTCAACAACGCAGATGGAATACGCATGTTTTGATTCATGCTGACTTCTTCGATCAACTGCGGCAACTTATTCAAGCGCTGTTTCGTCACTGCGGAAACGAAAATGATTGGTGCATAATCCAAATATTGGAATTCATCTCTGATTTCTTCTTCAAAATCACGCATCGTATTCGTTTCTTTTTTCAATGTATCCCATTTATTGACAACGATAATGATTCCACGGCCTGCTTCATGGGCATAGCCAGCGATCCGTTTGTCTTGCTCGCGAATTCCTTCTTCGGCGTTCAAGACCATCAAGACGACGTCTGAGCGTTCAATGGCCCGCATTGCTCGCATGACACTGTATTTTTCAGTAGATTCGTAGACCTTCCCTTTTTTACGCATGCCGGCGGTATCGATCATGGTAAATTCTTGACCGCTTTCGCTGGTAAAATGGGTATCGATCGCATCACGAGTCGTTCCTTCGATATCTGAAACAATTACTCGCTCTTCTCCAAGAATCGCATTGATCAAAGAGGATTTCCCGACGTTTGGTCGACCGATCAAACTAAACTTGATGATGGAATCGTCTTCTTCTTCCGCTTCATTGGTAAAGTGTTTGACTGCTTCATCTAGGACATCACCGATCCCTAATCCATGACTTCCTGAGATTGGGTATGGATCGCCCAGACCTAAACCATAAAATTCATAGATATCGTTGCGCATCTCGGGATTATCAACTTTGTTGACCGCTAAAATCACGGGTTTGTTGCTTTTGTATAACAAACGAGCCACAAGCTCGTCAGCATCTGTTACTCCTTCACGAGCACTCGTAATAAAAACAATGACATCTGCTTCATCGATGGCGATTTCTGCTTGATGCTTGATTTGATCCATAAACGGCTCATCACTTAAATCGATCCCACCAGTATCGATTACACTAAACTCACGGCCTAGCCATTCACCAGTGGCATAAATACGATCTCTGGTCACTCCTGGAGTATCCTCAACGATCGAAATTCGTTCTCCAGCTATCCGGTTGAAAATGGTCGATTTCCCCACATTCGGACGTCCAACGATCGCTATTGTTGGATTTGACATTTTTTACCCTCCATTTAAAAAAGCAGTCCTTGTACGCTGCTTCTTGTATTCAATCTTACTTAGTTTACCTAAAGCCATGGAAAGTTGCAAGCTTTCTCGGCAAACAAAAAATCAGCTTATAACAAATTCAAACATCGAATCGTTATAAGCTGATGGCATACAATTACTCTTCGTCGCTGTCTTTTAAGGCATCACCTAAGATATCACCCATGGTAAACCCAGTTGATTCTTCTGGCAATTGATAATCATCCTCTGAAACTTCTTGTGTTTCATTGGTATTTTCTGCTTTTTCTAATGCTTTGATACTTAATGCGATTCGGTGTTCTGAAGGGTTCACTTCGAGCACTTTCACTTGCACTTCATCGCCTTCTTGTAAGACTTCATGTGGTGTCGCAATGTGTTTATGGGAGATTTGTGAAATATGGATCAGCCCTTCAACACCTGGGAAGACTTCCACAAACGCACCGAAGCTTGTCAAACGTTTAACAGTCCCAGTTAAGACACTGCCAACAGCCGCTTGCTCTTCAATATTGGTCCAAGGTCCAGGCAATGTGTCTTTGATTGAAAGAGACACACGTTCTTTGTCTGCATCAACAGATAAGATACGGACGTTGACGGTATCTCCAACAGACAAAACGTCACTCGGTTTGCCAACATGCCCATGTGAAATTTCAGAGACATGGACAAGTCCATCGATGCCTCCTAGGTCCACGAAGGCACCAAAGTCAGTCAAACGAGCTACTTTTCCTTCTACTTCTTGTCCTTCATATAAATCAGCTAGTAAAGCTTCTTTTTGTTTTGCTTTTTCTGCTTCAACAACAGCTTTATGAGAAAGGATCAAGCGGTTTTCAGAAGGCTCGATCTCAACGATTTTAAAGGTCAATGTTTTCCCTTTGTAATCTTCAAAATCCGCAACAAAATGATCTTCGACCATTGATGCTGGAACAAACCCACGAACCCCTACGTCAACCACTAATCCGCCTTTAACGACGTTGGTGACTGGTGCTTCGATGATTTTTCCTTCTTGGAAATCTTTTTCGATATCTTCCCAAACTTTTTTCGCATCTAAGCGACGTTTAGAAAGGAGATAGCTGCCATTTTCTTTGTCTTTCCCAATTGCTGAAATCACAACTAATTCTAAGACATCCCCTACTTTGACTGCTTCGTTGATGTCTTCAACAGGTAAAGTCGATAATTCTTTTGCAGGAACAACGCCTTCGACACCGGCGCCTTCGATCCCTACGATCGCTTGTTTATCCTCAATGGCCAATACCTCGCCTTTAACGATATCTCCAACTTTTACTTCTTGGAAATTGTCTAAAGCGGCTTCCATTGATTCATTTCCACTCTCAACCTGATTATTTTCAAATTCTGTCATCTCTCATGTCCTCCTAACCAACAATTCTGCAATAATTGCACTACATCTTTTAGTTTAAAATAGAATGAAAAAAAAATAAAGCGATTTCTCTTATTTTCCTAAAAAACTACGGTTTTTTCGTTGAAAAAGTCTTTTCACGTCTGTTTTCTTGCTTGCTTTCATCTTTTTCGTAGGAAAAATAAAAAAACAATGGGGAACACCCATTGTTTTCGCTAGTCGATCTTTTCTTGGATCGTTTTTTTGATCGCTTCTACGACTTGCTCGATTGTTAAACCGGAGGTGTCAATTCGAACGGCATCTGTTGCTTGTTTCAAAGGGGAGACTTCCCGATGAGAATCCAAGTAATCTCTTTGCTGAATCTCTTCTTTTAAAGTTTCATAATCGGTACCGATCCCTTTTTGCTGATTTTCTTTGAAACGGCGCTGCGCCCGTTCTTCCACACTTGCTACCAGAAAAATCTTGACTTCTGCTTGTGGTAAAACCGCCGTACCAATATCGCGGCCATCCATCACGACACCGCCATCTTTAGCGATCATCTGCTGTTGTTGGACTAGTTTTTCGCGGATCGCAGGGTATGCCGATACCTTCGAAACTGCGTTGGTTACTTCTGGCTGACGGATCGCTTCTGTGACTTGCTCTCCTCCTGCAAAGACCTCTTGACCGTGTTCAGTCGGTTCAAAAGTGATGGGGTATTGATCGATCAAAGCAGCGATCGCCGCTTCATCCTCTAATGAACAGCCGCTTTTTAAGGCCAAATACGTGATGCTGCGGTACATGGCCCCGGTATCTGTATAAATAAACCCTAAATCATTGGCGATGATTTTTGCCACGGTACTTTTCCCAGATGACGCCGGACCATCAATAGCGATGTTGATTTTTTTCATTTTTCTTACTCCTCGTTTCCCAACGATGTGTATTCTTCATCGTTTCTGCTTATCGTTCACCTTGGCTTCTTCCTACCAAGAAAAAAAACCGCCAAAGCGGTTTTTTATTTAATTCGTAATGTGTCGCCAGGGTATAGCATGTAGTTGTTTGGATCAATCCCATTTAATTGATATAGGGTTTCAACTGAGATGCCTGTACGGGCTGCCACTTGTTCAGGACCTTCACCTGCTTGCACCGTCGTGTATTCCTCGGTACCAGTCGCTCCTTGCCCTTGATTATTTTGCGTAGTGTCTTGCCCTGCATTGTTTTCCTGTTGAGCCGGCTCACTACTACTTGATGGCGTTGTTGAAGCTGGTGCAGAACTGCTACTGCTTGATGAAGAACTTGATTCACTTGTTGACGAACTCGTTTCACTTGTCGATTCAGCAGTTGATGATTCCGTTGTTGATGACTCAGTTGTCGAAGATTCTGTCGTACTTTCTACTGTACTGCTCGAACTTGCTGCGGTCGGGGCATCACTGTTATGATTCAACACCCAAATACCGGCACCAACCGGAATTGCCACGATCAAGAAAAGCAAAACTAAAACGATCGTCAAAAAGAGTGAATTCCCACGCTTTTGTTTTCTTTGTTGGGATCTTGATGCAGAATCATCGTATTCTGTATCATAGATTGGTTGTTCCCACGGTTCTTGATTTTCTGAATTGTAGTCATTGTCTTTCTTGCTCACTCGTATTCCCTCCTAGTTTCCTTCCGATGTATTATACCATAGGTAAATAAAAACTGTCCTGCAAAATACGATTCAATTTATATCTTTAAAAATTTTTATTAAACGTTCTTGCCAATGAAGGATGACTTTTTTTTCTAAAAGCTCTTCTTCCGCTGCCAATTCGATCCCGTCATTGTCGCAACAATAAGGATTTGCTGGTGCGTCTTCCCCAAAGTGCGCCAATAAAAACTGGCGACGACAGCCGGTAAAATGAATATAAGCCAACATTTTTTGTAATTGTTCTTGCTTTTGCTGTTCGTTTTGTTTTAGCGTTTCCAGCCAAAACGCAGCCCCCAACTCCTTCATCTTCAGCTGCCATTTTTCTTGCAGCGGTGTCAAAGGTCCTTTCATCTTTTCCTGATCCATTCGTTCTAAAGCACGGCGTTCTTCTTTGTTTTCTCGCTGAAAGAAGTAGTGAATCTGCTCATCGTGTTCCTGATAAAGCAAGATCGCACTGCTTTGTTTGCCATCGCGGCCTGCTCGACCGATTTCCTGACTGTAGTTTTCCAGCGAATCAGGCAAGTCATAATGGATCACAAAACGAATATCTTCTTTATTGATCCCCATCCCAAACGCATTGGTTGCGACGAGCAATTTTAGTTTATTCTGAGAAAACTGCTGCTGCAACGTTTTTCTTTGATCGCTCGCTAGACCACCATGATAATAGCCTACCGAATAGCGCTGACGCAGTTTGTTATAGACTTCTTCGACTTTGCTTCTTGTGGAACAATAGATGATCCCAGCCCCGCCTAAGCGGCTGAGATAGTCTGCCAATGCCGCATCTTTGTCTGACGTTTTCTCTACGAACAAGCCGATATTGCTGCGGTTCATCGAATAACGGTAGACATTGGCGTTCTTTGCTAACAACACTTGCCGAATATCTGCTTCGACTTGCGCCGTGGCAGTAGCCGTCAATGCTAATGTGACGGGTGCCTTCAACCGTTTTTTTACTTCACCAAGCTGCAAGTACTCTGGTCGAAAATCAATGCCCCATTGGGAAACACAATGAGCTTCATCCACCACGAGCATAGCGATCTTAGCTCGTTCGAGTTGTTGCAAAATGGCTTCTTGCACGATCATTTCTGGACTTAAAAACAAAAATTTGTACTGCGATAAATGCTGCATCACATAGTGACGATCGGCAAGGTCCAGTTGACTATTAAACGCAATCGCGCGTTTTTCCCCTTGCTTTTGTAGGCCATAGACTTGATCTTCCATTAAAGAAACAAGCGGTGAGATAATGATTACGATGCCATCTATGAGGTACCCTGGCAGCTGATAACAGAGACTTTTGCCATTCCCGGTAGGCAAAATCGCCAACGTATCTTGCTGCGCTAAAACACTTTCGATGACTTCTTTTTGTCCTTGACGAAATGTTTTGAAGCCAAAGTACTGATTCAGTGCGTTTTCTAACATCGAATCCCCCGTTTCTGAGCAATCTGTAACAAACGGATCGTCAAAAAATCAGTCGTAAGAAGCTCCTGTAATTCTTGATAGCTGTTTTTCCAAGAAGTTTCTGGCAGCTTATTCAGCAATGATGTATCAAAGCGCTGATACGGAAATGTCGGATCAAGCAGTGCCCACTCAATCAAATGATCATTAACGGTTCCTCGTTTGATCCTTCTTTTTTCCATGATCTGCTCAACAGAAGCTCCTTGCAAGAACAATGCACGACTTTCCAGCATACTTTGATTCAGATTCCTATTTAGAAAAGGTGACAATCCTTGAAACAGAACCATCTGAGACTCTTTTTCAACCAGGGCTAAAAATTGATGGATCGCAGCTCCTACATAAAGATTGTCCCAAGGCTTACCTTGTACAGATTCTGGCAAAAGTTGGAAAAACGCCTGCCCCAGAAGATCAGGACCAGATAAGGTACCCGCTAAAAAATCTGCGACTTCTGCGGGAAGTTGGGCAAAAACTGCCGAAAGTTCTCGATGAGTGATCTTTTTGATTTCAGGGTATTGATGGATCAGTCGACGCACAGGTTCTGTATATAAAGGCGTGTTCTCAACAGGAATATACTGATTCGTCACCTCTTGATATGCAGCTGCTTGAACCAGCAGTCGGACAAAACGCCACGCCTCCTCCGTCGTTCGTCCATACCGAAAATAATCCGTATGATGCAACAACATTTCTCTTGACTGTTCATAATTTGCAGCGGTCCTTTTGAGCAGCAGACCATCTGAATCTCGACTTAGCATCCCTTGTTGGATCAAGTCAGCGATCGTCTGTTGATACTCCCTCTCATTCAACTGTGGCAACGCTTGAAAAAGACCTAATCGATCATAAAAAAAGGCATAACTCAAGACAGAGCTAGTGCGCTTACCAATGAGAATTTGATAAAGTGTCGATGGACGCAACTTGTCAGTATCAGAAAACAGCGCTAAAATAAAAGAATCCATATCTTCCTCCCAGAAAGGACTAAAAAATGTCACAACGCTGTAAAATTGTTCCTGAGCGCTGCATTGCTTGTGGACTATGTGCGATCTATGCTCCCGAGATCTTCGATTATGATGAAGATGGGATCGTTTTATTTGCCCAAGAACCGAGTGCACGGCAACAGTTTATCATAGAAGAACAACAAGAAAAAGTCAAAACTGCTTATCGCAAATGCCCCACCAGAGCGATCCTTATAGAAAAATAAAAAAGTCGACCTGCCATTAACAGACCTTTCGTCTGCCACAGCAAGTCGGCTCATTTTTTATTTTCCTATAGCAGAATGATGGGGCTGCTTACGAGCCAACCATGGGAGCAGTTTGGCATGTAGTGCTAAAAAGACGGCACTGACGATCGCTCCTTTAACCAAATTGAAGGGTAAAATCCCGATCGCCACATATTGCGGCAAAGACATCCCTAAAAATTGATCGGCTGTGACCCCGAAAAAGCGTAGATAAAGCGGTGTGATCACAAATAGGTTCGCCACACTCATAAAAATCGTTACCGACAAGATACCGCTGATGACACCAACCATTTTGTTTTTGGTGTGGATACCTTTGCGGAAAAAGTAGTACATTGGCAAAGTAAAGGCACATGATGCTAAAAAGCTTGCCGTATCTCCCACCATATCAGCAGGTGAAAAACCAGATAAGAACAAATGCAGGACCGAACGAATGAAGGCAGTCACTACCCCACTCCAAGGACCAAATAAAAACATCATGATCATCACGGGAATATCACTAAAATCGATCTTTAAAAAGCTGAATGCCGGAAAAATTGGAAAAGCGATAAATTGCAAAATTGTTCCCATAGCAGCACACATGGCGATCGTCACCATTTTTCTTGTTTTGTTGTTCATCAGTATAAATCCTCCTAAGTTCAGGATTCCTCTTCAAACGAACCTATTAAATTTCCTCGGCTTTCTTGTCGGCGCCAGACAAAAAATGCCCTCTTTTTTCCACAGGGAAAAAAGAGGGCATTCGAAATAGCCATAAGCAAATCAAATACGCTCTATCTTCTTTATCCAGACTGTACTGTCGGTATCGGAATTTCACCGATTCAGCTATTTCCGAAGAAATAGGTCGTGGACTATAACCACCGGTCGGGAATTGCACCCTGCCCCTGAAGACGAACCTTTATTCTATTTATTACATGTTCTATTATACACAAAATCTAAAAATTAACAATAGTTACGTTTTCAGATACTTTTCAACTATTTTGCACTGTTTTTCAGCTGGCTGACTTCTTTCTTCGACAACTCTCGGTATTCCCCTGGACGAAGACCTTTTAAATCTAACGGACCATAGTTTTCCCGTTTTAGTTTTTGCACAGGCAAACCAACTGCTTTTAGCATGTTTTTGACTTGATGATTGCGACCTTCGTGGATCGTCAATTGCACAATACTAGATTGTGCCGTTTGGTCTGTCGATAAGATTTCAAAGCGAGCAGGCGCGGTCTTACGCCCTTCGATCCGAATTCCTTTTGTCAATGGGAGCAGTTGCTTTTTATCCGCAATGCCTTTGACCTTGGCAACATACACTTTTTCGACTTCGTGTTTTGGATGCATCAGTGTCTGTGACAATTCCCCATCATTTGTCAGTAGCAGCAAACCGGAGGTATCATAGTCCAAGCGGCCGACTGGATACACCCGTTCAGGGACTTCAGCAAAATAATCCAAAACGACTTTGCGTTTTTTATCATCTGTTACAGCTGAGATCACGCCACGAGGTTTATAGAACAGATAATAGACATGTTGTTCTTGTTCGATCGGAACGCCGTCCACTTCAACGACATCTTTTGAACCGACTTGGACCCCTAATTCTTTGATTACTTGTCCATTGACTCGCACACGGCCTTCGGTTATCAGTCCTTCAGCTTTTCTTCTTGAGGTGATGCCGGCATGGGCAATCACTTTTTGCAAACGTTCCATCTTCATTCTCCTTCTGTTTCTGCTTGTTTGTAGCGGTCGTAAAAAAGATCAAACGGTGTATCTTCTTCAAGTTCATCTTCCATTGATTGGATGTCAGGCAATTCAGCCAAACTTTTTAAGCCAAAATAATCCATAAAGTATTCCGTCGTACCGTATAGGATCGCTCGTCCTGGTCCGTCCACGCGTCCCTTTTCTTCAATCAGCCGCTTTGCCACCAGTTTTTGGACCGAACCGCTGGATTGAACGCCGCGAATCTCTTCTACTTCCATCCGAGTGATCGGTTGCTTATAAGCAATGATCGACAAAGTTTCCAAAGCGGCTTGCGACAATGAACTCCCCATCGGTGATTCGGCGTATTTCTTCAATAAAGGGGCAAATTGCTTTTTAGTGGTTAAAATAAAATGATTGCCAACTTCTAGAATATGCAACGCGGTATGTTCATTTTCTTCATATTGCTGATTTAGTTCCTGCAAATGCTGATAGACACTGGCAGTATTACTTTTGACTAAATAACTCAGTTCTTCAAGTCCGATCCCCTCATCACCGACGACGAATAAGATCGCTTCTAATTCACTATATTTACTCATCTTCTTTACCTGTTGGATAGAGCAGAATCGACGCATAATTGTCTGATTGCTCTACTCGAATCGTTCCTTTTTTCATTAATTCTAACAGTGCCATAAAGGTTACCACAACTTCTGTTTTATTGTAAGAAGTAAAAAACGAATCAAAGCTGCGGCCTTTTTTAGCACTCACATGTTGCATCTCCAACTGAATCGCCGCCATCTTTTCATCGATGGTGCTTTCATCAGGAGAAATCTTGGTTTCTAGTACTTGGCGATTTTTCTTTTTCTCGATCATTTTTTGAAAAGCCAAAAAGAGATCGATCGTGTTGAATTGATTGGCTCTTAATTGATCTTCTTCCTCTTTGTATTCATCGACATCCATCGGATCTTTCGTGTAATACAAACTGCGCTCTTCCGCTTTTTCTGAAAGCTGTTCGGCTGCGTACTTAAATTTTCGGTATTCTAGCAGTTGTGCCACCAGCATATCCCGCGGATCTTCTTCGTACTCTTCGACTTCAGCAATCAACTCTTGTTTAGGCAACAGCATCTGGCTTTTGATCGCCATCAAAGTCGCCGCCATGACTAAATACTCTCCAGCGACTTCTAATTCTAAAATTTTCATGGCATGGATGTACTGCATGTATTGTTCGGTGATGGTAGCAACTGGAATATCATAAACATCGATCTCCAGTTTTTTGATCAAATGAAGCAGCAAATCCAACGGTCCTTCAAAGACAGCTAATTTTATTTTGATTTCTTCCATTCCATCCTCGATTTCTAGGCGCGCGGAAAGTGCTGCTTGTACACTTCCGTCATCCGTTTCTTCGTTATATGCGTGTAAATCTGAGTGGTCGAGATGTCTGCGTGCCCTAGCAACTCTTGAACCGTTCGTAGATCTGCCCCGTTTTCTAATAGATGGGTCGCAAAACTATGGCGCAGCGTATGGGGAGTCACATTCTTGGTGATCCCAGCTTGTCGAACCAAGGCTTTTAAATTTTTCCAGATCCCTTGACGAGACAGTTGCGTACCATGGTTGTTTACAAACAGATGGCTTTCATCCGGCGTTTTTCTCGTCAAATACGGACGCGCATCGCTGAGATAGGTTTCGATCCATTGAATCGCTAAGTCCCCTAATGGAACGATCCGTTCTTTGTCGCCTTTTCCGGTTGTTTGCAACAATCCCATACTTAAATGCAGATCGTTTAATTTTAACCCGATCAACTCACTGACGCGCAAGCCCGTCGCATACATCACTTCCAAAATCGCTCGGTCACGGATGCCCAAAACTGCTCGCGTATCCGGTGTTTCGATCAACCGCTCCACTTCTTGTAAACTCAAGGTATCAGGCAGCTTCTGCTGTTTTTTTGGTGAATCAATATGCTGCATTGGATCATGATCGGTAAACCGTTCTTGACGCAAAAATTGATGGAACCTTCGCAAACTGGAAACCATCCGAATCACGGTTGCCGAGGATTTTCCCGCTTCTTGCAGACTTTGCAAAAAAGACAAAACGATCACTCGGTCGATCTGCTGCCACTGACTGACTTGTTTTTTTTGTAAAAACGCAAGATACTGTTGCAGATCTCGCTGGTAGCTGGCACGGGTATTTTGGGATAGCCCGCGCTCAATGGTCAAATAATGAAGATAATCAATGATTTGTTCGTTCATGGGCTTCCTCTACTTTCAGCTTTTTTATCATATCAAATTCTGGCTCGTTAAGATAGTAGCTTGCCAATAAAAAAGAGGCATCTACCCGTATCTTTTGCCCAAGGAAACACCCGAATCATAGCAGATTTTTCGGTTTCTTTCAAATCGGAAAAAAGAGCACTCTTCCTATTGGAAACCATCTGACTATCATTCGGGTGATAACAAACGTTTATTTAAGATCGCCAAAGTACAATCACTCGGCTTTGCTTTGGCACTTTTGACAGACACCATGAAAGGTCAACCGATGATCCTTTACTAAAAAATGGTACTTTTGTTCAACGATCTCTTCGACACTGCCCAGCAGATCCTCTTCGACTTCTTCAATATTGCCGCATTCCAAACACAACAAGTGATGATGAAAGTGTTTGGCACCTTCTTTACGTAGATCATAGCGAGCGACACCGTCATTAAAGCTGACTTTATCGACAATTTTCAGATCCGTTAAGATCTCCAATGTTCGATAGACGGTTGCCAAGCCAATCTCAGAATTTTTTTTTCGCACAAAAAAGAAAATCTCTTCTGCGGATAAATGGTCTTTCTCATTTTCTAATAAGACCAACAACGTCGCTTCTCGCTGAGGAGTTAATTTAAACCCCGACTCGTGCAATTGTTTCTTGGTCTTTTTTAACGCTGCTGTTGTGTTCATAGTTGCCTCCGTATGCCGTTAATTTATAACGATTCTAATCTGAGTGAAAATCACTCAAGACAAACATTGTAATCATTATAAATTAGAACGATAAAAGAAACAAGTATTCTCAATTAGGTTTTTTGATAAGAATCGTAAAGCCGTCTTTTTGCTCAATCAAACGCTGTTTCATCAAGGTTCCTAATGCCCGTTTAAATTGGCCTTTACTAATACCAAATGTTTGCAAAATCTCTTCTGGGGCTGATTTGTCCGTGAAAGGAATTTTGTTCTCAGGCGCTCGTTCTAAAAAGGTTAGAACCATGGCGGCATCATTTGAGATCGCCTCGTGGGCTCTTGGTTTCAATGAAAGGTTCAAGACACCATCTGGACGAATCCCAATCACTCGCCCTTTGACCACTTCCCCAAGGCGCGGCTCTTGATACCGTTCTGATGGATGGACGAAGCCAATATAAAAATCATCCGTCAGCAAGTAAGTACCCGCTAACTTCAAACGGTACACGCTACCTGTAACATCTTGATTCTTCATTTGCTCCGTACCATTTTTGCTCAATGCCTTAAAAATTTTCTCATCTGCTAATGAAGCCCAAATACGCTCTTTGTCATCGACCCGCAAGCTGACCATCAAACGGTCGCCTTTTTTGGGCCAAAGTTCCCGCATTGTTGGCAATTCATCTAATGAAACCACCATATCTTTGTCTTTCAAACCGATATCGACGAAAACGCCTAAGTCGCGACGGCTTCCTGTGACTGTACCAAAGGCATAATGCCCTTTGCGGCTTTTCGGAATATTCGTAGTGAGCACATTTTCTTGCTTTTGATTTTGATAGCCAAACCCTTCGACGGCTTCACCTAAATGATGTTCGCCTTCTTCCTTGGCTAGTCGGAAGGTAACCCCGCCTTTTTGAACAAAATAATTCTGTTCGTTTTCATCAATGATCAATCCGCTGAATACGGATGCTAATAAGTCTTTCATCTATTCTCTCCTTTTTCTTTAAAACTGCTCGTTCCTATAAAAAGAAACGCAACAGCGCCATAGCAATAACGCCTGTGATAACGATTTTCATCAAATCTTTGGTATAATACCCCACCAATAATGCCGGGATACAGGCAATGGTTTCTTTAACTTTCAAAATGGGGAATTGGCCTTCTCGAAAGATCAGCAAATTTTGCACCAATAATGCCGCCAAAATACACAACGGTAAGTAACTCAAAAAGATGGTGAAAGGTTCCGGAAATATGAGCTTTTTCGAAAATAAAAAAGGAACGATCCGCGGAAGCCAAGTAACCAATCCACATACTAGCATCAGTATAACAAAATTAGTCATGGTGTGTCACCGTCCCAACCAAACATCCTGCCAGTGTCGCCGCAATTACCGCAATCTCTGCGGTCGAAAAACGCATAAATAAAATCAAGTTCACCACAACTGTCCCTAGTATCAAGAGCGTTTGCTGGGTTTTCTTCTTAAGCGGTCGCTCTACTTGAAATAAAAAAAGACCAACAAACATAGCTACTAAGGCAAAATCTAAGCCTAACGCTTCTGGATCTGGAATAAATGAACCCAATAAACCACCCAAAAACGTCGCAAAAATCCAACTCAAATAAGCCATTACGTTCAACCCGTGGGTCCATTTCGCTGTGACTGGTTTGTCTTGTTGAAGTGCCGTCGTCAAAACGCCATAGGATTCATCAGTCAAAAGTGTCCCGATACCAATGGCAGAAAGCAACGGTGTCTTTTTAAAATAGGAAGCTACTGACAAACTCATTAAAAAGTGTCGTAAATTCACTAAAAAAACTGTTGCGACGATTGTCATGAAAGGTGCTTGAATCGCTAGTAAGGCGCAAATGATAAATTGAGCACTGCCAGCATAGACAATAATAGACATTAAAATAATTTCTAGAATAGACAACCCAACGCCTTTTCCCACAACCCCCATTGCAAAACCAATGCCCAGGTACCCAAGAATCGTTGGTACACAAGCAATGACCCCGTCTTCAAACCGATCATATCTCTCAATTTTCTGCACAAAAACCCCTCCTTGTTTGAACGATTATCTCTCATCATATCGAAAACAAGGAGGGGAAACAAGTATTTTTCACATGTGCATGTAATAACTCTGAAAATTTTCTAGTGACTCAGGAGACTTAGCGAACGGTGTGATCGTTCCCATTGCCTCTGAAATAGCCAGTTTTGGCGTTTACCGTAAATAAGTATAGCGGGAACGCTGAATCATCCGTTCCTTTAAGCAAGCTGCCTTGGGCATTTGTCGCATAAAAATTGTAATAGCCTTCACCATTGACGATTCGTACACGTTCAAAAGTATAGCCGCCTTCTACCACATAACCGCGAGCAATCGCTGTGGCGATGATTTTTTCTTGGACACCATCTGCCCACACCCAGGCGCTATTGTTTACATCATTCAAATCACTTTGGCGGGCTGGAATAATTGGCTGATTGTTGGTATTTGTTGGTGTATTCGGCGAAAGCACATACTCTTCTTCAGAAGTACTTTGCGCGGGCGTCGCAGCGCTTGTAGATCCGCTGCTCGAAGCGGAAGCGTTGTTCTCGGAAGCCGCCGCTTGTGCTGCTTCTTGGGCAGCTTGTTGTTGCGCCGCTGCTTGTTGGGTAGCTGTTTCACGCTTCGTCAAGGCAGTATCGACTTTACGTAGTTCCGTCGTAAGACTTTCAACCAGTGAATCGATTGGCAAAGCTTGGATTTTTTTCATCAAGGCATTGTAGTTCTCACGAGTGACACTCGCCGGTGCTTCACCGTCACCACTTAAAGCCACCATACTCTTCACTGCATTTTGAACTTCCTCGATCGCGCTGAACTCTTTTTGTCCCATGTCGATGGCTTGATTGATCAACTCATCAAAGGCATCCCCGTTCTCACGCTTCGCCATTGTGACAGCAGCAGCTTCTTTCAACGAGACTTCTTCCAACTGATCCTCCACAATTGCAGGACTGCTGAAATAGCTATTGATCTCTGTCAAAGCTGCTAATTTATCAGCAATTGTCTCTGCTTCTTGTGACAAGATATCATATCGTTCGTGGTCTTGAAAATCTGCCAACTGATTCGTCACAGCCGTCAGCTGTTCTGCTGTTTTGTCGCTTTTAATGAACACTCGCTCATCATTTGTATAAAAATCATTCAACTCATTTTCGATCTGATCTAACGTACGGTTCTCTTGCGCCTGTTGCGTTTGTAGGGCAGTTTCTTGTTGCTGCTGTTGATGGTAATAAGCCCAACCACCACCCGCTGCCACTAACAAACAAGCCGCTGTAATATAGAGTGCTTTGCGAGGGCTCTTCTTGCTTTCACTGGAAGAAGACGTTTCTTCTTCAGCAGTCGCCTTTTGTGGCGTTTCATCCGCTGCGGTGATTGGTTCAGGAATTGGATCGATGACTGGTTCTGGCTGCTTCTCAGCTTCTTCAATAACTGGCTCCGTCACCACTTCCTCCTCGCTTGACGGCAGAGGTTCCTCGCTGGCTTGCATCTGACTTTCCTCTTCAGCAGAGGAAAGATCAATGGCGGTTTCTTCTGCTTCTAGAGCAGCTGCTGCCTTTGCTTCTTCATCAAGTTTGTGCTGTCGGATATAAGCGGCCAAAATCTCAGAGTCATGCTGTTCATCCGTACTCAGTGCATCGGTCTCATTAACTTCTTCACTGGCTGAAATTGTGTGTTCTTCTGTAGACTCAGAGTTTTCCACTGTTTTTGGTTCTTGTTTAGACTCTGATTCAAGTGGTTTTTTTTGCTCATCAGAAAAAGCCTCTTGCTGTGCAAGGTCGATCGTTTCTTCATTCGAGGATGGTCGATCGCCTAAGTGCTCCTCCATTTTTCCAATCGGAACATTTTTAAAGTCAGACCAGCGAATATCATCGTTTTTGTTTTGTAGCTCTTCTGGCGTAACGGAAGAGTCAGATGATGGTTCCTGTTCATTCTCCTTTGCTTGGTTCCATTGAAACCCGCAATTGGGACAAACGGGTGTTTCTTCTATTGCTTGAAATCCACATTCAGGACATGTCTTCTTCATTGATTCAAACTGACTCCTTTTGTTTTTTGCATTTCCTTCTATGAAGCAGTACCCTACCAGATCAAACGCTTGACGCGCCCACTGCTTCCTATTTCAAAGACCGACAAATAATGGGTCTTTTTTCGCATTTCTTTTTTATTACTCAATTGTGCAGATGCACAAAATTAAATTTATCACATTCTAGGCAATTAGCCAACACTTGCTTGGTTACGTTTTTATTAAGTTCTTTACTTATCCTATGGAGAGATGACAAAACCTGAACAAAAAAGACTTTCCAAAGGGGACCTTTGGAAAGTCAATAAACCTTAATTATTCTAAGAAATCTTTCAATTGTTTTGAACGAGATGGGTGGCGTAGTTTCCGTAACGCTTTTGCTTCAATCTGACGAATCCGTTCTCTGGTTACCCCAAAGACTTTGCCGACTTCTTCTAAGGTCCGAGTACGGCCATCATCGATTCCGAAACGCAAGCGTAGCACATTTTCTTCACGGTCAGTTAACGTATCCAATACATCTTCTAATTGCTCTTTCAAAAGCTCATAAGCCGCATGCTCTGCCGGACTTGTAGCATCTTGGTCCTCAATAAAATCACCTAGATGAGAATCATCTTCTTCACCGATTGGTGTTTCTAATGAAACGGGCTCTTGAGCGATCTTCAAGATTTCACGAACTTTTTCCGTTGGCAAATCCATTTCTGCGCCGATTTCTTCTGGTGTCGGTTCGCGTCCTAAGTCTTGCAATAATTGCCGTTGGATACGAATCAATTTGTTGATGGTTTCCACCATATGCACTGGGATCCGAATGGTTCGAGCTTGGTCAGCGATGGCACGAGTGATCGCTTGACGGATCCACCAGGTCGCATAGGTCGAGAATTTAAACCCTTTGCGATAATCAAATTTCTCAACGGCTTTCATCAAGCCCATGTTTCCTTCTTGGATCAAATCAAGAAATTGCATTCCCCGACCCACATAACGTTTGGCGATGCTGACTACCAAACGTAAGTTGGCTTCTGCCAAACGCTGTTTCGCTTCTTGGTCGCCTTCTTCGATTTTCAGAGCGAGAGCCACTTCTTCTTCTGCGGTCAAAAGCGGTACCCGACCGATCTCTTTCAAGTACATCCGCACAGGGTCATTGATTTTCACACCAGTCGGTGCAGACAAATCTTCTTGAGGTTGGGTTTCTTGTCGTTTTTCATTACTCTTTAAACTATGGACTGAAGGCTCTCCATTTTCATCCACGACACTGATGCCGGAATCCTCCAGTTTTTGAATTAGTTTGTCCATTGCATCAGCATCCAAAGTATAAGGCGTTGCTAAACGATTGGTAATGTCATCGTAAACAACTTGCCCCTTTGTTTTGTTTTCTCGGATGTATTCGGCAACTGCTTTGTCATACGTTTTTTTTGTTTCTTCTGCCATGAAAGAAAGCCCCTTTCAGTTCGCTATTTAGCTTGTTTCAACCGTTTGGTCAAATCAATGATTTCGATTGCAAGTTCAAGTTCTAATTGCTGGTTTCCTATTTGTCTTGCTTCTTGCTGCTGGATTCGTTTTTGATTGATTTCTTCAGCAATGCCCGACTTTTGAAAGACCTGCAGAATGTCCTGAAATTCTTGTTCAGTCCCTTCCTCAGAAGCTTTAAGATCTGCAATATCGATCACCATTTTTTTCATTGAATCTTCTTTTAAAAAATCTAAGAACTTTGCTAAAACAAAGTGTTCTTCTGTTTCCATATACGCATCAAACAGCAGATACAGTTGTTGATAACGATCATGGATAAAGGATATACCACTCGCTCGGAAGCGATGGTTTAACGTACTGTCATGAAACAAACGGTACAATAATAATTCTTGCGCTTTTTCCACCTGTGTTTTGGGCTGCTGCCGTGTAGGCGGCGTAAAGACCACAGGGGTGTCTGTTGGCGGCGGTGGCGCTACATCTTGCATCGTCCGTTGCTCTTGCCGGTTTTGCTTAAGCTGCTGCTGCAAGGTCTCACGACTCAAATTGAACTCTGTAGACAACTGAGTCAAATAGCGGTCTTGCTCCAACAAAGAATCCACACGCTGCAATTCATTTAAAACAACTTGGACATAGTCCAGTTGCTCCTTCTCATTGGCTAAATTGCGATTCATCCGATGATAATCCATCTTGAAGGCAAAAACGGTTTCTTTGCCGTGGACAGCTAGTTTATAAAAAGCTTCTGTCCCATATTTGCGCAAATACTCATCTGGGTCCATCCGTTCCGGCACTCGCACCACAGATAATTTCAAACGGCTATTGTTTTGCAGAAGCTCGATCCCGCGGTTTGTCGCTTCAACCCCTGCACTATCTCCATCGTAACAAAGAATCACTTCTTGTGCCACTCGCTCGATATGGGCGATCTGCTGATTGGTCAAGCTGGTCCCCATTGAGGCGATCCCATTTTCGATTCCTGCCTGCCAAGCGGCGATCACGTCCATAAATCCTTCAAATAAATACACTTGGCCATCTTTGCGCATCGCACGGCGTGCTTTGTCAAAGTTGAACAGAACCTCGCGCTTGTTGAAAAGGATCGTTTCTGGACTATTTAAATATTTCGGCTGGTCTTGATCACCAACTTTTTCGCTTGCTAGCCAACGACCAGAAAAACCAATTGTTTTTCCTTGAGGATTACGGATCGGAAACATGATTCGTTGGTAAAAGCGGTCTGCCAATGAGCCATCGTTTCGTTGAACAAAGAGCCCTGTATCAGGAAAAAATTCAGCTTTGGCTTGTTCATTCAAAAAGACTTTCTCCAAAAACGAGCGTTCATTCGGCGCAAAACCAATATTGAATTCTTCGATCAATGCCATCGTCAATCCGCGATCCAATAAATAATCAAGCGCTTCTTGGCCAGCAGCCGTATTCACCAACATGTGATGATAGACCTCGGCGGCTTTTTCATGCAGCGCAATCAATTGACTCGTTTGTGAGGTCGCTTCATTGATGCCTTCTGATTGCTGGTATTGCGGATCAAGAGGAATATCGTTCATTTCTGCTACTTTGACGACTGCTTCAGGAAAACTGATGCCTTCAAGCTCTTGCAAAAAACCGTAAACATTGCCCCCACGACCGCAACCAAAACAATGAAAAATTTGTTTGTCTTCTGCAACGGAAAAAGAAGGTGATTTCTCATTATGGAAGGGACACAAACCAAAATAATTCTTTCCAGATTTCTTTAACTGGACATACTGTCCCACGATATCAACAATATTGCTGCGTTCGCGAATATCGTCAATGATCGTTTGAGGAATTCGTGCCATCCACTCACCTCCATTTGGTAAGTATTCATCGTTTATTAGGTAAAAAAACGCACTAATAGGTATCAGTGCGAAGAATAATTAGACGGAATCACTCATAATGATTTTACCATATTCTATTTGTATTTCAAGCTTTTTTACTTCAGTTATTTTGTGACAATCAGGAAAAGAACCCTGCCGTAACATCGATTTTCCATCGGTTCAATTTTATTAGATCCGCATAGAACATATTGCCGCCATTGTGATACAAATGACCGCCATTATAAAAGACCGATTGGATGCCCCAATAACGATAGGTTTGTTCTGTATCATTGCCTAATAACGGGGATAAAACCTCTCTGGAATATGTTTCTGCTAATTCTAAGGTGTTCACGCCACCCCGTTCAGCGACATAATCAATATAATCTGTACCAAAATTATAAGCCTGGACTGCGGTCCAAAGATCACAGTTCATTTGCTCTGCTTTTTCGATCAACTCGGCTAAATAAGAAACCCCTTGTTCGATGCTTTGTTCTGGCGTATCAAATTGGTTTTGTTTTCCATATACACTTTCAGAACTTTGCATCGGATCATTGCCTTGTCCTTTTGACTCCGTCAGCATGATACTCATTGCTAAAGACTGATATTCAGAGATGTCGTGGGCTTGTGTCTGCTGTGCGATTTCCGCTTCATACGCATAGACAGCTTTCAATGCCGTGTAGTTTCGATAGCCCCAAACCCCTGCTCCAATCAGCAGCAGCAAGAGCGCAAGCTTCAGTACAAATCCTAGGAAACGTCGAATTTTTCTCATCAAATACATCCCATCTTTTCTAAGTCAGAATCTATCGTACTATGAAATGAACAGGCTGACTAGAATTTTTTCTCTCCTAAAAAATCCTTAATAAAATCACAAGATTATTTAGAAAAAAACAAGCAATCCTAAGCTGATGGAGGGATTGTTGATGGTCTGACATGAAAAAGGAAACAGTGCTCCTTCAGATAATGGAAGCACTGTTTCACTGATTTTTATTTTTCGATCGTGGTCACGATACCAGAACCAACTGTTCGTCCACCTTCACGAATGGAGAAAGTCGTTCCATTTTCCACAGCGATTGGATGGATCAATTCCACATCGATCGTTACGTTGTCACCAGGCATAACCATTTCCGTTCCTTCTGGTAAAACGATATTCCCAGTTACGTCCGTTGTACGGAAGTAAAATTGTGGGCGATAGTTATTAAAGAATGGGGTATGGCGACCGCCTTCTTCCTTTGTCAACACATAGACTTCTGCTTGGAATTTCGTATGTGGTGTGATGGAACCTGGTTTTGCTAACACTTGGCCCCGTTCAATTTCATCCCGGGTGATTCCCCGTAATAATACTCCTACGTTATCACCAGCTTCCCCAAAGTCCATCGTCTTACGGAACATTTCTACTCCTGTCACGACTGCTTTTTGTGTTTCAGGTTTGATTCCGACGATTTCTACTTCATCACCGACTTTTACTGTTCCGCGATCGATCCGACCAGAAGCAACGGTTCCCCGTCCAGTAATTGAAAAGACATCTTCGATTGGTAATAATAATGGTTTATCAGTGTCTCGTTCAGGTGTTGGGATATATTCATCTACCGTATCCATCAGCGTTAAGATCGCTGCTTCAGCCTCTGGGTCACCTTCCAAGGCTTTTAAGGCAGAGCCTTTGATCACAGGAATGTCATCACCTGGAAAATCATATTCAGTCAGCAATTCTCTGACTTCCATTTCAACTAAATCGATCAACTCATCATCATCGACAAGGTCAGTTTTATTTAAAAAGACGATCAAATGTTTCACACCCACTTGACGAGAAAGCAAAATATGTTCACGGGTTTGCGGCATTGGGCCATCTGTCGCTGATACGACCAAGATTGCGCCGTCCATTTGGGCAGCCCCTGTAATCATATTTTTCACGTAATCCGCGTGTCCTGGTGCATCGATATGGGCATAGTGCCGTTTTTCTGTTTCGTATTCTACATGGGCAGTATTGATGGTGATACCACGTTCGCGTTCCTCAGGAGCCGCGTCGATACTTGCGTAATCTTGCGGATTGGCAAGTCCTTTTTTCCCAAGAACTGTGGTAATAGCAGCAGTCAAGGTTGTTTTCCCATGGTCGACGTGTCCTATCGTTCCGATATTAACATGGGGTTTGCTACGATCATAATGTTGTTTTGCCATATTGTTTCCCTCCTAGAGAAAGTTGAGTCGTTCTTTGACTCGAATCATATTTTGCGATTTACGCTTCCAAATTCATAAGTATCAACTTATTTTTTGTAAGTTTAAATCTACTCTTATTATAGGTCAAAATTAGTCAAAGTCAAGTGAGATGTCTCGTCTGCTAATCCCTAAGAATTTCTTTGCTTTTTTCGATCTATTGGACGTAGGACAATTTTTATGAATAATAGAAGATGAGGTGAGAAATGTGAAAAAAATCATTGCAACGCTGGTTTTTGCAGCAATTTTCCTTGGTGGCTGTTTTGCTACTTATCATTATTACTATGGTGGAAGTGACTACTATACAGTCATCAGGGATGCCGGCGAGCACGACACGGAAATTAGTGATAACGGAGTTGCCGAAGATGTCTACCGTTACACACAAGACGCTTACAGTTCCTCTGGAGAAGTCAAAACGGTCAAAATGAATGAGCACCGTTCCGCGCCTTTAAGAGAAGGTGCCTATTTGAAATTATTGGTCAATCCTAATAAAGGTGTTCTGAACTGGGAAGAAGTTTCTGAAGAAGACGTTCCCAAAGCCGCCCTTGAGAAACTGACCGATCAATAATTGCTGATATTGATCAAAGATATCCAGAAAAAAAGCAGAGACTCCTCATTACTTAAAGAGGAATCTCTGCTTTTTTGTGCTCGTTCTATGTTGTTAGATCCGCATCATCCACACATAAGACCTTTGTCCTACATCCGATTAATTACTTCTTCTACATTTTTGATCGTTACGGAAATCGTTCCGTCTGGATTATTGATAAATTCGATCAAATTTGGATCTCGGTAAACATCCAAAGGAACGATCAATTCGATCCCGTTAGATAATTTTAGTTTTTGTTTCCCGAATTTTTTCTCTGAGATCTCACGGACATCCCGCATCATTGGTGCCTGATTGACAAATCCTTTTTCAGCCACTTCTTCTTGAAAAGAAAGCTGAGCGGTAATATTGTCTTTAAAGACTTTTTGCGCCACTTCACTGACATCAATGTGTCCTGACTCTTCGATCGTGTCGTAAACCGCTTCTTTTAAATCGGCAACAACGTTATAGGTAGGTGTTTCAAATTTCTGACCAATTTTTTCCGCTACTTTTTTGATGACTTTGACGTTTTCTTCTAACGAGGGAATCGGTTCGGCATCAATGACTTTCGTTGAAAAGTAGGCATATTTTTCACCTGAAAAGCTATATTTCTTTTCAATCAGTTCAAAGTCTAAGCTCTCCACATCAATTGTGATCCCTTCATCGGCCTTTTGAGTTTTACCTGCTAGTAAGGCACGATGCAAAATCAAATTGTTTTCGATCCCAGCTTCCCCATTATCAATAAAGTGCGTATAGCCGTCTTGATAGTTGACCTTCAAAAATGCCAACTGCATTCTTGTATCAAATTCATACAAGACCACAAAGGCATCCGCACTTGGTGCATCTTCACTTTCCTTGTACGCTTCATACCACCGTTGGACGATCGCTTCACTGGCTGCGACAAAGTCTTCGGGTGCTTGTTTGACCAGTTGAGCGATCATTGATGTTTCGAGTAAACGCCCTGTTTTGGTTTGCGGTGTTGCAAGTTTCTGTATTTTTTTCGTCAAATAATCGCGGATGTATTCCGTGGTCAAATCGAGTTCAACTTGAGAAAAAACCGGATCACCAGTTTGACGGTCAATAATGTGTAATATCGCATGTTTCAAATAAATATCCATTAGTTACGCTCCTTATCCATTTGTCTAGTGTACAAAAAAAATAGGCGAACTGACAAGAGCCAAACGTCATTTTTCTTATTGGCCACTTCCTTTTTGAAAGATGCATTCATTGGAAAATCCGTCCTCGTCTGCTAAACTAAAGGTATCACAGAAAACGGAGGAATGAACATGAACAGCTATACGTTATCAAACAATGTAACCATCCCTGAGTTAGGTTTTGGCACATGGCAAACACCAGACGGCGACGTTGCCGTAGCATCAGTCAAAAAAGCACTGGAAGTAGGTTACCGCCATATTGATACAGCCCAAGGCTATAAAAATGAAGCCAGTGTTGGTCAAGCGATCAAAGAAAGCGGCATTCCCCGCGAAGAACTCTTTTTGACTACAAAATTGTGGAATGCGAACCATTCCTATGATCTTGTGATGTCTTCTTTTGAAGAGTCCTTAGAGAAACTACAAACAGACTATATCGATCTTTTCTTAATCCATTGGCCAAACCCAGTAGCCTTTCGTGACAACTGGCAAACAGCGAATGCAGAAACATGGCGCGCTTTTGAAGAATTGTATCAAGCAGGCAAAATCAAAGCGATCGGGGTCAGCAACTTCTTGCCTCATCATTTTGAAGAATTGAAAAAAACAGCGACCATCTTCCCAATGGTCAATCAGATTTTCCTTGCACCTGGCGAGTTACAAGAAGAAGTGGTGACTTATTGCCAAGAACACGATGTATTGCTTGAAGCATACAGCCCATTAGGTACCGGGAAGATATTTGATGTACCAGAAATGAAAGCATTAGCTGAAAAGCATCAAAAATCAATCGCTCAAGTTGCATTACGCTGGTCTTTACAACATGGTTTCTTGCCATTACCAAAATCAGTCACACCAAGTCGGATCGAAGAAAACATCCATGTCTTTGATTTTGAGCTATCTGAAGAAGACATGAATACGATCGATCAATTAGATGGCGTCGTTGGGAAAGCGACCAATCCAGATACGACAGGGTTTTAATTTTACTCTCTATAAGGAGAAGCCTATGAAGACAACTGATTTGATTCACCTCTCCCCTGCTGTTCAAAAAGCCTTACATGCTGATTTTGTTTTTCTTGTATGGCCAGGCAAAGTCCAACATTTCCCGGCGCGTCAATGGTCGTCTAGCGACTATCAGCAGATGCTGGCTGAGAAACTCACTGGGGAAGTACGCTTTTTTCTTTGGGAAAACTACTTAGTCGCCACTGGAGACAAGGAGCTTTTGATCCTAATGCCTAAGTACCATCAAATCAATGATCTAGTAGAAACGCCAACGCCGCTTCTTTAGCAGCGCTGGCGTTTTTTCAGGAAATATATAATTTTTTTTGTATTTTTTCATGAGAATGACTGTTCTTTTCTGCAAATTTTCCTTATAATCGATAGTGATCGAGAGGAGAAGATTATGAAAAAGAAACAATTAGCAAAATTGAAACAACAATTCCGCCCGTCTTATGAAACAGCTCGACAACAGTTGTTTACAGCGATCGAGCGCAAAACAGCAGATAAGTTCGACCTTCCGACAACTGTTTATATCAATCCTAAAAATCAAGAGGAATTATTGATTGAATTGTTGAAGGAAACACCCAAAGAACAAAAAATCGCTGTTCCTTTAGATGAGAACTTCAAAATCGTCGTGAAACGAATTCAACGCTTAGAAGCTGGCTTACTTGATCGTTTCAGCGATAACTTAGTCGATGAGATCGCTGCTTACTGGTTACCGACCAATCCGCAAGAAAGTGCGGCACCTACCTCCGCTCCTGTGAAAGAACCAGCAGAAGTGAAGGAAGAAACGGCACCAACTATACCTGCATCAACTAAAACTAAAGAAGTGGAAAAATCAACGGCTGATGATTCTGACGAATCCATGACTTTTTCAGCATTTGCCGAAAAAATCGCAGCATTCCCTAAATTTTCTGCAAAACAATCTTCAGGAGAAACGACCGTGATCGAAGCTTCCCCGAAAGAAGATCGTGTTCTAGCAACAATTTCTGAAACAGAAAGTGATACTTTTACCATCGAAACCGCTCTAGAACGCAAATACAAAGTAAAACTAGAAGTCATTCCATTGATCGAGGCGTATGCCCACACGGCGATTTCTAAACGATAAAAAAACTGGGAGAATGAACCATTCTCCCAGTTTTTTATAACCCGACGATAGTGAATAAAAATACAGCTGACTAATTTTACTCTTTGCTAAAAATCAGTAAGAATTACCACGCTTGTTAGCTTTCTTTTCAGAAATTTATAAAATCAATCCTTCTCCATAAACAAAATTAAAGGGATACTTTAGTATTCTTTTGCTTCCTTTGCGTCAATCCCTCTTCCTTAAACACTAGCTTCTCTTCCTTTTTCAATAAACGGAAGTACTCTGCCAAAATTTGCGGTGACTCTGAAAATAAAAGCGAGAAGCGGCTATTTTTGTTTTTATAAAAGGTTACAAAAGTTTGATTATTTACTGTTTGTTCAATCTCTATTGCCGTATATTGATCATATTCACCTTTTAAAACACCCAGTTTGATCAGCTGATCTGCTCCTAAGCCTTCTTTTGAAAAACCAACTAAACAGACTAAGCCGATCAGTGCAAACAATTTCAATTGGTCACTCAACTGATCTGGCCAAAAAATGACGAAAAGAAGCGCAGACAGAATTAAAGCAGTTGCCTTTTTTATAGAGTTCGCTTTTGCCTGCAAAAGAATTTTGCGCTGCTCTTTGAGTTGCATCACTAACAGAACGAGTAAAAATAAGTTGATCATAATTGCTTCCGCCATGAGTAACTTCCTTTCATACTACCATTCTGCAATAGTGCCATCATAGTTCTTCCATTTAGGGTTGGTCCAAATCAACCCTTCTTGCGAAATATCTCTAACTCTATCCTCATCCATCTCCAACCCTAAACCAGGCTTACTTGGTAATTCTACATAGCCATCCCTATACTGAAATACTTCTTTGTTTTTCACAAAATCTAACAGATCAAAGCCTTTATTGTAATGGATTCCTAAACTTTGCTCTTGAATAAAAACATTTGGGGTACAAGAATCAACTTGCAGTGTTGCTGCCAAAGCAACGGGACCATATGGTGCGTGTGGGGCAACAGCCACGTCATAAGCTTCAGCCATGGCAGCTATTTTTCGCATTTCCATGATCCCTCCACATAATGCCACATCAGGCTGGATCACATCTATTGCTCCTTGCTGAAAAAGTGTTTTAAACTGCCAGCGAGTATACAGTCTCTCCCCAGTGGCTAAAGGCGTTGCCACAAGCTGAGCAACTTCTTTAAAATGTTCCTCATTTTCAGGAAGAACAACTTCTTCTAAAAACATTGGATGATAAGGTTCTAATGCCTTCGCTAAAACTTTTGCCATCGGCTTGTGGACTCTCCCATGAAAATCAATTCCAATATCCAATTTACTACCAAAGCGTTCCCTAATCGAGGCGACACGTTTCACCACTTCCTCTATCTTTACATAGGAGTCAATATAGTGCAGTTCCTCTGTTGCGTTCATTTTAACTGCAGTAAACCCGCGGTCAACACGATCTTGTGCTTGCTCTGCGACATCATCCGGACGATCACCACCGATCCAAGAATATACTTTGATTCTGTCACGAGCAGCGCCGCCTAATAGTTCGTAGATAGGAACACTCAATGCTTTTCCTTTAATATCCCACAAAGCCATCTCTAGACCAGACACTATTGTTCCATGTATGGGACCGCCACGAAAGAAAGAGCGGTGCATTTCTTGGAACAAGCGCTCAATCTCAAACGGGTTCTGTCCTAACAAAAATCTTTCCCCTACCTCATAAGCTCCTGCAACAACTGTTTCGGTTTTTGTTCCAGAAATCATCTCTCCCCAGCCATCGATTCCTTCATCTGTTGATAATTTTACAAAAATCCAGCGGGGCTTTACTTTATACACTGTAATTTTAGAAATTTTCAAAACAATCTACTCCTCTTTTTCGACAATATTTTATTCAATTGCTGCTTCACGAATAATTTTTTTGATTCCTTCAAAGAAATACCATACACCGCCAAATCCTAGAAGAAGAACTGGAATACCAATCATCGGTTCATAGGTGAATGCAATGAAAACCAGGTAACTTTGAATCATTGAAGTTGCTGCAAAAGATGAAATAAGCATGGAACTTGATCCAAGATCAATCCCTACCTGTTTGGCTATTTCGGTTAGAATAGGTGAAGTAACTGTTCCACACCAAAGTAAAGAGGCGGTCACAACTAAACCGATAATAATGTTTTTCAGCAAGTTTCCTCTAGTCAATGCAACAACCATCGCTACTCGAAATGGAACTACAGCTAGATCGGCAAATGGCAACACACGATTTCCTGGTAAAACCAAAGCCATAGCAATTGTTAAAGGAATAATAATCAGTGCAGTTGTTATAACATCTGGATTGCCCACAACAACCGCTGCATCTAGTCCAATAAATAAACGGCGACCTTTAAATTTCTTCTGAGACCATTTTTGCGCTGCGTCTGAAATAGGCATTAATCCTTCCATAAAAAGAGAGGTCATTTTTGGTATCAGAACAAGGACAGCAGACATACTAACCCCTAATTGAAGAATCTGAGTGATATCATAGCCAGCTAAAAAGCCGATTGCGATACCTATGACACCGCCCATAATCATAGAGTCCCCAAAGAAGCCCAAATATTTTTGTGCATCCTTAATGGTAAACTTGGAATTTCGAAAAAGAGGAATGCGGTCTAAAAGCCAGTTTAACGGCCATGCAATTACTAAAGAAGATAAGGCTGAAACCGTGGGTAATGAAACCCCTGGAATTCCAAAAAAATCTTCAACCAAAGGCTGTGACCAATCAGACATTTTAAATGTGACAATTGCCATTACAACTGATGCGCCCACACCTAACGCTACGTTCTTAGTCACAAAATAAACCATTACACCAACAATAGCCATATGATGATAATTCCAAATATCAACATCCAACGTTTGAGTTCTTTTGAGAACCAACAAGATGATATTAACGATCAATATAGCAAATATAAGCAGTGCAATAATTGGAGATGCCCAAGTAACCGCCGCGATTGAGCCCCATCCTACGTCCAAGGCATCCAGCTGTACGCCGGTCCGCTCTACCATAGCACGGGCTGCTGGTCCGACATTGGTTGTCATAAAATCCAGAATCAGACGAATCCCTGCAAATCCGATTCCTAGTGTTAGCCCAGACTTAAATGCTCTTGAGATTTTCAAACCGAAAATCATGCCGATAATTGTAATAATGACAGGAAGCATCACTGTAGGACCAGCGTCAATAAAGAAATTGAATACATTCATTACATAATTCATTCTTTTTTCTCCTTAAATTTTTTATTTTAAATAATTCAAAATTTCTTCCATAGTTTGTTCAGAACCAATTCCCGTTAAAATAGGCATTCCCTTTACCACAGGAACTTCACCAGTCTGACCTTCAAATTGACCAGTTGTCACTAACAAGTCATAGTCTTGAACTTTACTAGGTACTTCCATCAGTTTGGTTTGGGTTGTGGAAGCCTCAACTCCATGTTCATTCAGATAATCCTTCACTTTTGATGCTACTACGGTTGAAGTCGCAATCCCATTCCCACAAGCAATTAAAATTCTTTTCATTTTCATTTCCTCCTATTTTTTAGGCTATCGCCTTTTTTAATAATGTTAGCAATTTTAGATCCGAATTCGCCGCCGTCATTTGTTCACGAAGTGGCTCATCTTGAATAATACTGACAATCTTTTGTAACATCTCCACTTGGCCGTGCGGTTCACCGATGGCCATCATGATAACGATTTTAGTAGGTAAAATGACTTGATTATCTTCCATATTGCGAAACCCTACAGCTGTTTCTAAGGTTGCAATCGCCAAAGTTGTTTGATTGACCAAATCAAAATTTGCATGAGGAATTGCTACGCCGGGCTGTGTCGAAGGTAAACCGGTTGGATATTCGGACTCGCGTAACTGTATTGCTTCGATATAATCTTCTTTGACATAGCCTCGTTGGTATAGTTCATTCGCTAAAAAAGCAAGGACTTCTTTATCACTGCCTGCTTTTATATTTCGAAATACTAGTTCTTCGTTCAGTTGCAATTCCATTTGTTTTCCTCCTTAAATCTCTGTTGCTAATTTCTGTAGTGATAGCGCTAGTTTTGCTGGGTCAGCAGCTTGCAAGTCTTGCGATTGAAAAAGATTGGAACCTAAACCAAGATAACTCGCTCCATGGTCAAAATATTCCTTGGCGTTAGAAATCGAAATTCCACCAACACCCATCAAAGGTAGCTTGCCCAATGGAGCTTGCACATCTGTGAAAAAGCGTGGTGTCACAACTGCAGCGGGGAAAACTTTAACGATATCCGCTCCATCTGTAAACATCTCATTGATCTCAGAAGGGCTCATTGCCGCTGGTACTGAGAGCACTTGCTCTTTCCTTGCAAAATCCATTATTTGCTTCGTAAAACGATGGGGACCTAATAAAAAACGAGCCCCAGCTGCGACGGCTTTTTGGGCGTCAGGTAACGTTCTTACTGTTCCTGCCCCAATGAGAATAGTTTCACCAAATAATTTGCTTAACTTGTTGATATGTTCTAGAGCCCCTAAAGTATTTAATGTGATTTCAACTGCAAACTCTTTCTCAAGCCCACTCATTGCCGTTAAAACTGAATAAGCTTGTTCATATGTGTAACCCCTCATAATAATTGTAAAGCGTGGGTAATCTTCTACTTTCATCGTATTCCTCCTAAGTCACTTGTCTAATTAGCTGATAAGCTGTTTTCGTATCTGAGCTTTCCTTCAAACGATTTAAAAACGTAGAATCATTACTAATATCTGCTAACTGATTCACAGCTTTCAAATGTTTCGTCAAATCATAAAACGATAATGGATAAATAAAATGGATTTTTTTATCGTTTGGAAAAGCGATTGGCTCAGCAGCAATCAATAGACTTATCCCGTCTTTTAATACGCCATTTTGTGGTGCTGTATGCGGGATACACGTTTGACTCCCTAAATACCCAGCGTATCCTTGTTCTTCGATTTGATCCAAACAATCTTGAATAAACAGCTCTGTAATCATCTGATCTTCTAACAAAGGATGGCAAGCAAATTTCACTGCTTGTTGCCAAGTTAGCTTCTCTGACGTTCTTCTTATAAAATCGGGTTTCAAATAATCAGTCAATGATGGTAACGCTTTAAAATTTTCTAAAGGTGAATCTTGCTTTTGCTTCAATAAAAAGTACTCTAACTCTTCCCTTAGTTGCTTCGTATCATTTACTTGAGCATATGTGCGAATCACCGAAAACAACTCATCAACTGAGCGGTCTACTTCATTTAATCCTAACTCTTTTAATACACGATATCGCAGACTTATCTGTTGCTTATAAGTCATGATAGGATCAATAATAAATTGCGGTAATTCACTGTTTAATGCAGTAGTTGTAAAAACCAAGTCATAATCCGTTCCAAATTTATAAAAATCTCTTACTGAAAATGAAGCTAAAAAATGCAACTCGGGAAATAGTTTTTTTAAATTTTCTCGCATCAGTTTTGAAACCATAACCCCATTGGCACAGACAACTACTGCCCTTGGTAATTGCGCTGCTATTTGACGAGGACTCATTAATTGAAAACCAAAGTAATAAGATAGAAGTGCCAACTCATCATTTGGAAACGCTCGGCCTAACCAGTTTTCTGTGGGAACAATCAGCTCCTTCATAAGATCCTTCAAAATTGCATGGTTGCTATCTTGAACTAAGCTATCAAGGGAGTACATGCCCAAGCTCAAATTGTATTTTATACGAAAACACGCTGGACGCAGATGGCCCAAAATCCGACGTTCAAATGCCTCTCTATCTTCAATCATAATTAGTGTTTGGTTTTGAAAACTTGTAACCATTTCACTGATCAAACATCTTAATTCACTATCTGAATCAAATACTTGAGTCGTCTTACGTTCAAAAATATTAGATGTTAAAAATAGCAGAGCTAGCCAAGAAAGATAGTTAGGAGACATGCTGGACCAAGGTGTATCTTGAAGCAAAATAGTCAGAACTTTATATTCTGGAGTTTTTCGAATCTCTATTTGTACCATTTCATCTTTTGAAGCAATCGGTGAAGTTGCACGTTGCAAGGTCATTCTTACAGCTGATTGCAGATAATCAATAGATTCATCTGAGTACCTTAAATGAAGCAATTGCTCCATGTTGTGTATCAAATGAACAACCTCTTCTTCAGGAATAGTCGGTGCCAATTTTCCTTTAATATCATCAAGACGAAATAATGAATGCTGCTTAATTAAATCAGAGAGCAGTTGTAAGATTCTCCTTTCCAATCCTTGCAGTTGATAACCGCTTTGACGATCATAGTGAATGGACAGGGCGTATTTGCTAACAAACTGCTTCGCTTTCTTTAAATCTTCTTGAATCGTATTGCGACTTACCGATAAGAGCTGTGTAAAATGATCCATACCAATGTAATCGGTATTAGTACATAAAAAACTTAACATGATGGCAATCCGCTCATATTCAGAGAAAATTGTAACCATGGCAGAAGAATCTTCTTTATTTTGTTCAAGAGAAATCATTCGTAACACTTCTAAAGGAATAATAAAATCTCCCATATGGTTACGCCTGATTTGAGGCAAACCGTTTTCAAGTAACTCCTCATTAAATTGCTTAATGGAATAGTTAATCTGTCTTCTTGTTAAAGAAAGTGATGTGGTTAACTCTGCCATCTTTATCTCGGGTTTTTTTACCAATCGTGTGAGAATTCTTCGGATCCGTTCATTCATTTGATTCCCTCCTGATGAAATCATTATAGCTTTGATTCTTCGTAAAAAGATGTATAATTGAAAGCGTTTTTTGTCATAGTTGTTTTTTCTTTTTGTCCTAGTAAAACTAGTTTTGATAAATCGCTGCTTGGAACCGACAAATAAAAAAAGTCCTCTATCAGCAAAAGTACAGCGAGATTTTTTATCTATTGCATTATTATCTCCAAAACAAAAAAAGGACGAACTCCCTTTAGTAAGGGGATTCGTCCTTTCCATTTATTGTTTAGGATAAAAAGTTTTAAAAACTAGAGAACCTTTTTTAATTACGTATTTCGGTTAAAAATTTACGGGCTTGCTCTTGGTTCATTTGAGTCGCAGCTCGCAGCTTAGCTGCCAGCTGTTCAATCTCGGTTCCTTTTGCTCCAACTGAAATAGCTAATGAACGGGCTTGCATGCTCATATGGCCTTGCTGGATACCTTCTGAAACCAATGCTCGCAAAGCGGCCAGATTCTGAACCAACCCGACACTTGCCGCCAGCGAAGCTAACTCACTCGCCGTTTCAACACCAGTCAATGCCAACGCAGCTTGGGCTTTTGGCAATATTTTTGTGGCACCCCCGACTGTGGCGATCGCCAACGGCAGTGTGATACTACCAATCAAACGGTCTTCTATGATGGTCCAGGAAGTCAACCCTTGCACGCGGCCATTACGGACAGCATAGCCATGACAAGCGGCAGAAACGGCGCGAGTGTCGTTTCCGGTAGCCAAAATCAGCGCTTCAACCCCATTCATGATCCCTTTGTTATGGGTAGCGGCACGATATGGATCGATCTTGGCAAAATCAGCTGCATGAACAATTTTTTCGGCAACTTGTCTGCCATTTCCGGTCTTGCTCAATTTGTCAAAAGGCACCGAGCAAGTGGCTGTTACTAACGATTCCGTAGCGAGATTGCTTAAAATACTAAAGAGAATTTCTTCTTCTGGGAACCACTTCCGAAAGAGGTCGGCCACTCCTTCTAAAATCGAATTGATGATGTTGGCGCCCATGGCATCTTTGACATCAACCAACAAATCGATTGAGACATAGGCTGTTGCTAATTCAGATTCTGCTGGCACAAAGTTCCGACCGATCACTCTTCGCAATCCACCGCCGCGTTTCACGATGGTAGGATACGTCTCATTCGCCATTGCAAAGATCGTTGCTTGCTCGGATTCAACTTTTGCCAAAATCGCTTCCGGATCCTGAACATCCATAAAGACGATCTGGCCTCGAAGCAAACGTTCTTGACTGGTCGTTGTAATGGGCCCAGCCATTTTTGCTCCATTGCTCATCGCTGCAATCACAGAAGGTTCTTCTGTGGCTAACGGGACATTGTATCTCTTGCCATTCACTTGCAGATTCAACCCCACACCTAAGGGAATCTCCACTTCACTGATCTGGTTTTCGATCAAGTGATTGGAAGTTTCCTTGTCTAATGCCATTTCTTGAAAAACCAAGGATTCGGCTGCTGTGATCGCCCCTTGTGCTTCAAGAAAGGTTAGTCGTTCGTTAGGCGTAAGGGCGTAAAACTTTTTTTTTTCTGTTTTTTCTGATGCCGACTCTTCATGAAAATCGGTTTGACTTGCTGCCGCCGAAGGGTTTTCTAACAGCATCGCTAGCCCTAACCCGCCACCGACACATAAAGAGGCGATCCCATAACATTCTTGTGTGTCTTTTAGCTGATAAGCGACGGTCGTTGCGATCCGAGCACCGGTTGCTCCAATCGCATGGCCAAGGGAAATGCCCCCACCGTAACGGTTGACTTTCTTGGGATCCAAACCAAGTTCACGTTCTACTACGATCGAGGAAGCTGCAAAGGCTTCATTGATTTCAAAAATACCGATATCTTCAATCGACAGTGCTTGCTTTTTCAGCAAAGTATCGATTGCTTTGATTGGTGAGATTCCCATGATCTCTGGGGCAAAGCCAACTTCAACGATCTCTTTGATCACTGCCAGATAAGGAATCTGATGCTCCTCACAATAGCTTTTTGAGGCGATCAAGACCATGGCAGCCCCATCATTGATGGTTGAGGCATTCCCAGCAGTCACCGTACCGTCCTTTTTGAAAACCGTTTTTAGTTCAGCTAATTTTTCGACTGTCGTAGCGGCGCGAATGCCTTCATCCTGGGAAACGGTAGCAGACTTTTCGGTCACGGGTACGATCTCTTGCTCAAATTTCTTTTCCGCTTGTGCTTTGGCAGCCTTCATTTGGGAGTGGTAGGCAAATTCATCTTGTTCTTGTCGAGTGATGCCATATCTTTCTGCAACAGTTTCAGCCGTTAAGCCCATCGGTTTGCTGCTAAAAGCGTCTGTTAAGCCATCATGCATCATTGTCGATACTGGATTTGAATACTGATCATCCGCCTTGTTATAATAACTGAATAGCGGCGCATTCGTCATACTTTCGATCCCACCAGTCAAGACGACTGATGCCTTGTTTAACTGAATTTGCTCCATGCCCATTAGAATCGCTTTCATTCCCGAACCGCAAACTTCGTTGATCGTTGAGGCTGGAATATCTGAAGAAAGCCCACTTTGCAGGGAAACTTGGCGACTTGGATTTTGCCCACTGCCTGCTTGCAGGACATTTCCGATAATCACTTGTGCGATATGTTCTTTTGCTTGTTGGTTTCTTGCCAACAAGGCTTTCGCAGCAATTGTTCCTAATTCTACTGCTGAATATTCTTTTAATGACCCATGGTATTTGCCAATTGGCGTTCTTAGTGCGTCGATAATGACAACTTCTTCCACGTACGTCACCTCCTCTTGAAATATATCATTAAATCTTCCAAAAAAGAATACCCCACATCAGCTTGCTGTGCCCTTTTCTACTTTCTTTAATAAAGTTTAAATTCTAATCAATTCTTTTTCATTTTTTTCAAAAAATATGATACCTTAGAACGTGTAGCCTACTAAGTACGTAGAACATAAAGGAGCGACGGAATGAACGTTGGTATTGATAAAATAAATTTTTATGTCCCCCCCTATTTTATAGATATGGTTGATCTAGCTCACGCCCGAGAGGTCGACCCAAATAAATTTACGATCGGGATCGGTCAAGATCAAATGGCGGTCAATAAAAAAACGCAAGATATCGTCACCTTTGCCATGCATGCGGCAAAAGATATCCTCACAAAAGAAGATTTACAAGCAATTGATATGGTGATCGTCGGCACAGAATCCGGCATCGATGAATCAAAGGCTTCGGCAGTGGTTTTGCATCGCCTATTGGGTATTCAACCATTTGCCCGCTCCTTTGAAATCAAAGAAGCGTGTTATGGCGCAACAGCAGGCTTACAGTTTGCTAAAGCCCACGTACAAGCCAATCCAAAAAGCAAAGTTTTGGTGGTGGCTTCAGACATCGCCCGTTATGGCTTAGCTTCCGGTGGAGAGCCCACTCAAGGCGTAGGTGCAGTTGCTATGCTGATCTCTGCAGATCCAGCGATTTTGCAGTTGGATAACGATAATTTGATGTTGACGCAAGACATTTATGATTTTTGGCGTCCCGTTGGTCATCAATATCCAATGGTAGATGGCCACTTGTCAAATGACGTCTATATCGATTCCTTTAAACAAGTTTGGCAAGCCCATTGCGAAAAAACGCAACGCACAGCAAAAGATTACGCTGCATTGAGTTTCCATATTCCTTATACAAAAATGGGAAAAAAAGCCTTATTGGCTGTTTTTGCCGAAGAAGAAGAAACGCAACAAGAACGCCTGATGGCTCGCTATGAAGAATCGATCGTTTACAGTCGTCGTACCGGCAACTTGTATACGGGTTCATTGTACCTAGGCTTGATCTCTTTATTGGAAAATTCCTCCAGCTTGCAAGCCAATGATCGGATAGGACTGTTTAGTTACGGCTCAGGAGCGGTTGCTGAATTTTTCAGCGGCGTATTGGTACCCGGTTATGAAAAACAGTTAGCACAAGCTGCTCACCAAACGTTACTTGATGCCCGTCAAAAACTAACGATCGCTGAATACGAAGCAATGTTCAATGAGACCATCGATATTGATCAAGATCAATCCTTTGAAGATGATCTGCTTTACAGTATTCGTGAAATAAAAAATACCATTCGTTATTATAAAGAAGAAAACGAGTGATGTTAAGAAAAACTTTGTTTATTTTCAAGCAAGAAAGCTTGATGAAACAAAGTTTTTTTCTTTCTTTTTAATTTGTTGAAACAAAGCATCTTTTTCAGACTTTTTCTGATTGTTATTCAAAAATTTTCAGATAATTCAGGAAAAACATTTGACAGTCCGCTTTTTTTTGTCTATACTAAAAACAATTCAAGTATGGAGGAACTTTTTTATGTTAAAAACGACCGTGTCCCCACAACTGAATATCTTTTACTTTAGCTACTTTAGATAGTTTGTATTCATAACACATTATGGATGCAAACCGCAAAACGAGTTTTGTTTGTATCTATGATGGCTAAAGCATTTTAACTTGAACTTGCAGCCATGTAGAAAATCTTCTAAATGGTTGCCAATATACGTTTACGCTTGGTATAGGATCGAATCCATTTAGACGATTGTCTGAATGGATTTTTTTGTTCAGGTAAACCCCAATTAAAAAAGAAACGTTTATAGGAGGAGTTACAATGAAAATGAAAAAATGGATCACAACTGGATTATTAACGGCTTCACTACTGGCACTGGCAGCTTGTGGGGAATCAAACAATGCTTCTGAGGGAAACGACGGATCAAAAACAGTCGGTGTCTTGCAACTCGTGGAACATGGCTCCTTGAATGCCGCCTACGAAGGATTTAAAGAAGGCTTAGCAGAAGCGGGCTATACAGAAGGTGAAAACCTGACGATCGAATACCAAAATGCGCAAAACAGTCAAGACAACTTAAAAAGCATGAGCGAACGCCTAGTGAATGCCAACCCTGATCTTTTATTGGGCATCGCTACTCCTGCTGCTGTTTCGTTAGCAAATGAAACCACTGATACCCCAATCGTGGTTACCGCAGTTACTGACTTAGTTGGGGCAAAATTAGCCGACTCAAATGAAGAACCCGGTCGCAACATCACCGGTACGTCAGACATGGTACCCATTGAGCAGCAGATCAATTTGCTGTTAAGCATCGTCCCTGACGCCAAGACGATCGGCATTATGTATAATGCAGGTGAAGCTAACTCGAAAATTCAAGCAGACTTGGCAGAAGAAGCCTTAAAAGCTGCTGGAGTCGACGTTAAAGTATTGACCGCCAATACCACCAATGATGTGCAGCAAGTGACCTCTAGCCTGGCAAAAGATGTCGATGGCATTTATATTCCAACAGATAATACCTTTGCCTCTGCTGCTGCAATCGTCGGTGAAGTGGCGAAAGAAACCAAAACACCGATCGTCGCAGGTTCCGTGGAACAAGTCGATGATGGAGCTCTAGCAACTTATGGTATTGACTATAAATCACTAGGCATTCAAACAGGAAAACTAGCAGCAAAAATTTTGGATGGCGATGCAGAACCAGCTACCACACCCGTTGAAACAGCGGAGAATTTAGAGTTAGTCGTCAATGAAGAAATGGCTGCAGCTTTAGGGATTGATCCTGCCAGCATCACTGCCCCAGAATAACCATACTATTTTAGATTTGAGGAAATCATATGAATTTAGTCGACACGTTCTTACTATTACTACAATCTGCCACCTCTCAAGGGATCCTTTGGGCATTGCTGGCAATCGGAGTATTTTTGACCTTCCGTATTCTGGATATCGCTGATTTAACTGCAGAAGGAAGTTTTCCATTAGGTGCAGGGATCGCTGCAATCAGTATTACGAATGGCGTCTCCCCCATACTAGCCAGTTTGATGGGCTTTGGCGGTGGCATGTTAGCCGGCTTGGTATCCGGACTACTGCATACAAAACTAAAGATCCCAGCCTTGTTGGCCGGGATCATCACGATGACTGGGCTTTATTCCATCACAAATCGTGTGATGGGTGCTCCCAACATTGCCTTGTTAGGACAAGACACGGTCTTCACCCAATTTCAAGCAATGGGTCTGACCAAAAACAATGCCGTGATTCTTGCGGGCTTTCTCTTCGCAGCTATCGTCATTTTGTGCTTGTTCCTCTTTTTCCGTACAGAGATCGGCTTAGCATTGCGCGCAACAGGCGATAATTTAGCTATGAGTGAAGCCAACGGCATCAACACCGATAATATGAAGATCATCGGTTACATGATCTCTAATGGCTGTATCGCCCTTTCAGGTGCTCTTTTAGCCCAAAACAACGGTTTTGCTGACCTAAACTCCGGAATCGGTACGATCGTGATTGGCTTAGCATCGATCATTATTGCAGAAGTTTTATTTGCCAATAAATCTTTGCTTTTGCGGTTGATCACCATCGTGATTGGAGCGATCGTTTATCGCTTTATCCTGGCCGTCGTTTTCGAGTTCAATGTCGAAGCCAATGATATCAAACTGGCATCCGCAATCGTCTTAGTCATCTGCCTCTCGTTACCGCAGCTTCGTTCAAAACTAGGACTTAAAAAGATGCTGCCAAAAACCAAAGGAGGCCAATCCTAATGACTTCAGTCTTAACAATCGAAAATCTACACCAAACCTTTGAAAAAGGGACGATCAATGAGAACCATGTCTTGCGAGGCATTGACCTGACGATGAATGCCGGAGATTTTATCACGATCATCGGTGGCAATGGTGCCGGAAAATCGACCCTTTTAAACAGTATTGCAGGAACGATCCCAACAGAACAAGGAAAAATCACCTTAGATGGGAAAGACATCACCCGTTTATCCGTTACGAAACGCTCAAAGGATATTAGCCGAGTCTTTCAAGATCCACGTATGGGGACAGCGGTTCGTTTGACTGTTGAAGAAAACTTAGCACTTGCTTACAAACGGGGCCAAGTCCGAGGGTTTGCGACAGGCGTCAAAGCAAAAAATCGCGCGTTTTTCCAAGAAAAATTAGCCAGTCTAAACTTAGGCTTAGAAAATCGTCTTTCTGCCGAGATCGGTTTGTTATCAGGCGGACAGCGTCAAGCGATTACCCTCTTGATGGCAACATTGCAACAACCTAAATTGATTTTATTAGATGAACATACCGCTGCCCTAGATCCAAAAACCTCGTTGACTGTCATGGCATTGACCGATCAATTGATTCGTTCACAGCAGTTGACGGCCTTCATGGTTACTCATGATATGGAAGATGCCATTCGCTATGGCAATCGCCTGATCATGTTTCATCAAGGCAAGATCGTCGTGGATATTGCCGGTGAGCAAAAGCAACATTTAACAGTCCCTGAATTGATGGAAATGTTCCATCAAAATAGTGGTGCTGAATTAAAAGATGACCAACTGCTCTTACGCTCTTAACAAGCAAAAAGACACGTAGAAAGGAACCCCCTTCTACGTGCCTTTTTTGATTCTTCCAAATGATTGGCAAAATCCTTACTTTGCTTCATTTTCCGCAATGATATCTGTGACCTTCATCAAGCGGGTCAATGTTGCTCGTTCGTCTTCTGCCAGATTGCTTTCGATGTATTGAATGGTTTCCGTCAGCTTGGGAATCGTCATATACTCTAACGCATTGACTCTTCGCCTCGTCCGCTCGATCTCATTGGCCATCAGTTGACAGGTTTTCTCGATTTCGGCCAACTGAAGCATCACTGGCAGCATCTGATCAAGATGAGACAACGAGAGATCCAGCTCACTGGTGGTACTTACAAAACCGTAGGAAAAGTCATCATCGGAGCTCTCTTCTTCGTAAACAGGATTTAACACTGGCACATCCATATTCATGATGGTCCGACTTTGTACATCTAGGGTCACTTTATTTAAAGGGATCATAAATGCTTCTTGCAAAACGACATCGGGAATACTACTAGAAGCCAGCACATACTCTTCCATCCCTGCTTGCAGCGCAGTTTCCATTTTTTTACGAAGCTCCTGGTTTTTCTTTACTAGCTGAATGAATTGGCGCACCAGCTCATCTTGCTTGTCTTTCAATAATTTGTGACCACGGGTTGCCGTCGTCAGCCGTTTTTTCAAACGACTTAGTTCCATCCGAGTTGGATTGACATTTAAGATCGCCATTAAGAACTCACATCCTCGTCCGTTGGGTAATAGGCGTCGATAAATTCTTCTTTGATACGGCTCAACTCTTGTTTTGGCAAGGTAGCTAATAGCTTCCAGCCTAAATCTAACGTTTCTTCAATCGTCCGGTTGGTTTCAAATCCCTGGTTGACATACTCTTTTTCGAAAAGATCTGCAAAACGCGCGTACTTTTTATCAAGATCAGACAAGGCAGACTCTCCTAAAACGATCGATAACTCTTTGGCAGCTTTCCCATCGGAATAGGCGGCATAAATTTGATTCATCGTTGCCGCATGATCTGCACGGGTCTTACCTTCTCCCGTTCCTTTGTCCTTCAACCGAGAAAGACTTGGCAAAATATCCACTGGCGGATTGATATTGCGTTTGTAAAGGTCTCGCGACAAAATGATTTGTCCTTCTGTGATATAGCCAGTCAAATCAGGAATCGGGTGGGTTTTATCGCCATCTGGCATCGTTAAGATCGGAATCTGTGTGACCGATCCTTCTTTGCCCATCAAACGTCCTGCCCGTTCATACAGTGTAGCTAAGTTGGTGTATAGATACCCTGGGTAGCCGCGACGTCCCGGAACTTCTCGGCGGGCAGCGGAGATTTCTCGCAATGCTTCGCAGTAGTTCGTCATATCGGTCATGATCACTAAGACGTGCATGCCTTTTTCAAAAGCCAAATACTCTGCTGCAGTCAATGCCATCTTAGGAGTAGCGATCCGTTCGATTGCTGGATCGTTGGCAAGGTTCATAAACAAAACAGATCGATCTAATGCACCGGTTTTGCGGAATTCATCCACGAAAAATTCAGCTTCTTCAAACGGAATCCCAATTGCTGCGAAGACGATCGCAAAATTGCCTTCTTGGCTGGGTACTGTTGCTTGTCGTGCAATTTGAGCAGCGATCTCTTTATGAGGCAAACCAGAAGCAGAAAAGATTGGTAATTTTTGTCCACGAACTAATGTATTTAAATGATCGATCGTTGAAATCCCAGTTTGGATAAATTCATCCGGGAAGTCCCGTGCCATCGGATTGATGGCTTCACCATTTACATCGATGCGTTTTTCGGGCAAGATTCTCGGGCCATTATCTTTTGGTTTTCCTAAACCGTCAAAAACCCGACCCATCATATCTAGAGAAACCCCTAAAGTTAAACCAGTTCCTAGAAACCTTGCTTTGCTTTCTTCAGCACTCAAATTACTGGTACCTTCAAATACTTGGACAACAGCATTGTCATCACTGACTTCCAGTACTTGTCCTTGACGGATCTCGCCTGTGTCCATGCGGACCTCAACGAGTTCGTCGAATTTAACGCCTCGAACATTTTCGACCACCATTAAAGGGCCGGCAATTTCGGAAACTGTACGATATTCTTTTAACATCAATGAACACCTCCAGTTTCAATGATTCGTTGTAACTTTTCTTTGATGTCATGCTTGATCGTATCCAAGCGGGTCAATTCTTCTTCAGGAATGTATTTGCTGCGGGCGATGCGCTCACGCAGATCAACCGTTCCTTTTGTGATCTCATCTAAGTAAGCACCTAGCTGCAGTGCACGTTGGGCTTGTTCATTAAAGTAAAGAATATTCTCCAACATTTTGAACTGCTTATTGCGAGATGTATACGTGTCAACGTCATCAAAGGCGTTTTGCTGCAAGTAATCTTGTCTCAAAGAACGGGCTGTCATCATTGTCAAACGGTCTCTTTGAGAAAGAGAATCCATCCCTACCAATTGAACGATTTCTTCTAAACGGCTTTCTTCTTGGAGAATCGCCATTGATTCATTGACTAGCTCCGACCAGCGATCGCCTAATAATTGATCTAAATAAGAATTGATTTGATCTTCGTAAAGGGAATAGGAATTCATCCAGTTGATGGAAGGAAAATGCCGTTTTTGCGCCAGCATACTATCCAATGCCCAGAAGACTTTCACGATTCGTAAGGTATTTTGGGTGACCGGTTCTGAGATGTCTCCACCAGCAGGTGAAACCGCACCAATTGCGGTAATGCTTCCTTCCCGAGGTTGTGTGCCTAATGAATGGAAACGCCCTGCTCGCTCATAGTATTCCGCAATTCGACTTCCAAGGTACGCCGGATAGCCTTCATCTCCTGGGATCTCTTGCAATCGTCCACTCATTTCCCGCAGCGCTTCTGCCCAACGTGATGTTGAGTCTGCCATGATAGCAACACTATAGCCCATGTCACGGTAATATTCTGCAATCGTGATTCCTGTATAGATTGAGGCTTCCCGAGCAGCAACTGGCATATTCGACGTATTGGCGATCAAGACCGTTCGTTCCATGATTGACTTGCCGGTATTTGGATCGATCAGTTCAGGAAATTCATTCATAACATCCCGCATTTCATTGCCTCGCTCGCCACAGCCGACATAGACCACGATATCCACATCCGACCATTTAGCAATTTGGTGCTGAACAACCGTTTTTCCGGCACCAAATGGTCCGGGAACGGCAGCTGAGCCGCCTTTTGCCACTGGAAAATAGGTGTCGATGACTCGCTGTCCAGTGACCAGTGGTTCGCCTGGATTTAATTTAGCAGTAACGGGACGTGGTTGACGAACCGGCCATTTCTGAACCATCGTCAAGTTTTTTTCACCCTCAATGGTTTCTAAGACACAGATCACTTCAGTAATAGCAAAATTCCCTACCATGATTTCTTTGACGGTTCCTTCATAGTTTGGTGGCACCATGATCTTATGCTCGATCACCGATGTTTCTTGTACTGAACCTAAAATGTCGCCACCTTGTACGGTATCACCGACTTGTACTTGAGGGACAAAGGTCCATTTCTTTTGGCGATTCAGTGGATCGATGGTAACCCCTCGTTCCAAAAAATCACTTTCTGTTTGCGACATAAACGTATCTAATGGTCGTTGGATCCCATCAAACATCTGAGTCAACAAACCTGGTGCTAGTTCGACAGACAATGGTGCGCCTGTCGTTTCCACGGGCTCGCCTGGTCCGATTCCCGCTGTTTCTTCGTATACTTGGATCGAAACCAGCCCTTTTTTGATCTCAATGATCTCACCGATAAGGCCCTTGTCACTGACTTTGCAGATTTCGTGGATTTTTGCGCCACTTAATCCTGAGGCGGTGACCAGTGGTCCCGATACTTTTTCAATTGTGCCAAATGCCACATTTATTCCTCCTAGCTGGCTGACTTGTCTGTTATGAATCTAATATATTCATTCCTACCGCTTTTTCCACATTTTGCTGAATTCGTGCCATGCCGATCCCTAAACTACCCGTACTACTTGGAATCGGAATGATCGCTGGTGTCGGTACTTCTTCATAGCGGCGAACGATCGGTTCTAATTGTTCGATCAATCGCTCAGTCAAAAAGATTACCCCATAGGCTTCAGCCATTTCTTCTAGTTGTTGGGCGGCTTCATCCAAATCGCTGACTGGAAAGATGTCGATCCCTAGCCCTTTGAAAGGCAAGATCGAGTTCTTACCACCCATCATTGCTATTTTTTTATGCATAACTATCACGCACCCGACTTCTTAAAATCTCTTCCGGCACCTTATTGATTTTCCCAATCAGGAGAATACGCAAGTTCTTGCTTTCAATTTCCTTGGCGTACAAGTACCCTGCCAATGCTGAAGGGCCAAAAGGAACAATTTTATGTTCTTTGAGCTTCGCCATTAGAAAATTGTCTTTGCGTATATCAAAGGTATTCAAGGTCTTCTTCTCTACCAACTCTTCATAGCTGTGATTGATCAGTTCTTTATAAGGAGTCCCTTGCAAATATGCCACAAATGCCTCAAGGGAAGTCGTGATCTCAGCTAACAATTCTTTTGCAGGTAGGTTTCCATGATCGGCTAAAACTGCGCTGATAAAGCCGCGCTTGCGTTTCATCGCGTAACTGCGCAACGTTGTTGAAATGTTGAAAATATCGATTTGTCGACGAATCAAGCTTTGCAGCAGATCGTCGTCGTATTCTTTGCCAATCGTCCACAATTGTTCCCAATAGTGGTTATCAAAGATGATGTCGATCGATTGGACCTCATGGTAGTTCTCAATATAAGAGAAGACTTCTTCCACACAATCAACCATCTCTTTGGCAACAAGATTGCTTTTTCTGGTCTTGACCAGATCCTTAAGGACGGAAAGCGGCTGGGTACCAATTGGGACAAGATATTCAGAAAAATCTTCTTGCATGTACGCCGCTTTTACCAAGACTTTCAGATTTTGATAGTCATATTTCAAAGCAAAGAAATCAACGATCGCTTTTTCCGGTGTCAGCTGATACATCGTGTCGTATACCCGTTTCAACTCCGCCATCAACACATGTTCAAAGTCGTGTACACGATCATCCTCGTTGATGAAGTCACCATAAACCGTTTCTTGCAACATACCGTAGATTTCTTCTGCGCTAGCAGCCGAGAGCATCCGCTCATAGCGGCTGCGATCGAATAATTGCGATTCATACGTCCGAATTCTCGTATTTAAGGTATTGTATTTGATGTCATTCATCTGTTTGCACCTGCTTACTGTTCAAAAATCAATTGCAGTAACGTATTGCTTAACTCTTCTTTGTTGGCTTCTAGTAGCGCATCAAAAGTAAAATTCAACTCGATCGCTTCTTGTCGCAACAAAAAGCCACCCTTACGAGGGATCGTTTTATTTACCAGTTTCAGCTGAACATCTGGGGCAGATGCCTGCAATTTAGCGAGGAGCTCCTCATCCACTAAATGGCGGGTCTTCTCACCTAAAAGCAACTCAACCTCACCAGTTAACCTTGCATTCGCCAAGCCATTAGCGATAAACGCATAAAATGCTGCTTGATCCATCGTATTTAAACGGGTCAAAGCCTCAGTAAACAGCTCATCTAAGACCGACTGCTTTGCTGCCAAGACCTTGTTTCTTGATTGAATATGCACATCTGAGATTTCCAAATACATCGCCGCACGTTTTTCTTTTTCATAAAAAGCTAACCGCTCACTAAGCTCTTTTTCTAATTGCGTTCGCTTCAAGTTTTCTTGATTTTCACTTTCTTTTTTCGCTTCTTTGATTTGCAGCTGGTATTTCTTTTCCGCATCAGCGGTTATTTTGTCAGTTAAACGTGTAATATCAGACATTCACTTTTCCCTCCTCTTAATTCAAGACAAGCAAGAAGGAAATAACGAACCCTAAAATACAATACGTTTCCATCATCGCTACCAAGATAATTCCTTTGGTCACATGTTCTGGTTTTTTGGCTAAAATCTGCATCGCAGCACTTGCGGCACGTCCTTGCCATTTTCCGGCTACGATCGCTGTTAATGCGATTGGCAATGAAGCAATAAACAAGTACAATCCGCGATCGAATGAGAGCGAACCGCTGATTTGACCAAAGATCATAAAGGAAATTACGAACCCGTATAACCCCTGAGTACTAGACAGCAACTCTAAGATCAACGCTTGTCCGAATTTCTCTGGCTGCTCTGAGATCAAGCCTGACGCTGCTTCACTGGTCATCCCAACACCAATCGTTGATCCGATACCGCCGCAAATCGTTGCGGTCGCTACACCTAAAGCTGCAAAAACAATTCCACCATTTTCGTAAAAGAAACTAATCCAATTTTCCATTATTGTCCTCCTGTAACTTTTCTTCTGAGATGATCTCTACATAATTTTCATTTGATTTGAACGGGTCAAAGGCACGTCCGCCCCCCGTAAAGAATTTTCCAAAATACTCTAAATACTGCAAACGGATACCATGAACATACGCACTAAGGTAACTTAAGAAAATATTTAGGCCATGCAATGCCACAAATAATAAGATACCAACCGTAAACCGGGCTGCTGGCGGCAGGTAGCTGATGATCAAGTTGAAGGCTGAGGCGATACTTCCGCCGGCAACCCCTAACGCCATCAGACGGGTGTAACTGATCAAGTCACCAACATAATTGGTCACATCCATCAATCCGTACAATCCAGAACCGATTTTTCCGGCTAAGGTTTTACCTTCTAAACTGCCTCCGATGGCCACTGCTAATAGACTGGCAGCGATCATTACGATCCCAATCGTTTGTAACGGTGTGTCAGGGAAAAGCAGCATTCCTGCGGCAACAAAAGCCACACTGATCAAAAAGACGATCCATGAACCGGCTTGGAACATCGCGGCCAGTTTCTGGTCTTTTTTCTTCCATAGAATATAGAATTTCAGTGCCAAACCAAACATGATCTGGATGTACCCAAAAATCACGGATAAGACTAAGATCTGGTTGACATCATCCTGGGCAGACAACAGTTGGAATGAGAATTCAAATCCGAAGAAGTTGCCATAGATCAAGCCCCAAATAATCGTAGGGATCGAGCATAACTGAAAGAGGGTCAAGTTTTGTTCCAGCCCTTTGCTGAGGTGGAACAGCTTTTTCCCAAGAAACGTCGCCAGAAACAAAAGCAAACCATAGCCAAAATCGGCAACCATCATCCCGAATGCCACCATATAAAAAGGCGCCATAAATGGTGTCGGATCTAACTCGTCATATTGCGGCAAGCTGTACATCCGAACAAGTCCTTCAAAAGGTTTGATCCAACGTGCGTTTTCTAATAAAATCGGCACATTACTAATCTCTTTTTCCGTCACTTCTTGGTATTCGAGGTAATAGTTATCCGTGGTTCCTTTTTTGATGCGTTTTTCTAATTCGGCCGTCCCATCAACAGGAACCCAGCCAGAAATCGAGACCGCATGAGTAGAACGTAAAAGCATCTTATTGCTTTTTAAGCGGGTGATTGCTCCATCTAAATACTCGGCAACGATCCGCAAAGTTTCTTGCTCGTTTGTCATTGCACGAAGAGAGGATTTGATCTCTTTTTCTTCATCAATTAAACGTTGGGATTTTTCTTTCATCGTTTGCAGATCTTCTTCTGGGATGCCCTCATAAGGGTAGATGTATTGCTCAAAGGCTACTTTTTTAAGAAGTGAAGTTACTTTTTCTTTTACATCTTTGTGGAAAAGGACCAGTAAATAAGTGGTTGTTTGTGATTGATAAACAGTTTCCACATAGACGAGCGGCAGCTTCTCACTGTTCGTCGTAAAGTCAGCCATTTCAGAAGTGGGAATCGAACCTAGCAAGCCACCTGATTTTTTTAATTCCTTTAAAACCGCTGGACGCTCTTTAAAATACTTCCAAATCGACAGCTCTGCTTCTTGTGCTAATACATCGCGTTTTTCTTGATCGATCAAGCGAAGACGTTTGTCTTGTTTACGAAGGGTCTGGCATAATTCTTGCCAGGGATAGGTGTGGGCTGTTTCAGCCAATTCTTGAAGGGTATATTTTTTGATTGGTTGCCGCAGTTGTGCCAGCATTCCTTTTTTGGGTACATATTCTTCTAAAAAATTTAAGCTCCAGTTGACTTGACCAAACTGGTTCTCCATTTCTTCTTCAGACTGTTCCTCGCGAACCGGTGTCAAAACACCCGTCGTTTCTTCAGAATCGTAGTATTTCTCCGAAGAAAGCAGTTCTACGCCCTGAAAGTCTTGCAGCTGCTCTAAAACAGCTTCTTTCTGATCGTAAAAGGTCAACAGACTGAACTTTTGCATTTTTGCAATTGCCATTTATGTCACAACCTTATTTATTATTATTGCCAATGCTTCTTCCTTTAACTCATTAGGGATCGTTCGTAGTGTTTCCACTTCTGCTTTCGTTTTAGCCATGAGCGGTTCTTTTGACTGTGTTAACTCAGCTGCGATTTTTTGATTGATTGCTTCTTTTTGTTGGGCTTCTTTTTCTGCTAACTCTTTTTTAAACGCCTTCAACCGTTCTTCGCGTTCTTGTGCCAATTGTTTTTTTTCTGCTTCCGCTTCTTGGTTTTTATTTTCAGCAAATTGCTCTGCTTCTTGTAATAATCGAATTGCATCTACTGCCATTTTCTCACCTGCTTTCCCTTTTTTTCCGCAAAAAAAACCACTACAAATCAAGCATATGGCATTCGCTGATCGTAGGGTGTCAAAAATCAATAAGTGGCAAATACCTTCACCTATTTCCGTTTTCTAATATAACCGTACCATAAATTTAGCGATAGAACAAGGTTCCTAGCGTTTTTTTATAGTCTTTACATATAAAAGTCACAAAAATTACACATTTTCACAAAAAGAAATCCTTTTCAATTTATAGGGGGTTAAATGATGACAAAAAAGAAAGATTAGAAACAGAATGCCGTTTCAAATCTTTCTTTTATTTTTCTCTCTTCTATTTCTTAACTTTCATAATTTCAAAGCAAAAATCCGTAATTAAAATAACAAAGATTCGTCCTACTCACGAATAAATGGCATACTCATACAGCGTGGACCTCCACGTCCGCGAACCAATTCACTTCCTGAGATCTCATTCAACTTGACGCCTGCCTCTTTTAACAACCCGTTGGTGATGGTATTGCGGTCATAGACCACGACTTCCCCTGGGGCGATCGCCAATGTATTGGAACCATCATTCCATTGTTCTCTGGCTGCTGCCGCTAAGTCGTCACCACCACAGCGAATCAAGTGTACTTCAGGCAAATCTAAATAACGGCAAAGAATGTTTTCCAACGTATCTTTTTCCTCATATACTCGCACACCGTCCTTGTGTTTAGTGATTGAATACAGCGAAAGTTCTCCCTCGATTTCTGGATGGATCGTGAACTTATCATGATCCACCATCGTAAAGACCGTATCTAAGTGCATAAATTTTCGTTCTTCACCAATATTAAATGCCAAGATATGTTCAAAACTCGGTTCTGTAGCAAAAATCGTTTCGGCAATTTTTTCGATAGAAGCAACCTCGGTTCGTTGAGAGATACCGATCGCCACGATTTTATCAGATAAAATCAGCTGATCGCCACCTTCCATCCGCGTCGTTTCGTCCCGATGATACAAAAAGTTCGTCTCATTGCGGGAAAACATCGGGTGGTGCGTAAAAATTTGTTTTCCGTAGAGGGTTTCTCGTCTTCTCGTTGCAGAATACATTCGATTCAAGGAAACGCTATGACCAATCGTAGCAAACGGATCTCTCGTGAAATACAAGTTTGGCATTGGATCGATCAAAAAAGGATATTCCGTTTCAACGATCGCCGTTAACTTGCTAGCTCTTGGAATTTCTACCTCACTTTTTTTCAAGCCCGCCATCGTATGATCGATAAAGGAGCGATTATCTTTGATCGACAGGAAAAAATTGCGCACTTCGTTGCGAATCTCTTCATCAAGGATCGTTGTCTCATTTAAATAATCTTCTAAAAAAGCTTCTTTGGCACCGGTCGTCGACAATGTCTCTGCAGCAAGATCTTCCAAATAAAGGACTTCCACCCCTCTGTTTCTTAAAGTCTCGGCAAAAAAATCATGCTCTTTTTGTGCTTGGTCTAGAAAAGGAATATCATCGAACAACAAGCGATCAAGATAATCCGGCATCAAGTTTTCCAATTCTGCTCCTGGACGATGCAACAGCACCCGCTTTAAGGGTGCAATCTCAGAAAAGATCTGTATTGGCTGGTTCATGGACTTTTCTCTCCTTCTTGGCAATTTTGTAGAATAACTTATGTCATTCTTTTTTTTGATTCTACATCACATAATTATTCATTTCTTCGACTCATCGTGTTTTTTCTACTCGTGATTCAAAGTTTTTTCGGATCATATAGTTATAAACATGCATTTTAAAAAAAGAAACCCCCGATAAAAAAACAACTAATAAAGAATATAAATTCTAGATACTTTAATTTACCGCCTTTTTCAATTGTATATTTTTGTAAAAAAAACAGCAAGGCAAAAGAACTGGCGGACTATAGCCCTAGTTGCGAAACCAGATTGAACTATCTTTGTTTTTTTGGATCATTTCATGATTTTCAAATGATACCGCTATCAAACAGATGAATATTTGATATGATTCAAGTATCTTGATACTAAAGAAACGTCTATAAAGGAGCGATTTGATGAAAACGCAACGTCAGCTTTACTATGGTGCCGACTACAATCCTGAACAATGGTCTAAAGAAGTCATTCTTGAAGATATGCGCTTAATGAAAGAAGCAGGTGTGAACTATGTAAGTATCAATATTTTTGGCTGGGTCAATCTGCAGCCAGATGAATCCACCTATGATTTTGAATTTCTGGATTGGCTGATGGATCTTTTATATGAAAACAATATCATGATCGACCTAGCCAATGGAACAGCTTCTCCTCCCGCTTGGCTTGTTCAAAAACACCCTGAGATGCTGCCTGTGACCATTCATGGCAATCGACTGGTTCATGGTGCGCGCCAGCACTACTGTCCGACTTCCCCTATCTATCGTCAATATGCCGCCGATTTGTCTGAAGCAGTCGCAAACCGTTATGCTAATCATCCAGGGCTGGTCATGTGGCATATCAATAATGAATATACCTGTCACATCCACGAGTGTTATTGCGATCATTGTCGGAAAAGATTTCAGACATGGTTAGCAGAGAAATATCTGACCATCGCTGGATTGAATGATGCTTGGTCAACGAAGTTTTGGAGTCAATCCTATGGCAGCTGGGAGGAAATTTTCTTACCAGAGTCAATGCCAACCTTCAAAAATCCTGCACAGCAATTAGACTACCGTCGGTTTCTTTCCGACATGAATCTGGAACTTTATCAAATTGAAAAGGCGGCGATCGCAAAATATTCCCATGACATTCCTTATATGACCAATCTTATGGGCTTACACAAATACGTAGATGGATTTAAATGGGCACCTGAAATAGATGTGGTCAGCTGGAATTCGTACCCGAATCCCTTTGAAAAAATCCCTTACCCGCAATTTCTTGCTAACGATTTAACCCGCAGTTTGAAGAAAAAGCCATTCTTGATCATGGAGCAAGCCACAAGCGCTGTTAATTGGCGACAAATCAACGGGGCCAAGACACCCAACCAGTTGCGTCTTTGGAGTTATGAATCGCTAGCTCATGGTGCTGATGGTATCATGTTCTTCCAATGGCGACAGTCTCGTGGCGGTGCGGAAAAATTTCATAGTGCGATGGTGCCTCACGGAGATCCTCAGTCAAGCCGTATCTTTCGTGAATGTGCACAATTAGGCAACGAATTTTCGCAACTATCCGAAATCGTTGGGACGCGCTTCTTGGCTGATGTCGCGGTTGTCTTCGACTGGGAAAATTGGTGGGCGCTGGAATTGGATGCCAAACCAAGAACCTTAAAGTACATTCATCAGTTACGCAGCCTGTATGCCGCGCTAAGGGCGTTAAATTTGAGCGTAGACTTTGTCCATCCTTCCGAATCCCTAGATGGCTATCCTTTAGTGATCGCCCCAAATCTCTATTCAGCACCCGAAGCATTCGGTAAGAAGATCCATGATTACGTGCAACAAGGCGGTATCTTCTTGACCAATTTCTTTAGTGGGATCGTCAATGAAAATGACCAAGTCTATCTTGGGGGCTATCCAGGCTTGTTTAGAGACACATTAGGGATCATTGTAGAAGAGTTTTACCCAATGAAAGCAGCTACCCAGCATCAGATTGACTTTCAAGGTCATCGGAACGACAATTCTCTATGGGAGGAAGTCATTCATCTAAAAGGTGCGAAAGCTTTGGCAACCTTCCAATCCGGTTATTTGACCGATAAGCCCGCCATTACCATGAACCGGATCGACGATGGGTATGCGTATTACGTGGGAACAGAATTGTCTCTTGAAGGACTAACTACATTTTTAGCGACCATTCTGGAAAATCACAAATTAACGACTCATGCCCAGCACTTCTTGGCTGCTCCTACTGAAATCTCCGTTACCTGTCGCAAAGGTGCTGGCTATACACTCGTCTTTTTCTTAAACCATACCGAGCAGACAACAGAAGTGAAGCTGAAAGCCGCTGGAGTAGACCTTCTAACCAAAGAAACCAAACAGTTGGCAGTTCTGAAACCAAAAGAAGTCGCAGTTCTTAAGTATATTGATTAATCTAAGGAAAGAACCTCCATGAAGCGATCGCTTCATGGAGGTTCTTTTATTGAGGTTACTAGATTAGAAAGGTTCATTAGACAAACGATAGGCATTTTCTAAACAAGAGGCTATCTTTTGTCTTAGCTCTCCATCACTTTTTTCTGAATAGTGATACTCTGGATTAGTCCAATGGGATTTGTCATACAACCAAACAGGCATTTTTTTCGCTTCGCCGGTTTCCCATTCATAACGGGGAAAAAGATGTGCATGAAGAAAGTTATCGGTATTTCCCAATAGTTCATAATTGATTCTCAATGGAGAACAAGCCTGTATTATAGCATCTCCTAAAAGAGTCATATCAGTTAAGAAAACCTGTCGCTCATTTAAATCTAGATCATTTTAAAGAAGCCACCTCTCTTTTAGGTAATAATACACAATATCCAGGAAGAAATTGGACATCGCCATAAACAGCAAAACTGCCAGACAATTCTTTGATCACCATTGGATTTGTCCCATCTATCGCTGATTTGATTCTATTCTCATACCATTTCAATTTGATCCCCCCTCTCCTGTTCCTTGCAGCTATTCATGTAAAAACTATACAAGATTAAGGAAAGGCTTTCAATAGTAACAAAACAAAAAAATCTTTGCTATATGAGTTGTCCTCCAAAATCGTATTTGTAGACTTTTATAAACAAAAAAATGTATCAATCTTATAAAAGACTGATACATCAATGATACCGGCGGCCGGGGTCGAACCGGCACGCCCTCAACGGGCACTGGATTTTGAGTCCAGCGCGTCTGCCAATTCCGCCACGCCGGCATGTTGAAAGGTTAGTATTTAGTACTAAGGCGGTAACCGGATTTGAACCGGTGATGAAGGTTTTGCAGACCTCTGCCTTACCACTTGGCTATACCGCCATTATACTATTGTTGCAATCTACAATCAAGTGAAGATTGTACTGGGGTAGCTGGATTCGAACCAACGCATGACGGAGTCAAAGTCCGTTGCCTTACCGCTTGGCTATACCCCAAAAATGAAAGGGCGAGTGATGGGAATCGAACCCACGAATGCCGGAGCCACAATCCGGTGCGTTAACCACTTCGCCACACCCGCCGTGATAAGAACTGTTAAATATATAATGGCAGGGGCAGCAGGAATTGAACCCACACTAACGGTTTTGGAGACCGCTGTTCTACCTTTAAACTATGCCCCTATGAATGGAGGAGAGTGGATTCGAACCACTGAACCCTAAGGAACGGATTTACAGTCCGTCGCGTTTAGCCACTTCGCTACTCCTCCATGGTGGCGCGGGACAGAATCGAACTGCCGACACATGGAGCTTCAATCCATTGCTCTACCAACTGAGCTACCGAGCCATATAAGAAAATATAAGTTTTACAAAATTAATGAAACGGTCTGGACGGGACTCGAACCCGCGACCTCCTGCGTGACAGGCAGGCATTCTAACCAACTGAACTACCAAACCGTAATGGGGGTTAACGGGATCGAACCGCTGACCCTCTGCTTGTAAGGCAGATGCTCTCCCAGCTGAGCTAAACCCCCGAAGGTTGTTCATTAAATTGTAATGATCCGTACGGGATTCGAACCCGTGTTACCGCCGTGAAAGGGCGGTGTCTTAACCACTTGACCAACGGACCTAAGTTTAAAACGGAGAGTAAGGGATTCGAACCCTTGAGACAGCGATAGCCATCTACATGATTTCCAATCATGCTCCTTCGGCCACTCGGACAACTCTCCAGCCTAAAAGAAGCTCATT
>NZ_NGLF01000001.1:1825217-2067717 GCF_002140695.1 Enterococcus sp. 4E1_DIV0656 | reverse complement strand
GATCACATGGTTTCGGGTCTACGACAACATACTCATTCGCCCTATTCAGACTCGCTTTCGCTGCGGCTCCGTCTCTTCAACTTAACCTCGCATGCTATCGTAACTCGCCGGTTCATTCTACAAAAGGCACGCTATCACCCATTAACGGGCTCTAACTTGTTGTAGGCACACGGTTTCAGGATCTATTTCACTCCCCTTCCGGGGTGCTTTTCACCTTTCCCTCACGGTACTGGTTCACTATCGGTCACTAGGGAGTATTTAGCCTTGGGAGATGGTCCTCCCGGATTCCGACGGAATTCCTCGTGTTCCGCCGTACTCAGGATCCTCCTAGGTGTTATCCAAATTTCGCCTACGGGGTTTTTACCCTCTTTGACATACTTTTCCAAGTATTTCGACTATCTGAATAGACTACCATATCGGAGTCCTACAACCCCAACAAGCAAGCTTGTTGGTTTGGGCTTTTCCCGTTTCGCTCGCCGCTACTCAGGGAATCGAATTTTCTTTCTCTTCCTGCAGGTACTTAGATGTTTCAGTTCTCTGCGTCTACCTCGACTGCGCTATGTATTCACGCAGACGTAACATCCTATAAAAGATGCTGGGTTTCCCCATTCGGAAATCTCTGGATCATAGCTTACTTACAGCTCCCCAAAGCATATCGGTGTTAGTCCCGTCCTTCATCGGCTCCTAGTGCCAAGGCATCCACCGTGCGCCCTTATTCACTTAACCTTTGACCTTACGGTCGGTTTTGAGTACTTCTTCTAGCGATAGAAGGTTGCTCAAGAAAATAAGCGTTGAACTTATTAAAAAACTCTTTTAACATTTCAACTCGGTGTGTGTTACTTGTTTTGATTATTTCTTCGATATCCAGTTTTCAATGAACAAAGCATAACGACCATTGTCGTTAATGGAGCCTAGCGGGATCGAACCGCTGACCTCCTGCGTGCAAAGCAGGCGCTCTCCCAGCTGAGCTAAGGCCCCGGGTATTTACTTGAGAGTAGACCTCTCAAAACTGAACAAAGGCAAACGATGTGTAGTCTTCCGAAATATTCCTTAGAAAGGAGGTGATCCAGCCGCACCTTCCGATACGGCTACCTTGTTACGACTTCACCCCAATCATCTATCCCACCTTAGGCGGCTGGCTCCAAAAAGGTTACCTCACCGACTTCGGGTGTTACAAACTCTCGTGGTGTGACGGGCGGTGTGTACAAGGCCCGGGAACGTATTCACCGCGGCGTGCTGATCCGCGATTACTAGCGATTCCGGCTTCATGTAGGCGAGTTGCAGCCTACAATCCGAACTGAGAGAAGCTTTAAGAGATTAGCTTAGCCTCGCGACTTCGCAACTCGTTGTACTTCCCATTGTAGCACGTGTGTAGCCCAGGTCATAAGGGGCATGATGATTTGACGTCATCCCCACCTTCCTCCGGTTTGTCACCGGCAGTCTCGCTAGAGTGCCCAACTAAATGATGGCAACTAACAATAAGGGTTGCGCTCGTTGCGGGACTTAACCCAACATCTCACGACACGAGCTGACGACAACCATGCACCACCTGTCACTTTGCCCCCGAAGGGGAAGCTCTATCTCTAGAGTGGTCAAAGGATGTCAAGACCTGGTAAGGTTCTTCGCGTTGCTTCGAATTAAACCACATGCTCCACCGCTTGTGCGGGCCCCCGTCAATTCCTTTGAGTTTCAACCTTGCGGTCGTACTCCCCAGGCGGAGTGCTTAATGCGTTTGCTGCAGCACTGAAGGGCGGAAACCCTCCAACACTTAGCACTCATCGTTTACGGCGTGGACTACCAGGGTATCTAATCCTGTTCGCTCCCCACGCTTTCGAGCCTCAGCGTCAGTTACAGACCAGAGAGCCGCCTTCGCCACTGGTGTTCCTCCATATATCTACGCATTTCACCGCTACACATGGAATTCCACTCTCCTCTTCTGCACTCAAGTCTCCCAGTTTCCAATGACCCTCCCCGGTTGAGCCGGGGGCTTTCACATCAGACTTAAGAAACCGCCTGCGCTCGCTTTACGCCCAATAAATCCGGACAACGCTTGCCACCTACGTATTACCGCGGCTGCTGGCACGTAGTTAGCCGTGGCTTTCTGGTTAGATACCGTCAAGGGATGAACGTTCTACTCTCATCCTTGTTCTTCTCTAACAACAGAGTTTTACGATCCGAAAACCTTCTTCACTCACGCGGCGTTGCTCGGTCAGACTTTCGTCCATTGCCGAAGATTCCCTACTGCTGCCTCCCGTAGGAGTCTGGGCCGTGTCTCAGTCCCAGTGTGGCCGATCACCCTCTCAGGTCGGCTATGCATCGTTGCCTTGGTGAGCCGTTACCTCACCAACTAGCTAATGCACCGCGGGTCCATCCATCAGTGACGCAAAAGCGCCTTTCAACTTTCTTCCATGCGGAAAATAGTGTTATACGGTATTAGCACCTGTTTCCAAGTGTTATCCCCTTCTGATGGGCAGGTTACCCACGTGTTACTCACCCGTTCGCCACTCTTTTTCTTTCGGTGGAGCAAGCTCCGGTGAAAGAAAAAGCGTTCGACTTGCATGTATTAGGCACGCCGCCAGCGTTCGTCCTGAGCCAGGATCAAACTCTCATAATGATTTGTTTGAATGACCATACGGTCATTAAGCTCATAAAAATTAACTTTGCTAGCTATTGCTTGCATGTATTTGTTTCAATAAATTGAAACGTCCTACACATTGGTTCGTTTGCTTGCTTTGTTCAGTTTTCAAAGGTCTACCGTGCTGCGTTAGCAACTTTTATATCATATCAGAGCGACGTTTGATTGTCAACTCTTTTTTAAAAGTTTTTTTCAAGAAGTTGTTATTTAACTTCTCTCTTAACCTCAGCGACTTTTTTATCTTACCATCTCAACCGTTATATGTCAAACACTTTTTTGAAAAGTTTTTTTGATTTATCAGGTTTTTTCAGAGACGATATTTTTTCGACTTTGTTATAATAACACTTGTAAAATGTTTCGTCAACAACTAATTTCAAAAAAGATCAATCAGTGTTTGTTACAAATGTCTTAACAAGGACAAGTAATAATATAGCAATTCTTAAAGGAAAAATCAACTAAAAAAATAGGCTTTTTGACAACTATTTTCATAGGCGAATTATTCATTACCAAACGATTCGAACGTTCGTTTATAAGCAGTGTTTCGGCACTAAATCTATCATTTAAGAATGAAAAAAGAGAACTTAAGCTTTTTTGCTCAACGTTCTCTTTTCGTCCGATCTTCCGTTTGAAGAATCGGTATATAAATCCGAAAGATTGTTCCTTGGCCAATGACACTCTCCGCCGTGATTTTTCCTTTATAGCTTTCCAATAGTTGTTTTGCTATAGATAACCCCAAACCATTGCCACCTTTGGTTCTAGCACGAGCTTTATCTACCCGATAGAAACGATTGAAGATCTTATCGAGGTCTTCTTTGGAGATGCCTTCCCCGAAATCTTGGATGGCAATTTCAAAAGATTGACGATCCAATGAAATGGATAGATGAACTTCTTTTCGATCAGTGGAATACTTTACTGCGTTATCCAAGACAATAATAATGATCTGTTCAAAATGATTGCGATAGATTTTCAGCTTCAACTCATGATACAAATCATCATCCAATGTAAAGACAAAATCCGGATACAGTATTTTAAAGTTATTGAACACTTGATAGACAACTTCTTTTGCATTAGTTGTTTCATTTGCATAATGAACATCCACTTGTTCCGCTCTTGAGAGATCCAACATTTCCTGTACTAGCGTCTTCATTCGACTGATCTCTTGCATACTGGCTGCGAGGGACTCATCCAAGATCTCTGGATCATCTTTCCCCCAACGTTGCAAAAGATTCATGTGTCCTTCAATGATTGCTACGGGTGTCCGTAACTCATGAGAAACATCTTCAACGAATCGCTCTTGCTGCTCAATGTACAGGCGCATGCGATCCAACATCTCATTAAATATATCTGCTAAATCAGACAGTTCATCGTTCGTATTTAATTCTGGCATATGCACGGTTGACTGCGGGTTTTTCCGAACAGTTTCCATCGTATCCCGTAATACCTTTAATGGCTGAAGGAAATACGCTGATAAAAAGAACCCGAGTACACTGCTGAGAATCAGAGAGACGACTTCTAAGATAATCAAAGTCAGCAGCAGTTTGCTGCGTATTTCATAAAAAGAAGTCAACTCATAAAATGTTTGAGCATAGCCAATCCGCTCTCTGGTGCCTTTTGAATAAATGGGTTGGATCGAGAGAAAGCCTGTGATACCATCCAGCGTTACGATGGTTGGCGCTTTGCGCTGCGTGTCGATCAGTGCTAAATCATTTTCATGGGTTTTAAACACAAGGTCCTCATTCAAATTATAAACAAACAGGCTCAATGGTGCTTGGCCTAATTCCGAAATAAAGGAGTCGATTTTCATTAAGTTGCCATCGATCGTTGAAGTGCGATCATAAATGCTCGTCGTCCCCGCATCATTTTTGGTTAAATTACGATACGTTCGGACCAATGTTAGTTCTTGATCCGAATTGGCTAAACGAGAAGCAACCTCTGACATCGTCCGCTCCACATTGTTTTCTTCTTTAGCGACGATCAAATTCACCGATGTTTTATAGGTGATCACGGCAAAGATCGTAAATACGACGAATATAAAGAAAGAACTTGCGAAGGCCCACTTTACAGTTAAAGAAGGCCCCTTCAGTTCTTTTAATTTTTTCATTCTTTTTTTAAGGTTCACGACCGCATCACATAACCTGTACCACGAACGGTTTGGATATAGCTTTCCTCCCCTGGTACATCAATTTTATTCCGTAAGTAGCGGATGTAAACATCGACAACGTTGGTTTCAACTTCTGTCTCATAGCCCCAGACTTTGTTTAATAAAACATCTCTGGCCAAAACGACATTAACGTTTTCCATTAAAGTCAACAATAGCTCATATTCGCGTTTCGTTAGTTCAATGACATCTGTTCCGCGACGAACGACACGATTTTCTTTTTCAATCGTTAGGTCTCGGTATGTGATCGTGGTTTGTTTTGCAACGTTTTTGTCCCCTTCGATATCAATACGGCGAAGCAACGCACGTAAGCGTGCCAGCAATTCTTCAATTGCAAAAGGCTTCACAATATAATCATCAGCACCATGATCCAAACCTGATACTCGATCAATCACGGAATCTCGTGCGGTCATCATGATGATCGGGGTGTTCTTCGATTGACGCACGCGGCGGCAAACTTCTAACCCATTTAACTCAGGAAGCATCAGATCCAATAAGATCGCATCCCATTCATTATTCAGCGCCGCATCCAGTCCCGTCCGTCCGTTATAATGAACTTCAGTATTATACCCTTCATGCTTCAATTCTAATTCCACAAATCGAGCTAAGTTCTTTTCATCTTCAATGATTAGAATATTACTCATTATTGATAGCCCCTTTATTGATTATTCTGCCTTTAAATTAGACATTATCTGTCTTATTTTATCATGTATCTAAAAAATAAAAAAGAGATTGACCGAAAGTTCTCACTTTCGGTCTTTCTCTTTTGGATTCTCTTAAAGCTTACGCTTCATCATACCATGAATAATGGAAAATTCCCTCTTTATCTGTCCGTTCATACGTATGCGCTCCGAAGTAATCCCGTTGTGCTTGGATCAAGTTCGCTGGCAAACGATCAGAACGATAAGAATCGAAGTACGCGATCGCAGATGAGAACGTCGGCACAGGTACTCCTGCTTGGACAGCTAGTGCAACTACTTCACGTACAGAAGATTGATAACGTTTCGTAATATCTTTGAAGTAGTCATCTAATAGTAAGTTTTCAATGTCGGCATTCTTGTCATAAGCATCCGTGATTTTTTGTAAAAATTGAGCCCGGATGATACAGCCTGCACGCCAAATTTTGGCAATTTCACCAAAAGGAAGATCCCAATCATACTCTTTTGATGCTGTACGTAATTGCGCGAATCCTTGTGCATAGCTCATGATCTTACTGAAGTATAATGCTTCGCGGATCTTATTGATAAACTCTTCTTTGTTTCCTTCAAAAGCAACTGCTTCTGGTTTTGGTAAGACTTTGCTGGCATTGACCCGTTCTTCTTTGTAAGCCGAGATATAACGGGCAAAAACAGATTCAGTGATCAATGGTAGTGGTACGCCTAGGTCTAAGGCACTTTGGCTTGTCCATTTCCCAGTTCCTTTATTACCAGCAGCATCTAAAATCACATCAACGATTGGTTTGCCTGTACCTTGATCGTCTTTGCGAGTCAAAATATCCGCTGTGATCTCAATTAGATAGCTGTCTAATTCGCCTTTGTTCCATTCAGCAAAAATATCAGCCATTTCATCAACAGATAGACCTAATATGTTTTGCATCAAGTCATAAGACTCAGCAATCAGCTGCATGTCCCCATATTCGATCCCGTTATGAACCATTTTTACGTAATGGCCTGCACCGTTTGGTCCAATATAAGTCACACAAGGTGTTCCATCTTCGGCTTTTGCAGAAATTTGTTCCAAGATTGGCGCAACCAATTCATACGCTTCTTTTTGTCCTCCTGGCATGATCGAAGGACCTTTCAAGGCGCCCTCTTCCCCACCAGATACACCTGTACCGATAAAGTTGATTCCTGAGTTTGCCAACTCTTCGTTACGACGAACCGTATCTTTAAAGAAGGTATTTCCGCCATCGATCAAAATATCGCCTTTGTCTAGATGAGGCAATAATTCTTGGATCGTTGCATCTGTCGCAAATCCTGCTTTTACCATTAATAAAATACGACGTGGTTTTTCAATAGATTGAACAAATTCTTCTATCGTATAGGTTGCTTTAAAATTTTTATCTGGATGTTCTTTTACTACTTCTTCTGTCTTTGAACCAGTACGGTTAAATAAGGCAACTGAATAACCGCGGCTTTCGATGTTCAACGCTAAGTTTTTGCCCATAACAGCCATACCGACAACGCCGATTTGTTGTTTTGTCATCTTTCATCCTCCTAAGATTCAATTATCTTTTTCATTATAGCGCAAATGTACCTGCTTTTGAACTATTCTCTTTCGCTGGACAAAAAATATTTCTGAAAAGTTCCATATTCGTCAAAAAAACAAAAAAACCTCAGGCTCCATGGTTAGCCTAAGGTTTTAGAATCCTCTTTCTGAAAAAAAGGAATTATGCTTCTTTTGTTGCTACGTCTTTGCCATCGTAATGACCACAGTTTGAGCAGACATGGTGGCTTTTTTTCATTTCACCACAGTTTGCACATTCGTTCAAACCGTTGATTGTCAATTTGTAATGTGTACGACGTTTTGCCTTCTTCGCTTTCGAAGTTTTTCTAGCTGGTACTGCCATTTTGCTACACCTCCTTGTTAATGAACGCAACCTTGAGGCTGCAATTTATTCCAATCCTACGCGTTATCGTCATCTGATTCAGTGAATAATTCGGATAATTTTGCAAGACGAGGATCAACTTGTTGAGCTTGCGCTTCTTTTTGATTTGCAAAGTCTTCTTCTGACAAAACAGCCCAATCGTTGCCAGATGGCATTGCTGAACCTTGCTTTTCTTCTTCTGTCAGGACTTGCAAAGGAATCGCAAGTAATAGGTTATCAGCGACAGATTCATCTAAGCTGATGGTTTGACCTTCAACGATCAAAACTTCTTCTTCGACGATCATTTCATCGCGACGCTGAAATTGCTCTGGTGTCATGAAGTGTTCATCCACTGAAAAATCAAAAGGAATCGCTACAGGTGTCAAAGAACGAGTAGATGGCAATGTCATCGTCGTTTCTACTTGATAGTGCAGCAAGTATCCTTGCTTATCAACACTCATCAGCCCTTTTACTTTTACAGGAGACAAATCAATGATCTGTCCATCGCGTTTTATCAGTTGACTCTTTAAGTCAAGTGTTTCTTCAAACATCAGCGGTGTCTCTTGGTATTTTTTTAATTCCAATAAAGACCATTTCATTTTTATCACCCCTAAGCAACAAAAGCAATTATACAGGGCTTCTGAGGCTTTGTCAATGAAATTTTCTTGACACCTTTTTCATTTTTGATCGTGTCATTTTAATGCCCTTTCTCAAGGGATTTCGACCCTCTCAAAAAAACAACAGGAAGCGCACAACGTGCACTTGCCTGTTGCTTGATCAATCGTTAAAAATCATTAGATCGCTGTTGTTTCTCCACGATAAACGATACCGCGACGAGAATCAAGAGTAACCAATTCGCCATCTTTGATGGTTGTTGTTGCGTCTTTGGCACCAACGATGACTGGTAGATCTTTCGCGATTCCGACAACTGCTGCATGAGAAGTCAAGCCGCCATCTTCAACAACTAAAGCTGCTGCTTTTTCGATTGCTGGCATATATTCTTTATCTGTTGTTGGTACAACTAAAATCATGCCATCTTTTGCTTTCGCAATTGCTTCTTCGGCACTGTGAGCGATCACGGCATTGGCAACAACTGATTTTTCACCAATCCCTTGCGCTTCAAGCAATTTTGATCCGATCAATTGGATCTTCATGACGTTGGTTGTTCCGCGTTCACCAACAGGAACACCGGCTGTGATCAAGATTAGATCGCCTTCTTTAGCAAAGCCTAAATCCACTGCTTGTTTTGCTGCTAATTCAAACATTTCATCAGTTGTTGATGGTTTTTCAGCAACGGTTGGGTAGACACCCCAGTTAAGCATCAAGCCGCGTTTTGTGCGTTCGTCAAATGTGACAGCTAAAATGTCAGCATCTGGACGATATTTAGAGATCATTTTCGCAGTGTAGCCAGATTCAGTCGCTGCAACGATTGTTTTAACCCCTAGGTTTTTCGCCGCACGAGCAACAGATAAACCGATTGTTTCTGTTACATCTGTTTTATCGAATTGGTTGATTTGGAATGTGCTGTTTTCTGATAAAGCTTTTTCAGCTTCAATGTCGATCCGTGCCATTGTTGCTACTGCCTCAACAGGGTAGTCACCGTTTGCTGATTCACCAGAAAGCATTGTTGCATCGGTACCATCAAAGACAGCATTGGCAACGTCAGAAGCTTCTGCACGGGTTGGACGTGGGTTTTGTTGCATTGACTCTAACATTTGTGTTGCTGTGATAACTGATTTACCAGCAGCGTTACATTTTTTAATGATGCTCTTTTGAACCATTGGTACTTCTTCAGCAGGGATCTCAACACCCATGTCACCACGGGCAACCATGATACCATCAGAAACTTTGATGATTTCATCGATATTATCGATACCCTCTTGTGATTCGATTTTAGAGAAAATTTGCACATGAGTCATGTCTTTTTCTTCTAAAATTTCACGAATTTCTAAAACGTCTTGCGCTTTACGTACAAATGAAGCGGCAATGAAGTCGATATCGTTATCAAGACCAAAACGGATATCTTCTGCATCTTTTTCAGTAATACCAGGTAAGCTGATTGATACACCAGGAGCGTTGACCCCTTTACGTGATCCTAACATTCCAGCATTTTTAACAACAACCACTAATTCGCGGGTTGCTTCGTCTTTTTCTTTGATTTCCATGTCGATCAAACCATCATCAAACAAGATGTGTCCGCCCACATGAACATCTTCAAATAAACCAGGATAAGTTACAGCAATTTTTTCTTTTGTTCCTTTGTGTTCTGGATCCATTGAAATGCGTGTTTCATCGCCAACGTTAAATTGGATGTATCCAGCACGACCAAAGTCAGCTTCTGTCGTATTTTGTACAGTTGTACGGATTTCAGCACCTTTTGTATCTAAAAGGATACCGACATCTTTACCAGTTTTCTTCACGGCTTCACGAACCATTGTCATACGCGCTAATTGTTCTTCATGATCTCCATGAGAGAAGTTAAAGCGGAAGACATTCGCACCGGCTTCAATCAGTTGAGAAATAATTTCCACACTGTTACTTGCTGGTCCTAATGTACTTACGATCTTTGTTTTTTTCATTACTAAACGCTCCTATTCATTTATTTAAAATAGCTAATAAGCTTTTTTTACAAAATTACTGTTGCGTTGCTCTAAAAAATCTCTTTAGAATGAGATTTCTTTGTTCAAGTTATACAAGCTAAGATCTGGTTTGTGACGATTGTTTTCAAGGGTTTCGATAATATCAGAAGCAATCATTTCATTGTTTTCGATACCGATACATAGACCGCCTTTGCCTTGTTGCAATAATTCAACGGCATATGAACCAAATTTACTTGCTAACACACGGTCACGAGCGCTTGGTGAACCACCACGGACAACGTGTCCTAGAATTGATACACGGGTATGGAAATCGCCGTATTCAGAAAGTTTGTCAGCAAAATCATTTCCGCCCATCACGCCTTCGGCTAAAACGATCAAGCAATGTTTTTTCCCGCGGTCGCGTCCTTCACGGATACGATCAGCAACAACTTGCATGTCAAAATCATGTTCTGGGATGATGATTTCATCCGCACCACCGGCCACACCTGACCATAAAGCGATATCGCCAGCACCACGTCCCATTACTTCGATCACAAATGTGCGGACATGTGATGTCGCTGTATCACGGATCCGGTCAATCGATTCTAAGACAGTATTGATCGCTGTATCAAAACCAATCGTGAAATCTGTTCCTGGAATGTCGTTATCGATCGTTCCTGGAATCCCGATTGCTGGGAAACCGTGGCGAGTAAGTGCCATCGCACCATGGTAAGATCCATCTCCACCAATCACGACTAGCCCTTCGATGCCAAATTTCTTTAATTGCTCGATTCCTTTTAATTGCCCTTCTTGTGTCGCAAATTCTGGATAACGTGCTGAATATAAGAATGTTCCACCACGTTGAATTTTGTCACCAACATCAGCAACATCTAAGCGACGAATGTCGCCTGCGACTAGTCCGGCATAGCCATAGTTGATTCCGTATACTTCAAGTCCGTCAAAAATACCCTTTCTGACAACTGCGCGAATCGCTGCGTTCATTCCTGGTGCATCGCCGCCACTGGTTAGAATTCCAATGCGTTTCATTATTCTTTCACCTCATCAAAAGATTTTGTTTAGGGAAGCCCCTGTTTGCTAGTTTTCAAGTAATAACCACGAGACATATTCTACCATTATTCCATGAAAATGTCTTGAAATAGTGGGAAAAAGTTGAAAAAAGTGTAAGTTGAATTATCGTTTTCGGAAAATTACTTGAAAATTACATTTCCATTTCCTAATAATGCCTTCAGTTGTGTGACAAAGTTCGGCTCATCCGTTACCCAGTTTTCTTCTGCTAATAACACTTTTTTGCCACTACTTTCATAAAACATCACCACTGGAATATTTCCTTGATGCTGCTTCATTTCCTTCGACAATGCTTGCAGGTGCGACGTTTCGGCTTCAGCAGAAATCTTTAAGTAGCAAGTTTGTGACGCAATTTTATTTTGAACGTTTTCTGCTAAGTCTATTTTATCAGCAATGAGTTGGATTTCACCATTGTAACGACTTACCTCGACCTTTCCTTCAATATAGAGAACAGCATTTTCTTCGATCAAGGAACGCACTTGTCGATAAACGATGGGAAAAATCGTTACTGAAACTTCTTTGCTAGCATCCGTTCCTTCAACAAATGCCATCTGTTCGCCTTTTTTTGTACGTATCTCCCGAATCTTGCGGACATACAAAAGGATGCGGACCCGTTCATTCGGAACCAGATCGGCAATATCGGTGATTTGTTTTAATTGATGCAATTTTTGAAACTGTTCTACGGGATGGCCAGACAAATAAACACCTAAGTATTCTTCTTCCAAAGCCAGTTTCTCTTCCAGTTTGTAATCAGCAACGGCTTCTTCTTTTAAAGCCATGGTTTCTAAGAGATCCAAACTGCCGCCACTATAAGTAATATTTTGGATTTTCCCTTCTAGTTGGATCAATGCTTGTTTTCGATTAGGCGCAATCACATCGAATACACCGATGCTCAAAAGCGGCAATAAATAGTCCAACTTTAACCACTTGCTGTTCCGCTGATTCAAGCGAAGTAAAAATTGATCCATGGACGTGAAATTGCCATGCTCTTTTCGTTCTGTCAAAATGTCTTGGATCATGTCGCGCCGAATCCCTTTGATACTGCTGAACCCAAAGCGGATTTGTTTCTCATTTTGCAGTTGAAAACTAAACCCACTGGTATTGATCGATGGTGGCAATACTTCTACGCCATAACGTGCGGCTTCATTTAAGTATTCTTTCATTTTGCTTGCAGTATTGCGTACCGAGTGCAAGATCGAAGCAAAAAAAGGTGCCGGATAGTGCACTTTCAAGTACGCCATTTGAAAGCCGATAAAGGAATAGGCAAACGCATGGGAACGGTTAAACCCATAGTTGGCGAAGCGCTCAATATAGTCATAGACCAAATTGGCGGTCTTCTCGTCATAATGATTGGCCAACGCACCTTGCACAAAATGGCGACGTTCTTCATCCAACACGTCTTTTTTCTTTTTACTGATTGCTCGCCGCAAAATATCTGCCTGTCCTAGGCTAAAACCAGCCATTTTGGAAGCTACTTGCATGATCTGTTCTTGATAAACAATGATTCCGTAAGTGTTTTGCAAGATTGGAATCAAGCTGTCATCCGGATAAGAGACCCGCTCTTGTCCTTTTTTCCGCTTGATAAAAGTATCAATATTTTGCATCGGTCCCGGGCGATACAAGGCATTGACTGCAGCAATGTCTTCGATACTTTCTGGCCCTAGCTTGCGCAAGACATTGCGTATTCCCGCTGATTCAAATTGGAAGATCCCTGCCGTCTCCCCTTTTTGAAACAAACGCAATGTTGCTGGATCATCAAGAGGAATCTCTTTTTGGGTTACGATTTGTTGGCTGATTCGTTTGATACCTTTCAAGGTATTATCAATGATCGACAAGTTTCTCAAACCTAAAAAATCCATCTTCAATAGGCCAATGGCTTCCACGTCATTCATGGTAAACTGGGTCAGCCAAATCCCATCGCTGCCTTCTTGCAAAGGCACCAAATCAAGCAGATTCTTGTCACTGATCACCACACCGGCGGCATGGGTCGATACGTGACGGGGCAGTCCTTCTAAGATTTTGGCGACTTGAAACATTACTTGATTCCGCTCATTGAACGAAACCAGCTCTCGCAGCTGATTGGATTGTTCATAAGCAAGATCTAAGGTCATTTTCAAGGCATTGGGGATGGCTTTTGACCAGCGATTAGCTTCACTTTGCGAGAGACCAAAGACCCGAGAAACATCTCGCAAAACCATTTTGGCCGCCATGGTACCAAACGTGGCAATCTGTGCCATATATTCTTGCCCATATTTTTGGCGCACATACTGTAAAATCTCGTCTCTGCGATTGTCAGGAATATCTAAATCAATATCAGGCATCGTGTAACGTTCTGGATTCAAGAATCGTTCAAACAAAAGATCGTATTTGATTGGATCTACGTCGGTGATCGATAAAACATATGCCACCAGTGCTCCAGCAGCCGATCCCCGTCCAGCGCCGGTAACGATCTCTTGTTGGTGGGCAAAGTCCATGACGTCCCAAATAATCAAGAAATAGTCATCAAAGCCCATCTTATGGATAACGGACAACTCATAATCCAAACGCTGTTCGTACGCCGATGTAACGTGGGCAACACGCTGAGGCAGACGCTCAAAACAAATTTTCCGCAAATAGTCCGCAGCACTTTCTTCGGCTGGTAGCGGGTAATGAGGCAACAGCCGCTGATGCAGCGGCAGCTCGACGGCGCATTCAGCTGCAATCCGCTGATTATTCATCAATGCCTGCGACGCTTCGCCAAATGACGCAGTCAATTGGTCTGCCGGTTGTAAAAAAAGCTGCGTAGTCGCTTGCTCTTTTGCCTGACGAAAGTCTTCAATTTGCGAACCATCTTTGATATGGGTCATCACTTTGACTGCAAAGGCTTCTTCTTGTGCTAAAGCCGCGATGGGTTGATACGCACATGGTGCAATGTTTTGCTCGTTAAACCAAGCGATCGTTTCTGGATCTAGCCCTTTGCTAGTAATCCCTAAAAACAAGCTCTCAGAATCAAATTTATGGCTGATTGCTCGCAGTGCTTCTTGATTGGCTTCTAGATCATCGTGCTGAGAAGGCAGAAACCCCTCGCCTTCAGGCAGCAAACCAAAGAGATCCTGCAAAGAATCACAAGCAGCTAAATTCAACTGCTCGGTGATCATTTTTTCACTTGATAAACGCATCAAAGTTTGATAGCCCTTGAGGTTTTTGGCAAATACGTACAATGGAAAGGACATTGATCCCTCTCCGAAGGTACAGTCGAACAAAGCGCCAAAAATCGGCTTGATGCCCTGTGCTAGGCATTGTTGATAAAACTCGACCGCGCCATAGAGAACATTATGATCGGTCAGCCCCAATGTCTGATAGCCCATCTTTTTGGCTTGCTCTATATAGTGAGGAATTTTGATCGTACTTTGCAGCAACGAATAGGCGCTTAAGGTGGTGAGCTGTGAATACATTGAAATCCCTCCAAAAATGAAAATTCTCTTTCTTTCTGCTAGTAAATAGATTTGAAAAACAAAATGAAAAAGTGAAAATCTTTACAATAAATATTTTTGTGATAAACTAAAGTCGAAATGGAAGATACGCAGAAAAGAGGTGTCGTCATGCGTTACCTAGTCACTTTATTTTGGACTTTTGTATTAGGTCAAGTCGTTGGCTATCTAGGCAGCTCACTTGCTGGAGCAACTTATGATTTTCAATTAACTTCAATCATCTCTTTGGTCACAGGTGTGGTGATCATTCTTGTTGGTATTATCGCACCAGCGCCTGAAAAGACAAGCCATTAAAAAAAAACCAGTTACCTTTATTGTAACTGGTTTTTTTTTCTTTTCAACTATTCACTGATGTCCGTTTTACGTAAGCTTTTACGGAAATTAAATCCTGAGATAAAAATATTGATCAGTACAAACCCACTAGTTACCCAAAAGACAGCGGGATAACCAAAACCAGCTGCCACCGTTGAACCGACCATCGGACCTAACACTTGCCCAAAGTTAGAAAACATTTGGTTGTAGCTGTAGATGCGGCTGACCCCTTCCATCGGGGTGATCTTGCTGATCAGTGTATTGATGGACGGCATCAAGGCACCGGTAGAAAAACCAAGCAAGAAGCGTAACACGCCTAATTGAAACGGAGTAGAAACAAAGCCCATCGGAATGAAACAGAAAAATGATAGCACTAAGCCCCCCAATAGTACTTTGTGATTGCCATAACGATCACCGATTTTGCCTAAAAACGGCGAGGAGATAATCGCTGAAACACCGGCAACAGAGACGATCAATCCGCTGACGAACAAAATATTGCCCGTATCCCCGCTTAAATCACGAATATACAATGTGAGGATCGGACTGATGCTCGTTACACCTAGCTGTAAAATCAGGGAAGTAATAAACAAGCCAACAAGCAACTGCATATTTTTGATTTGACCAAAAATTTCTTTAATGGAAAGCAGATCGCCCTTTTCAACTGGCTCAAAATCTTCTTGAACGAGAAAAATCGTAAGCAACAGCGTGATTAGTAGAACAACGCCTGTGATAATAAAGACATTTTTCATGCCAAACCATTGCGCCAACGCCCCACCCATCGAAGGACCAATCAAATTCCCTGCGATGGCTCCTGTAGCCAATGTCCCAAGCGCCCAACCGCTTTTTTCTCGAGGCGCCTGCGAAGCGATCAACGCAGTCGCATTTGGAATATACCCCGATAAAATTCCGGTAAAGAAACGCATGATCAATAACCAATAGACATTCGGTACAAAAGCCAAAGAACCCATCGTCACTGTCATCCCCGCAGCCGCGCGAATCATCATTAAACGACGACCTTTTTGGTCTGCTAGATTTCCCCAAACTGGAGCAATGATAGCCGCCGCAAACGCCGTTACTGAGATTGCTAATCCAGAAAACAACTCAATTTGACTCTCTGGAGCGCCTAACTCTTCTATATATAAGGGAATGAATGGCATGACAAGACTAAAACTGGCACCCGTAAAAAAACAACCTACCCATGAAATCAGTAGATTTCGTTTCCAATCAATCTTCATTTACAAACCTTCTTTCACAAATACTATACCGTATCGTGAGTAATAATCAAATAAAAAATCTTTCTGCATTTAAAATACAGAAAGATTTTCATCATTAAACTTAACTGATCAAAGCCAAAATGACAAAGTTCAGGATAAACAACGCATTGACGACCCAGATGATCGGAGACACTTCGTTGGCTTTTCCTTTCACTACTTTCACTAATGCATAGAAAATGAAACCAACAGCGATCCCATTTGAAATACTGTAAGACAAGCCCATAAAAATGGACGCGAAGAAGGCTGGAACTGCTTCTTCTAGATCAGTCCACTTGATGTCCGCAAAAGAAGCCATCATCATTACCCCAACCAAGATCAACGCCGGTGCTGTCGCTTGTGCGGGAACGATTGAGATCAGTGGAGAAAAGATACTGCTGATCGCAAAGAGTGCTGCCACCACAACGGAAGTCAAGCCCGTGCGTCCACCAGCACCGATGCCAGCTGCTGATTCCACATAAGTCGTTGTATTTGAGGTCCCTACGATGGCCCCTACAGAAGTGGCTACGGCATCTGCAAAAAGAGCCTTATCCATCTTCGTATTCAACCCATTACTGTTTTCAACCGCTTCTTCATCTTTTTTCGAAAAGATCCCAGTACGACGTCCGGTCCCAATAAAGGTACCGATCGTATCGAAGACATCTGATAAACTAAACGCTAAAATCGTCATGATTACTTGAGGGATTTTGGCAGAATCACTGAATAGTGAGCCCATTCCTTCAGAGCCAAATGCAGCGCCAAATGTGATTCCTAGTTCGCTGATGGAACTTCCTAATGAATTCCCGTGCCAATCAATGGCACTTAAATCCACCACACCCATCAAAATACCAATGATCGTCGTTCCTAAAATACCAAAAATAATTGCCCCACGAACATTTTTCACCACTAATAAAGTAGTCACTACTAAACCAATCACTGCTAACAAAACAGGTGCATTATTGAAATTCGCCAAAGCTGGGACGATCCCCCCATTAAAATTGGCACTCACAATCGTCTCACCGTCGACAACTGAACCCGTCACTGCGGCAGTGTCTGCACTGAAGTTTAGCAAGTTGGCATTTTTGATCCCTACATAAGCCACAAAGATCCCGATCCCGCCGCCGATTGCATGCTGCATGCTTTCTGGAATCGCATGAATGATCATTTTTCTGATTCGAGTCACCGTGATAAAAATGTTGATCAGGCCGCAGATGAAAACCATCGCTAATGCTTGCTGCCACGTATACCCCAAACCAAAAACAACGGTAAAGGTGAAGAATGCATTAAGTCCCATTCCAGGCGCTTGCGCGTAAGGCACATTTGCAAATAAGCCCATGATCAGGGTACCAATCACTGAAGCGATGATTGTTGCTAAGAAAACAGCTTGAAACGGCATGCCTGCAGCAGATAAAATCGTCGGATTCACAAACAAAATATAACTCATCGCGAAGAAGGTGGTGACCCCAGCCATCACTTCTGTGGAAACCGTCGTTTTATTCTCCTTTAATTTGAAAAACTTTTCCATGTTATGTTTCACTCCTGAACGTTAATCGTTTCTATGAAAAGAAAAAATGAATAATTGCGCTTTTCATCGAACAATTACAAATTATAAGGGAATAATTTTCGCTTTTCAAACCTTTTTCCGAATAAAACGAACCAAAAACGTTTAATGTTCGTGTTTTGCTTTGTAACTATTATGAAAACTTATCGAAAACTTACTTGTATTGTGAAATGACAGAAATATGTTACACTTAAGCCACTACCATAAGAGAATGGAGCGAGTCTTTTGAAACCAAAAATCATCGCCATTGATTTAGATGGCACAACCTTAAATACTGAATCCCAACTTTCCCCTCGCACACGTGAGGTACTGGTTCGCGCCACCAAAGCGGGACACTTTGTTACCATCGCTACAGGAAGACCTTTTCGTATGAGCGATCAATTCTATAAAGAATTGGCGCTCACAACACCAATGGTCAATTTTAACGGTGGGTTGGTCCATAAACCTCGACAAGTATGGGCAAATGAAATGGAGCACTCGATCTCTCGAGAAATTGCGTTTGAGCTCATGGCACAAAAAGAGCAATTGGGGCTGACATTTGTCGCAGCAGAAAATCGCGAAACCTTTTTCATTGATGATTTAAGCGGATTTGATCAACACTTTTTCTTTTCGGGTAATGCTTCCGAAAAAAATCTATTAGCAAATTTAAAAACGGATCCCACTTCATTACTGGTGAAAACCGAAAATGAATTAGCAGAATCTGTTTCTTTACGTATCAAGGATCAATTTGACGATGCAGTCGATGTTCGCACGTGGGGCGGGCCTCAAGCCATCTTAGAGATCGTACCAAAAGGGGTCCATAAAGCACTTGGTCTTTCGGTGATCGCGGATTCTTTGTCTTTGGATCGGCAAGATATCATCGCTTTTGGTGATGAACACAATGATTTGGAGATGCTGGATTATGCGGGTTGGGGCGTTGCTATGGCAAATGGCACGCAACAATTAAAATCGATCGCCAATGATGTTACTGACAAAACCAATGCGGAAGATGGCATGGTCGATTACTTGGAAAAATATTTAGGTCTATAAAAAAAGCCGATGCGGGATTGTCCGCATCAGCTTTTTTTTGCTTCCATATTCAAATCAAAGTGTTTCATAAACGATTTCTTTGGCTTCGGGAATCGATTCATCAATAAAGAATACTTTGTACCAGGTCAAGAATGTAAAGATCGTCCAGATTTTTCGCTGAAGATTCGGTTTTCCTTGGCGATGGTCTTCTAGCATTTGCAAAATCGCTGTTTGATCAAAGAAGGTTGCTGCAAAGTCTGACTCAAAAAGGGCTTTAACTGCTTCATACCCTGTTCCTTCTTTCAGCCATGCCTTGATTGGTACAGGAAAGCCTAGCTTTTCACGGTTTGCCCATTCTTTTGGCAAATGACGGTTTGACGCTTGTCGAAACACATCTTTCGTATTGTTTTGATTGATCAAATATTTCGTCGGGATCGTTTGCGCCAGTTTTTGCATCTCGATATCCAGTAACGGAACCCGTAATTCTAAAGAACTCGCCATGGACATTTTGTCTGCTTTTAACAAAATATCCTTCGGCATCCATTGATGAAGATCCAAATATTGCATCTTGTTGACCTCGTCTTTGAGACCATTGACTTTCTCATAATGAGGCGCAACGATTTCAGCAACAGATGGTCCTTTTTGATACGTTGGTTTTAAAAGCTGTAGTGCTTCCTCTTCTTCAAAGACCAGGGCTTGCCCGATAAAGAAGTCTTGGGCAGGTGCCGTTGCTTCATAAAGATGAATTCGACCATGGAAGTTTTTCATTTTGCCGATTTGACGCCCTAAACGAAAGCGGATGTTTTGCGGCAGTTTTTTCAAGCCTTGGGCAAAAACGCGAACCGCTTTAGAGTTTGTGTGGAAGCCATAGGCAGCATAACCGGCAAATAATTCATCTGCCCCTTCCCCAGATTGAACGACCCGCACTTGCTGTGCTGCTAGGTTGGCTAAAAAGTACAAAGGGACACAGCTTGGGTTAGAATCCGGTTCGTCCAAGTGATACTGAATCAGCGGAAATGCCTCAAAGGACATTTCACCATCGATGACCGCTGCTGTGTTGTTCAAGCCGAGCTTTTCCGTCAATTTGCGGGCTTCGATCGCTTCGTTGTAGGTTTTGTCATCAAACCCAATTGAAAATGAGTGATCTGGGCGCAAGACCGAGGCCACGTAACTTGAATCGACACCACTGGATAAAAATGAGCCGACTTCAACATCACTGATTTGATGAGCGGCAATTGATTCTTGGACTGCTTGATCGATTTTATCGACCCATTCTTCTCTTGAATGATTTTCTTTCACTGAAAAATCTGCATCCCAGTACTGCTTGATCGTCAATCCCTGTTCATTAAACAGATAATAATGCCCTTCTTGCAAACGATGAACGCCTTTAAAGAAGGTTTCTCCGTTCAAAGGCGAGTATTGGAACGTCAAATAAGGTTTCAACGCCTCCTGGTTTAGTTCTTTCTTGAAATCTGGATGAGGCAAAAAGCTTTTGATTTCAGAGCCAAACATGAAACTGCCGTTCATTTGCGCATAGTAATACGGTTTGATCCCAAAGTGATCCCGCGCGCCGAAAAGCTCTTGTTTTTGAGTATCCCAGATGGCAAAAGCAAACATTCCCCGCAGGCGCTGCAACACATCAATGCCCCACTCTTCATAGCCATGTAAGACTACTTCGGTATCCGCATGGGTAGAGAAGACATGACCTGCTTGGATCAATTCCTCACGCAATACTTGAAAGTTGTAAATTTCACCATTAAAAATGATTACTTTTGTTCGATCCTCATTAAAAATTGGTTGTGAGCCACCTTCTAAGTCGATGATCGATAAACGACGAAACCCTAATGCCACTCGGTCGTCGGTAAATTTCCCTGAACTGTTTGGTCCGCGATGAACGATCCGGTCCATCATGCGTTCAATAATGATTTCTTTTTGGTCTTTTGAATTGACAAAGCCGACAATTCCGCACATATTTTCACATCCGTTTTCATAATCCATTTTCATTTTTCTAAAGTAAATCATACCATAGAATTCAAGAGATACGATCTCTTTTTCAAAAAAATACAATCAATATATTTTTGCACAAAACACAATTTGAAGATAAACCTTATGATATCAAGGTTTCCAATCATCTCATACTCTCAATCTTACAAATTTGTTATCTAAGAAAATAGCTATCCTCAAAATTCTTAAGAAATTTTTTATGAATTCTATTTTTCTGAAAATATACAAAGATACTTTTCCCGAATTTACTGACTCCAGCAAACTTCTTTTGCTTCCATTCTCAGCATTGATTTCCTGAAAATAATCAGTCAGATTTGTTCGTTTGATAGTTTTATTGGACTATTGTGAAAAAAAGTGTTATTCTAACTATGGAATTTCGTTATCAACTAACCGTTGCCTTTCAATGACAAGTTTTAAGAAAGGAGAATGACTATGACATTCTATAACACAGATCTACAATATCGTGTAACTCTGGATACCAAATTGAATTTATTTATCGTTTTCGATAAAAAAGATGCGAATCATTTTGCGACTGGAATTACGATCGAGCAAGCTGTACAAGAATTGAAAAAAACTGCATAAGGAGTTTATCCAAATGAAGGATACCGATTCGTACTGAAAGCACCTCGCTAAGGAAATAATTAGCTAGGTGCTTTCTTGTTTTTTGGCTCGCTTTTGTCTGTTGCAGCATCCACTTCTTGCTTCTGTCCACTTTGCTGTTCATCTAGCTGTAAGATTTCATCAACAGATCCTTGCGTAATAAACTTACTCAATCCCTGTGCCGCAACTTTTGTATAACGCATAAAATAATCTTTTTCTTCAAAATCCATCTTCTTGCCTCCTACTGATACAACTGTGCTTTTATTAAGTTTACCATCTATTTCACTAGTCATTCTTGAGCGTCATTCCTTTAATACTTATGAATGATCCATTAATAGCATACACGTTACATTTGTCAAATCATCCTTTTCCTCTATTCATGAAAAGACAAATCTGTTTTCTGGTACAGAACATAGTACTATTGTCTTTTCAGGAGACTTTTATTTAGGAGGAATTTTTATGGCTACGTTTTTCGCCATTTTGTTTTTCATTGGATTGTTCTGTTTCGTTTTTGGCATTGTCTTATTTTATATTGGGCTTGTAAAACAAAATTCAAAACGAGATCGAAACGTTTTGATCATTGTCGCTTCCGCTTTTATTGCCTTGTTTTCTTATGGTGGCTTGTCCTTCTACCAAGATGTGACATCTTTCGATAGCATCACTGCGCAATTAAGCCTTTCTTTACGTAACGAATCAAGGCAAAGCGAATCCTTTGGCGATGCCGCTGCTTCCATGGAACAACCACAAGGAGAACAAAAAGCTGGCAACAACGAAGCAAGTAGCGCACAACAAGAAGAACCCGCGAACAACGAGCAACATACACCTGAACTTTCTCGTGAAGAAAGAAATGCACTGAATCGTGCAGAAAGATACTTATCCAGCAATGCGTTTTCTCAGTCGAGCTTAAAACGCCAACTACTCTATGAAGATTTTTCTGAGAGCGCAGCAGACTTTGCCGTAGCCACCGTGGATGCCGATTGGAACGAGCAAGCATTGAAAAAAGCGATTCGCTACTCGCAAAATTTATCCTTATCGGATGAGCGTGTGGCGAGCCAACTTTCCTTTGAAGGCTTTACTTCTGAACAAATTGAATACGCCTTATCACGTTTGCCCGATTGATTCTTTTCGTTTGTTGCAGGACCACAAGCAAAAAAGATATCGGCAAGTTGACGGAACAATTATGCTGTTTTCTAGACCGAGTGTAGGTTAATCGCTTTTCAGATGGTTATCGATCAACCTCGGCAGTCATTTATATTCTTCTGCCCACAACAAACAAAAAAGCCTATCTCGAAAGATAGGCTAAACGCTCCAAAGCGTTGGTATAAGGAGAGTACAGGATTTGAACCTGCGCGCCGGGATGAACCGGGTCGGCGGATTTCGAGTCCGCTGCATTACCACTCTGCCAACTCTCCATAACAGTTATTTTCGCTAGTTTTACAAAAAATGTCAAGAAAAATCTGCATCCAAAATGGAAATGGATACAGATTTTTTGTTCTTTAATCGAAAATATAGTTTTCTTTCTTTTCGATTACGCCTGCGATCGTCTCGTTGATGATTTTGATGATCTGATCATCGGTGGGTGTGATGATACCCGCCGACATTAAGGAAGCCAAACCAGTCACAACGATCCATGCGCCATTATGTAGTGCATTTATCGCATCTTCGGATAGATCTGCATATTTTTCTTCTGATTTGATCAAGGATTTGAAATAGGTGGATGAAAAATCATGCATCAATTTCCCCCCGCCGTAGTCGTCGATAAAAAGGGCGATGTAGAGATTGTGCTGCTCTTGCGCGAAGCGTATATAATTCAGGCCTAAATCAACAAGTTTGTCTCCTGTTCGAACGACTGGAAAAACATTTTCCGATAAATCTTTGAAAACAGCCTCCACCAAGGTATTTTTTAAGTCCTGCATATTTTCGAACTCAAGATAAATTGGTTGAGTAGAAATTCCCATGTGCTTAGCGATATTCCGGGCCGTAAAGTTGCCAAAACCTTCTCTATTGATCAGTTCATAAGCGGCCTTCAAAATGTGTTCTCTTGTATAGACCTTCCTTCGCATCAATAAATCCCCCTTTTTATATTTATTTAATTGTAACCGAGATATTCATTTTTTAAAAATAAAACACTCCTTCCGTTATCTTATTTCTATTCACTTTGTTCACTAAAAACGAATGTTTAGTAATAGGAAATGTTCTGCTTTTTTCATTTATCACAAAAAATCCAACGGATGGCGTTCTAGTTATTTTTCAAATCTACTTTTCTTTCTTGTTGAAAACTCGCTGAAATTGTACACTAGGAGTGTAGCACGCAAATTCGATTGAAAAAGGGGTTTGGAAATGGCTGAATCAAAAGAGCTATTATTGGAGACCTGCTTATTAGCAGGGAAAATCATGATGGAAAACGGCTCAGAAGTGTATCGCGTGGAAGATACGATGAATCGAATTGCGGCAAACGCTGGAGAGCAAGGGAGTATTAGTTATGTAACAGCAACTGGACTTTTTATGGGCTTACGCAGTAGCCACTATGCACAAGTAGAAAATGTTCATGATCGAGTCATCAATCTCGAAAAAATTGTTGCCGTCAATGGGCTCTCTCGCGCCTATGCGGAAAAGAAACTTTCCTTAGCGGAACTGCATGAGGCATTAAAAAAGGTCAATCAGACAACACCAAGTTTTCCTTACTGGCTACAGGTTCTTAGTGCTGGCGTGGTCAGCAGTACCTTAATGATTATTTTTGGCGGTGCTTGGTTTGACTTTCTAGCGACCTTCGTCATTGGCTGCCTTGGCTTTTTGTGTGCGTATTGGGTCAAGAAACTGATCGACATTCGCTTTTTGGATATGTTTTGTGCCTCCTTACTGATCGGTACTTTGTCTGTCTTAGCGGTCTCTCTTCATATCGCACAAAACGTCGATAATTTGATTATCGGTGCCGTCATGCCCTTAGTTCCTGGTGTAGCAATCACCAATTCCTTTCGAGATATCTTGGCAGGCCATCTCATTAGTGGCACAGCTCGGGGAACAGAGGCCATCTTTACTGCTGCCGCGATCGGTGTCGGCATTGCCACGGTCTTCACCTTATTTGGAGGGATCTCATGACGATTTTTATTCACCTTTCCTTCAGCTTCTTAAGCACTGTAACCTTCGGCATCTTGACCAATATTCCTAAAAGAGCCTTAGTTGCCACAGGCATTGCTGGAACGGTTGGCTGGATGATCTATTGGTCATTGCAAACGATTGGCTACGGTCTAGGCAGTGCCAACTTCTTAGCCGCATTTGCCGTCGGTTGCGTCAGCATCTTTTTTTCCCGCAGAAAAAAAATGCCCATGATCATTTTTAACATTCCCAGCCTCGTTCCCCTCGTACCGGGTGGGCCTGCCTACAAAGCCGTTCGAGAATTCGCTTTGGGCGACAACTTTGTCGGTTTTGAAAATCTGATGATCGTTGTCATCACCGCTGGGGCGATTGCCGGCGGGTTCATGATGACGAGTGTGGTTGAAAAGATCGTCAATCGCTGGCAAGTGAAACGCACAAAAAAACGTCACCCGGATAAAAAAATCTCCTAAAACTATTGGCGCGCAGAAACTATAAATTTTTCTTATTTCAGACTTTAGTACAATGTTTTCTTTTCGGACTTCTTTTATAATAAAGGCATACCTTACAAAACTGTTTGACGTTTGTCATTTGTTTTACTGGATTTTTCTGGTCCCACCCCGTATAGTGAGATTATGAAACATAAAGGAGATGAAGTCCTGTGAGCATAGCAACTTCTCGTCGTATCATTAATACGATTTCTATTATTGGCTTAGGTTTATCGATCGCGTTAACCATCTATTTTATCAATCTAGGTGTTTTTAAAGATATTAATGCACTGCGAGGTCTAGTTGGAAATTCCGTTATCTTAGGACCAATCGTCTTTATCCTATTGCAGATCTTGCAAGTAGTAATCCCGATTATTCCCGGTGGTGTCTCCAGCGCTGCAGGTGTCTTGATTTTCGGTCCTTATCTAGGATTCGTTTATAACTATGTAGGAATCAGTATTGGTTCTGTCATTATTTTCCTGCTTGGCCGACGATACGGTAAACCATTCATTTTAAGTATGATCAGTGACAAAACTTACGATAAATATATCGGCTGGTTAGACAACCAAAGCCGATTTGAAAAACTTTTCGCCCTTGCAATCTTTCTACCGGTTGCCCCTGATGATGCCCTTTGTCTAATGGCTGGCTTGACCAACATGACAGTGAAGAAATTTACGTTGATTATTTTGTTGGCAAAACCTGCTTCAATTTTCTTGTACAGTATGGCATTGATTTACGGTGGAACATTCTTAACTGGTTTGTTAGGCGGATAAGAATCATATGTAAGAAAAACGATCAATTCAGCGAGCCGAACGTAAAGAAGCTGCTTTTCAAACAGGGAACTATGCCTGTGGCAAATGTGCTTCTAAAACTGTTCGGCTCTTTTTTACCGCCTTTCTAGAATAAATTGAACCACAATACTTACTTTGTTAGGATGACGACCATGAATTATTTAAAAAACAGCTTAGTCAACACGTGGGATTTTTTGAAAGACAGCAATGCCTACTTCCGTGATGTTTTATTGATGCACGGTGCCTTGTTGTTCTTAGTGATCCCGATATTATCAGCTTCCACCAAGTTCGTCTTAAAGCGCGGCGGCTTGCCTTATCTTTCTTTCGATAATATCGGTAGTATCTTTACAGATCACCCTGTTGTGTTGCTCTCATTAACCCTGATTTTGCTTTTGATCTTATTAGCCGTCTTTTTTGAATTTACTTTCTTACTGCTGAGTGTCTATTTTATCAAAAAGAAGCAGCCCATCAGCTTGCGGCAATTGTTACGAATGACTATTTTGCAATTGCGCAAATTACGGCCGATGACCTTTTTATTTTTCCTTTTTTACTTCTTACTGATTTTACCCATCGGTGGATTGAGTTTTAATTCGGATTTACTCGCAAAAATCAAAATCCCTGCTTTTATCATGGACTTTATTTTTGCCAATCGTGTCTTGATCATTGGGGCAGTGCTTTTGGTTTATGTTTTGTTGATTTACTTGGGGATTCGCGTGATCTTTGCCTTACCGGAAATGATTTTACGTGATCTGCCCTTTCGAAAAGCGATCAAAGAAAGCCTCCAAGTAACAAAACGCCGTTTTTTTGCCATCGTTGGTCAATTTGTCTTTATCGGTGGTAGTATCTTATTGATCACGACTCTGGGCTTCACGCTGCTGATTACCCTTCAAGCGGTGATTGAAGTTGTTACACCGGACTATGCGTTGTATAGTGCTGTTTTTATTATGACTTTCTTGCAGTTTATTTTGTTACTGAATGTCATTTTATCGACTGTGGCTATTTTTTACATCATCGTTGATTTCATGGATGATGAAGGCTTTTTACCAGAGATCCCTTCGTGGTTCCACCAAGAACCATTGAACCAGCGACATTTTCTAGGACTGAAAAGTTCCTTGTTTACCTTGGTCACGGTACTTTTTGGTGTTGGGGTTAGTCTGTATAATATGAACTATCTGACCTCAGCTGCTTCGATCCATCCGGTAACGATCTCCCATCGAGGGGTAAGCGACGGACAAGGGGTCCAAAATTCCCTTGAAGCGTTACGATTTACTAGTGAGAAATATCAGCCGGACTACGTGGAAATGGACGTCCAGCAAACAAGTGATGGTCATTTTATTGTCTACCATGATTTTTCTTACCGGCCTTTGACAGGCGGCAAAGGAAAACCCGAGCAATTGCCCTTGAGTTACGCCGAATCACTGACGGTTTCAGAAAACAACCAGACAGCCCGTATTCCAACTTTTGACGAGTACTTGGCGCTTGCCAATCAGTTGGACCAAAAATTACTGGTGGAGATCAAAACCCAACAAAAAGATACTGCGGCACTCGTAGATGCCTTCTTAGACCGATACCAAGAGGATTTAGTTGCAAATGGGCATATTATGCAAAGTCTCTCCTATACAGTTGTTGAAGAATTAAAAGAGAAGGCGCCTGAATTGACATCGGGATACATCATGCCTTTCAATGTCGTAGGGCCGCCACTGACCAGTGCCGACTTTCTGACAATGGAATACAGTACGATCAACCGCAACTTCATCGCTTCTGCCCGGACCGATGGCAAGGAAGTGTTCGTTTGGACCCCCAATGATGCGGATACTATCAGCCGAATGCGTTTTTACGGTGTAGACGGGATCATTACTGACCAAATGGGGATTTTAAATGAAGAGTTGAGTTTGTCGGAAGAAGACATGACTTATTCAGACAAACTATTGAATTTCGTGATTGGCGTTGGCTGATCTCACACAAAGAAAAATACTGCTCACGGTGATCCGTTGAGCAGCATTTTTTGCTAGTTGGTTAGGCAACGTTCGTTTGCGTACAAATTTTATTGAAACTGACGATCATCCGACGATTACAAGCTTCTACTTGTGCTTGATCTTCTTCTTCATAACTTGAAACGACGATCAACGCCGTATGTACGTATAGTTTTTCCACCACACCAATCACAGGCTTGCTCGCCCCGACAGGTCGGCAGACATATTTTTCACCGATCGTAATATTCTCCATATCCTCACCTCAACCGTTTTCTTTCATAAAGATATAATAACAAAAAAGCATCAAATTGAAAACGTTTTATTTCAATTTATCACGCATTTGTCACCAAGAAATGACAGTTTCGTTCGTTCAAACGCACTGGTTTGTTCGTGCCACTTCTTAAAAAGCATTTTATACTAAAGAAAATCAAAAGGAGATGAGTCAAATGCCAATTATTCAAACCTGTATCTTTGGACTATTGTCTGCTGCGTTGCTTTGGGGATTAAAAGAAGACCGCTGATTTTTTGGATCAACTATCTAGTAACACAACAAACGCGAAAATAAAACAACGCCTTGAGCCAATCAGAACTGGCACAAGGCGTTTCTTTGTCGAATTATAGGCGTTCGTTCAATTCTTTTGCAAGATCTTCGAAACCTGGTTTGCCAAGTAAGGCGAACATGTTTTTCTTGTACGCTTCAACCCCTGGTTGGTCAAATGGGTTCACACCGTTTAAGTAACCAGAGATACCTACAGCGATCTCAAAGAAGTACATCGTGTAACCTAACGTGTACGCATCCATTGTAGGAATTTTTACTAACAGATTAGGTACATCCCCATCTGTATGGGCAAGTAACGTTCCTTCAAAAGCTTTCGTATTAACAAAATCAACTTCTTTTCCTTCTAAGTAGCCAAGACCATCAAGATCTGCTTCTTGTGTAGGGATCGCAATTGATTTGCGTGGTTTTTCAACTTTTACGACAGTTTCAAAGATATTGCGACGGCCTTCTTGGATGTATTGACCAAGAGAATGCAAATCTGTTGAGAAGTTTGCACTTGAAGGATAGATCCCTTTTTGGTCTTTTCCTTCAGACTCACCGAATAATTGTTTCCACCATTCTGAGAAGTATTGCATGCCTGGTTCGTAGTTGATCAGCAATTCGGTTACTTTGCCTTTGCGATAAAGGATGTTACGCATTGCTGCATATTGATACGCTTCATTTTTTTCAAGGTCGTCACTTGCGTAAGCATCGCTAGCATCTGCTGCCCCTTGCATCAAGGCATCGATATCTGCTCCGCTGGCAGCGATTGGTAATAAACCAACAGCAGTCAATACAGAGAAACGGCCGCCGACGTCATCTGGAATCACAAAGGTTTCCCAGTTTTCGGCATCTGCTTCAACTTTTACTGCACCTTTCGCTTTATCCGTTGTTGCGTAGATCCGTTTGTTGGCTTCTTCTTTGCCGTATTTTTCAATCAAACGTTCTTTGAAAACACGGAAAGCGATCGCTGGCTCAGTAGTTGTTCCTGATTTTGAGATCACATTCACAGAGAAGTCACGGTCACCAATGATTTCGATCAAATCTGCTAAGTAAGTTGAAGAAATCGAATTACCGGCAAAAAAGATTTGTGGTGCTTTGCGTTCTTCATTTGGTAACAAGTTAAAGAAAGAATGATTTAAGAAATCAATCGCTGCTTTCGCTCCTAAATAAGATCCGCCGATCCCGATCACGACTAGTACTTCAGAATCAGATTGAATTTTTTCCGCCGCTTTTTTGATACGCGCAAATTCATCTTTGTCATAATTTTTAGGAAGGTCGATCCAACCTAAAAAGTCGCTACCAGCACCTGTTCCTTCGCGTAATTGTTTGTCTGCTGCTGTAACTTGACTTTGCATGTAGCTCAATTCGTATTCGTTCACGAATGGTGCTACTTTCGAATAGTCAAACTTGATGTGTGACATGATTTGTCCTCCTTGAAAAAATAGTTTTTCATACACTACCTACTTTACGTTTTTTTCCAACTTTTTTCAAGTAATTCCTGATAGATAGCCTGTCAGGTGATTTTAGACAAGTCCTTGAGCAAACATTGCTTTAGCAACTTTTTCAAAGCCTGCTACGTTCGCACCTAACATAAAATTATTTTTTTGATCGAAGGTTTCAGCTGTATCACGGCATGCTTCATAGATCGACTTCATGATATCATCCAATTTGGCATCGACTTCGGCTTTTTCCCATTGCAATCGTTGGGAGTTTTGACTCATTTCTAAAGCAGAAACGGCTACGCCGCCGGCATTGGCTGCTTTTCCTGGGCAGTAGAAAATTCCTTCTTCAATAAAATATTCTGCTGCTTCTAATGAGCTAGGCATATTCGCGCCTTCAGAAACGACCCGGACGCCATTGGCTTTTGCACGTTTGGCTTGCGAGAGATCAATCTCGTTTTGGGTCGCACAAGGAAAGGCTAATTCCGCTGGAGTATCAAAATCCCAGACAGTTGCCCCTTCATGATATTCCGCTGTTGGCCGTTCCTTGGCGTAAGCCGTCAACCGTTCGCGTTTCACTTCTTTGATCTCTTTTAATAAGGCCAGATCAATGCCGTCTTTGTCATAAATAAAACCAGAGGAATCAGAACATGTGACAGGGATCGCACCTAATTCTTGCAATTTCTCAATTGCATAGATCGCAACATTGCCGCTTCCAGAAACGATCGCTTTTTTGCCTTCAAATGTTTCACCTAAGTCTGTCAATAAATGCTTAACGAAATAAACAGCGCCATAACCCGTTGCTTCTGTGCGGTTTTTACTGCCCCAGAAGTCTAGTGGCTTACCGGTTAAAATCCCGGCATCGTATTGTTTCAATCGTTTGTAGGCACCAAACAAATAGCCGATTTCCCGACCTCCGACACCAATGTCGCCAGCAGGAACATCTAGGTCAGGTCCGATATGTTTTGACAGCTCCGTCATAAAGCTTTGGCAAAAACGCATCACTTCGGCATCTGATTTGCCTTTTGGATCAAAGTCACTTCCGCCTTTGCCGCCGCCGATCGGCAGACCCGTCAAGCTGTTTTTGAAGATTTGCTCAAACGCCAAAAACTTCAAAATACTCAAGTTTACACTTGGGTGAAAACGCAAACCGCCTTTGTAAGGCCCCATTGCAGAGTTGAATTGAATCCGATAGCCACGGTTTACTTGCCAGTTGCCTTGATCGTCTTGCCACGGGACTCTGAATTGGATAAAACGTTCTGGTTCAGTTAAGAGTGCAAGGATATTTGATTCAATATATTCTGGATGCTCCTCTAAAAAGGGAACGATCGTAGGCAAAAATTCGTCAATTGCTTGAAGAAATTCCGGTTGGTGTTGGTCTTTCTCGTGAATCTTCGCTTGAATTTCTTTCACGTAAGCTGAAGCTTTGGTCATAGTGCATTACCTCCTTTAAGATATTTTCTATTTTAAAGAAATTTTCTGAAATTGCACGCTTTTTTTTAGAATTGTCAGAATTTTTTATCATTCGAAAAAAATCGCCCTCTCCTTTCAGCAGTCATAGGCGATGTGTTACAATCCCAAAGAGGTGAGAAGAATGGAAAAAACCTATGATGTCATCGTTGTTGGTGCAGGTACGAGCGGTATGATGGCTGCGATCACCGCTGCCAAACAAGGTGCTAGGGTCTTATTAATCGAAAAAAACAAAAAAATCGGCAAGAAACTATTGATGACTGGCGGCGGACGCTGCAATGTAACCAATAATCGGCCGGTAGATGATTTAGTTGCTCATATTCCAGGAAACGGCAAGTTTTTGTATAGTACGTTTTCCCAATTCAATAACTATGATGTAATGGCGTTTTTCGCAGACTTAGGTGTCGTCTTAAAAGAAGAAGACCACGGACGGATGTTCCCTGTGACGAACAAATCAAAAACCATCGTCGAAGCGCTGCTTCAAGCAATCAACGATCATCACGTCACCCTGTTGACGAATACGGTCGTAACCAAGCTGATCCATGATGGCAGCCAAATACGCGGCGTACGAACCGAAACCGATGAGTTCTCTGCCCCAAGCGTGATTTTGACGACGGGTGGCCGCACCTATCCTTCCACGGGCGCGACGGGGGACGGCTATAAGATGGCGAAAAAAGTCGGGCATACCATTACGCCGCTTTATCCAACCGAATCGCCGCTTGTTTCAGAAGAATCTTTTATTCAAGAACGGACCTTGCAGGGCATTTCCTTACAAGACATCACCTTGAGCGTCTTGGATCAAAAAGGAAAGCCCATCGTCGCCCATACCATGGATCTTTTGTTTACCCACTTTGGGTTATCTGGTCCAGCTGCTTTGCGCTGTTCCTCTTTTGTGAACCAAGAATTGAAAAAGCAGCAACCAGTGACGGTTGTTCTGGATTGTCTGCCGACGAAAGCCCAGGAAGCCTTGACCCAAGAATTAATTCAGTCTGCGGCTTCGAAGAAACAATTGCCGAATGCTTTAGCTGGCTTTTTGCCTGAGCGCTTGATGACCTTCTTTTTGCAGCAGCTAGACTTGCATGAGCTGGTTGCTGAAAAAGCCTCACCGGAACAGTTGACGGCGCTCGCTTCCTTGATCAAAGGCTTTTCAATCACCATTGTCCGCACGTTCCCATTAGAAAAGTCCTTCGTGACGGGCGGCGGGGTCCATCTGAAAGAAATCAACCCTAAGACCATGGAAAGTAAGAAAATCAATGGCTTGTATTTTGCCGGTGAATTGCTGGATATCAATGGTTATACAGGTGGTTTCAACATCACCGCTGCGTTTTGCACGGGTCATGTTTCTGGAAAAAACGCAGCAGAAACAGCTAGTTATTTCAATTATTGATCGACGACCCGGGTGTTCGCAGCAATATCCTGGCCTGTAGCTGCGAACACCTGGTTCTCCCCCCCTTTTTGCTTATTAGTTGGGTTTTTCTCAAAGTAGGCGTAGACTAAAGATAGCAAGATCGAGGGAGGTTTTTTTTATGAAACGAATTTCAAGAGGTAAATTTGAACGAATGCAAAAACTTTCAAATGAGGACGGTGTGATTGCCGCACTAGCGATCGACCAACGTGGTTCCATGAAAAAAATGATGAAGGCGGCAACTGGACCGGATGACTTTACGATGGAACACATTTATGAATTCAAACAGTTGGTTTCCCAAGAACTGACCAAATATGTCAGCAGTATTCTGTTAGATGAGGAATATGGCTTCTTAGGGATCGAAGCAAAGAATCCCAATGCTGGCTTGATCCTTTCCTATGAAAAAACAGGCTATGATGTCAACACGCCGGGTCGTTTGCCAGAGATTTTACCCAATGAATCGTTGCAGCGCTTGGTGAAAAAAGGTGCGGATGCTGCAAAAGTCTTGGTTTATTATAATCCAGATGAACCCCAAGAGATTTTAGATACCAAACATGCGTTTTTGGAGCGTTTAGGTACGGAGGCACAGGCGGCCGATATTCCCTTATTTGTGGAACCGATCGTCTATGATGATGAGATCACAGATGACAAATCACCTGCTTTTGCCAAGATCAAACCGAGCAAGGTCATCCGAACCATTCAGGAATTGACGAAAGATCACTACCATATCGATATTTTGAAAGTCGAAGTACCGGTTCAGTTCGACTTAGTGGAAGGCTTCCAAAAAGAAGGCTTAGAGGCCGTCTATACGCAAGAAGAAGCAGCCAATTACTTCAAAGAAGCCAGTGACGCCGCGACTCGGCCATTTATCTATTTGAGTGCGGGAGTTCCAGCGAATGTCTTTCGCGATGAATTGACCTTTGCTGGTCAACACGGTGCTAAATTCTCAGGAATCTTAGGTGGGCGAGCAACTTGGCGCGATAGTGTGGAAATCTATGGGAAGCAAGGCGCCAAAGCATTACTGGAATGGCTGGACACCCAAGGGAAAGAAAATGTTGAAGAATTAAACGCCATTCTAAAACAATATGCCACTCCATGGTTTGACTTTTATGGTGGTTTAGAAAATATTGAGGTTTTCGATATTGAAGTAATGGAATAAAATAGTACAAAATAATCCCCGTGAACGGCATTTCAAGATGGTTCACGGGGATTTTTTATTCGTGTTCAGGTGCCAACAAATCGGCAAAGATCGCCCTAGTCAATTGTTGCAACGCTTGTGGGGCAAGCCCCATCTGCAACCCGCGCTTTCCTGCAGAAACCACGATTTCTTCCAGTGTCTGCGCCCCACGATCAATATAAGTAGGAAAGAGCTTTTTCATCCCGATCGGCGAACAGCCGCCGCGAATATAGCCAGTCGTTTCTTCTAAATCTCTCAGATGCAGCATCTCTACTTTTTTGTTTCCACTGACTTTGGCTAACTTTTTCAGATCCACTTCTCTGTTTCCAGGAATCACAGCCACTAGCGGACCTGTTTTGTTGCCCAGTGCCACCAGCGTTTTGTAGATGGCTTGCGGGCGTGCTAGTTGCACAGCGACGGATTGCGCATCGAGATGGTCTTCCGACCACTCATAGGTGTATTCGTTATAAGCGATTTTCTGTTGTTCTACTTGACGGATCGCATTGGTTTTTTGTTTCTTCTTCGCCATTTTATCCCTCTTTTGTTTTGGTTTCTTTTAAGAGAAGGCCTTGGCTGGTCTTACTCATTGAGTGAAAATTCTTGTAAGTAGTTGGTCATTCGTTCGATCGGTATTTGTCCAGGTGCTGAAGCACCTTGCAACGAAGCAAAAGTAAAGACCGAACCAGTCAATGCCCCACTAATCCGGCTGATTTTCCCCAGCTCCCCCATCGACATGATCGCCAACGGCAGTTGGTTGAAGCCACGCGCTTTAGTAATGATCCCCATCAAACGTAAAACATCTTGGACTTGCTTGGGCATCATCGCTAACTTGCCAACATCGGCACCAAATTGATTCATTACGCCGATCTTTAAAATCAACACAGCATCTTCTGGCGTTTTCTCAAAATCATGATTGCTCAATATCAGCTTTACCTGTGCCTTTTTGATTTCTTGAATAAAGGCTCGACCTAAAAATTCAGCTTTCTCTAATTCGACATCGATCCAATCGATCAAGCCTGAATCAGCAGCAGCTAAACACAATTCTTTGTACTGGGTCAATGTGAACGCCCGCTCGCCCCCTTCTTCCAAGGTTCGAAAAGTGAAGAGCAGCTCTTTGTGCTTTAATGTCGTGCGAATATGTGATAACGCATCTAAGACCGCTTGCTGGTCTTCGACATGTTTGTAATGATCAACACGCCATTCGACGATCTGTGCCTCTGATTCCTCAGCAGCAATGGCTTGTTTCAAGATCTCTTCATTGGTTTTCCCAATCAATGGCACACAAATCAACGGTGTTTTCCCGTCTAACGTTACTGGTTTTGATCGGCTCATCTCCTTCACTCCTTTTTCATTTGATAAAAGAATACTTTCAGATAGTTCCCTTCGGAAAAATGCTTATCTACCGCAAAATCAGCTGGTAGACGATAACTTTGAATACATTCATAAGCAACGTGTGCTTTCTCTAAGGATGCTTCGATCATTTCTTGAAACTTCCTCGGTGAAAGATTGGCCGCATTCGTTGAGGCGATCAACAAGCCATCAGGCGCTAAAATCGCCAAACTATCAGTGACTAAGTCGCCATAATTTTTCGCAACCGAGAAGACCTTTTTCTTGTTGCGGGCAAAACTCGGCGGATCTAAAACGATCACATCAAAGCGCAAGTCTTTTTTGCTGGCATAATTGAAGTAATTGAAAACATCCATGACATGGATACGCTGGGTATCTGGATCAATGCCGTTGACTGCAAATTGTTCGCGGGTCTTTTCTAGACTGCGTTTTGCCAAATCGACGCTCGTTGTTTGAGCAGCGCCACCGACAGCAGCAGCGACAGAAAACGCCCCCGTATAACTGAACATATTTAAAACCGTCTTGCCAGCTGCCAAGCCATCAACAAGTTGCCCACGCACTTCTTTTTGATCCAAAAAGATGCCCGTCATTAGTCCTTCGTTCAAATATGTCGCATACGTGACACCATTTTCTTTCAAAAGTAAGGGTTCAGGCGCCGTTTCCCCATAGACCCATGCTGATTCAGGCAGTTCAGACGCAAAGCGAATTTTTTCATAAGCCCCTTTGATTTCGGGAAAGATTTGACGAAAAGCGGCTACGATCGTTTCTTTATGTTGATAAAGGGTGGCATTGTACCAAGAAAAAACGACATACTCGCCATACAAATCTACGGTGAGACCTCCCAATTGATCCCCCTCACCGTTAAAAAGACGAAATGCATCTGTCAGTTCATCTTGATAATACGCACTACGCTTGCCTTTTGCTTTCGCAAAGCGTTGCGCAAAGAATGCTTGGTCGATCACTGTTTCTTCAAAGGATACGACCCATCCGATCCCTTTATTTTGTTCCCCAAGATAGCCGACACCTAAGAAATGGTTGGCCTGATCAATAAAGGTGACCCACTCCTTCGTCTCGATTGCTTGTTGAAGATCTTCTCGTTGGATCAACGGATTCTTTTTGCGAAGCTTCGCTGATCCTTGCTTCGTTAGTTTTATTTTCATGTTCATCTGCTCCATTCATTCTCCTTTTTAGTATAGCAAAAAGCGACTGTATTGTCTGTATCCTTGAAAGTAAAGAAATACTTAATTCCGCGTCATGACAAGGAATTCATTTGACACGTCTTTCACAGCCTAGTAGAATGTATTGTGATGTAAAATCGTAATTTACCGGTTATACTGGAAAAAGAGAGGACGATTCCTTTGAAAAAAAATAAAGTATCCACCTTTGTGAATACAAGAATGGGCTTTTTTTTCCTATTAGCCCTATTATTTTGGCTAAAAAATATCTTTGCCTATATGGTGGATTTCCACCTAGGTATTGAAAGCAGCATTCAGTACTTCATCTTATTCATCAATCCGATCGCAACGACCTTATTGCTGCTGTCGATCGCATTGTACGTAAGAAGAACCAAAGCAGCTTATATCACCATGCTTGTGATTTATTTCCTGATGACCCTGCTCTTGTTCTCCAACGTTTCGTACTATCGAGAATTCACTGACTTTATTACCATCAACACAATGCTCGGTGTAGGAAAAGTGGCAAGTGGTCTAGGAGAAAGCGCGATTCGCTTGTTCCGTCCCTACGATGTGTTGTATTTTATTGACTTTATCGTGTTAATTGCAGCCTTTTCAATGAAGAAAATCAAAATGGACACTCGTCCTGTACGGGCACGGATGGCTTTCGCCATTTCAACATTGGCTGTCATGGTCTTTTCTGCCAACCTTTTCTTAGCAGAGGCGGATCGTCCTGAATTGCTTACTCGAACGTTTTCTCGTGACTATTTAGTCAAATATCTTGGGATCAACGCCTTTACGGTTTATGATGGGGTACAAACTTATCAAGCTTCGCAAGTACGTGCCGAAGCGAGTCCCAACGACATGAACGAAGTAGAGAGCTATGTTAAAGAACATTACGCAGAACCAAATGATGATCTGTTCGGTATCGCAAAAGGCAAGAATGTCATTTATATTCACTTAGAAAGTGTTCAGCAATTCTTGATCGATTATAAATTGAAAGATGAAGATGGCGTGGAACATGAAGTCATGCCGTTTATCAATAGTTTATACCATAGCGATAGTACCTTTAGTTTTGATAATTTCTTCCACCAAGTAAAAGCTGGGAAGACCAGTGATGCCGAAACATTATTCGAAAATTCCCTGTTTGGATTGAATCAAGGAGCGTTATTCACTCAACTGGGTGGGAAAAATACCTTTGAGGCAGCTCCAGATATTTTAGGTCAAACGCAAGGCTATACCAGTGCTGTTTTCCACGGAAATACCGGTACCTTCTGGAACCGAAATGAAACCTACAAACGGTTTGGCTATGATTATTTCTTCGACGCATCTTATTATGATGTCAATGATGAAAATTCATTCCAATACGGTCTACATGACAAACCGTTCTTTGAACAATCCGTACAATACTTAGAACGTCTGCAACAACCGTTCTATTCAAAATTCATTGCGGTTTCTAACCACTACCCATATTCTGAATTTACCAATGAGGAAGGCGGCTTCCCGCTAGCGAACACTTCTGATCAAACGATCAATGGCTATTTCGCAACCGCGAATTATTTGGATAAAGCCGTGGAAGAGTTCTTCAATTACTTGAAAGAAAGTGGCTTATACGAAAACTCAGTCATCGTTTTATATGGTGACCATTACGGAATTTCCAATTCTCGGAACCGCAACTTAGCAGAATTGCTTGGAAAAACAAGTTCGACTTGGACAAACTTTGACAATGCTTCATTGCAACGTGTCCCTTATATGATTCATATTCCAGGACAATCAAACGGCGGCATCAATCATACGTATGGTGGCCAAGTCGATGCCTTGCCAACCCTATTGCACTTACTGGGTGTGGATACATCAAACTATATCCAATTAGGACAAGATTTATTCTCTGATCAAAACGAACAACTGGTTGCTTTCCGCGATGGCGACTTTGTGACACCAGACTACACCTACTACAGCAGTACATTGTATGACAATCGTACCGGCATGCCGATCAACGATCCATCCGATGAATTGCAAGCCAAAGTCGATGAATGGAAAGCCAAAGTCGACAAGCAGCTTTCGGTTTCTGATCAGATCAATAATGGTGACCTTTTACGATTCTACGCGAAAAGCGGTCTAGAAGAAGTTGATCCTTCGACCTATAACTACAAAGACGCCCTTCAGCAAATGATGGACATTGAAAAGAATCTAGGCAGTGATTCAACTAGTGCCTTTTCTCAAAATGGCAATCAATCGACCGTCGATCTGTATCAAACAAAAACCTTCCAAGAATACCAGCAGATGACGGAACAAGATAGCGGCGAGTAAAGTAAGAACAACCAATAATCAATCCAGTAAGGCACCTGCCTTGCTGGATTTTTTTGCACTATTTGATAGGAAAAAGTCGAACTTTCTTGCCACTTTTTTAGCTTCGATATTTTACTACAAGAACTTCATACTTTATTCAAACTCCCCTTTTATACTATGTACTAGGATGAGGTGACTTAGATGAAAACTATACATTTTGCGATTGCCAGCATTTTTTATCATAAAAAAGCCATGGTGCTTTATACGCTTGTATCCTTCTTTGCCGTGATTGGCTTGATCGTGACGTTTGCCTTGATCTATTCGATGGATCAAGTGATCGCTCAAACAAGAGATCTCTTGGCGACAGAAGATCTGCAAACGAAAGTAGCCGAAGAGATCCAACCAGTCACGACAATCTATCATCAACTGTTCTATTTGATTTTTAGTGCCTTTACACTGGTCTTTATTGGCTTTCAAGTTTACTATCAATTATATAAACGCTCGGAATACACAGCTTGGTTAGCAAGTGGCGCCACCACCAGACAATGGGTAGCGATGCAGATCATTGAAATGCTCTTGCCGCTCTTAGCAGCCGCTGTGATCGCCTTTGTCTTATTGCTACTCTTCCAGCCTTATTTCCAGCGGGAATTACTCAGTGGGCATATCATTGCCCTTGATCGAGAGCGTGCTTCTGATAACTTTTGGGAGGCTGTACAAAGTCTTCCTGGACAAGAATTCGCCATTACGATTCCGCAGAATAGTCAAATTCTGGTCCAAAATGTCGATTTGAACAGCACCACTTGGCTTGCTATTTTATTTGAAAGCACACGCCACACACTTGTCGTCTTACTTGCCGCTGTTACCAGTTTTACTGGTTTGATTGCCAGCGGACATAGTCTGTATTGGAGGAAAAAACAATGGAAAAACCAACTCAGCTAACGAAACCAATTGGTTTCTATTATGTTTCGAAAGACAATGAAACAAAAACTTCTGAATTAAGTTTGCTGCTTTCACAAAAAAAAGCCATCTTGATTCGTGCTCAATGGCCTTCCGTTCCCTTTTTATCCGTCATGGACAATGTATCTCTTGCAAATAAAAAAGGGGGCGATTTAGAGGGTGTTCTGCCTTATGTTCAGCTTCCCTTATCGGCTTTGAAAAAAGAGCGGACAGAATTAGGCCCCTTTGAGGAGATCAAAATTCAGCTGCTCTTAGCGTTACTTTCAGAAAGAGAAACCCTTTTAATCGAAAATGTCTTGAGCACGTTAACAACAGAAGAGGTCCAAATCCTGCTACCTTTGTGCCAAGAAATCGCCGAACAATTTGCTGTTGCCATCTATTTGATCCATGAAGACGAATGCTTTGCCCATACGCCCTATACCACTTATCTATAGTTTACATAGCCCTCATACAAAAAGGCTTGCTTGCAAAAGCAAGTCTTTTTGTTTGGGCTGCTGCCAATGAACCGCAAAAAAATCGACCGGCTAAGCGAATTGCTGCCGGTCGATTCCTTATTCTTCATTTAAGTCGATATCTGGAAAAGAGATTTTAAAGGTCGTGCCTTTGCCAAGTTCACTTTCTACACTGATCTTTCCTTTGTGCAGGCGTACGAGCTGTTCAACGATTGATAAGCCTAGACCTGATTCGCCAAATTGACGGTTTTTACGGGACGGATCGACTTTGTAGTAACGATCCCAAATATTTTTGACTTGTTCTTCAGACATACCGATCCCCGTATCACTGATTTCGATAATCGTTTCTAAATAGCCTTTTTCTATTCGGACCCGAATTTCTCCATCTTCCGTAAACTGGATCGCATTTTGTAAAATATTGACCATGATCTGGACGAAACGATCATAATCCGCGTAGACATCGATTGGCTCGGTTGTTTCTAAAATCAGCACATCTTTGGCAATTTCTGCCTTGCTCTCCAGTTGCGTCAACAGATTTTTGATGGTTTGCGTCGCATCAAATTTTTTGATGACCATCGAGATTTGATTGGTCCTGATTTTTTCGTAGTCAAGGTTTTCGTTGACTAATCGAATCAAGCGATTGGTTTCATTTTTCATCAAGCGGATCGCATTGTCTTTTTGATTCTCAGGAATTGCGTTGTACTCTAAGCCCTCCAATAAGCCATTGATGGTCGTCAACGGGGTACGCATCTCATGAGAAGCATCCGCCATAAATTGCCGACGACGTTCTTCTTGCCGTTCAATTTCTTCTTGGGATTCTTTTAAGGATTTCGTCATTAAATTAAAATCTTCGGCTAATTCATCAAATTCATCCCGATTATGCACCGGCAAGAAAATATCAAAATTGCCATTAGTAATTTCTTTGGTTGCTCGTTTCATTCGATTGATCCGTCTTACTTGGAACGTAGCGAAAAGGTAACTGATCAATAATGAGACAACGATCGAGATCAAACAAACTTTAAACAAGTTTTGATTAAAAGCACTGACAAGATTCAAAATACTGCTTGCCGATTGCGAAACCACCATTACACCGTAAAAATCCGTGCGATTGACAGAAAAAGGTATCAACACATAGGAAGTCAGTTCTTTTTCCCCGTATAAATTTGTGGCGGAAGTCAGTTGTAGACGCGCCCCATTTTCTAAGGATTGCCAGTCTTTTTCAGAGATCGGAAAATCAACAGCATGAGCGGTATCTAGTGGATAAATAATGTCATCAGGACTTTTAAAGAAAGCAAAGGAGATATCTTGGTTGCTCAAAATATTCTCAGCCAAACGCAAGGAATACTGTAGATAGCCATCCCGGGTCATATTTTGCTGTAAATATTCTGAATCACTGATTTGCGAAATCGTCGCGACCGACGAAGCATACCCCATTAACTGCTCATAATTCCGTTCTTGTAACGTTTGGCGTGTCATTTGAGTAAACGCAATACCAATCGTCATCAAGATCACGAAGATCACCACGAAAAATGCAATCAGCTGTTGATACAGGTAGCGCATTAAGCAGCACCCGCATCATCAAATTTGTACCCAACGCCCCAGACGGTTTGAATGATCTGTGGCCCCACTTTTTCAATTTTTTGTCTTAGTTTTTTGATGTGTGCATCAACGGTCCGTTCATCGCCAAAGTATTGGTAATCCCAAACCAGTTCTAACAGCTGTTCTCTCGAAAACACTTGTCGCGGTTTTTTCGCTAACGTATAAAGCAAATCAAATTCTTTCGGCGTCAACCCATCGATGGGTTTGCCATTTAAATAGGCTTCCCTTGTTTTTGTGTTCATTTTGAAATGATCGGTGACGATATCAAAGGTGGCATCGGAAGCTTCAGGTGTTGTTTTTTCAACCAATTCACTGCGGCGGTGTAATGCCTTGATCCGTGCAATCAAGGTCAATGGACTAAAGGGTTTCGTCACATAGTCGTCCGCCCCCATCTCTAACCCGATGACTTGGTCGCTTTCTGAATCACGGGCCGTCAACATAATAATAGGAACTGTACTAGAGATTTTACGAATTTCGCGCGCCACCATCATGCCGTCCATGGAAGGAAGATTCAAGTCAAGGGTGATCATATCCCACTTGTCTGGTTCAGCAGCAAAGGCCTCTAGTCCTTCTTTGCCATCGTATTTAAATACTGCTTCCCATCCTTCATTCAAGAAAAACATTTGCATCATTTCAGAAACAGATTCATTGTCTTCAATCATTAATATATTCATTTTCTTCACCTCTATGTTCTTTATCAAATCGTTGCAGATTTTCTTCGATCAGGCCAAAGATCGGCACGATGAACCAAGGGATCACGATCATTTCAACTAGAAAAAAATTGGTCCATTCTTGCCATTTCAAGACAAACCCAATGAGCGCCATGATTCCGCCAAAAAGCAGAAAGAATCGGGCAGATAGTTTTTGGGCCTGTCGCCAATTGCGTTCATTTTGTTTTGCTAGATAGGAACGGTAGCCATAAATAAGGTTCATTTTTTTTGATGGAAAAAGAAAAAAAGTGAGACCAATCAAGAAAAAAATGCTGCCAATTACTAAAAAAATCATCGTTTCACTCCATTCTTCCTATAGTATACTCGAATTTCTTTCTTCTACCAACAACTTCACCGATTATTCATAAAGGTTTGCCTTTTTTTCAATCTTTGATAAGATTGTGAGTGGACTATGACTATAAACCTTAGGAGTAAGATACATGACCTATAAAGCATTAACTTTTTTTGATCTTGACGGTACACTTTTAGATGAACACTCGCAAATCACTTCGGAAATTGCTGAGGCGATGGCGAGGTTGCGAAAAAACCAAGTACTGCCGATCATTGCAACAGGCAGAACCGAACCTGAAGTTACCGCTATTCGTGAAGCAGCTGGTATTACCTCGAACATCGTCATGAACGGTGCTTTTATCCGCATTGATGGCAAAGAAGTTTTTTCCGATACCCTTGAGCCTGAGCTTTGCGCAAGGATGTACCAAGCCGTCAAAGACAATGGCGATGAGCTGTGTTATTACAATGAGAAAGGCTATTGGGCGACTGGTCACACCGAGGAAATGGTTGGTGCATATAACTACGTCCGTAGCCCTCTACCAGAAATCGATCCTCTGCATTATGAAACTGATCGGACCAATATGTTGTTAGTTTTAGGTGTCGGCAACGATGCTTATTATCATGAGCGTTTTCCCGAACTAACTTTTTATCGTAATACGCCCTTTTCAATCGATGTCGTAAAATCCGGGACTTCTAAAGGGACTGGCGTAAAAACCTTGGTAGAATTATTGGGTCTAGAAGATGTACCTACCTTTGGCTTTGGTGATGGCAGCAACGATTTCGCCCTTTTAGAAGCTTGTGACCACAAGATTGCAATGGGAAATGGGATTCAAGAGTTAAAAGAGCTGGCAGACTTCGTGACCTTGAAAAATACCGAAGGCGGGATCGTACACGCCCTGAAACATTTTGACTTAATCTGATTCTTTGCACACGCACGAAAATATGGTATACTAGTGAATGGTAGCGATACCCCTTTTATCAAGGGGATGTTACGGATTCGACAGGCATAGTTGAGCCTGAATTGCGCTTCGTAGGTTACGTCTACGTTAAAACGTTACAGTTAAATATAACTGCTAAAAACGAAAACTCTTACGCTTTAGCTGCCTAAAAACAGTTAGCGTAGATCCTCTCGGCATCGCCCATGTGCTCGAGTAAGGGTCCTATTCTAAGTGGGATACGTTTTATCTTTCCGTCTGTAAGATAAAAAAGAGATCATCAGACTAGCGATACAGACTGCCTGTCACTCGGCAAGCTGTAAAGCGAATCTACAAATGAGTTGACTATGAGCGTAGATTTTTAGGTAGCAATATGTTTGGACGCGGGTTCGACTCCCGCCATCTCCATTTTTGTGTTCTACACGCTTTTAGAAAAGATAAGAATTGTTGTTAAATCAACGTTCTTACTTTTCTTTTTTTTTGAAATCAAAAATAGGAAATAAAGTGTTTATTTTTCTAAAAAAATACTATGCACTATACGCATTTCTGATAAAATTAATCAAAAAGAAAAGAGGTCTTTTATGGAAAAAATCGCTTCTACCGACGACTTAAACAAATTGAAAAACAACCATATAATCTTTCAGCAAGGAAATATACAGATAACTAATTCCATCATATCTTTTTTGGGTACTAACAACTTTTTGGTGGTTGAAAAAGATGCAAACATAATAAATGCACGAATAAGTTTTAAAGGAAACAATTCAATTATTTTTATAAAAAAAACGAAAAATAATCGGATTAATATGACTATTGATATATATAACGATTCCTTTTTCTTCATGGACAAAGGTTGCTCTATTAATATGAATATTAAAATTATAATATCTGAAAACAAAAATATAGTTATTGGTAAAGATTGTATGTTTTCTCAAGAATGTTGGATAAGAAATTCCGATGGTCATTTAATATATGATATTGAATCATGCAAAAGAGTAAACATCAGCAGGGATATTATTATTGGGGATCACGTTTGGGTTGGTCAAAATGTAAGTATTATTAAAAGTCCTTTTATAGGATCGGGATCTATTTTAGGAATGGGGAGTGTAGTGAAATCTCGAGTGCAAAGTAACTCTATTTACGCCGGTAATCCAAGTATACTTCAAAGAGAAGATATTTTTTGGGATCGTACCTCTGCTCAACCATTTAGTGATTCTGAAACTACCAATTCATTGAAATACAAAAAAAGTAATTCAGACTATATATTTAAAGGAGTTGATAATTCTAGTTATTGGCAAACTAATATAAATGAAATTGCTTCAATCAATGAATCTCTAACAAAAGTAAAAGCTATTTCCAGTATATCTGATTTAGATAGTCTAATAATTCATTTCCCCAAAATAAAACAAAATTAATTTTTCAGCATATTTAAAAAAATTGGAAACGGGAGTCTTATCTTATGACTTATATATTATTTTTCTTTTTAGCTTTGTCTATCACCGGAATTAATTTCGCCGAACCAAATAAATTTAATGATGACTACATGTCAAAAAAACAAACAACTACAATAAACGGTATTTTCGTATTCTTGGTATTTCTTTCTCACGGTGCACAATATATATCCTTGGACGGTGCCCATAATGAAGTTTATGTTCTGCTACGACGATTTTTGGGTCAAGCAGTTGTTACTACTTTTTTATTTTACTCTGGATTTGGAATGATGAGTTCTATTCAGAAAAAGAGTCAAAACTATATTAAAGAAATGCCAATAAAAGCTTTTAAGCTTTTGATTCAATTTGATGTTGCAGTCATATTTTATCTGATAACAAATATGTTTATCGACAGAAACTTTCCTTTAAAAACCATACTGCTATCTTTCACAACATGGGTTTCTATAGGTAATAGCAACTGGTATATTACTTCAATGATCATATTTTGCCTATTGATTGGTTTAGCTTTTACAATTTCAAGAAAAAATTATTTTGTAGGAATCATTCTTACTACTCTATTCACTATATTGGTAGTTTACTTTCTTATGCGAATTGATCGTCCGGCATATACTTATAACACAATGATTTGCTTACCGGCTGGCATGATATTCGCTTATTTCAAGCCCTGTCTCTTATACACATCTAGATGTGTATAAGAGACAGACATCTAATAAACTATCGCTTTGCTAGTCTAAACGACAATGGCTATCCATATCGGAATGAGAAAAGTCTTTTTTCTTCCTTACTACAAGTTACTCTCGCTCGCTTTATGAAATACAAAAGAACGACTGAACCAAAGAAGTTCAGTCGTTCTTTTGTATTTCACTTGTCGTTGAAGAAAGATAAGAGTACTAGGTATCCCAAATAAAAGACTTCCCCAAGCTTTCATCTGCCCCAGTACTCTTCATTGCTCGTTGTTAAGATAATCATAATACAAAAATGATTTTTATTCAATAAATATGTCTATAAATTACATTAAATACCTTTTTATGACAATTTATAAGGTTTTCAATTCATTTCTTATAACATCTCTCCAATTTCTATTTATATTCTGAAGAGGTCCTTTAGCTTCGCTCCTAAGTGAATGACCTCTTAAAAAGAGACATTCTTGTTTCCTAAGTATTGAATTTGAGCGATTTTTGTCTTGTCAATCTCGCGTTCCCATGCTAACATGATTATGCAAACGTTAACATTAAAATGCACACGTGAACATTAGTTTGAGGAGGATTTTTAATGGCAAAAATTACAGATGTACAAACAGCGTATTATCGGATACCTCTTCCGGAAATCATGGAAGATGCGAAGCACGGCTTACACACCCACTTTGAAGTGCCTATCGTCAAGATCGTTACTGATGAGGGACGTGAAGGTGTGGGCTATACGTATACTGGTGGCTTCGGTGGCGAATCGATTGCCAAACTGATCGACAAAGAACTAAAAGCAATCCTCTTAGGGAAAGATCCAGCATGTGTGGAGGCCTTGTGGGATCAGATGAACTGGGGCATTCACTATGTTGCCAGAGGCGGTTTAGCGAGTTTCGCCATTGCGGCTTGTGATATTGCCTTATGGGACTTACGCGCGAAAAAAGCACAAGAACCCCTCTACAAACTTTTAGGCGGCGCAAGTAACAAAGTCAAATGCTATGGTGGTGCGATCGATCTAAACTTTTCTCTTGAAAAACTCTTAGCCAATAATCAAAAATATTTAGACATGGGATTAAAAGCGGTCAAAATCAAATTGGGCCAAAAAACACTTGCCGAAGATATTGCTCGAATAAAAGCGGTCAGAGAATTGATTGGTCCCGATGTTGTCTTTATGGTGGATGCCAACATGAGCTGGTCTGTTGAAAAAGCGATCAAAGCCGCCAAACTGATGGCGCCTTATGACATTTTGTTCCTTGAAGAACCAACAATCCCCGAAGATTACGAAGGCTACGCTCGTATCGCTAAAGAAGGGCAAATTGCAGTCGCAGGCGGGGAAAACTTGCGCACCCCTATTGAGTTTGCTCATATGATCAAATATGGCAATGTCGATTTTCCACAACCCGACGCTTCCAATTGCGGTGGGATCACCGGCTGGTTGAAAATTGCTGCCTTAACACAAACAAGTAACTTATCTGTTTCTACACATGGCATGCAGGAATTACACGTCAGTCTACTGGCGGCGATGCCTAATGCTGGGTATCTTGAAATGCACAGTTTTCCAATCGATCAATACACCACGAGACCATTAGTGATCGATCCATCCGATGGCCGTGCGATTGCACCAGAAGAACCAGGGATTGGTGTCATATTTGACTGGGAGAAACTTGCTCCTCATAAACAACCCTTTTAACTGAAAATCCACGATTATTTCCTTTAGGATTAGGAAATAATCGTGGGTTTTTATTACAGAATCAATGGCTTTTCTTCAAATGGAAGCCACCGTTCATCAATAAGGGAACGATACCAAGCGGCTGATTTTTTTAATGACCGGGTCCGTTCTTCATTTAACTCAATTCGGACGAGACCATAGCGGTTCTTAAATGCATTCATAGGTGAAACACAATCGGTAAATGCCCAAAGCATATAGCCTTCGCAGTTGGCACCTTCCTCGACGGCTTTTAGCAGCCAGTAAAGATGTTCGGTAATAAACTGAATCCGATAATCATCTTGGACTTGACCTGTGGCATCCATATACTGTTCTTCATTTTCCCGCCCCATACCATTTTCAGTGATCAGCCATGGAATATTGCCATAATTTTCTTTAAGATAATTAGCCATATCGTACATGACCTTCGGATAGATTTCCCAGCCACGGGAGTTATTCATTTGTTTTCCTGGCAAATCAAATGTCTCATAAAACATTTCTGGATGAAATGGTGTATCCGAATGCCATTGATATCGTGGTGCCCGCACGCGTTTCGGGTAGTACTGATTGACACCTAAGAAATCCACCGTATGGGTGCGGATCGTTTCCAAATCTTCTTCTGTCGGATCAAAGTAGATGTCATAGGTTTGGCAAAGTGTGATAAGTTCCTCTGGATAATGACCTTTGACCATTGGATCAAAAAAGATCCGGTTGAAAAAGAGATCATACATTTTTTGCGCTTTTTGATCCTCCGGTGAGGAAGAGCGTGCGTAAACCATTTCTGGATTTAGCACACAACCGATGCGCCCCTCGTAGCCCTTTTCATGATAGACAGCCACCGCTTGGGCGGACGCCAATACTTTGTGATAGTTCCAAAGCATCCATTTTTTTGTGTTTTGCTCATGGGGCCAGCGGATCGCATCGAGATAGCAACGAGTCTGAATAACGATCGGCTCATTGAAGGTAAACCACTGTTTGACTCGATCACCGTAACGCTCGAAGGCGATTTCGGCATAACGGGTATATAGATCGACCACTTTCCGCGAGCTCCAGCCATCATAGGCATCCATCAAACTAGCTGGCAGTTCATAATGTTCCAAACAAAGCATCGGTTCGACGCCAGCCGCAAGCAATTGGTCGATAAGCTGATCGATATGAGCAGCATAGTCTTCGTCAACGATCAGCTGTTCATGGTCGGTAAAGAAGCGCGCCCAGTTGATCGATGTTCGGTAATGGGTCAAATGAACCTCCTGCATCAGTTCAACATCTTCCGAAAACTTTTCCATAAAATTCGTCGCAATAGCCGGCCCATAGCCATTATGCCAAACAAAGCGTTCTTCTTTGTACCAGCGGTCGAGATACGAATCTTGCCCTTCTCTCTTTCCCTGCCAGCCTTCTGTCTGCCAAGCAGACGAAGCAGCGCCTAAAATAAATGTCTCAGGTATTTTTACCATTTTTGCAAAACTCCTTTATGCAACTTCATTGGTCGTACGATTCATTACCAAAACAAAAGGCAGATAGATCAAAATCGCTACGATAATACAGATCACTTGCGTGATGACAGCCCCGATATCCCCAGCAGTAGCTAGATAAGCATTGACGATCGGTGGCATCGGCCATGGGACCATTACCACCGCTTTAGCGGCAAAGCCTAGGCTTGTCGCCACGTACCCAATCGTTCCTGTTACTAACGGTGTGAGGATAAAGGGAATCGCCAAAATGGGATTCAGCATGATCGGCATTCCGAAGATCACTGGCTCATTGATATTGAAAATCCCAGGTGCTAATGACAATTTAGTGATTTGGCGCATATCCTCTCGTTTACCGACGATCAAAATCGCAATCAGCAAACCAATCGTCACGCCAGAGCCGCCCATACTCATATACATATCCCAAAACGGCATCGTAATGATATTGGGTACTTCTTTTCCAGCTTCAAAGGCTTCCGTGTTGACGGCAATCGCTGCCAATAACAATGGTTCTCGAATGGGTTTGACCATCTGGTTCCCATGAATCCCGATCACCCAAAAGACTTGTGCGATAAACATCAACAACAAGATGCCTGGTAAGCCTTGAACGATTCCTTCCAGTGGGCGTTGAACCACGTTGTAGATGATATCGTAAGCATACATTCCTGTGAGCGCCTTGATAGCAAAACCAGCGGTGGCGATGATGGTCACGGTGAAAATCGTTGGAAACAATGCCGAAAAACTTGCCGAAACATTCCCTGGAACACTATCAGGCATCGTGATCTGCAGCCGTTTTTGTCTTCCTAGCCATGCATAAAGCTCGATGGAAACGATTGCAACGAACATGCCTAAAAATAGACCTTTCGTGTCCGTGTATTGCTTAGCCAGCACGTTTTCGGCAACCACCGTCGCATCTTCGTGCAAAAATTCAAAGATCATTGGATTAACAGAAAGATAAGACATCACGGCGATGATTCCTGGAAAGACCCCAGAAATCTTATTTAGTTTTGCTAGCTCAATCCCAATCAGAAACACTGCATAGATCGTTAAGAAACTCAATGTCACATAACTGACCGCAGATGAGATTGGTTTTAAACTTTCTAAAAAGCGCAGTACCTCGATTTGTGCCAATCCATTTTCAGCATCAAAAACCATTGCTGAAAATAATGTACCAAATGCCCCTGTAATGATTACTGGAATCAAAGCAGCAAAGGCATTTTTAATGACCATGATGTAGCGTAAATTGTTGATCCTGTTGGCAAATTTTCCCAAAACGTCAGCGAGTCGATCCATAAATCCTTGCATAAAACTCCCTCCTATACCCTATTCTTCAATTGATAGAAAACGATTACATTACAAATGTAATTCATTTCTTGAAGAATGTAAACGCAGGAAAAGCCTTTAAAACAGGGTATGTAAAGCTCCACGTTTACATACTTCGTTTTATCACTTATTATTATTTTGAGGTGAAGCAAATGGCGAACTACCATGACATCGCTGCCGATTTACGGAGCAAAATCAATCACGGGTTTTACGAAGAAGAGAAAAAATTGCCGAAGCAATCCGAACTGGCTGCGGATTATCAAACGAGCCGCGTGACGATTCAAAAAGCATTGAATATTTTACAAATGGAAGGCATTATTTACGGTAAAAAAGGCACGGGTACGTTTATCAGCGATTCCTATTCAACCTTCGATTACAACGCCAAGATCAATCGCGGGCTGACCAAGCGCCTTGGAGAAACAGGAAAGATCACCAGCAAGATCATTTCTTTTGCCATTCTTTTTCCCGATGAGAAAGAACAAGAAAAACTAAACATTCGCAGTGACCAGCAAATTTATGATATCGTTCGTTTGCGTCTATTTGACGATATACCCGTTGTTTTAGAATATACCATCATGCCGCTTCATGTCATTCCTGGCATTACCGAAGAAGTCTTAACCTCTTCCGTCTATAGCTACATCACGAACCAACTCCACTCCTCGATTGGAACATCTGTCCGTCGTATCAAAGCGGATCGTGCAGACACCTACGACCAGCAATACTTAGCTTGTGCTGCCACCGATCCCATTTTAGAAGTGGAACAAACGGTTTACCTCGGCGATGGGACGCCTTTTGAATTTTCCCAATCACGGCACCGCTATGATATGGGGGATTTTATTGTTGTAAATAATTAATACGCTGCGGATCGAGTGCCTCTGATTGAGGGTCGATACGCAGCGTATTTTACTTAAAATACTGCTGATAGACTGTTTGACCAATTTCTCTTAGCCAACTGATCCCTCGGCCACTACCGGCTTTATCATAGGAAAATGCCGCAATGATGATCGTCGTTTCATTGGCTTGTAAATATGCTACATCGTGTTCGATGCGGTCAAGACGACCTGTCTTATTAAAAATGCGGCAAGAAGGCTGCGCAGTTTCAGCAAAATTCCCCGCTAATCCATCTTGAAATTGCTGCTGATTTAAAGGTGAAAATCCTAGTGCAGCTTCTTCTCGTTCCACACACCTTAGTAGCAGTTTGGCAGCCACCGAGGGTGTCAAGCGGTTCTCTTTGTCTTTGATCGGTCGCATCATATACCGTTCAAATTGGATCTCCGGCTCCTGAATCCATGCCTGAAGCGTGGGCAACCCTACTAAGTCCAATAGTACATTGGTCGCAGTATTATCAGATACGGCGATCATTGCCGTGAGAAGTTCACTGATGGTCCAACCTTTCTTCTGAGGAAAAAGACGGATCACCCCAGCACCCCCTGTCAGATCAACAGGGTTCACACAAATTACCTGTTGGGGATCGATCTTTTTTTCGATGATTTGTTCAAGATAATACGCGTACAAAACAAGCTTACTAATACTCGCTGCCGAAAACGACTTTTGACCCTGATAGTCAACAAGACATTCCGTTGGCGTACCGATCCATACCCCCATTTCCAACGTTGCCTGGTAGTTTTTTAGAATAGGATCAATTGCTACACGCAAGTCATCTTTTCCCATCAAATGCCCCTTTCCTTACGATCATGAAAAGAATGTTCATGAGTATTCCTGTGATTCATTCGGCTGGTTTTGCCAATAACGCGCCACAACTGCGAGTTCTGGTTCATAATTAGAGCCAGTGATTTTGGTTTTCATGACCCGTGACCCAGGTGTTCTTGAATGAATCATTTCGTCATCCCCCAAATATAGACCGACATGATGGACTTCGCCTTTTCCTTCTTCATAAGCAAACAACAGCAGATCCCCTGGTTGTGCCTGACTGTAAGGTACGATGTTTGCTTGTTGTGCTTGCTCGATCGTATCTCGGGGGATTAAAATACCATGAAGTCGATGCAGCGAATACATGAATCCAGAACAGTCAAAGCCACTGCCGCTAATGCCTGCCCAGACATAGGGCTGGTTTATAAATTGTTCTGCCAAGGCTATTATTTTTTCTGGGAGCTTTGCCCATGTGTCCGATAGGACGTGAGCAAAAGCTTTAGCGATCGTTGCTGGTCCATTAGGCGTAGCCACTTGATAGGAATCTGCGGTTTCCCCAACAAGTGGTAAAACTGTTCCAAAAGAAACGAGTCGTGTGGTCGAGTCAAAAACAAGCACGGCTTCTTTTACAATCACACCAATCCTTCTTTTAGCTATTGCATAGTCTGGTGGCAATGGCTTCAATACCTCGTTCGGCAGATAACCAAGATACCCGAGTGGGTGTTTATTGCTTATTTGATCCAAGACGATCACATGGGACCAACCATCCGTTTGGGCGATGACTTCTACAATCGTCCCATATAATACTTCGGAGTCCACTAAGCTTTCCTGATAAAGCCGCATCGTATCTTCATCAGTCAAAAAAGTGTGCAGTGCTTCTAAAGGAAATGCTTTGATTTTTGCTAGTACTTTGTTTTCTTTGGGTTCCTTCCATAAGAAGGAAGAGCTAGCCTGAACAATTTGTTTCATCTTTGCTCCTCTCATAACTGTTTATTCATTGATTCCTAGTCCGATGCGTTCGGTGACGCTCAAGCTTCCTGGACGCTGAAGAATCCCTTGCATTTCAGGGGAAGTCGTTTGGGTCTCCCACATAAAAGGAACATCCAGATCATAAAATTGGACATCCGCCATCCCCAAGGCAAAATGGGCGGCTGCAGCCATTCCCCCATACCCTTCAATCATCGAACCGACCATCACCGGCATTTGATGCTCTTTTGCCAATTGATAAATTTTTTGTCCCTCTTTGATCCCGCCGCTTTTCATCAATTTAATGTTCATATAATCGCAGCAGTTTTCAGCAATCAAACGTTTGGCATCCTCATAGGAAAAAAGACTTTCATCGGCCATGATTGGAATCGTCGTACGAGCAGTCACATAGCTGAGTCCAGCAAAATCATGGGCTTTTACTGGCTGTTCAACAAACTCGATCGGAATGTCTTGCCATTGGTCTAAAATCTGCACCGCTTCTTCTTTGGTCCAGCCTTGATTGGCATCAATTCGAAAGGGGATCTTTCCTGCCAAGCGTTCATTGATGCAGCGAATTTTCGCAACCTCCTCTTCGATCGCGCCTACTCCTAGTTTGATTTTCAAGGAGCGAAATCCCGCCTGGACTTTCGCTTGCGCATCCTGCAGCATCTGCTCCTGTGAACCAACACTGATCGTATAGTCGGTTGTCAGTGTATTGGCAGAACCACCTAAATAGCGGTAAAGCGGTAAGTTAGCTACTTTAGCCAGTGCATCGTGCAACGCGATATCAATCGCCGCTTTAGGGCTCGTATGATGCTGGATCAACGCATGAAGCTCATCCATTACCAGCAATTGGGCATCTACCTTTCTACCTAACAGGAAAGGGGCAAAAACAGTTTCGATATCTTTTAAAATACTTTCTTTTGTATCACCGGTGATCACTTCGGTAGGTGCTGCTTCTCCGATGCCAACGATCCCATTGTCAAAAGAAAGCAGCACTCGAATCACTTCGACGGCGTGCACTTCTCTGAGCGCCGTTTTAAACGGTGCATTCAGCTGGATCGGAATTAGCTTCGTTTCAACTGCTGTGATTTTCATTCGTGTTCCTCCCAAAAGGAAAAGCCGTTCTTATCTAGCTGGAATGAATGATTCCTCTTCACTGCTAGATAAAGAACGGCTTTATTCCTTGCTCTAGTTGCTGAACGCTTGGCGTTCCTCTTTTCTGCAGTACTGTTTGACTACGTCAGTCGGTAGATGTATGAAAGAATTGTTTTTTTTACTTATTCTTCGACAAACACATTTTTATAATCATAGGCAGCACCGACACTATGAACGATGAGGCCTTTGATCTTAGGCGACCGCAGATGTGCTTCTGCACTTTGGAAAAGCGGTATAACGCCCAAATCTTCATTTAAGATTTTTTCTGCTTCCACCATATTTTCCCAACGGGCTTCTGGGTCGTTGGCATTTTCATTGGAGGCTTGTTCGATCAATTGGTCGTATTCATCATTTAGCCATTTCCCACGATTGTAGGAACTGTCTTTTTTGAACAATTCCAAAAAGTTGATTGGATCTGCATAGTCCCCGATCCAATTGTTCATGACCATCTCAAAATCGCCGCTATTGGAACGATCCAAACGAACAGAAAAAGGAACGTTTGTGACTTCGACAGTCAATCCATCCAGTGTTTGCTGCAAGGTTCCTTGAATGTATTCCGCCATTTTTTTCGATTGGTCGGTATCTGAGGTCAGCAGTTCAAAAGACAATGTATCGATACCCAGTTCTGCCTTGGCCTTTTCCCAATACTCTTGGGCTTTTTCTTCGTCAAAGGCTAACGTGGTTGCCGCATCCTCTACAAAGTCAGCTTTTGTCTCTGGATTGAAAGCTAGGTCAGAAGGAACAAAACCGACAGCCGGTAATGAGCCGTTGCCTAAAATATTCTCAACGATTTGTTGCCGATTCATGCTATAAGAAATGGCTTGCCGCAAATTTGCATTTCGAAAAGGCGAATCTTCTGGTGCTTGATTCATTTCTAAATACTGAGTGGTTGCACTAGGCTGAACAATGTAATCAGGATGATTCACATTCTGCATCGCCAATTCACCGCTTAAAATAATGTCATCGGCTTGTCCGCTTTCGTACAAGTTATAAGCAGTCGATGAGTCTTTCACGACATCGAAATTAACTGTTTCAAGTTTGACTGAATCGGCATCCCAATAATCCGGATTTTTTTCCAATGACCACTGGATATCGGTGCCTGGGCCAGCATAATTGGTCAATAGGAATGGTCCATTGTACGCCGCGTTTTCACTTGTTAAGGCGTATTGATCACCAAATTCCTCCACGACACGTTCGTTTTGTGGGAAGAAGGTTGGAAAAGCCAGTAAAGATAAAAAGTAAGGTGTTGGTTTTTCTAACGTGATTTTCAACTCATGATCATTGACTGCTTCGATCCCTAACTCGCTTTTATCTAGCGTCCCATCTGAAATAGCGGCAGCGTTTTTAACGGGTGCCAGCATATAGGCATAATTGGAAGCAGTGGCTGGATCAACTGTTCGCTGCCAACTAAAAACATAATCAGCCGCAGTAACTGAATCGCCATTGGACCATTTTGCCTCTTCCCGCAGTGAAATGGTGTAGGTCAGCCCATCTTCACTGACTTCAGCTTCTTCACTTGCCCCGGCAATCACTGGAACATTGTTCTCATTCAAGCGATAAAGGCCTTCATAAGCATTGTTCAGAGTAATAAAGCTATAAGAGTCGGTTGCTAAAGAAATATCGGCACTGCCCATCTCCGCCGAAAGTTGCACATTGATCACTTGCTCTACAGAAGAAGCTCCCGTTGAATCCGTCTCATTTTCTTGCGTGCCATTTTGACAAGCTGCCAAAAAGAAGCTGCTAAGTACTACAAGCATTAATGCATAGTTGGTACGTTTCCCCATTCTCACTCATCCCCTTCTAACATTCAGATAATTCAAAAAATTCTGTTTGTTGTACCGAGTTTACCGCAAGTTTATACAGCCTGTCAATTTAACGCGACGAAAAAATGTAAGAGGTTACACCGAGATGTCAGTTTTCCTTATTCTTTATTCCTTAATGAAACAAAGCCTATTGTCTAGCAACTATCTTTGAAAAATCTGCCGCTCTAAGAAAGCATACAAAAAAGTTCTGATCTCCTACTGATCAGAACTTCGAATGCAATCTTATACAGAATGAAGCATAAAAACGGATAAAAAAACTTCCACTATTTTCCTAACATTTCTTTCCTAACATTTCAAAAAAAAGACGCAAATTTCGTCTTCATAGCGCTTTCTCAGAACCTTCCCACTTTTTTGCCTTTCAACTCAAGGAACAAAAGAAATCTCCTCAGAAAGCAAAAAAAACGTATCTATTTTAAAATGGGAGTGGTACACTAAACAAACGAAGAGTACTGCACGTGAGAAAAGAAAGACTTCCCCAAGTATCCATTTTCTCCAATACTCTTCGGACTCTTCAGTACGTATATTAATTATACGTACTTTTTTCATTTGTTCAAGGCTTTTGAGGGATTTAATCAAAAAATGACTATCGATAAAAAGCTTAAAAGATTCCATAGCTAATTGACAATCATTCTCAATTAGCGCTATACTAAATGAAATCACTCACAGTTAAAGGAGGAATTTCATGTATATCCGTACCGTTGCGTTTGAAGTCATTCCAGAAGGCAAAGACATCTTTCTTGCTAAAATGAAAAAAGATTCCGCCTCAATGAAAACATTTGCTGGCTGTCACTCTGCTGAAGCTTGGTTTTCAGAATCAAAAGACAGCCTCGTTTTCCAGTTGGTGTCAAAATGGACTGAGAAAAAAGCCTTTCAAGCTTGGTTAAAACGTCCCGAACATTTGCAAAAGCACCGAGAGGCGTATCGAGCAGAAAAAGAAGGAACTGCAAAACCGAAACTTGTTTTGTCCAAGACCGGTCAAGAATTTGTCTTGATCGATGAAGAGGCTACTCCTAGTTAAACTATAAGAGCGATCCACCAAAGCAGATTGATTTAGCTATGGTGGATCGCTTTCTTGTTCAGTGCCTCTCTTTTCTACTCCACCGTTCGCTCGTTCAAGGTTCTTCCTTGCTGATCTTTTAATTGCAGCCAACCATTGGTGCCCCCATAGTAAAGAAACATGCCTACCTCGTTGACACTTTTTAATACAACGTCTTCAATCGTGTGTCCCTCTTTGATCGCTGCTTGGTTTTCTTGCCGAATTTTTTCCGCTAAGCGAGCAGAAAAACCAACCGAGCCGTTTTTATTCAAAGGAATCTCTTGACTCAAAATTGCGCCTTTTTCAATTCGAACCTCGTTGCGTTTTTGCCAATAGACCCTTGCTTTACTTCCTTGATAGTCAACCATGAAGGGTTCATCTTGTAACTCTTTTGACCATTTGTGTCTCGGTTTGCCCCCTTTTTTTGCCTCTTTTGTCGTCTTTTTGCTCGTAGATCCATAGCCAAGAAAATCGATAAAACGATCAAATGGTTTTGCGCTAGCAGCAATGGTTTGCTGCAACTCTTGGGGTATGCCGATGGATGCTTTGGACCCATTGGTTAACTGATATTGTTCTTGATAATAGGCTACTAAGTAAGGAGCCATGATCTCCCAAGGTGGTGTGAGGATCATCAAGCGGTCGTATTCTAACTGGTCGTCAAAGGTTTTATCGTCTGCTACTGAGAAAATTTGGCCGTCTTTGATAAAAAATAGCACAGTATTTTCTTTGACTTGCGCTAAACTTCCCTTAACAATTTGCAGTTGGCCTGCTTCATTCGGCCATTCAAAAAGCAACTGCTGTTCCTCAACGATCGTCTTTTTCAGTTCCATCCTATTCCCTGCTTTCTGTTGTTTTCTCGCCTATTATAGCACTTCTTTTGCTAGGTGCCTGAGTCTAAGAATCAAAAAAGAGACTGCTTCTGAGAAACAGTCTTTTTTTAAGGGAATTGGTTTACATGCATGGTTTCATTTTATTTTGATTGGGTGATTACCAATGGATCAGCTAAAAAAGCATTCAACTAGCGCTGGTTGATAGATCTCATTGTATTTTGCAACTACTCGTCCGCAACGTTCTTCGATATCTTCATGATCGATCCCATCGTAGCGGATCACATTTAACACGACACACCGTTCCATTTTTCTGACCACTTCACCGATCACGCGGCTTTGTAAGCCGACTGGTTTACATTCATATGCTTTACCTAATACAATAGTTTCTGCTTCCATAATTCTCTCCTTAAAAACTCATTTTTCTAATTGTATTATCATATTATCATCTAATTTTAATTAAATAAAGTAATATGCCCGACATTTTTAAATAATAACTAAAAAAAGCGTTCATTATTCAATGAACGCCCCACTTAAAAACATTATGTTGTTTTATAGTTAAAATTAAAAAACAAGTACTTTATTGACGGCTTGCTACCAATAAAGCAGCAAATTCTTCCAGATATTTCTGATCGATCGCATCATAGCTGTTCGTTTTTCCACTATCGATATCCAGCACTCCAAGCAACTGATCATCAACCACCATGGGAACTACGATTTCAGACATCGCTGCTGAGTCACAAGAAATATAATTTTCATGTTCTTTGACATTGGGTACGATCAATGTGGTTTTTTTCTCTGCTGATTCCCCACAAACCCCTTTGCCTAATGTGATTCTGGTGCAAGAGACTCTTCCTTGGAATGGACCTAAAATCAGTTCGCCTTCTTCAAACAAATAATAGCCGGCAAACACTGTATCTTCCAATGTTTCATTCAGTAAAGCAGAAGAGTTGGCTAGGTTGGCGATCCAATTACTCTCCGCTTCTAGCAACCCTTTTAATTGCAGAAGCATCAATTCATACGCTTCGATTTTTTTATTCATTTTATCACCTCTGTCCTTGATTATAAGCAAAGACAGAGGATTTGTCTTGTCTAAATTATTGGGTATTGGAAACAAAAATTGTGAAAAAAGAAGTTGCCTGAAACAGTCTACTTGCCAACCTATGCAGCTATCGATTCTGATCGATTGGGTCAATCATTTGTTGAACCTACTCTGCATCAATCACAGTAAAACGAGTATTTTCATGTTGCACTGTTTCAATTTCATCAAGAATTGCTTTGGCTAACGTACCGCTGGAAGTTACTGATTTCTTTTGGTCGTTGAAAAGCAAGTGATCTTTGCCTAAAATCGCTGGTTTAGCTGGTCCCTCTTGAAATAGATTTCCTGGAGAAATCCCGACCCAATGAACATTTTTGACGGTTTCTAAAAAGAGATATTCATCTAACTGATTTTCTGGGATCGCGATCCAGCTTTCACTTCCTGGGGCTTTTTTCAATTCGGTAAGATTGCGTTCACCCGCTTCATTGAACAAGCTGCCAGCTCCTAAAATGAAGAACAAGCGCGTGGTCTTTTCTCGAAACAAATGTACCAATTTTGCTGCCAGATCCACATGCAAGTACGCTTGGTCAGGACTTGTCGCAAACGCATCGACCAACACATCAAATCCGTCGAGGTCTTCTTCTGTTAACGAAAAAGCATCTTTTGTAAGTGTTTTGACTGTATCACCAAATTGTTCTTTGGCTTTAACTTCATTTCTAACAATAGCAGTCACTTCATGTCCTCGCTGTACTGCTTCTTGATAAATAGCTGAACCTGCATTTCCTGTTGCGCCAATAACACCGATTTTCATGATAATCATCCTTCCTCATCTTTTGTTTGACTAAAATAGTTGTTACTAATCAAGTTACAACTAGAGTATAAAAGAAACTTTCTTTCCTGTCAAGAAATTGCTTAGCAGGTGAAAGTTCTTTTTACTGTGTTGTGTCCGTTCAATCTACTTGATCGGCCTCTCCTTGAATGCCTTCAATGATTGATTGCAGCGAGATGGCGCTCATCTCTTGCTCGATTTTCTTTTGCAGCACATCATAGGTTTCTTCTAATACCCCTTGGATATTCCCCCCAATTAAGCAGTTGGGGTTGGTTTTTTTGTCTGCATGTAAAAGATGGTGATCTTTTTCAACACTCGCATAAATGTCTAACAAAGAAATCTCATTTGGTTCCTTCGTTAGTTTAGGGTTTGGTTTTCCTCTTTGGCTTTCGATCAATCCAGAAACCCGTAAATCACTCATAATCCGGCGAACATAAGCAGGATTCGTTTCAACGCTCTGGGCGATCCGATCACTTGATAAATCAGTTCCTTTAAAGAGGTGGATGTAAGCGAGGATGTGAATGGCGTCGCTGTATTTGGTTGAATATTTCACTTCGTCTCCACTCCTTTTTCTTGTATCATACCTCTTTTTTAGCATTTAGACAAAGGGGACTGATCAATCTTACAAAACTCAAGAATCCCGTCAAAAAAAACAGCCCTCAAAAAGTTAGCACAAAAGCCTAACTTCTTGAAGGAACTGCATACTGAACCACTTTTTTACTTTTTATTTAAACGATCACTTTGCTAATAGCCATTCATCCATGCTGATTCAAGCTGATTGCCGTCGGGATCAACGATTTCATAGCCGACCATCATATCCTCTGGAATCCCCATATCAACTTGGAACGATTGGCCACCATTTGCTTCTGCAATCTTTGCAAAATTCTTCGCTTCTTCTGGCGTATCAAAGCTAAACGCGATCAATGCACTACTCGTGTTCTTCGTATCCCCAATACGTCTGCCATTCAGAAACTGTTGATAAAACTCATGTTCTAACAACATTATCCAAATCGATTCACTCCAAACCATTCCGCTGCTAGTCTCGTTTGAGAACTCTTCATTTTTGACAAATCCCAACGCTTCATAAAAGGAGGTTGCACGTTTGATATCAGTGACAGGCAAATTTATAAACACCATTTTATTCGCCATTTTCTTGCCTCTTTTCTTTGATAAGTTGTATTGATGAATCCGCTCTCATTATAGCATCTATCGTTGGATTCACAAAAACATCAGACCTTATCCTACGCCGTTGGTTTCTATCAGCTCATTCAAAACTCGTTTTTCCAAGCAAAAAAACCTTTGCATGAAAGGCCTTTTGCTTTTATCACCTATGGAAAAGTAACCAGATACGCATCGCATAGAAGCCATTTTTTCGCTAATCAATACAACTGCAAGCTGATCTGTTTTTTTCAATACTTAAAGCTCAAGTCTTGAATCGATCACGGTAGCTTTCCCACGATAAATTTTTCGATACTCTTTTGGCGTATAAGTAGTTGCTTTTTTAAATTTCTTACTAAAATAATTTGGATCATTGAATCCTGCTCTGACAGAGATTTCACTGATTGATCGATCACTCGTTGATAGTTCTTTTTTGGCAACTTCAATACGATAAATCATCAAGTACAATGAAAAGGTCATTCCTAATGTATTCTTGATCAAACGACTGGTGTGATACCGGCTTAAATGCAGGTGATCTGCTAAAGTATCTAACGTAATATGTTCTCTATAATTTTCATGAATATAGCGCAATATCTTATGTCTTAAAGAAAGCGAAGGAGAAGCCTCATTATTTTTCTCGATGTGTAGCAAGGAAATCTGATTGATGGATTGAATTCCCGATCCAATGCATAAACAAAATCATTTGTGATCGGTTCGACCAAGTAATCAATCAAGCCGTAACGCAACGCTTTTTGAGCGGTAGCAAAACTTTCTACAGCAGAATACAAAATTGCTTTTGCATTAGGGCAAAATGAAAGCAATACTTTATATAATTCAAAAGAGTCCTCTTCGCCATCCGCATTAATCACTGCAATTTCAACCGGCTGCTCAAGACAGGTACGCTGAAGCGCTTTTTTTGAACAAACCGTCGGAAGCAAGATGACATTTGGAAAATGACGATCGATCAAACGAATCATATCGTTAACTGCTCCATGCTCTTTGCTATCAATGATCAATAAGTTACACACGAAATCTTCTCCTTCGTTTAAAATTCACCCGTTGGTTTTTCTATTTCTATTTATTTCTCTTGAAAATCAATGACCATTCGCCCTTTGATTTTTCCTGAAAGCATTTCATCAAAAATATCATTGATCTCTTCTAACTGACGCATGACAACTTTTGGAACGACTTTTCCTTCGGCTGCGAATTGGAAAGCTTCTGCTAAATCAGTCCGTGTTCCAACAAGGGAACCGACGATTTTAATACCGTCCAATACAAGTCGAGGAATGTTCAAGTCCATGCTTTCTGGTGGAAGACCAACCGCTACAATCGTACCACCCGCACGAACGGCATCGACAGCAGAATTGAAGGCTGCTTTTGAAACAGCTGTTACTACAGCTGCATGTGCGCCGCCGGTTGCTTCTTGAATGATTTTTGCCGCATCTTCTTTCGCAGGATTGATCACAAGGTCAGCGCCATGATCTTTTGCAAAGTCCAATTGTTTCTCGTTGATATCAATCCCAATCACTTTTGCATTAAAGACATTTTTTGCATATTGCAAGGCTAGGTTTCCTAATCCTCCTAAACCATAGATCGCGATCCATTGACCTGGTTTAATGTCAGAAACTTTTACCGCTTTATATGTGGTTACACCTGCACAAGTAATGCTGCTGGCTTCAGCAGAACCTAAGCCCTCTGGTACCTTCACTGCATAGTCAGCTACAACGATACACTCTTCAGCCATACCGCCATCTACAGAATATCCGGCGTTTCTAACGGAACGGCATAATGATTCATTCCCGTTCACACAGTATTCGCATGATCCACAGCTTTCATATAACCAAGCGACACTTGCACGGTCACCGATTGCTAGAGAAGTAACATCATCACCGATCGCGACCACTTTACCGATTCCCTCGTGACCGAGTACGATTCCAGATGCATCTCCGAAGTCACCATCTTTTACATGCAAGTCCGTATGGCAGACACCACAACACTCCATTTTCAATAATGCTTCATTCGGACGAAGCGCTCTCAATTCTTTTTCCTCAATTTTTACAACCTTATCGTTTGATACTACAGCTGCTTTCATAAAGACACCTCTTTCAATTCATTTAAATAAAGAACTTCCTTTTATTTGTGAAGTAATTAACTAACACGAAGAGGTCAGCAATAGCTAGATAAAAGAAAGTTCCCTATCGAGAAGGTTACCATAGAAACCATCAAAAAAAGGGGAATATATTGCTTTTTTTCTGTAATCATTTATGAGAAAAAAATAATGAAATAATTCAATTTTTTTTCTTATATTTCAAATTCAATAAACTACAAGGACTAAAAAAGCAAAAAAAACCATCATATAAATAACAAAAGTTTTAATAAAACCTATCAAGAGGAAATTACATAAACATGTAATCTTGGTCTTCCCCATTATTCTCTAATCCTTTTTTATCAATTCGGTGATTTACGATTTATTTTCTTTCAGGCACTGAATATCATATTGGTATTTAACGTGATGTCCCTCATCAGTGTTTTTCTAACAATTTTCACTCCCTTTTTTCCTTCTCTGCACATAAAAGCAAATAATGCTGAAAGGTGATCGATCAAACAATCTTCAACCTGCAATCTGTCACTATCGGATAGCCGATAAATGTCCACAAAAAGTTTCAGTCGATGGCATTGTGTTTCACTCAGACGACTGTTCCCATCAAAATACAAGGGTACCCAGTGGTATGCAGCAATGATCCCCTCCTGTTCTTATAGTCGTTTCATGATTTTATCACAACGAATAGAAAGTTTTTGTCACCTCAGACAAAAGAAAAAAGCCCTTGAAATCAAGGGCTTTTGCTTCATCTGATAATAAATGATTAACGACGAATTTCTTTGATACGAGCTGCTTTTCCGTGTAATGCACGTAAGTAGTACAATTTTGCACGACGTACTTTACCGTAACGAACAACTTCGATTTGTGCAACACGTGGTGTGTGCAATGGGAAGGTACGTTCAACACCTACACCGTTTGATACTTTACGAACTGTATAAGTTTCGCTGATACCAGCACCGCGGCGTTTGATGACAACACCTTCAAATAACTGGATACGTTCGCGAGTTCCTTCGACAACTTTCGCGTGAACGCGAACAGTGTCCCCAGGACGGAAAGCTGGGATGTCAGTACGTAATTGTTCTTGAGTTAGTTCTTGAATCAATGGATTCATGTTTATCATTCTCCTTATTCCCAAACATTCTTAAAGCATGAAAGCTCCAGCGGAACATCGTAATAGTTGAGTTTACACTCACTGAAACATCTTACCACAGTCGACCACAGGCTGTAAAGAGAATTTTCTTGTCATCGCGCAGAATATCAAAAAAACTGGCACTATTTTAGTTGCCAGCTTTCGCTTCTTCTTCAATTTCTTTTAAAAGCTTCTGCATTTCTTCCGTCAACGGATAATTTTCTAGCATATCAGGTCGGCGCTGAAAGGTGCGGCGCAATGATTCTTTTAATTGCCACTGCTCGATCAATTTATGATTGCCATTCATCAAAACTTCTGGTACTTTCATGCCTTTAAACTCTGCTGGGCGTGTATATTGCGGATGTTCTAATAAACCAGTGGAATGAGAATCGGTTTGTGCGGAGGTTTGATTGCCTAAAACTTCTGGTAATAGTCTGACCGTCGCATCGATCATGACCATTGCACCCAATTCGCCGCCAGTCAAGACGTAATCTCCCAGTGACACTTCATCAGTGACCAATGAACGGATTCGTTCATCGTATCCTTCATAATGACCACAAATGAAGACGAGGTGCTCTTCGGTAGAAAATTCTTCTGCCATCTTTTGATCAAAAGGTTTCCCCGCTGGGTCTAAAAGGATCACGCGTTTCTTCGTTTCTGGTGCTGCTTCTTCGATCGCTTTGATATTGTCATAGACAGGTTGGACTTTTAATAACATTCCTGCTCCGCCGCCATAAGGATAGTCGTCCACTGTTTGATGTTTGTTGTCGGAATAGTCACGGAAATTTGAGACGTTGATTTCTAACAGTCCCTTTTCCCTTGCTTTGCCAATGATCGATTCTCCTAGAGGACCTTCGAACATTCGCGGAAATAGTGTCAATACATCAATTCTCATCGTCTAACAACCCCTCTGGGATTTCCACAATGACCTGACCATTTTCAAGATCGATCGTGTGGACAACCGACTCGATATAAGGAATCAAGGCATCCTTCTTCCCTTTTCGTTGAACGACCCAAACGTCATTGGCACCTGGTGAAAGGATCTCTTTGACTTTACCAATGATTGTGCCATCTTCTTCGACGACTTCCAGACCAATAATTTCATGGTAGTAAAACTCATTTTCTGCTAAATCCACCAAATCATCCTTGGTAACTTTTAAAATGCCGTTACGAAACGGTTCAACATCGTTAATATTGGGATAGCCCTCAAACGTCACTAAATCAAAGTTTTTGTGTTTGCGATGACCTGAAACAATCAATGTTATTGGCTCTTTATTTTCACGAAAAAGTGTCAATTCGGCCCCTTTACGGTAGCGTTCTTCTGGAAAATCCGTTTGTGATATCACACGTACTTCTCCACGGATTCCATGTGTATTGACGATTTTTCCTACGTTTAAATATTCTGTCACGTTCGTTCCCCATTTCTTCTAACTTCTGTTCTATTTTAGCATAGCAAAGTAGCGAATTCTAGCCGTTTCCTAGCGCCCCATGTTTTCCTCAAAATCATCGCGCGAAAAATGCCCCTTCGACGCTTGATCAAAGGGGCATTGTCCTAATATGAACCTTATTGATTCATAGAAACGGCCATTTTCAATGCTGAACGTGCATCTTGATGTTGCACCGTTCGAAGGGTCTTTTCTTGTTGCCAAACCACTGTAGTTGCTGTATGGTCATTTTTTCCCATATCGATAGTGATTTGACCGACCTCAGGCGCTGGGAGCATAGCTTCTTCCAGATACGCTACCACTTCTTTGGCAACCGGAACTGGATCTTGTTCCTCTTGATTGACTGCTCGAACAGTCAATGACCAATTTCCTTCTTGCCAGCTCAAATAACTGGAACCAGCAGCTCCTTGCATATGCCCAGTAATGCCATATCCGAGATCAACGGCTTGTCCGCCATCATCAGCTGTTACATTGACCGCTGCAGCAGCTTCATCCGCTGATTGATAGTCTTTTGATTGAAAAGCAGCAATCGGTGTTTCCTCGTTCAAAGCCTTGTCATTGAGAGGCAGCTGCTTATCAAGTCCATAATAAAGAATCGAAGCATCGGACTGACTGCCAGCTGTGGCCGCATTCAACACTTTACCTGAAGCAAGTGGAATGTCCTTGGGCAAGACAAGATCAGGGAATGCCGCTTGTATTTGAGCGTAGATATCTGCAGTACTATTCGTGTTTGAAGAATCCCTAGAAGCCGCCTGACTAGAAGACGTACTTGATTGACTTGTTTCTGATTGACTACTTGCTTGCGTTTGGGTACTTTCCACCATACTCGTCGCTGTTGTTTCGGCACTACTGGCTTGACTGGTTTCTGGTTCCTGTTGATTATTGCAGCCAGCTAAGGCGCCCATCGTCAGCAGCGTAACGAATAATCCTAGTTCTTTTTTCATGATGTTCCCCTCCTTATACAAAGAATACCCCTCAATAAAAAAAATGACAAACAAGTCAGATTGTCTGTCATTTTTTTGTTGATTTTTTAAAGATTTGTCACCCAATTTTGCAGTGATTGAAAGCCATCCTTGATCCATTGCCAAACTTGATTGGCGATCGTCGATAGGTCGCCCCAACGAAAGTTTTGTGTCCATTGGTTCAATTGCGTCATGATCTCCTCACGATAGACCCAAATTAAAAAGAGCAACAACAAGATCCCTAGCGTTCGCCAAAGAAAAGAACCAATTTTATAAATAAAGACGAGGATCAAAAGAACGACGATCCATGCGATTAGTTGAGACATACAAGCACCTCCTCCTTTTGATTATCTCAAAACCACCTTTTTTTGTCCTCCATCTTAAGCATGAATTTTACAAAAAAAGCATTCCTCAAAGAGAAATGCTTTTCATTCTTGCTTATTTACCATCAATGATATTCAAACGAACTTTTTTTGGTCCATTTGTCCGTACACTGTAAACGATTGTTCGAATTGCTTTGGCAACCCGACCTTGTTTACCGATGATACGACCAATATCCTCTGGTGCCACAGTAAGATTATATTCCAAGAAATCATCTGACTCTACCAGCTCAAGCTTGATATCCTCAGGTTTGGTAACAAGTGGTGAAACGATCGTTAAGACTAATTCTTGCAAATCTTTCATCCAAAGTCACCTTATTTCTTAGTGAATTTTGCTTCGTGGTGTTTTTTCATAACGCCTTCTTTAGAAAGGATGTTACGAACTGTATCTGAAGGTTGCGCACCTTTAGATAACCAATCAAGAACTAAATCTTCTTTGATTGTCACTTCAGCTGGGTCTAGTAAAGGATTGTAAGTACCAACTGTTTCGATGAAACGTCCGTCACGAGGAGAACGTGAATCTGCTACGACGATACGGTAAAAAGGTTTCTTTTTAGAACCCATGCGTTTTAAACGAATTTTTACTGCCATTATTTACACCTCCATTGATTTAATCACAAGAGCTAGTTTAACAGGTTTTTCCGATGGTGTAAAGAGTTTTTTCTTTACAGCTAAAAAAAGTTTCTTCTTTCTTATTTTCTAAGCATGGTTATCTTTTGCCAGAATGAATCAGGACGCGTATCATTAGTAATAGAGAAACTTTTTAAAGTCAAATCGTTTTATTTGCACCATCCACTTACTTTTGGTAAGCTTAATGAGTAGAAAACAACAAGGAGGAAATTTACATGACAAAAAAAATTGGTTTTATCGTCGGCAGTTTACGGGAAGGATCATTTAATAAACTCGTAGCGAAAAAATTCGCATCATTATTACCAGAAGGTTTTGAAGCATCTTTCATCGAAATCGGCAACTTGCCTTTTTACAATGAAGATTTGGAAGTTGAAGGAAAAGTTCCTGCTGAATGGACAGCATTTCGGGAAGCATTAAGCGCCGTTGACGGGGTCTTCTTCTTTACACCAGAATACAATCGTTCTGTTCCTGCAGCATTGAAAAATGCATTAGATGTTGGTTCTCGTCCTTACGGTGCTAGCAGTTGGGGTGGCAAACCAGCTTTGGTTGTCAGCGTTTCTCCAGGAGCGATCGCTGGGTTTGGTGCAAACCATCACCTACGTCAATCATTAGTCTTTTTGGATATGCCTACTCTACAACAACCAGAAGCCTATATCGGTGGAATCACCAACTTGATTGATGAAAACAACGAAATCAACCCAGATACAGTAAGCTTCTTTGAAACGATCATTGCAAAATATATTGAACTCTTTCAACGATTCAACTAATTAAGAATCCAAACAAAAAGACCAAGAAACTCGGCACTGAGTTTCTTGGTCTTTTTACTGTGAAGAATAATCGTTTGCGCTTTTTACTCGCTGCCTGACACAGACTTTCGGACAAAATGAAGTTCTGTCAGTTCCCCCATCTGTTTTGTTTCAACAAACGTCAAGCGTCTCGCATAATCCCCCGGTTCAAACAGTCGCTTGCCCTCTCCTAAAAACACCGGCGCGATTTGAATAAACCATTCATCGATCAAATCAGCTTCCAGCAATGGTTTTAATAAGGAACCCCCACCTACTACCCATACGTTTTCCTCTTGTTTTAATGCTGAAACAAATGCAACTGGATCCGTTGACACTAGGGTTGCATCCGGCAGCGGCTCTTTTCGGGTACGAGAAAAAACATAGTTGGTCTTTTCAGGATATAGCAGTCCATCATCCATCAGTTTTTTTGCTTCTTGATAGGTCTTTCTTCCCATCACGGTCGCGTCGATGGTTGCAAAAAATGCTTCATAGGTCGTTGCAACACCGGTATCAGTTTGAAACAGCCAGTCCAGTTGATCCTCCATACCTGCTAAATAGCCATCGAGGCTGATTGCACCATAAAATACCACTTTTCCCAATTAGGCTCACTCCTTTATTTTTACGTTTGCTTCTGACCTTCGACAAACACAAGTGACTAAGTGATCATTAACCATGCCGACCGCTTCCATAAACGCGTAAATAGTTGTCGTTCCGACAAATTTAAAGCCTCGCTTTTTCAAGTCTTTTGCTAGCTGATCGGAGATTTCCGAATGGGTCGGTACATCGGATTGCTGCTGAAATTCATTGATGACTGGCTCATGATTGACATATCGCCACAAGAATGCGGAGAAACTGCCGTATTCTTGCTGGATTTTTAAAACTTCTTGGGCATTGATGATCGCTGCTTCAATCTTTCGTCGATTGCGAATGATTCCTGGATTCATCATCAGTTCTTCCACTTTTTCTTCCGTATAGTTCGCTACTTTTATGATATTAAACTGATCGTATGCTGCATCGAAATTCGCCATCTTGTTTAAAATCGTTTGCCAGCTCAATCCTGCTTGATTCATATCTAACACCAGTTTTCGAAACAACTGCTGATCCTCATACTCAGGTTTTCCCCATACCGTATCATGATACTCCTGCATTGCTGGTGTACTGTTGGCCCATTCACATCGCTCCATTGTCCTCATCAGCTCCTTTTTGTTTATTTTATCATAAATGACTTTACTTCCACCAGTGTACTACGTATACTAGTACACATAAATGAAAGGAGCTGATTTTGTGGTTCGCATTAACAAAGCCAGCAGCAAACCTTACTATGAGCAATTGGTTTTAAGTATCAAAGAAGATATTCTGAACGGTGTTCTAACCGCCGGAGACCAAGTACCTTCGGTTCGTGAAATGGCCAAGCGCCTGTTGATGAATCCAAATACCGTCAGCAAAGCCTACAAAGTATTGGAAAATGAGCAAGTACTTGTCACCATCAAAGGAAAAGGCACCTTTGTGAAAGTTACTGAGGATCTGCCACGCGATGAGATTCGGATCTTACAAGTGAAAGAACGTTTGAAAGAATTGGTGATCGAAGCACGCCATTTACAGATCAGCATGCGTGAGCTGAGCGATTGGATGAATGGCTTTGAACAAGAGTTAGGAGGCGATCCACAGTGAAGATCGAGCATGTGACCAAGAAAATGGAACAAACAATTGTCTTAGAAAACGTGAACTTCTCTTTGGAAAAAGGAGAGCTCGTAGGATTAATCGGCCGCAATGGTTCTGGGAAAACCACGTTGTTTCGGACGATTGCTGGGCATTATTTACTAGATGATGGGGAGATTTCCATCGATAACCAACGCCTGGATCAGCATCCGCAATTAAAAGAACAACTTTTTTATATTGATGAAAAAGAAAACTTTCTTTCGGCCTACTCTTTGAAAAAGCTCAATCAATTTTATCGGCTTGCTTATCCAAATTTCGATCAGAATCTTTACTTAGAATTGATGCAAAGTCACGGTCTTCCTCTGACGCTTTCCTACCGACGGATGTCAAAAGGTATGCAAGGTCTTTATAAAATGATTCTTGCGATCGCCTCAAATGCGACGTTCTTACTGTTAGACGAACCTTTTGATGGGCTTGATGTGATCGTCCGTAAAAAAGTGATTGGATTATTGCTGGAAAGCCTCAGCGAGTCGAATCGTACCGCCTTAATCGCTTCTCATAATCTAAATGAATTAGAACATATTATTGATCGTGCCTTGTTGATCAAAGGGAAAACGATTGAAGGAGACTACCGTTTGGAAACGATTCGCGAACAATCTCGCAAACTCCAACTCGTCTTTCGCAGCAAACAGATTCCTCCCCTTATCAAGCAGCACTCCAAGCTGATTCAAAAACAAGGTCGAGTCTTGACTGCTTTGTTTGACAATTACACAGAGGAGCTGGCGGCTGAGATCCAGCAACTTGATCCTTTGGTTTTCGAAGAATTACCTTTGACTTTGGAAGATCTGTTTGAAGCAAATTTACGACAAGAAGCATTGGTGGAAGGATAGAGGTGGAAAACGATGTTAAGCAATATATTTAAAGAACGCTACGGTAAGTTGTTGATCGGTTTTTGTTTTGTCGTGCTCTTCATGTATCTTAGTGCTGGCTGGCAATCACAAAATTCTTGGCACCAGCAAGAACGTTATTTGGCATCTGAGGAATTTATCAAAGATTTTAACGAAAATCGAGAATACTATGTCAAAAGCTACAACGGTGAAACCCCGGTTTACTTTGATTCGGCAGCAGAGTACCGCGATGCGGTATTGACAATCAACAAAGAGTACTCAGATGATTTTTATTACAATCGCCCGTATATGACCACCATGAATCAATTTGTGATTGTCTTCCTGTTTATTTGGGGCTTTTTGTCCTTTTTTGTCGATGGCCGCACCAATTTCAATCGCTTTTTATTTGCTTTACCCTTTAGCAGAAAGCACGTCTTTCGCAAGAAACTGCTTTTTATCGGCTTACCCTTGACCGCTTGTTTAGTGTTGGGCCTGTTAGGTCATATCCTGATCGAATACACAATGATCCCGGCTCGCTATCTCGCTGTGCCGCTTCAAGACGTGCTGCTTTCCGCCCTTAGTACTTTGGCAACGAATCTACTAGTATTTGCTGTCGGCATCTTGTTGGGCGTTTTACTGGGGAATCTGTTTACTGGCGTGCTGTCGGTGTTCTTCACTCTTTCTCTAGGAACAATGGGGTATAGCTTTTTCCAATGTACCCGCGAGTTTTTTAGTTTTGTATTTCTTGGTCATGGGGATTTTCTGCTTCCTTTTCAAACGTGGATCGATTGGCCGCAAGGATATGTCTATCCTTGGTGGCTACTGCTCCTTTACCTCGGTTTGAGCGGCTTGCTGATTCTTGCTGCCGAAAAAGTGTTCTCGAAAATTTCTTTAGAAAATGACGGTGATTATTTAACGATCCCTAAATTGCGCGCCCCGGTTTATTGGCTGCTTTCTTTAGGAACCTGGTTCTATCTATCCATGATTTCTTATTACCCGCTAGAAATTTTTTACCGTGATCTCTATGAGGGGTATGATGTCAGTCTTTGGAACATCATCCTTCGGCTTGGCTTGTTGCTGGTTGCTTGCTTATTCATCAGTTTATTGCTTGTCTATCCTAAAGCACTGATGAATTGGTGGTACAAACGAAAAAACAAACAGGTCAGCAATATTTAAAAAAGCGTCCCTACAACAAGAAATTGTTGCCGGGACGCTTTTATGTTTAATGTTTAGGTTTGTCGTCGTCTTTTTTGTCAAAGAAGTCATTTACTTTGCGAGAAACATCATCCGCAAAATCTTCAACCTTATCTTTGGCTTTCCCATATTTATTTTGGGTTTTCCCTTTTAACTCCTCGGAGTCATCTCCTGTAAGTTTCCCTTTTGTTTCGGTTACTTTTCCTTCAATGCGATCCTTGTTTGTCATCGTAAAAACTCCTTTCATACTTGCTATAAATTAATAGTAGCATCATTTGCCAGAAAGCACGAATGTTCTGCTTCTATCTTATCCTTTGAGTTGTCCGCAACGATAGTTCTTCGCTATTTTTGACTCTTGGACGATTTAGGATATTCAGTAGAAAGCTGGCTTTCTCTATAAAAAGGGATGTTCTTTAGATGTTCTATTTGATGTTCTTTGAAGGAGTTCATTTAAAGAGGACACTGTGAACATAAAAAAACCATGACCTGAAAGAAGGCAATCTGAGGAGCTGCAGCTGCTAGAATCAGGAGGTACAGCTTCTCGATTTGGTGTCTTTTCAGGTCATGTTTTTTTTAATTGTACCCTAAGAGAAGGTTCGGTTCTTAGTTCCTATCAGTGCTAAACGATTATTTGCGTTTTTTCTTTTTCTTCTTTTGTTTTTTGACCATACGATTCATGGCCATTTTTCCAAGTTTCCCTTTGACACCGCCGCCAAACATTTGATCCATGCCAGGAATGTTCATATTCCCTTTGCTCATTTGCTGCATCATTTTGCGGGATTCTTTAAATTGTTTGATCATGCGATTGACTTCGACGACACTGTTGCCAGAACCGGCGGCAATCCGGCGACGACGGCTTGGATTTAACAGATCAGGATTTTCACGTTCTGCTGGTGTCATGGAATAAACCATGGCTTTTTGACGGGCAATTTGTTTTGGATCAACTTTGACGTTCTCGATGCCAGGCATTTGGCTCATTCCCGGAATCATTTTCAAAAGATCTTCAATTGGGCCCATGCCCATGACTTGATCGATCTGTTCAACAAAGTCATTGAAGTCGAAGGAGTTTTCCTTCATTTTTTGAGCAAGTTCTTCTGCTTTTTTCTCGTCGTAATCTTGCTGTGCTTTTTCGATCAAAGTCAGCATATCACCCATACCGAGAATCCGACTAGACATCCGATCTGGATGGAATACTTCAAGGTCGGTCAATTTTTCACCGGTACCAGTGAACTTGATTGGAGCGCCAGTAACTTGACGAATTGACAATGCCGCACCGCCACGAGTATCGCCATCTAGTTTGGTGATGACTACCCCTGTGATCCCCAGTTGTTGATTGAAGCTTTCCGCCACGTTGACAGCATCTTGTCCTGTCATCGCATCCACTACCAGTAAAATTTCATTTGGCTGTGCCAAGTCCTTGATTTGTTTTAGCTCTTCCATCAAGTTTTCATCGATATGCAAACGACCTGCTGTATCGATCAAGACATAGTCATTTTTCTTTTCCCGAGCCAAAGCCAATCCTTGGCGTACGATTTCAACTGGACTGACATCAGTTCCCATATCGAAAACAGGTACATCCAATTGCTGACCTAATACTTTCAATTGGTCGATCGCGGCTGGACGGTACACGTCACCGGCAATCATTAATGGACGTGCGTTTTCGGTTTTGATCAAGTGATTGGCTAATTTCCCAGCAAAGGTGGTTTTCCCTGCCCCTTGCAGACCAGCCATCATGATAATCGTTGGGATCTTTGGTGATTTTTCAATCCCAACTGTTTCTGATCCTAACGTTTTGGTTAATTCTTCGTCAACGATTTTAACGATCTGTTGCGCTGGAGATAAGCTTTCTAATACTTCTACCCCAACTGCCCGTTCACGTACATTTTTGGTAAACTCTTTCACAACTTGCAGATTGACGTCGGCTTCTAATAAAGCTAGACGAATCTCACGCATCATTTCTTTTACATCTGCTTCAGATACTTTTCCTTTTCTGCGCAGTTTGCTCATTGCCTGCTGGAGGCGTTCAGTTAAACTTTCAAATGCCATTTTTTTTCATTCCTTTATTCTTCAATTTCTTGGAGCTGTTGAATAAACCCCTGTAAGGTTTCGTCTTTTGGATAGTGAGTTTTCGTATACTCGCTTAGCTGATCCAGCAAGTCTTCCCGCATGATATAGTCCGAAAACATATGTAGTTTTTTTTCATAGTCTTCTAAAATACGTTCGGTGCGTTTGATGTTGTCATAGACTGCTTGACGGCTTACTTGATACTCTTCAGCGATTTCTCCTAGAGAAAAATCATCTGCGTAATACAATTCCATGTAATTCATCTGTTTTTCTGTCAATAACGTGGAATAAAACTCAAACAACGCATTCATGCGATTGGTCTTTTCAATTTCCATTTGCTTCCTCCTGTTTTGCAAGCCATTCGACATCGGACAAAACAGTCATGCCTTGTTGCCGAAAATACGCACAAGCGACACCGATCCCTGTTCTTTTGATTCCAGTAAAATTGCCATCATAAATCATCTGACTGCCACAAGAGGGACTGTTCTCTTTTAGGATCAGTTGAGTGATGCCTTGCTCTTGTAATTTTTGATAAGCAATTTTCGCGCCGGTAGTAAACTGTTCGGTCACGTCTTCCCCTGAGATGGTGACGACCTTCGCTCGTTGCGCCCAAACGTCCACCCCATCGCCACCAACGATTTCGGCCGGTTCCCGTGGGATCGGCAAGCCGCCAAGAACTTCTGGACAAACCATCATTGCTTGACCTGCTCTTACCAGTTCGATCAATGGTGGCACTGCTTGGTGTTTTCCATCATAACGGCAAAGTACACCGCCTAGACACGCACTGATTCCGATCATATAGCACCCTCAGCTTTCCTATGAAATCGTCCTTTATTATAGCATTTATTTAGTGGTTGCAATAGTACCAATTGTCTATTCATGCTAAAATAGGACTTGTTCGTTGAAATTTAATCGTTTCTTGAAAAAAAGAAGCTAAAGGAGTTTGCCATGAAAAAAATACTCGTTGTCGATGATGAACCTTCCATCGTCACACTTTTAACCTTTAATCTAGAAAAAGAGGGCTATCAAGTCGTTTCCGCCTCAGATGGTCAAAAAGCCTACGAATTAGCCTTGTCTAAGCCTTTTGACTTTATCATCTTAGATGTCATGCTGCCGAATATGGACGGCATCGAGATCACGAAGAAATTGCGTCAAGAAAAAATCGAGACCCCGATCCTCGTCTTGACCGCAAAAGATGATCCAATCGATCGGATCTTAGGCTTAGAGATCGGCGCCGATGACTATTTGACGAAGCCTTTCAGTCCTAGAGAGGTATTAGCTAGAATGAAAGCCATCTTCCGTCGTTTAGAACCCCGTCAACAAACACGAGAAGAAGATCAACCTGCAGAGATTCTGCAAGTCGGTGGGATCCAAGCAGACCTGACGAATTTCCAAGTCAGTGTGGATGGTGAGAAAATCTTCCTAACGCCAAAAGAATTCGAGCTGCTAGTTTACTTTATGAAACGAAAAGGTCGCGTAATCGATCGCGATACCTTGCTCAATCGCATTTGGAACTTCGACTTTGATGGACAAAGTCGAATCGTGGATGTTCACATCAGTCATTTAAGAGAAAAATTGGAAGCTGATCCAAAACGGCCGGAATACTTAGTAACGGTTCGGGGATTCGGGTATAAATTTCAGGAGCCAGTCTAATGAAAAAACGCTATGGCTATGGTTTATGGTCGATCGGTCTATTGCTGATTTTTTTCCTGTGCTGGCAAGTTCTAAGCAGTTTTTACCGTCAGCAAGTCATTGCCCAGCAAGTGGCTTTTCTCCAAGAGAAAGCCACCGTATTTTTGAATCTATCAGATAATCAAACCGCCGCCTTAGAACAGTTTGCGGATACCTATGTTGAAGATAGCAATAGTCGCATCACTTTGTTAGATGACCAAGGTCAGATCATTTTCGATACCTATGATCATACACTGCATGAAAACCGCTCCAATCGTCCAGAAGTCCAAGCCGTTTTGCGCGGAAGCTCCGTCGGTCAATCGCTGCGGGAAAGCGACACCTTGCATGAAGAATTGCTTTACGTGGCGATTCCTGTCAAAGAGGATGGAAACTTGACTCAAATCTTGCGAATCGCCGAACCGACCGCGGCTTTTTTTGCAAAAAATGAAGGAATCAAGCAGTCGATCTTGATTGTCTATCTTGTTTTTTGCTTTTTGATCAGCCTATTGATTTTCCATACCTTGCGCCAGCGAAATCGGCCGATCCAAACGATTCTGCCCGTCGTAAAAAAAATGATCACCTCGCCCGATCAACAAGCAATCATTATGCAAGAAACCCCTGAACATGATGAGTTGTATCAACTGATCAATCAGCTGAGCGAGCAAATGAGCCAGACCTATCGTGCCTATGCGGCTTCTGAACAGCAACTGTACGGCTTGCTCAGTGAACTGATGATCGGTGTCTTTATCATCAATGAAGAAAATCAACTGCTGCTGTTGAATCCGACGATGCAAGAACAGCTAGGGATGGAAACCGCACCGATCTTACCGCAACCTTTTACTGAAGTGATCCATGACACACAATTGATCCAGTTGATCTATCAATTTAATGACGAGACCCCTATTTTCCATGCGGAAACCACCCTTAGCGGGGAACGTTCAAAAGTCTTAGATGTTACCTTGCGAAGCTTCCAAGAAAACCAGTTGATTGGTATTTCTTATGACTTGACACGCATCCGACAATTAGAAAAGATGCAAAAAGATTTTGTCGGCAATGTTTCCCATGAATTAAAAACGCCGGTAACTTCCTTGATTGGGTTTACTGAAACACTGCTGGATGGCGCCAAAGAAGACCCTGAAACGTTGCAGACCTTCTTAGAGATCATTCAAAAAGATGCTTATCGCTTGAAAAATCTAATACAAGATATCATCCAATTGTCTCAAGACAGTGATTCTTTCCAGTATGTCGACCAACCGATCAACTTTTCTGAGCTGCTGCAACAAGTCGTTCAAACCTATGGTCCCGCAGCTGTTAAGAAGCAATTGACCTTTCAATTTGAAGGACCCGAACAATTCATTTTATCTACCAAAAAAGAGCTGCTGCAGCCCATCGTAAAAAATCTAGTTGAAAATGCGGTCACCTATTCAAAACCTGGAGGTGTCATCACATTATCCTATTCCGAGCAAGATGACCAGCTGCTTTTTCAAGTGCAGGATCAAGGCATCGGCATCGATGAAGAAGATCAAGAACGGATTTTTGAGCGGTTTTATCGGGTGGACAAAGCCCGTGCTCGCAATTCTGGCGGCACTGGACTTGGGCTGGCTATCGTCAAAGACTATACCAAATTATTAGGCGGCAGCATCAAGGTTGACAGTTTCCCTAAAATTGGTTCTACCTTTACGGTGACTTTGCCGCTTCATTGAGAACATTAGAAAGAAAACTAGCCGAGAAAACGTCTAATGGCATTTTCTCGGCTAGTTTTTTGGAACCATACTTACTTAACAACTTTTGTTGCTGATTCATTGACGTAACCTAGCCAAGTTCCTTTATTATCATAAATTGACAGGTAATTACTTCCATTAAAGTGGCGATACACGTAACGCGCTTCGAACGTCTGTCCTTTCATGGCGTTAGTCACAGTACTTTTTTGTTTCCAAGAGAAATTTTGCCATAGTGGGAAATTCTGAGTAAACGTTATTTTTTTATGGTAACTTTGGTTTATTCCGGCAGCATTACTTGCTTCCTTTGTTCCATTGGCATTGATATAGCCAAGCCAAGTTCCTTTATTATCATATAGTGACGAATAGGTGCTACCATTGAAATGGTTGTAGTAAACTTTTACTTGAAGTGTTTGACCATAAAAATTACTGCTTTTATTTTTTTCTTTCCAAGAAAAGTTTTGCCACATCGAATAATTTTTACTTGTAACAGTGACATATTTACCACTTGAAATAGCTGTTCCACCTGCATTATTCGCTGTTTTGGTACCATTAGCGTTCATATAGCCTAACCATGTACCAGATTGATCATATAGTGAATAATAAATACTGCCATTTAAGTGTTCATAGCGATATTTCGCTAAAACTGTTTTATTCAAGTAATCCTTGCTGGATGCCTTTACTTTCCATGAAAAATTTTGCCATATCGAGTAATTTCCACTGGTGATCGTTACATAGCGTCCATCGGCCAATGCGGGGCCTTGATTCGTTTGAACTGCTAATTTCGTTGAAGCGATGTACCCAATCCATTTTCCAGAAAAATCATAAACTGAATCATAATACGTGCCATCAAAGTGATGGTAAGTACCGGTTACTTTATAGGTATTTTTCACCATATCTGAAGTTACCGGTGCAGTCTTAGTAAATGTAAAATCTCGATATATCGTTCCTGGCTCTTTGAATTTGACATAGATTTGCTTTGATTGCCAATTCCCTTGAGGACCATCAGCAACTTTGACGCCACCAGAGTTAATGTACCCAACCCAATTCCCTTGGTTGTCGTATAATGAATAATAGGTGCTACCGTTAATATGCTCATAACGCACTTTTATTTGCAGAGTCTGACCCAGATAAGCTTTAGAGTCTGCTTTTTTGGTCCAAGAGAAATTTTGCCAAATCGTATAATTGTCTTTTACAACGGTGGCATAACGGCCATCATTGATCGCACCGCCTTGTCCTTGACTGATAAAATACTTGTTATAATCTGAATTCATATCAAAGGTGCCATTGATCCCTGGGAATGTAACGTTATATGTCCACTGCCATGCACTATAATCCGTATACTTCTGATTTTGCGGTTCGTATGGATATTGTGCGATCCAAACTTTGTTTTTTCCTAAAGCAACAGGGTCGATCGCGTTATCCGTGACCCACGACACACCTATATAATGATGCGTATTCGTATACCCCAGTTCTTTTAATCTATTTTCAAAAACTTTTGACAATTGTGTATGATCTGCTTTTTTCTTAATATTTGGCTCTTCAATGTCATTGACCATTAGAGCAGAAGTCGGTAAATTTAATTGTCTCGCATAGCTTACAAAATAATCTGCTTCAGCTTTTGCCTGTGCCTCAGTGGTGAACCAACTGTAGTGATAAGCATGTACAATCAGCCCAGCGGCTTTAGCATTTGCAATTTGACTTGCAGCTAGTGGGTTTCGATAAGAAGTTGCCTCTGTCAATTTCACCACCACTGCAGAAACGCCATAACTTTTAATCAACTTGAACTGCTCCACAGTGATCTCTCCGTTGTGGGAGGAAATATCAATAAAGTCTTGCTTTGGGGTTGAGGGATCTCCTGCTGAAATATAAGGAACACTAGAAACAGACCGTGCCGAACGGCTTAAGCTGACTTTCAAATCTGAACGGCTTCGATACGTTGGGTCTAATCCTGAGCTGATATCATAGACAGAATCCGAAGCATTGTCTGGGCTTTTTTCTTCACTTTCGGCTGTACTGCTATCAACAGTCGTACTGCCCGTTTCACTGCGGTTACTTGATGATGTTGTCTCACTCGTTGAATCAATTGAGTCTTCGCTGGTTTCACCTGTATTCGAGCGAATTGTTTGGCTGTCACTGCTTGTCACATCATTCGTCTCAGAGTAAACAATAGCAGCCTCTTTTGACTCACTTGTTGATTCCGTGTCTGCAAAACCAACACGCATGCCAAAAATGACAAAGGCCGTTCCCGCATACAATGCTGCTATTAACATTTTTTTTGGAAATCTTTTCATTTTTTTCCCCTTTCACTGAATATTCATCTATATTCACTATCTATTTTACATAAAAAATAAAAAAAAAGGTACAAAAAAAGAAGGAGTTCTTCCCTTCTTTTTTTGTACCTTATGAAAACTGTTTATTCAACATTCGTTACTTCGCCGTCTACACTGCGTTCTACTTTCATATCAGTGATTGGCAAGTATCCTAATTCGATAACGATTCCTTGTTGGACATCGTCTGTCATGATGTAATCAAGAAAGGCTTTGACGTTAGCATCTGGTTCACCATTCGTGTACATATGCTCGTAAGACCAGATTGGCCATTTGTTATCTGCAATATTTTCAGGGGTCGCTTCTACCCCATCAAGAGATAGCGCTTGGATTGAATCATCTAAATAAGATAAAGCAAGGTAGCTGATTGCTCCTGGTGTTTCAGCAACGATTTTACGGACTGTTCCAGAAGAATCTTGCTCTTGTGTTTGGATCGTCTCTGCACCATCTAAGCCCCATTTTTCAAAGGTCGCTCTCGTACCGCTGCCTGACGCACGGTTGATTACAGAGATTTCTTGATCTGCTCCACCGAGTTCAGACCAATTCTTCACTTTGCCTGTAAAGATATCGATTAAATCTTGTTGGCTAAGATCCGTAACGCCTGCGTCTTTATTCACTACTGGTGCCATACCAACTACGGCTACTTTATGGTCAACTAATTTGCTGGCGTCCACACCATCTTTTTCATCCGCAAAAACATCGGAATTGCCGATCGTCACAGCGCCTGTTTCTACTTGACTTAAGCCAGTTCCGCTACCGCCACCTTGAACAGTAATTGTATAATTGGGATTGTCCGCTGAGAAGCTTTCACCTGCTGCTTCAACCAAGGGTTGCAAAGCAGTTGAGCCTACCGCTAAAATTTCTACATTTTCATTTGATGCGGCACCTGATGAAGATCCGCCTGATGCTTGACTGCTATCAGTGCTTGTACCACCGCTCCCACAGCCAGCTAATAATAATCCAGTTGCAAAAAATAAAAGTCCCAATTTTTTCATTTAGTAAATCTCCTTTCGTTATATGCTTAGTTTAGCAAGGCGGTGTAAACCCTTGATGGATTTCATGTAAAGAATCGATAAAGCGATGTAAATCTTTTGTAAAGTTTGTCGATTGCCCAAAAAGCCCCCGCTGAATCCATCAGAGGGGGCTTGCTTTATCTAAAAACGAAAGAAATGTCTGTAGAATCAATTGCTTTGCATATAGCGTGTCAAGCGATCCATCGCTTCCACCAAGTTTTCCATACTTGCCGCATAGCTTAAACGAACATAGCCTTCTGCTTCGGGACCAAAGGCGATACCCGGGATGATTGCTAATTGATTCTTTTCCGCTAAGTCGACACAAAAAGCCATTGAATCTTGGTTGAAACCTGCTGGTATTTTGGCAAAAATGTAGAATGCACCAGAGGGCTTCGCCATGTCAAAACCAAGGGCAGTCATCTTTTCAAACAAGTAATCTCGACGTTCACGGTAATCGGCTTTCATGACTTCTGCATCATTGATGCCTTCGATCAATGCCCGCACAGCTGCTTTTTGAGAAATCGTTGATGCCGCAGTCACTAAGTATTGGTGGACCTTAATGATCTGAGCAGTCAACGCTTTTGGTGCAAAAATGAAGCCGACGCGCCACCCAGTCATCGCGTGAGATTTCGACAAGCCATTGATCACGATCGTTTGATCCCGCAAGTATTCGGCAATGGACACATGGGTTTCATCATAAGTCAACTCACTATAAATTTCATCGCTAATAACAAAAACGGGGTATTTTTCTAAAACCTCCGCCAATGCTTTGACTTGTTCTCGGGTATAAACGACCCCTGTTGGATTGCTAGGATAATTCAAAATGACTGCCTTGACTTGCTCCCCATGCTCTTTTAAGGCTGCTTCCAAAACTTCTGGCGCTAAAACAAAGTCATTGTCCGTCGTATCAAGATAGATCGGTTGGGCATGGGCTAAATGGATGACTGGTTCATAGCCTGGATAAATTGGTGCCGGTAGGAGAACTTTATCGCCAGGTTCCAACGTGGCTAATAAAGAAGCTGAGATCGCTTCCGTTGCACCGATCGTCACTAATACTTCTGATTGAAAGTCGTAATCAAGCTGATATTTATTTTTCAAAAAGAGGCTGGCTGCTTGCCGAACATCTGCTAAGCCGGCCATTCCAGAATAGTGGCTAAAATTTTGTTCGATTGCTTGGACACCCGATTTTTTCACGTGCTCTGGTGTGTTAAAATCCGGCTCGCCTAACGTTAACTTTAAAATATCAGGAATTGAAGAAACCCGTTCATCAAATTTACGAATCAATGAAACAGCTATATTGTACACTTCGTGATTGAAGCGTTGGCTTACGTCTGCCATAGTATCACTCCTTTGAATTAAGCAAATTCATTCGCTATTGTTGTTAATCCTAACACAAAAAGGCGACAATTTTAAGCAACGGATGAAATTAATCTAATAACCACAATTCCGTTTGCTTATTTACAAACAAAAACATTTTATGTTAGTATATAATCAAACATAAAAGGAGAACCCAAAATGAAACCTTATCAAGAGTTTACCATTTCTGATTATCAGCAAGGATATGTCGAAACAACAACGGATTATTGTTGCGTATTTTGTCAGGAGACCTTCGACAAAGAAGAAATCTATCCCGTTGATGGCGCCTTTTTTACGGCAAAAAAACGAATGATACAGCATATCACTGAGCATCACGGAACCGTTTTATCCGCATTATTGGCTTTACCCAAAGAACAAACAGGCTTATCAGAAAGCCAGCAGGAGATTTTACAACTGTTTGCCCAAGATGTTAGCGATACTGTGATTGCCCAGCGCTTAGGTATCTCTTCTTCGACTGTCAGGAATCATCGCTTTAAGCTAAAAGAAAAGCAGCGACAAGCGACTGTTTTTATAAGTATCATGTCCTTGTTGCAAGAACCCCCGTTGCTGCCGCCTCACAAAGGGGCGACGATGCTTGATGATCGCTATGCCATTACGGCTAGTGAAAGAGAAAAGATCATTGCTACTTATTTTGATGAAGCGGGGTTTATCAAACAGTTTCCGAGCAAAGAAAAGCGCAAGATCGTTGTCTTAAGTGTGCTGGCACAAAAATTTGATCCGAAGAAAAATTATTCAGAAGCTGCCGTAAACGATGTATTAAAACAAGCGATCACCGATTATGTCACTGTCCGACGATATTTGATCGAGTATGGATTTATGCAACGGACGAAAGACGGAAAAACTTACTGGCTGACTTAAAACCCAGTCTGTAGTTGGATGGAATTTTTGTTGGTTGGATGGACAGTATCTTTCACAGTTGTGAAAAGTTAACAAGCTCCAGTTTTTTACAAAAAAAGACAAAGTACGAAAACACCCGTACTTTGTCTACTGTCTGAAACGCTGGGACAAGTTCCAGCGTTTATTTTTCTTTTAGAAAGATTTTTTTGATGATCAATTTATCAAATAATTGCGTTTGATTGTCTTGTTCCCCAATGACTTCAGCAGTCACTGATTTGCCGTCTTGTTTTTTGCGCAACTGATAAACAATCTTACCTGTTTCTTTCAATTCGTTCACCATGTCGACGACACCGCCAAAACCTGTTTTACGAGTGATGAAGCCTAACGCCACCATCCGCTCATCTAAATTTTTTGCCGAGATGCTGGCACCGGTGATCAGTGCTTGCCGCATGATTTGTAAGAATTCTTCTAGCCCTGCCACTGGCGGCTGTTCAGGCTCTTCTTCCATCAGCGGTCGCTGACGCAAATAATCTAATTCCTGCAATAACGTTTCGTACTGCTCTTGTGTCAACATGACCCCCGCCACTTTTTCACGATTGAATACATATACTGCTGTTCCTGCTTCTCGCGCTTGATTAAATACATCCATCGGAGATTTTTTTACTTCAGTAATTGAAGTAGTGGGAACATCCAACTTCTTCAGTTCCATAATCAACGTCCTCCTTGTCTCAACGAACACATTATAGCATAAATCCAGAAGCAGATTATAGAGGTATTTCACTGCTCCTAGGAAAAGAAACAAAAAAGCGGCTAATCGCCGCTTTTTTCGATTGATAAGGTCATTGCATTGATGGCAACGATGATCGTACTCATAGACATCAAGACAGCTCCGACTGCTGGGTTCAAAATGATCCCGATTGGTGCGAGCACGCCAGCTGCCAAAGGAATAGCAAAAATATTGTATCCTGCGCCCCACCAGAGATTTTGAATCATCTTGCGCCTTGTTTTTTTCGCCAAAGTCAAGAAGTGCAAGATGTCTTGAGGTTCGCTATTCGTCAAAACGACATCGGCTGAATCGATCGCTACATCGGTACCAGCTCCGATCGCAATCCCGATCGTCGCTCTTGCAAGACTTGGGGCGTCATTGATCCCATCGCCTACCATTACGACGCGCTTGCCCTCTTTGACATAGTCACTGACTAGACGTTCTTTATCGTCTGGTAACATTGCCGCATGAAAGGCTTCGATTCCTAGGTAATCGGCTACGGCTTGCGCCGCTTCTTGGTTGTCCCCAGTAGCCATAACTGGCGTGATGCCTAAGTCTTTCACTTTTTGAATAAATTGACTCGCTTCTGGTTTCACCTTATCCCCTAATGCGACGATTCCTTCCACTTTGCCGTCATGAACCAAATAGCTAATGGTATTGCCCTGCTCTTGATAATTTTTCAAGGATTTCCCTTGATACTGGATGGTTAATTGCTCCAATCCTTTTTGATTGACGATCAACCACTTTTGTCCATCGATTACGCCTTCCAGGCCAATCCCCGTCCTTGTTTGAACATCAGTCGCCTTTTTGGCTGTGATGTTTTCCTTTTCTGCTTGGGCTAAAATGCCTTCTGCGATCGGATGATTGGCGGTTTTCTCAAGACCTGCTAGGTAAGCTAGTACTTCTGATGCAGAAAGGCTGCCTGTCGCCTCGATGCCAGTTACGGTAAACGTTCCTTCTGTTAACGTACCGGTCTTATCGAGGATCAGATAATCAACATGATGCGCATTCTCCAGTGCGTTGCGATTTTTTAAGAGCAAGCCGTTTTTGGCAGCGATCGATGTTGAACGAGCCACGACGAGGGGAATCGCTAGGCCTAACGCATGGGGACAGGCAATGACGAATACCGTGACCATTCGATCAAGAGCAGTCGGTAGGTCAGCAACAAACAGCCATACAGCAAAGGCCAAAACACCAGCAACTAAGGCGATATAGAACAACCATTTCGCCACTTTGTCCGAAAGTGCTTCTAAGCGGGATTTATCAGCTTGGGCTTTTCGTACCATTTCCATGACTTTTGCCAAATAGCTGTCTTCGCCAGTCCCTGTGACTTCCATCGTAATGGTACCATTGCCGTTGACAGATCCTCCAATGACAGTACTGCCGATGGTTTTAGGTACCCGTCTGGATTCACCGGTAACTGCCGACTCATCGATCGTTGTTTCCCCTTCAAGAATCGTTCCGTCTGTAGGAATCTTATCTCCTGAGCGAACGATCAGCTGTGTTTTGTTGGTCACTTCTTCTAATGGAATCTGTTCTTCTGATCCATCTGCATTTTTCCGAATCACTTCTTTTGGCAACAGTTCTGCTAATTTCTGTAATGCATTGCCGGCATTAGAAACGGCATTCATCTCGATCCAATGCCCCAACAACATGATCACGATCAGAGTCGCTAGTTCCCAGAAGAAATCCATTACATGAGGAACAGCAAGAAAATGATTAGCGATAAACGCGTAAAGACTATAAAAATAAGAAACCGTGATCCCCATAGCAATCAAAGTCATCATGGCTGGGCTTTTTTGTTTCAATTCCATTTTTGCACCACTTAAAAACGGCTGCCCCCCATAGAAAAACAGGATCGTTCCTAAAATCAATACAACCCAATCTGAGCCGGGAAACGTGAACTGAAAGGGCAATTCGATACCCATCATTGGTGATAAAATGACGATTGGAATCGCCAAAACCAAGGATAGCCAAAACTTTTGCTTAAAATTTCCCATATGCATACTATGATCCATACCAGACATCTCATGATCCATATGACTGTGATCCATGCCAGACATCTCATGATCCATGTGGCTGTGATCCATGCCAGACATCTCATGATCCATGTGGCTATGTTCCATACTGGAAACCTCATGATCCATGTGAGCATGGTTACTATCGGCGCTTTCATGCTCCTGCAGTTTTGATGTCGCCCCTTGATGATCCACCCCATTCATCTCATGGCTTCGGGGCTCAGGGACTTCCTCCGCCTGTGGGTGTGTGAGTCCTTCTTGCCCTTTATTATCCTGCTCATTCCTAGGTTCATGCCTATGATGGCTTGACGTCTGACGATTGTCTGCAGGTGACGTTTTTTTCTGATTCATCCTAGTATTCCCCTTCCTATTTCACTGAATATCCGTACAGTCTTGCGCCTTCATACAAAAGCTTCAAGCGGCTGGACTTTCTAGATTTTTCTCCTTATCACTTTAGCGTTTGCATCGCTTATTCAAAAACACCTTGATAACCAGCTTCAGTTATTGCACTGATTAAGGCTGTTTCTGTCACTTGCGACTCGTCAAATTTGACCGTCCCACGAGCTTTTTTCAAGTCGACTTTAGCTTTTTTCACACCCGGTACTTCATTTAAGGCTTTTTCAACTTTTGCGGCACAATGGGCGCAATTCATTCCGCTGATTTGCATATTTTTTTTCATTACTATTCCTCATTTCTTTTAACAGTTTGTTGGCTACTTATTTTGTTGCATGGGTTTTGCATTGGCACTGACCAGGAATACAATTACACGAAATCGCTGCTACTGGCACTTTTTGGTCGACTGCTGCTTGGAGCATCGCCAAATCTTCTGCCGTCAATGCTGCTTCTTGGATCATTTCTGCTAATGTTTGTCCGACTTTTTTGGCACAAATATGAGAAAAAAGATTCTCAACTGCACTGCGAACAGTGGCTTCTTCTGAAACAAGTGGCGAGTAAACAAACTTTTTCCCTTGGCTTTCTGTTTTCAATACGCCTTTTTTAACAAGTCGTCCTAAAAGCGTTTTGACTGTCGCTGCTTTCCAATTTTTATTTTCGCTTAACAAAGCGGTGATCTCTTTCGCATCGGATTGTCCCAATGTCCAAATCACACGCATGACTTCCCATTCAGAATCGCTGATTTTGATTGGTTCGACCACTGATTGCATTTGTCCACTTCCTTTCATAACTGATTCACATTTTTAAGTTTACATCTGTAATCGTATTTTGTCAAAAAAAAGCATCGCCAAACTTTCTGCATTTTGGCAATGCTTTTTTCTATTTCGTTAAAAATGGTTTGGTTCCAACGTTTAAAAGTGGACCTGATACGTCGTCACAGAGTGGAAGGGTTCTTCTGGGCGCAGCACGATCTCACCAAAGTGGGTGAATTTCTCAGAGCCAGGAACACCTTGTGTTTCGATCGCCATCCCGCCATGTTTGGCAAAAGGACCGGTCTTCATTGGGGCCCCAGCTTCTCCCTCACCTGTTGTGTAAATAACAACAGCAGGACGGTCAGTAGTAACAGTCAGCTGCACTTTTTGATCGGGACTGGTTACTTTCAGATCCCACTCTTGCTCATGATCCAATAAGAATGGATCATCCAACATGGTCGTTCCCATTGGGCGTTCTTGTCTAAAATCAAACTTTGTGCCTGCGACAGGCGTTTTTTCACCGGTGGTCGTCACGTCATCGTTCGTTTCAGCCACATGTTCGGCATTGATTTGAACCAAGTGGTCATCGATCGGCTGTTGGGTATCACCTGTCAAATTGAAATAACCGTGGTTCGTTGGGTTAAATAAAGTCGCTTTGTCTGTGTTAGCGTCATATGCAAGCAATAGTTCATTGACATTAGTCAACGTATAGGTGACTTGATAACGAACATTTCCTGGAAAGCCGCCGTCGCCATCTTGTCGTGAGGTAGTAAAAATCACGCCGGCTCTGTCTGCTTCCTCAAAAGTTTCAGCGATCCAGATATCCGTGTCAAGCCCCTTTGAACCACCATGAAGCGTATTGCCGCCATCATTGTCCTCCGTTTGGTATTCTTGCCCCTCAACCTCAAAGCGGGTACCTGCGATCCTTCCCGCTACTGGACCGATCGTTGCACCATAATAGCGTGCTTGGCGATGTCCTTCGATCGTATCATAACCGACCACAATGTCGCGGCCTTCTTCTACTGGAACGACCCAATCCAATAAGCGTGCGCCTTCGGGACTCAGCCTTACGATGGTACCGCTATCATTGGAAAGCTCATAAATCGTTCCCATTTTTTCTGAGGTCGTTTGTTTCACATTTGGCATTCGTTCATATCCTTCTTTCTTTGTTTAGTCTGCTACTCTTTTTAAGTATAGCCGTTAAGGGCTAGATCCGTCAATTCAAGACGGACGGATTCAGTAGGCATTCATTTTATGCCGGGCCGTCTTCACACAAATAAAAAGCGGCAAGAATGCCCAACTGGTTGATTGAATCATGGTCAGCTGATCGTGAGAGAAAGTACTAGGAGAAGCGCTGGCTGCTCCTGTCTTTTCTTCAATAATCAATCACATTCGCTTCGCCTGTTGGGCTCCTATGCCGCAATTGTATCGTTTATTTTTTGTGTTTTGCTTGGTAATGTTTTCTCTTTCGTCGCTTTTCTTTGATTTGAGAAGCACTGGAAGCCAAATCCTCGCTTTCCTCTTCTTGCTTGTCTTGTCTTTTTTCCGCACGTGCCATGAGGACTTTTTGCCTGAATCGACGGTTTCCAAGGAATTTCAGTGCGCACATCAATGGTTGACGATTTTCTCCAACCAAACCAATCAATTCGATAAACAATTCAATGCCGAAGCCTGTACTGATGATCAGTAAAATGATTGCTGTGTTGCTGGCATAATTCATCAATAATGCAATAAATGAAAATACCATTGCCAAGGCATAGATCGTCAAAACTGTTCCTCGATGGGTAAACCCTAAGGAAAGTAAGCGGTGATGCAAGTGCATTTTATCCGCTGATGAGATCTTTTGCTTATTGAATTTTCTACGAATCATGGCATAGACGGTATCAGTGATCGGTACCCCTAAAATCAACATCGGGGTGATCACTGTAATGAAGGTCGCATTTTTTAACCCTTGCAACGATAAGACGGAGATCATAAAACCTAGAAAAAGTGCCCCAGTATCCCCTAAAAAAATCGTAGCTGGATAAAAATTGTAAGGAAAAAAACCAACGATTGCGGCAATTAATGTAAAGATCACCATTGGTACTTCAACTGAATTTGGTAAAAAGAAATAACTGATGATCCCAATGGTCGTCAGACTGATAATGGAGACCCCACTCGCTAGACCGTCCAAACCATCAATCAAGTTGACCGCATTTGTGATCGCCAAAATCCACAAGATCGTCATAGGCAATCCAAGCCAGCCCAAATCAAAAACCCCCAGATAAGGGATCGAAACCGTACTGATTTTGATGCCGGCAACAAAATAGATCTCCAAAGCCGCTAACGTCAAGCCTAGCGTTTTTTGCATAGGAGTCAACTCGAAGATATCATCCAATAATCCAGTAACTACGACGATAGCTGCCCCTAAAAGCATCGGCCAGACGTAGTCAAAGGGAATCATTGCGCGAAATTCCCAAAGCAATGCAAAAGAGAAGGAGAGGAAGATGCTTAATCCCCCTGCGGTCGGCATTGTTTTGGTATTGATTCGGCGATCTCCTGGTCGATCGACTGCGCCGATCTTAAAAGAGATCAATTTAATGATCGGTGTTAGGATTAAAGACACGATCATTGTTATAAATAAGCGCATTACAAATTTGAATGCAAAATCCATCGTTTATTCTCGCTTTCCGTTATTTCTCTTTATTGGTAAATGTATCTTCGATTTTCGAAGAAATCCGCTGAACAGGATCTGTTCGTTCTTTGATCTCTTGTCCTGATACATACTCTTCTACCACTGCGTTGATGATTCCACCCAAGATAATAATCGTCGCAGCAAGATTCAACCAGATCATTAAAACAATAAAACTTCCAATAATTTGATAGCCAATGATTTTCGCAGCAAAGTAACGGGCGTATAAGCCAAACACTTGTGACAGCAACATCCAGCCAATCGTTGCAAAGATCGCCCCCGGCAAAGTCGAACGCAACTTGACCTTTGCATTAGGCACTAACCAATAGATCAGCATCATGATAAACAGCAAAGCAACGATCGTGACTGGCCATTTGACTGTTTGGAACGTATCGATCAGATTGTCTTGAAACTTAAAAATCGGCTGCAAAAAATCAAGAATGATTTTTCCAAGCCCAAATACCATCGTAACCCCAACGATCGCAATCATAAAGAGCAGGATGATCACAAATGATACTGCGCGCACCACGATAAAATTGGAACGCTGGTCCACACCGAAGGCTTTGTTCATCGCAATTTGCAAGGCATTGATACTTTGACTCGCGGACCACAACGCCGCTAAAGCGGAGATCGACAACAATCCACCAGAGCTTGTGGTGAGGAGATTTTCGATCGCTGGGCCGATAAAATCATAGATTTGATTCGGGATCAATTCCTGTACATAAGATAAAACCGTGTTCGGATCAATTGATAAATAAGGCAAAAGATTCCCCAGCGCAATCATTAACGGGAAAAGTGAAAGCAATAAATAGTAGGCCACGACGACCGAAGTGGTCCCCATTTCTGAATCAGTTATTCTATTTTGCGTCGTTTCGATGAAACGCATCAGCTTTTGATTGCTTTTTACTTTATCAACGATTTTCATGTTTCTTCCTCCGCCAGCGAATCATCTGCCTTTTTTTTCTTTGTCATACATAACAATCAGAAGTCTCCTACCACCAAAATTTAGTAGGTTCCTTCTTCTCCTTGAGAAGTTAAAATTCTCGGACCATCTTTGGTGATCGCCAAACTATGTTCATATTGGCAGCTTAAGCCGCCATCTAATGTATAGGCGGTCCAGCCATTAGAATCCATTTTCATTTTCCACGTCCCTGTATTGATCATAGGTTCGATGGTAATAACCATTCCTTCTTTTAAACGTAACCCTTTGCCGGCTTCTCCGTAGTGAGGGATCATCGGACTTTCATGGATCGTTGGGCCAATGCCGTGTCCTACGAAATCACGCACAACCCCGTACCCTTCTTTTTCCGCATAGGTTTGAATGGCATGACCGATGTCACCGATTCGGTTGCCCACTTGCGCTTGTTCGATTCCTAGATACAACGCTTTTTTGGTTACTTCCATTAATCGATCAATCTCAGGCGTCGAGTTCCCTACGACATAACTCCAGCAAGAATCAGAAATGGCACCTTTTAAATCAATACACATATCGACTTTGATCAGATCGCCGTCTTTCAATGGTTTTTTTCGAGGAAATCCGTGACAAATCTCATCATTGATACTGCAGCAAGTGGCATATTTGTAATCTTCAAAACCAATTTGGGCAGCGATGCCGCCGTGGCTTTCAATATAATCTCTGACAAACACTTCGATATCCCAACTCGTGATACCTGGTTTGATGAAACTGCGTAATTGTTTGTGGACATCTGCTAACAGCGCGCCGGATTCGGCCATGCGGTCAATTTCTCTGGCAGATTTTAATGTAATCATGTTCTCGTCTCCCTTAATTAAATTCCTCTTATTTTACCATAGAAATCCCTTATTTTACAAAATTCACAGACATTGTAAAGAGTTTTTCAAGTTTTGTTTTCAAACTTTCGTGCATTTGCTATAATCTGTAAGAGAGTTTTCCTTGAGAATAGGAATGAGATTGGAGGAAAAAGCCCATGGCTTTAGCAAAAATCGTCTATGCAAGCATGACGGGGAATACGGAAGAAATTGCGGATATCGTTTCTGAAGCCCTTGAAAATCTTGACATGGAAGTAGAAATGAATGAGTGTACCCAAGTGGATGCAGATGACTTTGAAGATGCCGATATCTGTATCGTCGCAACGTATACATATGGAGACGGGGAGCTACCGGATGAGATCGTCGATTTTTATGAAGATTTGCAAGAACTTGATTTAAGCGGCAAAATCTTTGGAGTCTGCGGCTCCGGTGATACTTTTTATGATGACTTTTGTAAATCGGTTGACGACTTTGAAGCCGCCTTTAGCAAAACTGGTGCGACAAAAGGAGCTGACAGCGTCAAAGTTGACTTGGCTGCAGAAGAAGACGATATTCAAAACTTAGAAGCCTTTGCCAAAAAACTAGCAGAAGCATTCGCTGAATAAAACAAGAAAACCTCTGACAAAATCACTTGATTCTGCCGGAGGTTTATTGTTTGCTTAATGATAACTGATATCGATGGGTGTTTCTCTTGCTAAAATATTATCGGTGGTTTCCGTCATCAGCTTAGCAATCTGATCTTCTGTCGGATGAATGATTCCCGAAGACATCAATGCCGCTAAGCCAGTAGCGACGATCCAGACACCGGTGTGCAAAGATTGTAATTTTACATCAGATAGATCTTGATATTTTGGTTCTTTTTTCACTGATTTCACAAAAAGGTCAAATGAAAACTGTTGCATGGAATCCCCACCACCATGCTCTTCTAAGTATAGCGCTCGGTATAATCGTTTTTCTTTATTTGCAAAGCCAATATAATTTAGCGTTAAGTCAACGATGACATCTCCCCGTCTTTCAACTGGAAAAACTTCTGTCGCTAAGTAGTCGTAAATCTGATTGATCAATGCATTTTTTAAGTCATCCATATTTTTAAATTCTAAGTAGATCGGTTGCGTTGAACATTTCATCTTCGCTGCGATATTGCGTGCGGTAAAACGTGTAAATCCTTCGGTTGCGACAACTTCATAGGCAGCTTTTAAAATCTGGTCTCTAGTAATAGTTTTCTTTCTTGCCATAATTTTTTAATCTCCTTAATTCTGCTATACATCGCTTTCAGAAATACCTTTTACTTATTGTATCATGTTTTTTTAAGTTTGCAAAAAAACTTTTAAAATTATTGTCCTTGGTGTTTCCAGTTTTTCAATTTGAAGACCACTGTTTTTTTGCTCACTTTTTCGTTTGTTTTCAAAAATACTTAGTGCTATCATGAAGACAGTTATAAATTTAGAATAAATGGAGGAATTTTAATGGTTTTACCAAACTTTAATCAGAACCTTGAAAAATATGCCCAACTGATCACTGAAGTTGGCGTAAATGTCCAAAAAGGGCACACGATCGTCATCCAAATCGCCGTGGACCAAGCACCTTTAGCTCGTCTATTAACGAAAAAAGCGTATGAATTAGGTGCAGACGAAGTAATCGTCCAATGGACCGACGATGAGATCCAAAAAGAATTTCTTACTCATGCGGCCGAAGATCGTTTGTCTACGATTCCTCAGCACAAAATTGATCAAACGGAAGACTGGGTTGAAAAAGGTGCCAGCCGTATCAGTGTCGTTTCCGCGAATCCAGATGCGTTAGCGGGCGTCGACTCAGACCGAGTGGCAACCTTCCAAGCAGCTTCTGGTAAAGCGATGATGAAATTGCGTCAAGCAACACAAGCCAACAAAGTCAGCTGGACTGTGGTTGCGGCGGCTGGTCAAGATTGGGCCCAAAAAGTATTCCCTGATGCTTCCCCTGAAGAAGCACAAGACAAGCTTTGGGATCAAATTTTCAAAACGACGCGTATCTATGAAGAAGATCCTGTCGCAGCTTGGAAAAAACACGATGAAACCTTGCAAGTTAAAGCCGAAGAATTAAACAAAGAACAATTCAGTGCTCTGCACTATACGGCACCTGGTACCGATTTGATCATCGGTTTGCCTAAAAACCACTTGTGGGAAGGTGCTGGCAGTTACAATACCCGCAATGAAAAATTCATGGCGAACATGCCAACAGAAGAAGTCTTTACTGCCCCAGATAATCGTCGCATCGATGGCTATATTTCAAGTACGAAACCATTGAGCTACGCAGGCACCATCATCTCTGGGATGAAGTTCACCTTCAAAGACGGCAAAGTCGTGGACTTTTCTGCGGAACAGGGCGAAGAAGTGTTAGGCAAACTGCTAGCAATCGATGAAGGAGCAAAATCTTTAGGTGAAGTCGCATTAGTTCCTGATCCTTCCCCTATCTCACAATCCGGCATCATCTTCTTCAATACGTTGTTCGATGAAAATGCCTCAAACCACTTGGCTTTAGGATCCGCTTATGCCTTCAGCTTGCAAGGCGGCACTGAGATGAGTGAAGAAGAACTGGCAGCTGCTGGTTTGAACCGCAGCCAAACCCACGTAGATTTCATGGTTGGCTCTGACCAAATGTCCATCGATGGCATCAGAGAAGATGGCACCACGATTCCTGTCTTTCGCAATGGTGACTGGGCTTAATAAAAAAAGGCTGAGGTGGAGTTGCTCCCCTCGGCCTTCTTTTACATAGAATATTGGAAACCGGCGGGTTTTTTCGTAGTAATCAGCCGGCTTTTTTGATAAAATCTACTTTGATAGTCTTTGATAAGAGAGGATGGATCCGATGACACCAAATCGTGAAGATTATTTAAAGCTCATCTTGGAGCTTGGTGGTGACCAAAAGAAAATCAATAACAAACAAATCGTGTCAGGTCTGGACGTCTCAGCAGCTTCAGTAAGTGAAATGATTTCAAAATTATTAAAAGAAGGCTTAGTGGAACATTCACCTTATCAAGGGGTACAGTTGACTGAAACTGGTTTAGCTTCTGCAAGTGCTCTGATCCGCAAGCATCGTTTATGGGAAGTCTTTCTTGTGGAGCACCTGCATTACTCATGGAATGAAGTTCATGATGACGCAGAAGTTTTAGAACACGTCACCTCGGAAACACTGGCGAGCCGCTTAGAAGCCTACCTTGATCATCCTCGGTATTGCCCACATGGCGGCATGATCCCCGAACAAGGAGAACTCATTCACGAAGGCGAAAAAAACACCATGAGTTCCTACCCGGTAGGAACCAAGATTCGTATCGCCCGTGTCCTTGATGAACGAGAACTGCTGGATTACCTTGTTTCGATCCAATTGAATATTCATGAAGAATACGAGATCATCGATGCGGCAGCATACGAGGGTCCGATTACGATCAAAAATGACACAAAAGAAATTGCTGTCAGCTACAAAGCCGCCAGCACGATTTTTGTTGATAAACTGTAAGGAGTGAAGATGATGGAAAAAAAGGTCCTTTTTACGATTTTTGGCGGTACGGGCGACCTTGCCCAACGCAAACTATACCCTTCTTTGTTTCGGTTGTACAAAAAAGGCGATTTGAAAGAAGATTTTGCAGTCATCGGTACTGCTCGCCGTCCTTGGTCGGATGAACACTATCGTGAAGTAGTGATAGGTACGATCAAAGAATTGAGCGACTCACAAGAGCAAGCAGAGACATTCGCTTCTCATTTCTACTACCAATCACATGATGTAACAGATACGAGTCATTATGATTCATTAAAGGATTTGGCGGAAACCTTAGATCAGAAATACCATTTAGAAGGCAATCAGATTTTTTACTTAGCAATGTCCCCTAATTTCTTTGGGACGATCGTTTCTCACTTGAAATCCCAAGGAATGCTGGATACTGACGGCTACCATCGGGTGATCATCGAAAAACCATTTGGAAGCGACTACGACTCAGCAAAAGAATTGAATGAAGAGATCAATCAAGTCTTTACAGAGCAAGAAATCTACCGGATCGATCATTATTTAGGAAAAGAAATGATCCAAAACATTTCTGCGATTCGTTTTGCCAATAACATTTTTGAGTCGATGTGGAACAATCGGTACATTGACAATGTTCAGATCAATATCGCAGAAAACTTAGGTGTTGAAGAACGCGGTGGGTATTATGATAAGAGCGGCGCCTTGAAAGATATGGTCCAAAACCATATTCTGCAGATCCTTTCCTTATTAGCCATGGAACCGCCAGTGGCTTTTTCTGAAAAAGAATTACGGACGGAAAAAATCAAAGCCTTAAATGCGATCCGTATTTACTCCGAAGAAGAAGTGAAACAACACTTCGTTCGTGGTCAATACGCCAAAGGGCAATTAGAAGATAAGGAATTTGCTGGCTACCGAGAAGAAGCCAATGTCGATGAAGAATCGGCAACGGAAACCTTCGTTGCTGGAAAATTCTTGATCGACAACTTCCGCTGGTCCGGCGTACCTTTCTATGTACGAACCGGGAAACGCTTGACGGAAAAAGGCACTCGAATCAACATTGTCTTTAAACAAGTCCCTGTCAATGTCTTTAAGCAAGACCTGAATGAACAAAAGCAAAACGAGAGTTTGGCACCGAATGTGCTGACAATCTACATTCAACCGACAGAAGGCTTCTCTCTTTCCTTGAATGGAAAAGAAATTGGCCAAGGGTTTGAGACATTGCCAGTGAAGCTCGATTATCGGAATAGTACTGAAATCGTCGAAAACACCCCTGAAGCCTACGAAAAATTGATTTTAGATGCTTTGAACGGGGATGGCACTAACTTTACCCATTGGGATGAAGTTGCCCAATCTTGGCGCATCGTTGATGTGATCCGTCACGCTTGGGACCAAGAAACGCCTGATTTTCCAAACTATGCCGCAGGAACGATGGGACCCCAAGCTGCCTATGATCTCTTAGCTGCCGATGGTTTTGAATGGATCTGGCGCCCCGATGAATGGTATCGTGAGCGAGATTTACTAAATGAAAAATAAGCAATTGGTCAATTGGATGAGGAAAAAACATCCAATTGGCCGTTTTTCTTTTTTACCAACTGTTTATAATAGAAAGAAATGAGAAACGAAAGGAGCAGCATAGATGAAACAAGTCTTATCGATCGCCGGTCTTGACAGTTTGGCAGGCGGCGGCATGACGGCGGATTTGAAAACATTTGAGGAATTCGGGGTGTTTGGTCATGCCTTATTGACCTGTGTTGTCGCCATTAACGATAATCTTTTGTTCCATGATCTTCCTGAGCCTGTGATCCGAGCACAATTGGATTCGCTGCGTTCGACCGTATCCCTAGATGCAATCAAAATCGGGCTGCTTCATCAAACGGCCATCATTGAATTGCTGCGGGATTTTTTACAAACATTTACCGGACCGATCGTGCTCGATCCAGTTCTTGCCTTTAAAGAAGGAGATACTGCCTTTAACCACTCCTATCAAGCAGGATTGATCTCATTGTTTCCTTACACAGCATTAGTAACACCTAATCTACTCGAAGCTCAGCACCTCTCTGGTCAAACCATTACGACGTTGGCGGAAATGAAAACCGCGGCGAAAAAAATCCATGCATTGGGTGCCCCAAATATCCTGATCAAAGGTGGCAGTCGACTAACTGGAGAAAGAGCCTACGACCTTTTATACCACTCTGGGCAATATACTGTTTTCGAAGCAGAAAAAAGTACCCGAACGACTACCAACGGTGCTGGGTGTACCCTTTCATCGGCGATTGCCGCTTTACTTGCCAAAGGCACTTCATTGGAAACAGCTGTTCAAACTGCAAAAGCATTTGTTTGGGCAGGGATCGAAGACGGTCTGCCTTTAGGAACCTCTGGCAACGTCAATCAGCTCGCCTATTTTAAAAAGGAGGAACACCTATGAAAGTAAGAAATTTAACTACGATCGCTATGCTGACGGCACTCACGTGTGCACTTTCTTTGACCTTTATCATTCCTGTTCCGCAAACGAAGGGTTTTGTGACCTTATGTGAAGCAGGGATCTATATCTCGGCCCTTTTGTTTGGTCCTAGCGCCGGGGCCTTCGTCGGTGGAATGAGCGGCGGCATCATTGATTTTCTATCAGGTTACCCTGAATGGGCCTTCTTTTCCATCGTGATTCATGGTGTACAAGGCTGGATCGTAGGCAGAATGAGCCACCGGCCACTAGCAGCCGTCATTGTCGGCAGCTTGATCATGATCGCCGGCTACGCAGCAGCAACAGTTTTACTATTCGGGTTAGGCGCTGGGATCGCCTCGATTCCAAGTAATTTGATCCAAACGGTCTTTGGCAGCATCGTTGCTTTACCGCTGACGCATGCCTTGCGCCGCACGAAAAAGTTTTCTTTAAATGAAAGGTGATTCTTATGACAGATATCAATCAATTAAAAACGGATTTAACTACGATCGTTGAAGAAGTCATTACGACAGCGAACGTTGGTGAAAACGATCTTTTTGTCCTTGGCTGTTCAACAAGTGAAGTCGTGGGCGGCTTGATTGGCAAAAATTCCAGTCAAGAAGTAGGCATGATCATCGTCGAAACACTGCGAGCGATCTTGCGTCCTAAAAATATTCATTTAGCCGTTCAAGGCTGTGAACACCTCAATCGGGCTTTAGCCGTTGAGCGTGAAACGGCTCGACTATATCAATTAGAAGAAGTCGCAGTAGTGCCCCAGCTGCATGCAGGCGGTGCTTGCTCAGTTGCGGCTTTCCAGTTGTTCGATGAGCCTATCGAAGTGGAGCACATTGTGGCCAAAGCGGGTATCGATATCGGCGACACAGCGATCGGTATGCATGTCAAACATGTTCAAATCCCGATCCGTCCCTCTATCAAGACCCTTGGCGCTGCCCATGTCACAGCTCTGGGATCACGGCCCAAATATATCGGTGGTCCTCGTGCTCATTACGCATAATAAGCGAATCGTATAATGAGCGAAAAACCATCTTCAAAAGGAAAAAGCATGCTTCGGCGTGCTTTTTTTGTGTCAACGTTCCTGCTATTGCCTCTCCTTTCCTTCCTTAAATGTGCTCTCCTTTCACTATTTTCTCCGCTCCATCTTATGGCAGCTTTTTCTACTTCAAATTCTGTTTCCTTTCTTGCGTAAAAAGAGCGGCAGCTGTCGCCTTCCTTTTGTCATAAATTCGTCACAATTTCATCACAAAAAGAAAAGAAAGATGCCAGTAAGCCCGCAAATTTCTTTTTTCTTTCCTTGGTAGACTGAATGCAGCAAGAATCGAAAAGTGGAAGGAAGAAAAATATGAAAAAAATCGCCATTATTTTTGGAGGCAATTCACCGGAGTACGCCGTTTCTTTAGCCTCAGCAACTAGCGCAATCGAAGCACTCCTATCATCTCCCGATGACTATGACCTCTCTTTGATCGGGATCGCCCCAGATGCTATAGATTGGTATTTGTATACAGGAGAACTGGAAAACATCCGACAAGACACGTGGTTGTTGGATACGAAACATAAACAGAAAATCCAGCCGCTTTTTGAAGGAAACGGCTTTTGGCTAAGTGAAGCGCAGCAAACGTTGGTACCTGATGTTTTATTTCCCATTATGCATGGCAAATACGGGGAAGATGGCAGTATCCAAGGATTGTTTGAATTGATGAAACTACCTTATGTAGGCTGCGGTGTGGCGGCCTCCGCATTATGTATGAACAAATGGTTATTGCATCAAGTAGCAGAAGCGATTGGCGTACAAAGCGCTCCTACGATTCTCTTGACAAATCAAGACAACCAGCAAAGACAAATCGAAGCCTTTATCCAGACCCATGGCTTTCCGGTTTTCTTTAAGCCTAATGAAGCTGGCTCCTCAAAAGGGATCACAAAAGTGACTTGTGTCGAAGAAATTGCTCCTGCCTTGAAGGAAGCCTTCGCTTATTGTTCAGCAGTGCTCTTACAAAAAAATATCGCTGGCGTTGAGATTGGTTGCGGTATCTTAGGCAACGACTCTTTGACTGTCGGTGCTTGTGACGCTATTTCATTAGTAGAAGGCTTTTTCGATTTTGAAGAAAAGTACCAGTTGATTAGCGCCAAGATCACCGTTCCTGCACCATTGCCTGAAACGATTGAAACCAAGGTCAAAGAACAAGCTCAGCTGCTCTATCACAGTCTTGGTCTTAAAGGACTTGCTCGCATCGACTTTTTTGTCACGAATCAAGGAGAACTATACTTGAATGAAATCAATACTATGCCGGGCTTTACTAGTCACTCCCGCTATCCGGCCATGATGGCAGCGATCGGCTTATCCTATCAAGAACTACTACAAAAACTGCTTGTCTTAGCAAAGGAGGAAGTCAAATGAATCCCTATCTACAGTTAGTTAGCAAAGAATTTCCGTTAGAAAAAAACCAAGAGCCGCCTCATTTAGTCCTTGCTGCCTTCAGTGAAGACGAGGTTTACTTGCAACCAGAAGCAGCCAAACAATGGAAACGGCTAGTCAAAGCTTTAAAGCTTGAAGACGAGATCTGCTTATTAGATGGCTACCGAACCGAAAAGCAGCAACGGTATTTATGGGAATATTCCTTGAAAGAAAATGGGCTAGCCTATACGAAACAATTTGTGGCATTGCCCGGGTGCAGTGAACATCAGTTAGGCTTAGCGATCGATGTTGGTTTAAAAGGCAGCCAGGATGATTTGATCTGCCCACGATTTCGTGACAGCGCAGCGGCGGATTTATTTACCCAGGAAATGATGAACTATGGGTTTATTTTACGCTATCCCGCGGACAAACAGGAAATTACAGGGATTGGCTATGAACCATGGCATTTTCGTTATGTCGGTCTGCCCCATAGTCAAATCATCGCCAGCCAACAGTGGACCTTGGAAGAATACCATCAATACCTTGAACAAACGGCGAGGCAGTTCGCATGAAGAAGAATCAAGGAATCGAGCAATTTCGGGTAATTTTGGCGATGATGGTGGTCGCGATCCACTGTCTGCCCCTTCATCGATTGTGGCCCAATGGTGATATCCTGATCACATTGACTCTTTTCAGAATCGCCGTCCCCTTCTTTTTTATGATCAGCGGGTATTATGTGTTCAGTGATTTAGCCACCCAAAACAGCTATCCTGCCAGACAACGTATCTGGTTATTTATCAAAAAACAGCTGCAAGTCTATCTCATTGCCACACTGCTCTTTTTGCCGCTTGCTTGGTACAGCGGCATACTAGGATTGAACATGCCACTAGACACTTTTATTCAAACTTTGCTAGTCAACGGCATTCTTTACCATCTTTGGTATTTTCCTGCGATCATTACCGGCGGTCTACTAGTGATGGGCCTCTTGACACGGCTTTCTTTCAAGCAGGTGTTTTTCATTGCTGTCGGTTTGTATGTGGTTGGTTTAGGTGGGGAGAGTTGGTCTGGCCTGGCTGCACAAACACCCATCACGCCACTCTATTCACTGATTTTCCAACTATTGGATGGCACTCGCAACGGCATTTTTTTTGCTCCCTTATTTTTGATCTTAGGGGTACTAGCCAGAAGATTTGCCAAAAAACCTGCTTCTCCCCATCGCTATAGTTATCTGATGATTAGTCTGATTTGCTTGCTTTTGGAAAGTTATCTCTTGCATCACTTTACTACACCTAAACATGACAGCATGTATGTCTTTTTGCCCTTCGTTCTCTTGTTTTTATTTCCGATCATTCAGCAATGGCAAGCACCCATGATCTGGAAACAAGCGGGTCGTCTGTCCCTTTGGCTCTATTTGCTCCATCCTTATACCATTGCAGTAACCCATTTTCTTAGTCAGAAACTGCCCTTGCTTCAAAACAATCTAATCAATTACTTCGTGGTCTTAGGATTGACCATCGGGTTGATTTATGGTCTCTTTGCTTTGCAAAAGCTGTTGCCGTTTCCGAAAAAAACGCCGCTCCACTTGCAGCGGGCAGCCAAAGAATTCTCAGCCCCCGCCCTGTTGCACAACTTGCAGGAAATCAAACGATTGATCCCCGCAAAAACAAAAGTGATGGCGGTGGTTAAAGCAGATGCCTATGGTTGCGATGCGCAATTGGTCGCTCGTACCTTGGAAAGAGTAGGCGTCGATTTTTTTGCTGTTGCCACCATAGAAGAAGCCATCGAATTACGGCGAGCTGGCATTAAAAGTCGCTTACTGATTTTAGGGTACACTTCTGCCCAACGTGCCAAAGAGCTGAACCGATATTCCTTAATTCAAACTATCGTCAGTGAAGCGCATGGACAAGCGTTAGCCCGAACAGGCCTTCAAATCGAATGCCATTTAGCGGTAGATACCGGCATGCATCGTCTAGGCGTTGCCCCTGACCTTGAAACAGTTAGAAGGCTTTATGCCTTGCCATCCCTCAAGATCACAGGCATTTTTTCCCATCTAGGCTCTTCAGATCAGCTAGATACGGCAAGTATCTTACGGACACAAGCCCAAATCATTTGTTTTGATGATCTATTGGCTGGCTTATCCGCTAGAAATATCGCCTATGGTCTGACGCATCTGCAAAGCAGTTACGGAATATTGAATTATCCAGAGAAACAGTATGATTATGTGCGCCCGGGTATTCTTTTAACTGGTTCCCTGAGTGTCCCGAATGAACCAACAAAACAGAAGATAAACGTACAGCCGATTCTGACCCTAAAAGCCTTACTAGTGGACAAAAAAACAGTCGCCGCTGGTGAAGCGATCGGCTATGGACTAGCCACTGTTTTTGATCGACCTACCACGATTGGGATCGTTAGTATCGGCTACTGTGACGGAGTCCCCCGTGCCCTATCAAATCAAGGATTCCAATTATCTTATCAAGGGGTTTTACTCCCGCAGGTTGGGTTGATTTGTATGGATATGCTCTTGATCGATTTAACGGACTATCCAGAACTGGCGGTCGAAAGTTGGTTAGAAGTAATCAGCGATTGGACGAATACAGCTGATCAAGCACAAACCATTCCCAATGAATTGATCAGTCGACTAGGTTCCCGCGTCCCTTCAATGTCAAAGTAGAAAACGAATGCATTCGCTTACCGATTACGGTATGATGTGGGTAGAGTAAATGGTAGTTTAAATGAAAAAAGATCGTAGATAGTTGGAGTGAATCAAGGATGGCAGAAAAAATAATTGTTGTTGATGATGAAAAAGAAATCGCCGAGTTAGTCACGACGTTTCTAAGGAATGAAGGCTTTCAAGTGGAACCTTTTTATGATGGAACGAGTGCTTTGGCTTATCTCGAAAAAGAAACAGTCGATGTGGCAGTTTTAGATGTGATGCTGCCGGATATCGACGGCTTTCAGCTGTTACAGACCATTCGCAAAACCCACTTTTTTCCAGTACTGATGCTCACTGCCAAAGGAGAAGATCTGGATAAAATTACCGGTCTAAGTCTAGGTGCAGATGATTATGTGACGAAACCCTTCAATCCATTAGAAGTTGTTGCTCGGGTCAAAACGCAACTACGGCGATACCAACGATACAATCAGTCAGCTGTTCCGCAGAAGATTGAAGAATACGAAAAGGAAGGCTTACTGTTGAAAATCAACAGTCACCAATGTTTTCTTTATGGCAAAGAGGTTTTCTTGACCCCCATCGAATTTAAAATCCTGCTTTACTTATTTGAACACCAAGGATCGGTCGTTGCCTCGGAAACTCTTTTTGAAGCAGTCTGGAAAGAAAAATATTTAGATAACAATAACACAGTGATGGCACACATTGCCCGTCTGCGGGAAAAGCTAAACGAACAACCCCGCAAACCGAAATTAATCAAAACTGTATGGGGGGTCGGCTATATCATTGAAAAATAGAAGTCCATTGATCCGGAAACTTTTGACTCAATACTTTATCACCACAGGTGTTTTAATGCTCCTTTTGATTCTGATCCCTTTAACTGTTCGCTTTGTAGCAGGATTGAGGGTTTGGTACGGCTATGAGCCCATTTATCAAATATTACGGCTTTTTGCTGATTATTGGCTCGTCTGTCTAGCGATCGGTGCCTTGCTGATTTGGGTGAGCACAACGATTTATTATATGAGTAAAGCCATCAGCTATTTGAATGAAACGATTCAAGCCACGAATCAATTGATTGCTGAACCTACGAAGCGAATCGTTCTTTCCAGTAATCTGATCGACGTGCAAGAAGAAATGAACCAGTTGCGGGAAAAAAATCTACAGGATCAACGAGCTGCCAAAGAAGCAGAGCAGCGGAAAAATGATTTGATCGTCTATCTCGCACATGATTTACGCACACCTTTGACCAGTGTGATCGGCTATTTGACACTTCTAGAAGAAGAACCGCAGCTTTCTTCCGAACTACACGCACGCTATACCAAGATCGCCTTGCAAAAAGCCCAGCGGCTAGAATTATTGATCAGCGAATTTTTCGAAATCACTCGTTTTAATCTTACAACGATCGCCTTACAGACCGAAACCACGGATCTTAGCTTGATGCTAGAACAGTTGACGTTCGAATTTTTACCGCTGCTAGAAGAAAAGAACCTTCATTGGCAACTGCAGCTACAGAAAAAAGTCTATGCGACTGTCGATACAGAGAAGATGGAACGCGTCTTTGATAACTTGATTCGCAATGCCATCAATTATAGTTATGCCGATTCCCCCTTGCATTTAGCCATCAGTGCCTCTGATGATATCCTGATTCGTTTGACTAATCATGGAAAAACGATCCCTGCTGAAAAGATTGGCTTGATTTTTGAGCCTTTTTATCGGATGGACGCTTCACGAGCGACTGCGACTGGTGGAACCGGTCTGGGGCTGCCGATCGCCAAAGAAATCGTTGAAGCATTAGGTGGAAAAATCTGGGCGGAAAGCCGTGACGAAACCATCGTCTTTTCGATTCGCCTACCGAAGGCAGCAATGGAAAAAAATGAACAGCGGTCAAAGCCCCATCCATCTGAACCAACTGCTTAACAGGCAAACAACCTGAGCATTTCGCTGTTCCCCTTCTAATTCAGAGGGAGGAAGAGCTGCTCAGGTTGTTTTTTATTGTTTGCTTATTGATACACCAATGATCGTAACGCTTGGTCGACTTTTTCTGCCGCTAGGCGTCCTTCACGAATCCCCCAGATCACTAAGCTTGGTCCTCTTTTAGCATCTCCTGCGACTAACACTCGTTCATTGTTCGTCGTGTAATCATCGTACACTTCTCGCACACCAAAGGCATCGAAGAGTTGGGTCTCTGCACCAACAAAGCCCATTGCCAACAAAACCAAATCCGCCTTGATCACTTGCTCTGTGCCAGGGATTGGCTGAAACTGTTGATCTACTGAGACCGTTTCGATGGCGATCAACTGGCCGCGTTCGGCGCCGATAAAGGCTGTTGTGGACACCCCATGATACGTCACTTGTGTTTGCAGGACTTCAGCCGCTTCTTCTTGCCCATATCCTGTGCGGGCTGTCATTGGGTATTCAGGCCAGGGATTGCTGTCGGTACGTGTCAATGGCAGTTGGGGCGTGATCTCCAATTGACGCACAGAAGCGGCTCCTTGCCGAATCGCTGAACCAATACAGTCATTTCCAGTGTCGCCGCCGCCAATCACGACGACGTGCTTGCCAGCAAGTTTTTTACTTGTTGCCGCTTTGCCATGCTTTAAGACATCTTTGGTTGCTTCCGTCAGATAATCGACTGCAAATTGCACCCCAGTCAATTCACGACCTGGAATCTTCAAGTCACGAGGAACACTAGCTCCTGTTGCCAAAATGACCCGATCATACTGAGCGGATAATTCTTCTGCTGACAAGTCACGACCGATCTCCGTATTAGCGACAAAGGTCACGCCTAGCTCTGCCATCAAGTCAATACGTCGCTGCACAACATCTTTATCTAATTTCATATTTGGAATACCATACATCAGTAAACCGCCAAAGCGATCACTGCGTTCATAGACCGTCACTTGATGTCCTAGTTGATTCAAGCGCCATGCAGCGGATAAACCAGCTGGTCCGCTGCCGACGATGGCAACTTTGAACCCAGTCGCTTCTTGAGGCAATCCGGAGGCTTTGACCCAATCGTTTTCAAAAGCAGTATCGATAATAAAGCGTTCATTGTCGTGGATCGTGACACCTGAGCCATTCAGTGCCTCGGTACAGCCTTTTTCACATGGAGCTGGACAAACACGTCCAGTCATTTCCGGTAATGGATTGGTTTTGGCAAGACGCTCAAAGGCGGCTTGGAAACGCCCTTGATAAACCAGATCATTCCATTCAGGAATCAGGTTGTCATTGGGACAACCTGAAACCGCTCGTTGACCGCCGTAAAAAGAACCGGTATGACAAAAAGGAATCCCGCAGTTCATACAGCGTGCTGCTTGCTCTTGACGCTCATTTTCAGGCAATGGCGTCTGTAATTCTTGCCAGTCTTGGATACGTTCTGAAACCGGTCGGGTAGGATTTTCTACTCTTGGGTACTTTAAAAAACCAAATGGATCTGCCATATTAGTCGCGCTCCTTTCCTGGAATAGTCAATTGTGGACCGACGACGGCTTCGAAAGCTTTCGTCACAAGTTCCTCCCCGATAAATCCTTGCTCAGCCAAAGTCTCCGTTGCTTGGATCATCTGATGGTACTCTGTCGGATAGACTTTGATGAAATGTTGCTGCTGATTTTCCCAATCTTCTAAAATCTCAGCCGCCTTCAATGAATCTGTATAGGCAAAATGCTGCTGGATCATCTCCTTCAGCTGATGGTCATCGCCACTTTCGCCAATCCGGTACAAGTCAACCATTTCCCGATTGCATTTTTCTGCAAAAGTTTGATCAGGGTCATAGACGTATGCCACGCCACCGGACATTCCGGCACCGAAGTTGCGGCCGGTTTTTCCTAAAATCACCACGACGCCGCCAGTCATGTACTCACAGCCATGGTCCCCAACACCTTCTACAACGACTTTGGCTCCACTATTACGGACGCAAAAGCGTTCGCCAGCAATGCCGCGGAAATAGCCTTCACCCCGATTCGCCCCAAAACAAGCAACGTTACCGACAATCGGTGAATGCTCTGCGTCATAAGCGGCATCATCAGGCGGCACAATGATCAAACGGGCACCACTCAGTCCTTTGGCTACATAATCGTTGGCCTCGCCAATCAGTTTCAACTGGATGCCCTGGGTGGCAAACGCCCCAAAACTTTGTCCAGCAATGCCGCGGTACGTAAACTGCAACAAACCTGGCGTTACTTCGTAATTGCCAAAGCGTTCTGCGATCCAGCCCCCTAAACGAGCGCCGACTGAACGTTGAACATTATTGATCGTATGATTCATAACGATTTCTTGATTATTGTCGATAGCTGCTTGGGCAAAAGCGTCTAACTCTGGCCACTGTCGTTTCTCAAGGAATGGGTCCGTCACTTTGCGTTCGATCGGGATCGTCGTTCCAATCATTCTGGAAAAGTCTAATGATTTTGCTTTGCCTTTGGCAACGAAGCGTGGTGTCAACAATTCCGCGTGTCCTACCATCTCATCAATCGTGCGAAACCCTAGCTCGGCCATCGTTTCCCGTAAATCTTCTGCTAAAAAGTACATCGTATTGATGATGTGCTCAGGTTTCCCTGCGAAAAATTTGCGTAACGCTGGGTTCTGTGTAGCAATGCCGACAGGACATGTATTGATACTGCAAACTCGCATCATGACACAACCAATCGCAACTAGCGCTAAAGAGGCAAAGCTATATTCTTCTGCTCCTAAAAGAGCAGCAATGGCGATGTCACGCCCCGTCATCAATTTTCCATCTGTCTCTAAGGTCATTCGCTGCCGCAAATGATTCATAGCTAACGTTTGATGGGCTTCTGCAAGCCCCATCTCCCAAGGCAAGCCAGCATCCCGAATCGAATTTCTCGGAGAAGCACCGGTCCCACCGTCATAGCCTGAGATCACGACTACGTCTGCGCCGGCTTTGACGACACCGGTAGCGATCGTACCCACGCCCGTACTAGAAACCAATTTGACATTGATCCGTGCATAGGGATTGATTGCCTTTAAGTCATAGATCAGCTGGGCTAAGTCTTCAATCGAATAAATGTCGTGATGTGGTGGCGGCGAAATCAATCGGACCCCAGGTGTTGAGCCACGAATCTCAGCGACCCACGGGAAGACTTTGTTGCCTGGCAATTGCCCCCCTTCACCAGGTTTCGCCCCTTGGGCCATTTTGATTTGGAGTTCGTCCGCACTCATTAAATATTCGGCGTTGACACCAAAACGGCCAGAAGCTACTTGTTTGATGCGACTATTATAATTAATGCCATTCACTGGTTTGAAACGATTTCGGTTTTCTCCACCTTCTCCACTGTTGGATTTTGCCCCGATCGCATTCATTCCTTCAGCAATACAGCGATGTGCCTCTTCACTTAGAGAGCCGTAAGACATCGCACCGACTTTAAATCGTTTGACGATCGTTTCAACTGGCTCCACCTCAGCTAATGGAATACTGCGTCTTGTGTTCGCAAAAGTCCACATAGAACGGAGGGTCGTTGGATTCTCTAACGCGTCTTGGTTCATCTCCGCCGCATATTCTTTATAAAGCGCATAGCTGCCTGTACGAACAGCTTTTTGAAACCCATAGATCGTTTTTGGATTGAACAGATGATGTTCCCCGTCGGCTTTGTATTGGAAACTACCGCCCGAATCAAGATAATCCACGCGTTTCTCGCCATACGCCGCTTCATAACGCATTAAGTATTCTTGCTCGATTTGCGCTAATGAAAGTCCACCGATACGAGTAACCGTGCCGGTAAAGTATTCGGAGATGACTTTCTCAGAGATACCAACAGCTTCAAACAATTGCGCCCCATGGTAACCGGCGATCGTTGAAATCCCCATTCGTGACATGATTTTGACAATGCCCTTTTCACATGCTTTACGGTAACTTTCGATCTTCTCTGAAAGCTCAAAATGCGCCAATGTCTGGTAAGCCCCATAAGGGTGGACCCCACTTACTCCGTAGCCGACTACCATGGCATAATGATGGACCTCACAGACTTCCGCAGTATCCGCAACGATTGATGCCAAGGAACGTTTGCCTTTTCGCACCAAGTAATTGTGCAGACCTGATACCGCCAAGAGAATCGGAATCGCCACTTTTCCTTCTTGCGCTTGGATGACTTCCCGATCACTTAAAATGACGATCGTTGCCCCAGAATCGATTTTTTGCTCCGTCTCTTTAAAAAGCGCTTCTAACGCTTGTTGCAAAGCTGCCCCTTTTTCTGGTACATAATCATAAAGAATCGACTGTAAAGCCGCTTTTTGACCATTTTGATCTAACTGTTTGATTTTTTCATATTCACTCGTTTTTAACACCGGACTAGCAATCTTCAGCTTATTACAATTGATTCGAATGTCCTTTGAAACATCCCCATCTCGACCTAAAAACAGCTCGGTACCGATCACCAATTTTTCGCGAATCGCATCGATTGGCGGATTGGTCACTTGGGCGAATTGTTGCTTGAAGTACGTAAACAAGGATTGGGGACGTTCGCTCAAAATAGCTAAGGGTGAATCAAACCCCATGGAGATCACTGGTTCTTCTCCCGTTTGAGCCATTGGTAAAATCAACGTGCGAATGATCTCATCCGTGTAACCATTTCGTTTCCAAAGGGTCTGGATCGCATCATCTGCTGTTTCCTCCTGCTTCTCAGTCTCAGGAAGCAGCTCTGGTATCAATAAGTGATCCGCTAGCCACTCCTGGTAAGGATGGGCATTCGCATAATGAGCTTTGATTTCTTGATTGCGTAAGATCACTCCTTTTTTGGTATCCACCAAAAACATATTTGCTGGTCCAAGCACCCCTTTTTCAATCACTTCCGATGCTGGCAAATCGACAACACCTGACTCAGAGGCCACGACCACAAAACCAGTTTTCGTGATCGAGTAGCGAGATGGCCGTAACCCATTTCGATCGAGTGCAGCCCCTACCAAATCCCCATCTGTAAAACATAAAGCTGCCGGTCCATCCCAAGGAGCCATAAAGCTTGCGTTGTACTCATTAAAAGCCGTCAGCTCCGGCGACAATCCAGCTTCTTTTGACCACGCTTCTGGCACCATCATCAACAGTGCTTGAGGAATATCTCGCCCTTGACGGTACAAATATTCCATACAATTTTCTAGTTTCGCCGAATCAGAATTTTCATCATCATAGACTTCGATCTGATGTCCATGCATCCAATTTTCTGCCCCGCGTAACGTGTTGATTTCGCCATTATGGGCTAAGAAACGAAAAGGTTGCGCCCGACTCCAGCTTGGAAAGGTATTTGTCGAAAAACGAGAATGGGTCAATGCGATACAAGAGGTCATTTCTGGGCTTTGAAGATCTTTGAAAAATAAGCCAACTTGATAGGCATGCAGCATTCCTTTATAAACAACTGTCTTACTGGACAAGCTGCAGATAGACAACTCATCAGTATGATACGTTTTTTCCAGTTTACGTCGTAGCCGGTAAAGCTGATCTTCAAAGGGACGGCCAGCAGCTACATCGACAGGTTTTTCAATAAAGACTTGCACAAATGAGGGCATGACTTTTTGCGCCCCCGGTCCACACTGATAATAATCATAAGGCACATCCCGTTGCCATAAAACGGTAAAACCCATTTGTTGAATGTCTTTAGTTACTTCTTCTTGGACCTGTGCTGCTCGGAGCTTTTCTTTCGGTAAAAAAAACATCCCAACAGCATAGGCACCTTTTTCAGGCAATGGGATTTCGGCCTCTTTTGCTCGCTGTTGAAAAAATGGGTCAGGCATTGCCATCAAAATTCCAGCTCCGTCACCTGTGTCAGGTTCAGCGCCAGTTCCCCCTCGGTGGTTCATCCGTTCTAACATTGTTAAGGCATTTTGCACAAGTTCTCGGGAATAGCGACCATCTTTTTGTGCAATAAACCCCATCCCACAAGCATCTTTTTCAAAAGCGGCATCGTACATCGTTTGGTTCGTTTTCCTCATCATCTCTAAATCACTCATGGAATCACACTTTCTTTCAATATTCTGAATATTCCGATTTTTAACAGTTTACAACCTGTTTTTCTATCTGGCAAGTTTTTTTTACTTGATCCGAGCTCGTTGGTTTCTTCTGTTGACAGTGAAATACTCCATCTCGAACAAACAATTGCCTACAGACCTTAAGGAAGAAACTTCGTCTAGTAAGGTTTTTTTATTATACAATAAACTGTCGAAAAATTATTGCAAACAAATGAGAATCGTTATCAATTGCCACCTATTTTCTCATATTCATGTCAGAAACGTGCGTTTTTCTCCCATTCTCAAGGAATAAGAATGAGCAAGCGCAAAAAAGATGACCCGCAATGGGTCATCTTTTTTCGTTCTATTATTTTTCAAAGCCTTCTGCAACTGCTTCGGGATAGTTTTCTTTGACGATGGTTGCACAATGCCCACAAAGTGTTGGCAGTTGCTCTTCTACACCAACATCTACCCGGACTTGGCGACAACGTTCACATACTTCCCCTTCGGCTTTTTCAACTAAGATCGCCACATCCTCAAATTGATATGCCGCTTCAGGAGCTGCTTCACCGACTTCTTTGATCGTTAAGAAGTCTGGTGAAATGATCAGCAGTTGTGCAATATCTGAATCGATAGCTTTTAGCAATGCCGCAACTGGCTCAGTTGGATAAACAGTGACTTTCGCTTCAAAGGACTTTCCGATCAATTTTGCATTACGCGCTTCTTCTAATGCTTTTAAGACATTGTCACGGAAATCAAGGAAGGCCCGCCAAAGATCGAGCAGTTCTTCTTGGTTAGCAAATGTATCATAGCCAGGGAACTCCGCTAACTGTACGTATTCCTCTTCTTCTTTCAAGTGTGACCAGATTTCTTCTGCGGTATGCGGAATGATCGGTGTCAATAATTTCGTCAATGCAACCGCTGTTTGATAAAAGACAGTTTGCATAGCACGGCGTTGGAAATCATTTTCAGCTTCGATATAAACGACATCTTTTGCAAAATCCAAATAGAAGGAAGACATATCGACTGTCAAGAAGTTGATGACTGTCCGGTAAATATGCAAGAAGTTATATTTTTCATAGCCATCTTCCCGAATCGTTTTGATCGTTTGATTCAAACGAACCATCATGTATTTATCGACAGAACGCAAGTTTTCAAAAGGTACGCTGTCTTTTGCTGGATCAAAATCACTCGTGTTCGCTAATAAGAAACGCATGGTATTGCGAATCTTCCGATAGACTTCTGACACTTGATTCAAGATATCCATAGACACTCGGACATCCGCTTCGTAGTCAACACTGCTGACCCAAAGACGCAAAATATCCGCACCCATTTGATTGATCACTTTTTCTGGTGCAATGGTATTACCAAGAGATTTACTCATCTTGCGACCTTCGCCATCTAAGGTGAAGCCTTGAGACAAGACGGCTTTATATGGTGCGACTTCATTGATCGCAACACTAGTCGTGATACTTGAGTTGAACCACCCACGATATTGGTCAGAACCTTCCAAGTACATGTCAGCTGGGAACGTCAATTCTGGACGTTGACGTAACACGGCTTCGTGAGAAGAACCTGAATCAAACCAAACATCCATGATGTCAGTCTCTTTCGAGAATTTGCCATTTGGTGAGCCCGGATGCGTGAAGCCAGCTGGCAGTAATTCTTCTGCTTCTTTTTCAAACCAAATCGTTGAACCATGTTCAGCAAACAAGTTTGCCACATGCTCGATCGTTTCAGGCGTAATGATGGCTTCGCCGTTTTCTGCATAAAAGATTGGCAACGGAACGCCCCACGCACGTTGACGAGAGATCACCCAGTCGCCGCGGTCGCGAATCATATTGTATAAACGAGTTTTGCCCCATGGAATGATCCAATCTACTTTTTCGATTTCATCCAAAATATTTTGACGGAACTTATCAATAGACGCAAACCATTGTGGTGTTGCCCGATAGATGACTGGTTTTTTCGTCCGCCAATCATGTGGATAGCTGTGAGTAAAGAAGTTTAGTTTTAGTAGGGCTCCTTTTTCTTCTAAAAGCTCAGTGATCATTGGATTGGCTTTGTCATAAAAGACCCCTTCAAATCCTGGTGCTTCTTCTGTGAAGACCCCACGGCTATCGACTGGTGATAAGACATCTAGACCATATTTTTTGCTGACGATGTAGTCATCTTCCCCGTGTCCTGGTGCAGTGTGGACCAAACCAGTACCGGCATCCAATGTCACATGGTCCCCTAACATCAATAAAGACGTACGATCATAAAAAGGATGTTGTGCCGTCATTTTTTCCAATTGATCGCCAGCCAATTCTTGTAATACTTCGACAGATTCCCAACCGATCTCATTCGTCACGGTTTCTAATAAATCTTTTGCCACGACGAATTTGCGGCCATCGGCCAAGATTTGAACATAGGCAAAGGTTGGATTCACAGAGATTCCTAGATTCGCTGGTAAGGTCCATGGCGTCGTCGTCCAGATAACAAAAGATGTATCTGAATCAAGCAAATCTTTGCCATCTGCTACTGGGAAAGCCACATAGATCGATGGTGATTTCACATCTTTGTATTCGATCTCAGCTTCTGCTAATGATGATTCACTAGATGGTGACCAGTAAATTGGTTTCAATCCTTTGTAGATGTATCCTTTTTCTGCCATTTTTCCGAACACGCGGATTTCTGCTGCTTCATAGTCTGGTGTCAATGTGATATATGGATGATCCCAGTCACCAGAAACGCCTAAACGTTTGAAATCAGCTCTTTGTGTATCCACTTGTGTCAAAGCATATTCTTCACATTTTTTCCGATATTCTGCCAAGCTCATTTCTTTGCGCTTGATTCCTTTATTGGTCAGTACTTGTTCGATCGGCAAACCATGAGTATCCCAACCAGGTACATAAGGTGAACGGAAACCTGACATCGATTTGGAACGTACGATGATGTCTTTACTGATTTTGTTCAATGAGTGTCCAATATGGATGTTTCCATTTGCGTAGGGAGGGCCATCGTGTAAGACAAAGGTTGGCTTGCCTTCATTTAATTCTTGACGACGTTGATACAATTGATTTTCTTCCCATTCTTTTTGCCAATCCACTTCGCGGTTCGGCAAGTTGCCTCGCATTGGAAAAGCGGTTTTTCCAAGATGCAGTGTTTCTTTCATTTTCATTCTTGTTTCGCTCCTTTTCGTCTCTCAACGTTTTGGTATAGTTTCAAAATCCATCGACTCGATCAACCGATTGCTTCTATTGAACCTGTCAAATGGATTGGTTGCCATAAACTCAATGCATTTAGGATTCACTGATTGTTAACAGTTGATCAGCGTGATTCCTAATTTGGTTACTACGCTCCCGGCGGTCGCCTAGTACTGTTCATCATCTGCTCTGTTCCGCTTTGCGGACCAATCGCAGTGATTCACAGCAAAAAACACGTCCGTCCCTGGTAAGGGACGAACGTGTTCGTGGTACCACCCAAATTTTATTGTCGGTTGACAATTCTTTGATGATCGGTAACGGGATCAGGCGTCGTTCTCTACTCGAGTCTTTGAAAAGTCAGCTCTTTCAAGAACGCAACTCACAGATGATCTGATTTCTTACAGGGTTTTATTTGGCTTCCACTCTCCCAAACTCGCTTGAAAAATATAAGAAATTTTTCTGTTCTGTGTCTTAGTTGTTATCTGTCTTGTTCAATTCGTCTAATAAGTTTCTCGCATCATCTAATGTTTTCACTTCAGGGCTTTCACTTACATCAACGATTTTTTCATCTGATTCAACAATGTCCACATCAAATGTTTCCACTGCTTCTGAGTTTACTCCAGAACCATTTTCACTGTCAAGTTCTTTTGACAAAACTTCTCTGATCACTTGGTGGGAATCTTGTACATAGCTTGAAAATGGCGCCAAAATTTCTTCCCACTCAGGACTCTTCACTTGTTCTAATTGCGTTTGCAACATAACTAATAAGTTGTTATGGAAGACTCTGGTTTTCTTCTTCAAGTCATTTGTTTCTGTCGCCAATTGACGGGCATTGTCGGTTGCATCCGTCAAAATCTCTTTGGCTTTTTCTTCCGCTGAGGTCATCAAGGCATGCGCATGTTTTTCTGCAGTAGCAACCATTTCATCCGCACGGTTTTGAGCAGAAGTAACGATTACTTCTGATTCTTTGCTTGCGCTTGTTTTTACTTTATCCGCCGTATCTTGAGCCACGATAATGGATTGATTCAAGGCATCTTTCAATTCATTGAAATATTCAAGTTTTTCTTCTGCGTGTTTCAACGATTTTTCTAACTCACGATTGCGTTGAACGGCTTCTTCATAATCACGAACGATCATGTCCAAGAAGTCATCGACTTCATCTTGGTTGTAGCCTCTCATTTTTACTGAAAAGTTTTTATTTTGAATGTCTAATGGAGTTAATGCCATATTCTATACACCTCTTTGATTTATTTACGTAATACACCTAATAACAATCTAACTTTTTCTTTTTTCGTGGTTCCTTCTAACCCCTGTATTTGAATCCGACCAAATCCTCTTACCGAAATGATATCCAGTAAATCCAGAACAAAATCTGGTCGTAATGCTTCTGTCCAGTTTACTTTTACTTTTCCTGATTCGATCAACTGTTTCGAACGCTGGCGTGAGATGTTGTATACGGCAGAGATCACTGTATCAAGACGCAATGAGCTAACCGTTTCTCTTTCCTCGGTCCAGCCATCTTTAGGCACGATCAAATCGGTATATCTTGTTTCTTCCAATCGAACGGATACGTTGCCGATTTTATCCACTTGGAGTTGAATAAAATGACTGACTTCAGTGGCAACGAATACTTGCCATATTTCACCATCGGAAAGAATGTCTCCAAAGTATTCCCTCTTGACTCCAGTCCCCATTAATGTGCCTAAAACTTTTCCATGACTCAACACCGTAAATTTTTTCGGGTATTGAATCGTAAATAAAGTCATGTCAAACTCATCGGTGGTGGGCTCATAGTAATCGGGATAAATCAAACAACGTCGTCTCTCAGCAGCTTCATATCCACCAAAAAAGCGGAAACTTAAATCCGTTGATTGACGAATCAAACTTTCTAAGATATACGCTTGTCTCGGATCTAAAAAATCAGTCAAGTAAGGCGCATACTGCATTTGCACTTGTTCGATCCATCCTTGAGCGGAATCAATAAAAGGGCGTTCATCGTTTCGAAAATGTTGATAGACATTTGCGTTCACCGATAACCACCCCTTACGTTAAAATAAAATTGATTGTAGGATCAATATCAATGCTTGTGATGCTAGCTGTAAGACAATAATTGCAAATGCAATCGTAAAATCGATACCAGCAAAACTTAATTTCAATCGATCAAATAAACTCAAATACGGTTCACACACTTTTGCTAAGAAACGGCCAAAAGCGGACTGATACCCTCCTGGAAACCAAGACAAAAGTGCATAGATCACTAATAAAATGGTATACAGATAAACAGCATCACTCAGTAATTTAACGAATCTCAAGAATAAAATTGGCGTTCCTCCTCACTTTAGATATCAAAAAAATTGGTATCTGCTAATGTTTGGGCAGTGCCTTCAATTTCCATACCCTTAGGCGTGCAAAGAAAAATTTCATCGCCAACACGCTTGATATCACCATCTTCAGCGTACACTGTTCCTGTTAAAAAATCAACTATTCGACGAGCTTGGTACTCTTCAATTAAATGAAAATTAACAAGTACAGCATCTCCATTGATGACTTGCTTCGCAATCCCCATAGCTTCTGAATAAACGCGTGGTTCTACGATCGTTATTTTTCCAGCCATTTGTGGAGAAGTTTCTTTTGCTTTTGTGTCTTTGACTCTCGTATTAGTTCTTTGTTGCGCCATTGGAACGACTTTTTCTTCCGTCTTAGGCACCGATCTTACTCGTTCAGCCGCCGCTGAGGATTGTTGATAGGCAGCAGTTTGAGGCTGCTGTCTGTATTGATAGGCTTGATTTTGTGGTTGACTTGTTGTATAAGAAGCCGCTTGGCTAGAAGCACGCGTACTCGCTGTTGTTCTAGGGGCGGTAAAAGCTCCTCCTTGGTTCACAGCTGGTTTCGCTGCCGTGCGTGCCGGTTCTTCAGTGGCAAATGTTTCTTCATAATAATCTTCTTCGTCAGTCAATCCAAAAAAATTGGTCAGTTTCTCTTTGAGCGACATCGGTCAACCTCCTTTTTTATTGAAATAATGCTGTTCCTACACGAATAAATGTTGCGCCTTCTTGAATCGCAATGGGAAAGTCATTACTCATTCCCATACTCGTTTCTAAGCAAGGGGCATGTGTAAGATGCAGGTCAGCGATCTGTTGTTGAATCCTTTTTAATTCTTTGAAAATCTGATGCTGCTCGTCTTTGGAAGCAGTGAGCGGGGCCATCGTCATCAATCCAACAACACGAATTTTGTCGAACGAAGCGAGTGCTTCAATAAAAGCCACCACCTCTTCTACGAAAATCCCTTGTTTCGTTGCTTCCTGCGAAACATTCACTTCCACAAAGCAGTTGATCGGATGCTCTGCTCGTTTTTGAATTTCTTGTGCCAGTTTGATTGAATCCAACGCATGGAAAAAATCAATCTCATTTATAACTGATTTTACCTTTCTGCGCTGTAAATTACCAATAAAATGCCAACGGACATCTGGGTAATCAGTTAATGCTGCCTTTTTTTCAAGTAGCTTTTCTACTCGATTTTCTGCACAATCACGCACACCATTTTCTAGAAGTTCTCTTGTCGTTTCTGTATCGACGGATTTTGTCACAGCTGTCAAACAGACCTCACTGGCATTTCTAGAAACAAGAGCACAGGAGTCCTGTATCTCTTGCTGGATCTTGTGCAAGTTCTCAGAAATCATGTGCTCTGCCCCCTAGCGTTTACGACGGAAAAATGGTGGTGTGCTTAATTCGTCGTCATCATTCGAGCGTACTTCATCACGGCTGAAGGTGTCGAATTCTTTCTTTTCTACATTTTCAAATGTGTTTTCTTCTACTTTAGGTCGTACATTTTGTTCTTTACGGATATCCCAATCACCAAAACCATTGCTTTCTTCTGCTTGTGCAGGACGCGCTTGGTCCATATCTAAGGTTGGTTTTTGTGGGATAGAATGAATTTGGCTTTGACTTTGTCTGTTAGAGCGAGACCCACGTTCTTTTTTAGAAGGGTCAATGCCAGTTGCAATGACAGTCACACGGATTTCATCGCCTAAGTCTTCATTGATTGATGTACCTAAAATAATATTTACATCACCTGTTGCCGCATGAGCGACGATATCAGAAGCATCTTGTGCTTCAAATAAAGTCATGTCCAATCCGCCAGTGATGTTCAATAGCACTTGTTCAGCACCATCGATCGATGTTTCTAGCAATGGTGAAGAGATTGCTTTTTTCGTTGCTTCGATCACGCGTTCTTCGCCGCTAGCAACGCCGATTCCCATCAAAGCGGTGCCTTGATTTTCCATCACTGTTTTCACATCAGCGAAGTCTAAGTTGACATAGCCAGGTGCAGTGATCAAGTCTGAGATCCCTTGAACCCCTTGACGCAAGACATTGTCTGCTTCACGGAATGCTTCAAGCATTGGCGTTTTCTTGTCAACAACTTCTAACAAACGGTTGTTTGAGATGATCAATAAGGTATCGACATTCTCTTTTAATTTAGCGATTCCTTCAGCAGCAAAACGGCCGCGTTTTGGTCCTTCAAATGTAAACGGACGAGTAACGACGCCGACTGTCAATGCGCCGATTTCTTTGGCAATTTTAGCTACGATCGGTGCAGCACCGGTCCCGGTTCCGCCACCCATACCAGCGGTAATGAAAATCATATCCGCGCCTTCTAATGATTCACGAATAGAATCTTCACTTTCTTCTGCTGCTTTTTGACCAACTTCTGGTTGTGAACCAGCACCAAGACCACGGGTATATTTAGGGCCTAATTGAATGACTGTTTCTGCTTTTGAATTTTTTAATGCTTGAACGTCAGTGTTGGCTGCAATAAATTCTACGCCTTTGACATTTTCTTCGATCATACGATTTACTGCGTTGCCGCCACCACCGCCGACTCCGATGACTTTGATCACAGCGCCGTCATTGATGTTATTATCAATTGAAAATTCCATAGTTTATCTTCCTCCTGAGAATCGTTTTAGATTATTCAAAGATATTTGAGAAGAAATCTTTTACTCGGTTTGTGATCGACTCACCTTTTTTCTCTTCTTCTGTTTCTTCATAAGTTTCTTCTGGAGCTTCATATTGTTCGTAATGCACTTCTTGTTGTTGAATGGCAACGGGCTGTTGCGCGACTGTTTTTTCACCAGTGATCGCACTTTTGGCAAGCTGATAGACTTCGCTTAAGTTTGCTGAATAGTCAACGATACTGATTACATTGGTGAATACAGGATTTCTAAGTCCCATATGATTAGGAACGTAAAGCTTAACGTTTGTTTCGAATACTTCTTGAGCCAAATCTACGACACCCGGCAGGCTTGCAGCACCACCAGTCAAAATCACGCCACCTGGCAAATCAAGTCCATCAATTTCATCTAAGACTTCTTTTGATTTGGTAAAAATCTGTTCCATACGTGCTTCGATGATTTCTGACAAATAGCGTTCATCGATCTTCACAGGTTCTGATTTCCCAATCACATCCACTGGAAATTCTTCACTAGCGGACGTCCGTTCAGGATACGCATCCCCATAATTGATTTTTAACGCTTCTGCATTGTTGAAGGAGGTATTTAAAACTGTCGAAATGTCTTTTGTGACAAATTCGCCACCCTCTTGGTTCACATGGGTAAATTTCAATTGCTTGTCGTGCATCGCTGATGTCGTCGTTTGGCCGCCGCCGATGTCGATAACGATCGTACCAAAGTCTTTTTCACCATCAGATAAAATCGATTCTGTCAGTGCTAATGGCGTAATGACTACTTCATTAACGATCAGACCAGATTTTTCCACACATTTACGAATGTTGTGAATGATGGTTTTTGGACCTGTATAAACCACACCAAACATCTCTAGGCGAACACCGATCATGCCACGAGGATCTTTAATCCCTTCAAAACCATCCACTGTAAATTCTTGCGGTAAGATAGCAATGATCTGTCTTTCAGGAGGGGTTGAACGTACAAGTGCTGCGGAAGCAACATTGCGGACGTCTTCGTCGGTGATCTCTTTTGATTCACTGTTGACAGCGATCATCCCTTGACAATTTTCCACTTCAAGAAGATTGGCTGGTACACCAACACTTACACTGCGAATTTGAATTCCTGCTTTTTCTTCTGCTTGTCTTACTGCTCTTTGAATGGCTTGTACCGTTTTATCGATATCTACAATGATGCCACGGTTGATTCCTTCTGATTTTGCATTTCCTACACCAATGATATTCATTTGGCTGTCAACGTATTCGGCTACTACAACTTTTACAGATGTCGTGCCGATATCAAGGCCAACATACATTCCCGTTTTTGCCATGGATGGGGTTCCCTCCTACTTAAATTGGATATATAGCGAACCATCACAGTCCGTTTTTAGAGTTCATTCGAATAATTTGTTCACTGTTACCAATTCTACCATATAATGGCGCTTTTTAGAAACAAGTTAATGAAAAAAACTCTTGAATTTTTCCTAAGAATCACTATCAGCTGTTTGATTTTCGTCTGCATCGTCTTCTTGTGTATTTGAAATTGGATAAGTAAAGATCCCAACTTCCATATCCACAATACTGTCCTCGGTCAAATCTTTGGCAATTTGCGGATAATACTGCATTTGACTCACCATATTTGAGATATTGACAATCACTTGATTGCCATCATTCATAAAGAGAGTTAACAGTTCATCATTGCTGTCACGGGGGGTGTATTTGATTTGAGAAATGCCATCTCGAATTTCTGAACTTAATTCTTGATAGGCACTGAGTGTCGCCTTGATTTTGTCTTCAGCCGAAAAATTTTCTAAAACCGGCAATCCTTCCTCTGGCTGCTCACTGATATCATCCAAAACAGCGCCATTTTCCAAAACTGGTGCATAGCCGCCATCTTTGGCTAATAAAGCCACTTCCTGGAATTCAGTGACAGTGATATCAAAACGATTAATACCAGATAAAGAAATAGAAGCATTTTTTATGCGCGGCAATTCTTTTTTGATTGCTGCTACACTCTGATTCCGTTCAAAAAATTGCGGCCACATCTCTTCATTGACGGCTAGGTCAGAATTTTTGAGAATCGCTTCTGCGGATACTTCTTGATTGCCTTTGACCACCACATTAGCCAAACGACTAAGCGGCGAAACAAAATACAAAACAATCAGCAAAGGAATCATCAGTAAACCGATAATCAGCGCTAAACGGCGAATCAATACTTGATTGCGGTACGCCTTTAGATTAGGTAGCCGATCAGCAAAGGAGCGAGCCTTTTTTTCTGGCTCAGGCAGCTCTTCTTTCCCAGCGTCGGTTTCTTCTATCGCTTGTTCTGCTTCAAAAAGTGCTTCTTCTGCCAACTCCTCTTCATCTTCATGCGCTTCTTTCATGTCTTCTGTTTCTTCAGAAGCGGGTGAAGACCAAGCTGGCTGATTGCCTTTTTCTTGCAAATATTTTAGATTTTCTTTTTGCCAAGGGGTCAACTCTTCCGTTGACGAGGGGGTTTGATCATCATGAGGTGTTTTGTCTTTACTAATGATAATCGCTCCTTTCTATCCCACACATTGTACTATTTGATTACCTCTTGCACAAGTCGAAATAATCGTTCTGAGGCATCGCTGATCCCTTGTTCTTTTGAGGCTTTGGCCATCTTACTACGAAGGGCTTCATCTTGCATGATACTATCTACTGCTTCCACGAGGTTTTGGCTGTTTAGTTCATGATCGGCAATCATTTTGACTGCTCCTGCATTAGCTAAACTTTGGGCGTTCTTTGTTTGGTGGTCATTAGTCACATAAGGGCTAGGAATCAGAATTGCTGGAATCCCTAATGCCGTAAATTCGGCAATCGATGTGGCACCTGCTCGTCCAATCAACAAATCACTATTTGCCATCACTTCTGCCATTTGATCGATATAGGGACGAATACTGATATTAGGGAAAGCATCTTTTGACATCCCGATTTTTTCTTCGATCTCTTTGTAATACCTTTCGCCAGATGCATAAAGTAACTGATACTCTTTTTGAGCAAAAAGCGGCAGCGCATCAATGATCGCTTGGTTGATTTTCAGAGCTCCTTGACTCCCACCAAAAACCAAAACCGTTTTTTTCGCCGGATTTAAATCGTAAGAAGACAAAATCGTCGACTTTTGACTATTCCGTACTTCTTGCCCCCTGGGATTGCCCACAAGCACCGTTTTCTTCGCTGGAAAGTATTGAGAAGCATCGTGAAAAGCAATGGCGATTTTATCCACATACTTGGTTAGAAACTTATTGGTGATTCCAGGAACACTATTTTGTTCATGAATAATGGTAGGTATTTTCAACTTCGCTGCAGCAAAGACCACGGCGCCAGAAACATAGCCGCCGGTGCCAATCACCACATCCGGTTGAAACTCCTTGATGATTTTCTTTGCTGCATAATAGCTTTTCATGAAAAGCTGGATCGTTTTTACGTTATCAAAAGACAGCTTACGCTTAAAGCCTTGGATCTCTAACGTTTTAAAAGGAATACCTGTTGGAGGGACGATTTTATTCTCTAAGCCCCTTGTTGCACCAATGTATAAAAATTCGGCTGTCGGGTCAATCTCTTTTACGTAATCGACAAAAGACAACGCTGGATAGATGTGGCCGCCAGTACCGCCGCCAGTCACAAGTATTTTCATGTCCTTCACTCATTTCTATTTAAGTTCTGCTACTGCCGCCATAAATTTGTCGCCGCGAACTTCAAAATTAGGGTATTGATCCCAACTTGCATTCGCCGGTGACAATAGAATCGTATCTCCAGCAGCACTTAAAGAAAAGGCAACTGGGACGGCTGTTTCAACATTGTCTGTCATTTCAATCGTTTTTACGCCAGCTGCTTGAGCGGCTGAGGCTAATTTTTCTTTTGTTTCTCCAAACACTACGATAGCTTTGAGTCCTTTTAGTGCTGGAACCAACTCATCAAAACTGTTGCCACGGTCCAAGCCGCCTGCCAATAAGACCAATTTCTCATTGTCAAAACCGCCTAAGGCCATTTCTGTTGCTAAGATGTTGGTTGCTTTGGAATCATTGAAAAATTTCACCTGATTGATGGTGGTGACATACTGGGTCCGATGAGGTACCCCAGTGAAGGTTTGCAACGCTTGTTTGATTGCTTCGTTTGGCATATTGCAAAGTTTTCCAACAGCGATCGCCGCTAAGGCATTTTCAATATTGTGTGCCCCTGGTACGCCAAGTTCCTCCGCTGCCATAATTGCTTCTTCTTTATAGTAGAGCATCCCATCAAGCATATATGCTCCTGCTACTTTTTCCTTGGTGGAAAAAGGAATGATTTTCGCCTTTGATTTGGCCGACAGTGCTTCTAGTTCCGGTTGGTTCCAGTTGATCACTAAATAATCGTCAGCGGTCATTCGTTGTTGCAAGCGCCATTTTGCTAAGACATATTCCGGGCGACTACCATGGTAATCGATATGGGCTTCATATATATTCGTGATGACAGCGATTTTCGGCCGTAAGGTATCGATTCCCATCAATTGGAAACTTGAAAGCTCCATCACCAAGCGATCTTCAGGCTTAGCTGTTTGAGCAACGGAACTTGCAGGAAACCCGATATTTCCAGAAAGCAATGCCTGTCCTTTTTCCATTCCAGCATTCAAGACATTGGCGATCATAGTCGTTGTGGTGGTTTTTCCATTCGTACCAGTAATACCGATAATCGGCGCTTCAGAGATTTGATACGCTAGTTCCACTTCCGTGATCACAGGAATTTTTTTCTCTAAAGCTTTTTGAACAAGAGGTTGTGAATAGGGGATCCCTGGATTTTTAACGACTAGCGAAAATCCTTCATCCAATAATTCAATCGGGTGGCTGCCAGTGATCACTTTGACCCCTAAAGCCAAAAGATCTTGTGCTTCTGGATTTTCAGCAAATGGCTTTCCGTCATTAACGGTCACAAGTGCGCCCAAATCATGTAACAATTTGGCCGCACTGAATCCACTACGCGCTAATCCTAGCACAAGAACTTTTTTATTTTGATATGTTGTAATTTTTTTCATTTTCTTCATCTCCTACCATACAAGGGCTATTGTGAGCAAAGAGCAACCTAACGCGATACACCAAAACACAGTGTCGATCTTCCACTCAGACCATCCGCTCATTTCAAAATGATGATGGATGGGTGACATCTTGAAGATTCGTTTGCCTGTTAATTTGAATGAGGCAACTTGCAGCATCACGCTTGCTGTTTCACAAACATAGACCAGTCCGACAAGCAATAGGGTCCATTCTTGGTGTAAAAGAATCGAGATAGCTGCCAGCAGACCGCCTAAAGCCAGTGAGCCGACATCCCCCATAAAGATTTTTGCCGGTTTGCGATTGTAGGGAAAGAAGCCGATCAATCCGCCGATGATCGCAAGACAAACGATTAACACATCGATTTGATCTTGTCGCCAAGCAATCAGTGCGTAAGTTGAAAAAGAAATCGTGCCCAGTCCTGCGACTAGCCCATCGATACCGTCCGTCAAGTTGACTGCATTTGAAAAACCAACAAGCCAAAAAATGACGAACAAGCCATAAAAAATCGATAGCGACACGTCTATCCCAAAGAAATTCAGTACATCCGCATTGCCTTCGGATCGGAAAACAAAGTAAAAGACGAGTCCGCCTAAAATCTGTCCAATCAGCTTTTGCAACGAGTTCAGCCCCATATTTCGTTTGCGGAAAATCTTGATGAAGTCATCAAGAAATCCTAATGCACCATAAACCAAGGTAATGAACAAAAGAATGAACAATGAAGCAGTCAATTGATTTTGCCATGCTCCTACCCAGATGGCAGTGATCATTGCAGAAATCAAAAATACAAACCCACCCATCGTTGGTGTACCGGCCTTTACATTGTGCCATTTGGGGCCGTCACCACGTATTTCCTGTCCGTATTTCTTCATTTGAAAATAGCCGATAAACAAAGGCATTGTGGCTGTTACGATCGCAAAGCCACTTGCCAAAGGTAATATCATCTCTGTCCATTCCATATTGTTCTCTCCTATTTATTCGTTTTCACTTAGTGTAAACTTGATCGATTGTCCTGATAATTCGGTGTATGGTTCCACGCTTTGTTTGGTACAATAGCCGTTTCCTTCAAAACTGACGTCTACATTCAGCAGACTACCAAATTTGATTAAGTCTGCTTTTGACCAAGAAGTCGTATCCGGCATATAGTACTTATCGCTGTCGGTAACGAGCAGTACCCGTCCGCCAGGCATGATCGAAGTCCCACTGTCAACCGATTGGGCAATGACTTTTTCACCATCCCCGATGACTACCGGGATCAATCCAGCTTTTTGAACATCCGTTGCAGCCGATTCTGTATCGAGATTGCGATAATCCCCCACAGTTGTTTCGCTACCAGATGTTGTGCTTTCTTCTAATGCAGAGTTTTTCAGATCCATGACCCGTTTCATCAATGGATTGGCAATTTCACCCAACACGGTGCTTTCGTGCTTCTCTGGTAATTTAATCGTCAAATACAAAATGTATTCTGGTTCTTCTGAAGGAAACATCAAAACAACGGAATATAGATAATTGGTGCCACCAGACAAATACTTACCGGTTGTTGGATCGGCTACTTGGGCCGTCCCTGTTTTTGCAGAAATGTTGTAGCCAGGTAATTCATAAACGCCATAGGCACTTCCATAATTTTCACTCTCGACAACATCACGCATATATTCACGGACCTCTGTTGCAGCCTCTTTTGTGATCGGATGGCCGACCTCTTCTGGTTGCGTGACCGTTTCTTCTCCAGTATTGCCATCAACGATTTTACTAATAAATTGTGGTTTCAGCATCGTTCCATTATTTGCGACCGATGTGAAAGCCTGCATCATTTGGAAATTCGTCACACCAATCGCTTGACCAAAGGAAGTCATCGCTTGGCTGACAGGATTATCTTCTGGGGTGATTCCAGTATTTTCGTTAGGCAATCCTGAATAGGTGCTACGGCCAAAGCCAAATTCTTTTAAGTATTGTTGCCAACGATCAGCCATCCGCTGCTCCAAGGTCACCATTCCGATATTACTGGACCATGAAAGAGCTTGGCGCATCGTCAGTGTTCCTTTTTGACCAAAGTCCCAGTCATTGATGGTTGCATCGTAAAGTTTTAATCCATCAGGACTTGGGGTAAAGGTTTCGTTCTCATTGAAGATGCCTTGATCGATGGCAGCTGCTGTCGTCAAAATCTTCATGGTTGATCCTGGCTCATAGTTGTCTTCAACTAACAGATTTTGCCAATCATTGATCGAATCCAAATTTTCTGGATTGTAGGTTGGTCGTTGCGCCATCGCTATGATTTCGCCGGTTTTGGCATCCATTAAGTTCGCTGTTAAGTTTTCTGGTTTGTTTTCTTTAAAGACGCTGTCCATCAGCGTTTCCAAATAGCTTTGGATTCGACTATCGATGGTGGTATAAACGTCTTTTCCGTCAACGGCTGCGACGGTCTCTGCTACTGTTCCGGGCAGCGGGTTTTGATTGTTATCTTTTTGATAAACGATCTCACCATCAGTTCCCGATAATACATCATTGTAAGCAGCTTCCAACCCAGTTTTGCCGACTAGACCAGTATCGTCATCATTGGCAACAGCATACCCGATAAAGTGAGAAGAAAAGACCCCATTCGGATAAAGGCGAGCTGGATGGCTATCAAAATGGAAGCCGGCAATATCTTCTTTTTCCATTGCATCTTCGATCGCATTTTTTTGTTCTAATGTAATATTATTTCCCTTGCTCCCAAAAGAGACCCGCCACAATTGTTGCTCAAGGCCATCCTCTAACGTATTGACTGCTGTTTCTTGATCAATGGACAATACATCTGACAAAATTTTGGCCAACTTATTGAAGTTTGCTTTTTCTGCAAAGAGATTTTTGTTGCCATCTTTGTAATTCTGATTCAAAACAGCATAAATGGAATACGAGGTCACATCTTCGGCGATCGGAATCCCATTACGGTCATAGATTGTTCCACGTTTCGCTTTGATCACTTCGCTGCCTTCATAAAGATTTTTGGTCTTTTCTGCTAATGAAGTTCCCGCGACATCCCCGACAATGACGATATAGCTCAAACGCGTGACAAACAAAAAGAACAATCCAATACTCGTAGCAAAGAGAATAATACCTACTTTTTTGCGATTGTTCGTTGTAGTTTGATTGTTCTTTTTTAAGTATTGCTTGAATTTATCTGTTAACTTCATTTAGTCCACTTTCCTTAAATTGCCATCATCGATCGACAATCCATTATCCTCAGCAATCTTTTGGATGCGCTCGGTTTTAGAAAGTTCATTTTTCTCTTGTTCCAACTGTTCTGCTTGTGTTGTTTTCTCAGTGATATCCGATTGGATCAAGGAAATATCATGCTCAACTTGGCTGATATTGGTCCGAATATTGATGGTCAAGATTGCCAACGTCAATACAGCGATAATCACAAAGGCAGCAATCAGTTTTTCTAGAGTAGAAATACTTTTTAACCGACGAGCCGGAGATGCTGGTACACGGATGACCTCAGGACGCTGGGGATCAGTAGGCAGTTTTTCAGTTGTCGGTTCAGAGTGATCCAAAGGTTGTGATTCAAGAGGTTCTCTGAATTCATAGTCATGAACTTTTAGTTCTGCCATAGTTGTTACCCTTCGCTTTCCTTGATTTTTTCCGCGATTCGTAGTTTCGCACTACGAGAACGATTATTTTCAGCTACTTCTTCCTCAGTAGGAAGCAGTGGTTTTCTTGTTATAAGTTTTAATGTTGGTTGAAATTCTTCTGGTATCATCGGCAGACCTGGTGGCATATCCTTTGGTGTACTGTATTCCTTGAACATCGATTTCACAATGCGATCTTCTAATGAGTGGAACGTGATCACACTGACACGTCCGTTGACTGCTAAAAGATGAATGGCTTGTTCAAGTGAGTCTTCAATTACACCTAGCTCATCATTGACTGCAATTCGAATGGCTTGGAAAACCCGTTTTGCTGGGTGACCGCCCTTTCTTCTTGCTGGAGCTGGAATGGCTGTTTTGATGATATCGACCAATTCCCCCGTTGTTTCGATGGGATGATCTTGTCTCACCCGCTCGATTTCCCGAGCGATTTGTTTTGAGAATTTTTCTTCTCCATAACGGAAGAAGATTTTGACTAATTGATGGTAGTCGAATTGATTGACCACTTCATAGGCAGTCAATGCTGCAGTTTGATCCATCCGCATATCCAGCGGTGCATCTTGGTGGTAGCTAAAGCCACGTTCGGCTTCATCTAATTGGGGTGAGGAAACACCTAAATCATACAAAATACCATCGACTCGGCTTACGCCGTGTTGATTCAATGCTTCCTTTAAATAGCGGAAATTACTTTTAATAAACGTGACCATCCCTTTAGCAACATAAGGTGCTAAACGTTCTTTTGCATGGTCGATGGCGGTTTGGTCTTGATCAAAAGCAAAGAGATGTCCTTCTTCAGACAGTTGTGACAATAAATATTCACTATGACCAGCTCCACCTAATGTACAATCGACATAGACGCCTTCTGGACGAATTGATAATCCATCAACGGTCTCCTGTAGCATAACGGTGTAGTGTTGAAAATCTGCCATGTGTTTTTTCCTCTTCCTATCAAGCCTATAAGCCAAAGTCGATCATTGTTTCAGCAATTTCATCAAAGTTTTCTTCTGCTTCTTCAGAGAATGCTTGCCAACGCGTTTCATCCCAAATCTCGATTCGATTTGAAACCCCGATGATCACGCAGCTTTTAGTAAGGTCTGCATGATTTCTCAATGTAACAGGGATATTGATTCGTCCTTGTTTATCGATCTCGCACTCTGTTGCAGCAGAATAAAAGAAGCGGACAAATGTCCGAGCATCCTTTTTCGCTAAAGGCATTTCGTTTAGTTTTTCTTCAAGTTTTTCCCATTCAGATAAGGGGTAGCCAAATAAACAGCCATCTAATCCACGTGTCACAACAAATTTTTCTCCGAGTTTTCCTCGTAGTTTTGAAGGGACGATTAGTCGGCCTTTTGCATCTATCGAATGTTGAAATTCACCCATAAACATCGATAAATAACCCCCGATCTCCACCTGATATTCACAGTCTACCACAATCCCCCACTTTCTACCACAAATTATATGAAATTTGAAAGGGAAGTTGTTTGACTTTTCTTTACCAAATGAACAAAAAGAGGAAATCAGACTCCTTAAAGTCTTTAAAAAAACTTTAAGTGAAAAAATGGACGTTTATCAAGGGGCAAAACACTATAAGTAACTTACGATATTTAGAATGATCAAAACGACATGAAAAATGATCGTAAATAGAAAAATACTGCGCCAATACATCTTAAAATAGCGACCATATTGGATCTCTTCATAGTAGTACGCCTGAAAGACGGCCAGTAGAATGCCTAATAAAAAAATGGAGATCAAATAATACAATGTGATTGCTTGATCAAAAGTATATTTTGATAATTGATGAATCCCCACCATTAAAAATGGTACCGCTAAATCCGGTGCCTTCACATGGAAACGATCATTCAACGAAAGTGCAGAAACGATAAAACGACAAGCAAAATAAACGAGCACAGGAAAAATATACCAAAACAAAACGATTGGATTAAATCCAGACATACAGCAAAATCCTTTCTAACAACTAGTGTCACTATACTTTATTTTCTTTACATCCATGTTTCAGTTCTTTTAAAAATTTAAGCCGGAATAAGACAGCCATGAAATTTTTTAAGGAGGCTCTTATTTCAACAACTAACTTTTGAAAGTTTTAAAGAATGTATTTCTTTACCTATTAAAACAGAAGGGAGTAGCTTCAACAAGCCTATCTTGCCATTCTAACGAATTTTTTTATAGTGAAATTGAAATTTTCTTAATTTCTCCTTGGATCAACTTGAGTTCTTGAGAAATTGAGGGTAAACTGTCACTAGAATAACTCTAAAAGGTGGATTAGAATGAACGAGAAAAAACCAAAAAGTACCTTTGCAAAAATCACGCAAGTCGTGATCTGGACCATGCTTATTCTCACTGTCGGCTCGATTTTCTTAGCAGCGTACACAAGTATTATGGGTTAATCCTATTAAAAAATGCCCTTTTCCAAAATGATGGCTTCCATCTTTTGGAAAAGGGCATTTTTTTACAGTAACGGTGACACAAGACGTGCCAGGCCTTCCTTGATCTTGATCGTCAATTTTCTTTGTTGATACGCTTCGATCGTTAACGGTTTGGAATCGATCGAATCCGCCAGAAACGCTTCTTTTGTTTGAGTCGCAAGTTGCGCATCATAGATAATCGTATTGACTTCAAAATCTAAGCGAAAGGATCGAACATCGATATTTGCTGAACCAATCGATACAAGTCCACTATCTATAATCATCGTTTTCGCATGCATAAACCCTTTCTCATAGGTTTCAATGATTGCTCCAAAATGAAGCAGCTCAGCCGCAAAGGAATAGGTCGCCCAGTAAACCAAGGGATGATCTGGTTTGTTCGGAATTTGTATATGAACTTTCACCCCAGAGAGCAGTGCTAACTTTAAGGCGTTATGAATGGCTTCATCCGGAATATAATACGGCGTTTGAATTAGGATTTCTTTCTTGGCTAAATTGATCATTTTCAAATACGTCATTTTAATTTCTTCATGTTCCGTATCAGGACCACTAGTGATGACTTGGGCTGCGACTGTCCCCGCTTGTTTGATTTCAGGAAACAAAGAAGGATCATATTTGATCTCCAAGGCATGTTGTGAATTCCAATCCATCAAAAACCGATTTTGCAGCGAATAGACAGCTGAACCGGCAATTCGCAAGTGATTGTCTCGCCAATAACCAAATTTTTCCACTTGTCCTAGATATTCATCTCCCACATTAAAACCGCCTGTATAACCAATCTCACCATCAATCACCACGATTTTACGATGATTCCGATAATTGATTCGCGGATTGACATAAGGAACGAACAAAGGAAAGAAAAAGGCAATTTGCCCGCCATGCAGACGCAATTCATCAAAAAACTTCAATGATACCTGGGTACTGCCCCAAGCATCTAACAAGACTCTTACTTTTACGCCTCGCTTTGCGGCTCGTACCAATGCTTCTTTGACCTCATTTCCCAATGCATCACTGCGATAAATATAATATTCCATATGAATGTGATTTTTTGCCTGTTCGATATCCGCAATCAAGGCATCAAATTTCTGCCGCCCATCGGTATAAAGTGTCATGCTATTGGCTGTCGTATAGAGGGATTGACCAAAGACCGTCAACAGATAGACTAACTGCTGGACTTCTACTTGAGCAGTCGGCGGATGCGGAAACAAATGACGCGCGAGCGCTTGTTTTTGTTCTTCTAATTCAACGTTTAGACCAATCTTTGCTTGTGAGCGCATATCGAAAATCTTTTCCTTGGAAATTCCTCTACCAAAGAAAAAGTAAAGCACAAAACCAACGATTGGGATGAACATCAAGACCAAAAGCCAAGCCCATGTCTGAGCAGTCTGACGTCTCTCTCTGAAAATGATAATGATTGATAACAAAATATTAACTATAAATAAAATGGTTACCAAATTATCCATTACAACCATTTTTCCACCTCTTCCCCGATTTCCCGCTACTAAAGCATATCAAAAAATAGTACCTAAAGTAAAGAAACACTGTGATGAAACAAAAAAAGCCGATCTGACGATCGACTTTAATAAAACATACGTTTAGAATTTTAAAAATCGGCGCATTGATAAGACGGAACCAAGCGAACCAATCACGATACCAATCAGTGCCATCACACCGCACACTTGTATTAGAAACATATTTGGTGCAATTAAGCTGTAATTTGAACGTAGCAAGGATGGATTGACCATTGCATAAACTTGATGATACCCGAAGTACATCAACGCAATTGGGACAATTGATCCTAAGAGTCCGATCCAGCCTCCTTCAAGGAAGAATGGCCAACGAATGTAGCCGTTTTTCGCCCCAACCAGACGCATGATTTGAATTTCTCTTTGACGGGACAAAATCGTGATCCGAATCGTATTAGAGATTAGGAACATTGCCACAAAAATCAGTAAGACAGCAGCAGCTAAGCCCCAAGTCCGCACAGCCGCAGACAATTCAAAGATTCGGTCAGAAGAATCTCCACCGTAATCGGCTTTAAAGACATTCGGCAAATCCCCAGCTTGTTCTGCGATCTCTGTCGTATACTCTGGATCTGTTGCACTTACAACAAATACGTTATACAGTGGATTACTGTCGCCTTCGAACAAGTTCCATGAATCCCCCATGGCATCCTGGATCTTCTGCAATTCTTCGTCTCGACTAGAAAATGTCACTTCTGAAACGTTCGGCAGATCATTTAAGGCCTGTTCTAAAGCATCCATGTCTTCTTGTTCTGTACCAATATCAACGAAAACCGACACGTCCACATTCTCACGAATATCTTCGGCTAGTTTTGTTGCATTTAAGATTACACCTAGAAAAATACCGACTAATGTTAATGTGATCGTCACGGCACTCAATGACGCGATAGTCATCCAGCCGTTACGCTTTAAACTTTTAATACTCTCCAGGAGATGACGGAAAAATGTTCTAATCATCGTAACCATATTCTCCTTCCGCTTGGTCGCGAATAATGCGGCCATTCTCAATCGCGATCACGCGATGACGAATCGTATTTACGATCGTACTATTATGGGTCGCCATAACGACCGTTGTTCCTTGTGCATTGATTCGATCAAGCAATTTCATGATTTCCCATGAGTTTTCAGGATCTAGATTTCCGGTTGGTTCATCCGCAATCAATACCTTTGGTGTATTTACGATGGCACGAGCGATCGACACCCGTTGTTGTTCCCCACCGGAAAGCTCACTTGGAAAGACCCGAACTTTATGTTTCAGTCCGACCAAATCCAAAACTTCCATCACCCGTTTTTTGATATCACGGGGTTTGCGTCCGATAACTTGCATTGCATAAGCAACATTTTCAAAGACCGTTTTCCGCGGTAAAAGTTTGTAGTCTTGGAAGACCACGCCGATTTCCCGGCGCATCAAAGGGATCTCACGGTTTTTCATGCCGACCAAATCATATCCTGCGACATTCAAAACGCCTTTTGTTGCTCTTTCTTCTCGATACATCAATTTGATAAAGGTTGATTTTCCGGCGCCGGATGGTCCAACGACATAGACAAACTCCCCTTGATCAATTGAAATCGAAAGGTTACGGATAGCAGTCGTACCATTAGAGTACTTTTTCATTATATCTTTCATTTCTATCATACAGCTATCTCTCCATCTCAAATTTTCATTCTGGCTTATTATAGCATGAATATATTTCACCTTGCTTGCAACAGATTACAATTGTGTTTCAATCTGTTTAAGTCATACCAGGTTATTTTTGATTCAGTTTCAGCTTCAAATAGGCATCGATAAAGCCGTCCAAATCGCCATCCATGACTGCCTGTACATTCCCAGTTTCGAAATTCGTTCGGTGATCTTTGACCATTGAATAGGGATGGAAGACATAAGAACGAATTTGCGAGCCCCAGCCGATCTCTAATTGCTCGCCTCGCAAGGCTGCTGCTTCTTGTTCTTTCTTTTCGACTTCTAATTGATACAGCTTAGCTTTCAACATCCCCATCGCTTGCTCACGGTTTTTCAGCTGTGAACGCTGGGCTTGGCTAGCGACCACTGTACCTGTTGGAATGTGAGTGATCCGCACAGCAGATTCGGTTTTGTTGATGTGCTGTCCACCAGCGCCGCTTGCGCGGTACGTATCGATCTTCAAATCATCTGAGTTGATCTCCACATCGATCGCCCCATCTAATTCTGGCATCACATCCACCGAGCAAAATGACGTATGCCGTCTCTTAGCAGAATCAAAAGGTGAAATACGGACCAAGCGATGCACGCCTTTTTCCGACTTCAAATAGCCATAGGCGTTGTGGCCTTTCACAAGTAATGTGACACTTTTTATCCCCGCTTCATCACCGGCTTGATAGTCCAAAGTTTCCACCTGATACCCATGTTGTTCGCAAAAACGAGTATACATCCGTAACAGCATGCTGCCCCAGTCTTGCGACTCGGTACCGCCTGCTCCCGGGTGCAGCTCGATGATGGCATTGTTTCGATCATAGGGTTCATCTAACAACATCGACAATTCATAAGAAGCCATTTTCTCATTTAACTTACCGATTCGCGCATCAAGTTCTGCTTCCATTTCCGGATCGGCTTCTTCTTGAATCATTTCCAACATCACTTCGAGTTCTTCCAATTCTTCTGCTAGCTGATTGAATTGATCGTAAGTCTCTTTGTTGGCATTGTTGGCGTTAATGACTTGTTGAGCTTTTTCTGAATCATCCCAAAAGGTAGGATCTGCCATTTGGTGTTCCGCTTCCGCAATGTCCTCTTCTAACTGATCTAAGTCAAAGAGACCCCCTAAAACTGATTATTTTTTCATTCATCTGGGTCAATTGATTCCGAATATCTGCGATTTCCATTAAAATTCCTTCTTTCTTTTTTTCTTACAAACGAAAGTAGACTGGACAAAAACGTCTGCCAGCCTACTCTCACCTTTTTCAAAACGTGTTACATATTTTTCCCGTGGCAATTCTTGAATTTTTTCCCGCTTCCGCAAGGACAAGGATCATTGCGGCCCACGTTTTTGAAACTTGGCGCTTGGGCAGCCGGTGCTTCTTCTACCCCTTGTGCTTCTCCTTGGGCTACTTGTTCCCGTTGAACGTTTTGGCGGATTTCTGCCTTCATAAACAGACGAGTTACTTCATACTCGATGGCTCCAACCATGTTTTCAAACATATTGAATCCTTCTGTTTGGTATTCAACTAACGGATTGTTTTGTCCATAAGCCCGTAACCCAACCGATTGGCGCAATTGATCCATGGCATCGATGTGGTCGGTCCACTTCGTATCAACGACTCGTAAAATCACTACTTTTTCAAATTCCAGTAATTGTTCTGGACTATTAAGTTGTGTTTTCTTTTGTTCAAAGACTTCTTCTGCCCGTTGGTTTAGATAATCTTTAATCTCTTGAGCTGATTTGCCCTTGATGTCTTCAATACTGATGGTATCTTCATGAACAAGTGCATTGGCAGCAAAATCAACGATTCCTTCATAATTCCAATTGCTTTCTTCTAATTGCGTATGACTGTCAACGACACGGCTGATGGAACGTTTCACCATATTCATTAATTGTGGTGAAAGATCCGTTTCTTCCATGATTACTTCTTGACGTTGTCCGTAAATAACTTCCCGCTGTTCTCGCATTACGTCATCGTATTGCAAGACGTTTTTCCGGGTATCGTAGTTATTCCCTTCCACTCGTCTTTGGGCAGATTCTACTTGTTTTGAAAGCATCTTACTTTGGATCACGGCATCGCCTTCATCGATTTTCATCCGATCTAAGAACACTTTGATTCGTTCAGAACCAAAACGTTTCATTAAATCATCTTCTAGCGACAGGTAAAATTGCGACATCCCTGGATCTCCTTGACGTCCCGCACGTCCCCGCAACTGGTTGTCGATCCGTCGTGATTCGTGACGCTCGGTACCAATAACTGCCAATCCGCCTAGTTCTGCAACACCAAGACCCAACTTGATATCCGTTCCCCGACCAGCCATATTGGTCGCGATCGTTACAGCGCCTTTTTGCCCAGCATTCAAAATGATTTCCGCTTCTTTAAAGTGATTCTTGGCATTCAATACTTCATGAGGAACTTTCTCCCGATCAAGCATTGATGATAGTAATTCAGAAGTCTCAACAGCGACGGTCCCTACAAGGACTGGTTGCCCTTTGCGGTGACGTTCTTTGATGTCTTGAACGACTGCTTGGAATTTGCTGGTAAGTGTTGGATAAAGCAAGTCCGCACGATCATCCCGTAAGATCGGTTTATTCGTAGGAATCTGAATGACTTGCATGTTATAGATTTCTCTAAACTCTTCTTCTTCCGTTTTCGCAGTACCGGTCATCCCAGACAATTTTTTGTACATCCGGAAGTAGTTCTGGAATGTGATCGTCGCCATCGTTTTGGTTTCATCTTCGATCTCGACACTTTCTTTTGCTTCGATCGCTTGATGCAGCCCGTCAGAATAGCGGCGGCCATCCATGATCCGACCTGTAAATTGGTCAACGATCATTACTTTGCCATCTTGCACCACGTAATCAATGTCACGAATCATGATGTAATTCGCCCGCAACGCTTGGTCCAAGTGATGGGTCAATGCGGTGTTTTCGATATCATACAAGTTTTCTAAGCCGAAGGTCTCTTCCGCTTTTTCGATCCCGCGTTCTGTCAAGCCGATCGTTTTTGATTGAATATCGATTTTGTAGTCTTCTTCTTCCGTCAAGCGTTTGACGAAATTGTCGACCCGATTGTATAGCGCGGTCGATTTTTCTGCTTGTCCTGAAATGATCAATGGCGTTCTCGCTTCATCGATCAAGATCGAATCGACTTCATCGACAATGGCATAGTTTAATGGACGTTGTACCATTTGATGACGATAAACCACCATGTTGTCCCGCAAATAGTCAAACCCTAATTCATTGTTTGTACTATAAGTGATGTCACAAGCATACGCCGCACGTTTTTCTTCTGCTGATTTTGAGTTGATGTTCAAACCGACTGTCAATCCTAAAAAGTTGTACAGCTCTCCCATCTCAGTCGAGTCACGAGTTGCCAAGTATTCATTGACGGTTACGACATGGACGCCTTGACCACTCAAGGCATTCAAATAAACAGGTAATGTCGCCGTCAAGGTTTTCCCTTCACCGGTACGCATCTCTGGAATATTCCCATCATGCAAGACGATCCCACCCATTAATTGGACGTGGTAAGGATAAAGACCCAAAACGCGTTTTGCAGCTTCACGTACTACTGCAAAAGCTTCAGGTAATAATTTATCCAAAGTCTCTCCCTCTTGGAAACGACGACGAAATTCATCGGTTTTCCCGCGTAATTGTTCATCAGATAAAGCGGCCATTTCATCCGCATGTGATTCAACTTGATTCGCAATATGGTCAAGACGTTTTAATTCTTTTTTGTCGTTTTCGATTAATTTTCTAAAAAAATTGGCCATACCTTAATAATTCTCCTTTTACTTCTACATTATCCTAGCTGGAAACTCTCCTAACTATTTTAGCACTAGTTCACCATAAATGAAATATTTTTCGATAGAACTATCGCATCAATCTTGCGTGATAAACGGATTCTTAACCTTTTTTCACAGATTTTAAAGAAACGAAGGGAAAAAATACGCAACAAGCCATCGATCGGTGCCCAAAGTCCAGCGCACGTCCAAATGACTTGTTGCGAATATTTGCAAATTAGGCCGTTTTAAAACGGGTTTTTAAGAAAGCTAAGAAGAGCATCAGCAGCATGCCTAAAGATTGGATCCCAATCATCAAGATGATGTCCGCGCCAATAAATCCTGCCAACATCGCCACCAGAGAGCCTGCCCCCAGTGCATTCAAAATCACGTTGGTACTTTCTTTGAAACTGCTGATCGTCGACAGTCGCGACTTTTTCGTCAGCCAGAGGAAAAACGCTGCGCCCATGACGAGGATACTATTCATTGCCACCAATAAAAATGCCACCGTGATCGTCTGGCTGAAGAAAATCGCCGTCTCGTTGTTGCGATAAAAGCCGTCTTCGATCACTTTCTGAAACGAAGCCGCATCATGCACTTGATCAGGCATCATTTCCGCCGTGTAACGCATCTCATAATGATAGGTTTGTCCATCGATTTCCTCTTTGATGGTCCAGTCTGTTTCACGAAAATTGATGGCATATTTTGCTCTTGAAAGGTCCGCTTCTGAAAGCGCAACACCTATAATGCCCGCTTCTGTTTGCGAAAAGACTTGTGACTCATCCGTTAAAAGTTTGCCATCTTCCAGCTGCAGTTCACTGTATTCGGCTGCTGTTTCAGCAGTCATGAGTGTTTTTGCATGGGGGAAAAATGCTGCAAAGGCTTGATCCGTTTGCTTGCTGATCATCAAGGTCAGCGGGATCATCAGCAAGGACATCAAGAAAATATAGACAAACACTTGCTGCCAGCGATTTAATTTTTTACGCCATGCATAGACTTTTGTTGGAGAAAATATGGCCCCAAAGTATGTTAAGGGAAATCGTTGTTCAGACATCCTATCATTCCTATCCTTTTGTTCCGCCCGAGGTCAAACCTGAAACAAAGTATTTTTGTAAGAAGAAAAACAGTGCAGCAATCGGTACGGCGATCAAAATCGCCCCAGCCGCAAAAAGTGCTACCCGTTGGTTACGGGCATCGTTGATAAAAGTCTGCAGACCGACTGCGACGGTCAAACGCTCTTGTGAGCGAAGCAAGAACCGCGCCAGCAAGAATTCGCCGAATGGCCCCATAAAGGCCCACAATGCTTGCACGGCGACCATTGGTTTTACGAGGGGCAAAACGATTTGCCAAAAGATGCGGAAATGCCCTGCACCGTCAAGTTTTGCTGATTCATCCAAGTCGATCGGTACCGTATCAAAGTACCCTTTCATCAGCCAAGTATTCATGGGAATCCCACCACCGATATAGATCAGTGTCAAGAACCAGAAACTATCTAGGCCGTTTGCTAATAAGCCCATGACATAAAAAGCGGTCAACGCCGACATTGTTGGCACCATCTGAACGATCAAGAACACCATCAAACTGCTCTTACGACCGGCAAAGCGATAACGACTGTAAGTATACCCTGCCAGTGTTACGATCATTACTTGGATCACCATCGTGGAAACAGCCACGATCAAGGTGTTTTTATACCATGTCAAATAGGGGGTTTCATTGAACAATCGTCGAAAGTTGTTCAATGTCCAATCCGCATCAAAATCCAAGCGAAAGGCGATCATATTCCCTGCCTTGAAGGCTGAGGTGGCGGTAATCAACAAGGGATAGATGATAACGATCGATAAAGCGATCATAAACAAGTAGGTAAATAATTTGCTGAAAGAAAACTTTTTCTTTTTCATCCTCAATCCTCCATATTAAATGCATTCGTCTTTTTAAACACCAGTAATGAAATGGAAATCACCACAAAGGAAATGATCAAGGTCAATGCAGAAGCAATCGAGTATTGTGGCGAGCCGCCCGTCGTCAATTTGTAGATCCATGAAATCAAAATATCCGTCGAACCGGCATTTCCACCTAAACTTCCTGGACCACCTTCGTTAAAGAGATAGATCATGGAGAAGTTATTAAAGTTCCCTGTATATTGCGTAACGAAGGTTGGTGCTGCCACCAAAAAGATCGCCGGTAACGTAATATTGCGAAAACGCTGAATCGCATTTGCTCCATCCATTTTGGCTGCTTCATACAAATCTTCAGAAATGGATTGTAAAATCCCTGAGACCATAACATAAATATATGGAAACCCTAACCAACCCTGAATCAAAATAATCGCCGTTTTCGTCCAAAACGGATCGGTCTTCCAAGCAATGTTCCCAATATCCACAAAGGGCAGATTGTTCAATAGCGGGATCACCTGCGTATTGATCGCTCCTGCGGTATCATTAAACATATTTGAAAAACTCATGATTGTGATAAACGCTGGCACCGCCCAAGGAAGCAAGAAAATCACCCCGAAGACCCGACGGAACTTCACAAATTTTTGATTGGCAACAACAGCTGTCAGTATTCCTAAGGTAATTTGCAAAGTAGTTGCTAAAACGGTCCAAATCACCGTCCAACTAAACACTTTTACAAAGGTGTCGCGGTAAGAACTTAAGGTGAAGATATTCGTAAAATTCGAAAAACCGATCCAGTCGATTAAGTTTGCTGGCGGAATATGTCGAAAATCATAGTTGGTAAACGCCATGAAGAGTGTCACCATTACCGGAAAAATAATTGCTACGATCATCACCAGATAGGCTGGGATCGTCAATAGATAAGCGAAACCATCCTCATACAATTTATTGAAAAACTCTTTTCTCGTAACTGCCACCGGGAACCCTTTTTCAATACTTTGGCGAACTTGATAGGCATCTTTGATATTTAAAACCCAAAAGATAATGAAAATAACGGTAACGATGACCTGTAGCGTTCCTTCGATCAACAAGAACAAAGAATTGTGTTCCATCGGTACTGATCCCAGTGTGACAAAGTTATATAATGCTTGTCCACCGAACAAAAGCATTTCGCCTAGAAAAATTAGAAAGACCGCAAAAAAGAGTCCCGCTTTAAATTTCTGACCATTTTTGAATTGTCCCACCCCAGGGATGATTGAAAGAAGCGCTGTCTGCGTGGCTTTTGAATTCGTCCTCATATGTATCCTCCTTAAAATCGAAAGTCTGCCAAGCGGCCGACGATCCATAGAAATCAATCTCATCAAGCAATTTCTTGCGTGCTACGTTGCAAGGAATCCTTTTGACAAACATCCTCTATAGAATCGTCGACATGAATGACAGACCGTAATCGGCTATTTATTAATATTTCTGCTCAATCGCTTCTTCGATTGTTTTGGCAGCATTATCCGCTGCTTCTTGAGGAGTCATATTGCCTGAACCTGCATCAAACAGCATGTTTTCAGCCCCTACCCAAACCTCAGACATTTCAGGGATATTTGGCATTGGTTGTGAAACACTGTATTGCTCGATCACTGCTTTTGCTACTGGATCATCAGAAGCAGCAACTGTTTCTTGAGCCATAATGTTTGCTGGAATATCATGACGCATTTCATACAATTTCTCTTGATTAGCTTCGTTTGTTAAATATTCGACAAATTGTTGAGAAACGTCTTTGTTTTGTGAGTAGTTGGAAACAACCCATGCTTTTCCACCACCAAACGTTTCATAATCATTGCCATTGCTCAGCGTTGGGATTTTCGCTACGCCATAGTTAATCCCTGCTTCTTCAAAGCCGTTCACGCCCCATGGTCCGTAAATGATGGCTGCTGTTTTGCCTTGGTTAAAGTAATCTAACATCAAGTTTTCGTTGGCTGATACATCCAGCATTCCTTGCGGCCAGACATTTTGGAACCAATCAGTTGCGTACGTGATTGCTTCAACAGAACCTTCATTGTTAATCCCTAAATCAGATGGATCTGTCCCTTCATCCCCAAAGACATAACCACCATAACCAGCTAATAGACCATACGTATAATAAAAGTCTGTCCAACGAGCTAAGAAACCAACATTGTCATCGCCTTCTGCAAAACGATCATCTTTTGCTAGCTCTTCTAAATCAGAAAAAGTTGCTGGCGCTTCATCGATCAAATCTTTGTTATAGAACATGACAACTGCTTCAATCATTGCTGGTGCGCCATAGATTTTATCATCGATCGTTACCTGTTGCTTGTCTGTATCGCTGTACCGTCCATCATCTGGCAAAGTCATTTCTGCCAAATGCCCTTGCGAGCCTACTTGACCTACACGATCGTAAGGAGACATCGTAACATCTGGACCTTTCCCAGCAGGACCGTCTAGTTGAAGCGCATCCATTTGATCGAACATATCCATTTCTACAACGTTGATGGTCACATCATTTTCAGATTCAAAGTCAGATTTCACTTCATTGATATAATCAATATAGTCTGCGCCTACAGAGACCGTGAGCGTTTTTTCATCGCTACCTGAACCTGCATCTGCATTACTACCATCGGTACTACCACCGTTGCCGCCACACGCCGCAAGCGCTAACAACGCACTTCCTGAAACTAATCCTAGAGCTGCCTTTTTCCAATTCACTTTCATCCTGTTTACCTCCTGCAATTTGTAACTCCATTATGCAACCGGTTTCTTAAAATGGCAAACCTTTTCTAAATGTTAGCGATAACAAAAATAGAAAAATCCTTTAAATTAAGATGTCGAGGAATCGAAAAGAAATTGCGCAACCATTTGCTTAATTTTTCATTTTGTGGATTCACGAACCACGAGTTGAGGTAAAAAGCGCTGTTGTCGCTGGCTCGTATCATTATGTTCGATTTTTTGGATCAATAATTCGCCGCAAACTTCCCCCATTTCCACAATGGCTTGCTTCATCGTTGTCAATTTTGGCGAACTTACCTGATCAAGGAATACGCCATCGTAGCCGATGATCCCAAAATCATCTGGCACCTCCACTCCGATCGACTGTAAGCCTTGATTGATGCCTAACGCTAAACGATCTGTGGCACAGATAAAACAAGTGTTTTTCATTAAATGCTCATTCTGCGATTGGATAAACTTGCGGGCGGCGGAAGATCGGTTGTCAAAACGATAGATTTTTGGTGATATTCCCGCTTTTGTGACTGTATCTATGTACCCTTTTTCTCGGCTTTTCGTAAACGCTTCTTCCAACTCTAAACCAATATAGACCAATTGTTGATAGCCGGTGTCGATAGCATGTTTGCATGCAGAAACGATTCCTTGATAGTTGTCACTGTCAACAAAACTGAACCCAGCTTCATTTTCGCCAAACAACACCACAGGCTTTCTTAAATTTCTTATCCAGTCCATGTCAGCCTGGCGAAAGCCCGTAATGATGCAGCCATCTGCTGGACCACGATCCACCCCGTCAGTCGTAACTAGCTGCAAAGAATAGTGTGCTTTACCAATAGAACGAGCGATCCCAACCAATAAGTTCATATAGTAAGGTTCCGTCGTATCCATCTCCTCTAAAATATACACTTTGATGATATGGGAACGCTTGGAAACTAATGATTTGGCAGCAATATTCGGCTGATAATCCAATTCAAGCATCGCTTGATGAACCAGCTGCTTTAACTCTTCAGTTACTTTGTCCGGATGATTGATCACTCGAGAAACGGTCATTGCGGAAACATTTGCTTTTTTAGCAACATCTGCTAGCGTAGTCATGATTCACTCTCCTTGTATTATTTCATCTATAGTATAACATAATAAACCAAAAGAAGAACCAAGGCACTCTCTATATAAAAAAGATTTCCAGCCAATTTAACGAGTATAAAAAAACAGAGTGGCTTCTCAGCTACTCTGTCAAAAAAGACTATTTTTTTGGGGTGTCGAGAAAAAGGTATCAACACTTGTTAATCGGTTTCGATCAACCCGTATTTGCCATCTTTTCGACGATACACAATGCTCGTTCCATTCGTTTCCGCATCTTCAAAGATAAAGAAGTTGTGTCCAAGCATGTTCATTTGTAAAACAGCTTCTTCACTGTCCATTGGTTTTAAAGACAAACGTTTTGTACGTACGATGTCTAATTCAGAACCATTGTTTTCTTCATCGTTTGCTTCAGTTGTGAACAAATCACCATCTGTTGGCGGAACCAATGCTGTCTCGCGAGATTTGCGGTTGATTTTTGTTTTAAATTTGCGGATTTGGCGTTCCAATTTGTCAACAACCAAATCGATACTAGCATATAGATCAGGTGAGGTTTCTTCCGCACGCAGAACTAAGAATGGTAAAGGAATCGTTACTTCTACTTTTGCTGTTTTTTCAGTATAAACTTTCAAATTAACATGTGCTGTTGCTTCCGGCACATCGTTAAAATAACGTTCTAATTTACCTACTTTTTTCTCGACGTAATCACGGATCGCTTCTGTTACCTCGATATTTTCGCCGCGCACATTATATCTAAACATAAAAATTACCCCTTTCGTCTACCAGTAAAGAAGGAAAAGGACCACTCTTTTCTTCTTCTTAACTCTATTATATCGAACTCTTGCTCATTTGCCTAGTAAATCGAACAAATTTCTTTAAGCGTTTTCAAAATAACGATTCAACGGGCAAAGGAAAAGGATCGAATCGACTGGGGGCCAAAGGTCTGCAATGCTTCAGCTGCGTGATATAACGTTCTACCGGTAGTGTAAACATCATCGATCAACAACAGTTTCTTGTTTTTTATTTCAACCGTTGCCTCTGGCTTCACCGCAAAAGGTTGCACCTCCTCTAATCGTTGCTTGCGAGAACGTTGAGCTTGTGGTGCGGTATCAACCACTTTATCCAGCCATTCTTTCGACTTAACTCCGCCTGCGTCTAGCACAGCGGTCACTTGATTAAACCCTCGCTCCTGGTAACGTTCTGCCGATAGCGGGATAGGTATCAAACAATCGTAATCAAAGTTGTTGATCTTTTGTCTGATGGCAGCAGCAAAGGTCTCTCGCAACTGATAGTTTCCCATTAATTTGTATTCATGAATCCACTCCTTCATCCCTTGATCGTAAGCGAACAGTGCCCGATGCTGCAAATGGATCATGGGACAGGTTTTCGCCCAAAAGAGACAGTCACTGCAGGAAATGGTATCCTTTTTGCCACATGTTGGGCAGCAGCTTTGCCAATCGATCACTGTAAATCGCTGAGCGCATTGTGGACATAATTCTTTTTCGGGGATGCGCCAAGGAGCCAACAGCTCAATGATCGTTACCTCTCTTGAAAAAAATATTTGGCACCAACTACACTCCATCGGTCAACCAGCTCCTTGCTAATTGGTTCATCTCATTGATTTCTTTGATTGCTTGACGGATTGCTTCTGTCATTTGGTCGTAGAAAAAAATGACTTCCCCTTCTGTAAACGCACCTTTGCGATCGACACGGCCAGCGATTTGTACTAACGCCGATTTTGTAAAGACCGGGTGATTGGCTCCCAGTACCACCACTGAGACATTTTCAAACGTTACACCTCGTTCTAAAATCATCGTTGTAAACAACACCTTGTACACTTGGCTGCGTGCCGATTGGACTTTTTCCCTCCGTTTTTCATCTTGTGAAGAAACACTAGTGAGGAGCCATGATGCTTCTTGCCTGCGGACAGCCCCTTCCATTTCCTTCATCAGCTGAATACTTGGACAAAATACCAAGACAAAGTTTTTTTTAACCAACCGCTGCAAGTGCTGTAGCAATGGTCGCAGCCAACGTTTTTTGCGATAAGCCTGCGCCCAGCGGCTATAATGAATAGGTTTCGGAACGATCAGCGGACGCTGATGAAACCGTAGAGGCATTTTTAACACTGCAAATTCCGAATGAATTTCTTGCAACAATCGTTTTGAAGGCGTCGCACTTAAATAGATCAGACACCCGTTTTCTGCCAAGGCATTGTATAATCCGTAACGCAGCTGCGCATCGCCCTCGTAGGGAAATGCATCTATCTCATCCACCACGATCAGTTGAAAGCTGCGATAAAAATGCAGTAGCTGATGAGTGGTGGCAATAAGGATCGTTGTATAACGATAAGGTTCTTCTGATTTCCCATAAAGGAGCAGGCTTTCCTCTTGTGGGAACGCTTGTTGAATCCGGGGGAACAGTTCACGGCAGACATCGATCCGTGGCGAGACGATCGCCACACGACCACCTTCTTGCCGTATGTGGCGGATCGTTTCAAAGATCATCTCGGTCTTCCCTGAACCCGTGACTGACCAAACAAGAGACGATTTCTTTTGTCGACAATTTGCCACTAGTTGCTGAGAAATTTTTTGCTGAAACGAAGTCAACACTCCTGGCCAAACGATCTTGTGATCAAAGGCTGGAAGATCCGTTTGTTGAATTACGAGTTGGCCATCTGATGTGATCCGACCATAGCGAATACAAGTTGGACAGTAATAGCAGCCTATCGGCAATAGAACCGACGGCTTGTGGTGGGAAGAACCGCAACGCTGACAAACGATTCTCTTCCCCTGCTCGAGCATTGCCGGTCGAGAATCAAAAGTTTTTCCTACACTCATTGTTTCATCTAAAACAAAAAATTGTCTTCCTTTTTGATTGGTCATAACATACACCTCAGTTTTAACTACGCAAAAAAATCGGTTCAAGTACTTTTTGAAAAGTACTTGAACCGATTACAGGTTTCTTGTTTGCTTCAACAGCAGGTCTTGCTTATTCGCCGATCAATGTCAAAGCTTGATCTAAGACTTTTTCGCCGTTCATCATGCCGTAATCTGCCATGTTGATTACTTCTAATGGAATTCCTTTTGGCGCTAGACGTTTCTCGAAATCGCCTTTCATGAAACGAACTTGTGGTCCTAATAGTAAAACGTTTACGTCTTTGCTTTCTAAATGTTGATCTGCTTCTGATGCGGAAACTGCAAAAATATCTGCTTCTAATCCTTTTGCTTCAGCTGCTTTTTGCATTTTTGTTACTAATAAGCTTGTACTCATCCCTGCAGAACAAACTAACATAATTGTTTTTTTCGCCATATCGAACACTCCTTGAATTTTAAGAATAAGATAACATTTCCTATCTCTAGTATAGAACAAGTTTGAAATTTGTCAACGCTTTCTATCCAGCAACCAGTTTGATTTTACTAAACGATTAAAAACGACGTACTCTTTTTTTAAATTGACTAGGACTACCTCGTAGCCGGCATTCAGCCACGCATAAGCCCCATTTTCTGGATGTCGGTAATCATTCGCCCACCAATCGCTACTGGTGCGGGCACTTTTGGGCAAACCGGATGCTGGGAAAAGAAATTCATCAAACTGCGTAAACGTTAAGGTGATTTGCGAACCACCGTTGTTTTTTAAATAGTGAGTGATCGTATCGTACTTTTTGCGTCTACCCAAAGCAACTGCCTCCTCTTTTTAGAGTCTATGTTCGTACCTGTTTCTTTCTTCTATTTGTAACTTTCCTTCCGATTGCCTATACTAGAAACATAAAGGAGGCGATCGTGCGCGTGACTTATCGAACGATTCGACAAGACGGAGAAACAGAAATAGAAATCAAAAAATCGCGTTTCCTCTGTTCATTAAAACGAATTCAATCAGAAGACGAAGCCAAAGCGTTTATTCAAGCCCTCAAGAAAGAGCATTGGAAGGCAAATCATCATTGCAGCGCCTATGTATTAGGTGAAAACCATGAGATCCAGCGCAGCAGTGATGATGGTGAACCGAGCGGCACCGCTGGGGTACCGATTTTAGAAGTGTTAAAGAAAAACGAACTGATCAATGTGATCGCCGTTGTTACCCGCTACTTCGGTGGAACGAAACTGGGTGCTGGTGGATTGATTCGCGCTTATTCAAGTTCGGCCTCTGCTGGAATCAAAGAGGTAGGAATCGTCGAGGGTATTTTGCATCAAGAACTTGCCTTGACCATCGATTATCCCCTTTTAGGCAAGCTCCAAAACTACTTAGAACTGCAGAATATCTATATAAAAGATATTGCTTATACGGAGAAAATCGTTGTCACCTCAATGATTCCTGAAGCAGTACTTGCCGACCAAGAAGCCGCTCTGATTGACTTGCTGCAAGGGCAAGTGCAGCTAAACAAAGGCAAGACCGAATATGTAGAGCGCCTCATTGAGGAGCCAACCGAGTAACTACGCATGGCAAGCACCATGTCGGGTTTGCTCTTTTCCTCAAAGCGTGGACACTTATGCCGTTTGCTGCAGCGAATGCAGGAACGGCCCTATCGTTGAAAACCCGAAATGACCGATGCGGAGCAACAGCAAGTATGCTCGCAGTGTCCTTTCGGCTTTTCGCGTCTTTTTTGTTTCCAGCCGTCTCAAGACAGGTTATTTTTCCATATAAAATTCAAAACGATTACCAACATATTGGGTGCGCACGTATTCAAATGGTTGACCATCTTCAAATGAAGTGATTTGCCGCATACGTAAAATCGCATCGCCGCGTTTGATTTGTAAGTAATCAGCAATTTGCTCGGAAGCGACCATAGCTGAGATCGTTTGCGAAGCGCCGCCAATTTTCCGCTGTCCTTTTTCTTCCAACACTTTATAGAGGGAAGAGATGATCTCCTCCTTGCTAAAGTCATGAATAAACTTTTCAGGGATACTCGCTACTTCAAAACAGATCGGCACATCATCCGCATACCGAATCCGCTCCATCCGTAAAATCGTTTCGTGACCTTCTAATTGCAGCTTTTCCATCTCACTGGAGCTAGGTGCCGTCAAGAAATAAGCGACCGCTTTGCTGGAAGGCTTACGACCAAGAGAATTCATGATTTCGGTAAAACTCGTCGTGCCCGTCATTTTCTCTTGTACTTTTTGGCGAGCCACATAAGTGCCGGAACCGATTTTACGCTCAAGAATCCCCTCATCTGCTAAGGTTTGGATCGCTTGTCGCAACGTCATGCGACTCACGCCGAATTGTTTCGACAACTCGCGCTCTGAGGGCAGACGATCCCCGATTTTGTATGTATTGTTTTCAATATTGGCTTTAATTTGATCATGAATTTGGATATAAACAGGTAATTTTTCCACCACTACACATTCCTCCGTTCCCCTCCTATTATAACTGGTATATACCTAAATAGCTAATAAAAAAAGCAAAAACTGCTCTGTTTTTCTCAATTTGTGCGAATTCTTTCCCTATTTTATAGGCAGAAGAAAGAAGTTATCACAAAATGTCCAAACAAGAGCAGTCGCTTTTCTTTTAAATTGGTTCGGTCGCTGGCTTGAGAATTTATTCAGCCAACGCTTTATTGGCAGTGGCCATCAACAATCGGATACGATTCAATTGATTGACGATTGAGACACCTGGATCATAATCAATGGCCGCAATGTTCGCCTGCGGGTATTGACGACGTAATTCTTTCATAACACCTTTTCCTACCACATGATTGGGCAGACAGCCAAATGGTTGCAGACAAATGATATTGTTGACATTATTTTCCAATAGATCAATCATCTCACCGGTCAAGAACCAGCCTTCTCCCGTATGATTACCAATGGAAACAATCTCGCTCGCTTGCTCCGCAAGCTGATGGATCGAATGGATACCATCAAAACGCGTTGACGCCCTCAGTGCTTTATCCATCGGTTTTTGGAGCCTCTCAATCGCCATGATCGCAAAATCAGCGATCATTTTACTTTTCTTCGCCATCCCCAAATGCTCGTAGCGCCAAATCTGATTGTAGAGGGAATAATTCATGAAGCCGACAATATCTGGTACGACCGCTTCCGCTCCTTCTGCTTCTAACAGGCGAACGACATCGTTATTGGCAGTCGGTGAATACTTCACTAAAATCTCTCCCACGACACCGACACGCGGCTTCTTGATATCTCTTATCGGCACTTGATCAAAGGCTTGAATGATTTTTTTCATATTTCGATTAAACAGACTGAAGGAGCCATTACGAACGTTTTTGGCAATTTTTTCCAGCCATTCTTGATGGAGCCGATCGACAGCCCCTGCTTCTTGCTCATACGGACGGGTGCGATAAACGACCCGTTCAAAGAGATCTCCGTATAAAAATGCCACCGCCAAACGCTTCATCATCGGTAAGGTAAAGCGAAAGCCCGGATTTGATTCAACCCCGGTGTTGCCCATCGAAATAGATACCACCGGCACTTGTGGAAATCCTGCATCGTTCAGTGCTTTACGTAACAAAGGAATATAGTTCGTTGCACGACATCCGCCGCCCGTCTGAGTCATCAAAACACTGGTATTTTCAACATCATATTTTCCGCTTTGCAATGCTTCTACTAGCTGTCCAATGGAAATGATCGCCGGATAGCACGCATCATTATTGACAAAGCGTAAACCGACATTAACCGCCTCACGATCTTCACTAGGTAGACAGATCACTTGATACCCAGAAGCTTGCAAAGCAACATCGACTAACCCGCTTTGATGGATGGGACTCAACATCGGCAATAAGAGCGTGTGCTGCTTGCGCATCTCTTTGGTAAAAATGATCTTTGCCGGTTCCTCGTATTGCTTTTTAGGTACAAAGTGCTGTTTGTCCCGTTCGTTGACTGCTGCTTTCAAGGAACGCAACCGAATCCGAATTGCCCCAAGGTTTGCTCCCTCATCGATTTTCAACACCGTATATAACTTCCCATACTGCGCCATAATCTCTTCGACTTGATCAGTAGTGACTGCGTCGATCCCGCAACCGAATGAGTTTAATTGAACCAGTTCTAATTGTTTGTTTTTCGCGACCACTCGAGCTGCCGCATACAATCGCGAATGATAGACCCATTGATCCACAACCCTCAGATCGCCGACATTTGCTAAATGAGCAATACTGTCCTCAGTCAATACATGGAAGCCTTCTTGGGTAATGACTTCTGCAATCCCATGGTTGATTTCAGGATCCAAATGATATGGTCTTCCAGATAAAACGATCCCTTTTTGATTGGTCGTCATCAGCATACGTAGCGTTTCTTCTCCCCGTTGCGCAATATCTGTCTTGAACTGATCCAGCTCCTCGAAACCGCTGCGTAGGGCTTGGGCAATTTCTTCTTCTACAAAACCAAAATCTTGAAAAGTACTCGTTAAAGTTTTGACCATTGAGGCTTCATCCGCCAAATTCAAAAACGGACAGCGGTAGTCAACCGCCCCTTCACGAATCGCATCGACGTTATTACGAATCACTTCTGGATAGCTTTGCACAATTGGACAGTTAAAATGATTCTCAGCGGCAGTGTTCTCTAGTCGCTCAAAAATAACACCTGGATAAAAAATCAACGGTACGTTTTGATCAATCAGTGCCTGGATGTGTCCATGGGCTAGTTTGGCTGGGTAACAAACCGTATCACTAGGAATCGTTTCAATCCCTTGCTCATATAGTTCTTTGTTGGAACGTGGCGACAAGGTTACTCGAAACCCTAACTTGGTGAAAAAGGTATGCCAAAGCGGATAATTTTCATAAAGATTCAATACTCTTGGCAGGCCGATTTCGCCATGGACGGCCTCTTTTTTACGTAAGGAACGGTACTTAAACAAGCGGCGATATTTTTCATCCACAAGATTGATTTTGCGGTCTTCTTTCTTGATTTTGATTCGCGCACCACGTTCGCAGCGATTCCCGGTAATAAATTTTCGACCGTCAGAAAAGAGGGTCACCGTCAACAAGCAATTGTTTTCGCATAGACCGCAATTCGTAAATTCTTTTTCTGCTTGGAAATCGGCCATTTCTGCTGGAGACACCAACGTACTAACATCGTCAAGGGCTGCTTCTTCTAAAGCGATCAAGGCGGCACCATATGCCCCCATCAAACCGGCGATCGATGGTCGAACGACTTCACGGCCGCTGATCAATTCAAAAGCGCGCAGAACCGCTTCGTTATAGAAAGTCCCTCCTTGGCAGACGATTTTCTCGCCGAGGTCTTCAGGTCGCCGAACCTTGATGACTTTATAGATAGCATTTTTTATGACCGAGTAAGACAAGCCGGCTGAAATGTCGCCAACAGAAGCCCCTTCTTTTTGGACCTGTTTCACTTTTGAGTTCATAAAGACGGTACAACGCGAACCAAGGTCAACCGGTGCTTGGGCTTTTGTAGCTGCCAACGCAAATTCTTTGACATCCTGATTCATAGATTTGGCAAAAGTTTCAATGAAGGAGCCGCATCCTGAGGAACAGGCTTCATTCAATTGAATCGAAGATAACGCGCCATCTTTAACCGTCATCGCCTTCATGTCTTGTCCACCGATATCTAGGATAAAATCAACCCCCGGCTGGAAATGTTCGGCAGCTTTGTAATGGGCCATCGTTTCCACTTCACCGATATCGACTTTCAGTGCATGTTTGATCAAATGCTCGCCGTAACCTGTGATCGTTGACTTTGCGATGTAAACGTCAGAAGGCATCTGACGATAAAGCTCTTGTAAAACCGCCATCGTTGTCGCTAACGGTTCACCTTCATTATTGCCATAGAAAGAAAACAATAATTCCCCTGCATCATTGATCAAAACCACTTTCGTTGTGGTTGATCCTGCATCGATGCCTAGATAAGCAGCGCCTGTATGCTCAGACAACGCTTTTTCTGTGGCCACCGCTTGAGCATGGCGAGCACGAAAAGCAGTCAATTCCTCCTCGTCTTTAAACAATGGGGCTAATGTATCAGTTGGCGCGAGTTTGCCATCTTCTCCGTTGGCTAAGCGGGCTAATAGCACGGAAAGCTGTTGCTCTTCTTCTGCATACAGTGCAGCCCCCATCGCCACAAACAGTTCTGGGTTCTCGGGAAAAATGATATCTGCTTCTTGCAGGTTCAACGTATCGATAAATCGTTGACGCAATTCCGACATAAACGTCAACGGTCCACCTAGAAAGGCTACCTTGCCTTTGATTTTACGACCAGCAGCCAAGCCAGCAATCGTTTGATTGACCACCGCTTGAAAGATACTCGCCGCAATGTCTGCTTTTGCTGCTCCTTCATTGATCAGCGGCTGCACATCGGTTTTGGCAAAGACGCCACAGCGCGATGCGATCGGATAAAGGGTTTGATAATCTTTGGCTAGTTCATTGACCCCATTGGCATCGGTTTTCAATAAAACTGCCATCTGATCAATAAACGCACCCGTTCCACCGGCACAACTGCCGTTCATTCGCTGCTCCAATGCCCCTTCAAAAAAGGTGATCTTCGCATCTTCGCCGCCTAACTCGATAGCCACATCGGTTTCGGGAATCACTGTCTCAACTGTTTTGGTACAAGCGATGACCTCTTGGACAAATGGGATCCGCAAAACTTCCGCCAGACCCATCCCACCTGATCCGGTAATCGCCAGCGCAAGCGGCTGATCTTCGATCACTTCTTGCGCTTCTCTAATGATTTTTTCCGCTGCTTTCTGGATATCTGCATAGTGCCGTTCATATCTTGAAAAACACGTTTGATTGCCTTCATCTAACAGAACCATCTTGACTGTTGTCGACCCGACATCGATGCCCGCTTTATATTTTTTCATTTGTTGCCTCCATCTAAACAACACTTTGTTGATTATCTAACAAGCCGTTTGTTATAATACTTATGTTCATTGTAATTCTTTTAATTGATAATTCAACAAACAATTCTAAGGAAGGTGTGGGATAAACAACAATTACCCGTTTTTTGTTGTTTATTTTGAAAGGAAATTCACAATATGAAAAAATTGGATTTACGTGTCAAACGAACCAATAAGTACATTATTGAAGCTTTTATCCGCTTAGTGGAAGAAAAAGGCTTCGAGCAAGTGACTGTCCAAAATATCGCCGATGAAGCCATGATCAACCGTGCAACCTTTTATGCCCATTACAAAGACAAACAAGACTTGTATGAAAAGATATTTGACTTGGCTGTCGAATCATTTACCGCGATTCTTGATTTTGAAGATTTTGTTCAAGGCAATCGCATCAAAATCCGCAAAATCGAAGCGGCCATGACCGAACTTTTTTTACACATTCAAAACAATCGTTCCTTTTATTTGACGATCATGGATGCCTCTGCCATTGAGATCATCCGTAAAAAGTTGGGCCTGATTTTGACTGAACGTTACCAAGAGATCTTTTCAACGTTGAGAATCACCGAAGGAGACATTGAAGTGCCCTTAGACTTCATCATTGACTATATGACCTCGATATTTGTTGGTACCTTGCATTGGTGGCTAACGGCAGAAACAACGATGACACCCGACCATCTAGCAAAACTTGTCATCAAACTGGTGGCAAACGGCCACCTGACTGTCTTGGGGATTGAGATTGAGGAATAGCTGCCAAACCCACTTTACTGGTTTGCCCAAAGAGAAGGGGGTCGCTCCCTTTTTGCGAAGAGCATTCATTTTAACAACGTTTAACCGTTTATTTTTTTCTGGAATCATGGAAAAACCCGTCCAGATCGCTTGATCACATGGACGGGTTTCTTACCGATTATTTACGTTCTTTTTGACAGATTTGCGTTCAATCAATTCGAAAGGAATGATTTCTGAGGTGATTTTTTTCCCGTTAAGAATACAGTCAAGCAGCTTTAAACAAGCGCGTTTCCCCATCTCATGAAAAGGCTGGGAAATGGTGGTCAGCGGTGGACTGACCATTGCGGCAATCCGAGAATTATCATAACCGACTACCGAAAGATCATCGGGGACGACGATCTTGTTTTCATAACAAATAGAGATAATCCCTAGTGCTGTTTCATCACTCGCACAAAACACAGCTGTAATCGGTTCTTTCCTCTCCAAATACCCGCTCATTGCACGTCTTCCAGATTGAAAACTAAAGTAGCCATAATCAATAAATTGTTTATTTACGGGAATCTGATTCTTCTCTAGGGCGTCGACATACCCTTTGATCCTAGGCACACTCGTATTTTCATCATCATAGCTTAATCCTGCCAAGCCAATATTGTAGTGCCCCTGTTTGATCAGATAATCAACAGCGGTAAAAGATGCCAAATAGTCATCCACTTTTATCGAAGGAATTTTTTTGTTTGTATCAGTACTAGAAACTAGAACAATCGGGATATTCAAGCTTTCGATCGGTGCTAAATCGTATTTAGACAAAAAAATGGAAAACACAATAATACCGTCGACTCGACGTTCAGCCATAAGATCTAAACTTTTCTGAAACCCTTCTCCACCAACACCTGCATGAGTCACGATCACACTAAACCCTCTAGCGTGTGCTTCTTCTTCAATCCCCTCGATGATTTTTACATAAAAAGAGGTGTCGGAGTTCGGCATAATGATCCCCACCGTCTTTGTCGTTTTCGTTACAAGACTGATAGCAGTTTCATTCTTACGGTATCCTAACTTTTTGACTGCCGAAAGAACACGTTCTTCAACTTCTTTGCTATATCCGCCAATATTATTCAGCACTCTCGACACAGTGGCAATTGAAACGCCTGTTTCTCGAGCAATATCTTTGATAGTTGCCGCCATATCAAAACTCCTTTTATCTGCTTTCATTGCCTTTTCTTTCGATCGAATAGAAAAAGGCTTGTTCCTTCCATACTTGGCCGACAATTTCAGCCAAGTGTCTCTTCCATTCTAACAAATATTGAGAAAAAAACGATAGTTAGAAGAAGTAAAAACGACTTCTAGCTATCGTTAATCGGAGGAAAACGATGGAAATTGGTTCTAAGATACCTGCTTATTCACCCGTGATCCCAGACTTGTCGATACTTTCAACAAACCATTTCTGAACAAAAACATAGAAGAAGATCAATGGAAAAATACTCAGAATCGTTCCCGAATAGGCTACCGCCTCTGTATAACTAAGATTGGGATTGACTCCTGGATCACCTAGATTCGAGGTATTGTTGACGACATTGTTAAATTGACTTTCCAATGAATTGAGTAACATTGGAGTTGTTTGAATGTTTCCTTCTAAATAGAAAGAAGTCAACAAGGTTTCATTCCAGTACAACGCAAACGCATAGATCCCCACAATCACAAATGCAGGTCTCACCATCGGTAAGGCGATCTTATAAAAGGTTTTAAAGGCACCCGCTCCATCCAAAAAGGCTGCTTCTTCTAATGCAGTTGGGATCATTTTGAAAAACTGATAAAAGATCAAAATGAATAAAGCGGCTTGTTCTCCTTGACCCATAAGAGCTGGAAAAATCAGCGCCCCCATATTTCCGCTTAATCCTAACGTCGTAAAGAGTTGATAGCGAGGAATAAAAAACAACACCTTCGGCGCAAGATACGTAAAAAGCAACAATGAAAAGATCAGAAATTTTCCAGGTACTTGAAAACGGGCTAACCCGTATGAAATCAAAGCAGAAGAAAGCATCAGACAAACGGTCGATACTCCTGCAACAAGTACCGTAGTGAAATAGCTCCCTGGCAAACGTAACGCCCGCCACGTAAGCCGAAAATTTTCTAGATAAAATTCTGAAGGAATCCATTCGATCGAGTGATCAGCCAAATCTAAATTTGACATCAATCCTACAGTTATCATATTGATCAGCGGGAAGATAAAGACAAAACTAAGCACGATCAAGATTGCATAAATGACGATTTTTCCTAATAAGCCGTTTGTAAAATTGGTTCCCAGTAACAGTTTTTTCATTCTATGGGTATTTCCTCTTCGTCGTATCATCATTCTTAACCCGCCTTACTTTTCTTGCGTTCTTTTATGACCATATACAAAATACCAATCATTATGAATTGGAACAACGTATATAAAATAGCAATCGCTGACGCATAGCCTTCTCTTCTCGCTCCATCGTAGGTCGATTCCAGAATGATCGAAACAATCGGATTTGCTTCAAAATTCGCTAAAAAAACCACAATAAAGACGACCGCTACATTGATCAGTGGAAAAATGATTGGTAAGGTGATTTTCCAAAAACTGACCCAGGAAGAAGCACCATCGATTGATGCGGCCTCATAAATGCTCGGGTTGACATTTTGGAGGGATGCTAGAAAAATCAATACCGGAACTGCACAATACCACAATAGTTGCGCAATCATTTCAAATAATTCTGCAACCAGCAGGACAACGGCTTGTGAAGGAATAAATAAATCTAAGATATTGAGAATCACCAGATTCTCAACGATCCCTGTACCACCATACTCACTGATCATAGTCATCAATTTGCCACTTAAGATAATGATTGGTAGAAAAAAGACTAAGCGAAAGAACCAATTGCCGTGAATTTTTTGATTCAAAAGCATGGCAATAATCACCGATAAAGCGATAATCACAGGAACTTGAAACAAGGTAGCAACAAAAAAATCTTGTAAGGCAATCACGAAGTCAATATCCTGAAACAAAATTCGGTCATAGTTCTCCCAACCGACCCAATTATAACGCCAGCCAGAACGAATGCCATAGGAGACATTATGAAAGCTAAAGAAGATCGTTCGAGTAAGCGGATAGGCCACTAATGTCAGAAACCCAATGATCCATGGACTAACAAAAAGCAGCCCTGTTAATTTCTTTTTCTTTTGCATGGATAATTTCACCGTACAAAGACCCCCTTTCCTTCTACTATGACTTCTCCTGTTTCAAAGGTTGTCTCATTATAGTTGATTGTTAGTGTCTTTTGATTTGCATAGGTTACTTGAACGACTCCGTCGGCTAAGAGTTGATGATCGACCATCTCACTCCCTCTGACAACTGACAAAGCTTCATCCATCGCTTCATAATAAAACATGATTCGCTCTGATAAATACTCATATTCCGAAACAGTGATCGCACTCGCCCCAGTATTTTTCATTTTGTATGCAGGCTCTCCCGTCAAGACAAATGTGGGATACACACCAAATTCGATCAGCCGCAAAAGAGTATCTTGATCATGGGAAACACTATTAAGATACGTAGAATACATCTCTACTTGGCCACTTAAAATCAGCTGCAATAAAGGAATCGTTTCATCAATAAACACAAAACCGGAAGAGTAGATGGGTGTATCATAATACTCATCAAGATAAGGGAAAAGATACGCATTTGGTTGATAGATATTCGTTGCTATTTCAGCTGCTTCCAACCGCTCAAGCAGCTGTTTGACACTGGTCATCGTCACAAGACTACTATGGATCTGACGTTCTTCAAAAAAAGTAAATACATTGTGATCAAAACCAGCCAAAGCCAGACTTACTCCCGCAAGATCAGCGAGTGTCGTTAAATCATTTTCTAAAGATGAAGCATAGAAGTACGGACTGTTCATATAATTGAGGGTTGCCTTTTCAGGATCAAAAAATTGAAAGTCATTCCGATTTAATTTGTATGTTTGCTGATTGCTTGCATTGTGATACGTTTTTGTATAGTCGACGTAAAAATTGAAATCTACCTCGTGTTCATGAAAGTAAGCCAGTAACGCTTGGAAATCATCGTCATTGTTCAGATTTTTTTGTGGGCCAATGCCATACGTCCAACGGTCTTGCAGAAACGCTTTGGCAGTGACGGTTAATTGCTCGATGCCATTTTCTAGTAATTGTTCCGTGATAGCTTTTGCTTGAAGAGGATCTGTCAAGGTTACTTCCTCAATCCCCAAACTCCCCATCTTTACTTCATTCATCAAAAAATCGATTTTTAAAGGCAGCGATTGTTCGGGCGTTTCTTTCTCTTTGGTTTTTCCAAGCTGTTCAATAAAGCTGCGATAACTCTTTGCCAGCCCAACATAATTTGCCTCATCTTCTCGCAAGAAAACATAGCGTTGCACGATATCATACTCGTTGGGAAGCTCTTGAAAACCTAGGATATGCTGATCTTCATTGATCCGACTTTGAAATTGAGAATAGGCGGTTCGATACGTATAAGTAAAATAAGATTGATAGAAATGTGTATCCGTATTTTTGGGTCGATAGTTATACGTGGCATAACTTTCTCCGTTTTCAGAAATGACTAAAACACCGGCACTATTCTCTTCTTTGATCACACCATAAAGAGGCAATGTCAAAAGTTCAATTGGTTTTGAAGGATAGGCACCGCCTCGAGGATTGTCCTCATATCCTTGATCTAAACCATAGACTGGTGCCGAATACCCCACCAATGACCGCGGTGTCTCATCAAGGCGAATGGTTGCTCCAGGACCATCGGGTATGACCAAATACCCCGTTTCTTCCCCTTCTGTACTAGCAAAAAAAGGATACATGATCAATTGGTTCAATGAAATATTATTGTTTCCCGGCTGCCAAAGGTTTTCATTGTATTCTTCAATACTCTCCTTCGGAATATGAACAAGAAGATCCCCGCCTTGAATAGTGACCCTCATTTCAAAACGAATCTTTTGTGAAGTAAAATCAATTGCAACAACAAAGCCATCCTCATGAAATTGGTATTCCCTCGTGACCCCTGAGTCCATCAGGGTACGCCGTCCCGGTGTGGCTCGGTCATAGGTAACGATCGAAACACCGGACTTGATATAATTGATGATTTCTTGACTATACTGCATCTCAACATAGTCTGCTTGGTAATCATAAGACGCCCACTGCTCACCATTCACCTTATCAAAGACAAGAATTGCTGCCGTCTCCTCCTCGACATACAACACGAGTTGTTCATTTTCAGCCGCTAATCGAAAAGTGTCTGGAATTTCTGATGGTGCCTCATACCTCCCCTCAGAAACGTTTGCTGCGGTATTGACAGTCACCGCCTGAAAATCATTCATCAGCGGCTCGATCGTAGGTCTTACCTCTTGCGAATCGAACAACCAAAATCCCAGTAAAACAATCATTGGTAAAAATAGTATATAAGTCAGCCATTTCTTATTCATCGGGCACTCACCTCAGTTATCACGTCTAGAATAAAGTTGATTAGCTGGCTGCCTAATGTATAAAGGACAAACACACACAATCCAATAATCAACATGGTAAAAATACTTTTGAAGATAATCGTAAAGGTCTCGCCAACTTCATAGTTGTGTAGATCTTTGATCACAAAAAATTGTAAAAATAAGACCCAAAGACCTGCAATCGCTTGTGGGAGATAAAAAAAGACGCTTTGTTCTAAAGTGAGACCATTACTCAGCAAAATCACCACTGGGAAAACAAACAATATTGGTGTCATCGCATAAGCTGTCCCATTGACACTTTGAAGAAACGTGCCTTCCCCATCATTGATCGAGCAAATCAAGTAATTCGATACCATCCATAACAAGACGACAAAAATGAAGGTTGCTAGCTCATACAAAAGATAAGGATTATCTGCTACAAAGATCACATTCGTCCATTGATGGTACATGAGAAACAAACCGATGTAGAGAAGAAAGAGAATCATAGAGAAGAACACGGATACCCGTTTGCGACGCTTGATCGTATAGATCCCATCAAAAATTGCTTGATGAAACTCGAAAATAAACAAAAAATTATCGACGAATTTATACTTTTTCAGCCATTGAAGCTTATGAGTGAGTGAAATAGAACGCCGACTAAATTTCTTCACCAATCGCCATAAACTCCACAATATCAATCCAACCATCATCAAGACAAACAACGTATTTAAATGGGCACTCAACCAGTCTTGTCGAATCTCCCAAAAAGCCGCTGATATTCCTGGTGTAAACTCAGCACTCATAAATTCTTGGTACGCCAACTGTGCTTCACCTTCTCGCAAGTAAGCGTTACCCAATCCGATCCGTGCATTATCAAACACTGAATTATAATTCAAGGTATATTCCCAAAGTTCTTGACTGACTCGGTACTCTCCTTGTTGATAACTACTCATGGCTTGATGGACCGCTTCGGTGAAACGAGTGCGTTCATACTTCACTAGCGAAGCGGCTCCTTGATCGACGACGATCAGCTCATTTTCGGACGTTGCTGCAATACTCGTAGGTCGGCTTAAAATCCCGAAACGACTAGAGATCACATCATTCCCTCCAAATACGAAGAGCAACTGCCCTTGAGAATCGTACTCATAGATCCAACCATCTGAAGAAACTGCATAAACACTGTCCTGCTGACCGATCCAAATACTTTCCATATTAAACTCACCTAACAAATTGTCTGGAAAATAATTGGTCCCTGCAACGTTAAACTTTTTGATCGCACCATTTGCCAACGAAGAGGTCACCGTGTAAACAAATCCTTTTTGGTCAATACTCACATCCGCGATAATGTTTGGAAAGACAGTTTCCATCGCTTGTTGCTGCGTTTCTGTTAAAAAGAAGGAACGGATTTGATCTAAGAGGGGGACATTTAAGGGATTGGCACCAAAAAAAGTCACGAACTCTCCTGCACGATTCAGCATAATCAAGCCATTACTTGATTCAGAACTTCGAACATAGATGTTCCCCCTCATATCCACCGCAAGATGCGTCGGTAAGAAAGGATAGCCTTCATTGAATACAGGTGCATCTGGCGTACCAATTTCTTGTAATAATTCATGGCTCTCTTTGTCATATGAGAAAATTTTATTTTGGCTCGTATCTACTGCATAAATAATATCTTCTGTCACGAAAGTACTATGTACTTCCACTAATTCTTCACTCTCTAGAAATCCTTGATAGGACAACGTTTTATCAAGAATGATGACTTGATTCAGCCCCGTATCAGAAATATAAACATTGTCTTCATTATCAACAAAAACATGATTTGGTTCGACAAATGAATGACCATCAAACGCTGTGATTTCTTTTGCAGGTGTATAGGCTGTTTGGGTCCGCAAAAAATAATTTTCACTATCCGTCGTAAAAGTAAAATATGGAACCTCTTGGGCAACGGCTTTATTCGGTAAAATAGTTGCGAAGACCATAACAAATAAAATAAGCATCGTCATCTTTTTCATATCACTTGATCCCCGTATGCGCCATTGAATTCATGACTTTATTTTGTAAAATGATAAACAACAATAAATTAGGGACAAACATAATCAGTCCACCAACCGCTTCGACACCCGCACTTGCGACGACATTTCCCGTTTGCGAAGATAGGGTCGACATATAAAACGGAAGCGTACGGATAGTTTCACTATCCATAAAAATCGCTGAAGCTTCTACGTTGCCCCATACGGACTGAAACGTCAACAACGAAACAGTGATCAGTGCTGGTTTGATCATCGGCATGATAATACTCCAATAAATTCGGGCGAAGCTTGCTCCATCCATTTTAGCTGCTTCGATCAAAGAATCTGGGATCTGATCGATAAATTGCTTCAATAAAAACAAGCCGACAGGCATTGCCAACATTGGGATAATATGTGCCCAAATCGAGTTGTATAAGCCCAATTGAACAATGATCAGAAATCGGGGGATCGCCACCGCAACCGGAACGAACATCAGCGCCAAAGTATTGATTTTATTGAAGGTCTCCTTACCTTTAAAATGCAGTTTAGACAATGCAAAGGCAGCAGAGGAACTGATCAACAACGTCAAGACAATCAACGTGAACGCTACGAATAAACTATTGAATAAATAGCGGCTCATTGGTATGCCTGACTGATTGGAAAAATTGGTCAGTAGTTGAAAGTTTTCTAATGTGGGTTGCCGAACAAAAAAAGTCGGCGGATAAGCAAATAACTCGGTAAAAGGTTTAAATGCATGATTCACAATAAAGATCACTGGTAACCCCATGATCAATGAGACGAAGACCAAAAGTACATGTATTTTTAGTTGATCCTTATGAAATCGCTGCGGATTCACTTTGACGGGACTGGACATCTTTTCACCACTCTCTAAATAATAATTTTAGTTTTCACTAAACAGCTTATAGCTGACACGATTAAATAGAATCACAATAAGTAATAGCACAACTGTAACCGCTGAGGCATAGCCTAACTCATACCGGGTAAAGCCAAAATCTTGGGCATGATCGACGATCAACCAGCCGGAATATTGAGGTGGTGGATTGCCACCACTCAAAGCTGCCGCCAAACCAGCTGTGTTAAACGTGCCAACGATGGCCATGACTGCGCCAAATAGCATTTGTGGCTTCATGGAAGGAATGGTAATAAAGAAGACTTCCTGCCATCTATTTTTCACTCCATCAATACTTCCTGCTTCATAAAGTGAGCGATCGATATTCAATAACCCGCCTAGCATAGCTAAAAAGCCGACCCCCATGCTACTCCAGATCCCGATAAAAATCATAATGACAAATAAAATCGTTGGCTGTTGTAAAAATTGAATCGGCTCTCGCACGATGCCCCACTCTAAGAGCCAATGATTCAAGTAGCCGGTCTCATCACCACTGAATAAAACCCGCCAAACTGTCCCCATCATGATGGAGCCTGTAATCGAAGGTGAGTAAATGATCACTGTATAAATGGTCCGCATTCGATGGGTAACTTGCGAAATATTCCAGGCGAGAAAAAAAGCGAGCATATAGCCGACAGGCCCAACAATCACACCATACAAAATCGTATTCATCAGCGCATTTTGTAAAAAAATCGTATCTCCCATAATCAAATCAATGTAATTTTGAAACCCGATGAATTCTGGAAATTGAACAGTATTGAAATAGGTAAAGGACAAAAGAAATGCGACGATAACTGGCAATAAAATTAACAAGCCAAATAATAGCGCATAAGGCGAAAGAAAGAGAAACGATGAATTCAGTAGACGATCTAGCCAGCGATACTCTTTTTTGGCTGTCTTTTGATTTGATTTAGTTATCCCCATCATGACTTGGTATCCACCTTTCAATTGTTTCTAGTACGGGAACATTAAAAGGCCGAACCAAGACGTCTTCTTGGATATACCCAAACTCCCTCAATTTTCTTTCCAACTCTTTGTCGATTATCCTGACCGCATGATCGATGGCGATCCGCGGATTCTCTCCATCGAGAACTACTTTGTTCCAAGCATTGCTAAGCTCTCTTTCTACAATATAATCACCGGGAACTCTCCCTGTTGTTTGAATCCATTGCCATTGCTCTAAAATCACTTGCTTTGATTCTTGCGGCCAAGCACTTGCTTTAAATCCTTCTAGGTTGGCTGGCAAATAGAGAAATTGGTGTCCCAGAGTCGCCTGCAGATCATAGGAGAACGTCGCCTGTGTTTGGCTACTGTTCCACCATTGTAAGAAAGACCAGCTTTCTGCTTTTTTCTCACTATCGCTAAAAATAATCGACGCAGAACCATAGGTAGGATCCCATCGTTCGATCTCTCCACTGTCATTTTCGATCCCAGGAATTGGGATCATCCCCCACTGACCGGCAATTTCAGGCGCTGCATGCTTCAATTGCACATAGAGATTAGCATCGCCGATCCCAATAGGAGTTTTCCCATCACGAAAACTCTGATAGAATTGCGCAGTAGTCAAGGGCATGTTGTAGACTGTAAAAAGACTGGTCATAAAATCAAACGCTTCATAGGAACCACCTAAATGAATCTCCGTCTGACTCCCAGTATCATCGAACAACCGCCCGCCATACTGATAAATAAACGGCGTGGTCGTGTCGAATCCTTTATGTGAACTGTCGGATCCTAAAGGGATATAAATATTCATATCGTATCTTTGTAATAATGGAATGATGCTGATCATTTCTTCCCATGTTTGCGGTGGTTCTTCTCCGATCATCTCCAACAGATCCTTACGGTAATAAAGTAACTTGACTGTCTGTGTTTCCGGAATCGCATAGACTCCTTCGTCATAGATATATTGCGTAAAGGAATTTGGGTTGTATTCAGCGGTAAGCTGCTCAAATCCTTCCAGCTCACTTAGATCTTCGATGATTCCTCGCAGTCCCAACTCAAAAGGCATCCCATGACTGACACTTAAGGCCGCATCTGGCACACTTCCTGCAGCATTGTTTAAGATGATTCGTTGTTCATCAGGCAACAAGGATAAATTCACTTGGATGCCCGTTTTCGGTGTAAATTCTTCATCAACAAGTCGCTGAATGATCTCTAAATTTAAACGCGATTGATTGACCCAAACCTCTATCGCTTCTCCCTCAGTTTCATTTATTTGACGATATCTTGGATTGATAAACGTATAAGCAAATGCCTTTACGCTTTCCAAAGCTGTGGTAAAAATCCCTACTCGCTCCCTTGGCAGTTCGACATTCGCATCATGGATAAAAATTCGATCCATTGATAAGGGACTAGCAATTAAAGTTGGTAAGACAGATTGGATCCTTCCGTAGGCCGAGGAGTAGCCTTGATTAAAACGGGTTAAATAATGAGGCAATGTATCCGGCTGTTCATAGAAACTCTCGACCATAGCGATTGCAACCGCTAATTCTGTCAAAATCGGTAATTTTTCATTGCCTAATAAATCGATCAACACTTCTCTTTGTGCGTTCAATCCATCTAGGATCTCTGCTAATGATGTTTTGAGTTCTGGGAAATAGGTTTCGATCCGCCAGTCTCTCTGACGATCAACCAATCCACCCGTCAAGCGCACCACTTCCGCACCGATGCCATCCATCTTTGCCAGTAATGCCAACAATTCATGGTATGGTGCTGCAACAAGCGTGCTGTCAATGACAAGCGATAGCGTATGTTGTCCCTCTTCTAAATAAAATAAAAAGGCGTTTCCCTCATCATCACTCAGTGTTTCATGGATCCACTTATTTGAATAATCAAAGGAATAAGTACTCAATTCTTCAAACGGAACTTCGCCATTCAACTCGATTCGTCTTCTAGCAGGCATTCCGTTATTCATGTTTTGTAAGTATTTGAAGGTGATTTGGTAAAAGCCACTCTCTTCCACAGTCAAAACATACGACACTTGGTCCCCAGGCTCAGAAAAAGAAGCACCATCTAAAACATTCAATAATCGGGTTTGATAGTCATAGGGGCTTAATGCTGGGTTACGAAGATATTGACCGCGGATACTTCTTCGACTTTTAGTCACAGGATTTTCTGTCTCGATCGTCAATAATTGTTGATCATTTTGTTTTGATGCGCCTTCGTGCACGACAAGGTATTCCTCATAGGAAAGGGTGGATCGTTGCGTGTTCTTGATAATGATATCTCCTAGTAAAATAGCTCCTTCAATCAATTCGAAGGAAAGCGTGTTCTCACCTTCTGCTAGTTCAAACTTCAACGGATCAGCAAAGAAATGATTTGGGTCTTTCAATGGTTGTTGGTCCCATTCCCCAGCTAGCTCTGATCGCACCTGAAGCTGATCGCCATAACGATCAAATTGAATTGCAGATTTCTCGTGCGCTTGTTGCCATTGCAAGGGCAACGTTAAGGCGTTCATCTCATTAAACTGAGTCGTATCGTTGATTTCGAAGGACAGTTCTGGGTTTAAAAATGTCTGCTCTTCTACACGGTAATCCAGCCAAACCTCATACAAACCCCCAACAGGCGCATTGATGGTCAACTCGATTTTATCTCCAGCTTGAAGATTCGTGACATATCCCTCATAGTTCTTACTCTGAGAAGGAGGCACCAATTCACCACCCAGGCGCTCTTGCGCTAAGTTAACTGACTCCTCAGTAGGTATTTCAAGCCCTTCTCGTACTCGTTCCATCGCTACCGCATAGTAATGATCTGCTTCGTGGGAAAAAGCCATTAATTCTTCAGTACTTCTTAGATCACTCCGACTTACTTCCTTTTCTTGTTCGGTATCATTTCTAGAAAAAAGAACGGATGCCAATACGATCACTGTTGTGATGCCGATTGACCAGGCTATTTGAAACATACTTCTTTTTTTCTTTGTCATAGAATCCCAACCTATCACTCATTTTTTGATGTAAGGAAACCTTGTTATGGTTCAAATGACCATAACAAGGTAGGTACTGATGGAAGTGATCAACGATTGTATTGTCGTAAGTATTCTTCGATCTGTTCATTGATTCTGCGGTCCCATTCGCTAGCGATGTCACTATAGCGAACTCCTTCATCCTTGATTTGATGCATGATTTCCCAAGGATCAACATCCCCTTGGACATTAGAGAAACCAGGCATTTGTCTCGGATAAGCGACAGGGTTAGATAATTGTTGCTGGAAGGCTTCTTCTTTAAAAGCGGCGAAATTGTAGTTAGCTAATCCACTCTCTTCATCGAACCCTTTTACCAATGGATGATTCGCTAACACCGTTGGATTAGTCGTAATTGGCCATCCTTGAATGAAGTCCATCAAACGATCCTCAGCTCGTAATGGTGCATCTTCTGGAAGACCTGAGTATTCATCGATCAAGGCCCATCTTGAAAGTAAGCCTTCCTCGCCATAAGTTAGCCACTTCAACAGCTCAAACGCCGCCTGAGCCTTCACCGGATCATCTTCTAACTGACTAGAGATACTAAAAGTATCATAGTAACCAGGAATGTATGTTTCGCCACGAGGAGCAGTTGGCATTGGATAAATATCGATCTCCATGTCTCGTGTTTCAATCAATTCAGAGACATCGCCGCTTAATGCCCACAACCAACCACTTTCTAAGACTTGCAAGCCATCACCAAATGCCCAACTCAAGTTGCCGACTTTTGCAACTCGTTCTTCTTCACTGAGATCATAAAAATGCAATCCTTCGATCGCTTCACGGGCAAATCGCTCATAGTACTCGCCAAAGTTTGTCGCACTAGCTAAATCCCATCGTTCTGTTTCAATATTGAACCCTTTCCACCCATTGGGAATATCATCAAAATAATTAGGTCCTATTTCCCCAAACCCAACAACGCCGGGAAAGATCGGGCTATTGGCTGTCAAAACTGCAATTTCACTTCGAAGCTCTTCATACTCTTCATAACTCCAGTTATAATCTGGAATCGAGAGATTATTTTCTCTCAAAAGACGTGTATTCACTAATACATATTGGGAAACAGACTGCCAAGCCAAGCCATAGATTTCTTCACCATCATGGGTACGTAAAAACTCCATCGCATTATCAGAGATCCATTGCGCTTCATCATCTGCTTCTAAATAAGGTGTTAAATCAAGCGTAAACTCACGATCATAAACTTCAGCAGACATCGGCGAAAAGTAAATGTCTGGTAAGTCATTGTCTTGCGCACGAGCATTCAGCATTTCCAATTGTTCAAAGTTTCCATTCTCGCCATTGGCAAATTGCGCATCGCGAATAACGTTGATATTTGGATACTTCTCCATAAATTTCTCAATATTTAACCACATTGGATTTTCGCTATTTTCTTCCCCATAATAGCGGCTGGCAAAAACCAGATCGATCTCCTCTTCTTGCCATGCCAAATCCCCTTCTTCATCAGATGTAACATGGTTTCCAGATTCTGTGGTATCTGGATCATTGGAATTACTACAAGCTCCTAAAAGGAATAAACTTGAGAACAAACAGACCGACCTTACTATTTTGCTTTTTTTCATACAAAACACTCCTCATTTATATTTTTGTCTTTTATTTTTCTTATGGAAATGGAGGTACTTTCCTTAAGGACTTAAAAAATCACTTTTAGTTAAACGTTTACGTAAGTAATACGTAAACGTTTAACTATTATTCATTACTTGCTTCATTTGCTTCCAATCTACTTCTAGCTTTGCAATGCACGCTCTTAAACGATAGAGATTAGAACGTTATTGCCTTTTTCTCCTGATTCTTCTGTTTATCAGGATGCCGAAGTATGTGATTACCTGTCATCCTCTTTCTTTTGATCAATAATCTACCCAAGCGAGGATGAAGCAAGAACTTTTAGCTCTTCTTTTAGTCCTCAACTGACGATAGAAAAGCCTCTCTCACCTATGAAAGCGCTTAATATATAAATCAATAGTACCATATGATAACAGATACTCAATATAAAACTTATAATTTGTATAAATAACCCACCTATTTCGTTTAACATATCAGATTATTTTCGTCTAAAAGATCCTTAAATAATTAAAAAAATATATTTTTAAGACAATTTTAATGAAATCGAAAAAAACCGATTAATAATAATATAACATAACATTCTATAGACGACCTGAACGATTAATTAATCAAACCATTTAACTCCTGCTGCTTGCTGGTTTTCTATTTCAGGCAACAAAAAAAAGCATTGATGCTTGCATCATGCTTTTTTCTCATTTTCTTCTACTCATTAAAAACTATTTATTGTTGAAGAGGATATTAGTGATTCTTTGAACGCCATTTGATCGTGTCTTTCGTCTTGCGCTGTTTCGTTACTTTGATTCCTTTTGGAGCCACACGAATCGCATAATCTTCCTTTTTCACCACATCATAGACATGCTCTGCAACTTCCGTTACTTTTTCTTTTAGATTCAATTTAAATTTCATGTGTTTTCATCTCCCGAATGCTTTACTAATAGCCTATCGCAAATAAAAAAAATCTTCAACTTATAGCCCTTCATAAAAAAGGATTTTTAGGGTTTTCGTTCCTCTTTATTGGACAAGCGATTTAGACGCAACCAATGCTTCGTAATGCTGAACTGTTTTTCTAGGTTTAGAAGAAAATTTGTTGAACAAACGGAACGATCCTTTCTTCTCCCCTTCACCGTTCCCCATTTCTGGCAATACAGCATTATTGACATAGCTTTGGTTTGAAGGATGTTTACAGAAACTTATCTTTTTCATATGCTCCTCGTTTCTTATCAAATGAGACTGAGTTTGATCAACAGATTGTCTCCAGTTAGACGCACTTATTTTCTAGTTTCAATAAAAAAGTGTCAGTAGAAAATCCAACGATTTCCCACCAACACAAAATAGTGTAGTTTCCAACTACCACAAAGTTCGATTAATAAATCAAATAGTCAGAAGCACCAGCTTGCTTGATCTCGATCACTAGCTTATGAGGCAGGCAAATGCTCGTCTGCCCATTGCGATAGATCCAGCTGGTTTTGACAGCAATCTGGTCGGGACTATTGTCTTCACGCACTCGGATCGCGCCATCTTTGATCTCGACGATATTGTACTGACCTTCTGCTGGATAGTAGGTTTTTTCCATCGCATCGATTTCTTCTAAGTTAAAACGGTCAACCTCTTCTCCATTTATTCGCACGATTGCATACCGATCGCCGGTATCACTTTGAGCTTGTGCTTCAAATAGAAAAAGCGGTAAAAAAGAGCCGACAACTAACAGAATAAACAGCAGATAATCATAGGGCTTTAGAAGTTTTAAAAATGGCTGGATCGTCTTTTTCATCACATGTACGCCTTTCATGGTTCATTTACTGTTCCCTTTTAGAAGGTAGTCGCTCTTCAAAAAAAGCAGTTAGATCGATGATCTCTTCCTCTGTGAAGGTTTCTTGCTCCCATTGGGCAAGGATTTGTTCTTGCAAAGTCAAATCCATTTCCCAAAAATGCTCGATCTTCTTGAAATGCTTTGAGTCAAAGGAACGAAACACCGGGTAGATCATCAAAAATTCTTCAAAGGTAAGATCCCAGTCCTCAGTATAATCTTTAACGACCCCTTCTGACAAGGCTTTTTCCGTTGGATCGCCATTTTCTTTGATTAAACCAGCTTCGTAAAAATGGCGATAGATGGCCTCTTTGGTGATCTCTGGATGAAATTTTTTACTGTGACGATAGGCTTCTTCAATCAATGACGGATAGATGATCTCCATTTTCCCCCTGCTTTCTGGACGGCGTCATAAGACGGCGTTAATTCTTTTCGATTGGGTGCTGTGCTTTGTATTCTGCTAAAGATACATGGTGGCTGCGCTTGAAGGTTCCTGTTGTCCCATCAAACGAAATCGCTGGGGATTTGACGCCATGGTGGGTCCGACGCTTATTCTTTTTTGCTTTTGATGTTTTTCTTGCAGGTACTGCCATGTCATTTCCAACTTTCTTTCACTTTTTCATTATGCACGCAGCTGCAATGCATTTTTTCGTTTGTTTCGTTTAAATTCATGAATGATTTTTAATGCGCGTTTCCTTGTTTTGATGTTCGGGCTCTTTAAACGTCGATACGCACTAGACAAGTCCGTTTTTTCCATGTTGACTCCTTTCTGTTACCAGCTTGCTTTTGTAACACCGGGAATTTCTCCGAGGTGTGCATGCTTACGGAAATTGATCCGTGACATGCCGAATTTATTCATGTAGCCCCGAGGACGACCATCGATCATATCCCGTTTCTTCAAACGAGTCGGATTCGAATCCTTCGGTAGTTTGGCCAATGCTTGGGTATCTCCTTGCGCTTTTAATTCTTGACGCACTGCTCGGTATTGTTCGATCAGTTGTACTTGCTTGTTGTATTTTGCCATTTTTGATTTTTTTGCCATTCAGTTATTGTCCTTCCTATTTCTTGATTTCACGAAAAATCGCTCTGCGCCGCAACTTTGGTGAATATTTTTTTAATTCTAAACGTTCCGGCGTATTGCGCTGGTTCTTATTAGTCAAATAAAGTCTTTCCCCTGTCTCCACACATGCCAAAATAATATTGTTTCTCATAATAACCAGCTCCTTTCTCTTGCGTCACACCAAAAAAGGTTAAAGTGTAACGATTACGTTTTGTATCATATCACACTCAAACATAGGAAGCAAGCAAAACTATTTCTTCTTTTTGTTATTTAACACGTGAAGAAAACGTCATATGAATTTGTTTTCAATCGTTGCTGTCATTGGCGGCAAGGTAACAGGAACCTGTAGCTTTTGATCGCGCAAAAAAACCACCTGATCTTTAAGGAATCACTGGTCGGGCTTTTCAAGCAGCCCACGTCGTGATCCTTTATCAGGTGATTTCTTTCGGTTAATTTACTGATTTGTTCTCATGTGATGCAAGCCATTCACTGATCGCTTGCAAGCGTTCTATCCGCAAGTTCGGCAAGCCATTGCGTGATAAACCATGAGAGGATTGAGGAAACAGCATCAGCTTCGTATCGACGCCTTTACGCTGCAACGCCATGTAAAACTGCTGTCCTTGTTCTTGCGGACATCGCAAATCATTTTCCCCATGGAGGACTAGCGTAGGTGTCTTGACTTGGCTGGCATAGGCCAAAGGCGACATCTTCCAAAGTCCTTCGGTCCCATCAAGTTCCCGCAACAATTGGAATTTGACAAAGGCAGGTCCAATGTCGCTCGTCCCATAAAAGCTGATCCAATTTGAGATCGAGCGTTGCGTAACTGCCGCACAAAAACGATCGGTATGACCAACGATCCAGTTGGTCATAAAGCCACCATAGCTGCCACCAGCTACATGGATCGTGTTCGTATCGATTTCTGGATGGTTTGCCACCACGGCATCAACCCCCAACAGCAAGTCTTGATAATCTTTATTGCCATAATCACCTAAAATCGATTTGACAAACGCCTGACCGTACCCTTGCCCGCCACGAGGGTTCAACAAGATGACCCCATAGCCGTTAGCGGCATGGACTTGCATCTCGTGGAAAAATGTTTCGCCGTAGCAGACTTGCGGACCGCCATGGATGTACAAAATTGCTGGATGACTTTCTTGTGTTTCGGTCGGGGGCAAATACCAGCCTTGAATTTGCCACCCATCTGCTCCTTCGTACCAAAACGCTTCGGGTTTACTGATCGCTAACTGTGACATAATTGCTTGGTTGGGATCGTATAGATCAGTTACTTCGCCACTTGCTAAGTCAATCAAGCCTAAGCGACTAGGGATCGTTGTGGTCGCATAAGCAACAGCAAGTTTGGATTCCGAATAGATCGCCGCATCAAGGATATCCATTTTTTCATCAAGCAGTTTGGTCCATTCTCCTTGGATCGAGGCGCGGTACAATTGTAGCTTGCCATGCTCCGTTACGGGTACAAGGAATGTGTCATCCGTCAACCAGGTGATCGCTACGCCGCGATTTTTTTGTTGAAAATCACTGATGATCGCATTGCCAAAAGCAACATCTAACTCCTTGGAAAGATTTTTGACTGCTTTCGTTTTTAAATCGATCAAAAATAAATCATCCAAGGTCACAAATCCGTAAGAGAGGTCATTGCCTAATAATAGCAGCTGATCATTGCGCGCTGCAGCAAAAGTATACGTTCCTTCTGGCAGAATGTTTTCTAAACTTTCTGTCTTTTTCGTCTGGCTATTTAGGAGACAAACCTTCGATCCATAGTCCCACTCGTCTTCTTCCTCTTTGTCAAAAGTGAGAAACAAAGTCTCTTGATCATCCGCTAAGCCAGAGAACACAAAGGGATACTTATGCTCAAAAATCAGTTCCGTTTCTTGTGTCGCGATCGTTTTTTTGATGATCGAATGTTTTTTTTCTTTTAAAAAGCCGACGCCATCCGCCAAATAATTGACTTTCGTAGTAGCTTTTACTTGTGGAAATTCCTTTTGCTTGTCCATCTTTTCTTTGTCGTCTTGATTCTCTGAAACCGTCTCCTCTTGTGCCAGCTGGTAATAGATAGCCGTTGCGTCTTGCTTCCAAAAATAGTCGCCCAGACCTTTTTCAGTCACAAGTGCTTGGGGCTTGCCGCCGGACACCGCCATCGTCCATAACGTACTTTCACCTTTCTTTGGATCGGTCGTCACAAAACTGAGCCATTGCTCATCTGGCGAGACCTTTAGACTGTTGTGGGTCGTCGCTTCGGTGCCCCACTCACGCCGTTCATTGGTCTTTGCGTCAATACTATAAATCGCTGAATCATACGTGTTGGTCTCTGGGTTGACTACCGTTTCCAAGTAAAAAACCTGATTTTGCCCCACTGCAGGCTGCGCAATCGTTTTCAGTTCAAACAGTGTCTCATTCGTTATTTTTTTCATCCATTTCCCTCCAAATATACGTGTTTTCGTAGTAACTATCTACTAGTATATCAAAAGAAACGAATTTTTCTGCTTTTTTTAATAGTGAAATCCTCGCAAATTCGCAACTTCTTCAAAACCAGCCGACATCCCTGTCTGCCTTAAGATCTCCTGCCCATTTTCTAAAAGGGTCAAGGCAATTTCCGTACTGGCACTTTCGCGAATGATCCGATTCATTTGCCCAATAGAAGGTGCCCTCAAAGAATGCCCTTCTTTCGTCAAAACTTCGATCGTTAAGGACCATTGTTTTTGTTTGAGATGGATCACTAAACGGTCTTCCGTGCGTTTGACATCATGAATCTTTGCACCATGATAAGTAGCAAAACGATATTCTTGGCTCCCGACTTGCAGAACACAAATCGTTCCCAAAAAAGCAAAACCAGCAAAGGGAATGTCGGCTGCGGAGAAAAAGAACCGAACATCTGGCGCATCAAAGCTGTTGCATTGAACCCAAATATAAGCTGCTGGAAAGGAGGTTCCCCAATCTTTTTCCAAATAACCGATCCCGTTCGTAAAATCGATTGCTTCGTCGTTCCACTGCAGCGTACCTTCTAAGGTATGACTCATGCTCAAGACCCCGTGATAACACTCCATAAATGACAGATACGAAAAAGGACCCATGATACTCGGCGCATAACGTGTCCGCTGAATCGGTTTGTGGTCGTTATACTTTACTGACCCTTGTACTTGAAGCTCGTTATTTTTTAAAGAGACTTGGATGCCTGCTTCACTAAAGATATTGTCACCAATCGTTACTTTACGCTCCTCTTCAGACACTTGAAAGTCAGTTTCTGGAAAGGAAAAGTAATGCGCACCCTCATGATTGATCACTTGAATGAATACTTCTTTGGTCCCGTCTTTTTGAATCGAAAAACCAGGAATAAAAGCATAGACTTCTTCACCGATTTGGTGTTTATGGTACCAGCCTTCAAAAAAAGCGGTCTGCTTGTCGTGGCCGTGAAAGAACTGATCTGTTGTCAACATCTTGATTTCCCTCCGTTTCTTTTTTAGTGTAGCATGAAGCAGAAAGATTCCTCAGGATAATGCTTTTTCTATGTAAAAAAAGCCAGAAACAAGTAAGACACTTGTTTCTGGTTTTGCTTATTGCTCTTTCATCACTCGTTTGAAAATATTCTAGCAGAATAAAAAAATCTCCTAAGAAGAATTTTCTTCTAGGAGATGTTTTTATCAAATATATCAACGTTTCACCCCACGTTGATAGGAATCATTGTACGCTTGAAAGGACTTATCGTGAAGTTTAGCCGCTGCATCTGCCAACCAGTTGGCATTTCTGATCAATGCGCGGCCTTGTAAAACCAAATCCACTTGATTGGTTTGCAAAAGATATTCACAAAGATCAGGATTATCCAATAAACCGACTGCTGCTACGGGAATATCGACCACTTGCTTGATGGCTGCAGCAAAGGGCACTTGGTAGCCATCATAGATCGGAATATTAGGCTTTTTATCCACCACACCACCGGTTGAGCAATCAAGACAATCAATGCCATCTGCTTGAAGCCATTGGGCTACTTGCTGCCAATCTTCCAACGAATTTTGGCGTCCTGGTTCTTCATAGTCTGTCAGTGACAAGCGCATCCACAATGCCCCAGAAAAGACCGCCCGAACTGCTTGTACCGTTTCTTTTACAAAGCGATACCGATTCTCTAAGGAACCACCATACTGGTCGGTGCGTTGATTGACGAATGGCGAAAGAAATTGATCCATCAAGTAGCCATGAGCCCCATGAAGTTCGATCATCGCGACACCCGCATTAGCTGCTCGTTGGGCAGCCTGAACAAAACTGTCTTGCACCCGTTTGATCTCCGCCAGGGTCATTTCTGACGGTAACGGGTAGCGTTCGTTAAAGGCAACGGCACTTGGTGCCAAAGGATTGGTGGCATCAACTGCTTTTCGTCCTGCATGGCTTAGTTGGATGCCTACTTGCGCATCGAACCCATGCAGCAGTTCCACCAATTTCGTCAGTTCTGTTTGCTGTTCTTCATTCCATAACCCTAGATCATTGTTTGTGATTCGTCCGTCTGGTTCAACGGCAGTTGCTTCGATAATGATCAATCCGGCTTTGCTTAATGCTCGTGCCCCATAGTGAACAAAATGAAAGGGCTCCGCAACACCGTCTTCTTTTTTTACTTCATACATACACATCGGCGACATAACGACGCGGTTGGCCAATGTTAAATTCGCTAGCTTCACTGGTGACAATAGTTTGGACATGTTGACACTCCCTCAACGATTTTTCGCTTTGTATTTTTCTCTATATTCAGTATAAACAGCCCCTTCAAAAACACAAGCAATGACCCTTTTTCTCATTTTTAAAACAAAAAAATAGACGCATTCTGCTTGCTCCCATGACATTGGAACAATCAGATGCCTCTTCCCACTATTATTATACCGCATCCAGAGTCAAAAAAATAGACTAGTATTTTTGGTGGATGCCCGTATAATTGAGTTACTTTGGAGAATGGATGTGAGTCTGAATGAACAACCTAAAGGCTGAAAAGAAGCATCTCGCAGACACGTACCAGCAATTGCTAACACGAAAGACAGTGCTGAACAGTTTCTTGACTGAAGGCAGAAAAAAGGATCGCCTTGCGATGCAAAGCATCGGCGAAGAGATTCGCTTAAACTTTGATAATTTTGCTGACCGTTTAGATACTTTTGCTGCCATCGAAAGTAAGAATCGTGAGATCGACCAAATGAACGCCGCTCTTCAATCTGCTGAACGTGAATTAGCTGCCATCGACCGTCTTCTGGATAGTCCCTACTTTGGTAAAATCTCCCTACAATTTGAAGATGAGGAAACGATAGAAGATTTTTACATTGGGATCAATGGTTTTGTTAATGAAAATAAGGAAGGGCTGATCTATGATTGGCGCTCCCCAATTGCCGAATTGTTCTATGCCAAACGCTTGGGTCCGGTCTCTTATCAAGTGAACAATCAGACGATTTCTGCCGTTCTTGAACAACGCCGTCAATTTATTATCGAAAAAGATCAATTGAAGCAAGCCTTTGATACCTCAGTGGCGATTCAAGATGACGTGTTACTGGCAGCCCTTGAAGCCAATAATAGCCAAAAAATGCAGGATATCACTGCTTCGATCCAACACGAACAAAACGTCATCATCCGTGACTTAGCGCATAAAAACCTACTGGTCAACGGTGTTGCTGGAAGCGGAAAAACTTCTGCTGTCATGCAGCGGATCGCCTTTTTGCTGTACCATTTTCGTGAAGAGATGACCGCAGAGAATGTCTTGATCCTCTCCCCAAATTCGCGGTTTATTGATTATATTTCGCAAGTGCTGCCTTCCCTCGGTGAAAAAAATCCATTGACGTTGACCATGCGGCAGTTTTGCCAAGCATTTCCTAGCGTTGACTTAGAATCGGAAGAGGCTTATTTTGACCGCATCCAGCAAGCACCCAGTGAAGCAATCGAACTTTTACGCAGTGCTGACTTCAGCCGCTTTCTTCAATCCTTGAGCAAACAGCTGCCAGAAGAACTTGTGCTTCAGTTTAAACCAATCAAAAGAAAAAACGTCGTCCTTTTTTCTGAAGAAACGATCGACACTTTCTTCCAAGAAACACCGAAACAGGCACCCTTGCGCGATCGCATCCAAGCTGTCAAAAAGAAATTGGCTTACGCTTGGGAGGAACGATTGCAAAAAAATGCCTTAGCAGCGAATGTTCACGACCAAGTTCGTTCTTTGACTGAAGATGAACAACGATCCCTTTTAGGGACAGTTTTAAAAGATGATTCAGAAAAAACGATTCAGAAAGCAGCCCTTCGCCTCCTAAAGAAAAAATATGCAAAAGTTACGAAACAAATCAACGACCTTACGTGGTTTGATACGAAACAATTGTTAGCAGACAGTGCCGACTATTTTACTCATGGACAGATCACTTTGACGCAAACAACAGATAGTTTGGATTATACTGTTTGTCTATTGCTGATACGTCATTTGGTGGCCGAAAAACAACCTGTCCCTGCTTTGCGCTATCTCTTTATCGACGAAGTCCAAGATTATACGCCAGCACAACTGCAGTTTCTATTATGTCTTTTTCCTATGACCGCTTTCACCCTCGTGGGGGATCAGCAACAGGCGATTTTTACAAGTGCCATCACCGTATCAGAAATCCAAACGATATTTCAACAACAGGCGAAATCCCTCGAAACGTATCAGCTGACTACGAGTTATCGGTCTAGCGGTGTAATCACACGGTTATTTGCTCAAATGCTACCAAAAGAAACCAATTTAAAAATCTCTGCCGTTCGACCAGCAGGAAAGTTGCCACAGTTTTATGCCAATCTGACTGACGTTGCCTTGGTAGACATAGTAAAGGAACTTAAGCAGCCAGTAACGATCATCACAAAAGATAGTCGATCCAGTGAAGAGCTTAAACAATTCTTCGATAAACAGGCCGTGTCATTTCATGGAACGGTTTTACCGATTCATCTTGCCAAAGGATTGGAATTTAAGCAGGTTCTTTTATATGATGTTTCAGCAGAAAATTATCATACCGATCAAGATCAGCGGATTCTCTATACGGCGATTTCTCGTGCAATGGAAGAACTGATGGTAACTTCAAAAACGACCTTTTCACCGTTTCTCACTATTTGATAGTAGAACGAGAAACCTCCTATTTTCTATAGAATCTTGATAAGATTTGAGAGAACCCTGTCTTGTCTCTCTGGGTAATTCTCTTGTCTGACCGATTTAGAAAGCGATCGATCAAATAAAAAAGCATCAACGCGATTGCGTTGATGCTTTGCTTTTGATTTGATTAGCGATGGATGTAAGTATATCCAGATGCGCTCAATGTTGCAGTGTTTGGTCCACCAGGACTGTCAAAGCCCATTCCGCCTTGAGAGATCGTGATCGTATTGTTTGATGGGTTGTATGATTCAACATAGGCTACGTGACCATAAGTTGGATCAGCAGTCCAAACGCCACCAACTGATTGACCAGCGGCAAAGACTACAACAGCACCGGCTGCTGGTGTACCATTGACAGTGTACCCATCAGCTGCAGCTGACGCACCCCATTGGGCCCCGTTACCCCAGTAAGTACCTACCCAAGGAGCACGGTTTTTCACGTACCAAGTACATTGACCCCAAGCATACATGTTCCCTGAGCTTGAATGATCTTTTCCGCCGCCTGTAGAAGTACTTCCGGTAGAATCATTGTTTGATGAAGAGTTTGAACCTGAGTTACTTGAACTTGAATTGCTTGAACCAGTGTTCGAAGAGCTTGTGTTCGATGAACTTGAGCTGTTAGAACTGCTAGTATTGCTTGAACTTGAGCTTGTGTTGCTTGAAGAACTACTTGTTGCTGTTTCAGTAGAAGCAACTGTATTTTCTGTCGTGCTCTCTGTTGATTGGGCAGCAGCTTCTTCTTGTGCTTCTTTCAAAGCAGCAGCTTGTCTTTCTTCTTCTGCTTTTTGAGCAGCAGCAGCTTCTTGTTGTTCTTTCAAGATACGGGCTTTTTCAGCTTCCGCTTCTTGTTTTTTCTTGTTCAATGCATCTTTGTCTTTTTCAGCAGTTGCTTGTTCTGCTGCTAAGTTTGCTTTCAAGACATTTAAATCAGCTTGTTTTGCTGCAATGGCATCTTTTTGTTGGCTAAGTTCTGCTTGGTTTGCAGCAACTTCTTGGATCTTGCTTTCGTTTTCTTTGACTTTGTCTTCAACATCTTGTTTGTCTTGTTTTTGTTGTTCAACTAAATCATTGTTTGCATTGACGATCGTTGTCATCGCTTGTACGCGACCGATAACATCCGTTAAAGAATCTGCTTCTAAAACAGCATCAATGAAATTGGTGCTTTGACCGTTAACTTGTACATCACGGGCTTGCTTTTGAATTGCTTCTTCACGTTTGGCAATACGCAATTTCAATGTTGCGATTTTGTCTTGCAATTTCTCAGCTTCTTGACCTAACTCAACTTGTTTTGCTTCTAATGAAGCAACTTTTGCACTCACTGTTTCAATTTCTGCTTCTAGAGAATCGATCTGTGATTGGGCGTCAGCTTGCTGACCTTTAAGAGAATTGATTTTTTGGTCTTGCTGCTCGATTTGATCATCAATGGAATCTGCAAATGCTAATGCAGGTGCTGCAACTGCGGTTAATGTTAGTGAACACACCATTAATGCTGATAACAAACTATTCTTCACTCGTTTTTCCTCCGACTAGCTGGTTGATTTGACAGATGAACTGCCTTTATAAAAACTTAATTTTGTCTAAGAAAGTTTAATGTTCGATTTAACGACAAATGAATTCTACCATAATGATATGACACACAGATAAAGGAAATGTTACAAAAATGTTTCAATCTAACACTTCCTTTATCTCAGCGATAAATAACAGAACAATTAAAGACCGTTAAATCAATGTTTCTGAATAAAACACCGCGTTTTCTTTTCATTTTCAAAAAATGATGTTCTTTCTATTTTAGTTATTTTTATCACATAAAAGCACCTAAATAAGAGCACTTATAGTTTTTTCGGAATTATCTTAACAAGAAAAACTATGAAAACAAGAAATCTTTCAAAAAAAGACCCTTTATGTGACAAGATTCCTTTTCCTTCCTATAATAAATAAAACAAGCGAGGAGGGAATCGCGATTCGTACACACAAAAAATGGTTTTGGCCATTGGCACTTCTTACACTTTTTGTCACCTGTTTCCTGTTATTCTTTCAATTTCGTAAGGTGCATGAAGCCGATACACCTTTGCAACAGGCAAGCAACAGTGAGTTTTGGCTCTTAAGTGATATTCATTTTCTTTCCTCCACGCTTCATGATAATGGCGAAGCCTTTCAGACCTTCACGCAAGGAGCTGCTGGCAAAGAGATGATGTATCAAGAACAATCAATCGAGGCCTTCACCGCTCAAGCCTTAAAGGAGAAACCAACGGGAATTATTTTGACCGGTGATATGACGCTCAATGGCGAGAAAGCAAGTGCTCAAGAGTTGGCAAGATTGCTTGAACCATTGCAAGAAGCTGGCATTATGGTTTTAGCATTACCTGGCAACCACGAGATTTACAATGGTTGGGCGCGAGCATTTCAAGGTGAAAAGGAATACTATGCCGATCAAATCAGTCCTGAGGATTTTCAAACGATTTTTGCTGAAGGTTACGAAAAAGCCAACAGTATCGACAAGTCTTCCCTTAGCTACAGCATTCAGTTAAATGACAAGTATCGCCTCTTTTTACTAGATTCATGTATCTACGATTCTGAGGTTAATTGGGATGAGCCTACAACGAATGGTGAGTTGAAACCAGCTACTCTAACCTGGTTGGAGGAGCAATTAACCCTGACAAAAGAAGCAGAGCAAGTACCACTGGTCTTTTTACACCATAACTTGTTCAGTCATAATAAATTGTTACAAGACGGTTATGTTCTCAACAACGCCTCTGAGACTGTCGCTTTGTTGGAACGCTTCAACGTGCCAGCCGTTTTCTCTGGTCATATCCACATTCAAGACATTAACGAAGGGAATGATTCGCTTTATGAAGCAGTCACTGGGTCTTATTCAACAGCAGAATTAGGCTACGGCGTCCTTTCTCTTTCTGACAAAGATATCGACTACGAAGCTCGGCAGATTGATCTCGATGCTTGGGCGGCTGAAACGAAGCAAACTGATGAACAGTTACTGGACTATCAAAACTACCAGAAAAGTATTTTTGAAAATGACACCGACCAACTGGTCCGCGACCAATTGTCCGCCGTGTCTGAACTGTCAGAAGCCCAGATCACACAACTTTGCACGTTTGTCACGAAGCTGAACACGGCCCTTTTTACTGGCAATGATACTTACTCAGTCGAGGAAATAGCTGCCATCAAAGACTCCGAGGAGTATCAGTGGTTATCGACCTATTCTTACTTTTTGAAGCAATATGTCGATTCAATGCTCGACGATCAAACCGATGATCGCAAGCTGACGATCCCCCTCACAGCAGAATAAAGCCAAAAAGTGTCTTCTTCCTTTCTTTTAGGAAAAAGACACTTTTTCTTTTCTAATAAACGATAGCCCTCTCGTTTGGGTAAACGAGAAGGCTATCTGACGAGTCAATATTTATTCTTTGAAAGTGCAGCATACTATTACTACTATTATTTATTTCTCATTTAAACGATACAATCCCTAACCTCTATTGTATCCTTGTAACTCTGAAGTTACGCCAGGTTTGAATAAATTTCTTCAAAACAAGTAACGTGTGGTACAAAAATATTTGTCGCTTATTAATAACTATACCACGAGACAGAGTGCAAATGGAAGAAAACGTACTTATTCTTAAACATTACTTAAACAAAAAGCTTTGTTTTCATACAGTGTTGCCCTTTAAGAATTTTACGTGAAGCGATTAACCTTCCTGTCATGCATATCTGCTAACCATTCCTATACGGGAATTCCTTTTATTCAATAGGCAAGTCGTGCTGTTTTAAAAAAGATAATTTATCCCAGTAGCCTCTTTGAAATAAAATTTTATCATTTACTATTTGAAAAAAACCGCAGCCTCTCAAACCCAATGGGTCACGCCACTCTAAAATTGCCCATTGTCCATCTTCGAAAATGTTCTCAACGATACAAACCATTTTTGCGTTAGAAAAATCTTGCTCAAACATCTGCTTTATCGCTTCTTTCCCAATAACTGGCTCATTGGCAACCTGATGGTTTATTGCATTGTCATCATATAATTCTGAAATACATTCTACATCTGCTTGATTAAACGCATCAACCCATTGGCAAAGTATTTCTTTTGGCTTCATATAGATTCCCCCTCGATAGGTAATCATCTTTGTTCCCATCTGCAATAAAAAAAGTATCTAATTTGTATCAATATATTCTACTTTTGCAATTGATTCAAGACAATATCGATGAAACGAATAAGAATTATCGATCTTGCACATCGATTACTCTTGTATAAGTACGGGGGACCATACATTGAATCGTGGCATTTTCCACTGTACCTGTTTCTTTATTCTATTCAAATGAGACATGCCATTTGAATCACTTGCGATCAGTGATTTTAATTGATAGCGATGCTACTAAACCTGTTCAATCACTTTTTCATTTACTGTGAAAAGCATTTATTTATTGAATACGGTATAGTGCCCTCTTTCTCTTTTCCTCTTTTTATACGCTTATCATCGAATGAGAAATCATGGATAAGTAAAACACAACGCTTAGGGTTAGTTGACTATCGAAAGCAAAGATGTACTATTTACCATGTTAGGCTCTCAAATCCTGCAACTATTCTCTTGTAACAGATCCTGGAAACCTTATCCATTTCAATACTTATATAAAATAAAACAAAAAAAAGCGAGAACCCAATGGATTCTCGCTTGTTAACGTCAATTAACCTTTAACGATGTTTGTTGCTTGTAAGCCACGTTGGCCTTCTTCAACGTCGAAAGTCACTGCTTGACCTTCTTCTAAAGTTTTGAAGCCGTCGCCTTGGATAGCTGAGAAGTGAGCAAATACATCATTGCCGTCTTCACCTGTAATAAATCCAAAACCTTTATCTGCATTAAACCATTTTACTGTACCGTTATTCATAAACGTATACCTCCATATTACACATCGACTGTGTTTATTTGTTTGTAATAGAAAATGATGTGTAATTGAAGTGTGTATCAATAGAAAAGATAAACAAGTATTAACATATCAGAACTTTACCTATTCATCATAGCATGGTTAAAATAAAATAGCAAATAAATTTGGGCTTTTTTCTTGATAATAAGCGAAATTGTTAAGAAACCTTATGATTAAGCCTAGGAATTGCTTTATCTGGAAGAATCAAAAATCAAAGAGTTGCGCCGTTTGAAGCAATTACTTTTTTGTACCAATCAAAAGACGCTTTCTTCAAGCGTTTCTTTGTGCCATTGCCTTCATCGTCTTGGTCGACGTAGATAAAACCATAGCGTTTCGACATTTGTGAGGTCGAAGCACTGATGATATCGATGCAGCCCCATACCGTATAGCCAAAGACCTCGACGCCATCATGCAACGCTTCATTGATTTGTTCAATATGCTGACGCAGATAGTCGATTCGATAAAAATCATCGATGGTGCCATCTTCGTTTACGACATCCTCTGCTCCCAAACCGTTTTCGGCAATAAACAAAGGTTTTTGGTAGCGATCATAGAGTTGATTCAATGCTATTCGCAACCCTTTGGGATCGATCTGCCAACCCCATTTACTGCTTGGCAAATAGGGGTTTTTGATCCCACCAGTAATCAAATTCCCGACAGCACTTTCCAATCGTTCTGGATGCGCGCTGACTGCACTGGACATATAGTAACTGAAGGAAACAAAATCCACAGGGTTTTCCCGGATGACTTCTAAATCTCCTGGTTCGATCACCAATTCCACTCCTTTTTCTTCAAACATGCGGTTGGCATATGCTGGATAATAGCCTCTTGCCTGCACATCACTGAAAAAGAGTGAGGTTCGTTGACTTTCGACTGTTTTTTGGACATCATCTGGATCACAGCTGTACGGCGTTAATAATTGATAGCTGATCATACAGCCGACCTTGGCATCGGGAATCAATCGATGGCAAAAGTCAGTCACGATTGCGCTGGCGACAAATTGATGGTGCGCCCCTTGGTACTTGTCTTGTTCAATATTTGGATGGCCTTCTTCAATGATCCCAACACTAACATATGGATGGTGTTTGACACAGTTGATTTCATTAAAAGTCACCCAGTATTTGACTTTCTTTTGGTATCGCTCAATCACCGTCTTGGCAAAACGGACATAAAAGTCGATCACTTGCCGATTCGGCCATCCTCCATACTCAGTCACTAAATACAAAGGCATCTCATAATGGGATAGTGATACCACTGGTTCAATCCCATACTTCAAACATTCATCAAAGACTGCGTCGTAAAATGCCAATCCAGCTTCGTTTGGCTCTACCTCATTCCCCTTTGGAAAGATCCGTGTCCAGGCAATTGACATCCGATAGGCTTTGAAGCCCATCTCAGCAAATAAGCGAATATCTTCTTTAAAGTGATGATAAAAATCGATGCCCTGTCTTTTCGGATAGTATTTCGTGCTGTTAGGATCCTGTGCTTCTGCAACTTGCTGATGAGTCATCATATGCCATTGGTCAGTCCAACGTTCTTTCGGCATTGAGGAATCGAACAGATATACATCAGAAACCGACAAGCCTTTTCCATCGATCCCAGAGCCTCCTTCAACTTGGTTGGCAGCTGTTGCTCCCCCCCAGAGGAAATCTTTTGGAAAATAACTTTTCATTTTACTTGCCTCCTTTCAAAAATGATTCGTACGCCAACGCTTCCCCATTCGTGGCGATCACTTGCTGATAATACGCAAAACTAGCTTTTTTCTTGCGGGAAAGATCTCCGCTACCATCATTTTGCTTATCGACATAGATAAAGCCGTATCGTTTTTCCATCTCTCCTGTCCCCGCAGAAACGATATCGATCGGTCCCCACCATGTATAGCCTAGAATCGTTGCGCCATCTTTGATCGATTCCGCCATTGCCTTTACATGGTCTTTCAAATAAGCCATCCGTTCTTCATCGACGATCGATCCATCTTCATTGACAACATCCTTTAAACCAATTCCGTTTTCAACGATAAATAATGGTTTTTGATAGCGATCAGTCAATTCGCTGCAAACATAGCGTAATGCCAACGGATCGATCGGCCATCCCCAAGCAGTTTCTTTTAGGTAAGGATTCTTTTTCCCCAATAATCCGCCAGTATTGCCTAAAATTTTCATGCCCGCTTCATGTAATGAGCTGCGGTAAAAACTAAAGCCTAAATAATCGCAGGTCCCCGCTTTAATGATCGCTAGATCTTCTTCTGTAATGTCCAGCAACAGATGATTATCCTTCACGATGCGGTCGAAGTATTCAGGATACGCTCCTCGCAATTGCACATCACTATAAAACAAAGAACGACGGCGCAGTTGATACGATTCAAAAACATCTTGCGGGTTGCACGTTGCAGGATAAATCGGACTCAGTGACAGCATACAGCCAATCTGATTGTTTTCATCTACTGCCTTCCCATTCAGAACTGCTTTGGCACTTGCAACAAACATATTATGACTCGCTTGATAAAGTGCCTGTAATTTTTCTTCTTCAGTCTCGAAAGAAAACACATCGATACCTGCTGCGAGTAAAGGGATCGTATGGGTATGGTTGATTTCATTAAAAGTCATCCAATATTTCACTTTCCCTTTATAGCGTGCAAAAACCACTTTTGTATACCGATCAAAAAAATCGATCAGTGCACGATTTTGCCAACCACCATATTTCGTTACCAAATGCAGTGGTGTCTCAAAGTGAGCTAACGTAACAACTGGTTGGATCCCTTTTTCATTCAAGGCATCAAATAAATCATCATAAAATTGTAAACCTGCTTCATTCGGTTCCGTCTCATCCCCATTCGGAAAAATGCGACTCCAAGCAATTGAGGTACGCAAACATTTCAAGCCCATTTCCGCAAACAGTTCAATGTCTTCTGGGTACCGATGATAAAAGTCGATGGCTTCATGGCTCGGATAAAAGTTTTCCTCTTCAAGCTGCAGTGAAACTTGCTCAATACGTTTTTCACCAACTGGTAAAATATCTGCTACGCTTAATCCTTTTCCTCCTTCCAAATAAGCTCCTTCGGCTTGATTTGCGGCGATTGCGCCGCCCCATAGGAATTTTTTTGGAAATACACTCATGAAATCGCTCCTTTTAATAAATCATTTGCTACCAATGCGGTAACGTCTTTTTTCGCTTGATCCACAACTGTCAATGCATCTTCTTTGATCACACTGGTAAAGACCAACATGGTTGTCGGATCATATCCTTTTTCAATAATTTTTGCTAAGTCAAAGGTGCCAATTTTTTGCCCCTTCACGACTTGATCCCCTTGTTTCACCGAAATCTCAAACACGCCTTTTGCTAAATCAACCGTGTCTAAGCCGATATGAACCAACACTTCCGTCCCAGCAGCTGATTGGATCCCAAAAGCATGTCCAGTTGGAAACACTGTCACAACCGTACCAGTAAGTGGCGCATAAATATCGCCGGCTGATGGATAAACGGCTAATCCATCTCCCATTGCTCGAGAAGAAAATACTTCATCTTTGACATCATCAAGCGTGATCGCTTCACCAGCAACTGGTGTCATCACTTGCAGCCCTGCACCTTCTTCTAAAACAGGTTCTAGCGTTTCTTCAAATCCTAATACATAGGTCAAAATAGCAGTACCGAAGAACGCAAAGGCAATGCCGATCAAATAGTACACAAAGGTGTCCCCAAAGAAAGCTGGCAATGTCGTCAATGCTGGAAAAACATAGACGATGGCCTTGGTTTGCATCATGCCCATAAACGCACCCGCAATGGCACCAACGATGGTTTGAGCAATCAACGGCTTTTTAAATTTTACCGAAAGTCCATAGACGATGGGTTCTGTAATTCCTCCAAGCAATGCTGGAAGCAAGGAAGATAGCGCCAGACCTTTGGTTTCTTTTCTGCGAGAGCGTAAAAATACACCTAAAGCAACCCCAGCACTCGCAAATGTTGCTGCTGCGATCATCGGGCGCAGCGTATCATAGCCATATACCGCTAGGTTATTGACCATGATCGGTACAACTCCCCAATGGATCCCGATCATTACTAAGAATGTCCAACCGCCACCGATCAACAAGCCAGCCAACAGCCCTCTCTTATCGCTGATAAAGTTCATGGCATTGCCTAAACCGTCCCCAAGCATTACACCTACCGGTCCAATGATCAAAACGGTCAGAGGCACCATGATCAAAAGAGCCACTAGCGATAGAGCAAAAATCTCGATACTCTTAGGAATGATCCGTTTGAGTAGGCGTTCCAAGTGCGAGTAGATATAGATCGAAACGATCGCTGGAATCACGGTACCCGAATACCCCATCAGCACAGCTGGGATGCCAAAGAAATCAACCGTCACACCGTTTTCCGTCACCATTGCTGTAAAATTCGGCTCCAGCAACGCCCCAACGATTGCTAAAGCAATAAACATATTGACTTTGAAAATCCGCGCTGCACTGATCGCTAAAAATAAAGGCAAGAAATAAAAGACACTATTGCCAGCAGCAGCTAATATTTTATAGGTGCTTCCTTCTGCGTCCATCAAATGATAGGTCGTAAAAACAACTAGTAAAGCTTTCAACATCCCTGCCCCTGCAAGCGCAACAATGATTGGATTAAAGATCGCAGACAATACATTGAAGAATTGGATAAATACATTGCCTTGTTTTTCTGTTGATTCTTCGGCATCTCCATCACTTTCCAAAGCGTTTTGGATCGAATACTTGCTCATGATCGTTTGAAAAACATCTGCCACATGATTCCCAATCACGACTTGAAACTGGCCATTTCCTTCAATGACTGACAATACCCCATCAAGCTGCTGAATTTTGTTCTTATTTTTTCGTGCCAACTCGACATCTTTCAACTTAAAACGCAATCTAGTGATGCAATGATACAGGCTAACGATATTTTGTTCCCCACCGACCTGTGCTATAATTTCACTAGCAAGTTTTGAATAATCTTTTGCCAAATGACTCACTCCCGTGTTTGATTTATAAAGCGCTTTATGGCGTTACTATAGCAGATTTTTTTCTCACACCTGCGAAAGTTCGCAATTTGGAAACTGCTTACAAGAAAGGAAAGAAAATGGGCCTCTTAATCATTCGTTTATTGAATCTTTTAAATAATGCACCCACTGATTCCACCAACTACTATATCGGTTTGACCATGATCAACTATTACGATCAGATCCAAACTCTAAGTATTGGTGAATTCGCCGCTCTTTGCCATGTGTCAAAGTCAACCGTTTCAAAATTCGCCCGTACCTTAGGCTTTGATGACTATGGTGATTTAAAAGACAACGCAGCTTTCATCGAGAACCGCTTCAACAATCCGCTAAATTATCGCTCGAATATTTTGTCTGCTTTGGAGCAAGAAGGCGTAGACTCCTATTTTGACGCAGTGATACAAGACATCGATTATCTGCGGCATCATCTTGATCTGCCAGCCATCGAACGGGTCGCACAAGCAATTGTTTCGCATAAAAATGTCTTTGCTTTTGGAATATTATTCTCAGAATCGGCTGCTATTGATTTCCAGATCAAACTAGCTTACAACGGCAAGTTCATTCGGACCTTCCAAGACGATCTCGTACAGGAAGAAATCATCAAATCTGCCGATGAAGAATCGCTTTTTATTATTTTTACCAATTCCGGTGACTACCTGACCAAGCAACAAATTCGAAATGGAACGCCTCGAAAAGATTTCTTTGATCGAACCAAAGCCAAAGTCATCGTGATCACCGCCAACCCACAGATCTCGGAACTTCCCTTTGTCCAAGAAGCAATCATCTTCCCTCATCAAACCCATTTCCAAACCCATGCCTTTATGTATCAGTTCATCATGGATTTGATCGTATCGAAGTTCAAGCAGTTGACTGATCGAAAGCGAATGTAGTAATGACCCTCCATTATAGAAGAAGTGCATTTCCTCCATAATGGAGGGTTCTTTGTGAATGAGATGTCTCATTCATTCGTAAGCGTCACGCATTTATTCCTAGTTTCTTTGAAATTTTTTTAATCCTAGGCTGATATTTATTAAATTTCTCCTCATTTATGTTTTTTGTTTCACAAACTTCACTTCGGTATGGTATAATCATTTTGTTTTTAAGAAAACTATGGGAATACAAAGGAGAAGGAAACATGAAAAAAACTAAAATCACTTTAATCGCTGCATCATTGCTTATGGGAGGCACTCTTTTAGCTGCATGTAGTTCAGATAACGACACAGCTGCAAGCTCATCATCAACAGCAGCTTCAACTGCTGCATCAACTGAATCATCAGATGATGTTGTTTCAACTGCTTCTATCAGTGACCAAACTTCAGTCATTGAAAAAGCATTGGGTGCAGATGGTAACTGGATCGTTGCTGTAACTGCTGACATGACATTTGATAACGATGTAACCGTTGATGGCGAATTCCATGATAAAGGCGATGACTCAGCTGATATCTACCGTAAATTTGCATTGTACTCACAAGATGAAGACCGCAACGTAACAGCTGAGTACACAGTAACTGTTCCTAAATTGATCGTTAACTCAGAAAACTTCAACATCGTTCACGGTGTAATCAAAGGTGACGTTGAAGTGAATGCAAACGGCTTTGTATTGAACGGTGCAAAAGTTGAAGGTAACGTAACATTCACTTCAAAAGAATTCCAAGATTCAGCAACACTTGACGAAGATGGCGCTTCTGTAACAGGCGACGTAACAGTTAGCGAATAATCTTTCACTGGATTTCTGTGAAATAGATGAAGAAAAAACGAGGTTGACAAGTTGATCATTGATCCTTGTCAACTTTTTTTTGTTTTTTTATAAACAATTGCATCCGCTCTCATTACTAACATTGTGTAAGTAAGAACAAAGCACAAGAAAAAAACTGGCTTGCTTACGCAAAACCAGCTTCTTCTTTAGGCGCTTATTCTTCAATAACTGCCCACTTGTAATCGTATTGCGCACCGGCACCGTGAGAAACGACCCCTTTTACTTTTGGTGCACGTAAATGAGCTTCAACGTTTTGGTACACAGGGATAACCCCTTGTTGATCCATGATGATTTTCTCTGCATCCAACAAATCTTGCCAGCGGGCATCTGGATTGCCAGCATTTGTCGTGGCAGATGATTTCACTGCTGCATCGTACTCATCGCTTGTCCAACGACCTCGGTTGTATGAATTATCGGTTACAAATAGATCTGTAAAACTGCTGGCATCCGCATAGTCAGCACCCCAGCCACCCATAACGACATCAAAATCACCTGAGTTTGAACGATCAAGGCGAACGGAGAAAGGTACTGGACTTAGGCTAACTTTCACCCCATCAAGCGTATCTTGAATCGCACTTTGAATATATTCAATGGCTTTTTTGGTTGAGTCTGTGTCAGAGGCCAAAATTTCAAAACTTAAAGAATCGATTCCCAAAGCCTCTTTGGCTTTTTCCCAATGTTCTTTGGCTTTTTCTTGATCGTATTCAATGACACTTTCCGCTTCATCGACAAAATCAGTATTATCAGTTGGTTTAAAGGTCATTCCTTTTGGTATCAATCCTGTGGAAGCCAATGAACCATCACCTAAAATCGATGTCACTAATGCATCACGATCGATGGCATAAGAGATTGCTTTACGCAGATCCTCATTGCGAAATGGCGAATCTTCTTCTCGCTGATTCAACTCGATATAGGAAGTACGGGCTAATGGTTCTGACACAAACGCTTCATCATTGGCCATTTGCTGCGCCAATTCTCCTGTTAAGATGACGTCGTCCGCTTGCCCATCCTGGAATAGATTCAAAGAGGTCGATGATTCTTTTACGACACTGACATTGATCGTATCAAGTTTCACCGTATCTTTATCCCAATATTGGTCGTTCTTTTCATATGACCATTCTGTATCGGTTCCTGGACCATCAAAGCCAGCTAACACAAACGGTCCATTGTAAACGGCATTGTCGCTTGTTGAAGCATATTGATCGCCGTTGTCTTCTACGACTGCTTGGCTTTGTGGGAAGAAGGATGGAAATGCCAATAAGTATTGGAAGTATGGCGTAGGTGTCGTCAGCGTGATTTCTAATTCATAGTCGCTGACTGCTTTGATCCCCAATTCTGAGGCATCTTTTTCACCTGCTGTTATCGCTTCGGCATTGGTTACGGGCGCAAATAAGTACGCATATTCAGAACCTGTTTCCGCACTTACGGTGCGTTGCCAGCCAAAGACATAATCCGCTGCTGTTACTGGTTCTCCATTTGACCATTTGGCATCTTCACGTAATTTCAATTTATAGGTCAGACCATCTTCACTGACTTCCGCTAATTCGGCGGCACCTGCTGGTTCGGGCTTACTATCAGCATCTAAGCGGTACAACCCTTCATACACATTATTTAAAGCACTGAAACTGATCGTATCGGTGGCTAAGGATAGATCAGCACTAGGCATTTCTTGTTGAACCACAACATTAAAAATTTGTTCGGCAGCTGCTGTCCCACTACCACTTGAACTTTCACCTGTACTTGATGTCCCTCCTGTTGAGCAACCTGCTAATACGATTCCACAAACAGCGATGACACCATATCCCCATTTTTTCTTCATCTTACCTACCCCTTATGAAAATCCAAAATTTTCAGAATTATTACAAAACTCTGAATGTAAATAAGATTTTAATAAATATTAATTATAAAAGCAAGCTATTTTTCTCATTTTATTATTATTTATTTTTTATGTTAACACTGCATGTTATTATTTATGACACAAAAACAAAAAACACAAAGCGAAAGAGATCGCGCTTTGCGTTTTTTTATCTTTGGATAGAAAAGTGGATTACTCCATTTTATAGCTTTGACGCGTCACTTTACCCTCTCGTACCGCAGCGATAATAGTTGGAATAGCCCCAATCGCCGTAAAGAGATAGACCAGACCTAAGTTCCCGTAATATTGACTCGCTTCCAAATACCCTTCACGAATCAAATCAGGTAAAATACGGAAAGCGTAGAAGACATCAACGTCCGTGTAATAATTCGCTACACTGATCGACCAGTCGATACGATTCCCGACATAGACCATAATGATCATGACGATGATACTACTAATAATACCTTTTGTACTGAGTTTTCCACCTAATAATTCATACCCTTTGATGGCACAGATCGCCATTGCGATTCCAGACAATGCAGCTACATATCCCAGTTGTCCTAATAAAATAATTGCGCCGGCACCAATCAGTGAACCAAGAAACGCGCCCACTGTTCCAGCTAGCCAATTTTCTTTTTTCTGCCCTTTTTCCCGTTCTTGTGCAAGGACCGCTTCTTGTTGTTTCTTAAAGCAAGCTTCACACGCAATGACGGGAGTGCCGCCAATAGCATACAGCGAAACCGGCTCAGTGATCGTTCCGCAGAAGGTACAAGCATTTTGGTAACCTTTCGTCTTCAAGAAATTCGTCAATTGGTCCAACGCAGTACGGATCTTGTCCACAGTTTTCCCTGCAGTCATCGCTCCGCGTAATGTATAGGCAACTTGATATCCTTGGATCACACAGTCGGTGATCTCTTTTGACTCACTTAAAACTTCTTTGACTTCTTCTTGGTTCGGAAGTTCCCCCTCTTTGCTAAGGGAAAAATGAGCCACAAGAGAATAACTATTGTTATTCTCTTGAACTAAAAAAAGTTTATAACTATGATACGTTCCATAAATCACCCCGGTGGAAGTATCAACTGAGAGCCCCAACGGCTCGGCAAATTTGGTCAATGTCTTCTCGATCTTCTTATTCATTTTTCTCCTTCTTTCCAACAAACACTTACCTTTTTAGGTATAGCTAAAAGTTTAAGGAGAGTAGAAATGAAAGTCAATCAATTTGTTCAAAAAACCTAGTTTTTTTATTTATTCTGTGACAAATCGCCGCAATGCATCAGCAACCCCATGGTCTGTATTGCTAGCCGTCACAAAATCAGCTTTTGCTTTGACCAAATCGGGCGCATTCTCCATCGCAACACCGATACCGGCTGAAGCAATCATTGGCAGGTCATTAAAATTATCGCCGATCGCTAAGGTTTGCGCCAGCGACACTTGGAAATAGGCCGCTAATTCATTTAGCGCCTTATCTTTTCCCACAGCTTGATGAGTGACTTCCAAATAATTCTCTTTGGATAAATAAAAGGCGCTTTCTAAAAAGTCAGCGTTCTGGCAGGCAGCATGAAGCGCTTGGATTTCTGCCGTTGTGCCGATCAAAAGAAACTTATGAACCTCAAAAGCTTCTTGTGCCAACAGTTGTTCTAATGAAGTTTCTACAGGAGTCTCTTTGGTGATCGCCGCTTCTGCTCGTGCCCATTGGTCCACTCTTTCGCAATACCACTGATCACCAGAGTAGACATTGATGGAAACACCAGGAAAATCAGCTTTGATGCGCGCAACCAAAGTTTTTGCTTCTGCTTTTTTGACCTCATGAATAAATATTGGTACAAGCGTACCCGTATGATCGTACCGTCCAATCAGGGCACCGTTGTAGCAAGCCAAGGGCCAGTCTTCTATCTCTAATTCTTCAGCTATCGGTAGCATTCCTTTCGGGGAGCGAGCGGAAGCCAAAACAAAAGGAATCGCTTGCTGCTTCAACCGTTTGATTTCTTCAATCAAAACCGGATCGATTTGATGTTTATGATCCAAGATCGTCCCATCGATATCACTTAAAATAAACCCAATCTGCTTTTTTTCCAAATAAACCATCCTTTCCCATTCCCCATCCTTTTTACGAAAGCGAATTGATCCATCGCTTTCGACCAAAACAAGCGCCGTTTCCATAAAACGAAAACAGCTTTCTTGTCCTTCTTTGCTTCCAGTTTACCATACTAGCCAATGAAAAAAAGAGTGCATCGCTGCACTCTTAGGAAGTATAGATATAAAACTCGATTTCCTTCTTGATCGGCTTTTTGATCCAGCGTTTCACAGCAGCTGCCCGCTTCAAGCCCATATGCTCATAAAAACCGTAATTACAAGTGGTATCGGTATAAAGGAAAAACGGAGCTGTTTTATCATGCTGGACCATCGCTAAGAAGGAAGTAAAGAGTTGCTTGCCTACACCCAATCCTTGTGTTTTGGGACTAACGGCAAACAAACCAACTTCGGTCTGAAAAGGAATTTGTAAGTCTTTCAACATCGCTTGATTTAACTCAGCCACCTCTTTGGCATAATGCAGCAGCGTGTTTCTCCCTTGATTAGAAAGCATTAAGCAGCCAGCATGCCACATCGTTTTCCCCCAATAGCGCATTGGATGAAGCTTCTTCCCTCTTTTACTGTCTGCTAATAAGATACCGACAGCTTCACCATTTAAAAGAGCCACACGTGAATAGGTAGCACGGGCAAGTTCATAACACAAAAAGACATGAGCAAAGTGTTTGGCGGTCTTCGGGTCAAATTGCTTGTCGTAGTTCCAGCTATCAATAATTACTTGCACAAGCGCAGGCAGATCTTCTCGTTTAAATGGTCGATATGTTACTTGTTTATTCATTCTATCTTCCTCCCAGTAGTTGACTATCTTTAGTATAAAGTTTACAGTAACTGTAAAGTCAAGGAGGAGCGCCATGAAAACCAAATTAAAAGTATCGGAAATGGCACGCTTAGCGCGAATCAATCCTCGGACACTCCACTATTATGACGAGATTGGGCTATTTCAACCAAACAGCAAAGACGAGAACGGGTACCGGTATTATTCCCTTGATCAACTTTTGGATCTCGGATTGATCCTGTCTTTGAAAGAATTATCGATGCCCTTAAAAGAGATTCAAACAGCGTTGCAGGGGGATGCCGAGACCATGAGAAACTTATTGGAAGCCAAGCGGCAAACCATCGATGAAAAAATTCAGCAGTTGTCCAACATCCAAAAAATCATCGAACGAAAAGCAGCGGACTTGCGTCTGGCTGCAGAAAAAACTTCCCCCTTCACCTTGAAGGAACAGCCAGAGGAGTATTTCTCCCTTAGTCCTAGATTAAACGGCAGCAGCATCCCAGAGATGATCACCCAAGCCTACGACCTTTTGATGGCACAGCCTTATCTTTTCTCGAATAACGAATACGGTTTTATGATTCGGACGAACAAAGGCAATACGCAGGACATCGACTACGTTTATGTGCGGCAAGAAGAACCACAACGAGCTTCCTTCGTGAAACCGGCAGGTTGCTATTTAACCACCATTTATCAGGGGGATGACGAAGGATTGAAGCAGTTCTATCAAAAACTCAAGCAGCTGATTGCAGCGCACCAATGGCAAATCGATGACTACTTCTATGAACGATCGATCCATGAAACGACCCTTAGCAACGAGCAAGCTTATTTGACAGAGATCCAAGTCCGGATTTTATCTGAGGAATAAGGATTCGTCTAAACAACACTAAAAAGTAAATGAAAAAACGCAACGACCACGAGCAGTTTCTTTCGCCTCGTCGTCGTTGTGTTTTAATTAAATCAAATGGTTTTCTTTCAACAGATCGCCAATGTAGGTATGTTCAGTTTTCTTAACGAAGCCTTCCAATAGTTTCCGTTCGATAAATGGTAGCTCCATTTCCGTGATTTTTTTCTTATCGGTCAGATAATAGACAGCTTTGGCCAAGGTACGCAGATCATAAGCGGAAGCAAACACTTCTGGTACCCCGCGTTCCACATCTAATAGCTGATAAACAGCCTCCATTGCAGTCCGAACGGAATACTCTGTTGTAAAAACAGTGTCTCTTTCAGTCTCTGCGAAATTACCGATAAAAGCTAAGTTTTTGGAGCCATTTGGAATAACCAATGGCCGATCCCCTGGCTCACGCAGCATGAAGTAGGAAGTGATAAACGGCATGTAAACCGGAACTGCCACACTTGATTCTTTTGAAATGCGTTGGATTTCTGCTTCCGGCACGCCTAAATGGTAAAGCAGTTCTTGCACGATTTCTTGTCCAGAACATTGCTCAATTGGTTTTTTGATGTAGTTTCCTGGCGTATTTGACAACAAGCCATACACCCATGTGATCGTTTGTTGGTCTTTTTGTTCTTTAAAGTGCGGTTGGCGATGGGTCGCAAAGCTCATCATCCAATTGGAATCTTTGATGGTGATGATCCCCCCAGTGACGATTCTGCCTGTTCGCAACTTGCGATGGGTCAATTTTTCTAAATAAGGTTCAACATCAAAATTTTGCCAAGTGACAGTTGCCGAAACAAACCAGCTTTCTTCAGGTAAGTTTTCATAAAAGACTTCTGGATGACCAAAATCAGGCGATTGCGCCGCCAAGTTTTTCCATAAACGCCAGCTACCACCAGGTGCTTTTGAGATAGGCGCTGGAGTATAATGGTCCCCTTGCGTGGAACTTTCAGTGATCGATCCGTTGGTAACAAAGACCAAGTCATCTTCTGACAAAGGAATTTCTTCGATTGCCCCCGCTTTTTCTAGCACAAGTTTTTGAGCAACTTTTTCCTCGCCCACGATCCGAACATCGATATTGCTGACTGTGCATTCATATTGGAAGTCGACTCCTTGTTCTTCCAAATAAGCAAGTAGTGGTTTGACCAATGACTCATATTGGTTGTAACGGGTAAATTTTAACGCGGTAAAATCAGGCAAGCCATCGATATGATGCACAAAACGCAACACATAGCGACGCATTTCAATCGCCGAATGCCATTTTTCAAAGGCGAACATCGTACACCAGTATAGCCAAAAATTGGATTCAAAGAATTCTTCGCCAAAAACATCTTCGATTTTTTTCCCGATCAATTGATCTTCTGAAGTCATAAATAATTGAGTCAATTCTTTTTGTGCTGTAGCAGACAAGGTAAATTCTCCATCATCTGCTGGTCGTTGGCCGCGATTGTGGATGATCCGACAGTTAGACGAATTTGGATCATCGTGATCCAACCAGTAAAACTCATCTAACACCGAAGCATCTTCCACCTCCAAAGACGGAATCGAGCGAAATAGATCCCACAGACACTCAAAATGATTTTCCATTTCTCGACCGCCGCGGGTCACAAATCCATCATGGGGAATGAATTTTCCGTCTAATGAACCGCCTGATAAAGAAAGTTCTTCAAGGACGTGGATTTTCTCACCCGCCATATGGCCGTCACGGATCAAGAAGACTGCCGCAGCAAGTCCTGCTAATCCACCACCAACAATATAGGCTTCTTTCTTTTCGACATCTTTCGGTTTTCTGCTTCTTGCAAAAGCTTCGTAATTTCCGTTCGTATATCTCATGTAGATCCCTCCTAATATTGGTACGTTTTTATGGTATCAGTAACTATTTTTTTTGACAAAAATTTGTACTAGTAAAAACAAGTGATTTTGACAAATCGGCCTTTTTGTCAAAAAAACAAGGGCAAAATCCCACCTTTTAGAAGATCTGCGCCCAGCACAAAAAACGCCCCTAAGAAAACTGATTGCAGCTTTCTTAGGGGCGTTTCTAACAAAGGACAAACCCTTTGCCTTTTCAATAAAATATTTATTTCACGCGTAGAGCGAAGCTAGCAGTCGAAAAGCCTGATTGTGCTTCGGTGACTGTATAACCCGTGCTTGGCGCATGGATATAGCTTGTATTACTTGTAGCGATCGCTACATGGTAGGTATTCCCTTTTTGACCCCAGAACAGCAAGTCGCCAGCTTGTGCTTGCGAGACAGGAATGATCGTCCCTGCGCTTTCTTGTGGGACTGTCCAATCACCGATGTTTTTGCCCGTCACTTTTAAGAAGACGTAGCGTGTAAACCCAGAACAGTCGAAGACATCTGGTCCTTTGCCTCCCCATTGATAAGGAGTGCCGATATGTTTTCTAGCTTCTGCAACGATCGCTGCTCCGTTCACGCTCATCGGAACATTAGTATTGCCTGCGTTGTTATTGTTGCCAGGAGTCGTCGCACTGACTTCTTTGACATATGCTGCAGATACCCAGCCACCAGTTGATAACTTATACCAAGTGGTATTGCCATTGACTGACGTGCCTTGTTTTTGAGCCACTGCTTTGAAGGTCGCATTACTGCCCAAACTGCTGACCACACTTGCAGAAGTCGATGCATTTGAGCGCACATTCATCCCAGTGGTTGTTTGGAACGTCTTATTGATGGCTTGCTCACTCGCATTGCTTGAGCCGTTTGATGAACCAGTATTGTTTGAACCTGTGTTTGAATTATTGTTATTACTTGTATTTCCAGAACTAGACGTGACGTCACGCACATATGCCGCTGTGATCCAGCCACCAGTCGATACTTTGTACCAAACATTGGTGCCGCCAACGGATGTGCCATTTTTCTGGGCAACGACCTTCACCGTCGTGCTGTTGCTTAGGCTGCCAACGACACTGCCGCTTGTTGACGCACTCGAACGAACATTTAATGCCGCTGTTGTTTTCACGTTCTTGCTGATAGCCGTTTCTGCAGAAACACTTGTATTGCCGCCAGAAGAACTATTGCCTGTGGAGCTACTGGAAACATCTTTGACATAGGCTGCCGTGATCCAACCGCCTGTGGACAATTTGTACCAAGTGGTCGTGCCATTCACCGATGTCCCACTCTTTTGTGCAACGACCTGTACTGTCGCATTACTGCTCAAACCGCGTACGACACTAGAACTTGTCGTTGCATTTGAACGGACGTTCAATGCAGTAGTCGTTTTCACTGATTTCGAAATTGCTTTTTCCGATGAAGAAGACGACGAATTGGACGAGCCTGTATTGGCAGAAGAAGAGCCTGAGGTGCTCTTCACATAAGCCCCTGAGATCCAGCCGCCTGTTGATAGCTTATACCATATTGTATTGCCATTCACTGAGGTACCGTTCTTTTGAGCCACCGCAGTGATTGTTGTATTTGCTCCTACACCACTTACGATAGAGGCACTTGTTGAAGCATTTGAACGAACATTCAGTGAAGCTGTTGTTTTAAATTGTCGATTGATCGCCGTTTCAGCTGACGATCTGGCAAGAGTAGCAGTTGTGTTGGTTGATGACGAAGCGTTCGTCGTTTCGGTCGCATGAGCAAGAGACGTAAAGACACCTGATGTTGATGCTAACGCTGCTGTGATACCCAATCCTTTTTGTACGAAAAGGGACCGTTTTTGTTTCACTAAACGCTTCCGTTTGATTTTCCGAGATTCCAATAAAACACCCCCTGTACCCCATTTTAACAAAAATTAATATTTTTTGATATTGTTTTCGTTTTGTATTTTTTTAATTTGCGTTTAATAAAACGTGTCATTTATTTTCCTGCGTTATTCTTTTTAATCACTTTCTCTTTGACGCTGACCGTTGGCACTATATTTACAAAGATTTCTATAAACAACAAAAAAATGCTATTTCATTCAACGTTATTTTAATTCGCGAATAAAAACAGGATTTTTTTTACAAACAAACCCACTTTTTGAAAATCAAGACTGTTATTTGAATAACATTTCTTTCCTGATCCCCTTTTTCAAAAATCGATACTAAAATCACCCATTTATCATTCCTTTTTTACACACGGGATTCTGTGAAAAAAGTTTTTTCAAAAAGAATGCTTCTTTTACCAGTGTGATCGACGCTATGATGAAATCCTGTTACATCGCTTCCAACTGGATACGAATTTTTTGATAGAGAAGTCCCTCACTTCTACCGAAAGAAATATTTTCACAATGTATTTCATACGAAAGTTTATAATACCAAGGAGAAAACCAAGAATTTGCATAAGTTTGTGAAATTATGCTATACTAAAAAAAAGGAAGAGGTGACCGAGTATGAAAACAAAGACGAAAGAAAAAGTTTATGCTGAACGACAACATAACTACAAAACGAAAAAAGAAGAGATTTTCAAAAAAGCCCTAGATTCCGTACCGACCACAGACAAGAAAAAAGAAGAACAGAAAAAGAAAGCGTAGAATCCTGCGTTTTCTTTTTTTGTTGATCTGTAAAAAGACGAGGCTTCGCCGAAGGGTGGCGAGTCTCGTCTTTATTGTAATCGAAAAAAAAGCAGGCTATGATACTTTCTATCTCAACCATTGTCAATTCACCTTGAAAATCACCGAATGACTACCATCAATGCAATAAAGGGAAACTCTTCCTCAAAAGAAGCGACAGTTTCTTATTCCAACGGGTCTTAAACACAATATTTAGTAGGCGAAAACACGTTCCTACAATATATTGTGGATAAACCTGTTGAAACTGTGCATAACTAAAAAGCCTGCGATTTTTTTGCAGACTTTTTAGTTATTGACATGCTTGAATTAATCTAGAGATAAATAATAGCTCACATTATCTGGTAACGGTTTAAAGCCATTCTTTTTGTAAAAATCCGCTGCGGGCATACTTTCTTCGGTATCTAACAGGATCGTTGGAATCTCTTTCTTGAGCAGATCCTCTTTGATCATTTCTAAGAAAGTGGAACCCAAGCCCTTTCCTTGGTGCGTGCCTGTAATTAAAAAGGTGTCGACCACATACTCTTTTCCTTGATACCAGGGCTTGATAAAGCCCAATGAAAGACCAATCAATTCATTCGATGCTCGGTTTGTTAGTCGATAACCAATAAAAGTATTCATTGCCATCATTGATGATACATAGTCGGTGATTTGCGGCACTGTCAATTGGTCATTCCATGGTTCTGCTGAAAATACAGCAATATAGTGGTCCACGACTTCTGCTAAATCTGCCGTTGTTAATTCACGCATGCTTACGTTCTTTTCCATCCTATCTCCTGCTTCCCTTTCTATTTCGGTCGAGCCTATACTCGAAGAATCCACTAATTTTTGTGCGTGTATCAATCATCGATTCGTTTTGCATAGCCATTGCCATAACTGATATAACGGCGCTTTTGGTTGACGGCCATTTTTTTATGAATCTCTGCTTCAAGATCAATGGAAAGGATTTCTGCTAACCCAAGAAGATAAATCGCCACATCCGCCAATTCTTCTCCTACCTCTTGTTGCTTCCGATAGGCATCAAAGGCCTCCCCTATTTCACCATATAAAGCCAAAAACTCTTTTTCAATATTGGTGACATTGAATTGGTGATCGATTTTGTTTTGATAAATCGCTTTTTGCATTTCTGATAGTTTCATAGTCGCTCCTTTTGGGATAGTATACCATTTAATTAAAATTCAAAATAGAAACTTAGTAAAAAAATCACCTCAAAAAATAGTGACCCCAAAACGTTAGAATTTTGATCTAACTTTTGTAGGTCACTATAATATAGGATTCCCTTTTTTTATTCTGCCCGCTCCAATTCAGCAGATTTGATTGCAACCCGTTGAGCGATTTTTAGAAATGGAAAATAGATTGCTACACAGACGACGATGATGATCACCTGAACCAAAACAACTTTGAAATCCCCTTTTGATGCCAATAATGCACTAAGAATTGGCGGTGTCGTCCAAGGAACCATGACTGAAAGTGGCTCAATGAATCCTACTGCGGTCGCAAAGTAGCCAATCAACGTCGCAACAATTGGACTTGCAACGAAGGGAATGATCATTGGTAAATTGAAGACGATCGGTAAACCAAAGATGATTGGCTCGTTGATATTAAAAATACCCGGAGCTAGGGATAGATTGACGACATCCCGAAAAGGTTGGTAATTGCGGACGAATAAGAGCACTGCAATGATCAAACTGATCGTAAATCCAGTCCCGCCTAGTTGTGCGAAAACCGTCACAAATGCTGAATTTAAAATATTGGGTGGCGTAGCACCGTCCTGCACAGCCTGCATGTTCTCATTCATATTGACTAACAGCAACGGATCTAACAAGGTGCCATTGATGACGGTTTGGTGAATGCCTAAAGTAAACAGAAAGTTGCCCGTTGAATAGATGATCAAGAAACCAAAAATCGATGTGTTCAATAAACGCAGTGGTTCTTGGATCACTGTTGAAATGATTTGAATCAGGTCGGTATCAAATGCTGCTAGCACGGTCGCAACTACGGCAAAGAAGGAAATCACTAAAATAGCAGGGATCAACGTACTGAAGGATTTGCTGACAGCAGGAGGAACTTGATCCCCTAAATTGATTTCTAAGTGCTTGTTTTCTGATAGCCGAATAAATAATTCCGTGGCAACTAGCCCACAAATGATTCCAGAAAACATCCCTTTGGTCCCGACATCATCAAACAGCATCACACCACTGATGGTCACTTCTGCTTGGGCGCCTTCCGGCATCACGGCATGAGCCATCGCCAACATGACCACTAAGCAAGTCGTTGCCACAAAGGTTGCATTGATGGCGCTCGGATTATTTTTGTTGCGACAAAGGAAGTAGGCGATCATCGGAGCAATCAGCAAACCGGCGATATTCAATGTTCCATTGGTGATGGAATTGCCAAACACTTGCATTCGCGCCAAGGCAGCCCCTTCTAAGAACCACGGAAAGAAGACATTATTAAACAACACAGCGATCCCTGCGATAATAAAGGCAGGCATTAAGGTCGCAAACGCATCACGAAGACTTTTGAGATGAACCTGATTGCCGAGACGGACCGAAAACTCTGTAAATTTATCTAAAAACGTGCGCTTTTCTGCTGCCATTTTCTGTTCCTCCTATTCTGCATATGGGTTTGTATAGATCGTACTACCATTCGTTTTGATCACTTCTTTGAACCATTCATACGATTTTTTCGGCACACGTTTCATATCTCGCAACTCATGATTGCCACGATTGACATACACAAGTCCGTATCGTTTCTCCATATCACCTTGAGAGCTCAAAATGTCGATCAGTCCCCAGCCAAGATAACCAAGACAGACCACTCCATCTTCCACCATCGCTGCAAACATCGCTCGAATATGCTCTTGATGGTAGGCAATCCGGTAATCATCTTGAATCGGTTCGTTGCCATTCCAATGCTCTCTGACACCAATTCCGTTTTCAATCGGAAACACTGGCAACCGGTACCGCTGATAGACTTTATTTAAGACATCACGGAAGCCGAGCGGATCAATTTGCCAATTCCATTCCGTCGTTTCAATATACGGATTGTCTTGTTTTCCAAAAGTCATGTACCGATTTGGCGGCGTTCCTTCAGGGATTTTTTCAGCGTTCAAGGTAGAAGAAGCATAATAGCTAAAGGCAATGTAATCATTTTTCTGCGCTGCGATCGCTTCTAATTCCCCAGGTAAAATATTCATATTGAGTTGATGATTTTTCACGTATCGGTCTTGTGCTGCCGAATACTTGCCGTGCGCATAGCAATCTAATAAAGTAAAATTCGCAAATTCATCAAACTCTCTTGCTGCTTTGATGTCTTGTGGACGACAAGTCGCTGGATACGCTTCAGAATACGCCAGCATGCCGCCAATCTTCGCATTTGTTGTTTCATGAAGATAGTTACAGATCTCTGCATGGCAAACCATGACATTGTGGAAAATTTGATACAATTCTTCTGTTGTTTCTTCCCCTTCTAAATAGCCGCTGATCTTAAAACCATGGTCTTGGTGGAAAAGATTTTGTTCGTTAAAGGTTAACCAATAATGGACTTTATCCGCAAAACGATCCACCATTTCTTTTCCAAAGCGAATGAATGCGTCCTTCACTTCTTTACTGATGAACCCGTTATAGGTTTTCGCTAGATGCAGGGGCATATCAAAATGGTACAAACAAATCATAGGTTCGATTCCTCTAGCTAACAGATCATCAATAAAACGATCGTAATAGGCGATCCCTTCTTCATTAAAGGCACCATCTCCATCGTGAACGACCCTTGACCAAGAAATTTGAAAACGATACATGTTCATCCCCAAATCTTGCATATAATCAAAATCTTCTGTATACGCATGATAGTTATCATTTGCTACATGCCAATCGCTAGCCCGTTCCGAAGCTTCCCGTATATCATAAACGGATAAGCTTTTACCACCTTCATTCCATCCACCTTCTGTCTGCATACTGCTGACACTGTTTCCCCAATAAAATGTCGTCATATTGATTCCTCCATCATTTGTATTCGCTTACAAAACCTATTATAATTAGGTGAAATCGGCATGTAAATTTTTCGAGAACACATGTAAAGCTTTTTCTGTACATATGAATTTCAGTTGATTCTTTAATGATATACCTTGTTTTTATCCCCTTCAAACAAAACTCAAGTCCATGAATTACTTTACATAAGGAGTGATGACTATGACAAAATACAAAGAGATCGTTGATCAGTTGCGGACGAATATTTATGAAGGTGTTTTTCCAGCTTTATCAAAGCTACCGGAACAAACGGCGTTAGCCAAACGATTTCAAACCTCGCGAATGACGATCCAAAAAGCGCTAAATCAACTGAAGCAAGAAGGCCTGATTTCCACCAAAAGAGGTCATGGCACCTATGTCAATTCAGCGACCTACCAAGGACAGATCAATGAGTATATCGGTCTAGTCAACCGATATGGCGGGCGGCATAAAGTGCAAAGTAAAATCATTAGTTTCAATGTTCGTTTCCCAGAAGCCAACGAAATGGATTACTTGTCCTTGCGAGAAAACGAACCTGTTTATGATATCGTACGACTGCGCTATGTTGATAACGAACCCTTTGAATTGGAGTACACGATCATGCCCATCAAAACCATTCCCGATATTGATATGGCGATCCTTGAACACTCGATCTATCGATATATCACTGATTCCTTACACCTCAAAATAGGCCCCGCCATACGTAAAATCCGTGCCGACAAAGCGGATTCCTATGATATCAAATATTTAGAAGTTGATCCCAATGATCCGATCTTAGAATTAGAACAAGTTGCTCGTCTCTCCGACGGACGGCCCTTCGAATTTTCACAAACTCGTTATCCTTACCAAAATCGTGAGATTTACTATCTTTCTGAACCTTAATGGCAAAAAAACAAGTCTGAAGAAAACTCAGACTTGTTTTTATTGTCTAGGAAAGGTGAACTCGTTAAGATTCTTCGTTTTTTTTCGCCGTTCGCTCGGGACTGACCCAAACGCCGCTACCGTAGCCAAGGATGGTTTTGACGGCTGGAATAAAGGTAGTGACGATCGTTATGGCATTAATCATCCAGTAAAACAGCATGTAAAAAGGGGCAAAGCGGAAATACTTCAGCTTGCTGCGGTTGTCATCCGCCAAAAGGCTGGTAAATAGCTGCATGACCCCTGCAATCATCTCAAAACAAACAAAGAGAAAGGCCATCGTAAACATATGGTAGATCCGCTCGTAATTCCCAGTTGCCCCATAATAAATCAGATAAAAAACAAACAAAGCCGAAGACAACCAGAAAAAGAATGACCAGATAATACTTAAGGACTGATCCACAAACATGGCGGTTCGTCCGATATTTTCAAAAGGGTGTAAGAAAACTTTTTTAAAATTGGTCAACCACACTTCCGTTCCGCCTTTCGCCCAACGTTTCCGTTGCCGATAGAGCATCTTGAGTGTTTCTGGCACCTCCATGAAAAACATCACTCGTGACGCAAACAATGACAACCAACCATGGAATTGGTGGTCCCAGGCAATACTGATATCTTCCGTGGCACGATTTTGTCGAAAGAGACCAACGTCCATCAATGCGGCTCTACGATACATTGTGTTGGCACCGCTATAGGCATAGATGACGCCGAAAACGGCTTGCTGGGTTCGTTTGATAATTCCTACGATACTTGAAAATTCAACGGTTTGCGATTTCCCGACGATCGTTGTGCGATTTTGAACGTCCATATTCGCCGTAATGGCAGAGATATTGATGGAATCTTGGCGGATGAAATAATTGACATATTTCCACAATGCATCAGGTTCAGGGACCGTATCTGCGTCGTTGCTCAAAATCAATTCCCCTTTAGCAAACCCTACACCAATATTAAAGGCATGGGCTTTCCCTTGGTTTTTTTCGATACGCAAAACCCTTAGATTCGGGTACTGTTCCATCAATCGATCTAGTATCACAGGAGTTTGATCCGTTGAGCCATCATCCGTCACCAACACCTCATAGTTGCTGTAGTTTAGATTGTTCATTAAATAATGAATCGTGTCTTCAATTACGACTTCTTCATTGTGAGCCGGTACCATAATGGTGATCATCGGCTCGATTTCTTCGGGGATCGGTATCCACTCTAACTGACGATAGCGGAACAAAAAACGATTGCAGATCACCCCGATGAACCAAGCAAAGCCGCCTAAAATGGGATACGTGAACAGAATCATTAAAACAACCGTTAAAAATGTATCCAACCACGGGAACCCAGTATCAAAATTGACAACCATCAGCCCACCCCATTTCTACGGAAAAGTTCTTGGATCTCCGTTTCTCCAATGTTTTGCTCAGGAGTAACGGCATAGTACTTGGCAGCGTGACGCTCTTCTTTCGTTCCGAAGCGTTCTTCGTAAAAAGCTTCTAATACTTCTTTGCGTTTTTCTAAGGCAACTTCGTCATGCATCGATTGCTTTTGCAACAATCTTTTGAAACGCCGGTTGTTCCTCAAGGTCAACAAAGTAAATGTCAGAACCAAGACCAAAAAAGAAATTCCTAGGAACAACGCCAAAAAATCAAAAGTCACTGCTTCTTCCAGATATGTCCGAAAGGCGATCCGATCCGCTAGATTCGGTAAAGTCAGCGGGATGGCCAGCCAGACAAACGGAACCAAGACCATCAGCCAAGCAAGAATCGTCAAAATCGTTTGGCGGGTCTTCAAAGCAGAACGACCTTTTTGAAAATACGCATCGGTGACCAACCGTTCTTTGACTTCTTCCCGTGTCACTCGTTGTTTCATTTTACTCACTCCTTAAAAAGTATTTTTTGCTGTGAAGAAAAAGAAGCAACAAAAGCAAGTCGTCTTTTGATGGACCTGCTTCGTTCTTCTTTTTGACCTACTTGGATTTCTTGCCAACTTTCAACGCATTGAACAGCGTGTGAAATTGGCCTTTAAAGGACATCACTTGCTCAAACACATCTTCCCCATCATTCAGCATCTTGACAGTCACCCAGCCTAATGCTTCGGTGATACCACTAGCCACACTGGCATTGATCGCAGCTCCAGCAACGGTGCCTACTGCTGGGACAAATTTCAAGATATTGCCAACGGCACTGCGTCCAAAACTCACCACCACTAACTCTTTCGAGATACTCTTCGCTAACCCTTCACGCCACGTTCGCCCAAAAATGCGATACAAACGTGCCATCATCGTCATTTGAACCGGCACAAGTAACACTGCATCTGAAAAAGGAATCGGTGAACAGCCGATGATCGCCGCCGTCAAAGAAGCCGCATGGATCGTGCGGTGGGCTTTTTTCCGCGTTTCATCATCTACGCCAACCAAAAACTCCTCAAACACCTGATCAAATTGATCCTTGCTTTTCGCTAACACTTTTTCCGCCTGGGCTTTTGATCCGTCATAGCCTTTCATCACAAGGGCAGCCGATTTTTTCGGCATTCGCTTCATGACATCCGCAAAAAAAGAAGTAAACTCCGCTTCTTCTTGCAGCTCTTCTCTCGTTTGACTTTGCTCGACTTGAACGGACTGTTCCGTTAATAATTCATTTTCGTTTTGCTTCTTTTTGCGTTTTATCCATGGTTTTTTCAAAGAAATGTCTCCTTCTTTCGACTCGTTGTTCATTTAAAAAATCAAAGTGAGCCATGATTTTGTTCCTCTTTCTATTTTAGCTCAGGTTTTTCAAGATAGCGAAAATGTAGCTTGAGAGAGCTTACACTTGATGAAAAATGCAAATTTGCATCTTTAGATTATTTATTTATATTATCGTTTTTTTATGCTATGATACACAAAAGGAGTGGATCAAATGAAAAAGAAATTGAATTGGAAAGTCCTTTTTTATTTAGGCTTATTGACTTACTTTCTTTTAAGCGGTATCTTCGCATTCTTTGGGGTCGAAATACCGTTTCTTTATAAACGTTGATCTTCACGTTTTCTCAGAACAATATCATTCAACCCTTTGCTCTATGCTAAGACAATCCATCATTCTAACATCCATATAATCTAATTAGAAAAGGTGATTTTCTTGTCCATTTTATTTGATTTATTGCAGCTACTTGCCGTTATCTGTATCGCGTATTTATTGTTCACAAAAAACCATTTCCTCAAGCAATTAACCGCTGTTCAGAAAATGGTCTTTCTCGTCTTATGTGTTTCTGTGCTCCTACCGGCTCTTTATGAATTTATTACTGGGTTTGCCCAGGGATTTTGGGAACGGTTGTAATTCACGGTTCCTTAGAAAACACGCTGCCTTTACAAGACAAATAGATAGCTCATATCTACCAGTCCTTTCTCCTTTTATTCAAGCAATGAACCAATTCTTTGGTGCTTAGAATACTAAGAAGAGAGGTTTTTTGTCTTTTACTGTGTTAAAGTATTTTTTGATCGTACAAAAAAAGAACCCCTCAAAAGAGGAGTTCTCAAGGCTTGCTTACATCATGCCGCCCATACCCATTGATGGGTCCATTGCAGGAGCTGCTGGCGCTGCTGGTTCTGGTTTGTCGGCAACGACTGCTTCAGTTGTTAACAATAATGCGGCAACAGAAGCTGCGTTTTGTAATGCAGAACGCGTTACTTTTGTTGGGTCAACGATCCCAGCTTCTAGCATGTTTACCCATTCGCCAGTTGCTGCATTGAAACCAACACCTAAGTCAGCGTTTTTCAATTTGTCGATGATGACTGAACCTTCGTAGCCTGCATTTTCAGCAATTTGACGAACGGGTTCTTCTAATGCACGTAAAACGATTTTGACACCTGTTGCTGCATCGCCATCTGTTTCGATTTCTGCAACTTTGTTGATGACATTGACTAAGGCAGTTCCACCACCAGAGACCATGCCTTCTTCAACAGCGGCACGTGTTGCGTTCAATGCATCTTCAATACGTAATTTCAACTCTTTCAATTCAGTTTCAGTTGGTGCCCCAACTTTGATCACTGCAACTCCACCAGCAAGTTTTGCTAAGCGTTCTTGTAGTTTTTCACGGTCAAAGTCAGAAGTTGTATCAGCGATTTGGTTTTTGATCAATTGAACGCGTGCGTCAATTGCTTCTTTTTCACCAGCACCTTCAACGATCGTTGTGTTGTCTTTATCCACAACCACTTTGCTTGCTTGACCTAAGTTATCGATGGTTGCATCTTTCAACTCAAGACCTAAGTCTTCAGTGATCACTGTACCACCAGTTAAGATCGCAATGTCTTCTAGCATTGCTTTACGACGGTCACCAAATCCTGGTGCTTTCACTGCGACAACGTTGAATGTTCCACGGATTTTGTTCAAGACAAGTGTTGGTAATGCTTCGCCATCAACGTCATCAGCGATGATCAATAATGGTTTTGATTGTTGTAAGATTTGTTCTAACAATGGCAAGATATCTTGGATGTTAGAGATTTTTTTGTCAGTGATCAAGATGTATGGATTTTCTAACGCTGCTTCCATTTTATCGTTGTCAGTTACCATGTATTGTGATAAGTACCCACGATCAAATTGCATTCCTTCCACAACATCTAATTCTGTTTCGATCCCTTTTGATTCTTCAATAGTGATAACACCGTCATTGCCGACTTTTTCCATTGCATCAGCGATATATTGACCAACTTTTTCACTACCAGAAGAAACAGCACCAACTTGTGCGATTGCTTCTTTTGAATCAACGATTGATGAAATGTTGTGTAGCTCTTCTACAGCCACTTTTGTTGCCATTTCGATCCCACGACGAATACCTAATGGGTTCGCACCAGCGGTGACATTTTTCAATCCTTCACGAACGATTGCTTGTGTCAATAACGTAGCAGTCGTTGTTCCGTCACCAGCGATATCGTTTGTTTTTGAAGCGACTTCAGAAACAAGTTTTGCGCCCATGTTTTCAAAATGATCTTCTAATTCGATTTCTTTAGCGATCGTTACACCGTCATTTGTAATCAATGGTGAACCGTAAGATTTTTCTAAAACCACGTTACGACCTTTAGGACCTAAGGTTACTTTTACTGTATCTGCTAATTTATCTACCCCACGAAGCATTGCTGCGCGTGCGTCTTCTGCAAATTTGATTTCTTTTGCCATGATTTCATCACCTCAAGTATTTTTTATTTTTCTTATTCTACTACTGCAATGATATCTTTTGCAGCAACGATCAAATATTCTGTTCCTTCATATTTCACTTCTGTGCCAGCGTATTTTTCAAACATTACTTGTTCGCCAACGTTGACAGCAACAGGAGCTTTTTCACCGTTTTCGAGCGTGCGTCCTTCGCCGACTGCAATAACGGTACCCGTTTGTGGTTTTTCTTTTGCTGCTGATGCAAGCACGATTCCGCCTACAGTTTTTTCTTCTTCTTTTGCGACTTCGATAATCACACGATCACCTAATGGTCTTAACACGATAAATCCCTCCAATGAATGTTATAGAATTTAGCATTAGCACTCTCTTGTATCGAGTGCTAACTTACAGTTTCAATATTACTCATTTTCCCAAATTTTTGCAAGCCTTTTGCTAAATTTTTTTTGCATTTCTATTTGATTGATAAAAATAGTAGGATTTTTTGTTTCTAGAAGCAACCTAGTCTATAATGAAGCAAAGGAGTGTGAGGAAACAACTATGTCTTTATCAAAATATTCTTTGTCCACGATTCTTACTTACGGCATCGTCTTTTTTCTACCGATCGCCTTCATCCCTAGCGGACATCAAGTGGCCGCAACAACGATTGGTTATTTAGTTGGTGCTGCGATCATGTTTTTCTTGTATTTCAAACAAACGGAACCGTTATCGTTTGAACACAAAAGATCAAAAATTTCATCGATTCTTATTTATGGACTGACAGGTATTATTGCAGCGATCTTGTTGCAAAATCTAGCCATTTTTATCGAATCGCTTTTCGGTGAAGTCAGTGCTTCGCAAAATACCGAAAATATCATTGCTATTGTGCTGCAAAACCCACTGTTCGCCCTCGCGGCAATGGTTGGTGGACCAATTATGGAAGAATTTGTCTTCCGCAGAGCCTTAGTTGGCATCATTGGGAAATACAGCAATGTTTGGGTCGGTGTAGTGGTCAGCGCTGTAGCCTTTGCCTTTGCCCATAATGACAATCATCTCTTAGTCTATATTTTCTTAGGACTGTTCTTTTCTGGGCTTTATGCCTTGACCGGCAGCATTTGGACTTCCATGATTACCCATGTGGGAATGAACACTTTAGTTATTATTATTCAGTTGTTGCTTCATTACGGCTATATCCAAATGCCCTAAAGAAAAAAACGCTACGCAGAAATTTTGCGTAACGTTTTTTTTCTTTATACCTTCATGCCATTGGACGCAATCACTTGCTGATACCATGCAAATGAATCTTTCTTCCGACGATCAAGGGTCCCATTTCCTTCATTGTCTTTGTCCACATAGATCACACCGTAGCGTTTCTTCATTTCCCCTGTACCAGCAGAAACCAAGTCAATGATGCCCCACGGTGTATAACCCAATAAGTCGACGCCATCATAAGCTACTGCTTCTTTCATCATTTCGATATGGGCTTTCAGGTAATCAATACGGTAGTCATCATGGATCTGCCCATCCTCTTCCACTGTATCTACGGCACCAAAGCCATTTTCTACAATGAAGAGCGGCAATTCGTAGCGTTCGTTGAACCAATTCATGGCATAGCGTAAGCCCTCGGGATCAATCTGCCAGCCCCATTCGGAAGCATCAACATAGGGATTATCCACCAGATCTTGGCTCTCATCATAGTCATAGGTTGGATCATTTTCCTTACCTTTGATCGCAAAAGACATATAGTAACTAAAGCCGATGTAGTCAACACAACCTTTTGCCAAAATTGCTTCATCTTCAGGGGTGATATCTAAATCAAATTGTTTTCTCTCAAAATAGCTGCGCATATATCTCGGATAGTGTCCACGGGCATGCACATCTGAAAACCAATAGCGGCGCTGCATGGCCACCGTGGCTGCCATCATGTCTTTGGGATTGCAAGAATACGGATAGATTGGACACATCGCGATCATCGATCCGATTTGAAACGCAGGATTGATTGCATGCCCTAGCGCCACCACTTTCGCACTAGCAACGAGTTCGTAATGGGCTGCTTGGTACATGATTTTTTCTCGGTCTTCTCCTTCGGTAAAGAACAGACCGGAATTGGTAAACGGCGCAAAATCTTCTTTGTAGTTTGCTTGATTGTTGATTTCATTGAAAGTCATCCAATACTTCACTTTCTTTTGATAGCGCGTAAAACAAACTTCTGCAAAGCGGACAAACAAATCGATCAACTTACGGTTACGCCAACCTCCGTATTCGGTAACTAAATGATAGGGCATTTCAAAGTGAGAAAGGGTAATAACCGGCTCAATGCCATAGCGTAAACACTCATCGAATAATTGATCATAAAAGGCCAAGCCTTCCTCATTTGGCTCGCGTTCATCACCTTTTGGAAAAATACGGGTCCAGGCAATCGATGTTCGGAAGCACTTCAACCCTAATTCGGCAAAAAGCTTGATGTCTTCAGGATACCGATGATAAAAATCGATCGCTTCATGATTGGGATAGCTTTCGCCCGGTTGGATACCTTCCGTGATTCGGCGAGAAATTCCGTTGCCTCCTACAGTCATGACATCAGCGACACTCACGCCTTTTCCACCCGCACGATAGCCGCCTTCCAATTGGTGAGCAGCGACTGCGCCACCCCATAAAAAATCGTTTCTAAGTTTATTCATTTCTGTTCAACCTGCTTCCTTGGTATTAAACGATCTCTGTTTCTTGTTTATAGTTCAAACTATCGACCTTACGAATGAAAGGATAGTAAATAAAGAAGCCGATTGCTAAAACAACAAATTGTAAAATAGCGGTCCGGATGCCCCCTACTAGAAATCCTGAAATGATCGGCGGGGTCGTCCACGGAACTTGCACAGCAGTAAATAACGGTACGATACCGGTATAAAGTGCAAAATACGTGATCACGCCTGAAACCATCGGTGTCAAAATAAATGGTAAGACCATGATTGGGTTCATGACGATCGGTGTCGCAAAAATAATTGGTTCATTGATATTAAAGAATGCTGGGATCAGGGAGAGACGTCCTAATTGTTTGAACTGCGCTGAACGGGCAAAAGCAACCATGTATAGCACGATGCCAATTGTCATTCCTGCACCAGTTACCGTCATAAATTGATCTAAAAACTGTTGGGTCACGATGTGTCCCCCATTTTCCAATGTCAATGCTTTACCAGATTCAAGAATAGCCGTATTTGCTAATGAATTGGCTTGTAAAATCGGCCCCATGATGCCGCCCACGATCGTCGAACCATGAACCCCGAAGAACCACAAGAATGGTACTAAGAAGCCTAGCATCATTGCACCGCCAAGAGAATCCGTCACACCTTGCATTGGACTTTGAATCACGGTGTAGATCCATTCGACCACGGTTGTCTGAAAGACTTTATCAAAGAAAACATAAATGCCTAATGCGATGGTCGTCAAAACAGCTGCCGGAATCAACGCTGTAAATGAGTTTGCAACATTGGTGGGTACTTGTTCTGGCAGTTTGATCCGGATGTCGCGTTTTAAGAACCAAGTATAGCCCCAACCCACAAAAAGCCCTACTAAGATGGCACTGATCATGCCTTGTCCACCAGTCCATGTTTTATCAATGACATTTGCGATGGTCACATTTGCTTCAGCATCCGTTACACTTGACTCCATAGTTAATAAGAAAATAACTAAACCAATCATTCCTGCTGGGAGTCCTTCGTAACCTTCTGCTTTTACATACGAATAGGCGATACCCATTACGGCGAAAAAAGCCATAATTGCAAAAGAGGCGCCATAGGCTTGGTTGAAGTATTCACCTAAGCCACTATTCGTTACCCAATCCGCAATCGACTGGACGGGAAAGTTTGCTAATAGCAGGAAAATCGATCCTACGATTGAAAAGGGCATCGTATAAAGCATACCGTTTCTTAATGCAGTGATTGCTTTCGTATTAACAAATTTTAATATTGGGGGTAATAATTTCTCATTGATCCATTCGTTCATCTCACATCACTCCTAAAATAAAATTCCATCCACCGGCCAGTGAATTCGCTTACAAATAAATCTTAATGGATAATATTCCCCTTGCCTATAGCTTTTCTAAGTTATGAAACATGTTCCAACAAAAAAAACAGCCGAAGCTGTTTTTTTACGATCGCTTAGATTTGCTTGTAGACTTGATGGGCTAAAAGTTCGATCAGTGTAATCACCGGGACTTGCGTTGTCAGGTTCAAATCGACTTCTTTTCCGCCACTTACGACGGGCATATAATACGATATATTGTAGTCCGCCATTTGGGCGATCGTCGATTTTTCATCATTGGTGATGCTGAGTACTTTTGCTCCATAGCGTTTGAAGTCTTCCGTTTGCTTGATCATTTGAATGGTTTCACCCGACACCGATAAAATGATCGCTAACGTATTTTCCATTCCACGAGACGGTACTGGCAAAAAGGGATCAACGATGCTATAAGCATTAATGCCTAAGTTGGCAAAATAGCGACTGCCATAGGTGCCCAGAATGCCGCTTGTGCCGATACCGGAAAACGCCACATGGCGTGCGGAAAGAATCAATTCTACTGCCGGTTGGATAAACTTACGGTAATCTTCATTATTGACTTTTTTTAAGAATGTATTGACTTGAATCGTTGCATCATAGAAAAGATCAAACGCTCGTGCGTCTTGTTCCTTTTTTTGACAGATTGCATACTTTAACTCTGAATATCCACGATAGCCCAATTTCGTGATACATCGTAAAATCGTCGACGTTGAGACGTGGCATGCAGCTGACAATTCGCGAATCGTCAGCTGATCGATCTCTTCAAAATGCTGGACAATGTATTTATAAACTGCCATTTCAAGCTCGTTCAAAGTCTTGATTTTTTCTTCATCAAACATCCCACTGCCTCCACCCAACAAATTCATCGCTCTGATGATCGATTAGATCGCAAATAATTCCGTCGCTTTGTCAGGATCGGTATCAAAGACTTCAAACGTTTCTCCAACACCTAGATCATGTTCTTTCATGGTGTTGACCATCGTTAAGTGCGCCAACTCTTTCAGGTTGTTTTCTTTACTTAAATGACCAAGATAGACCCGTTTGGTGTTGTCGGTCAAGATATCCGTCATGACAAGTGCGCCATCTTCATTCGATAAGTGACCGCGATCTCCAAGAATCCGCTGCTTGAGACTCCATGGATAAGGACCCATTCGCAACATTTCTAGGTCATGGTTGCTTTCCACAAGGTACGCATCGGCGCCTTTGATAATGCCTCGCACATGATCGCTGCAATAACCGGTATCCGTCAACATCACGAATGATTTGCCGTCTTTATGGAAACGATAAAATTGCGGCGCTGCAGCATCGTGAGAGACGCCAAAGCTTTCAATGTCCAAGTCACCCAAGGTCAGCACTTTTCCCATTTCAAAGATATGTTTTTGTTCGACAGCGACGTTACCGATCATTGGATCCATCGCTTGCCATGTTTTTGTATTCGCATAGACATCAAGTTTGTATTTTCGTGCCAGTACTCCAACACCGTGGATGTGGTCCCGATGTTCGTGGGTCACAAGAATGGCGTCCAAGTCTTCTGGTTTGCGCCCTACTTCATCCAATAATGAAGTGATCTTCTTGCCGCTCAAACCGGCATCCACTAAGATCCGCTTTTTATTGCTTTCGATATAGAGCGAATTCCCTGAGCTTCCGCTGGCTAGAATACTTACTTGAAAGGCATTTTCCTTCATCATGGTTTACGTGACTTCCTCTCTGGTTGTTTCAACGAGTTCCATTATACCCGCTTTTTTATGGATTTTCTACCTTTTGAACGGCATTATTCGTGATGATCCGATTGCTGAAGGCATTGACCGTTTCGATTTGAATGGTGTCATCGCCATCTAATTGGAAAGCAATAAACCATGCAGGAATATACACGTTTTTTTCCCTAACCTTCAAAATCATCGTATAGGCTAATTCCGTCCAGAGAATTTTCGAGTGACTTGGCAGCTTGTTGTTCAGATAAAGCGTATTTACTGCTTCTTTTTCTGAATAGACCGTCATCTTTTCCCTTAGAGGCGTAATATTGGAGATATGTGTTTGCGTATAACGGGCAATCTGCAGTAGATCATCCGTTTGTTCTAAGGTGATATCGATCCGACTTGAGCTGTCATTGAAAGGAATGCCTTCATACGACTGGACCGCCACCACCGTCGGATGATTGGCGTTCAAGACAGAGAGGTTTTCCAAATAGTCATATTCATCCCCAAACAGGACTTGGTCTTTACGTTGCAAGAAACCATTGACGGTTTCTTCCGTTTGAGAATCATCACTGATATAAAAGCCATTGGTTGAGACATGGATCAACTGCTGCCCTTTGACCGTCGACCCTCTTTTGAACTGAGTATTGAGTTGCGGATTTCGTAGTTCTGCCTCAAAATCCGTCTGTTCACCGCTCAAATAATAGCCACTCAAGACCTCGTCTGATAATTCACCAGAATACCGAATGTCCTCAGAATCGAGTCGTTGTTCGATAGGAATCGTTTGGTTTGATTGTGAAACCATCTGATGCTCGCTGCGAGCCTCACTATAAACATTGAATAAAAAGACATTCAGACCAAGAAAAGCGAGGAAAAAAATCCATTCGATTCGTTTAAAATCCAATTAATTCTCCTCCGTTTCTGCTAATTTTGTCATTAATGCATCATAGCTAATCCAAGACGAGTCATAATTGACATACCAAGCAGGTGTCAAATCAACCAGTGGTGCATCTTTGATCTCCCCCCATTGATAGCCGACGATGATCTGTTGCAACAGCTCTGGGTCAGCCCCTGCCGCAATCAAATCATTTTTGACTGACAAACTAGAAGGCAATTCAATCTCCGTTTCAGAAGGAATCGGCACTTGAATTGCGTTCAAGCTGGCAGAAATCGTCATTTCACGACTGCCGGTCTGACCACTTTCTGAAAAAGCGACACTGATCACCCCTTGGCCGCCAGTACTAAAGACTGGATAGCCTTCGACGAAAACCCGATAATCCAAGTGTTTGTCTTGTTGATCAAAATAGCGGATCGTCCCAAAGTTATTGCCTAGACGAATAATGTAATCCGCACTCAACATTGCCAGATCCATTTCATCGGAACCGTCTGTGGTGGTTTCAAACTTGACTTGCTGCTGATCTTGCAAGACCGTCATGTTTTGCCCACCTTCATAATAGTAGGTATCGACACTTTCGTCATTGATCTTGACATTTTTAGGATTGCTGAAAAAGGCTTCTCGGAACAAACTCTGAGACTGTGTCGAAGAATAGTAGCTGTATTTTTTTAGCTTGATCGAATCCTGCGTATAGTATTGATTGCTGGATCGTTCTTGATCAGTCCTCATTGCCGTCCATTCCCGAGGATTGTCTGCTAGTAAGTGTTTTACTTGGCTTTTATCCCAGTCGATCTTGCCTCGAACTACTCGTTGATGGGTAAAGTCAACAAATTGGATCGTATTTTCTTCGAGATCAAACTGGATGCGAGAAAACGGAAAATCCTCTGTTTCACTTTCGTCCTCTAAGGACAGTTCTTTATCAAAGGTTTTCTCGTAATCTTTCAAGTAAAACGTCGTATAGTAGTTTAAGGATATTCCTTGATCGACCTCTTGGGCTTTCGAAAAAGCCTGTTCTTCACCATAGGTTCGCAGGGTCAAATCACTGATCGTTGCCTCGTTGATCACCTCTTGGATCTCTCGAATCACCGCTTCAGAGTTGGTTTCTTTGATATCCTCTTCGTCATTCCATGTCAGATATAGGGGCAAAAACAAATCACTTTTTTGTTTGTAGGTTTGAACCGAAGGATTGACGCCAGTATCTGTTTCGGTGCTGGCATTGTTGAACCCGGTCGGATTTAGCCAAATCATATAGGAGAAATAAAAACTCAAGGCGATCATCACGATCAAACCTGCTCGAATGATTTTTTCTGAGATTCTCATACCCACCAATCCTCCTCATACGGTTCATAAGGCAACATGATGTAAAATGTTGACCCGCGATTTTCTCGACTTTCCGCCCAAATCGCACCGCCATGAGCTTTGATGACTTCACGTGAGATCGCCAACCCTAAGCCGGTGCCTCCTTGTTGGCGGGCTCGAGCTTTATCGACTCGATAAAAACGATCAAAGATCTTCGTGAGATCTTTTTTCGGAATTCCTAGTCCTTGGTCATTGATGCTAAGGACGATGTTATTATGAGTCTCCATCAATTTCACCGTAATAATCCCACCATCTGGCGAATATTTGATGGCATTATTCATGATGTTGTCGATCACTTGGATCATTTTGTCCGTATCGACTTCCACCCACAATTCTCGTTTGGTGAACTCCCGACGAATCAAATATTTTTTGCTTTCATTCGTCACCATCATGTCAAAACGATCCAACACGAAATTAACCATTTCATTGAAATTGATGTATTCCAACTGCAGTTGCGAATTGCCGCTATCCATCCGCGACAGACTCAACAGGTCATTGATCATGCGAATCATTCGATCCGTTTCATCCAAAGTCACTTTCAAAAAGTTCGGCGCAATTTCTGGATCTTTCCAAGCACCCTCACTCAGCGCTTCGATGTAACTACGCATACTCGTTAGAGGTGTTCGCAACTCATGGGAAACGTTGGAGACAAATTCTCGCCGTTCCTGCTCATTTTTTTCTTGTTCCGTGACATCGTGCATTACCGCAACTAGACCGGAAATGAACCCGGACTCTCGACGGATCATGGAGAAATCAATGCGCAAGATCAGATTTGTTCCCGTCAAATCATTGCTAGGACGTTCCAAAAGCATGTCTTCAGGATTTTCCAAAAGCTTTCGTAACGTGTATTCTTCATCGATTTCCAATAACGTCAAAATCGACTGCCCGATCGCTTCTTCGTTTGTGACATTCAACAAGGACATCGCCATCTCATTGATGGTAATGACTTTGCCTCGTCGGTCGGTGGCAACAACGCCGTCTGTCATGTGGGATAAGACACTATCCAAGCGATTTCGCTCGGACTCCATCGCCTCTTGAGTCTCTTCGATTCGTTCTCCTAGTTGATTGAAGGTTTCCGCCAATTGTCCCAATTCATCTTTCCCATGAATCGCGACCTTGCGGCTATAATCTCCTTTAGCGATGCGAATCGCTTGTTCCCGCATCTCTCCAATTGGTTGGGTAATCGAACGAGAGACCAATAGTGCCACAATGATCGAAATCACTGCCGCTATCAGCGAGGCGGTAACAAAAATGACCGCCGTCGTACTGACTTCATTGTACTTTGACTCTAGATTGCTCCGTAAATAAAGGGTTCCTAAAACGGTATCCCCTGTCGGTGATTGGATCGACTGGACGATATTGAACACCCGCTGACCGCTGGATTCATCATAAAGGACTTCACTGCGGTTCGTATCGTAATCACGGTAATCATTTTTTTCTCCCACCGAGCCACGATCATTGATATTGGTGGTTGCACGAATAATCCCTTGCTCATCCACCACCCGCATCTCCAAAATTTCTGAAGAGTTGGTACTCGTTAAGATTCGATTCAGGGAAGCATTCATGGAATCCCAATCCAACCCGTCATCATTATCCATGCGACTCAATTCAGAGCCTAATGTCACCACTAACGTGCTGGCCCGTGCCTCCATGTCGCGTTTGAAGGCATCGACCGTTGTTCTTTCCAATTCGCGAATAAAATACGCCCCGATAATCTGGATCGCAATCAATAAGATCAAGATAAAAGTCAGGGCGATTTTGAAGTTCACCGATTGAAAAAAGCGAACCTTATTTTTCATAGCTTATTCCTGTTCTGGGTTCCGCAAGTAATAGCCCACTCCGCGACGAGTAACCAAATAGTTTGGATGGCTCGGGCTGTCTTCGATTTTTTCACGCAAACGGCGCACCGTCACGTCAACGGTTCGAACATCACCAAAGTAGTCATAGCCCCAGACAGTTTGCAATAAATGTTCTCGGGTCATCACTTGACCAAGATGTTTTGCCAAGTAGTGCATCAATTCAAACTCCCGGTGCGTCAATTCGATGGCTGCACCATTTTTAGTGACCATGTAGGCATCCGGATGAATTGTTAAATCACCAATCGTTAATTCGCTGTTGGCATTGTCGTCTGCTTCCTTCGCAGCTGCCGAGCCGCGACGCAGATTGGCTTTGACGCGGGCCACCAATTCCCGGTTTGAAAATGGTTTGGTTACATAATCGTCCGCACCAAGCTCAAGGCCTAGTACTTTATCGATTTCAGAATCTTTGGCTGTGACCATGATGATCGGCATGTCATGGGTTTTGCGCACTTCCCGTGCAACTTCCAATCCATCCATTTTTGGTAGCATCAAATCAAGCAAAATCAGATCAGGATCGACCTCGGCTACTTTTTCTAATGCCTCTTCTCCATCATAGGCGGTATATACTTCATATCCTTCTTTGGTTAAATTAAATTTGACGATATCAGAAATTGGTTTCTCATCGTCCACTACTAGGATCTTTTTCAAAAATGTCACCTCAATTTTTTTTGGTTTCTTACTTATTATACATTATTTAAACAGGCTTTTCATCTTTCCCAAAAACCGCCGCCTCATTCTTAAGGAAAGCACAAAAAAAGAAAGGCACGGGGCCTTTCTTTTTTACTCTTCTAAGAGTTGAATACCGATCCCTAACAACCCAGGACCCGTATGGACAACTAACGCGGGAGAGATTTGCCCAAATAAGATTTCTTTGACCTTAGGAAATTCGGCTTCTAATCGTGCTTTCATTTCTTTGGCTTCTTGCAGTGCATCACCTTGCGCCACAGCTAAACGCACATGGCGATGATCACCGATGAATTGCTTGATCAAGTCAACGGTTTTGTCCAAGCTTTTCTTCCGTCCACGAGATTTTGCGACCGTATAGTAGATCCCTTCTTCATTACAAGAGATAATTGGATTCAATTTCAAGGCATTGCCTAAGATGGATGCGACCAGACCGATGCGGCCGCCTTTTTGTAAATACTCTAAGGTAGCTACGTTGAAAAAGACTTTGTTTTTCGGCACTTCATTCGTTAATTGTGCCCGCAGTTCTTCCCAAGTCACGCCTTTTTCTAACAGTTCTGCTGCACGAATCGCTTGCAGCCCTGCACCGATTCCGATATTTTTCGTATCAAGCACGAAAACCTCAAGATCCGTCCGTTGTTCACCTAACAGGCGAACAACATTAAACGTTCCACTCAATCCGCTGGAGATGGTTACAGCAAAGACTTTTTCATACCCATCGGCTTTGATCCGATCAAAGATTTCCCCGATCGCCGCGCCATCAGGTAATGAAGTACTAGGAATCTCTTGCGGCAAACGTTCGTAAATTTCTTCGGCAGTAATATCAACTTTATCGGTATAGGTCCGATCCTTGTAAATAATTTGCAATGGCAGCATATACATGCCGTATTGCTCCATGATCTGTGCGGGAACATCGGTACCTGAATCAACTAATAGGGCAATTTTCTCTTTATTCATGGGCTTCTCCTTTATGTGTTTCTAAATAAATGACTTCTAATTCGATTGTTTTTTCTGCCAATAGTTTGTTGGCAAAGGAACGCGTTGCACCTTTCATGGCCACTAATTCAATCGGGATTGGTTCCGATGCCATTTGCTCGGGCTCTCCCATTGCTTCTTTGCCAACAAGATGGATTGCTTTTTCTTGTTCTTCACAAAATACATTATAGGCATTTCTGATTCCGACAGCTTTCCCTTGAAAAAGGATGCCTGTCTTTATTTCTGGAATCGTCAACACTTGCTTCAGCATCGTGATCGCGATCAAAAATGCGAGATGCTTTTGGTTGTAGCGTTTTTTCTCTGGTGCGGGGATCATCCCTTTTTTGACATAATTATTGACCATAGAAGAGGTCAATAGCGGATGTTTTTCTGTTTGGATCACCGGTGATAAGTATTGGTCAATCAAAGTGATTACCTGATCCATATACAGTTCCAGGGTTGGCAACTCTTCCCATCTCGGCAGATGGAATTTCAGCAATGAATTGCCCCAATTTTTCATGTCTGCTTGTAATTTTTTCATGTCATCCTCCATTTTGACGAACAGAAGGTTAGATTATCACAAACTAATCATCTAGTTTCGATAACTAGATACATTTTATCACGGTTTTCTGAGTTTTTAAAGCAATCTGATCAATCTTTTAAGAATTTCCTATCATTTGAAATTGGGGAACGAATGGTGTTTTTTTAAGATAACCCCTGTTTTCCAACTGAAAAAAGCGCACATTTTTTTCAAAAGAATGATTGATTTTTAAACACCGGAGTGCTAAGATAATGAAGTACTTTTGGTACGGGCCGTTAGCTCAGTTGGTAGAGCAGCTGACTCTTAATCAGCGGGTCGCGGGTTCGAGCCCCTCACGGCCCATTGGGTGCCAAACCCACGGAACAGGTAAATGTTGGTGCGAAAGCATTTCGAAAACATTTATGCTGTTCCATTTTTTTTGTTTATTATTATCACCTTGCGAATAAAGGGATTTTTTTTGATAAGAGGATTTCTTATTTGAAGAGGTCTGTGTAAAACTTCAAAAACTTTTGAGCGATGAAGAAGGCATCTCAATACGATTCTCTCCCTTACTCAAACGATGACTCATTTACCGATCACGAAACGAGTATTCTACAGATTTAAATCATTTGAGAACATGAGAATTAGAATCATTTTGATCAATCAACTAATCAAAGTAAGCTAACAAAAAATCTGAGCCAGAATGCTATTTATTCTGACCCAGATTTGATTTTGTACGACTCATCAGTCCTTATTGACAAAGAGTCGAAATAGTTTAGCATATTATATCCCACGTTCATAGTGTGACCAAACAGAGAGAATCGTGATCGTTTTACTCTCTTCTTCCACGCTGTATACCAACCTGTGTTTGATATTGAGACGTCTTGAACAGTAAGGTAATCCTGTTAATTTTTCGTAAGGCGGCGGTGTTTGAAAAGGATTTTCCTTAATGACTTTGATCAGTTCATCAAACTTACTAGTTAGATTGATACTCTTCAATTTAGACAAATCTTTGCGAGCATTCTTTTTGATCTTTACATTCTATCCCAATCAATTTCACCTAAGTCTTCACTTTCTTCATTCTCAAAGTGTTTGATCCGATCAAGTACACCCACATTTTGTAAGTTGAGCGTTTCTTGTAAGGAGTTCCAATCGCTCTTACTAATCATGATGACGCTTTCTTCCTCTTTTGTACTCGCAATTTCTACAGGTTGACTGTCAGCCACAACATGCTTAATGATTCCATAAAGGTTTTTTCTTGCATTCGTTGGTGTAATTACTTTCATGTTTTCTCCTCCTTCTATTTAAAAATCTTAAGCATATTATAACGTACGTAAATAAAGAGGAAGAATATATTTAATTTTTCTTACAAGTCTTCAAGTCTTGTAGTAATCGTTTTTTGAGCCTTAACTTGTGGTTTCGATTGCTCAAAGTGCTTACTGTTTGCCGTCCTATTTACCAAATGGGCGGTTTCTTGTATTGATTCTTGGTCTTTAACAGCTGTCATAGTCATTTTGTCTTCAGCGGATTGCTTTTTGATCCGTTTATTAATCGAAGAATGCAACAAGAAAAGAAATTGCCAATCACTGTTTTGCTTCTAGTATGACTGTCCTTTGTGTCCTGCATAGTAATAAGACTAAATGTATTGAAAAGGAGTAAAAACATTTTGATGCTACTTCATTTATTCTTTTGCTCAATCACTACTTCATCTTCATTTATCGGTTCTTCGAATCCTGAAAAAAACCGTTGAAGGATTTCTTCTGTAATAGGAAAAGCGGAATTTGCAGTCTGGACTTTATTTCTGATCGCTAATCGTTTTCGTAAAGTATCATAATCAGCTTTTAGATAGATTACTTTAATCGTCACATCATATGCTGCCAGTAGTTCTCTATAAGCGTCTCGGTGACTTTTAGCCCAAAAACTAGAATCGACAACTACGTTTTTTCCTTCTTGAACAGCCCTTACTGTAAGCTCTTTCAATTTAACTGAAGATAATGACGAAACTTTTGCATATTTTTCCGAAGGGTAATCAACACCATAAACGCCATAGTCTTCCCAAATTAATTCATCTATTGCTAATCTTACATAACCTTCTTGCTCTTTTTGTTTTGAGTAAGTGGTTTTGCCTGCACCACTAACGCCACACATCAAAAGTACCTCAACCATTATTCTCCTCCTACCTTTTCTGATCAATAAACAAAGAGAACGAAAAAACCTTATTTGTAATCAACGCTCGTGTTTTAGACCACTGTTCGCCACCCACATCTGATGATACAATGATAACATTGTTTTTATGAACAACAAGCAGATTGGGAAACAATCGCAAGAAAAATAGTAAGTAAAACCATATATTAGAGAATAGAAGCGTTAGCCACTTAAGCTAACGGATAAATCAAATTTTTGTCCATTTCCACTCTACTATAAAAAAATTATTTTCTACAAAAAATAGGAACGCAAGCCAAAATACGAAAGAAACATCATGGCTAAAACTTATGTATGTAATGGTATCTTTATTCCTATTATTCCAATTTTAAAATAAAATAAGCCACCACTCCAAACTATGATAGAAAAACAAGAATAGACTCTTGAATAGAACTTGAATGCAAAACTACCTCCAAAATCAACGCAAGAGTCTATCTGTATAGATAAAGATCTTTATGTGCAAGTTCTTTTGCACCAATAAAGATCCTTAGAATCAAACAAATCAGAATGCTTTCAAATCAAATGTGATAGTGTCATTGTTCTTTAAAATCAACGCTTGTGCCCCTTTATCGGTCATTTCGTCATTGACGGTATAGACCCAAAATAGATTGGCTTTTTGATCTTGGCTGATGCCGTTGATCGAGGTGATAAAGCCATCTTTTTCTTTGATCGTAAAGTTTTCTTTCATTACTTCCAGCAGCGACTCATTTTCTCGGAACGTTACTTCTTTTGAGGTCACATCTTCTTGATTTTGGATGACGATCGTAGCTGTTCCTTGTTCTTGCTTCAAGGAACTTTGCTGCGTGCTTTCTGACGTTACACTTGCCTGTTGACATCCTGTAGCGACGAGTAATGTGCTCACTAGCATAAATACGACAAATACTTTTTTCATCTATTTCTTCCTCTCCAATAGTCAAAATACTAATCGTTTTTCTATCCAATATGCGGATAAGAGTTATTTTATCAATCCCGTTTTTTCTTAGAGCCCGCATTTTAATTGGATTTTACAGTTTGTGCAGGTACTACAGCCGCCGATTTCCTCAATGGTTCCTTCATGGCAGATGGGGCAGATTTCACCAGAGACGACGGGTTCATCTACTTGAACGACAGGCAGCGGTTCAACTTGTGCGGTCAGCTCATTTTCTACCGCTTCTAAGGTAAGTACTTGTGAATCTCGGCTGCCATCTACATAGACGGTCCCTCCTTTGGCTCCTCCTTCATAAAGATCTCGATAAACCTTGGCTACTTGGCTTACTGTATATCCTTTTGGTGCATTGACCGTTTTTGAAATGGAGCTATCCACCCAACGTTGAATGGTGCATTGCACACCGACATGTTCTTCGGGCGTCAACTCCATAGCGGAAATGAACCATGCCGGCAACTGCGCTTTGGTTCTTTCAGGATGATCCATCAGGTATTCGTCAACGATCTCCGCATTGATTTCAATAAACTTACCTAGTCGACCGCTTCTAAAATAAGAAAAGGAGTAGTAAGGTTCTAAACCGGTTGAAACTCCCGTCATCGTGCCTGTCGATCCTGTTGGTGCAACGGTCAAAAGATGAGAGTTACGAATGCCGAATCGCAGCACGCCTTCGTGGATGTGCGCTGGCATTTTTTTCATGTATCCTGTATCGACAAATTTCTTCCGCAACGCTTGCGTCTCTTGGTCATTTTTTCCAATCAGGAAGGGAAAGCTGCCTTTTTCTTTCGCCAATTCAATGGATGCCTCATAGGCAGTGACTGCCATTGCCTCGAAAATTTGATCAACGAATTGATTCCCTTCTGCCGATCCGTATTTTTTCCCACAGTAGATCAATAAATCTGCCAAGCCCATGATCCCTAATCCAACACGTCTTTCCCCTTTCGCCTGCTGCTCATTTTTGTCAAAAAAGTAAGGCGTTGCGTCAATAACATTGTCTTGGAAACGAACTGCTGTTTTCACGGTTTCTTTTAGTTTGGCAAAATCAACGGTGCCTTTCTGGCGATCCGCCATGTTTGCGAGATTGATGGCTGCCAAGTTACAGACGGCATAAGGGGTTAGGGGCTGTTCACCGCACGGATTGGTTGCCACGACTTTTTGTCCGTATGCTGTAGCATTCGTCATCTTGTTGGCATTATCGATAAAGAAAATACCAGGCTCAGCAGAATACGTTGCACAAAAAGTAATCAACTCCCATAACTCACGAGCTTTGATCCTTTGATAGGTTTTGACTTTATGACCAGCTGCTGCCCATTCTCGCACATCCCCGACTTCCGCCCATTTTGCATCATATTGCGCCATCTCTGCTTCTGAATAATTGTCAATATCTGGAAAGCGCAGCTCATACCACCCATCTGTCTTCACTGCTTCCATGAATTCTCCTGTCAAGCAGACTGAAATATTCGCACCAGTTAAGAAATCACTTTCTTTTACCGTATAGCTGCCACCTATTCGCAATTTTTCTTTTGCCTTTTGGATCATGTCATTATGTTCCTTATCTGACGATTCAGGCAGTTGCGCTAGATAAGTGAACATTTTTTCTTCCATTTTTGTCAAAGGATCAAATTGCAGTTTTTCATTGATCAGTTGTTTGATTGCTGCATTCGTGACTGCTTTTTTCAGGTGAAGCAATACAGCAGGATTTTGAACTTTAGAAAGAATAAACGTAAAAATATCTGGATGCCAATCTGCCATCATAATCATCTGCGCTCCGCGACGACTACCTCCTTGTTCGACAAGGTTCGTCAAGTTCGCCAAATCATTCAGCCAAGAAACTGCCCCAGAAGACCGACCGCTGACGCCGTGGACCACACTTGATTTTGGTCGCAAGGTCGACCCATTGGTTCCAACCCCGCCACCACGACTCATAATCTCCATGACTTCTTGTCGATGGACAGCAATCCCTTTTCGGGAATCATGGATGAAAGGCATCACAAAGCAATTGAAGTAGGTAACTTGAGAATTTGTTCCTGCTCCATAAAGTACTCTGCCTGCGGGAATTAGGTTTTGCGACACGATTTGTTGGTAAAACGTCTCAAGGAAGCGCTCCTGGTCATGGGACTCGTTGGCAGAAATCCCTTTGGCAACACGATGCGCCACTTGCTCAAAAAAGAGTTCTAACGGTTTTTCAATGTCACTTTTTCTTCTTTTCACAAGTCCACTGGCTTGTTCATCAGTATCTTCTAACGCTGAACGATAGGCCTCTTCCACTTCGATAGAGACTAGTTCCCCATCGATTGCTTTCACAATACCGATTCCTCGTGCAGGATATTTAGGATCAGCTTTCGTTGTCAAAATCACCAAATCATCCTTACCCAACGTTTGATGGGTTTGATCCTTGAATGAGTAACGATCCAACATAATCAAACGAGCGATTCCCTCAAATGTTTTGGTCATTTCCGGTGTGATCGCCGAAACTTCTTGGAACAACTTGATATCCTCGTTCAATTTCTCAATCGTTTGTTTTTTGTAGTCCATTTCTTTCCCTCTCCTTCTAAAAACACAACATATTGTGCTCCGTTTTTATTATCGTACTATATGATGTGTATTTCAATCTTGAATTATATTATTTTCCATGTATAATGAGAATGATTATCAATTAGAAAGTCGGCGATTTTCATGCTTCCTCCCCAATCCAAGGTATTCTCCGTTCAAAGAATTTCTCATTTAGCACTGCTCACCGCAGCGTGTATCGTTGGACGGTTGGTTTTTGTCTTTATCCCTAACGTTCAGCCTATGAGTGCCCTTTTATTTTTAGTGGCTTTTTCTTACTGCTTAACCGATGCGTTGATGATTGCCTTGCTAAGTTTGCTCGGAACAAATATCTATTTAGGCATGGGTCCCTGGACGATCAGTCAATTGGCTGCACTTACCGGCACCATCGTTCTTTTTCAACAGCTTGGAAAAATCCCGATCATCAAGAAAAATCGTATCCTGCAAGCTTTCTTTGCCTTTCTTTGCGGACTTCTTTATGGCTTGATCGTTTCGTTGATGGAGGTTTGGCTTTATCAGTTTCCTTCGTTTCTTGCCTATTACCTTCAAGGACTACGGTTCGATTTCTTTCATGCCAGTGGAAACTTCGTCTTTTATTTGCTTTTATGGCCAGTATTTGAGCGAATAACACCCAACTCCTATAAATTGAAGAAAAAAAACCAGTGATTTCGATGGAATGAAGAATCCAGCTAACTTTGTTTTCGTGTTTCTTTGAAAGAATGTTAGCGCAAAGTTATTGTTAGAAAAACAAAAAAACTATGGCTACTCTTCTGTTTCCTTTGCTTAAAAATCTATCCAAAAAGTACCAGCTAAAAGCCTTTCGAAAGGGTTTCTTTCATCTTTATGCGTCCATTCATTTAAATGAAACGTTCTCTATTTCATCCACGCCCTTGACCGAATGTAGTAGCATTTCTTTCAGATTATTAATGAATGATGATGTTTGCTTTTTCTATCATCAGAAATTTATTATTTTTTTTAAATAACAATTTAATTTTTCTTGACCAAAAGAATTCAGAGGTTTATCCTAACTATGGAAAATCAATGACTGGATAAAAAAGAGCAGCTGAAATTTTTTTATTCAATTTGACCTTTGACATTTGTGAAAAAGTGCATAAGAAACTTGATAGTGATCAAGCACTTATGGAAAGAAATTTTTTTCTCACTAAATTTCAAAAAACGCTCTATTTTAACCAGTCAGAAAAATCATTTTAAGAAGGAGAAAGCGATGAATGAGAAACAATTACGCTGGTATAATATTGCGCTGATGGCGTTCGTCTCTGTTTGGGGACTGGGAAATGTTGTAAACAATTACGCTCAACAAGGATTGACTGTTGTTGTTTCGTGGCTATTAATCATGGCTCTTTATTTTGTACCCTATGCATTAAGTGTTGGTCAGTTAGGATCGACCTTCAAAGAGTCAAGTGGTGGGGTCTCCTCATGGATCAAAGAAACCTCAACAAAGCGGTTGGCTTTTTTTGCTGCTTGGACTTATTGGGTCGTGCACGTGCCCTATTTGGCACAAAAACCTCAAGGAATCTTAGTGTCCTTGAGTTGGTTATTTAAAGGAAATGGTACATTTGTATCGACGATGGGTTCCATGGAAGTCTCGTTGATTTGTTTAGCTATTTTTCTATTCTTTTTATGGATTGCCTCTAAAGGATTGACGACCTTAAAAATGATTGGGAACATCGCGGGAACAGCCATGTTCGTGATGTCGATTCTTTTTATTCTTTTAGCAGTCACCGCTCCAGCAATGACTGGTGCTGAAATTGCTACACCAAACATGTCATCTGTTTCAACCTATATCCCTAAATTTGACTTTACCTATTTAACCACGATCTCGATGCTGGTATTTGCGGTAGGCGGCTGTGAAAAAATCTCGCCTTACGTAAATAACACAAAAAATCCTGCAAAAGAATTTCCAAAAGGCATGATCTTTTTAGCTGGTATGGTGGCGTTATGTGCCTTGCTCGGCTCGATTGCTATGGGGATGCTTTTTGATGCCAACCATATTCCAGAAGATTTGATGGTCAACGGCGCTTATGAAGCCTTTCAACGACTTGGAAACTTCTACGGAATCGGCAACTTCTTTGTCATTCTTTATTCCATCGCCAATGCGTTGGCGCAAATCTCTGCTTTGGCCTTTTCAATTGATGCCCCATTGAAAATATTACTGTCTGATGCTGATTCAGAATTTGTACCAAATGGCTTAGCAAAACTAAACAAAAAAGGAACACCAGTAAATGGATATATTATGACTGGTATCCTAGTCAGCATTTTGATCATCATTCCAGCACTAGGAATCGGCAATATGACCGAACTGTACCGTTGGTTGCTGAACTTGAATTCAGTTGTCATGCCACTGCGTTACTTATGGGTCTTCTTAGCCTTTATGCTAGTCAACAAACACGCCAATCGCTTTACTTCCGATTATAAATTCGTGAAAAACACCAAAGTTGGCTTTGGGATTGGCTTATGGTGCTTCTTGTTCACGGCCTTTGCCTGCATTTTAGGGATGGTTCCTAAGCTTGATTATGCGGCAGATCCGCAAGCTTGGTTCTTCCAATTGGCCTTAAATATCATTACGCCGATCGCCTTTCTTTTGATTGGCTTGATCTTGCCAATCATTGCGAAACGTGTAAATAAAAAATAACCATTTGCTCAAAAAAGAGGTGTCCGACAACTATTTCGGTTGTCGGGCACCTCTTTCTTTGTAAATGAACTTCTCCGCCGTGCGAGGTATTTGCTCCATCCTCTTGCCGAAGCATTCATTCCTCTTTGTTGTACTCTTTGTTGTCCTTTTTGATTCCATACTTGATCCACTGCACCTTATAGCGGAAATCTTTGATCAGCTCTTTTGCGGTCCATTCATTCGAAATAAAATCTGTCAGACTATCCATCACGACCGCCATAATAAAGTAAAGGAAACTGACGGCTTCTTGCGTATCATGGATCGTGAAGCGATTTTCTTCCAACAGCTCCAACCATTGGCGAATCATGGGCGAATCGTCAGGGATCGCATCGCGCTTCGTCCAGGCATTGCTTTGAGTACATAAGTGGATCATTTTCCAATGATCATCTTCAGGTGACCATTGACTGCACCAAGCCAAGTATTCTTCGATCCCTTTGAAAAAATCATTTTTGTTGCGATTGATAAACGTAAAAATCGCAGAATGGATTTGGTTGGAATAGTTGGTGATCGCATAGTCATAGGCATCTTCTAAGTTTTGAAAGTACTTGTAAAACGCACCTCTAGAAATGTGCGATTTTTCGACGATGGCAGAGACCTTGACTTGACTGATATGCTTGCTGAAGAATTCTTCTAAAAGCACGGCATCGATTTTTTCTTTTTTCTCTTGTTTTAAATGAAAAAATGTTGTACTTGGCAAGGGATTCTCCTCCATCATTCGCAATCTACTCCCTCTATTATAAACAAATCCCTCTACTTTTCCACTCAGACTTGTGCAGTTTCTCTTGATGGGGCGTTTTGTTCGATGAGATTGCCATCTTCCATTCGGAAAATGCGATCACTCCATTGGATCATTCGCTCGTCGTGGGTGACCATGACTGTCGCTTTCTTTTTCTCATGTGCTTCTTTCACCAATAACTTCACGACTTCATACGCATGATCGGTGTCTAAGCTGGCAGTTGGTTCATCCGCTAAAATCAAACTTGGGTCATTAAACAACGCCCTGCCGATCGCCACTCGTTGACGTTCCCCACCAGATAAATCGCGGGGAAACTTGTCTTGAAGGTCGAGAATATCTAATGAAGCAAGCAATTCATCAACCCGTTCCTTTTCCTTGGCTTTTCCTGTAACTTTGTCGACCAAATAAAATTGTTCCTTTACCGTTAGAAAAGGGATCAAATTCGAGCTTTGCAAGATAAACCCAATCTCTTTAAAACGCAACTTCCCTCGTTGCTTTTCATTTAATTGGGAAAAGTTCACCTGGTTGATGATGATCTCTCCAGATGTTGGATTTTGTAAGCCGCCAGCGATGGTCAAAAAGGTACTTTTCCCTGAACCAGAAGGGCCGATGATACTGACAAACTCCCCTTCTTGAACATGAAAATTCAGTCCTTTTAATGCCGTTACTTCCGTATGTTGCTTGCCAAATTTTTTTATAATATCCTTCATTACTAAAATGTCTTTCATCTTTGTTACCCTCCTATTGCCGTTATTGGATCGACTTTTGTGACCGTCCGAATGGAGAATAAGCCGCCTAGAACTGCCACGAGAATCAAGATGCCGCTATAAAGCAGCCATTGCTTTAATTCAAAGAAAAATGGCATGGCATCTGGTAAAAACAAGCTGGTGCCGTATGCCGCCGCAAAGGCTAGGGCTACCCCGATCACTCCTACCATAAATGCTTGCGCAATAATTGATTTGGCAATGAAGCTGGTCCGAATCCCTTGGGCTTTCATCACACCAAAAATCGCTGTTTTTTGTAGGGTGATCACATACATGAAAATCCCCACGATTGCCGTTGCAACAACAAACAAGAAGTAGATCATGGCATTTAAGGTCAAGTTTTGGGCAGAAAATCCGGGAAGCTTTTCAATAAAGTCTTCCGTTGCCAACACTTTGAGCTGGGTTCCTTCTTGGTTATCGACTTTAGGATCACTTGATTTGGTCACAATGATATTGATTGGCTGCTCCTTGTCAGATGCAAATGGTTGATTAGCAAACTTCATTTTCGTCCAAGTATCGAGGGAAGTATAAATCACTGGTGACACCGTATAAGACGTTTCTGGGGTGATCCCAACGACTTTGAAGGTTTCATCTGAGCGTCCGATTTTCACTTGATCCCCGACCTTGATACCTTCTTCTGCTAAGTTTTCTGAAATCGTGATCTCATTTTCTTTTGAAAACAGCTTGCCCTCTAAGACTTCTGGTAACAAGAACGCATCGTCTTGTGTACCAAAAACAGTCACATTGACTTGTTCATCGTTGACCGTAATGACACTGCTGTATAAACCAATTGGGGCTTTTTGTGTCCCTTCTACACGGTCTAAATCCCCTCTCGTCAATTGCGAAGCCGCAAATGTGTCATTCGCATCTTCTGATAAAACGATCGCGGATGAATCCCAGTCGACGATGGCCTTTTTAAAATCCCAGTTAAGTCCGGTAGCTAAGCCAGACAATATAAAAACAACATAGGCGATCAAAAACATGATTCCTACGATCAACCCATATCTTAATTTTGAATAACGCATTTCTTTTATAGCCAGAAACATTGTTCTTTCCTCCTACTTTCCAAATATTGACAAAGTGTCACTTTTTGAAGAATACCACATAAGGTGACACTTTGTCACTTTTTACAACTCGGAAAGTTTGTAAGGTTGATCGATCATTCTTTTTCTGTCATTCACTGAGGATGTTTTTTCCTAAAGGAGTGTGAATAAAGAGAGTTGAATACTGGGCGTTTCGCGTAAAATACGCCATTTCCTTTTAACATTCTTTGCTAGATGAAAAAAAGCATGGCAGACCGTAAATAGTCGAACCATGCTTTGGCAAAAACGAACACGAGGATTTCATTATTGGTGTTCTAGAGATCAGCTGACTTTGCTTTGTCCAATTGTGGAAATTACTGCTCGTAACTGATGACACGAAGTATCAAACTGCCGTTTTTCCTCAGGTGTAAGCGTCAATTCAATAATTTCGCGGACGCCGTTTTGGTCCACGACTGCAGGAACCCCTGTGAATAAATCGTTGATGCCATATTCCCCATTAAGGTAGGAAGATACCGGCAGAATCGCTTGCTCATCATTTAAGATCGCTCGAACGATTCTTGCGACACTCATCCCTATCCCGTAAAAAGTTGCTTGTTTTCGATCGATGATTTCATAGGCAGCATTTTTTACTCGTTCAGAAAGAACCGCTAGATCGGCAACGGTCAAACGATCCTTTTGCTTGATCAATTCTACGATCGGTTTCCCACCGATCGTTGTATGGGACCAGACAGCGACTTCCGAGTCACCGTGTTCCCCAATGATGTACCCATGAATATTCCGTGGATCGATGGCTAATTTTGCCGCCACTTCTTTTCGAAGTCTTGTGGTATCGAGGGTCGTTCCCGTACCAACGACCCGATTGGCTGGCAACCCGGACACACGCCATGCTTGATAAGTTAAGACATCGACTGGGTTTGAAGCGATAACAAGCACGCCATCAAAGCCTGAAGCCATCACTTGTTTTGTGACGCTTGCCATAATTTCGGCGTTCACATCAATCAATTCAAGCCGTGTTTGTCCTGGCTTTTGGTTGACCCCTGCGGTAATAACCACGATGTCAGCATCTTTACATTCCGAGTACTCTCCAGCCCAAACTTTGATGTTTTCTTGCCCCCATGACATACCGTCTAACAAATCGAGGGCTTCTCCTTCTGCTTTGTCACGATTGACATCGATCAAGACTAACTCATTGATCAGTCCTTGATTGATCATGGAATACGCAATGCTCGTTCCAACGAAACCTGTTCCGACAACGACAACTTTTCTGCTTGTACTTTTCATGTGCGATCCCTTCCTTTTCTTTTCAAATACTTGTGCTATTGTTTTGCGTATATTATGTATTTTCTCAAAAAATGTATGTTCTCTTGTGTACTCTTGTGTTTCCTTAATAACTATGACCGGCAATCAGCGCTTTGGCTTGCTGATACAAATGAATTGCATATTTTCCTAACACATAGCAGACGACAATCACGGCAAAGCTTGTTTCAATAATCGTTAAGGCTTGTAGAAACCCAAATATCAGTGGGTGATTCGCAAAAAACTGCGCTGATTTGAACATAGCAGTCGCTGAAATCACAAGAGGAAACGTAAATGCCGCATAGCTTGGGTAAAAGCCGACTGCCAGCATGTTTTTCATATAAGCGACGACACAAAAATAAATCGTTTGTGACAATAACAGCATAAAGGCGACAAACCAAGCAGAGCCTTGTTCAAATACGGAAAGGTAACCTGCTAAGCAAAGAGAACCTGGTGCTGTTAAAATCGTGATCAAAGGAACTGCCGCACGTTCCGTCAGCTTCTGATGGACGATTCGTTTTAAAATAATCGGCAAAAGCGCAAAATACAATACCAATGCGATCCAGACGATCACTTCCCCCAGCTCTTTAAAAAAGACAGCAGAAGTATTGGGAATGACGCCAATACCGACGAAGGTAATAAACCAGCTCGGATAAATGTATTCCAGCGAAAGGTCGACAGGCAAAATATGCACGACAACAAAATAGATCATTAAAGCAAAATGTAAGCCGATAGCCCCCCACCAGAGCAGATCATTCATCACTGCATCGGGAATGACCCGTTCAAAAACAGTGGAAATCACCATCAGCGCCATCGTAAAGGTCGGCGCCACAGAAGCAACGATTGGGTTTTGCAACTCTGACATCGTGTGCTTAAATGTAAAGCATACTTTCAGAAGGAAGAGCCCCATGATGAAAATACCAAGGGTGCAAAACGCATTTCCAACCGTCTCCATTCCTTCTGAATACAATAAATTCCCCAATGACACAGTGCCTAAAATCAAGCCACAAATCGGGATTGGCAATGAATGTAAAAAATGCTGGATCGATGTTTTCATCAACTCATCCTTTCTAAACGTATGAAAATTTCAACTAAATTTGCTTTCTTTTTTCTCTACACTTATACTATAATCACCTGATAACTATTTGTAAAATTATACTTTTAAATACTAATTATAAATCTGTCTCTTATACACATCTAGATGTGTATAAGAGACAGAATATGCACGACAACAAAATAGATCATTAAAGCAAAATGTAAGCCGATAGCCCCCCACCAGAGCAGATCATTCATCACTGCATCGGGAATGACCCGTTCAAAAACAGTGGAAATCACCATCAGCGCCATCGTAAAGGTCGGCGCCACAGAAGCAACGATTGGGTTTTGCAACTCTGACATCGTGTGCTTAAATGTAAAGCATACTTTCAGAAGGAAGAGCCCCATGATGAAAATACCAAGGGTGCAAAACGCATTTCCAACCGTCTCCATTCCTTCTGAATACAATAAATTCCCCAATGACACAGTGCCTAAAATCAAGCCACAAATCGGGATTGGCAATGAATGTAAAAAATGCTGGATCGATGTTTTCATCAACTCATCCTTTCTAAACGTATGAAAATTTCAACTAAATTTGCTTTCTTTTTTCTCTACACTTATACTATAATCACCTGATAACTATTTGTAAAATTATACTTTTAAATACTAATTATAAATATTATTAATAATAAAGGAGTCCCCAAAATGATTGAATTGCTCAAAACCTTCATTGTTGTTTATGAAACGAGAAACTTTAGTCTTGCCGCCAAACAACTCTATAAAACTCAACCAACGATTTCCTTGCAAATCCAACGCTTAGAGGCCGAACTTGGCTTCAAACTTTTTGAACGTAAAGGAAAACAATTGATTTTACCCACCAGCCAAGCGGAGTTTTTGTATCCTCGTGTGGTCGAGTCTCTCCGCTCATTGTCCACTATTTTTTCGCAAGCCAAAGACACCAAAAATTTTAAAACAGAGTGTGTACTCGCTTGTTCGAATACGACCGCCGTCTACTTACTGCCCAGCATCATGGCGCAGCTGATTGAAGAATTTCCAACGTTTGCCTTTGAAATCAAAATCATGAATTCTCAAGAAGTAATCGATGCCGTCGAATCAAACAAAGCCCATATTGGGCTGATAGAAAAATCAATCGTTTCGCCATTGATCCAAAAAGAATTCGTTTATCGCGATGAATTGGTGTTAGCAGGCAACCTCGCTTCTGATTTTTGGGTCTTGCGGGAAAACGACTCGGGGATGTACTACATTAACGAAACCTATCTGTACGCACAGCACTTGCATCCGCAAATCATCAAAGCCAATAACAGCGAAGTGATTTTGTCCCTACTAAAACAAAACATCGGCAAATCGATCATCTCGAAACTTTCATTACCAGAAGAGTTGCCTTGGCAGGAACTTGATCCAGAGTACCGCTATCGTGATCTTTTTATCATTCAGAATCGTCAGCGTGCGACGCCGGAGACCGGAGAGATTTATGAGGAGATTAAACGGCTGTTGTTGGAAAGGAATAGAGCTGCTGGTACTGGTGAATCGAGAAGATAACAAAATATCCTTTATACTGATTCTTAAGAAAATTTCTCAGAATCAGTATAAAGGATTTCCATCAGACAACTTCGATTTTTTGCAAAAAAACAAAATACATTTATGCGACGTTAAATACTAAAGAATATCTCGTTTCCATACTTAAATCATACCCACATAGTTCTTTAAAATAGCTTTGATAGTCATTTTCAATGATACGGATAATTTCTTCGCTTGGTAGTTCTTCAAATTTAATCAATTCAACTAATAGGTTTAATTTTGCATCAATTCCCAAAATTCTTGGCAGCACACTCCAAAAATTTTCTTTTGAGATTTCATCAGTTAGTTGGTTTAAACGCCGCAACAAATCAATTAAATAGTCTTTCAAATCTTTTTCTTTTCTTGATGCATTCCTAAATTCTTTTTGATAATAGCTGCTATATTCTTCTTTCATTGTGAATAGCATGATTCATAAGGTCCTCTCTATGTGATTATTTCTTTCTAATGCGTTCCAAAAAATAGTGAACATTTTTTGGAAGCTAATAAAATACATGCCTCTCGATAAAGTAGTTTAATAGGTGAGATAATGTATGAATGATACTCTTGAAACCTCTTCTTTAAAAAAATTTCCAGATGTAATTTATGAAGAAGCGACAATAGCCAATAAAAATCTCCTTCATTATGGGAGTCACTCTTGATCAACAAAAAACGATCAAGATGTAAAAGTGATTTTAAACATGCTATTAACGTCGGATTCATTGAATCCCCCTTGAATCCGAACGAGTTGGAAAGAGAAGATCCCCCAAAGAATACTGATAACCGCCAGTCTACTATTAAACATTTTACTTTTATTTTACATCACTGCCGATACCACTAAGCATTCATTTTGAGCAACTGACGTTCTTCTTTTAATACTTGTAAGACTTTTGATGTTAAGGTTCTATCGAGCATTTTCTCTTCCTGCTTTACTACCTTCATTTCCTTATTGACTCTTTTAGTTACACCTTTCCATAATAAGATTCATTCATCTTTTACTTGCCTCTTTTATTATTGCTTATTTCGGTGTGATATATTGAACCAACGAGGAACGAGCTAGATCATTGCCAATCACTCGGTAAGAAATCGTTGTACCACCATAAACGTTTGCTTCGGAAATTAAAATACCATTCGGTCCAACCGCTTCTACAAATGCGACATGACCATACCTGGGATCCGACCCAGCTGTCCCGTGGCTGAAAGAAATCAAGGTCCCGGCTTTTGGGGTTCGACTAACTTGATAACCTAATCTAAGACCAGTAGTTCCCCAATCTCCCCCATTTCCCATGTAATCATCTACACGACCACCTAATTGTGCGACTCGATTAAATGCATACCAAGTACACTGACCTACAGGATAAGAACCAGAAGTATTATAATCTTTCCCATTATAAGCTGGGAAAGTCATTAACTCCCGATATTCATTTGGAACTTCTTCCAATCCTTTAATGAAGACACCACTTTGTTGTGATTGATCCTCATCGTATTGGGTCAACTCGTAAACAGCAATCAAAGAATTCAATTTCTGATTATAGCTAGTGTCTGTTGCATAGGTTCCGGTTAAAGCATCAGTTGCACGCAAATAGTTTTTTGCTTCTGAGCGCCAGACTGATTTATAAAAAAATGAATCGTGGGAAACGCCTCCGCGAATCAATGCAATATAATCTGTTAACGATTCATCGTAACTTGGATAAACACGAAAAGCATCTTGAATTTCAATCATTTCGCCATTTCCTAAATCCTCTTTGGTAGTCATCACTACTGCACCTTCTCGATAACTTCCTTTAATACCGAAAAGGTTATAATAGGGTGCCTTTGATAAAAGACTACTACCGTTGCCACTTTCTAAAATAGCTTGCGCAATCAAGACTGAAGCAAAGACGTCATACTCTTGCCCTAGTTTCCGAGCTTTTTCACTAATTTGTTTGATAAATTCATGTGTAGCAGTATTAAATTGGAAATCAAGTTGTGCTGGATAATTTTTCACCAACTCTTTACCTACTTCAGTTAACTCTGGTGATTGCGCACGTTTAATCAATAATGAAATGTTTTCTTCATCCCATTCTTCTTGATCGACCTGTTGATAGGACAGCTTCTCAAGATAAACCACTGAAGTCGCTGATTGATTTAAATCAACGTCTTCATTCACTTCATCTTCTTGAGATTCTTGTTCCAATGTTTCTGACATTTCTTGTGTACCAATTGTCCCATAATAATCGTTTCCTAGCCAAATTCCCAATAATTGATTCCCTTCCGCAGTTTCCTTATAGAGAATATCACCAGGCTGTAATGAATTATAGGTTGATTCTTTCATATCAAGATTTTCTAGATTTGTCGCCAGTACTTCGTTATAAAGTTCTTTCAGCCAAGTATCGACTTCTTTACTCTCTATGTCATCTGCGCCAACCTGTCGAATGGTTTGATACACCAACGCAGCTTGCCAGGAGTGGTCAAAGCTAGCTAATAACGGTAATGTGAAACTCCCTAACGTTGATTCAGCCACTTCACTACTTCTAAATGCATCTGGAAGTTGATTCTCTGCACTATTGAGTAAACCTTCAAAAATTGTATCAATTTCTTGATCTGTAGCAGGTGGTCGAGTCACCGGAGCACTCGGTGGAAATGGATTAGCTCCTGAATCAGAACTTTGATCCTCTTGATTTGTTGAGGAAGTTGGTGGATCGGGCTGCACTGGTGCCTCAGAAGAAGGTGGTACTGTTTGTTCAGCTTCTGGTACTTCAGACGGAATCGTTTCTTCTATTGGGATATCTGGTTGCTGCGATTCTTCAGGTTTGTCTGACTCTTGTTCTTCAGTGTTTTCTTCCCCCAACTCTTCATCTTCCCAATGAGACTCTTCTGGAAAGTCGGTACTTTCATCGGAAGATTCACTTGACTCTTCTATTATTGGAACATAACCACTAGACAATTCGGTTTTGGAGCTGGTACTCATTGCTATATTCGATGTTACATTAGACGCTTGTCGCATACTCGAAACTAACTCTATGTTGGGTTCTTGCAAATCAACATTCGATTGCTTCCTTTCCTTTGAGAAGGTGGATTGGCTTGCGTCTTCTGATTTATCAGAAAGATGATCAGTTAAATTGCTTGCCAACAAAGTTGGTGTGGTAAAACTTTGTGCTGCTAATACACCTAGGCTGATTAGTGTGATACCTATCTTCTTATTTTTCATCTTAATACCTCCTCGCGCTTCATTCTCTCTTTCATTGTTTCTTGCTTTCCTATTTCTATTCAAATAAACGCTTTTTTTAAAAATGTTAGATTATTACACAAAAATTTATCTATATTAAATATTCTTTGTTCTTAGTATTTTGCAACAGTTGACCATACATGACCGATATCCGATAAAAATGGTATGATTATCTTGTTTCTGTTGACTGTTGCAAGAATGCTCTTTCACAAAAATTATTTGTATTCTTCAAAGTCATTAAATTGTAATTTATTATGTGCTAGCTGTTTTACTTTAAATTGCAAATCTTCAAAAAGATTTGTCACTTCGTCTTTTGTTTCATCTACGTCGAATAGAATCTCTTTTGCTCTCTCATGAATAGAACTAACACGTACTTCTGCTAATCGAATCATTTTATTGGCTTCTAACTGTGCTTCTTCGACAGTTCTTTTAGCTTTTCGTTTTGCGAATGCTAATACTTCACCAATTTCCTCTTCGAACTCTTCTTTCTCTTTTTGCAACTTCTCTTTTTCTTTTGTTAATTTACTCAACTCTTTTTTTAATTCTTGAACTTCTTGAATTTCTTCAAGTTCTGTCTCTAGTTCCTGAAGGTCCTGGATTGCTTTTGGAATATCTTTTTTTGTAATAACTAATTCTGCTATTTCTTTCTCAGAAAGCTTATCTTTCAAAGTATCAATCTCATGTTGTTTTTCTTCTAATTTTTCTTCATAGCTTTCTTCAACTTTGTTGATGGTTGCCTTTAACTGCTCTTTCTCGACCTGCCATTCATCATATCTTTTTTGTGTATCAGCAATAACATTGGTTAATTGGCTTTTTAGTTGTTCAATTCGATAATCTTCCGTATTTTCTTTTTCTAATTCTTCACTATTTAAATGATTAGGGCCGTATTGCTCTAATGATTGTGTTAATTCAATTACTTTTTGTGTTGCTTTATTTAGTTCGTGTGTAAGATATTGGTTATCCTTCTTACTAGTTTCGAATTTATTTTTTAACTCCTGATACGCTTCTTTTATTTCTGAATTTTTATTTTGATTTTCAATCTCTTCTAATTTTGTTCTTAACTCTAGGTTTTGTGTATTCAATTCACTTTCAACCATATTTTTTTGACTAACCATTTCTTCTAACTTAGTTGAAAGTTCATTTTTTTCATTTATTGCTTTTTGAAGTTCCTTTTCAGTCGTTTCCTTGACTTCAATAGCCAATCGTAATTGTTCCTTCAAATTACTTCCGTCTTTAGTCTCTTTGTTCTTTGATTCCAAGTCATTTTCAATTTTTTCTTTTTGGCTTGTAATCTCTTTTACTTTAGTTGAAAGTTCGTTTCTCTCTTTTAATGATTTTTGTAATTCCTTTTCAGTCGTTTCGTTTACTTCAAGAGCTAGTCGTAATTGTTCCTTTAAATTATTTCGATCTTCGGTAATCTTTTTTAAATTATTCTCCTGTTGCTTCTGGATTTCTTTTATTGCGCTAAGATCATTATTTATTCTTTGATGGTTTTTCTTACTCATCTCTAGTTCTTGAAGCAAATTGTTCTTCTCAGCTACTAATGTATTGACCTTTTTTTCAAGTTGTTCAGTTCGCTCTTGTTTCTTATTGTTATTCTCCTGAGAGTGCTCTTTGACTAATTTATCGCTTTCTAACTCAGACTCAGTGTCATATAGATCAATAGACTCAACATTTACTTCTTGAATTTCATCTAATAATTTTTTGTAAAAACTTTTTTCTTTCTTAGCCATTCGTTATTACTTCTCCTTTTTGCTCTACTTTTTCTTTGACTTCAGTCTTATTTTCATTTTCTTGCTCCACACTATCATCGCCCTTTTCAAGCAATTCTAGTTCACCAGAATCTGTCCTTAAAAATACTTCATCAGAAATCATAGTTTCTGTATCGCTATCAAAAATTTGAATGTTTGCCTGATTTAAAAAACTTATGTCTTGAACTTCGCTTAAATAAACTTCGATATTTTCCTGTATCTTTGGTAGATCTTGTTGATTATTTACTTCAATATAGATTGACAAAATTAAGTATTGTAAAGGTACATTATTAGTGATGATTGACACAGTACGACCAAAATAGGGCGTAAGATCCCTGCCTATTTTTTCTTCATAAACAAAACGCTCTTCTGGCGTTATCTGTGCAAGGAGATCTTTCCAATCAATCTCAGAAAGACCAATACCTTCTTCCGGATAGCTATAGATTGATAGTTCCAAAAATTTTTCTTGTGCTTTTGATAATTCATCTACTTGTTTTTCTAGTTTCGTTAATTCTCCCGAAACATTTTCTACATACTTCTTATCTTTCATTTGTAATGTTCCTAATGTAATTAGGCTAAGGAGCATTGTGGCAGTCACACCTAAAATAATCCAGATATTTACACTTTGCTGTATTTGCTTAAAAACTATTAATTTTTTTTTTAGCAGCAAATCATTTCCAATTGCTAATTCTGTTTTCTTTAATTGTCGCTCTTTAAAAATCCTCCATGAGATGAGTATTAATAAGGCTATGCTCACGAGAAGCACAGATAAATAGATATACAATTTTTTCACCCTATCTTAATTGAGTTTTTTGGTACACAGTCTGTTCCATTGGAAAAGTAAGTATTAATTTAATTTTTAAGTAGATTCAAAAAAATCATTATGATATTCCACTGTCTCTATCAATTCTCCTTGAATTACTAGTCTTCTTGTTCCTCTGGCATCATCACATGTCACAAGAGTAATCATCTTCCGATCGGGGATATCTTCAATTAAATACGTACTTTCTGGGTTTACGATTTCTTTAAAAGAAACACTGTAGATATAAACTTGTTCCAAGTCTGTTATGTAAATCAAATCATTGATTTCCACATGCTCTAAAGGCCTAAATAATAAGCTTCTACTTTCACTTCTATGACTTGCAAGACTATAGTTTCCCTCTCCCATAACTTGGTCTTGTTTCATAGTTCCTGCTCCAAAACTTAATGTAAAATCTGTTACTCCAAAAAAAATAGGTAAATCAATACCTACACTTGGAATTAAAATTGCGCCCATCGTCCTATCCTTAGCTATTGTTTCGTTATTTTCATCTAGCTGTAATCTGACAATCGAAGACAAACTTGTTAATGAGATTGACTCAAAATCAAAACTGTTTTCTTCAATGGGATCATTTTCTAATTCTGTTAATTTTTCATGATTCTCCTTCACTTGTTCCTTTGTCATATTTTCGATGGAAAACTGTTTTACATTCATATTAATGATTTGATTTTTTAGAGGAACACTAAAAATAGCTATTGCCCCTAAAATTATTAAAAATACTATGAGTATATTGGATATATACTTCTTCAGCGTGTCTTTAGCCATATACATTGACCTCTAAACTATTAATCCTTAAAATTGTTGATAGAACACGAAGAGTGTGTTCTATCAACAATCCAATTTTTATTTCTTTCTATTTTTATTTCTTTTTCTTTTTCTTTCTATTCCACAATCCAAATCCAGCACCTACAGATGCTAAACCACCAACAACTGAGGCTGCAATCGAGGAAGAACCTGTTTGTGGTAATTTGCTACCCGGTTTCTTATTGCCAGATCCTGAATCGGAATCCGCATCAGCATCTGAATCGGAATCAGCATCCGCATCTGAATCGGAATCGGCGTCCGCATCCGCATCCGCATCTGAATCTGAATCTGAGTCGGAATCTGAGTCGGCATCCGCATCCGCATCGGCGTCTGAATCAGCATCAGCGTCTGAATCGGAATCGGAATCAGCATCAGCGTCTGAATCGGAATCTGAATCGGCGTCCGCATCAGCATCGGCATCAGCATCGGCATCAGCATCAGCATCGGCGTCGGCATCTGAATCGGAATCTGAATCTGCATCCGCATCGGAATCCGCATCGGCGTCCGCATCCGCATCTGAATCGGAATCAGCATCCGCATCAGCATCGGCGTCCGCATCTGAATCGGAATCGGCGTCCGCATCAGCATCTGAATCGGAATCAGCATCCGCATCAGCATCGGAATCGGAATCGGAATCGGAGTCCGCATCTGAATCGGCGTCTGCATCGGCATCCGCATCCGCATCTGAATCGGCGTCCGCATCTGAATCGGCGTCCGCATCGGAATCGGAATCTGAATCTGAGTCGGAATCTGAGTCGGCATCCGCATCCGCATCGGCGTCTGAATCAGCATC
>NZ_NGLF01000001.1:1796787-1825117 GCF_002140695.1 Enterococcus sp. 4E1_DIV0656 | reverse complement strand
GAATCTGAATCTGAGTCGGAATCTGAGTCGGCATCCGCATCCGCATCGGCGTCTGAATCAGCATCAGCGTCTGAATCGGAATCGGAATCAGCATCAGCGTCTGAATCGGAATCTGAATCGGCGTCCGCATCAGCATCGGCATCAGCATCGGCATCAGCATCAGCATCGGCGTCGGCATCTGAATCGGAATCTGAATCTGCATCCGCATCGGAATCCGCATCGGCGTCCGCATCCGCATCTGAATCGGAATCAGCATCCGCATCAGCATCGGCGTCCGCATCTGAATCGGAATCGGCGTCCGCATCAGCATCTGAATCGGAATCAGCATCCGCATCAGCATCGGAATCGGAATCGGAATCGGAGTCCGCATCTGAATCGGCGTCTGCATCGGCATCCGCATCCGCATCTGAATCGGCGTCCGCATCTGAATCGGCGTCCGCATCGGAATCGGAATCTGAATCTGAGTCGGAATCTGAGTCGGCATCCGCATCCGCATCGGCGTCTGAATCAGCATCGGCGTCCGCATCGGAATCGGAATCAGCATCAGCATCCGCATCTGAATCGGAATCGGAGTCGGCATCCGCATCGGCATCGGCGTCGGAATCGGCATCGGAATCGGCATCGGCATCAGCATCTGAATCGGCGTCCGCATCTGAATCGGAATCTGAGTCGGCATCCGCATCTGAATCGGAATCTGAGTCGGAATCTGAGTCGGCATCCGCATCTGAATCGGCGTCTGAATCAGCATCAGCGTCGGAATCGGAATCAGCGTCTGAATCGGAATCAGCATCAGCGTCTGAATCGGAATCAGCGTCTGAATCGGAATCAGCATCAGCATCTGAATCGGAATCTGAGTCGGCGTCCGCATCAGCATCCGCATCCGCATCAGCATCAGCATCCGCATCGGCGTCTGCATCGGAATCGGCATCAGCATCGGAATCGGCGTCCGCATCTGAATCGGAATCTGAGTCGGCATCCGCATCTGAATCTGAATCGGAATCTGAGTCGGAATCTGAGTCGGAATCTGAGTCGGCATCCGCATCCGCATCGGCGTCTGAATCAGCATCAGCGTCTGAATCGGAATCAGCATCAGCGTCTGAATCGGAATCGGAATCTGAATCAGCATCAGCATCTGAATCGGAATCTGAGTCGGCGTCCGCATCAGCATCGGCATCAGCATCGGCGTCTGCATCGGAATCGGCATCGGCATCAGCATCGGAATCGGCGTCCGCATCTGAATCGGAATCTGAGTCGGCATCCGCATCCGCATCGGCGTCTGAATCAGCATCAGCGTCTGAATCGGAATCAGCGTCTGAATCGGAATCAGCGTCTGAATCTGAATCTGAATCTGAATCCGCATCAGCATCTGAATCGGAATCTGAATCTGAATCCGCATCCGCATCGGCGTCGGAATCTGAGTCGGAATCTGAATCTGCATCCGCATCGGAATCCGCATCGGCGTCCGCATCGGCATCTGAATCGGAATCAGCATCGGAATCTGAATCAGCATCTGAATCAGCATCAGCATCAGCATCAGCATCGGCGTCCGCATCAGCATCAGCATCAGCATCAGCATCAGCATCAGCATCGGCATCAGCATCAGCATCGGCATCTGAATCAGCATCGGAATCGGCGTCGGCATCTGAATCGGCGTCCGCATCGGCATCCGCATCAGCGTCTGAATCGGAATCAGCATCCGCATCTGAATCGGCATCGGAATCTGCATCGGCATCGGCGTCTGAATCGGAATCGGAATCAGCATCGGCGTCTGAATCGGAATCGGAATCAGCATCAGCATCTGAATCTGAATCTGAATCAGCATCGGCATCCGCATCTGAATCGGAATCTGCATCCGCATCGGAATCGGAATCTGCATCGGCATCCGCATCTGAATCGGAATCTGCATCCGCATCGGCATCCGCATCGGCGTCGGCATCTGAATCGGCATCTGAATCAGCATCGGCGTCGGAATCAGCATCTGCATCAGCATCAGCGTCGGAATCGGAATCGGAATCAGCATCGGAATCTGCATCTGAGTCTGAATCTGAATCCGCATCGGCATCGGAATCGGAATCGGAATCAGCATCGGCGTCTGAATCTGAATCAGCGTCTGCGTCTGAATCTGAATCAGCATCGGCATCGGAATCTGAGTCGGCATCCGCATCGGCGTCCGCATCTGAATCGGCATCCGCATCCGCATCTGAATCAGCATCCGCATCGGCGTCCGCATCTGAATCTGAATCAGCATCAGCATCGGAATCGGAATCAGCATCGGCGTCCGCATCTGAATCGGAATCGGAATCCGCATCGGAATCTGAATCAGAATCTGCATCGGAATCTGAATCGGAATCGGAATCTGAATCGGAATCGGAATCTGCATCAGCGTCGGAATCGGAATCAGAATCTGCATCGGCATCAGCGTCGGAATCGGAATCTGAGTCGGCATCTGCATCTGAGTCTGAATCAGCATCCGCATCGGCGTCTGAATCAGCATCTGAATCGGAATCAGCATCCGCATCGGCGTCTGAATCAGCATCTGAATCGGAATCTGAATCTGAATCGGAATCTGAATCTGAATCGGAATCGGAATCAGCATCTGAGTCAGTATCAATAGGTTCTTGTATAATTACAGCAACCATATCAGACTGTTTATCATCACGATTTTCCTGATGTCCGTTTACAACAATACTTACTTCATCACCAAGATTGAGCTCAGCATCTAGTGGAATTTCAAATTCACCGCTAGCATTAATTGGTACATTCTTCTCTACAAGTTCACCATTGATATAAACGTCAAGTGAATACGTTCTACCAAATGTATCATCTTGTTCATGACTTCCTGTTATTACATTGTCACCAACATAGATATCATTTAGTTTTGGTTGATTGACTACCCAGTTATTGTAGCCAGTTGTGTCATCGACATTTACTGTTGTCTCAACTGCCTTAGTTCTTATCTGACTCGGATTAGCAACATCCGGTTGTTGTCCGACAACTCTGACTGTTACTTCATCGCCATAAGAAAGATCTAGATTTAATTCATTTACATCATATGCGAATACATAACTTCTACTTGTTACTGGAATATCTTCTTCAGTATTAACGAGACGGCCATTCACCAGTAGTTCTAAGTTATAGCTTCTCTCGTACGCTCTACTCTGAAGTGGAACACTTCCACTAATCAGTTGATCGTCTTCTTTTAATGGATCAACTCTTGCAGCTTGAACTTCCCATTGATCATAGTCATCGATATTTTCAACAATCATCGTAGTTGTTGAGCTTACTTTATCTTCATGCCCATCTTGTTTTCCAATGACATATGCTTCAACAACTGCACCTTCAGGCAACGGCGCTGGTGATCCATCCACGATCCACATTGAAGAGAATTCAAAATCATTTGAGATATTTTCTCTTCTTAGGACTTCCTGCCCTTCAATAGTCAATACTAAATCATACGTTCTTCCCGCTTGACGATTTTGTGGCAAGTTTAACCCAGTAACTAAATACTCACCAGTGTACGCTTGATGAACTATTGGATTACTTACTACCCAATCTTCATAGTCTACAATATCTGTACCTGTGCTATGGTAAGTAATACCAGAATATTTTGTATACCTTTTTCCATTGCGCAATACGTATTGATGAACTCCTTTTACCCTTGCGGTAACGATATCACCCTCTCGCAGAAAACTACCAAAATCGTATTCCCAATTGCCGTCTTCATCCATACCAATTGTATCTCTTGGTACACCATTGACTAATAGTTCAACAAAATAATCGGTATCATGTTCATTAACGAGATCTTGCTTCCCATTTCCATAGAAATTTTGATCGTCAGAAGTTAATAATGTAGTCGTCTCTACCGGGTTCTCTATCCAAGTGTTATAAATCCCCTCAGAAGAAAGTTCCCCGGATATTGTTCCACTACCTCCAATAACAATCCAGTCTGCACTAGTTGTTACACTTCTAACAGAGTAATTATCCTTCCTAATCACCATGTTGTCTCGAGGATTATCTTCTTTCCATCTTGCCAAATCAATCTTTAGATCAATAGCAATATCTACACTACTCAACTGAATTAAATAGTTAGGGGTATAATAGGTGATGGAATGGGTATCAGGATCATACCCCATCGTTTCATAACCTGAGATAATGCCGGTTCTCGCATCCCATACATCTTTAATGTCTTCAGTTACATCACCCCAACCTAAGAAAGTTGACGGTCGAGAAATCGTTCCTGAAATATAGTCTGTATAATTTGGGGTTAAGAAGAATTGATCTGCTAAATCAGGATCTAAATAGATCGTTTGCTTAAATTGAGAAATCAAACCAATGTTTAGCCATGTATTAGATTCACCTGCTGTTGCTATGTGAATCCCGTCCTCATCTGCAGATAATTTATTGAACTTATCTGTGAAGCCAAAGTTAATCCCTATTCGAGGTGCAACTTCTTCATAGCCTCCTGTGCTATCTGTAACGTTTACAGACTCGGCATTTACTTTTGTTTCAGCTACAAACAAGCCGCTTGTAATTACACCAGCAATCATAGCATTGTAAATTAGCTTATTTTTAGCATTTTTTTTCTTAATATTTTTCCTATTCAATGACTGAACGTGATCAAATTGATTTTTCATTTTTTCCTCCCTTTTAGTAATTAATAAGATTTCTATTAATTGCTAAGTTCACATTCAAAATAAATATAAACTTAGCAATTAAGTGAACCTCAATTGCTTTTGAGATAATTCTTATAATTGATTAGTCCACTTAAAAAGTGCTCTGCATCATCTATTCTCATTCTAAAATTATCGTGTCTTGCAAAAAAACCACCAGCAATGATATTTGGTTTTGCCATATACATAGCAACCTCCGGATAAAACACCCCTACGTTCATTTCATGCAACGCTCGCTTATCCATAGTTGGTTTTATATCCTTCGCTTTAGGAAACTTCTCTAACAAATGTGAATATTGTTCACTTGTATCTAAGTGATCAACAAATTTAGCAGCCGCAACTAAAAGTTCTAGCATGGTAGGATAAGCAGTGTCTCGTTTGTTGATAAAATTCAAATTTTCTGTAGCATTTCGAATACCAAACTCATAATATTCCTCTTTAGGTAATAAAGCTGATAGCTCATTAACGGCATAGCTTATCCAATGGTCATGGTATTTATAATATTTTTTTTCTACTAATTTTTTCAAAATTGATTCCGCTAATGATAAAGTGGTATCATCTGGAATTTGCTTATACGCTCTAGCGAGACCGAATAGTACTTCGCCATCGTAATAAACTGTCCGGAAAGCCTCTTTTACTTCTAACTTTTCGTTTAGAACGTGAATTGTATCTCCATCTTGAATAAAATATTCTTTGATCATTTTCACCGTATTGATAAGAATTTCTTCATACTGTAAATCACCAGTTATTTCTTGATACTTTGAAAATGCTAACAGCACCATCGCATTGCTTCCAAGTTTGTATTCAAAGGCGTCGATTCTTCGATCGATAATATCTTTGAAAAGCAAGTGCCCTTCAATATCAGTCGTTAGGTTTTGAATCCCCCAGTCAAGCCCACTCTTAATTTTCGGAAGATCTTCTTCATAGGTTTCTAAGTCTTCGACTGCTTCTAACCACGCATACAAAGTGGAAAAATGTCTTACCGTATTGTAGTTGATTAGCGTTTTATTAAACTGAGGAAAATAGCCATATATGAATTTTCCTGAATCAAGTATTTGATCGCTTAAATATTTGCGCCCATCTTTAATCACTCTTTCTAAATCAGATACAATATTTTTCTTCAAATGCTGTCTCACATTGATCCCCGGTCCACGATACTGAAGCTCATAGAGTTCCGAGCCTTCATTCACCATTATTCCTCTCGTTCTAAAAATGGTGATAGCCTTGAGGGGATCGGGTAAAATAATAGGTTTCTTATATTTCCGGAAAAGATATTTGCTCAGATTTACATGATTGAAAGATAAATTTGGTTTATTTTTCCCAATTTTATGCTCTCTATCCGGTTGGAAAATCATGTTCCCATTAATTTCTTCTTCCAGCAAAGAAATACGTAATTCCTCATCAAAAGCGATCCCATATCGAAAATAGTTGTTTCTTGGTGTTTCTTTTAGCATTTCGTCAAATTTTTGATAAGGAATTTTCTTTGAGTAGATGACAACATCAAATTTGAGATACTTGACCATACTCAAATTATTTCTTTCAAAAAATCTTTGAACCTTAATCCATGTTCTATCAAAATCCTTCGAGCAGAAAGACTTTACTTCTGCCCTACTTTGACCAGTTGACCACGAAATGTAGATGACTGTTTGACCTTGCATATTACTTTTTTCATAATAGCTACTAAGTTTTGCTTTAATTTGAACTAACTTTGAGTGCTTTAACATTGAACAACTCTCCAATTTAATCAGTTTGACCAGTTTTTGAGATAAATCTTCCATTCATTGCGTTAAACTTTTACCCATTGCTATGATTTCAATGAATGCTCATGACTGTTTATACATGTAGTGAGATAGCTAACTATTTGATGTACTCATCCCCCTTTTTCTTTTCCTTGAACCATTTTTCTTAAGGAGCGTCATTGAAAAATAAGGTTTTGGTTCGAAAGCTAAGATGACATGCTGCGTTCTTTTCTATAGATCCTAAAATTTTATTACTTACCTGCTTCGCTTTTATAAAATAAAAAAGGATGTTTACCGCAAATAGTGAATATTTCCACGATCGAAAACAATGAATTTGATCGCTAATTAAAAGTATTGAAATTACGCATCCTCATTACACATATAAGGTTACACAGGGTAGTGAAGAAATTAAAATCTAAATTTTCATAGCATATTGCACTTTTCAGAAACGCAGATAAAAAGATGATTTTTTAGCGTTAATATAACAAATAATAACCATATGTCTTTTTTGAAAACTTCGCTAAAAATTGGAATAAGAAGAAAGCCCATTATGGTTCGATAACGTTTCCATCTACATAATCTTTTGTTAATTTTAATAAAAAGAAAGAATATTTCGCTTTGTATCAGTATATAAGCTTAATATAAATTAGCCATCAAAATCTTCATTATATAAACTTATTACTATATAATTTGCCTACTTTTATTTAAAACTTCCTAATACGATTCATGTAATAAGAGAAATATCCCTTCCATATATAACAAATGAACCCTTCAAATATTTCAACTCAATCAATGAGGCAAACCAAAAAAATACGTAGAAAAGAACTCACGTCCTTTTCTACGCAATCGTAACTGCTACTCGCTAGCTAATAATTTTTATGTTCTCACTTTACCAGTAACGGATTCCATTTTGACCATCTCATCGATTAATCGGTAATTATTATGAGATTTAATGAGCATGACTCATCATTAATTTCCCTCGTGAATCCCCATAGAAACATCACAATACCTTAATATGACGAGTTTTAAAATAATCATAGTGCACACAAAAAGTATGATGAATTCCAATCTTTCGATTTGTGTACAATTTTGCTTTTTGTACTTAATCTTTGAATAAGTAAAATCATCAACCCTAGTAAGTATTTTAATAAGATTATCTATCTTCATTTTCAAAACGTATTTTTTAATCAAGTTAACTTGTCACTAAAGTATTTAACCTCTGCATTAGTTGATCCCAATCTTTCTGATTTGGAATTGTATTAATAAGGAGATAATCTTTCTCCAACTCATAATCAAAAATATATGGTCGGTAATTCGTGACTATTAAATCTGTTTTATTAGATTTTAAGCGCTCCTCTGTCAACTCTGGTAAGGATAAAAAATTTAGCTGATAGCTTTCGCCTAACAAACGTTGTGCTTGAAGACGGATACTTTGAACCACCATTGAATCGCCCTCCAATAAAAATAAAATATTTTGACGAGGCTGATGAGAATGAATTAAAAGTTCACTAAATAAAGTAAATCCAACAGCTAATTCCTCAAGTGCTGTAGCAGATAATCTTAATTCCTCCTGATGTTTTTTCAGGAACGCTACATTTTTTTCATAGGATGATTGTTGCATGGCAATATGTCTCACTTCTATTTGCTGTTTATTCCATATTGGCCAAAGGGCGTTACTTAATTGCCATGCAATGAAATAAGACCTCGTAAAGGTTATTAACAAAGGACGATCCCATTGACTAAAGAGTTCATTTGAAAAGTAATCAGTGACTATTGCAGTAGTTTGAGGCCATTGATCAAATCGCAGCAAAAAACACTGCTCGTATTCCAAGCAACTTGTAGTACGTTTTGATACAATCATTAAATAGAGCCAGACTAACTCATCTTTCGGCAGGAGAATTCCGTATTCTCTATCAATGATTGGGATCAGTGACTCAAATAACTGGTAATCCTCATCCTGATAAACGAGTCTCTTAGCCCATTCGGGAACCTTAATCAACTGTTCTTGTTTTACTCTTACCATAGTCAAGTAAAGTAATGAATAGAAGGCAGCAATTGAAATTCCCGTTCCTATTTTATAAGTTTTCAACTCTGCTGAAAGTTCTTTTTGAATAATTGCATGCAGGTCATCTGGGGGGCGAACCGTTTGTGGAGTTTGTTCGCCTCCATAATAAAAATCAAAGAAAAATTTCCTTATGTTTGACTCCTCTCCAATAAATTTTACAGGTTTAAAGCTGAGGCTAAGATCGTATTCTTCCAATGTTGGTTGTGTCTTTTTTAAAAAACGTCTTAGGGTAGTTTCTGCATAATTGTACTGATGTGCGAGTTCATCGAGGTCAGCAAAATCACCATAAAAAATTCTTTCCAATATTTCATAAAGTGCATCTTGGTCTAAAAGTTCCTCTTTTTTCTCTTGGTACATTAGACGATCGATTTCAGCAAAACGAAAACCAGTATTATTTGAATAAATAGCAACACTATCACCGAAGTGTTCTTTTATTAAATGAATATCTTTGACTAGTGTACGTTGGGAGATTGCCAATTTATCAGCTAGCGTAATAGTTGTAAAAGTCTCTTCTTGTTCTATAATAGTTAAAATTCGCATCCATCTTCTGATCATAGGACTTGTAATAAAAGCAATTTGAAGTTCACGCATCATATTCCTCGCTTTATTTGTAATCATTTTCTATCTTTCCATCTACTAACTAGTACTTAAATAGATTGCTAATACTCGCTTTGGTATCGCTTTGTTCATAAGTATCATTCGCTCTATTAGCATTCATTTAGTTCTTTTAGAACCTAGGAACTCTGGTATGTTTTAAGAAATTTCTATCACTTGAACAATGGATCCCTATCCAACACTGATCATTTTAGAAACATACCTTGATTGTAGACTTCACCACAAAGAGACCTGTTAAGCGATCAGAAAAGTATCGTAAGCCTTCAACTAAACAAAGAAAGACACCTATATTAATATCTGTCAGAATAATTTATGTGCGCCCATAAAAAAGGGAGGAATCATTGATTTATCATTATTGAATGACGTGTAGATGATCTGTCAAAATGCACGTATAGGCTATTCTGATTCTCGATTTAATACTTGTCCAAACTTAAACGAACGGTAGCATGGATAGTAGCTATCAACTCCATCGCAGACCTTTTCACTTGATATTTTCCTATATAAGCCAAAGAAACAAACTTTTTCATGAGAGAAATCAATTAGATGGTACCGAACTTAACTCCCAGGTTAATGTCGTTTTATAACTTGCAGCATCAGGATTGGCCCCCTTAGGAACCTCTAAAATCACACTTCGACCAGCACTTTCAAAATCACCAAATCGATAAATCCATGTTCCCGTCCCTTCAGCTCCTTGAGCTTTTAAAACCGTGCGTTTAGCTCCACCAGGAATAAGTGTGATAGGTGTCGTCTGCTGCAAGCCAGGTTCGATGCCATCTTGTACTGAAACTAATTGTTGATTCTGGAATATAAAGCTTGCCCCTGTTAACTCCGATCCTGTTTCAGCGCTATAGAATTGCTCGTTTTGACTCACAGAGAGCTCCCATCCCCCACGAGTATTTGATGGACGGCGATCGCTGACTTGAACGTAATTTGGTCGAATCTCCTCTTCAATGAACATTCCATCAACTGATAATAATCTTTGTGGCTTAGCGTAATATCTTTTGTCTTGTACGGAAATTGCAAAGGAGCCAAAATAAAAATTGGATGCAAAATCAATACTGAACAATCCCTGGTTTTCAGGCAGAGATGGGGGATTTTCAGGATTTACTTCTTTATCTGGAGCTAGTGGATCTAACGGAGAAACACGATCATTTTCTTTTATATAAACGAATCTGATACATTTGGGAGAGTCTCTTTGAATTTTTAAAGTAAGAGATTGCACATCTTCTAAGATTTCCTCATCATTTTGAATATATAAGAGTTCATATCCTTCAAAATATTCTGCAGAAAATTCTTTGTGTTGATTCACGGGAATTTCAACGGTTTCTTCTTTAAAAACAATCGTTCCTGGCTCGGCGACGTGCATCACTTTGACTTCATTTTTTGCTCTAGTAAAGTAATAAACAATTGTCTTTTCTTCATCTGAAAATGTGTAATATCCTTTGTCGTCAATCAGCGAAGAGGAGTCTTCACTAATTCCTACAAAATCATAGCCATTAAGAAATGGTTCATCACTTTCTTTACTTTTAGGATCGATGAAAGTGGAGTCACCCAACTTGCCCGTAAATGATTCCCCAGACAAAATATTCTCCTGTGTATCAATATCTTTGTATTCAACGTTGACCGATCCCTCTCCAACAATATATTTAAAGTAATCTACCTCTATCTGTTGTAGATTACTCTGAGCGCCTGTTGCTGCTGAAATAATAAAAGACAAAGCAGTAACATTTCCACTAGATAGCCATTCACTGACATCATGGTGCCAAACCTGACCATTATACTCAATTGACAAAATCGAATCATACTCTCCGGGATTATAGGTCATTTTAAACTCTCTAAATAAATTATTATTATTCCTTAAGATCGCCTTTGCTGCTGAACTATCGTTATTGTTACTTACATGGCTAGTCAACATTCCATCGTCTCTGGTATAGATGAATGACCCATGTGGATTGTGGGTAACCAAAGGCCAAACACCAGTGGATCGAAACTCGTCTAAATCTGCAGTGGCAGATCCCGAATCCACACGATTGTGATAAGTATCTAATTTAAATCCCCAAGCGTTTTGCAGTCCTGCTATGCCCATCCCTTGTCCAGACTGACCTAACGTATCAAGTTCAGATTGATGGAAGCCAAAACCTATTCCATCACCGCCATCACTTCCGCTCAAAGAACTACCCGATGCTCCTTGTCCTCCGTTTCCATTCCCAATATTGACACGACCTTTAAACTCAAAAGGATGCATATTACTCAATTTTTCTTTAAGTAAAATACTACCGTTTTGATTACTCCTATCCTCGGTTAGTGTGACGATTCCAGTTTGGTCATTATAAATTGCCGAACCGCTCAAATGAAAATGGTCCAAAAAATTGGTCCGATCCCCTTCAATAAAATCATATTCCGTAGCTGCTGCCACATACTCAAAGCGATCAAGACGAATTTGATGGAGGTTGACTGACCCACCTGTCGCAGCAGAAATGATAAAAGATAAGTCTTCTGTGTCTATCCACTGAGAAACATCAACTCGCCATACTCTTCCTTCATAGCTAATACTGAGTATTTTGTTGTCGACACCGGGATTGTAAACTAACGAGAAATTTCGAAAAGAGTTATTACTGGGATTTGTTGTGACTCGAGGAGGCGCTTCATTCCCTTGATAGTTTCGCAGGATGCCTGAGTTTGAGTCTGTATAAACAAATGCACCAAATGCAGAGTTTGAAGTTCCATCTATTGACGAGGGGTCCGCTTCAGTTAGAGCTGTTGCACTACTGTTTCTATACGTATCAATTTTAAAGCCAAAAGAAGAAGCCAATCCTGCAAGCCCCATCCCCTGACCTGTTTCACCTACAGCATCTAAGTCATCCGCATGAAAACCAAAGCCGACCCCATCGCCACCTCTACTCGAACCTAAACCCGTATTACTGAGACGTCCAGTATTAATCGAGCCAGTGACTCGCATAGGATAACCAGAGAGCATTTTTTCTTTTAGAGTTATGGCACCGGCTTGATTGGTTACTTCTTCCGTGAGTGTCACTTGACCAAAACCGTCATTCTTTGCGTTGCCAATAAAATGAAAATAGTCTTGCAGATTGTTCACATCTACGATAACTTTTCTGTTCTCGTTTAATGGTGTGCCTTCAAAAACTTCATTGAATAACTCAAGATGTTCACTGTATGCTTCATAATCAATACCCGTTTCTACACTTTCTTGTCCAGCAATTCCATCTTCATCAGGAAAAATACCATTGTTTTCCTCTGACTCTGTGTCCCTAGCCTCATTTGTAGGTTGCTCTTCTTCTATTTCAAGAACAAGTATTTTTTCTAATACAGATACTTGATATTTCCCTGGAACTTCGAAAAACAAAGGAATGTCAAATGTATCTTGAGGACGAACGGATTCAATTAGCCACCGACCTAATTGTGCTTCTTGTTTTATAGAAATACCCTCTGGTAATTTTTCTTCAACAATCTGTGCCTCTTCTGGCAAAGTAATAGGAACAGATAGATACTCACTGTTTGAAAAAATCTTTACGATTATCGGTTCTGATACTTTTCCTTTAAGATAAGTATCAGAAAAATGAAAGGTTTCATCCTTTAATTCGTCCGCTTCTGTTTGCTCCACGATAGAAGGAAATTCATTAGTTTCAGACACATCATCAAAATCAGTAAGCGTTTCTGCAAAAGCCATGTTCAATGGTACAGAGAATGATTGTGCAATCATTTTGAAAGCAATAATATAAATTACCGCTTTCCTAAATAATTTACTCATCCGATCTCACACCTCCTTACTTTCTTTTAAGCTTTTTCTTATAGAGTTCGTAAACGATCATCCCCAATAACGCAAAAAATAAAACAAGTGATCCTATCATCCACCAGTTTGTGCTTGCGTCAATCGTGACATCTGTACGGTTATAACTTCGCGCTTTTTCAGAATCAATCGTAAATTTTTGTTCCCAGGACCACGTCTCCCCTTTAGAAGTTGCTGTCAGTTTCAAAAGATAATTGCCAGCTTCAAAACGATCGCCTCCCAAAGGAATTGGAAAATGAAAGTGGGAATTAGGTGCCATCTGCATTTGCTCGTCACTTGCCTCATAAAGAATTTCTGTTTCACCTTCGCGCTGAACACTCGCTTTAATGGCTAGTCGATTCACAAAGGTTGGCGTCACATTTTGAATCGTCGCGCTAATTACATTGCGAAAGTTCAATTGATTTGGGAAAACATCTAAGAGTTCTAAATCTGGTTCTACAGAATCTCGAGTATTGCTGACCACAACTCCTATGACATAAGCAAATTCATTTTTTACTGCAACCCCCTCTTGCTCACTAACCGTTTCTTCTGTCTCTTCCTTCACTTCACTAATACGCAGCCCACCTGCTAGAAATCCATCAAAGGAAGCGTCTGGCATTTGAAGTGATAAGTTCACTGTTTTTGTTTCATTTCCACTGAGCTCGACCACATCTGGTGATTCAATCAATTCGTCAAGAGAATATAGTAATGTTGGGTCCGGTTCTTCTGCCTTTTTGCCATACTCCACGAAACCATGCACATTGGTATAAGCAGTATGAGGGGTGATTCGCACTTGAATGGTTTCTTCACTCCCGTTATGAAGCTTTAAGGACAATTTCTCTTTTGAACCTGGTGCTAGATTCAGATCAAAGTAACTATTTGTACTGTCTACTTGGCTAGCAGGTAATTCCGGTACAACATGAAAATTCAGGCTACTTTCTTCGGCTTGGACCAATGCTGGAAACAAGAAAATCGAAAGAAGAAAAAAAACCTTATATTTAAGGAACAAATGCTGTAAATAAGTAGATATATGAGTATGGTTCAAATGAATCATCCTTTCTAAAAAAAACAACGCTACACATTCATGCAACGCTGTAGAGAATTTTTCATAAAGTTTTCTGGTGCCTGCTCTTACTAAATATTATTTTCTTCATCACCAACATCGCCATTAGGAGTCGTTGTCAAATCCCATAACAGTGTTGCCTTATACGTGGTCGCATCTTTAGCAGTAGAACCCGGAACATGCAATTTGATGGCACCATTTTCTACAACATCATTTTTAGAATCAAAATCTTCTGAGGAAAATTGATTTGTCAGTTCTTCTTGATTTCCCCAGACAACTGAAGAAACCCCGGCGCCTTGACCTTTTATCGCTCTCATCACTGAACGAGCAGCCCCGTTTGTGAGTAGTTCTAAATTATCTTCATGAGCGCTAGGTGAATTTAAATTATTGCTTCCCTCGTACCTAATCTCAGAACCAACAAACTCTATCCAAGCACCCGTCAAAATATTGTTTTGTGTTTGTGACTCAAAATTACTTAAACTAACTTCTAGATCCCAACCGGCATTTGTTCCTCGTAGATCATGAACCTGAGCAAAACTGACATAAGGTACTTTATTATCGTCACCCGTTGTTCCAGATTTTTGCTGCATTTCTGCAACCATGTTATATTCTCTATCTTGATTAGAAATTACTTGTGTACCGAAATTCATCGTTGCTACTTTCATGATGGATAATTCTCCAGTGGTCCCAGGAATTTCGGGTTCAATCTCCACATCTGGATTTGGTACTGGATTCACCACCTCTAGCTCTCCATCCTCTTCACCCGCCGGACGAAACTCAACTTGTCCATTCGAGGTTACATCTCGAACCTCTTGTGAATAAGCTTTGGTCGCACTTCCAGCTAAAATAGTGGTAGATAATACGGCAATTGACGCTAAACGAATAAATTTCATATTTCATTCCTACTTTCTTTTAATTCATATATGTTTTTCAATGCTTTCCCCCACCAACAAACGACAATGATAAGTAAACTTAATCCAATCGATTTCCACCAAGTGTTTGTGATCATATTTGTTTGTGGAAAAGTTTTTTCCAAACTTGAACTACCATCTGAAGGTGGCTTGACAACGTGAACTGGTGGCTTAGGCTCTGGCGCGCCAATGGGTTCGTATGTACCAGTGAAACTAATCATGCCTTCAGTTTTCACTTCTTGAGTTTGTGTACCATAAACAATAGTTGGAAAATGGATGAAAACTACTATGCAAAAGACCAACATTCCCTCACCTATTTTTGATTTCATTCACCACCCTCCTTTAGTGAAAATTAGCCATCAATTTAGATGACTCATTGTATTTTTCTTTTATAAAAGCTGAATCACTTCTAACAGATATTTTTGAAAAATAAATCTTTTAGTCTACCTTTTAAAATTAGTGATTCAACTTTTCGAAAAAAAACGGTGCGTTCTGTTTGCTTCTTGCATCTAATAGATTACAAGTGGGTAAGAAAAAATCAAAATCGAAATTTTCATAGCGCCATGCATTTTTGAGAAAAATAACAATTATTTATAACCCGTATATTCATTTATTATTTCTTGCATACTAAGTCCCCCCAGAGAAAACAATTGTTTTTTAATAAAAAAATAGTAAAAATCATTTTTAAAATGGCACCAAATTCGCAAAAATACCGTGCAAAAAAAAACAAAAAAAGCAGCTTTTAAAAATTTTAGGTCTTGCTTTTTTTAAGTTGTTGCTTTCCTATGTCATTCCCTTGATATAGCTAGGCTATTCATATCAATACCGGGTATTTCTTCTAGTTATTAAAAATCAGTAGATAAGAAAAAAAACTTTCTTGCTAAAATAACAGGCCATAAATAGAGGGAACTTCCATCATAAACTCATCTCTTTTTCAATATTTGCATAACACGAAGTAAATATCGAATGGCAATTTTGTATCTTCTTTACTACTATATTTTAAGAAGAAAGGGTGATTAAATGAGGGTCGAAAAAGTAAAATTGACTGCTTTTATTTATAAAATGAGCTGTCTGGAATATTCATATTCTTTGATTAAAAGCGGGTATTCCCCTATCAAATTAACCACAGAAGAAGAGAATGAAATTGAATCTATCATCAATACTCGATTACATCGATCCTTGCTATCAGCCAATCGAAGACGATTTAAATTCAGCAAAGTGAAACTTTCAAGAAAAGGAAAATCAGCTTATCAAAAACTAAAAAAGTTTGAGTATCTGATTGATCTTTAGCAAACATTAATACATTCCTATGATTAGACGGATAAAAAGGTAGCAATTAAATGGGTTTACCTAGTGTACGTCCATTTTCCTCAATAATTGAGTGATTTTCTTACCACTATTCAAGTCATAGAAATAGAAAATTATCTATTTATTCGTGGACCAGTTAATAAAATTATCCTCTTCACTAAAAGATTAAAGAAATGTTCCTCCATGATCTATGCATTTGTATCTGAAGGCTACAGCTAGCATTGATCCCTTAGAACCTAGATTTTCTGTCTTAAATTGAACAAATAAAAACGTGGATACAAAAAAGACGCTGAAGAGTCGTTTGTCACTCCTCCAGCGTCTTTGCATTTTTATAATTCCTTGATAAACCGTTTCTGTTCATGACTGCTGTGGTAGCCATGGTTTTCATAAAACTTGTGGGCAGCATGGCGTTTGACATTCGAATTTAATCGAATGCCTTGCATTCCTCGCTGTCGGGCTTCTGCTTCAATTGCCGACAGTAGTTTCCCGCCAACGCCTTGCTTTTGCACTTGATCATCCACTACCAAACCTAGGACATTAAAAAATCGCCCGGCAGAATAAACTGTTGAATATGGCTGTGCTTCAATCATTCCAACTGCTTTTCCCTCTATTTCAGCGACCAGCAAGAGATGATCCTCCTCAGCTAAAATTCTCTTTAGGCCTTCGATCAATACTTCTTCTTCGATTGGATAGCCTAGTACTTTCGACAAATGAGCTAGTTCTTTATGATCAGACAATGCAGCAGCTCTAATTCTCATAGTATTCTCCCACCTTTTGGCTTTTTATTCGGTCTTGTTTTAGATAACTCACATTCATTTATCAACTTAGAAATAAATGACAGCTAGTTGATTTGTACAAGTGCAATAGAAAAAAAGTATACAGACAATGTACTAGAAATCCCTTTGCTATGATCTTTTATGTTATTTAGCTAAACCAGTTTTTAATTTTGATCAAATGAAATGAGTGCATATTCGTTAGGAATATACCTGATTGTCGTATATTCGAATAATTTTCCCATATCATTATAGACCGCATTTTCCAATATTCCCACACAATTATTTTTTCCTAAAGCTAATTCTTTAAAGTCAGAATCTTTTGCAGATTCAACTTTCATTATAGACTTTGATGCAGCGATTTTAAAATCTAAGTTTTGTTTGATATGGTCGTAGATTGATCCGGCTATGATTTTCTCATTAAGACCCTTAACGATACTTTTTTTGAAATAACTCGTATCTGACATCATCGCTTTCCCATCAATGAGGCGTAATCGTTTCACAAGGTATACTCTTTCACCAACCGGAAATGAAATTTTTTTTGCTAATGAATCATCAACAGTCAACTCGTGAAATTCTTGCACAATTGTTTTTTTTTCGACCTCAGTATCTGCGGATAGTGCCTTCAATCCTTGAAAATTTCCTACCTTGAAAGACTTCTTGTCAATCTCGATTCTTTCAAGAATAACTACCCCTCTTCCTTTCACACTATAAACCAATCCATCTTCATTAAGCAGTTGAATCGCTCTGCGAACTGTATTTCTACTAGTACCAAATCGCTCAATTAACGCCATTTCGGTCGGTAAAACCATTGTATCGTTATAGAGTCCCTCATTAATTTCATTTTTCAAAGTGTCATATATATCCCGAAACTTATTCACCATAGTTCCACCTCACTCTTTCAGTTAATTATAACATGATATCATTCTACCTATAAAAAAACTTAAATTTGTTTAAACAAATGCTTGATTATTTGTTTAAACAAATTTAAAATGAGCGTAACCGGTTAAAAGAAATGAGGAGGTTTTATTATGAGTGACAAACAGTTAGCGGAGTACATGATTGAGTACGTTGGTGGAAAAAATAATATCAAAAATGTCATCCACTGCATTACACGTGTTCGTTTCTATCTAGTGGACAAAGAGAAAGCCGATACAACTAAGATAAAAGAGTTGGATGATGTAATGGGCGTAGTAGAAGCTCAAGGACAATATCAGGTGGTTGTTGGAAACAAAGTAAATGCTATTTACGAGGAAGTAATGCGCCAGTTAAACAATGATCAAGTCTTTGATTCTACAGAGGGAGTGGTGGAAAATGATTCCAATAGTGATTTTCTTCAGCTATTTCGAAATGGCTTCAATCAGTTTATTGGCATAATTACAGGTTCAATGATGCCCGTCATCGGTCTTCTTGCAGGAGCTGGAATAATCAAAGGATTACAAGCTTCGTTGGTGACGTTTGGTTTATTACAAGATAGTTCGCAATCTTATCTATTGATTAGCACGATTGCAGATGGCATTTTTTATTTTTTACCTGTCATCTTAGGTTTTACTGCAGCTCAAAAATTAAAGGTGAATCCTATTGTTCTGGCAGTCGTCGGTGCGATACTCATTCACCCAAATATAGTCACTATTGCTTCAAGTACAGCTGCGAAGGTCGCTATTTTTGGCATAGAATTCCCCATTATGAATTATACAGCTTCGGTTTTCCCTATTCTGGTCGCTGCTTGGTTAGCAACGTATGTTGAAAAGTTTTTAAAGAAAATTGTTCCTCTCGTGATTTCTTCCATTGTGTCACCAATCGTTGAAGTTCTGGTACTAAGCTTAGCCGTTCTTCTTATCATCGGACCAATCATAACGATTATTAGTGATGGGCTAGCATTCGGAATTAGTACCATTTTTGACTTTAACACGATTATTGGCGGAGCAGTCTATTGCGCACTTTTTCCAGTCTTAGTGGTCTTCGGCATGCATTGGCCATTGATTCCGATCATCGTCAACGATTTAACTGTTAACGGATTTAGTATGATGAATGCCTTCTCGTCTGTATTGATGATGGGTATTGCGGGTGCAACATGCTCAATCGCATTGAAAACAAAAAAAGCTCAACTAAAACAAGTTGCCTTTGCTGCCACTCTTTCACAAATATGCGGTGTTGGCGAACCTGCAATCTATGGTATTCTACTAAAATACAAAAAAGTCTTCTATCTCGTGACCCTTTCAAATATTTTTGGTGGTGCTCTAGCAGGTTTCCTTCACTTGGTCAACTATGGATTCGCAGGTGGGGTTATAGGATTTGCCTCTTTTATCAACCCGGTTGCAGGGATCGATAAAAACTTCTATGCTTATCTACTCTCTCATATAGGAACATTTTTGCTATCCTTTCTTTTGACTTGGCTTTTTGGTTTCAATGATAAAATGAAAGCTGCAGATGAACTGTAAGGTGATATATGATGAAAAAAATAATTTGGCATCAAGTATTTTCTAATTACCAAGTACTAAACTTTTCTCCTAATGGACGTAAATTACGTTTAAGAATCAAGCAGCCGCTTTCTGGACAACGATTAGCACTCGAACTTTGTAACCGCTATGATTCTTTTGATTTAAACGTAGAGTCGATAAAAATCAGTAGTAATCCGGGAAACCAACAATCCAATGTTATTACCTTAGATAATCGACCACAATTCATTGTCCCAGCTGGATCCACTTTATGGACAGATGACGTTGATTTTTCAGTAACCAAAGGAGCCGATATTCTGATAGAGGCATTATTCTCCAACGAGATCAATCGAGTATCTTCCTCGGCAAACTTACTATCTGATCAAGTAGTCCATTCGAATATAAGAGAAACCAATAACTTTATTTTTGGGATTACTTCAGTTGCTCTAGAAACGAAAGTTGATGCAAAAGTCATTGCTTTTTTTGGCGACTCTTTGACGAATCAAGGATATTTTAGTGATAGTGTCATCGACAATCTAAACAAACGTGGTCTGATTGCAACAAGCTTTAATGCTGGCATATCAGGCAATCGTCTGACACATGCTGGTTCAGGGATTTCTCGTTGGAAAGACAGCTTTGGTGTTGCAGGAATCGACAGGTTCCAAGCAGATGTCGTGGATCAAAAGCCAGATTTGATTGTTTCATTGATTGGGTTAAATGACTTGTTTCACCCAGGAACTGGCTCACCGCTTTCAGAATTACCTATCAAAGAAGAGTTGATCCAACAATACAAAGTTCTAATAAATCTGGCAAAAAAAGCAGACATTCCGTTTGTTCCCCTCACGCTTCCCCCTTTTAACTATTCTTACAACCAAGGAAAGCCGAGTTGGACCGAGGAAAAAGAAGCTATCCGAACTGCGTTTAATCAATGGATAATGACTCAAGCAAATACGATCGATATCAATGATATGGTAAGAGATCCTTCTGATAAAACGAGATTAGCTTCTGCATTTGATTCGGGGGATCATCTGCATTTTTCTCAAACTGGAGGGGAAATTTTAGGAAAAGCTGTGGCTGAGAAAATTCTTTGCCTTTCATTGCTGTGAATTGATAGACTCTCAACAAAAACTGTTAAAAATAGTCAAAAATAAAACCTACCTCCCATACACATCTGGTTAAAATGTATACGGGAGGTTGACCTTTTCACTATGAATTTTCTTCAACTCTGCACTTGAATATCCTTACTCTCGATCACTAGCAATTATTCTACATACAATGTCACAAATTTTGCATGGCCTATCTTTTCAAGAGTGACTACATTCTTTTCCACAAGAAGTGCTTCTTTTGTAGCTTCTTTTAAATCGACTGTTTCTACTACGTTCACTGGATGGTTAAATGTGATCGTCGCGTGTCCAACTTCATCTAAAAGCCCATTGTATAGACGCAAAATATAACCTGGACGAGCTTCGGCTTTTTTCAATACACTTAGGGTCAAATTGCCATTGATCTCAAAAAGACTAAAGTTTGCCGGTAAGGTTGGGTCAACCGGTCCTAAAGTAAATATCAAGCGGGAATTCAGAAATTCTGCGGATTGATAAAGCGTGATCGGTGTTACTGCTTGTTTGGCACGCTGTGCAACATTTGCTTGATCAAATCCTTGCGCAAAGTAAGCAACAGAGAAATCAAAATGCATCGTTTTGTGGCACTGCGCAGCTGGTGTCGCAATCACTGATTCTCCTGAAGCACGCCCTGGACGATACAGTAGATTCTCTTTCCCCATGAAGCCATAGGTTCGTAAAATCGTTAAGCGAATCGTATCAAACGCTTCCCCCACGATCTCATATTCACGTACACCTTGGGGCATGACTGCTACGCCATGGGACTCATCGAATAAACCGACAAACGATTGACACGTTTCTATGGCGATCGGCTGCTCATTCCATTGCTCTTTATTGGCTTCCCAAAGGGCCATTTCTTTTTCAAACACAACGGGACGCTGCAACGTACCAAACTGTTGGTCAGCCAGCGAAAATTTCGAGGAAATTCCGGTATCAAATAGCACACATACCCGATGGCTATCCACTTGTTGGTTTTCAACCGTTAATTTGAAATCAATTTGTTGCGATTGTTTTTTCAACACGATTGTCAATTGGATCGGCAGTGAAGCTGAGACCTTCTTTTCTGCACGTTCAGCTAAATCCTTCGGAACCCTCAGGGTGAATGCCACATCAATCTTTTGGTAGATCGCTGATTGCTGAATCGAGATCGTTGGTTGCGCATCAATTGATGAAATCACAAAATCTTTCACAGGTGGTGAATAATTGAATGAATCACCATCGTCGCCATTTTCTTCAATAATCCCTTGATTTTGATAAAGTACTTGATTGGTTTTATCTAGAATATCCAACGAACCATTGCTATTGACAGTGATCTGATAGTACTCATTTTCGATCGTATTGGTTGTAATCTCCTGCAATGGTGCGCTTGTATCACCTTTTAAATCAATCGTCAGCTGGGTATACCCCATACTCGGCACGTCAGTCGTTTCTATGGCAATTTTTGCTTTATAGACTTTCTCCGGCAAATAGATCTCCTTGACTGGATCTAATATGTTCCCCTGATTCAACACATACTCCGTTTGGTCGGTAAGCTCTAAAATCGTATAAGGTAACGCCTGACCTGACTGGTCAAGGATCGCAAACTCTTTTTGCGGCAAATAAACCTCTGCTTCGATCACCCCATTACGTCTTGTGTCATAGGTATTGAAAAGCGTAAAAGTAATGTCTTGTGCTTGTGGATTGTTGATTGCTGTAGAAATCTGTCGTAACGTCAATTCGACAAGATTCATAGAAATATCTCGCGCTTGTTTATAGCGCATATAGATATCTTCGTTGGTCGTATCAGAAACACAAGAACCAATCGAATCATGCGCCGCATTTTCAAACATTAACTTCCAAATCTCTATGACTGTTTCCACGGGGTACTCAAATCCTAATTGCATAGCCATAGTTAAGATAGGCTCCATGACATTGACTAAGTAATGTTGGATCTGAGTGTTCATCGCCTTCAAATCAGGACGTGAAGAAAAAATCGTTTTGTGAATTCGCATCAATTTTCCGTTGATCAGTTCACCAGCGATTTCTTCCAACTCAGGATGGCGTGCTTTGACCGCAGCAATGTATTTTTCGATCGTTGAAAATTGTAACTCATACTCATCCTGATACAGTTGATTCATTCGATCAACCAATTCTGGAAGATTTTCTCTAACTGGTGCTTGGTCGAAACCATTTGGAAAATACACTTGATCCGTTGCACTGCGTCCCCAAGTCGTTTTAAACGGTTCTTGATGTAAGAACTCTGCTAATTCTGCTTCTCGTTCAGGAATGGCACCGCCAATGTAGTACCCACTTGGGATCTGGTAAACATTGACCACAGAACCATCTTCTCCACGCCATTTGTACTCTGTGTGTTTAACATCGTCATCACTGACACCGCGCCAAAACATCGTGTCAGTGATACCAAACTCACGATAGATTTGTGGCATACTAGCTGCTTGTCCGAAAGAATCTGGCACATAGCCGACATTCATGTAGGTTCCGAATGCTTCACAAATTTTCATGCCATATAACATATTTCGAACAATGCTTTCTCCCGAGATCACTAATTGATCGGTTTGTGTGTACCATGGGCCAATGATCAATTTTCCTTGTTGGACAAGTTGTTGAATCCTTTCTTTGTCCTGCGGACGCCATTTCAAGTAATCATCTAACAGAGAAGCCTGTCCATCTAAGATAAAACTTTCATAAGGATCATCCTTTTCTAGTTGTTCAATGACGTTTTTTAGATCGTGCATCAAATAGATTTTCGAGCGACTCGTAGTAAAATACCATTCGCGATCCCAATGACTGTGGGGTACGACATGTACTGTTTTTTTCATTCAATCATTCCTCTCCCGTGATTAGAAAAGGCACGTAACGATGGGTGTCGTTCGTGCCTATTAATTTTTCTCAATTTTTTTACCATCTGGTACACATAATTTGATTCTTACACAAATACTTCGAATTTTGAAAATCGATTCTCTTCAAATACTCTCGTTTTCTTCCCCAAGTCTTGACATTGTCAGATGCCTTAAAGCGTTCTTGAAAAATCACCTGCTCGTGCCTTTTCTTTTGCTACTATTTAGCTAATCAGCCTTGTTGCTTAATTTTCAAAGCTCACTTCAATATCATCGAGGGCAATATCTTCTGTTTGTTCTTCTTGCTTATTGAAATTCACGAATAAAGGCGCGACAAAACCGATGAAGGCTGCTCCTGCAAATAGTCCAATCAAATACGCCCAACCGTTTCCAACAGTGAAGAAGCCGTATATTCCCCCAACTGGCGGCATTTTGTCATACATTCCTAATGCGATCCCCAAACCAGAAGCGATTGCTCCTCCCAACATGTTGATCGGCACAAGCCGTAATGGATTGACTAATGTAAAAGGAATTGCTCCTTCTGTGATTCCGATGAACCCCATAATAAAGTTATTACGCCCAGCATCCAGTAGCTCTTTGTTGAATCGATTTTTGTGGAACAAAGTTGCTAAGGCATATCCAAATGGTACCGCACAAATCGCAACATTCACGATGATAGCTGGCAAAAAGACCCCTTCCGCTAGTAACACATTTCCTGCCATCCAAGCAGCTTTGTTTACAGGTCCCCCTAAGTCAGAGCCAATCATTGCCCCCATGATGACTGCCAGTAAAATTTTGTTAACGTCATTTTCAATCATGGTTCGGATCCATTCAACCAAACTAGTATTGATCCACGCCAATGGCTCAGAGAGTAAGGCGCCCATGACGATTGCTACAGACAATGTAGCAATCAAGGGTAAAATTACCAGCGGCATCACCCCAGCAAACGACTCCGGTAATTTGATATGTTCTTTCGCCCACTTCACTAAGTATCCTGCTAAGAACCCAGCAATAACTGCCCCTAAAAACCCAGCATTGGTGCTAGAAGCGACTGCACCACCGATAAAGCCGGCACCTAGCGCAGCCTTATCTCCAACAGAATACGCGATAAAACCAGCCAAGACAGTATTGATCAAGCCGATTCCTGTCCACCCTACTTGTTCAATCAAATAAAGCGCATGTTTAAAGCCTTCCGTGTCAGCATAAGGATCTAAGCTTGTGATCCCCATACCAAGAGCAATCATTTTCGGAATGGCAACAACCAGTGAAGCACCAATAATCAATGGCAGTACAAAACTAATTCCACTCATCAAGTGGCCTTTTAAATCTGCTAGAACTCTTTTCATCATCCTTGCCTCTTTCCTTTAGTTTGCGTTTCTTTGTTCAACAGCAGCGACACATTTCTTCAGCACCGCTTCCGGTGCTTTGATACACGTATTGATATTTACTCGAATTTGCGGTTTTCCTTCAAACCGTTCCATCCCAACAACTTTTTGGTCAGTCGCTAAAAGCAAGAAATCTGCTTCTTTTGCTTCGGCTACAGTGATCTCATTGACTTGCCCTAACGAGCCTTGCTGTTCGATCTTGACCTCATAGCCAAGTTTCGCACCAGCTTTTTCTAAAGCTTTTGCCGCCATCGGTGTATGTGCCAATCCTGCTGGACAGGCGGAAATCCCTACTATTTTCATATAATTTTCTCTCCCATCATTTCCTTTTTGATTAATTCTGCTAAATAAGCTTTGTCTTCTGATTGTTGAATCTGCTGGATGAATGTCTCTTCAAGCAATGCGGTTGCTAGACGACTCAGCATTTGCAGATGCACCGTTCCTTCATCTTTTTTAGGGACCATCAAAGCAAACACATTTTTGACTGCCGAATCATCGAAAGTTTCCCATTCGATGGCTTGCTCTAAACGAATAAACAAAACGGTCGGTTCCAAAACCGGTTCAGCTTTTGCATGTGGAATAGCAAAGCCTTCTTGTAAGCCGGTTGAATATTGAGCTTCCCGTTCAATGAATGCCGTACATGTATCTGCTGCATTGGTAACGATCCCTGATTCATAGGCATGATGTGCAATCACGTGAAACAGTTCTTCTTTTGATGTAACAGCCACATTCAAGAGAATATTTTTTTCCTGAAAATCCATCTCATCTGCTCCTTTCCTTTATTATGAAACCATTAGCGTAATTCGTGTGGTTTATTTTCTGTACACGTTTAATTTACGGTTTCTGATTCACGATGTAAACACAACAAATTTCCAATTCAAGTGGCAATCATTAGTAAAGCGTTTTCCAAAATGATTGCCAACTCTTCTGGAAATTTTCGGTACTGGTGAAGCATTTCCTTCTTATTCTTTCTATTGTATGATGAGAAAGAGCACGGAGGTGAAACAAGTGTCAAAACTTGCTTATCAACGATTAGATGATCTAATGGAAGTATTAACTAGACAAACGGCGCCGCTACCAATGAAGGAGTTAACGAAAAACTTCTCGATTTCTGAGCGAACGGTTCGGACCGACATTGCAAATTTGAATGATTTGTTAACAAATGTCGGTGCCTCCATCAAGTTGATTCGAGGGCAAGGCTATTTGTTGTCTATTGGTTCAAAAGAACAATTTCATGACTGGTGGACTGAAAGTATGTCAACTACCGAGTCCTTTCTGACTACGAGTGAAGAACGACAAGCCTATCTACTTTTCCTTTTATTTAAGAATGAAAACCCTTTATCCTTAGATGATTTTCTTGATCGATTATTTATTAGTAAAAACACCTTTTACTCATACTTAAAAACGGCTCGAGACAATTTAGCGACCTATCAATTAAAAATAGTAAATCGTCCAAATATTGGCTTTGAAGTCTTGGGTAACGAATTCGCCAAACGCCAAGCAATCAGTGATCTGTTGATTGAAAAAGATCTCCAAGAGTATTTGGTCGGCTTCACGGAAATGGAACTTGAGTTGTTTGATACGATTGATCTGACCCGTTTGCAAGAATTGTCATTAAATCATCTGGCGTCCTTAGACTTGTTAGACTCTGACTACTATCATAAAAACATTCTTTCTCATTTTGCTTTAGCAATCAGTCGCTTTATAGCCGGTCATCAGATCAACGAATTTCCCTTGCATGTGCCCGCGCTCAAAAAAGACGCCCAGAAAGTTGTAGGTCACTTCTTAGAAGAAATCGATCATGCATTTGATATACAATTGACTGCTGGAGAAAAACAATACTTCATTTACTATCTCGCGATGAACGCACCACGTTTAGTTGAAACAGGCGATGCAAGCGATTCTTCCACGAAAACTGCGAAAGCCATTGTGGAAGAATTATTAGCTGCGATCAAACAGACGTCAAACTATGCATTAGAGACAGACAAGATGCTAATAGAAGATCTGACATCTCATATTGAGGGCTTTATCAATATGAATCTAATGGATGCACGCCGTAGCAATCCATTGCTGACAACGATCAAAAAATCTTTTCCACAGGCTTATGATTTATGTTTGACTCATTTAGAAACGGTAAGCCTGAAACACGGTTTTTATTTTTCTCCTGATGAGATCGGCTATATCGCTTTGCACATCGCAGGTGCTATGGAAAGGAATTCCATCAGAAATCATCATAAACATCGCGTCATCCTTGTTTGTGGAACTGGTCGAGCCATGAGTCGTATTATTGAAGCAAAAATTATCAAGCACTATCAAGAAACGATCGAAGTCGTTGATCGCTTTTCTTACGTCGAGCTACAACAATGTGATCTTTCTGCGATTGATTTTGTGATCACAACCGTTCCATTAGAACAGTTTTCGGTTCCCTCTATTTACATCAACATGGCCAAGCTAGATAAAGAAATTGGCAAAATCGAACCGTTCATTGAAACGCTCAGTGAAACAAAAGACGGCATCTATTCATTGTTTCAAAAAGCATTTTTTCTTCATGAAAATCATGCAGATAAAGAAACCTTACTAAAGAAAATGGCGCAGCAATTGTACCAAAAAGATTTTGTGCCCCAAGATTTTTATGACAGTGTGAAAAAACGAGAAGCAATCAATCAGACCAATATTAACGAGTGGCTTGCTATCCCCCACCCCATGACATTGCTGGCAAAACGCTCAGCCGTTTCAGTGGCGATCATTCCTGATGGTGTTGATTGGGGAAATGGTGATTTGGTTAAATTTGTCTTTCTCTTTGCGATTCAAAAAGACGAATATGAAGATACCGAAGAAATCTATAGTCTTTTATTAGAATTGATGGATCGTGAAGATATTCAACAAGCAATCTTACAAAAAAGTGACTATCACCACTTTTTGAGCTGTATAAAGCAATTATAAAAGGAGCTGGGGAATCCAGCTCCTTTTGTTGATATGACTAATCTTATTTTGATAGTTCTTTTTTCTCATTCATAGTAAGCAAAATTAAGACTGTTTCTTGACCTTTTTATTTTTTAGTATTATTAAAAAGATGAAACAAATGATACAGAACAATCCAACGAGTATATATCGTTGATCTACAGTTTCTCCTGTCTTAGGCAGAGCATCACTATCTGATTTTTTTATCCTTTTATTTTCTTTCTCCAACTCTTTTTCCCTGGTTGCTTTAATTGAACGATCATTTATTGAAAATTTGATAGGGGTTTTATCGATTTGATACCCATCTGGTGCTTTAGTTTCAACTAACTGATATTCTCCTATGTCTAAATTGCTTATCTCAACTTTTCCATCTTTATTTGTAACTATTTTTTTCTGTACAATATTTCCTTTCGAATCTTGCAACTCAAACTCTGCATTTGCCAGTAGCTTTCCTGTTTCGCTATCTACTTTTTTCAGAGTTACTTTCCCAAGTTTTGGTGATACATAAGTATTCTTGAAAAGAATCGATTCTTGGTACGCTGGACTTGCCACTAATTGCCCCGATTGATCTTCCACATTTACCGTTACATTGTAGACTGTGTCATCATAGGTGATCGTGCTATCTGTTCCTGTGACTTCTCGGATCGTATACTTGTATGT
>NZ_NGLF01000001.1:1785303-1795383 GCF_002140695.1 Enterococcus sp. 4E1_DIV0656 | reverse complement strand
TGCTTTGCCAGTTAGTTCTTTGCTTGCTTCTAGAACCGCACTTCCTTTTGCGGGATTATAGCTATTTTTAAAAGCAGCACTGCCTTCATAACTTGGACTTGCCACTAATTGCCCCGATTGATCCTCCACATTTACCGTTACATGATAGACTGTGTCATCATAGGTGATCGTGCTATCTGTTCCTGCGACTTCTCGGATCGTATACTTGTATGTTCCTGCTTGGTCATAGTCGATTGCATCAAAGTAAATTTTTCCTTTGGCATCATTGCTCTTAGTTTGGAGCACTTCCCCTTGCTCGTCCAACAGTTGGAATTGAAATTCATCCGCACTTAGTGCTTTGCCAGTCAATTCTTTACTTGCTTCTAGAGTCAAAGCGACAGTTTTTTCTATTTTCTTGTTTACAACATTTTTCGTCACTTCTTTATCGTTGCCAAAGTCGCTTGGAGTAACAGTTAGTACCTGATCCAATAATTCATAACCCGCAGGAGCTTTTATTTCCTTTATCGTATAATTATCCTTCAGAAGATCATTGATAGAAGCTCGCCCTTCGTCATCTGTTATCAATTTTCCTACAACTTGTCCCGTTGACTCACGTAGAACTTCAAAATGTGCACCAGAAAGAACTTCCCCTGATTCATTCGTTTTAAGAATACTTACCATGTAATTATATCCTTCGGCTTCGCCTCCTCCTTTTTGGTAATTTGTATAGGCAACGCCATCCTTTATCACTACGTCATTTGATGTCAATACAGCCGTATTAACGATATTCTCTCCATCAACAGGTGTATACGCTAATTCTGCTTTATAGTAAATTGCGTATTGATCTTCACTACCAATATCTCCAAAATCTATTGAGAATGATCGTTGATCACTAGAAATATTGATTTCATAATCTCCAGTCACGTTGACACGATTTACTAATTCCCAATCATTTCCAGCAGCATTTAATTGCCACTTTCCTTTATAAATAATGAACGAACCTGGAACATAATTGACAGCCTGACTATTTATCGCATCGGTGATCGTAGCATCAGGATAGTTACCGCTACTTCGATTGATTGCAACATAATATTGAATCGTTTGATCACTTCCGTCTGTAAACCAACCAGATTTCGTTAAAGGATATGTGGTTGTATCTATACCAGCATAATCAATTTCAATTGGAAAGGTCGTTCCTTCAACATCAATCGTCGTCGTTATTATCTGTTCCTCTTGAACAATTGTTGAATCAACGCCCGCGTAAAAATAAAAAGAGCCATGTATATCTGAATGGATTTCTGCATAATCTGTATAGGTCAGAATAATCTGTTTTGAATCTGACAAAACGGTTGCATTGGCGACGATGTTACCGTTCGAATCTTTTAATTCAAAGGATTCGTTACTACCAAATCTAAGTTCAGGCGGCAAGGTGATCGTTGTCGTATCTCCTTCTTTTACTTGGTTATTTGGTAGATCAAACGTCCCATTGATTCGAAATGTCTCCCACTGTCCAACAGCTTCCGTCAGAGGAGCTCCATTTTTATCCGTGATACTAAAGGAAGTGATCACATCATCAACTGCTGAAAATGGAGCAATGGTTGGCGCTCTTGATTGTTTCTCCGAAGTCTGTAAAGTTTCTGATTTAAGATCTGATTGTACCTCTGTATTCTGTAAATCTGTAGATTCTACCGATCCACTTGATGTGGTGGTCGATGTTTCACTTTGAGACTCACTTGTTCTATTTGTTACATCACTCGTCTCACTTGTGGCTTGTGTACCTTGGGTTTCACCAATACTCATTTCAGCAATCGCGTGTAATGGCGCAACCAAGATAGATGTTACAATTACTAAAAGGCTAAAATAAGTAGAAATTCTTCTTTTCATATTCACCGATTCCTTTTCTATACTATTAATGTGTTGCATACTGACATTTTTATACCGTTGCTACAAGATTCATCTATTTCAACTACTATCTTTTATGCAAATATTCCGTGTACTTTCTTCCATATAAAATTCCCCCAGACATACTTTCTAAAATTCTTCCTAAATAGATGGGTTTATCATTTGAAAGCAAATAAGGTTGTTCCGTTAACATTGTTAATTGTTGCTCAATTGAGAGGAAATTTTCCTTTTGTTTTCTGTATTTCGCTAATTTTTCTGAATCATTCTCAACGACGATTTCATTCTCATTGGAACCTACTTCAAACGCATATACAGGTGCTTCTTCTTTCGTATGTTCGCTAGGCAAGAAACTCATTTGATTGATTAGAAAAAAGGGCAAAACTACCCATGAAAAATATTTATCTTTCAAAAGCTGCCTCCTTTAGTTGTACTAGCAACTCTCCCAGTTCCTTCCAATCATTAGATGTAGGCGGTTTTTTCCAAATAAGTTGTTCACAGTTCAATTTATCCATAGCACAGTCCGAAAGAAATAACTTGGTATTATTACTGATTTTGGCTTCAAAGATAAGATTCATCGATTGTAATGACTGTAGCATCATTTTTATATAGCTGTTGTAATTATTCCCATGAGAAAAATCAATACAGATATTTAAAGGTGTCTCAATTTCTTCCATGGGTAGCTGCGTAACTAATAAGAAAAGATAGTCATAATAAAGCTTGTTTTTCTCGGAATTAGATTGGAAAAAAGTGGATTTTTCTATTTCCCGAAAAAAATCCTGAATAAATTTATCAATTGCTGGATTGGTTTCCTGAAAATAATTAAACTTCCCTTTGATAATGAATGACTGATTTTTAAAGCGATAAACTAACCATTTTATATGTATATTTGTTAGTTCCTTCTCTATAAAATCATCTCTTATTTCATAACTGAATGTGTCAAAAAACATAGAAATAAATTTTTGAGTCAACTTAACTGCTTCTTGATACAAATCAAATGTCATAAACTTCGTAACGAATTGTTCATTGTCGATTTCAAAATGACAGAACATCAAAAAATAACCAATTTCATTCTCTATCTGTTCATCGTCGATCGAAGAGTCACTGTTTATCGCTTTTTTCAACCACTTCGTAAAATCATTTTTCACATAGTCCACATAAGTCTCTTGTATAAAATGTTTATTTTTTATTCGAATGAACCAAACACTAATAAAGATTGCTAGTTTTATTTCTTTTGTTCTGGGGATAGTTACTATATATTGTGATGAAAATTGCTTTATAATTCTATCGGTCATTTGACGAATTTCTTTTGGAAAAGGATTTTCAATGCCGTTAAATAATTCATAGTAAGTACTAAAAAAAATACTGCGTACGCTTAACTCATTCCCAATAATTCTGCTCTTTTTAATCAAAATGTTTTCTTCATTTAATAAAGACTTTAAATGGCGAAACTTCACATAGCTAGAGGTCTGGCTGCTGTGAAGCAAACTAACTTGCTTTTTCATAGGAATCTCATTAATGAAGAAATTATCCAAAATATTAAAAAGTTCACAAATTCTCATAAACTTAATTCTTATTTTCTTTACTGTTACGTAATCCAGATTAGCACAAGTAATTTCTCCTGATTTTTTGATATAAATTTCAGTATCCTTGGAAATTAAGCTCAAATACGTATTCAATTCATCTATGTAAGTTTCAACTTTATAGCTAGAAATAGCCAAAATCGTACTTAATTCTGAAACTGTACAATAATGATTTTTATAATTCTCTATGTATTTAAGAATTACCCACTCATCTGTCTCTTATACACATCTAGATGTGTATAAGAGACAGTTTCCCCTATATAAGTTTACAAGATTAGTCAAAAAGTAGTATAAGCTTTTTTAAACAAAATTGCTTATTTTTTTTATTTATTAGAAAAATATAGTAATTTTGAATTGAATCTTTTGCTTAGAATCTAAATTAAGAAATGATAATATAACTTTACGTATGATTAATAACTAGTATTCCTAACATCTTATCTTTTTACAACTATTTAATTACTTGCTAAAAAATAACTTAATGGCTAGTCAAAGACAAACTGATTGAACCTTGATTTCCTTGGCTATCTAGACGACAAAATTACCTTTCGTTCTTGAAAAAAACTTGATAGTTGACTTCGCTTATCGTTGACATTCCGCCTCTTTTCAGCTAAGATTTTATTATTGTTACATTAATTGAATATCCAAAACACCACCGGGTGATAGAAGTGTTTGGTAAACTCATTAGGTCCTTGAAGAGTTTACTGAATGCTTATTTTTTTTGAGGAGGAGAACAAATTATGACATGGATTTATTTACTTTTAGGAGGATTTTTTGAGGTCGTATGGGCATCTACCATGAAACTGAGCAACGGGTTTAACCACTTTTGGTATAGTATTTCAACAGTCATCGGAATGCTTTTCAGTTTTGGCTTCTTGGCTTTAGCGGTCAAAAACCTACCATTAAGTATCGCTTATCCTGTTTGGACAGGGATAGGTGCGGTGGGATCGATTATTGTGGGGGTCGTGTTCTTTAAAGACCAGCTATCCCTTCTGACTTGGGTTTTCGTCGTCTTATTAATAGTTGGTATTTTGGGCATCAAGTTTACCAGCGGACATTGATTTAGCCATTTGATAATAGTTTTGCTAGCCTTTTTGTAGGTACCTTCATCAATCAAGCGCCTTGACTCCTATAACGAAACACGGAGCCAAATCGCCATTTTCAGCCCATCTAAAGAATTTTTTTTCAATTAGCCTATAGGTAAAAAATATTTTCAAAAAACGTTTGACCTTATAGTCACTCTAACCTTTATGCTATTCATGTAAAGAAAACGGAGGGAAAATAATGAAACAATGGCATAATTTGGATATTGAAAAGGTGCAGTCAGCGACAAGTAAGACGCTTATCACAAATGAGGTACGTAAAGCGTATCAAGAAAAACACGGGAAAAATAAATTACAAGCATCAGAAAAGACACCCGAATGGAAGAAGTTTTTATCTTACTTCCACGATGCGTTAATGTATGTCTTGATCGGTGCAGCTGTTTTAAAATTTATTACGGGAAGTTTAGTTGAAGGAGCGATCGTTTTACTCGTTGTCGTTTTAAACGCAATGATTGGTTACTACCAAGAGAGAAAAGCAGATGATTCACTATCTAGCATTTCAAAATTACTTAGTTCAAAGGCGACAGTCGAATCTGAAAACGGACGTCTTTCAATCGATGCAGAAGATTTGATTCCAGGGGACCGTGTTTATTTATCACCTGGTGATGTTATTCCTGCTGATTTGCGTATGGAAACCGTGAATGAACTAAAAATCGATGAATCGATTCTGACTGGAGAGCCTGATGCAGTCGTAAAAACAAGTGCTCGTTTAGAGGGGCAAATAGCACTTGCTGAACGAACCAATATGGCGTATTCAGGTACGCAAGTACAGTCAGGAACTGGAAAAGGGCTCGTTGTTGAAATTGGCTCGGACACTGAGATTGGTAAAATCAATGCTTCTTTAGCAACCATTGAAGTGAAAGAAACCCCTTTATTGAAAAAAGTGAACGAAATGAATCATGCTATTTTTAAAGGGATCGGCGTCTTTATCTTCTTATTAGGATTGATCAGCTACTTCATTTATGGCATGAGTCCGATGTATATCGTGTCAGCAATCATTGCTTTGATCGTTTCTTCTATTCCTGAGGGATTGCCTTCTATTTTGACGATTATTTTGTCTTCCGGCGTGAAAAATATGTCGGATCAAAATGCGATCGTAAAGGGACTGCCTACTGTCGAAACACTTGGCTCAATGACAGTCATCTGTTCTGATAAAACAGGTACTTTGACCAAAAACGATATGACCCTTACCAATGTGTTTTCTAATAAACAGGTAACTGTGATTGGCCATGAAGACCAAACAGATTCTTCGAACAACGAACTGCTAGCCAAAATCATGCAAAACTGTCAAGAAACACAGAGTTTCGATGATCGCCACTGTCCAGTGACCGGAAATGCAACAGAATTAGCTTTATTACGTTGGACCAATCGTATTGGCACACCGCGGATCAAGAGTCTAGAAACATTACCTTTTGACTCAAAATATAAGTATATGGCAACAAGCCATTTGATCAATGGGAAAAAGCGGATTTTTGTAAAGGGTGCTCCAGATATCGTTTTAAATAAAGCGACTGCTGCACATATTGATGGGCAGATAGCGGAGTTTGATCATGCACAGTGGGAAAAGATCAATTTGGCTTTTGCTTCAGAGGGACAACGAGTGATCACGTTTGCTTATAAAGATGTAGATACAACGACTGAATTGACTCATGAAGAGATGGACGAGCTCGTAATCATCGGATTAGCTGGCATTATCGATCCAGCAAAAGAATCAGCGATCGAAGCGGTAGCAGATTGTAAAAAAGCCGGGGTCAGAGTCGTAATGATCACCGGGGATCACCCAACGACCGCAAAAGCGATTGCCAAAAAATTAGGAATCGACCATTCTGAACGGGCAATCACTGGAACTGAATTGGATCGTTTATCCACAGATGAGTGGCAAAGAGTGGTAAAAAATACCAATATTTTTGCCCGAACGACACCTGAGCATAAACTGATGATCGTTACTTATTTACAAGAACAAGGCGAAATCGTTGGAATGACTGGTGATGGGGTCAATGACGCACCCGCACTTAGAAAAGCAGATGTAGGGATCGCCATGGGAATTAAAGGAAGCGATGTTAGTAAACAAGCTGCCGACATGATCCTCATTGACGATAATTTTGAAACGATTGCAAAAGCAATCAAAGAAGGCCGTCGAATTTTTGATAATTTAAAAAAGACGATCCTCTTCTACTTGCCAACCTGTCTGGCCCAGGGGCTTTTGCTGATCGTTTCTATGTTGGGAAATCTTCCTTTACCACTAAGCACAGTGCAGATTCTTTGGTTAAATCTAGTTGCGTCAATTACACTCTCCTATGCGTTAGGTTTTGAACCAGCTCACAAAATGATCATGAATCGAGCACCTAGTGATATGAAAGAAAAAATCATTTCCAAATATACACTCTTTCGAATCGTTTATGTCGGCCTACTCTTGACCTTCTTCGGCTTTCTAACGATGAATGCATTCGGCGACGAAGCTGTCAGACAAACCGTTTTGATCAATGCGATCGTTTTCGGTCAAGCTTTTTACATGATCAACTGTCGTGAGATCACGGATTCAGCCTTCAGTAACAAAATCAAGCAGAATAAAGCCTTGATTTACTCATTACTTGTTATGGCGATTCTCCAATTAGGAATGGTCTATTTTTCACCATTGCAAAGTATCTTACAGACCACCTCTTTAACTTTATCCGAACTGCTTATCAGTGTTATCCCAGCAACTCTACTTTTCTTATTAGTAGAATCTGAAAAGCACGTAACACGAGTCATTCTAAAGGAAACTACTCCCACCTACTCAATGGATACCAAAGTAGAGAAATAAGAACAGTTCTATTTCATAAGTCATCTTATCGATAAACTTGCTGAATCACTAAGTACCAATAGATACGTTTCTCCTTGATCGATTCCGTTTTAATCGGGTTGATCAAGGAGAATTTCTATTTTACTCACGTATTCTTCCGGTAAATTCGTCTCATGAAAATCAATCAAGTAGAACTCATAAAAATTTCCTTTCGCGACCAGTCTATTTTTCTTTAGGTAACTTTTTAGTTCTGCTAAAGCAGCTAAGCGCTGCTTATATGTGCCCGTATAATAAATAGCGAGATACTCTCCTGCAGGCATTGTAAATGCCTTCTCATCTGCCAAATCGTTTGTCAGACAATAGAAAACTTGATGCCTAAATGCGTCTTCGTGCGGCAGTAAAATCGTTCCGAAAACATTTTGATTATTGGCATGCAGTTCTTTTTCAAATTGTTTGTGCAGGCGTTTAAGTTCAAAGTACAAGTCTTTCCCCATTGTGTCTTTCTCTTGACTTAAAACAAGGTACCGTTCTTCATAAAATGTACGTTCAATTTCATGGTTTTGCTTTTTTTCAGCGTAGACAAGCAAGTCAATTCGCTCTTTTAACAAATCTTGTTTCTCTTTTAACGCATGGATTCTATCTTCTAATTGCTCCATCTCGAAATGAAGGATTTCTTTAGTCAGCGCTTTATTCTTTGTATCCAAGTAGTTCTTAATTTCCTCAAGTGACACATCAAAAAAACGCAGGTCTCTAATGGTATTTAATCGCTCAATATCCTCGTATGAGTAATCTCGATACCCATTATCAGTATAGTTGGGTGATAACAAACCAATTTGTTCATAGTACCTAAGAGTATGTGGTGTGATATCATAGTTTTCACTCACTTGTTTTATCTTCATAGTTCCATCCCTCCCTTTATCTTTCATAGCGTGTCTCTGTCACAAAATCATATCATAATTTTCTTCAGAAAACGAAGGAGTTTTTCCATTGAAGCGGTAAGAATTTTTGGTGCGTGACAGTACTTGAACAAGCTTCAAATCATAATGAAAAGACTGCTGACAAATTTCCAAGATTAGTATGGGAATTTATCAGCAGTCTTCTACTTCGCCAGTATTCTATTCCATTTCAAAAGAAAGCTTTTTCTGATTTCTTATTTTCGTTTCTGTCTTAAGCGTCTTAAGAAAAATGCTAGCAGGGATGATACCGCCATAGTCACTCCAGCGTATAATATGAAGGGTTCCTCTTTCTCTCCTGTTTTTGGAAGACTTTTTTCACTCGTGACTGTTCTTGTTGTTTCTGATACGTTAGTCGTTATTTTCATATCAGTAGACGGTGTGTTATCATCTGTTTTTGTCTGATCATTTGGCGTGTTGCTTGACTCTTTTGATGAGTCTGTTGGATTGGCTTCGTCTGTTGCATTTTTTATATACGTCACAGTCACCTCCGTATCTTCATCTTCTGCAGTCATTCCTGTTTGTTCTTTGACTGTCGTCAGGTCTGCCGTGTAGCCCTCAATTTGCTTGCTTTTCACCTCATCAAATGTCGTGTCACCATTTGTGGCTGTCCAGTCAGTATATGCGACTTCACCAGTCAGCAGATTGGTTGTTTCCGTGCGTGTATAGGTTAAGGTTTCCGTATAACTTTCTGCCGCTTGGCTACCATCTTCATAAACATAATGAATCGTCCGCGAAACCTCTTTGCTTTCCTCTTTCGTTTCCGTATTTGCTTTGTAGATCACAGTCAACTCGGTATCTTTTGCATCGGGTTGAATATTCGTAATTGCTTCGATCAACTCATTATCTGGTGTGCAATATTCAATCATTGGGCTGGAAATTTCAGCAAAAGTCGTGTCGTTGTCTTTTGCCTTCCATTCGCCATAGGTCACTACACCAGTTGCCAAATTCTTTGCTATCACCCGGGTGAACGTGACTTTATCGGTATGATCGTCCGCCGCTTTGCTACCATCTTCATAGACGTAATGAATCGTTTGCTTGACTTTCTCAGTTTCTGTTGCGGTTTCCATTTTTGGCACATACGTAACGGTGACTTCGATGTCTTGATTATCAACCGCTACTCCTGTAACTGCTTCGATCATTTCCTTATCGACGGTATAGTTCTTAATCTCAGGACTCTTCACTTCGTCAAATGTCGTATCGTTTTCTTTGGCTTGCCATTCGCCATAGATCTTGTCACCAGTTGCTTCATTCGTTGTCACTGTGCGTGTAAAGGTCACCGTGTCTACTTTGTCTGGGGCTGCTTCTTTGCCGTCTTCATACACATAATGAACCGTTTGTTTGACCTCTTTGGTTTCTGTTGACTCAGTCATATTTGGTGAGTAAGTAACAGTTACTTCGCGGTCTTTGGTGTCGGCTGTCAAACCTGTGACTTCCTCGATGCTTGTTTTGTCTGCATGATAGTTCTTGATCTCAGGACTCTTCACTTCGTTAAAGGTCGTATCGTTTTCTTTGGCTTGCCATTCGCCATAGGTCTTGTCGCCAGTTGCTTCGTTAGTGGTGACCGTCCGCGTGAACGTGACCGTGTCTACTTTATCTGGTACGGCTTCTTTGCCGTCTTCATACATATAATGGATCGTTTGCTTGACTTCTTTGGTTTCTGTTGTTTCGGTCATATTTGGTGAGTAAGTGATTGTTACTTCACGATTTTCTGATTTTTCTGTCAGCCCTGTAACTTCTTCGACTGTTGCTTTGTCTGCATGATAGTTCTTGATTTCAGGACT
>NZ_NGLF01000001.1:1782642-1782853 GCF_002140695.1 Enterococcus sp. 4E1_DIV0656 | reverse complement strand
GCTTCTTTGCCGTCTTCATACACATAATGAACCGTTTGTTTGACCTCTTTGGTCTCCGTAGATTCGATCATATTTGGCGAATAAGTGACAGTCACTTCGCGATCTTCTGATTCTGCAGTCAACTCAGTGACTTTCTCAACCATTTTTTGGTCTGCATTGTACTTGTCTATTTCTGGACTTAACACTTCATCAAACATCGTGTCATCATCTT
>NZ_NGLF01000001.1:1772226-1777982 GCF_002140695.1 Enterococcus sp. 4E1_DIV0656 | reverse complement strand
GGCTTGCCATTCGCCATAGGTATTTTTCCCTGTTGCTTCATTCGTTGTCACTGTGCGTGTAAAGGTGACCGTGTCGACACTGTCTGGCGCGGCTTCTTTACCATCTTCATACACATAATGGATCATTCGCTTGACTTCTTTGGTCTCCGTAGATTCGACTATCTTTGGCGAGTACATGACAAATTCTTCAATATCTTCTGAATCGGCCTTTACATCGATAACTTCATCGATAAACTCCCTGTCTGTATAGTAGTTGACTATCTCTGGACTTTTGACTAAATCAAATATCATATCATCATCTCTTGCTTGCCATTCACCAAAGGTTTCTTCGCCAGTGGCTAGATTCGTCCTTACTTCTCGAGTAAATTCAACTGTGTCTACTTTATCTGGAGCAGCTTCTGTACCGTCTTCATGCAAATAGTGAATGACTCGTGCGACAATTTTTCTTTCCTCATTACTTTCTATTTTAGGATTATAGATATACGTGACCGTTTGCGGAACATTGCTAAAGACAATTTTTTCCTCTCCTTGAACTTCCTTCAATGTATAGTTAGGAATATCCTCAGGAACAACTTCAATTGAATCGCCAATATTTCCACCAGTCAATACATTAGGTGGCAATAATTCATTACCCTCTTCATCTAGGTAATTGACTGTGACTGGTGCTCCTTCAATAAACCGAGGCTGCCATACATAGGTGTCAGCCATCGTCGCGCCATCATAGGTCAACACTAGTTCCTCTGATTTTAATATATGTTCACCGTATGGCGCATCTATGGTGCCAGCCCCTACATTTTGCCAATAGCCGGTATAGTAACTGGAATGAAAACCATACATTCCACTAGGGTCAACTAAGTTCACTGGATAGGGATTGCTTGACCAATTGTTCCACCCAACAAAGCTGAATTTTGGTCCTAATGTTAATTCTCTTAGGTAGCGTACCTGTCCAAAAAATTCGTTCATCCCGGCACCTAAAGAATTTATAACACCGGAGCTATCAAAATTCGATAAATCTAATGTAGATCCGCTATAGCCATAAAACATACTATTCATCGTGGTCGCTTGACTCGTATCAAGATAAGTCAACCCAACAATCTCATTCAATTGAGAGGGTACAGTGCCATTGTGAGAGTAGCTCTCAAACAAACCTGCCACATCGGCTGGCAAAATGACGGGCGCAGTGAGAATAACTTTTTTTATGACCATGTTCTTAAGTTCGTCCGTTAAAGGAACCACTTGGTCCACCGCCGTTGTCAATGTACCTGCTCCTACGGTCAAAACTCCTTCAATATCTAATGTGGCTGGAGCGGTTCCCCAGTTACCTGACCAAAGGATATTTTCTGCTTCCGCTACTTTTGTTTTCGACTCCTCGTCAGATGTTGTACTGCTCTCAGTGGCTTCTGGCTCACTGGAGGATTCTGTCATCCGCTCTGTGGATGGTTCCACTTGATCTTCACTTGCTTGTGATGACTCTGTTGACCCTTGTTCCCCTGTACTTTCTACTACTTGGGTTTCTGAATCGACGGTTTCTTCACCTGTAGCTTGTTCGACTATTCCTTCTTGTTGTTCAGATATGAATTCATTTGTACTACGTGTTACTTCTTCTGTCGTTGAAGTGCTGATCGTTTTAGCTGCTGCCGGAACACTGATAATTGCTTGCGTGATCAATGGGCTGCCTAATATAAAAACAGAAGAACTAATCAGAATACGTGATAAAAGTTCTTTCTTCGCTGGTTTTTTCATTGCTTTTCCCTCTTTCAAATTAAGTAAATAAGATCAGCTACACTCTCTCCAATTAAAAAAAGCTGCCCATTGACAACTACTTCTTACATCTATGTAATACGTTCGCTGACTCATTCCTTATGACTGCATTATTGCATGGTTTTCAGGGACGAACACGACAATAATTGTCATGAATATGACAAAATAAGTCCTATTTTATAAAACGAAAATAAAGAATATGAATGATTGTGTCTCTGAAAGTGTGAACAAATTAAAGAAATATAGTTTAACTTACTTCCTAGAACTGGTTCACACTATGTTTACAAAGCGTTCGGAGTCCTAGTAAAAACTTTGGGTGTAACCGATCAATCCAATTAACTCGAAGGAAAAAATAGCTATATAGAGATACAAAAAAAGAGACTGGATATTCAGCCCCTTTTGTTTATCATTCTTATTCATAGAAACAGCCAAGACGCTCTTGATCTTCTCCCCTTATCCTACGGCTAACAAGCAAAAACATCGAAGCCCATTTTGATTTCTAGGTACTTACTTTCCCTGATCTTCCTTAAAAGCAATGGCATCGATTTGAAAAAGAATGCCTACCTCTCCAGAATGAGCGAAAGCTGTCTGAATTGATTTTCTAACTGGAAAATTCCCATGGAAGGTTTCTTTCAAGATCTTCTCCATCACTGGGATATCAAACACATCTTTAAAAAGTACATCCATTTGAACCACATTTGCAAATGTCAAATCGACTAATTTCAAACGTTCTTCTAAATGATTCAATGCCCCTACAATCTGTTGCTCTATTGGCTGCCCGATGTTCCCCACGCAATAGCCCACGAAAACAAAATTTCCCGCTTCAATCACACCTGAAAGTGCCCAGTCCTCATTGATATCGTATCGCTTCATTCGTTTTGTTTCCCCTTTCTATTTATTTTCATAATAAAAACCATGTCTGTTAATTGACTTGGTCATATTATTGCTTTTTTTGTCTTTGAGCGTCAATCCGTACATTCCAACTGATAAATTCCTACTCCACCGAAAAATGCAAGGAATGAGGGGTTGGGGCGATCAATGTCAGCCCGCACCTTTCTTTAAAGTAAGTCTTGCTGTCTTCTTTTGCCACTTGCAAGATTTCCGCTTCAGTAAAAGGCACAACACTGTCACTGCCTCGAAGCTCACTACACTCTAAAATAATCAAAATCTCTGCTTCAAGGGTATTGATTTTCGCAAGCTGTTCGAAAAAATTTTTTTGATTGATTTCTTGAATCGCCATGCGAATTTCTAAACAGTTTCTATGGATTTTTTCTTTGATTTTTCCATACTCATCTTTACTGAAAAGCCGTTCAGATTCCTCAATATAAAAGTTCAAATATTCTTGCAATGTGTGGATTTTAAATGGTTCCTCCATCTCCAGCACCTCCTGTATTTTAATGGTTGATTCTTATGTAAAATGATTTATTCCAGTCTTGTATGTCTGTATTATCACACGGTTTTTAGCTGGAAACGCGTCAATATGTGACTGATTAAATACAAAATACGTCCTGTTATATAAATACTGATTCTAGTTAGTACAGTTCATTTACATAATCACCTTTATCTCCGAACATACTTCGCAAGCTATAGAAGGTGTGACACTGTTGTTCAGCAAATTTCTATCCTCTGGCTATAAAGAAAAACAGGCAGTCCTCTCAGATTTGAGAATACTGCCTGTTTGCTGAATCTTGGGTAAATCAATCATTTTCATTGTATTTTTTATTGGAGGTATTCTGAAATGTTTCCACCGCTTCAATTAGTTCCAGCCACCGGTCACCGGTTGGAAAGCTATTCCACTTAAAAAATTGGACGTTTGGATTTTGGTCCAAAAAGGCTTGCCGATCAACTGGATAATCGGTCACCACAAAATCTGGTTTTTCTGAAACGAAAGCGAGGGTATAGCCAAACCAGCGTTTCAATCGTTCTTTTTGTCTGATTTCTTGAATTTTTCCAAATTTTGATTCATGAAAGATGCGGACTGTCGTTCGATCGATTTTTGCTACAATTGAAAGAAGCATGCTGTATTGAAAAAGCAGTCGATTATTGGAAGCATACATGGTAGTAAAAATTGGGGATTGTTGGGCTAACGATTGGTACATCTCCTGCACGAGTGGAAAAATTTTGGGAAAGACTCTGCGATAATCTTTATCCGTTGTCGTTTTTCCAAAAGCATCAATTTTATTTTTCGACGCAAAGAGGAGTGACACAGAATGAATGTTCAAGGCATTAACGAAAAGATACTCGATCTCCCCTTCAGGGACGAGAAAGATCTTCTGAGCAGTTTTTGCAAACAGTCTTGCTGTTGCAATTGATCCTTCCGAGAAGTGATCAACAACTCTTAGTTGGCTAGGAATCTCTTCAGGCAAATACGTCGTCATCACAGAAAACATATAATATAAGAAGAGAAACTCTGTTTCTGGAACGTCACTTAGAATCAAGTTAGCGTTTAGCAATGGTTTTATGAGCTCTTCTTTGAATTGCTCGTAGGAAATCGTGTGATGGACCATTTTCTTCATCTCTTGAGGAATCTCTTTTACCGGAAAACCTCTTTTAAAACGATAAAGACTTAGTGCAAGCAGTTGGATAAATTTTTCCTGATCGATACCACGATAAAAACTAGGATAACTTGTCAACTTCTCCTTCAATGCACGAACACTTTGCTTAGACAATCCAATATAACGCACATTCGTCGCATCATAGATCTGCCAATACATGATATGGAAAAAATGACGAATTCGGTATTCTTCCGCTACAAATAACGGTTTCTTTTTTAAATTCAATTTGATTTGATAATTCTCAAGAATCGTTTCTACTTCCTTGAGCTTTCTTTGAACCGTGCGATTACTGACATAATGTTGTTGGGCGGTTTCTTCCAAAGACACGTATTTATCACTAAAGAGTCTGTCTAAAATTTGAAATGGCATACTTTCTGCTAACATAACCGAATAGAATTTTGACAACAAAAAATTAGGCGCAAAATCAAGGGCTAGCTCCCTTCCTTCTCGCATGTCGATTTCAAAAAAAGGGTATGATTTTTGTAAGTCTCTTGCACGCTCAAAAACTAAAACGATTCTTCTTTTTGATAAATGCACATGATCCGCAAGGTCACTCAATAGTTCACGATCAATGGCATGTTCAAAAAAATACGCAAATAGCTCATAGACATCTTGATCCAATTTAGTTAAAAGAAATTTATACATAGTAATACCTCTTAACTTTAGTTTTACAGTAATTATACTCTTTTAAACGTACATTTTCATTTCCTAGGTGTTGATTCATTCGTTTCTCTCAATGAAACATTCTTGCTAAATAATTCTGTTATTCGAGATTGTCTTGGAATGTTAGTCTGATAAAGAATCAGAGTCTCAAATGATCAGAAATTCTTTGAGCTACTGGGAATAGTCAGATAAAATCCATTCAAAGATTAAGGAGACGAGGAAACTGTCCAATCCATCCTACAAAAAAGGAGTGGATCGCCCCACTCCATAAAAGGTTAACTTTTTAAACCAATCGTCCATTCTGGACATATTTTACTCTTTATAGAGAAGCTTTAATTCTCAGTTTTTCTTTTTCTTCGCCAAATTGCTAAGAAAGAAAATAGAACAATGATCGTTCCCAAAAAGCCCATGATTCGTTGACCTGTTAGTTGCTCTCCTGTGGCAGGTAATTTACTTTTCCCGTTGGTTTGTGTGTTGGTTTGTGTGTTCATTTGATTGTCTTTGTTTCCTGATTTATCCTCTTTTTCTGCTTCAGGGGTTTTGTTTTCTGATTCAGGCGTATCTGCTCCTGAATCATCCTCTGGTTTATTCTCTTTTTCAGCACCGTACACATAGATGACTTCTTGTGCGGTAGTACTGAACATCCCTTTGGCATTGCTTGGTATTTGAGAAACCGTCCAGCCTGAAAGTTCTTTGGCTTCACTCTCATACGGCAAACCTACTTTGCCGTTCAGAATCGTTGGTTCGGCTAACTGATTGCCTTCTGTATCTTCGTAT
>NZ_NGLF01000001.1:1682125-1772126 GCF_002140695.1 Enterococcus sp. 4E1_DIV0656 | reverse complement strand
CTCTCATACGGCAAACCTACTTTGCCGTTCAGAATCGTTGGTTCGGCTAACTGATTGCCTTCTGTATCTTCGTATCTTACTGTCACGGGTGCGGCATCACTGCGTTTGTATACATAAACGACTTCTTGCGAGGTATCACTGAAAGTACCTGTTTTATCCCCTTGGATTTCTTTCAATGTATAGCCAGCAATCGGCTCTTCTTGTGTCGTATACGGTTCACCAACAACCCCTGATAAAGTGACGTCTGGTAACAATGTCTTTTTATTTTCATCAACATACTTGACGGTCACATCTTCTGCAGTATTCACATACTTCACTGGTATTTGATAATTCACTAAATATTGAATGGTACCTGTACTAGCAGCTCTCTCGGTGGATAAACGATTAGGAACAAGAGAAGTGATTGATAAATAATCAACATTGGCGGGAATATTTTTAAATTGAATCCCTTCTTCAGTCAATTCGAACCCATCATTTTCATATAAGGGAAAGATATAGCCATTTTTATCTATCCCCCGAATCGAATAAGAATACTTTTTGTTGGACAAAGAAGAGAGCAACGCATTTCCTTGGGTATCAACCATCATACGGTCTTTATAAAGAACATCAGATTGGCCGTCTTTTACTAACATTGGCTCTAATAGTATTTTCTCCTGAGTCATAATAGATAGTTGGGAATTTTGATGGTGTTCTGCAGATAGCTCTAACTTAGAAAAATCCGTCATGCTACTTGCATAGACCGTCAGATAATCTGTAACCCACCCACTAAGATATTGACCAACCCCAATTAATTCTTGGGCTGTCAAATAGGCATCATAATTTCCTATGTGGATATTTGAAAAAGATCCTTTTGGAAGAATTTGTGCTAGTACATTAGGACGGGTAAACAAAGTTGCATTTTCCGCCATAGTGATTTTGGGAACATTCGCAGCAATAATAGACGTCGTATATAACGCTTGTAAGTTGCTAGCGTATTCTAAGCCAGTAAAATCGACTACTGTGTCTTTGACTAAAGAAGAAAAATCTAGCTGTTTTAGATTCGCCATATCTTCTTGAGTGATTGTATCAACTGTTTTGTTTAGCCCTTTCGCTACCTCATTTTGCAAATTCTTATCCGGCATCCAAGCGTCCAATGAAACGCTGCGATCAGAGAATGCCTCTTTCATTTCTGCTGACGATTCGGTTGCCAAGCTAGCTGTGTCTTCACTTGAATCAGGTAGTTTTTTTTCTGTACTTTCCGTCGAGCCATTTTTCTCATCATCATTAAACACTTCTTGCGATTCTGAGTTACTTGTGGTGTCCCCGTTGAATTCTTCTATACGAGAAGAAGCGACTGTTTCAGTAGTCTCCTCCACTTTTTCTAATGTTCCTAGTGTCGTTATTTCCTTGTTTGATGGAATGGTTTCCTGTTCCTCAGCCATAACTTGTGCCAAAGGTGCCAACACAGGCTGACTTAACAAGATCGCCAATGACAAATAGCCCCAAAATTTACTTTTCATAACATTCTCCTTTTATATTCGTTTAAATACGATACGCTTTCCTATCTTTCACCTATATACAAACTTCGCCTTCTGATGATGGTGATGACTTGTTAATTACAACCTTTAGACACAGGATGCTCCTGTTCATTTTGATAGTATTGCATGGTTCATCATTCTGAACACGTCAACATTTGTATCAGAAATGACCAAACTTGTCAGGTTTCAACGAACAGGTTATTCAAGCAATCAGATCGTTCACTTAACCTGCTTCTTCATGCTCCAAGCTTGGACTCGGTCAGCGCTACAATCACTTATTTAAATTGTTATTTTTACACACATAAAAAGAGACACATAACATGCATCTCTTTAGGCGCCCCATTGTAAGTTCAGTCTATTATTGATTTTTTACTAGTTATCCCGATACTCGATCGTCAATCCTTTTAAAAAGTTGCGGGCATATTTGTCTAAGCATGGCTTGTAATTGCGATGGCCTTCTTTGCGTAAAATGGCGCCCAGTTCACCTTTTGAAACCTTAACTCCCGCTTGCTCGAAAATGTTCAGCATTTCATCCGTTGTTAGCGAAAGGGCGATTTTTATTTTCTTCAGCATCAAATTATTCACATTGCCATTGTTCAACTCTAAGACAGGTTCTGCAGCATCTGACTTTGTTCCTCGTTGCGAGCGAATCAAACCATTTAAGAAACGCTCAAAGGCTTCATTGGTACACTCAATCTCGTAGGTCTCAGGGTCTTTTTTCTTCAATAATTGTCTTACTTCTTCTTTCGTGAAAGAAGCGCCGCCAAGTTCAAAAATTTTCACCATGTCAGTATCTTTGATATCCAAAGCATAGCGTAAACGCGTCAAGCGATCATTGTGATTCATTCTATACACCATCCATTTCTTAGGTTGATTATAACAAATAAACCTAGACGAGTAATCCCGTTTTCGCTTTTTTACTCTAAGAACCCATTGTTTTCGTTCAAATGTATATCGCTTCTCTCATTCTACTTCCTCCGCTATACTTGATTTAGGGAGTAAATTTATTCTAACAAAACAATAAACAAAAAAAAGCATCTATTACGATGATGTTTTGGATTGCTTTATTGTTTTTATTTTGTATACAAAAGGGAGAGGAAAGAAATGAAGAAGTATGGGAAATTTTTGGTAATGATTGGGGTATCGACGGTGATTATGTTTTGTATGATGTATTTCAATGTCTATGCCCTCGATCATATTTTTTTCAGCCAAACCCGCCTGTTTATGGCACTTATGATGGGCGCGATGATGGCGATCATCATGCTATTGTTTATGTGGAAGATGTATGACAACAAGAAAATGAATATCGGCATTCTAGTTGTCAGTGTTGTACTCTTTTTTAGTTCACTTTTTATGGTCAGAAGCCAAACTGCCGTGGGAGATACAGCCTGGATGAAAGCCATGATTCCCCATCATTCGATTGCGATTCTAACCAGTAAAAATGCCGATTTGTCTGATCCAAGAGTAAAAGAACTTGCAGAAAAAATCATCGACGCACAGGAAAAAGAAATCAAAGAAATGAAAGAATTGATCGAAGAGTTAGAAAACAAATAGCAATTTTATGTGCTCACTTAAAGAACCAGCAGATCAACTTTTTCCTCACGGATGAGAAGCCCTTCAAGCAATAGCTGAAGGGCTTCTTTTTTATCGTCAGCTACTTTCTTTCTACTGAAAAATCCTGACCGTTATTGCATCCGCTCTTGTTTGACTTTCTTATCCACAACATGACGCTTGGCAAGCTCTTGGCGAATAGCCGCTAAATCAATCCCCATTTCTGCCATTAAAACCAATGTATGATACGCCAAATCAGCAATCTCATAAACGGTTTCTTGACGGTCTTCCTTCATCGCCCCAATTACGACCTCGGTTGCTTCCTCGCCGATTTTTTTCAAGATTTTTTCACTGCCTTTTTCAAACAAGTAGCTGGTATAGCTGCCTTCTTGTGGCGTATCTTTACGACCTTTTATCAGCTCATACAACGCATCGATGGTTGGAGAGGATTTTGTACCATAAAGCACCTCTGTAAAGCAGCTTTCTGTGCCTGTATGGCAAGCAGGTCCGTCTTTTTTTACTTTGGCGACTAAGGCATCTTGATCGCAATCTGCGGTCAATGATACTAAATGCTGGTAATTGCCGCTAGTTTCTCCTTTGCGCCACAATTCTTGGCGACTGCGGGAATAAAAGGTCATCAATCGGTCCTTCAAGGTCAAGGTCAAACTTTCTTGGTTCATATAAGCCAAGGTCAAAACTTCATTCGTTTCCACATCTTGCACGATCACTGGAACCAATCCTTGTTTATCAAATCGTACTTGCACCATGTTATCCACTCCTTCTATTGCCTGTCAAAACGCCAACGCTATACGGTTCGTACGGGAATATCGACGGCCTGTAATTGTTTTTTTAGCTCTGGGATTTTTACCTCGCCATAGTGAAAAATCGAGGCTGCCAACCCTGCTTCAATATTTGGCAATTGAAACAGCTCGATAAAATCGGCACTTTTGCCAGCACCACCGGATGCGACGATCGGTAATTTGGTGATTTCGCTGACAGCTTTCAGCAAGTCGAGATCAAACCCCTGCTTCACGCCATCGGTATCCATGCTGTTGATGACTAGTTCACCAGCACCTAACTGCTCAGCTTGGTGAATCCACGCCAATGCTTCTAAGCCTGTATCTTCCCGTCCGCCTTTGGCAAACACATGCCAGTTCTCACCGACACGGCGAACATCAACGGATAAAACAACGCACTGGCTGCCATAGCGTTTCGCGCCTTCTGCGATCAGCTCAGGTCGGCGAAGCGCTCCCGAATTGACGCTGACTTTGTCGGCGCCACAGTTTAAGACTCGCTCAAAATCTGCTACTTGATTGATGCCACCGCCCACCGTCAAAGGAATAAACACTTCTGACGCCACGCGCTGCAAAATGTCCGTGAATAAGCCGCGTTCTTCTGCAGAAGCAGTAATGTCATAAAAAACCAGCTCATCGGCGCCTTGTTCATTGTAAAAACGCGCCAAAGTCACCGGATCATTGACATCTTTTAAGCCAGCAAAGTTGACCCCTTTCACGACTCGCCCATCTCGCACATCAAGGCAAGGAATGATTCGTTTGGCGATCATGACCTTTCCTCCCCTGCTGCTAAGACATCCGCCAATTGGAGACTGCCGTTATATAATGATTTTCCGACGATCACGCCAGAGATGCCCAACTGTTTTAATCCTTTGATATCTGCCAATGAAGCCACGCCGCCAGAAGCCACGATGTCGCAATCCAATTGATTGAGTTTTTCGTATAAGGGCAGATTGATGCCTTCTCCTGTACCGTCACGCGAGATTTCGGTAAAGATGATCGTTTGCGCTCCCCATTCCACCAATTGTTGGCAAAAAGTAAACGCGTCTGTTGCCGTTTTCTCGAGCCAGCCTTCCACGGCCACTTTTTCTTCCTTGGCATCGACCCCAATCGCGATCTTATTGCCGTATTTCTTGAGCATCGCTTTTGTGAATGCTGGGTCTTTCTGGGCAATCGTGCCGAGGATCACCCGATGAACGCCTGCTGCCAAACAATGCTGGATCGTTTCTTCCTCACGAATCCCGCCGCCAACTTCGACAAACAGATTGGTTTGCTGAACGATTTTTTTTGCGACATCAAAGTAATGGAGTTCGCCAGCTTTGGCACCATCTAAGTCGACGAGGTGCAGATAGTTGGCACCTTCTTCTTCAAATGAACGAGCAAATGCCACTGGATCATCCCCAAACACTTCTTTTTGCTCATAGTCTCCTTGGTACAAACGGACCACTTTTTGATCTAACAGATCGATTGCTGGAAAAATTTTCATAGCGGCACCTCCGTAAATGCTTTTAAAATCTTCAACCCGACAGCCCCACTTTTTTCTGGGTGAAACTGAGTGCCGAAGACATTGCCATTTTGCACGATACCAGGAATTGCTAGACCATAGTCACTGTCTGCTATGACATACTCTTGGCAATCAGTAGCAAAATAACTGTGGACATAGTAGACAAAGTCTTGTTCCCCTAGTCCGCTGACTAGAGGACTTTCCTTTCTGACAGTCAGCCGATTCCAACCAATCTGCGGCACTTTCAGATTCAGTTTGGCTTCTTCAAAGGCGCTTTGCATGGAAACGATCCGTCCTGGAATCAAACCGAGCCCCGCATGTGTGCCAAACTCCTCACTACTATCAAACAACAGCTGCATCCCTAAACAAATGCCTAAAAAGGGTTTGCCAGCTGCTGCCAATTCTTGGATCGGTTCGATCAGCGACAACTCTGCCAACTTTTGGCGGGCATCGCCAAAAGCGCCTACGCCGGGTAAAAGAATGCGGTCGGCAGCTTTTAATTCTGCTAGTGAACGCGTGATTTGGCAGTCAACACCCAAATAGTCCAGCGAACGAGACAAGCTGAACAAATTTCCGACCCCATAGTCGATGATTGCTAACATAATACGCCCCTTTCCTTATCTCATCCCTCTGTGTGGAAGATACGTAATCATTTTCCCCCTCATGAATCACTGAATCGTCCCTTTGGTTGAAGGGATCTCATCTGGGGCTGCTTGATTGATCGCCACCGCTTCACCTAAAGCACGCCCAAAACCTTTAAAGCAAGCTTCCACAATGTGGTGGCTGTTTTTGCCAGCGATTTGATGGAGATGGATCGTAGCACCTAATTCACGGGCAAAAGCAATGAAGAATTCTTCAACCAACTCCGTATCAAACTGCTGCCCGATTTTTTCACTCGGTATCGCCAACTCTACGACTGCCATGCCGCGACCGCTAATATCGATCGCTGTCATAACTAAGGCTTCGTCCATCGGCAGCAGCATACTACCATAGCGTTTGATACCTCGTCGCTCCCCAAGACTTTCTGAAAACGCTCGGCCAATGGCGATGGCAACGTCTTCTGTTGTGTGATGGGCATCTACTTCTGTATCGCCATCACAAACCAACGTCAAATCAAAGCGACCGTGGCGGACAAATAATTCCAGCATGTGGTCTAAAAACCCCACACCAGTCTTGATTGATTGCTGACCAGTACCATCGATCGTCAACTGCAGGTGGATCTTGGTTTCCGTCGTATTGCGGGTAACTTCTGCTTTTCTCATTCCTTCACCTCTTCTATGATCGTTGTTAGCACCGTCATCAGTCGTTCCATCTGGGCCTTCGTTCCTACCGTAATTCGTAAATACTCTTTGATGCGGGGCTGATTGAACCAGCGGACGAAGATTTTCTGCTCTTTCAGTGCCTGATACAACTCTTCACCGGCAATCGCAGGGTGCCTTGCAAACAAAAAATTCCCTTGGCTGTCGGTCTGCTCAAAGTCGAATTTCGCTAGGGCTTGCTTGCTCCACTCACGCACGTGGATCGTTGCTTGGATTTTCTCATCGACATACGCTTGTTCCTGCAAAACGGCTGCACCAGCGGCTTGGGTCAAACTATTGACATTGTACGGATTCAAGCTAAATTTCAACCGATTCAAGTCTTGGATCAGTCCTTCATTGGCAACCGCAAAGCCTAAGCGTGCTCCTGCCAGCTGCCGAGATTTCGAAAACGTCCCCACAACCAAGAGATTTGGGTATTGATCGATCAAAGAAACCATTGAAGAGCCGCCAAAATCGATATAGGCCTCATCGACTATCACTAAGCGATCGGGATGCCGTTTTAGAAAGGCACAGATTTCGCTTTGCTCTTGATAAACCCCAGTCGGGGCATTGGGATTGGCAAAAATGACGGTCCCTTTGAGTGAATCGTAGTCCGTTAACGCGATTGAGAAATCTTCTTGCAGCGGAACAACGGTGGCAGCGACTTGGTACAAGGCACTATATACTTGATAAAACCCGTAGGTCACATCGGGAAAGGCGATGCCGTTTTCCGTGAAGCCTTGAAAGAGGTAGGACAAGACTTCGTCACTGCCATTACCGAGAAACAGTTGGGCTGGCGTAACGCCAAGATAGGCAGCCAGAGGGTTTGTCACCACTTCAGCAGCAATATCCGAGTAACGATTCAGCTTTTGGGCGGCATCAGCAACCGCTGCTTGAACACTTGGCGCTGGCGGATAAGGACTTTCATTGGTGTTCAGTTTAATAACGACTTGCTCATCTACTTGTTCCCCCGGTGTATAAGGAGTCAGCTTGTGATACTTTTGATGTAAAAAGGTCATTTTTCTCCCTCTCTTCGTACATTGATCGAACGGGCATGGCCGATCAAGTCTTCGGTTTCCGCGAACAACGCTACAGCTGGACCAGCTGCTTTCATGGCTGCCTCTGGGTAATACAAATAACTGCTTTTCTTAATAAAATCATCCACTGATAACGGCGAATAGAAACGAGCCGTCCCTTCTGTCGGTAGGGTATGGTTTGGTCCAGCAAAATAATCTCCCAGTACTTCCGGTGTATGGTGACCTAAAAAGACGCTACCCGCATTTTCTACTTGTCCCAATAATGCAAAAGGATCAGCCACCGCTAATTCAAGGTGTTCTGGAGCAATTTGATTGGCAATGGTAAGTGCTTCGGTCAAATCTTTGACCAGAATCAGCTTTCCGCTAGATTTAAGCGCCGCAGCAGCAATGTCTTTACGGGGCAGTTGCTTCAGCTGCAAGTCAAGCTCGGCTTGTACTTCTTCAATCAAAGCTGCTTCTGTTGTGACTAAGATGGCTTGCGCTAAGGGATCATGCTCGGCTTGTGCCAAAAGATCCGCCGCCAGCCAGCGAGGATTTGCGCTGGCATCAGCGAGGATCAGCACATCGCTGGGCCCTGCGATCATATCGATATCAACTTCGCCGTACACCATTTTTTTCGCTGTGGCGACATAAATATTTCCCGGTCCGACGATTTTGTCGACTTTGGGAATTGTTTCTGTTCCATAAGCCAATGCCGCTACGCCATGGGCCCCACCGACTTTGTAGATTTCATCCACTCCGGCAACGGAAGCTGCCGCTAAAATAGCAGCCGGAACTTTTCCCTGACTGTCCGTCGGTGTGATCATAACGATTTTTTTGACCCCGGCGATTTTTGCCGGCAGGACATCCATCAAAACCGTACTTGGATAAGCTGCTGTGCCGCCAGGAACATAGACCCCGACTTTTGCTAATGGTAAGACCCGCTGTCCCATCACAACGCCATTTTCCTTCGTTAAGACAAAGCCTTGCTGGACTTGTTTTTGATGAAATGCCAAAATGTTTTCTTTCGCCTGTTCCATCACATTAAGCAGCTCGGGTGAGACGGCATGGACAGCCGCGTCTATCTCCCCTGGACTGACGGTTAAGGAAGACAAGGTCACTTGATCGATTTCCTCAATTAATTGAAACAACGCCTGATCTCCTTGCTGCTGAACACGGGCAATGATTTGGGCGACAATGGTTGAAACATCTTTCGTTTCCGACTGTTTCCTTGCCACAATCGTTTCGATCGTATTTTTTTGGGTCGAAAAAATTCTCATAATTGCTCCCTCACCTTCTCAATCACTGTTTGAATGCGTTCTTGCTTGAAACGCCACGTGGCGTGGTTGATCACTAAGCGCGCTGAAGACGGCGCGATGTCTTGGATCACTTCTAAATCATTTTCTTTTAGTGTCGTCCCCGTTTCGACGATGTCAACGATCACATCGGAGAGACCTAATAAAGGGGCCAATTCAATCGATCCATGCAGTTGGATCAATTCCACTGAGCGACCTAAACCTTGATAAAACTGGCGGGTGATCTGCGGATATTTTGTAGAGACCCGCAGCGGTCGGGAGAAATCTTCCTCGAAATCCTTACGCGCCGCTACGGCCAAACGGCAGACCCCCATATGCAAATCAAGAAATTCGATGACTTCCGCCTTGCTTTCCATTAAAATATCTTTGCCTACGACACCGATATCCGCCACTCCGTGCTCCACATAGATTGCTACATCGCTAGGCTTGACTAAGAAAAAGCGCAGCTTGTTTTCTTCATCACAAAAAATTAGTTGGCGATTGTCTTTGAAGACGCCTTGCGCAGCGACTCCGGCTTTCGTGAACAAATCATATACGGCATCCCCCATGCGGCCTTTTGGCAGCGCAATGTTCAAATAGGCTGAACTTTCGTTGTCAGTCGGCAACTTTTGCCCCACATGATTGAGCTTCATGCCAAATCCGATCGCTCCTTGCGCTTTGCCTTGCCGACTCATCAAGCGATCATAACGGCCGCCATATAAAATTGTCTCTCTTGCTTCTTCGATAAATCCTTGAAACAGCAAACCACTGTAATAATCGGCATCATTTAAAATCGAAAAATCTAACCTTATTCGAATGGAGGATGACAGTTGTTCTTTTTGCAATGCTTGATACAGTTGGTTCAGTTCTGCTAAACCAGCTTGAGCTTGGGGATATTCTGCCAGCAGTTCTTTGGCTTTTTGATACTTGGTTTCAAAATCACCTGACAAACGTACCAGTTTCGCTAATTTTTCAGCTTCTGTTGCTGACAAGCCAGCTTTTTCAGTCAGTGCATCCATGCCATGAGAACTCTTGTCCCGCAGGCAGTGCAATACCTTTTGTCGATCCGCTTCGGGGAAGCGTTGGCAGATGCCATCCAAAATCCCCATATGGGACAGATCCAAGGTCCCTTTTCCCACCTGAGCCAAACTTTCCCACGCCAGTTTTACAACCTCCAGTTGATCTTCCCACGTGATTTGGTCAATGAGCTCCAAACCGATTTGATCGATTTTTTGGTATTCCCCAGCTTGACGATCCTGTCGATAGACATCTTCCACATAATACACTCTACGCGCCTCTCCAGACGGTGTATTTTTGGCAATCGACAAGGTAACATCGGGTTTTAGAGCCATCGTCCTGCCATCCGTGCCTGTAAACGTGATGATGGAAGAACCACGCAAAAACTGATCATTTTGCTGATAGTTGCGATACTCTTCAAAGTTGTTCGAGTGATAAGGTGAAAAATGATGCTGCGTATACAATTTTCTTAATTTCAGTTCGACTTGTTCGGCTGGTTTCAATACATTCCATAACTCTTCCACACTTATCACTCCTATTTCATGCCACTGATCCGGCTTTCTCACTGTTAAAGGCTCGCTTTATCATCGATTCACCATCAGTTTTTCTAATAATACTAATGGTTTTGCCATAAATAAGCAATGGTATTTTTCGAAATATTCTGGAATTTTAGTCGATTTCAAGAGAACATAGCGATGTCGTTTCTTTGTTGACGATTATTCCATCGAAACTGGAAGTCAGTTTTCCTTTCTTAATGAAGTAACTTAGTACTTGTGCATCCTCCATCACTTAGTTGCACAACCATAAAAAAGTCCGAAATATACGACCATCTTGTTTCAGAAACTCGTTATCGATTACTCTATCCTTTGTACCGTACAAAGAATTGGCGCAAATGAAGCGATGATATGACAATCACCCAAAACGTTCATTGTTGTACTTATCGCTTATATTGCGGCACAAAAAGCACACTCAGAAGAATCAGAGAAAACAGCTAAATAGTACATGCTCTATAGCTTAATAAGGAGAGAAAAGTAAATGAACAAACTTATAGGAAAACAAATCTCATGGAACAACGCTTTACTAGGAACAGTCCTCGCAGGTATCGGTTTGGTCGGTCTTTTGTATGCCCCTGCCATCGTCAGCATCTTCTCATTATCGATTGCCAGCTATTTGGCATTACGGCTGGTTTACGGTAATGAGGCAGTCAAGCAGCTCTTTGGAAAACCCATCGCGCCAGTGAAGACGATCAGCAAGTATGTTCTTTTAAACATCCTGATCAGCTTCCTCGTTTCTCTCGTTTTGCAATATGGACTAAAATGGGATCTTCACGGAAATCCAGTGAACGAAGGCTTTCAATGGTTGACTCTGCTAGTTATTCCAATCATGTTACTTGGAGAAGAACTCTTTTCTATCTTCTTTTTAGCGATCTTTTCTAGTAAATGTACCTTGCCAATTGCCAGCATCCTTTCCGCGATCATCTTTGGCTTGGTTCATTACAGCACTTATGACAACGGCAATGTTTTCCATACCTTGATCCATATTCTTTTCATTCAAGGAGTGGCGCGCTTGCTATTTAACCAAGCTGCTATCAAGAGCAACTCGATCCTGACTAGTTGGGGCACACATGTCTTGTTCGACCTGTTTGCTATTTTAGTGGCTTATCTGACTGCTTGAGAAGAAAGAAAAAGACTGATTCAATTGGAATCAGTCTTTTTTGATACAACAAATAGTTACTTGTGTGCCCCTCCTTGAAAGGACGCATTGATCGCTTTTGTGCCTTTCACAAGGTTGGGTGTTTGTTCTATTCGCTGCGTTTCATAAGAAAATGGTCTTACTTTTTAAAGGTACCCTCTTTTACTTTCTCACAAATTTCTGCCTCACTGTACACCTTCATCAGCCGTTTGACTTCGCCTTCGATGTTGAAGCGCAAGGCTTCTGTCGCCTTCAGATTTTTCAATGCTTGTTCAAGATAACAAAAAAAGGTTGTTTCCTTCATTCAACTCAGCCTCCTTGTCAATCGTTGGTTTTACCGATCAGTTTACCAACATCGCTCAACTCCTGATCAATTCCTCCAGGAAACAAAAGGATTGTGCAGACATCTGCTTCTTAGTAGTTACACGAGGCCGTGCTTTTGGAGCGCTTGCGCAATCCCGCCGTCTTCTGGTCGAGCCGTCACCTCGTCAGCTACTGCCAATAGCTGTTCACAGGCATTGCCCATTGCAATTCCCGTCGCAACAGCTTCAAACATTTCGACATCATTATGGCCGTCACCAAACGCCAAGGTATCTTTGTTATCGATCCCTAAATGGTTCAAGAGAAAATCGATGGCTGTTTTCTTGTGGATATTCTTGATGCCGATCTCGCCGCTATCTTTGCCAAAAACAGGTACCGTACTGCGAATCATTTGGAATTGTTCGTGGTATTGGTCATGGACCCGTTCATAAGGAATGGAATGATTGATAAAGGAAACTTTGTTCACGTCATCGTAATCGATTTTCGCTTCGTCCTCAATCAGTAAATCAAGGAACCACTGAATAGTTTGAACGCGTTGTTTTCCTGCTTTACTTTCAACAGACTCACCTGCTAAGACGATCTCCAGCAAACGATTTCTTAGATTGGTACTTGCAAATAAACCTTGGTTCGATTCCAAGTAATACTCGATTTGGTTTTCTTTTAAGAAATCAATCAATCTTAATAAAGCTTCTTTTTCAAAAACTTTGTGCAAAATCACCTCATTATGCACCTCACAATAACCGCCGCCGGCACCAATCATCCCACTTAGGGGCAGTGCCAACACGTCTTCTGTAATTTCGGCCTTTGAACGACCGGTACATAAGAAAAATTCATGGCCTTTCTTATGCGCCGCTGTGATCGCTTGGCGTGCACTTTCTGGTACATTTCCAGCATCATCACATAATGTTCCATCTACATCTAAAAAGACAATTTTTTTCGTCAAATCATTCCCTCTTTTCTCACTCAATCAATAAAGCGCTCACATGAACGTACTTGCCGAACACAAGGTGTCAAGATCAGCTCCTTAGAATTAGTATAACAAATCACAAGGAAAGTGCGCTAGACTATTTTACTAGATCATAAGATGGGATTCTGTTATTATGATCGCTCTTTCTATTCCTCTACTCCCGTGTTCATCGCGTTATTGCTCCATGTGTTCTTTCTTGAGATGGTTGAATTATCCTAAAATATGCTTACTCCTCACTTAAATAAATTAAACTCCATTTTGGTACTTGATTGTTTTTTTGACCTGTAAGCTCGCGATAATAAGATTTTTTATCATTTTTGATCATACAAATAATTTCATGCTCATCCATACAAAACTCTTTGCATAGGTTTGTTCTACTATTTTCAAAAAGTTCCAGTAAAATTTGAATCTGCGCATCTATTGCTAGAAGTGCTTTGAGCTGAACAAATAAACTCTTTGATTGATCATAGTAAATGTGCTCAAATTCATCACAGAGTTCTTGATAATAATGAAAGATTTTTGGGTAATCAGTCAATACCCCTACACTTAGCAACACTTCTTTTGAATAACACAAATAGTCTTTCGGTTCCTTGATATTTTCTGATATCATATCCTTACTCCTTTACATCTATGTTTTTTTGGTGAAAGTAGCGCTATCCCTTCTGCTCGCTTTGATTTTCTTCCGATAGGTTTTTTAATTGAAGCTTAGCTGTCCAAAAACCACTAAAAATGATTGGGTCTTTAGCTCTTACCAATGCAGACACATTAAGAAAATCAGTTACGCCTATTATAGTTTCCCTTTCAGATTCTCTTATAATTACTTTTTATTAAATAAAAGAAATAAGAGTGAAAAAGAGGCGGCCCCGTTCCCTTCTGCTAAAAAGTAGTGCCCGAATGCAACTAGATCGTCTCTAATGACAAGAAAATGACTATAATATCCATAAAAATCAACAGATAGCTAAAATTGTTGCTTCATGTAAATAGACGCCCCATATCCATACCAACAAAAAAACCAATAATCGAATCTATCGATCATTGGTCGAAACCTCAAATATACTGCTGGAAGAAGACGTTCAGTCCATTCTATTTTTCACGCTACAGATCAAAAATAGAAATGATTTTTAAACTGTATCAGTAAAAATAGATCAAGCATAGATATAATCTAAAATATCCTGCGGCGCTTCTGCCAAAGCATCTGGTTTGTCAGCGGAAAGTTTTTTCGCATCGTGGCTGCCCCAGGTAACAGCGATGGTTTTGACACCGGCTGCTTTGCCCATCTGGATATCAAAAATAGCATCTCCTACCATGATCGTCCTTGTCGGATCAAACTGATACTGAGTTACTACTTTATTGATTCCTTCTGGATGAGGCTTGTAGTGGGACACCGCATCTGAGCCGATGATTTCTTCAAAGAACGCCACCAGGTTCTGAGCAGCCAAATTTCGTTTGACGACCGCTGTCTTCTTACTTGAAACCACGAAACAAGGAACCTTTCGTTTCATTAAGATTTCTAGGACATGGGGAATTTCAGGAAATACGTTCAAGGTACTTTCCTCGTATGTTTGATAATAGGTACGAAAAACCCGAATCAGTTCCGTTGCTGTTTCTTGATCCAATGGCTGTTCTGACATTTTAAAAAACGATTCTTCGATCGGTATCCCCATGTAATGTTCAATGACTACCTCACTCGGTACTTTGAGTCCCATCTCTGTAAAAGCTGCTTTTGTCGCCTTGATGCTGCATTCTCTCGAATCTAATAGGGTTCCGTCTAAATCAAATATCACACACTCAATCTTCTTCACGACATTTCCTCCTCTGAAAGATACTACAGCACGTTTCTCCAAAGTGCTTTTTAAATCCTGTAGTATTCCTTTTCATTACTGATTATCTCTATTTTAACACTAAAAAAAAGCATTATCATAATTTTCGATACCATCATTTATTTAATACTAATATTTTTATATAAAAAACGACTCAATTTGAAAACAGAGTCGTTTCTACCTGAAAAGCAGTCGAAGCTACAAAGAGGTCTATTCGTGAGAAATAAGGCTTCGATGCTCTTTTGATCACACAATTTTCTTTTTATTGTAAGATATAGCCTTTGCCCCAAGCGGTACGAACCCGTTTTTCAGTGTAGTCGTATTCATCTAATTTTTCATTGATTCGTTTCGCTAATATTGACAACTGAGATTTTCTCGAGTTTGTTCCACCATTTCCCCAAATTTTCCAACACAGGTCTTCTCGGTTAATAAATTGCTCTTCTCCTAAATTGTTAAAAAAGATCTGTTCTTGCAGACTAAGAAATTTAGGAAAGGATTCTTTCGTGACGGATGCTTTTTCTAACTTACGACTAATTGGTGGTAGTGCAGCCAAAAATTCTCTCAGCTCGACAAAAGAGCGATTCAGGTACGTGGCATTTTCAGCTTTTTCCATCCTACCTTCTTGTTCAATATTCCCTGGCAAGATACGGACGATTCGTTTTTGATAATAAGGAGCCAACGCCTGATTGATCAATAAAAATTCTGGATCTGCAATCGTTTCACTGACAAATAAGCAGTCAAATAATTTGGCGCTTTCTATCAACCATTCCGCCTCTTCTGTATTTTTCCCTACGAACACTTCATGACTCAAAATCTGTAACTCCCGCTGCAAATCAATCTCATATGATATATTTTTCGTCAGTATAATAATTCTCATGACACATCCTGCTTTCTTTCCCTTTTATTCAGAAATCATCTACTGAATCCTTTCCGACTCATTTCTGAATGCTTTATGTTGACATTATTACTTATTTTTATCAGTTTGAGGTGTCATTTTTTGTTCATAAATGATAGTCTACTGTCATGTTTTGTTGGAAGGAGCGCCATTCGTTTCATGATTCGTTTTCTCGAAAGCTAATAAAAAAGCAACCTGTTGGTCAGGTTGCCTTATTAGTCAATTTGATTTTCTTTTTGCTGCTCCCACTTCAAATCTAACAGCTCCAGCATTTCATGGTAGGCGGTTTCTATGCGCTGCCGTTTTTCTTCAGTAACACGTTTGGCGTATTGTCCATCCGGTAGATAATCTTCGGCCAAGTAAACTTGAAAATCAAAGGCCTGCAAGACGCCGTATTCTGGATCATAATAGGTACGATCAGGGATCGGCTCTTTGGAGACCCAAGTTGGATGTAAGGCAATCTTACTTAAATAGGTCCGAGCTCCCTGTTTGGTGATCTCAACTTCTGGAATGACGCCGCGTTCGGTCCAATAGTTGTTATTGACGGTTTCATAACGTTGATTCGACAATAAGTTCCCCATTGAATAAATGATAAATTTCTTTTCACCGTCCTTTTCGATGATTTCGGTTGGTTCTGCTACATGCGGATGGCCGCCGAAAATAATATCAGCACCAAAATCGATCATCTTCCGATAAACAGTTTGTTGTTCTTCCGTTGGTTCTAAAGAATACTCGACACCAGACTGAGGCATCACGATGGTGATATCCGCCAAGGTTTCCGCTTCTTTGATCTCTGCTTCCACTTTATCGAGGGACAAGTCTTTCAAATAGGTGTCATACTCTGCTTGAGTTAAGCTTTCTTCAAGTCCATTGAAGCCATAGGCATAGGCCAAGAGAGCAACTTTGATCCCGTTGACTTCTTTGACCAAAATTCCACTATTGTCGACCGTGACACCAATCGTTGCCAACCCTTGATCGTGAAAAGCAGCCGCCGTTGTTTTGACTCCTTCGATTCCCGTATCTAAGATATGATTATGAGCAAGATCGATCACATCAAAGCCCGCATCTTTGATGCTGGCAACGGCATCGATAGGCGCGTTGAATAAGGGAAAACCGCCAAGCGGTTTATTAGGATTGATGGTTCCTTCAAAATCACCCAGAGCAAGATCCGCCGATGCAATTAACGGTTTGACTTGCTCAAAATCATTGTCAAAATCATAACGCTTTCCATCGTAAGCGCTTAAATAAACAGGTGTATGATAAAGCATATCGCCACTAGCTGTCACTGTGATGGTTTTTACTTCTGGCTTTGTTTCGGTAGAACTACTTGATTCTTGCATTGGCTTAGTCGGTTTTGTCGATTCTGCTGTAAGACGCTGTTCGGGGATGCTTGTCGCTTGAATCACTAGATAAATCACTCCGAATGTGATCGCCAATAATGCTACACTTAACCCAGCAATGATCCGCTGGCGTTTCTGACGCTCCCGTCTTCGTTGTTGTCTCATGCCCTCACCCTTTCACTCTGCTTTATCAAAAGCCTATCTTCGTTTACGTTCTAACTAGGTTCCCTGCTCCCTTTCCTACAAATCCCACTAAATAATATCTTTTCATTAAATAATTATACTATATTTAAGATCCCTTTAATAGATCGTTTTTTAAAGAATAAAAAAACAGCCCGATCGTGATCGAACTGTTTCTCCACTTCTATGGTAGCTGATTTCCGAATGAATCTTTCTTGTAGAACTGGACTAACCTCAAACGGCATAAATTAGTATCATTAGATAATCCTTCGGCTGTTAACAGTTCTGGATGACATCCCTCGCTTTCGGATGAACAGCAGCAAACGATGAAAGCAAATTACTCCCCTTCGCACGCTTCTCTCAATAAAGACCAAAGAGTATATGCTTTATTCTATAATACTTACAGTTTTTTCGAAAAAATTTATACAACAGCAGTACGTAAAATCTCTGCAAACCAGTGATAAACTGTTTCCGGACATTCATGTTTTTCTAATTCTCGAAAAAAGTCTTTGGATTCAATAAGGGTAATAAACTGAGTCATCGCATTTAGATGCTGCTTGCTGTCTAACGCAGAAAGAGTAAAGATGTACTTTACAGGAATCGTTCCTAAGACATATACTTCAGATTCTAACGTTGTCAATCCCATGCCAAGTTTTTTTGCACCTGCTTCAGGAACCGTATGCGGTAAGGCAACTTGATCGACTATCACCATATAAGCACCTTCTGATCTGGTTTGTTGAATGATCGAATCGATGTAATTTCTAGTGATGATCTTTCTTTCAATCAATGGATTGGCTGCGAGATAAAAGGCCTCTTCCCACGTTCTGGCTTTTTTGTTTAATTGTATCAATTCTGGACGCATCATATCCAACAGCATTGCAGGTTCTTTTGTCTTTTTTTCTTTTTGAGACATGATAGATGCCGTTGGCGAGCAGGTCTCTTGTACAAATTTCTCTAAATGATGCCGCAGAGCTGACTCGCTGGTAACCGTTGAATATTGTTGAATAACTTGCATCAAGCCGTCGATCGTAACAGTATTGGGCTTTATACTTGTACTGGTTTCGAATTTGACATCTAAAAACAACTGGGTTCGTTCCTCGTAAGACATGATCGGGTTTACTACAAAAATCGGTTTTTTTAACGGATAAAGTTGAAAGTTGGGTTTTGTCGTAAAAATGATATCGTAAGACTGATCAAATGAATGCAGTTCGCTTGTTTCAATCGGTCCCAATAAGATAAAAGAGGGAAAGATTTCCTTTAATTCATTGTAAATGATTGCTGAGCTTCCAATACCATTTGGGCAAACAACGACCCCCACTTTTTGTTGCACCATATATTCTTCAGAATTCCTGATCAAAAGCGCAAAGTGCATTGTTAAAAAGGCTACTTCTTCATCTGGAAGCTTTGAATCAAAGCTATCACTGATTGGTCTCAAGGTTTCTTTTACGATCTGATAAAGGTCATTATATTTTTCAAAAATTTTCTCCTGCATAGGATTGATGATCGGTAATCGAAACAGCATTCGGAAATAGGTCGGTCGAAAATGACTATATAATTGCTTGATGACAGAGTGTTTATCCTTGAAACGAATACCTGAAAGCAATTCAAATCGCTCGACGATTCTTTCTACCAAGTCAATGATGACCAAATTTCCTTGAAGCCATTCCTTTTCATTCCCTAATGCCATTCCCAGGACCCACCCACAGAGATAGTTCTTTTCTATACTATTCATCACCCCTGCGTTTTCTAAAATTTCTTCAGCAAAGCGGTACTCCTTCATTTTTACTAACTCATGATCATTAGAAAAGGGCTTTAGATCAAATTCATTCAAGCCCATTCTTGGGTATAAAAAAATAAGGATATAGTTCAATTCAATCAACCTATTTTCAACTAACTCTATCGCATGTTTTTCTAAAAGAAGAGAAAGATAGGTGTCCTGCTCATCCGCCAATTGTATTCGTTCGTTATGAATAAAGTAACGGTAAATAAAATCATCATCCTTGCTAGTCACATCTTCCAAAATCATTCGAAATAAAGCGTAACGAATCATCAGTTCATCACCTGCTAAGTGATACCCCTCTTTTCTTGAATAACTGATTGAAATATCGTACCCATGTAATTCCGCTTGTAATTTGCGCAGATCACTCATAAAGGTTGTTTTGCCGATTTTTAACGCATCTAAAAAATGGTTGACCGACAGATAGTCTTTCTAGTAGTAAAAGAGCGTCAAAAAGATATATTTTCCTCGTTCTTTTGAACTCATCTCATAATACTTAAACATACGCTCACGTAAAAATGACTCCAACAAATATTCCTTGCTTTTTTCAGGCAGTCGAATCACACTTTCCTTATTCACGCTAAGTGGTAGTTTTTGGGCAGATAGAAACTGGTTGATTTTATCAATGGTATACTCTATTTGAGTGCGGTTCATAGAATAATTCCGCTGAAGATAATCGTAACTGATGGTCGGTTTTTCAATCAGAGCCATCATCATCTTTCTCGTCCTATAGTCAATTTTTACCATCAATGTTCCCCCATTTCTGCAGCCTACTGTTCTACTTTCAATGTAAATCCTTCCGCTTGTACATATTTTTGAAGCACTTGATCTACCTGCTGCTTTTCTTCTTTCGTAAGATCTAGAACAGGCAGTTTCGGTAACCCAACATCCTGTCCGATTGCCCGCAAACAGTATTTCAGCCCAGACGGAATCGTTGAGCATTTGCAGGCTTCTCTAAAATCATCAATACTTGCTTGTTCTTGCCGCGCTTGTTCTATGTTTCCAGCTACAAATTGTTCATAGATCGCCACATCTGTTTTCGTCAAAACATTTGCGGTTGAAGCCACAGAGCCATCTGCTCCTAACTGTAATGCTTCTAAAATCTTAGAGTCGCTTCCCATCAGCAAAGAGAAATCCTCTCGATGATTTAATTCAAGATAGCCCTTGAAGTTTTCTAGATCACCGCTTGAATCTTTTATCCCAATGATCGAATCAATTTTGAGTAATTCCGAGAAAACATGACGATTGATGAAATTTCTAGTATTTGGCGGAATATTGTACAAAATGATTGGTAGTGTCGTTTGCTCAGCAATCATTCGGTAGTGATGGATCAACTCCTCATCGGTATATTTCAAAAGATACGGCGTAATGATGGAAGCAGCATCAACGCCGATTTTTGCAAACTCATTTACTAACTCAATCACTTTATTCGTTGCGATATCTCCGGCACCTGCAAATACTGGTACTCTGCCCGATACTTCATCGACAACGATTTTTGCAAACTGGATTTTCTCTTCTTTGCTTAAGGTATGAAATTCGCCATTGGTTCCTAAAATAAACAACCCGTGGACACCACCAGCAATCAAATGCCTTACAAGCTTTCTGGTGCCCTCTTCATTGATGCCGTTCTCATTTAATGGTGTGACCATTGCTGGTATAATTCCTCTGATTTTCATTGCGTAAGCTCCTTTTTTGTCGTTGCTCCTAAGCTTCCCCCTGGATGCCATTTAAGGTAATCTTCTAAATTGATTTCTTTTGCTTCTTGCAGCAACACCGACAGAACCTGCAGCTGGATCATTTGGGCGATCACAGAGGAACGTGGCGGTTTATTCAATGAGTCCCCTTCTTGGGAAACATAAGAAGACAATGTGACTTCAGCACAGGAAGCTAGGGAAGAATCTTCATTTCCTGTTACCGCTAAAATTACAGCGCCATTGGCTTTTAAGGCAGCAAGTGCATATTCTAATTCTTTGGTGTTCCCACTATTACTTATCGCAATCACTACATCGCCAGCCACGACTTGTCCTGCCGATCCGTGCACAGTTTCGGTTGTGTCTAAAAAATAGGTTGGCGTGCCGACAGATGAGAAAAGTGAAGCTGCATAGCCTGCTACATAGGAACATTTTCCCACGCCTGTTACATGAACACGCTTATGATTTTTTTCTGCATGGAGAATAAGTTCTTTGGCCTTCACCATCTGTTGATAGACTTCTTCTTCTTCAAGCCGATAAAATTGAGCATCGCTTTGGGCTTTTAAATTCGTACTATATTCAAACAAAACGTTTTTTTCATTCAATACAGATTTTCCTTCCTTATAGCAAGGAGAAATTGTATCCACCTTTCTCCTTGCTAATCATACTGTTTAACTAAATAGTTTTAAGATTTTATCTAGTAAAATTCCGATAATATTGTAGTCGATTTGAGGAAATCCAGCGTCTGTGATGCCTAATTCAGAAAAAGCTGGGAAAAGCACCAAAGGCAATGCAGTCAGCAAAATACCGCCTAAGAAGGATGCGATGATCGCCCCTTTCAACCCGCCTCTTATTGAACCAAAGACACCCATTGTTCCACCCGAGAAAAAAGCAATCCCAGCTGCTGGCAAAAGTACAACGGGAGAACCCATAGCAGCCATGGCAAACGTCGCTGTTAAGCCACCTATAAACGAGGTAATAAAACCGACAGGAACCATGGTTGGCGCATATTGGAAAAACACAGGAACATCTACTGCCGGCATTGATCCCGGGATATATTTTTCAGAGATCGCCACGAAGGCAGCCGTTAATTCAGCAATAAATTGACGCACACCATAAATCAGTACAGACATACCCGCCGCAAATTGCAACCCTTGAATCAACGGATACAAGAACCATAAGTCGTTGCCAGCCATTTCTTGAACGACATCCATATGACCACTTAAAACTGCTGCGATCGTTGCAATGTAGAAAAGAATAATCATGAAAAATGCAACAGAGAAGACAAAATCTCGGAATACGGAGAAGAAATCAGGAAGCTCACGATTGGCTGCTTTCTCTTTCTTTGCTTGCCAATTTTTCCCGCCAATGACACTGCCGATGACACCTGAGAACCAGTAAAAAATCAAGTTAAAGTGACCTAGTGCAACCCCTGCATTACCTGTCAGCTCATCTGTATATTTCTGAGCCAATTTGGGCAACCCTGCTCCTGCAAAACCTAGTACCAAAGAACCAAAGATAACTGTTACCCAAGTGGGCATACCATTCGAAATAAAAATCAACCCAATGACAGCAGCAAAGAAAAGATAATGCTGACCGGTTAAGAAAATTGATTTTAAAGGCGTCAATTTCGCAATAACTAATCCGAATATGAACCCTAGCCCCATAATCATTGATATTTCAAAACCATATACATCCATAGCTAACGCTGTAGCAGGCTCTACTGCCAGAACCGTCCCTTGAACACCAAATGCGGTCTGAAACAACGTGGCGAAATTTGCAGCAATCGTTCCTACATGACCACCACCAATATTAAAAATCATAAACCCAATGCCCACTTTGAGGACACCGCTCAGGGTCTCCTTCGCAGGCTTTCTTTGTGCAAGTAACCCGATCAAAGCTAAAATCATTAGCAACACAGCAGTATTTCTGAATTGGTTCATTACTAAAATTGCCATTCAATTTATTCCTCGCTCCATCAATTTATTTTGTTTGCATCGTTTCAAGAAATGTTTCTAGTTTTCCTTGGATCTCTTCTTTACTCATAATATTTTGAATACCTATGACTTCATAAGGTTTGTTTTGAAAATCAGGTTCCGCTGCGATATCTGCCATACTCATAAAGGCATCACCCGTAAAACCAATGAGAACATCTAGATTTCCATGAATCGTTTCAATGGGATAGCCGTTTTCTTCAATCACTGATTTTACTTTTATGTGAAGCAGCGTTGAACTCCCCATCCCAGCACGGCATGCAACCGCTATCAAAAATTTCTTGCCATTACTCGCCTTAGGTTTTGCATCTGATTGGATTGATGCATCATTTTTCTTTTTTTGAAAGAATCCCATCTTAACTCCTCGTTTCTTCTAATAGTTTTATAAATGCTTCTGGTGTCTCCACATTTGCTAAACGATCAATGATATTGTCCCTTGCTAAAACCTCTGCTAACTCACTCATCAGTTCCAAATGACTGGTCGGGTCTATCGCTGCCAAACAGAAAATGACTTTCACTGGATCATTGGGCGAACCAAATGAGATGGGGGTATTTAAGGTCATCGCACTTAGTCCTAAACGACAAACCCCATCTTCTGATCGGGCATGGGCCAATGCAAACCCAGGCATAAGCACGATATACGGCCCGGCATCTAAGACGGATTGAATCATCGCTTCGACATACTGTTTTGAAACGCTGCCATTCCTCAATAACGGCTGGGCAGCTTTTTTGATTGCTTCTTGCCAACTGGTACTGTCTTGCTGAAGTAAAATGTTTTCTTTTGTTAATAATGTAGTTTGCAAACGACGATTTCCTTTCTAAAAAAATTTCTTTAGGTTTTGGTAAAAGAATTTCTCGAGATAATTCCTATACACACACTATAAGTGAAAAGTTCTGACCTGAATAGACGATTTGCGACCACATATTTGTACACGCTTCCAGATTAAGTGAACTGCTCTTCTCAAAAAGACCAGGAATACTGCCTATTTTTTTTACTAGCCTCCAGTTTTTCTCGATAACCTTCTTGAGCAGTTCACAAAACTTATTCTATAAAGGAAAAAATGAACCAAAAATGGACAGATCTTTTGCTTGCACCCACAATAAAAAAAAGAAGCTCTTAAATAAACTAAGAACTTCTTAAAGCAAACACTCTATTCATGGCTATAGATCTACCGTTTCAATTGTATTTCTAGCCGTAGGTGTTTTCACACGAATTTTTACTTACAACCGCTATTTTCTACTTTGCTTCCTCATGCTTCACGGGACAACTGCTGTGGCAATCAGAACAATGATCCTTTTTCACCATGCGGTACACCACACGACCGCCATAGCCAAAAATCAGTCCGCTTAGAATTACTGTAGCAATCATTTTTCGCCTCCTACGACTTGGATCAAGGGCGCACTCCCTCGGAATGGTTTCTTCACCAGAGCAAATACTAATAGACCAGCAATGACTATTGCCGCAAAAACACCTAGCGTGAGGTGTCCGCCTTCAAAGATGACGTGTCCGAATTGGTACACCAGAAAACTGGCGCAGTACGCCAAGCCGCATTGATAGCCAATGGCTAACCACGTCCACTTGCTGTCCCCCATTTCACGGTGGATCGCACCGATGGCAGCAAAACAGGGGGCACATAGTAAATTAAAGACGAGGAAAGAGTATGCCGCCACAGCAGTGTAATCGCCGCGCAACACTTGCCAAATCTCCGTCCCACTTTCTGACAACTCACCGGTTTGTCCGTAGAGAATCCCGAATGTGCCGATCACATTTTCTTTGGCCACCAAGCCAGTGATCGTCGCCACGGCGCCTCGCCAAGTTCCCCAGCCTAGGGGAGCGAAGAGGGGCGCCAAAAGTCGACCGAAAAAGGCCAAAATGCTTTGGTCTTCACTGACCCGCTGCAAGGCAAAGCTGTAGCTGGAGGTAAACCAGACAAAGATACAAGCCACAAAGATTATCGTTCCGGCTTTTTTTACAAAAGCAATGGCTCGATCACAGGCACTTTTCAAAATCGTTGTGAGCTGTGGCAAGTGATACGCTGGCAGTTCCATAATGAATGGTGCCAGATCACCTGCAAAAAGCGGCGTTTTTTTCAAGACGATCCCTGAAAAAATCACAGCACCCATGCCGACAAAATAGGCCGATGGTGCGACCCAACTATAATGAGGGAAAAAGGCACCCGAAATCAATGCAATGATCGGCAATTTGGCAGAACAAGGCATAAAGGTCGTGACCATCACCGTCAACCGACGATCCTTTTCGTTTTCAATCGTTCGGCTTGCCATCACCCCCGGCACGCCGCAACCTGTAGCGATTAACATGGGGATAAACGACTTGCCAGATAGACCAAACTTGCGAAACAACCGGTCCATGACAAATGCCACCCGTGCCATGTATCCACAGTCCTCCAAGATAGCCAAGCAAAAAAACAACACGAAAATCTGCGGCAAAAAGCCTAAAACCGCACCGACCCCAGCCACGATGCCATCCAAAATCAGTTCTTGTAGCCACTGGGCGACCCGCAGCTGTTCTAGCCAATGCGCTGTTGTTTCGGGAATCCAGCTGCCAAATAATACATCATTGACCCAATCAGTGCCGATCGTGCCAATCGTCTGAATCGATAAATAGTAGATTCCCCACATAATGAAGGCAAAAATCGGTAGTGCCAATACGCGATGGGTCAACACGCGGTCGATTTTGTCGCTGAAGGCTAAGTGCTGATCTGTTTCCTTGATGACTGCCAGCGCCAACAATTCTTCAATGAAGCCATAGCGCTCATTGACGAGAATGGCGTCACTGCTGTCTTTAAAGATCATCTCTAAAATCGAAATCGTCTCCTGAATGACTGCTTGCTGGGAATCAGTCAGTTTACACATTGTTTGAATCGCTTCATCTTTTTCGAAGAGTTTTATGGCAAACCAGCGTTTTCGCTGCTGAGGGATCGTCTCTGGCAAAATCGCCATGATCTCGGTCAAGCCAGCCTCTAGACGAGCATCGTAGCGGGGAGGGAGCTGTAGTGTGTTGGCTGCTTGCTTCGCTGCCTCGATCATTTTGGCTAAACCACGTTGTTTCAAAGCACTGATCCCCACTACAGGAATCCCTAATCCGTAAGCCAATTTTTCGAAGTTGATCTGCAAGCCTTTTTTCTTTAATAGATCAATCATGTTGATGGCTGCCACGGTCGGAACATTCATTTCTAATAATTGCAATGTTAAATACAGATTTCGCTCAAGATTAGTTCCGTCAATAATATTGATCACCGCATCCAGCGATGCTTCCATCAAATAATTGCGGGAAATCAGTTCTTCAGGCGTATAAGGTGACAAGGAATAGATCCCGGGCAGATCTTGGATCAGCACGTGCCGGTCTTTTCGCAGTCGCCCCGCTTTACGTTCTACGGTGACACCCGGCCAATTGCCCACTGTTTGTTTGGCACCAGTCAATTGATTGAAAGTACTTGTTTTCCCACTATTGGGATTTCCTGCTAATGCAAATTGATAGGTCATCAAGCTTCGACTCCTTTTTCGATAAAAACCAACGCTGCTTCTTGCTTTCTCAAAGACAATTCATAACCGCGGAGCCGAATCTCCATTGGATCACCCAATGGAGCCAGTTTCACTACTTCCAAATGAACGTTTTTCGTAAGCCCCATATCCATCAAACGACGGCGCAAAGCACCTTTTGCACCAATCTGATTGACCTTCCCGCTTTCACCAACTTGCAGCTGATCCAAAGAGGTAATGACCGTTTGCTGCTGGATTTCTGTGACATCGATTTGTTCCATGACCCGTGCATCTAAAGCAATCCGCGTCCCTTGGTGCAAAATGATGCCGCCTTTGCGATCTTTTTGCACCACAACGATTTCAACCCCCGTGCGAATGCCAAGATCGTTTAAATGAACCGTGATTTCTTTGGTTGTTGCCAACGAGTCGATTTTGTATGTCCCAGAAGCCCAAGTTTGCGCCATTTTCATTGGTTCTTACTCCTTTTGTGAAGTGTTTTTTAATTAACCTACTTTAATTGAGAATGATTATCATTATAATAGAGCCATTTCCATAGGAAGTCAATCTGTTTTCGACTTAACTTTGAATCTTCCTTCACAATAGAGATTTTTTTTACTCATTTTGATTGCATATCCCCTCTAATAATTACGCAAAAACCTTGTAATTCTAAGTATTTTCCGCTTTTTTCATTTGCATAAAAAACACAGAAACACTATAAATTGTGTATGCCGAATTCACAAGCACAAGATATAGTGTTTTTTCGTTGACTTTCTCCGAGACTTATTTATACTAGGTTTATAACTATTACAACTCGGAGGAAACAATTATGAATATCAAACTATTTTCTAAAAACAACTGCATGCAATGTAAAATGGCGAAACGCTTTTTAAGTGAAAATCAGATTGCCTTTGAAGAAATCAATATCGATAATGAGCCTGAAGCATTAGAATTTTTGAAAGAACAAGGATTTCAAAGTGTGCCAGTCATTACCTCTGATGCGCAAACGATCATCGGTTTCCGTCCAGATCAACTACGTCAATTAGCGAGCTAAGATTTTTCTCAATGTGATGCTTTTGAGGGATTTGTCAGTCGTCCAGACCGCAAGTCCTTTTTTATACGAACAAAACAAGAAAAGAGGTTAGCCATTTATGAGCTTGAAAGAAATCAAAGATGTCAGTTATTTCAAATTGAATAATGAGATCAACCGTCCAGTAGATGGTCAAATTCCATTAAATAAAGACAAAGAAGCCCTAGCGGCATTCTTTAAAGAAAACGTTGAACCAAATACCTTAACCTTTGCGACTGCAATGGACAAAATCAATTATTTGATTGAAAATGATTATTTAGAAGAAGAATTTATCAAAAAGTACCGTCCTGCTTTTATTGAGGACTTGTATCAATTCTTAGATGAGCAACACTTTACTTTCAAATCATTTATGGCTGCTTACAAGTTTTATTCACAATATGCATTAAAAACGAATGATGGTACCGCGTATCTTGAGCGTTACGAAGATCGGGTGGCGTTCAACGCCCTTTACTTTGCGGATGGGAATGAAGAGTTAGCCATGAGCTTGGCAGATGAAATGATCTACCAACGTTACCAACCAGCAACCCCTTCTTTCTTGAACGCAGGACGCAAACGTCGCGGTGAATTAGTTTCTTGTTTCTTGATCCAAATCACTGATGACATGAACGCGATCGGTCGTGGGATCAACTCCGCGCTGCAACTTTCACGGATCGGCGGCGGTGTCGGGATCACATTATCAAACTTGCGGGAAGCTGGCGCGCCTATCAAAGGCTACGAAGGTGCAGCAAGTGGTGTGATGCCTGTAATGAAATTGTTTGAAGATAGCTTCAGCTATTCAAACCAATTGGGTCAACGGCAAGGGGCTGGTGTGGTCTACTTGAACGTCTTCCACCCAGACATCATCAGCTTTTTATCAGCGAAAAAAGAAAATGCAGATGAAAAAATCCGTGTCAAAACCTTATCATTAGGTGTGATCGTACCTGACAAATTTTACGAATTGACGCGTAAAAATGAAGAGATGTATCTCTTTAGTCCGTACAGTGTCGAAAAAGAATATGGCGTACCATTTTCTTATGTCGATATCACCAAGGAATACGACAACTTAGTCATGAATCCACGGATTCGCAAGACTAAAATCAGAGCTCGCGATTTAGAAAATGAAATTTCTAAATTGCAACAAGAATCTGGTTATCCTTATATCATTAATATCGATACAGCAAACCGCAGCAACCCAATCGATGGCAAGATCATCATGAGTAATCTTTGTTCCGAGATCCTTCAAGTTCAAGCACCATCTGAGATCAACGGCAAGCAAGAATACGAGGTTTTAGGAACAGATATCAGCTGTAACTTAGGTTCCACCAATATCGTGAACTTGATGGACAGCCCTGACTTTGGGAAATCTGTTCGAGCAATGACTCGTGCCTTGACCTTCGTTACTGATGCGTCTGACATTGACGTGGTACCATCGATCCAAAATGGGAATGCCTTGAACCACACGATCGGTTTAGGCGCAATGGGCTTGCATACCTATTTTGCAAAAAATCAAATGGAATACGGTTCACCAGAATCCCTTGAATTTACTGATCTTTATTTCATGTTGTTGAACTATTGGACATTGGTTGAAAGCAATGCCATCGCCAAAGAAAAAGGCGAAGTTTTCCATAACTTTGAAAAATCAGCTTATGCAGATGGCAGCTACTTCACTGATTATATCCAAGGTGACTACCAACCAAAATCGGAAAAAGTCAAAGCATTGTTTGAAGGCGTCTTTTTACCAACTGGTGAAGATTGGGCAGCCTTGGCACAAACCGTCAAAGAAACCGGCTTGTATCACCAAAACCGCTTAGCCGTTGCACCAAATGGTTCGATCTCTTATATCAATGATACGAGTGCCAGCATCCACCCGATCACTCGGATGATCGAAGAACGCCAAGAAAAGAAAATCGGCAAGATCTATTATCCAGCACCTTACTTGAGCAATGAGACGATCGGCTACTACAAATCAGCCTACGATATGGATATGCGCAAAGTGATCGATGTTTACGCAACTGCTCAAAAACACGTCGATCAAGGGATGAGTATGACCTTGTTTATGCGTTCAGATATTCCAGAAGGTCTTTACGAATGGAAAGAAACGACAAAACAAACCACCCGTGATTTGAACATCTTGCGTCACTATGCTTTCCACAAAGGGATCAAATCGATCTACTATGTACGGACCTTTACAGATGATGCAGAAGAGATCGGCAGCAACCAATGTGAAAGCTGTGTCATCTAATCCAACTTTTGCCTGAAAACGAACCAATAGCCTGCCCCTGCTCTCTATTGAGAGCGGGTCGGCTGTTGTCTTGATACGATTATTGGAGGAACCGACTATGGGTAAGACTTACTATGAAGCAATCAACTGGAATGAGATCGAAGATATCATCGATAAATCCACTTGGGAAAAATTAACAGAGCAATTCTGGTTAGATACGCGGATCCCTTTATCAAATGACCTTGATGATTGGCGGACGCTATCACCATTAGAAAAAACGACGGTGGGCTACGTCTTTGGCGGCTTGACCTTATTAGATACCGTTCAATCAGAAAGCGGTATGGATCAACTGCGTAAAGATGTCCGCACCCCACATGAAGAAGCGGTCTTGAACAACATCCAATTTATGGAATCTGTCCATGCAAAAAGCTATTCATCGATTTTCAGCACCTTGAATACAAAAGCGGAGATCGCCGATATTTTTGAATGGACCAATACCAATCCTTACTTACAAAAGAAAGCCGAACGAATCAATGAGATTTACAAAAATGGGACACCGCTAGAGAAAAAAATCGCCAGTGTGTTTCTAGAGACCTTCTTATTCTATTCAGGTTTCTATACACCCCTTTACTACTTAGGTAATAACAAACTAGCGAACGTAGCGGAGATCATCAAATTGATCATTCGTGACGAATCCGTTCATGGCACGTATATCGGCTACAAATTCCAATTAGGGTTCAACGAATTACCAGAAGACGAACAGCAAAAGCTGAAAGACTGGATGTACGACTTGTTGTATGAGTTGTATGAAAACGAAGAGCGTTATACCGAAGAATTATACGATGAGATCGGCTGGACCGAGGAAGTCAAAACCTTCTTGCGTTACAATGCCAATAAGGCTTTGATGAATCTAGGACAAGACCCGCTTTTCCCAGACACCGCCAACGATGTCAATCCAATCGTCATGAACGGTATTTCAACTGGTACCAGCAATCACGACTTCTTCTCACAAGTTGGGAACGGGTATCTGCTTGGTTCCGTTGAAGCGATGAAAGACGATGACTACTTCATCGGACTTGATTGATTTGCTTACAAATAAACACCTTGTTTCTCGCCAATAGAGGGTGAGAAACAAGGTGTTTTTAGTTAGCCAGCTGGTCTTTGATAAAGGTCAACGTTTCTGTCAAACATTCCTGTGCTTGCGGCAAGCTATAATCAAATTGGTATTCGTGGGTCACTGTTTCCGAATCCCCTTTGTAAAAACGACTTGTCACGGGAATATCAAGAGCTTGCAGCTGGTTGGCAAAGGCAATGCCTTGGTCTTCAAAGGAATAGGCGTTGCCATCAGTGATATACGTTGGTGGAAAATCAGCCGTCAATTTATCCACCAGTGAGATCTCCTGCAGTTGGGGACTATCTTGCCATTCTTTTTTGCCTAATAACGACCAAGCCACCGTTTTAACAAAGAATTTCATAAAACGATCATCCGAAGAAGTTCCAACGATCTGCTTCAAATCAAGGGGGCCGCAATAGGAAATAAACCCTTTCAGGGCCGATGTAGGAATGTCTTGATCAAAGGACATTTCCTTCGCATACGCTGGATTGGTTTGCAGCGCCACATATTGCCCGGCAATTTGGGCACCTGCAGAATCTCCACCAAAGAAGAGTTGATCGAAATCAAGCATGGGGTATGCTTGGGCATCTGCTTTGATCGAGTCTACCGCTTGGGCTAATTGTTTGACCTGTCCCGGATAATGCAAACTTGGCGCCCATTCATAATTAATCGAAATCACAGCGGCTTTGGTTTCATCGACGACATAGGTCGCAAATTCTTTGACGCCTTCTTTGTCTCCCCCGACATATCCGCCCCCATGGACCCAAAAAATGACTGGAACAGGGCCTTGTGCATCTTTGGGATAATAAAGATCAAAGGTACTGCGTTGATAATCCGATTGATAAGCCAAGTCCTGTTTGACCGTCACATTCGGCAAACTTTTTTGATAAGCCGCCTCATCCTTGATGGTCACTTCTTGGTTAAACATATGACCGATCAAAAAAGCCCCCGGTCGTGGGGAGAGTTGAAAAGCCAGAAAAACGGCAGCTAAGAGTCCGATCAGGACAATCGCCACCCACATGAAAAAGCGCAGAATTTTTTTCACGCAAAAGCTCCTTCCTTCGTTCTGTTTCAGCTTTTTCATTTAACCATGTTTTTTTAGCAAATTCAATGACAATCGCTAAAGATTAAAAAAGGATGATACCAATAGGCACCATCCTTAAAATAACATCGTTTATAATGGCAACATCATAAACAAACCAGCTGCGATCGCTGCACCGATCATTGGACCGATGATTGGTACTAACGCATAGCCCCAATCGGAAGTCCCTTTGTTTTTGATTGGTAAGATTTGGTGAGCGATCCGTGGTCCTAAGTCCCGTGCCGGGTTGATGGCATAGCCTGTTGGTCCACCAAGAGACAGTCCGATCGCTAAGATCAAGATCCCAACAACGATGGGATTTAATCCATCCGTAAAGGTATTGGCACCAAAAGCCAATAAGCCAAAGACTAAGACAAAGGTACCAATGACTTCAGTGATCGTATTCGATACTAAATTACGAACTGCAGGCCCTGTTGCAAAGGTACCTAAAATCGCGCCTTGGTCTTTTGTTTCATCCCATAATGGCAAGTAGTTGAGCCAAACGAGGATTGCTCCTACGATCGCACCAGCAATCTGCGCCAGCATAAACGGTATAGCCAAACTCCAAGAAAAATTCCCTGTCATCGCCATGCCTAATGTAACGGCTGGATTCAAGTGAGCAGGTCCCATGTACCCTGAAACGTATACGGCTATGGTCACCGCCGTTGCCCAGCCCATCGCGATCACGATCCAGCCAGAGGCTTCTGCTTTACTCTTTTTCAGATTGACAGCCGCACACACGCCATCCCCTAACAAAACCAAAATAGCCGTTCCTAGAAATTCACTAAAGATCTGTGTTGTTTCATTCATCTTTTTTTCCTCCTTTTAAGGCTGTTAAATCTGATTCTGCGATCACTTGGTTCATTTCTGCTACATAGGCTGCTTTTTCTTCTTCGCTCCAGCCAAAGAAGTCGGTCATAGCTGCGACGACACCGGCTTTGACTTCATCTAAGGTATCTCGCATAAATAGGATATGGTTGGTCCGACGCAATAGATAATCGACAGGCGTCAGAACCATTTCTTCATGTAAGGAATAGTTCAAGGCAGTGCTTTCTTTTTCATCTAAGCCCTCAAACTTCGTCTTGTAGTTCAACACTTGGGGAAGATTCGACCCATAAAGATGAGCCAAATACGTCGCAGCTGCTTCATTGAACCCAGCGGTTTGTGCTTGGTCAGCCAGCTTCGCTAATTCTTCCTCTACATTGGCTGCATCAAGCTCACCACCAGAAACTGGGTACGTAGTTGAATCCACCAACTCGAAGGAAGCACCGCTTTCTTGGAGCAATTCATTGATCCGTTTGACTGCTCCTTCCGCCATCAAACGATAGTCGGTGATTTTTCCGCCTGCCAACGTCAATAGTCCGTCTTTTGAGCGTTCCAAACTGCTGCCGCGAGAAACTTGCGATGGATCCACTTTGCTGGCTTCTACTCGTTCTTGCGCTTGTTTTACAGCTTTTTCTACAACTGGTCGCTGCCGCTCATCTGCAAGATATTCTTTGACGCTTTCAACGATCTGCTCAAAGCTTTCATCAGATAATTTGCCTTTACCACCACCATTGTAATCCGAACCACCATTATTCGTAATCAATGGACGTAGACCAGCCCAGCTCGCTTCGATATCATCAAGGGTGATCTGTGCATGTGGAAAGCGTTCATTCACGATGGTCAGTAGATAATCGACATCTTCTTGTGTGACCGTCGGATGGGCAAAATCGCCTGTATAGTCCGTATCGGTTGTGCCAAAATAGGTCTTGTTTTCTCTTGGTACCACGAAAACCATCCGACCATCATTTTTCCCAGTATCAAAATAGGTTGGTTGCGGTACTTTTAGTTTTTCCCGATCGACCACTAAATGGACGCCTTTTGTCGGACGCATTTGTGGTGGCAGCTCATCATTCTTGTCTAATTGACGAACGATATCTGACCAAGGGCCGGTCGTGTTGATCACGACTTTGGCGTGAACCTCAAAGCGCTCGTTTGTCAGTTGATCCTCCACTTCTACCCCATTGATGATGCCTTGCTCATCATGTAAGATGCCGACGACTTTGGCTTTACTGATCATTGCTGCCCCATCGGCTTGTGCTCGTTTAATGTTTTCGATCACCAAGCGGGCATCGTTGTTGCGAAAATCAAGATAGACTCCGCCACCAACTAAGTTTTCCGCCTGCAGCTGTGGTTCGCGTGCTAAGACCTCTTCTTTCGTCAGCAGATAATTTTCGTATTTACTGCCTGTCACATTTGCTAAGCGATCATAAAGATCCATCGCCACTTTGACAGAAAACAAGGAGAAGGTTGCCCCCGGTTCATCGTAAATCGGTAAAAGCATCGGATCTGGTTTCGGGATATGCGGAGCAATTTGTTGGACGATCGCCCGTTCCCGCACGGTGTCAGCGACCACTTCCACGTCAAAGGTTTTCAAATAGCGAATACCGCCATGAACGAGTTTCGTGGACCGCGAAGACGTCCCTTCGGCAAAGTCTTGCATTTCCAAAAGAACCGTCTTCATCCCAGCCGCTGCTGTTTGAACGGCAACCCCTGCGCCGGTAATCCCACCACCAATGATCAACACATCATAGGTGGTATTTGCCGTTTCTTGAATGGTTTCCTTCCGATCTTTCTGAGAAAAGGTCATGGCTTACTCGCCTTCTTTCTTCGCTTTGAATTTGAAGGTCTGAGTAGCCGCCACCGCTTGTTTCCAACCTTCGTACAAATTGTCTCTTTCTTCTGCTGGCATTTCTGGCGTAAACATTTGCCCTTCTTCTGCCATTGATTTCAATTCATCTAAGTCTTTCCAGAAGCCAACCGCTAGTCCTGCCAAATAGGCTGCACCTAATGCGGTTGTTTCCAGATTCGCTGCTCGTTGTACGTCAATGTCTAAAATGTCCGCTTGGAACTGCATCAATAAATCGTTTTTGGCTGCCCCTCCATCGACTTTCAGCAATGGGATATCGATACCGGAATCTTTTTTCATCGTATCGATGACGTCTTTTGATTGGTACGCAACAGCTTGCAGTGTTGCCCGAACAAAATCTTCCTTCGTCGTCCCACGAGTCAAGCCGAAGACTGCTCCTCTTGCATCTGAATCCCAGTAAGGCGCACCTAATCCAGTAAAGGCAGGCACCACATAGACTTCATTATCTCCTTTTGCTTTGGCAGCTAGTTCTTCTGATTGTGGCGAAGTCTCGATCATGCGTAGACCATCCCGCAGCCATTGGATCGCTGATCCAGCAACGAAGATACTTCCTTCTAAGGCATAATAGACTTTGCCGTTGATGCCATACCCGATAGTCGTCAGTAGGTCATTGTCAGACAATTGTGGTTCTTCACCCGTATTCATGACAATAAATGCCCCAGTGCCGTAAGTATTTTTGATCATACCTTTTTCAAAGGCCATTTGTCCAAAGAGGGCGGCTTGTTGGTCTCCAGCCATTCCAGCGATTGGTACTTCACTGCCGTAAAAATGGTAGCTGCGGGTGTGACCATAGACTTCTGAGTTGCTTTTGACTTCTGGTAGCATCGAGCTTGGAATGTTCAAAAGATCCAAAATTTCTTGATCCCACTCTAATTTATGAATGTTGTAAAGCATCGTCCGACTAGCATTGGAGTAGTCGGTGACATGGACTTGTCCATCTGTCAGTTTCCACACAAGCCATGAATCGATCGTTCCGAAGAGTAACTCACCATTATCCGCCTTTTCTTGTGCCCCTTCGATATTGTCTAAAAGCCAACGCACCTTGGTCGCTGAGAAATACGCATCAATGACTAAACCAGTTTTTTCATGGATCATCTCTGTATGGCCATCTGCTTTTAATTGGTCAGCGATCGGTGAAGATTGACGGGATTGCCAAACAATCGCATTCGCGATTGGCTGCCCTGTCGTTTTATCCCAAACCACTGTCGTTTCACGCTGGTTGGTGATCCCGATGCCGGCGATTGCTTCTGGTCGGATACCTGATTCAATAAATGCCCCTGCGATGACTGATTGGACAGAGTTCCAAATTTCGTTGGCGTTATGTTCTACCCAACCTGATTTTGGAAAGTATTGCGGAAACTCTTTTTGTGAACTGCCGATTTTTTTCCCGTTACGATCAAAAATAATTGCTCTTGAACTAGTGGTTCCTTGGTCGATCGCCATTACATAATTTTTTTCTGCCATTTGATTCGCTCCCTTTGGTTTTATACGCGCTTTTTTTGTTAGCGCTTTCTGACTTGCTTTTATTTTAGCTGAACTTTTGCTATATGGTTCGTCAATTTTTTTTCAAATCTCTAAGAAATTGACGAAATCCACTATTTAAAGCGTTCACGGATCATTTTTTTGATTGTCTCACGATCATAAGCAGTCCCTAATTCACTGATTCGATAAGTCGGTGTTTTGGTCTCGATGGCATAATTCGCCAAGATCAAATCATATTCTTGTTCTGGACGATAGCGTTCGACAACTACGCCATTCAAATTTTTGAGATACAGCAGCCACATATAATAGAGAGCTTCTTTAAATAGCTCATCCATTTTCAAGGCGATCCCAACACGAAATTCTCGATTGATTTGATAGTCGATGATCGTGATGACACTCAAGTATTTGACCATCGTCATCATCAGTAGACTATTTTTCTCGGACGGCTTGATATTTAACTCTGTTAAGGCCTTACCTAATAGTTCATGACTGATTTGCTGAATGTTGCGGCTGGATAACTGCGCTTCTAACTGCCAAATATTTTCTCGATCAAAAACCTCCACATCCCCTTTGAAAAAATAGACGCGGCTGTGGATCTGCAGCAGGTGACCATAGCAAGTGGCTTCCATTTCACGAGGAACAAACGATGGGCGGTAAAGATGCAAAATATGTTCCAAAATCAATGTATCCGTCAAGGCAGTTGGCGTAAACCGAGAACGCTGCAGCATATACACCTGCAGATCGTGTTCGGATAACACCGAGAACGACAACAAAAAGACAAAATGCAGCATCGCCTCCTCTTCTCTGACTTCTAATGCGTAATGGCCAAAGCCACGAAATACCAACTCACGTAATTGTTGAAACAAAGGGTCTTTCATGTAAGGTGCCATTTTCTCCCGTAAAACTTGAAAGGATTGAGTAGCAATTTTAAGTCGCGCCTTCATAATCCTCAGCCATAGGGACAAGCGCTGCTGGGCTTCTTTCGTAAAGCGCATGTTCAGGCCGCGAGTGATCAGACCGACATATTTCTCATCGATCGGCAATGGCTGACTGTCAAAAGAATGAACATACCAAAAGAGTTCAAAATAGAAATAACGAATTTGGGTTTCTTCTCCAATCAGCTTTCCTTGCCAGATCTCTAACTCAAATTCTGCTAGCAAACCATTTAGCTCTTTGATTTTGCGAAACAAGGATGACTCGCTGACTGTTAATTTTTGTGCCAGCTGGACAGTTGTCACTTCTTGATGTTGTAAAAGATGCTCGAGAATTTGAAATTTCAAGGCCGAACGATAAAATGCCCATTCAATTTGGTTAAGAGAAAAGGTGGGACTCATTTCAAAAACCAGTGAACCATTTCGGTAATACAATCGACACTGCTCATGATAGTGCGTCAACTCATCTTGCAGCTCATCCACATACTTTTCCAGAGAAGGCTTACTGATGCCAAGATAGAGCGCTAATTCATGTAGCTCCATTTGACCGCCAACTAGTAAAAGTTTTTTGAGCAGCTGCAATTGTTTTGCTTCTTTTTTTTCTAATAACTGATCAAGTCTCATCGGTATCACTTCCCGACCATATGAAGGTTTGATCCAACACATGAGTGAATCGTGGATGGAAGAAAAAGTCTTTTTGGGTCAGCTCCTCCATCGTTGCCTGCTGCTCGATCGCAAACGCTAGTAAATTGATTTTTTCCAAAATATTGGCTTTTGATAAAAGCTGTGCACCAACGATTCGACCGCTGGCTTGTTCGATCATCACTTTTCCATGAACCTGCGTCGAATCAAAAAGGGAAACGGTAGCCGTAAAAGTGTGACAAACGATCGGTGATTCATAGAAAAACTGATCCGACTCGGTCAAGCCGGTACTGGCTAAATACCACTCAAACAATTGTGTACCGACTGTCCGCAATCCACCACGAAACGGGGTCGTTTTGTTTGCTAGATTGCGAGCTGCCGCAATCCCTGAGCGAACAGCATTATTGACTAAGGGCATGTAGACCGTGTCTTTCGTAATAGCATTTGGAATTTGGATCAAGTCGCCGACCGCAAAAATATCCGTGGCAGAAGTTTCCAAGTAGGCATCTGTCCAGATAGTTTGATCACTGTGTAATTCAAAGACCGTAAATGCCTCTGGCAAGCGAGGATGAACGTTAACTGTCGTCAATACCAGATCGCTTTCATAACCTTGATCGGCGGTTTCGATCCGAAAGCCTGTTTCCGTTTTAACGACTGCCAAAGTTGGCTCCGACCAATGCAGCTGCAAGTTGGGGATTTTTTCGATCTCCGTTAAAAAGGGCTGCAAAAAATCGCGATCAAAGTATTTGAATAAAGGATACGACATTGATTCGATCACACTGACTTTTTTGCCGATCATCGTTAAGGTATTCGCCGCTTCCATCCCGGCTTGACCAGCACCGACGATGGTAATCGACTCTGCTTGGGGCAATTTCTGTAAGAAATGCTTCGCTGCTTCATATTCTTTGTAGGTCAGCAGTGCTTCTTCTGGTTGCGGCAAAACAGTGGAATCTTGACTAGAACCTGCCGCCAAGACGAGTCGATCATAGCTTAGTTCTCGCTGATCCGTCCGAATCCGATGATCAGAAGGAAAGACTTCTAGAAAGGTTTCTTCTAAGGCTACGTCGATTGTTTCTGCCTCCAGCTGCTCCTTCGTACAAAAGAATGCTTCATCCAGTGAAGCGATCCTGCCTTCGATCAGCAATAACAAACCGCTTGGAACAAACCCAAGATGGGCTTTTTTTTCTATCAATAAAATCTCTGCGTCAGGGTATAATCGGCGTGCTTCACGGGCGCAGCTGACACCACCAAAAGACCCACCTATAATTATGATTTTCATTGGATCACCTCTCTCCTTTAGCTTAAATGAAACGCTCTCATTTGACGAGTAAAAAGCTATCTTCCTTACTATTTTTTTGTTAACTGCGGTAAAATAAATGAGACCTATGCTACACTATACGCAAAGGAGTGTTCAAATGGTTTTCTTTTATCAATTCATGCTAGGATTGTTTGCCAGCATATTCGTTGCAGCGGCAGCATTCGTCTTTCAGTGGCTGACTATTTCTGGCGCACTGGCTGCGATTCTTTGCGGCACACTGGTCATTGGCTTTGGTCCGTGGTACAGCATCTTTTTGATTGGATTTTTCTTTGCCAGCTCTGGCATCATTGGTCTTTTAAAGAAAATGCGCCGTCAGCCAGAGTTAGCTGTGCTTGCCAAAGGTGCTCGCCGTGATGCAAAACAAGTCTTTGCGAACATCGCACCAAGCATCTTTGCTCTACTGCTTGCCTTTTGGACGAAAGAACCGCTATTCCTTTGGGGATTTGTGGCGGGAATCGCTAGCTGTACGGCTGACACTTGGGGCTCAGAAATCGGCGTGCTGAGTCCAAGTCCACCGCGTCACTTACTAACGGGAAAAAAATTACCACCGGGACTTTCCGGCGGTGTCAGTTGGTTGGGAACTGCCGCTTCCCTAGCAGGGAGTCTCGCCATCACTGGTTTATTCGCAGCAGCCTTATGGTTGAACGGCAAGCCGTTCTCCCTTGATCTCTGGTTGACTTTGACTGCTTTAGGCTTTTGCGGTAGTCTTTTGGACAGCTTACTGGGCGCAGCGATTCAGGTGCGCTATCAATGCCCTGTCTGTCACCAATACACCGAAAAAAAAGTCCACCACGACGTTGCGACCAAGCAAGTCAGCGGTCTTTCCTTTGTAACGAATGAAGGGGTCAATTTGCTGACTTCAATAGTGATCGTTTTTGTATCAGTCTTGCTAACTGGCTCTTTTTTCAAGTAATCAGGCAATCCACTGCGATGACAATTCCTTCATACAAAAAACCTTCGAGAGCTACACGTTTGTGTTTCTCTTGAAGGTTTTTATTTGTTTAGTGAAAGTATGATACGGGTGCTCACTCCATAAGGAGCCTGATTAAGATGCAGACGAATGATTCGTCACTTTATAATAAGCAAAATCAGCATAGGATTGATGTTGGTGTGCATCCACGGCACCAATGAAATTAAATAATCCTGTGAAGCCGCCTATTTCTCCTGGCATTCCATTGACTCCTTCATCAGATAAGTACGCCACTGACAGATCTTGGAGCAAAACTTGCCAAGTCTCTTGTTCCTCTAATCGATAGTAGACGTTTGCGATCCCATGCTCGTATCTAATTTTCAGGTGAATATTTCCTTCGGGAACGACGACGCGAGTATTTACATATTCGATCCTTTGTCCTAATTTTGCCTGTAAGAGAGTCAAATAAGGATATCGCTTTTCTTCTGAATAGGTAACATGAGCATATAACCAATTGTTTGAATCATAATAAAGCCCAAGTCCTGCTGTTTGTGAATAATGGTTCGGTTGAAACTCCAACAAGGTCTCCACCTCATAGGTGAAAGAGGTTGCTCGTGTTGCCATGATGGCAGGATTCATCTGTGAAAACAAGGAATTGCCCCCATAGATCCGTAAGTACCCCTGCCGCTTTTGCGTACTGACCCATGACTGATGCTGTTGGCGATACGGTGTCATAAATTCTAACAGATACTGCGCCTCTTGAAATGAATCAAATAAATCAGTGTTTGGTTCATTGTCAATTGGAACACCAGCTAATCCTTTAAAAGTCATTTTTGCCAAATTGCTTCCATCTTCCATTTCCAACCAATTGTCTTCGGTCCAGTGCATCCTTTGAATAGAAGCTTCTCTTCCAAGAGGATTCAACAGCTCCCCCTCTAAGGGTCTTGCCATTAAATGAGCCATGAACCATTCATCAGTATGGGTATGGACGAGCGAACCATGTCCTGCTTTTTGCATCACTGAATGAGGATTGACCATTTCAAAATGCCCAGCATCAGGGTCGCCCAAAGAAAACAGATGCCTTGGAGAAGAAGTAAGGATTGGTTCGCCAGAAGGATGCGCTTCATAAGGACCAAAAATAGTCTCTGCGCGACCGACTTCCACACCATGAGCATAGCCCGTGCCTCCAGATGCCAGCAATAAAAAGTATGCCCCTTCATGCTTGTATATTTGGGGTGCTTCCGCACACCCTCTGGTGGTGAACCCTTGTGTTACGCGATGCCAAGGGGACAGTAATTTACCTGAAGGCAAGTCGATCTCCGCAAGAACAATATGTCCCGGCGCTTGATAGCCTTCTCTTGTTTCCCATTCCAAAATCGTTAAATAATGCCGCCCATCCTCGTCATGAAATAGCGCTGGATCAAAGCCAATTGAGGTAAAATAAATCGGTTCTGACCATGGTCCTCGGATGTCAGTCGCCCAAATGGCATAGGAATCAGCATTAAATTCACGTCCTGCCATGTTGACCATATGTGAATACGCCAGCCAAAATCGTTTTGTTTGTGGATCATAAGATAAATGTGGTGCCCAGATACCAGCTGGTGTATTGGTTCCACGTAAATTCACTTCTTCATTGTTCAAGGCATAACCAACAAGTTGCCAATTCGCAAGATCCTTTGATTCGAAAAGTTGAATCGCAGGTGTCCAATGGAAGGTTGAAGTTGCGATATAATAACGCTCATCCACACAAATGATAGAGGGATCAGGCGCCATTCCAGGAATAACTGGATTTTTGATGATTGTCATAAGCTTCCTTCCTATTCTTAACTTTTTATTCGTTTTGCAACCAAACAACAGTTTTTTTATCATCGTTTGCAGGCGAATGCGATAAATTGAAACCGTTTTATTCGATTGCTACATTTATCTTACGAAACTTTTAGGGTAGAATGAATATCAAAAAAAAGCCAATACTTACCATTTTTCATTTTTAAGGAGGTCGTACCGAATGAACCCAACACCTAAATGGCTAGAACAGCTGGTCAAATTACCCGATATCGACATCAATTTAAAAACCTTTGGTGGACACAAGCAACGCGTTTCCGAAGGATGGTGTGCACCGCAAGAGACCCACTTTGCTTTTGAGATCATGATGATCATTGATGGAGAGCAGCGCACAATATTTGAAGGCAGGCAGTTTGATTTTGTGGCAAATGATGTGATCCTGATACCGCCTGGTACCGCTCATGAAAATACTTGTCTCGTAGCAGAAGGTTTAGAGTATTTTTGTATGCATTTCGATCTTGATGATCCTGAGATTCAGCAACAGTTGTTGATGTATTGTCCTTTACTACTAAAAAAGACAAATCCCGCTTACCAAGCGATCGTTGAGATCCTTCAGCAATACATTGCGTTTTTGGCAAGCGGATACTTTGGAATGAAAGAAAAAATCGCCATTGAGATCTTACTGTTAGAACTGATGCGTGCCTTACTAGACTATGTCGAAGATGAAAAAAATCAGTTAGCGCATACAGATAACACTTCCCTTGTTTTAGCAAAAGCGATCGCAGAATCGATCCAACAAAATTTTCGTACGTACACACAAAGCCCTACGGAAGAAAACAAAGCCTTGCTTTCCATGAGTTATACGGCCAATTCATTGAACATTAGTAATAGTACGATGCTGACGGTTTTCAAAAAAGTTTATGCTAGTAGTCCAAAACAGTACTTAGATCAATTACGCTTCAACCAAGCAAAATTCTATCTCCATCAACCCAAATTGGCCATCGCCGAAATCGCAGAGATCATTGGCTATCAAAATGCCGCCCACTTTACGAGACAATTCAAAAAATGGGCAAACATGTCGCCGAATAAATACCGTAAGCTCCAGTTAGAAGCAGCAAAATAAGTAATCGACAAATAATGATTCGAGAAAAGCGACTTCTACTTCTTCCTCTGAGGATTCGAAAAAAGCTTTTTTCACATAATAAATGAAAAATGGTAAATTTCCCCTTTTTTTTGATATTTCAAGTCCTGTCAGCATTCTTTATGATTAATACCAAGAAATCGTTTGCAGGAATAAAAATAGTTAGTTGCAAAATAGCAAGATGGGAGATATTCTCAGCACACTTGCTTTGCACTACATTAAGGGGAATATGTATGCTTTCAGAAAATTCAATGTCAATCAAAAGTCGGTTGCCGTTAAAAATCGGAATTTTGAGTCTTTCATTGGTCGTACAAGCTGCTGGTGCAGTAGCAGCAGCCGTACCTTTTATTATGAACGATTTTTCTGACCGAACCACCGCACAAGTCCAATCTATTTTGACACTGCCATCAATGGCAATCTTGATTTTCATTCTGCTAAGTTCATGGTTTATCAAAGCACTTGGCAAAAAGCGAACGGTCTGTTTAGGCTTGATGATCGCTTTAGTCGGTGGTATCTTACCGGCATTTACAATGAACTTTGGCTTGATTTTATTTGCCCGTATTTTGTTTGGCGCAGGTCTGGGGCTCTTTAACTCAATGACCGTCTCCTTGATCGGCGACAACTTTACAGGTGCCGAGCAAAAAAACTTATTAGGTATTCAATCAGCCGTGATGACTTTAGGAAATAGCCTAGCAACGTTTGCTGCGGGCTTACTGTTAACGATCTCGTGGCAAGCTTCATTCTTAGTGTACTTGGTCATCTTACCGATTCTGTTTCTTTTTCTTTTCGGTTATCGTAACGTCAATGAAAATCCAGTTGAAACAACGCAGTCATCAACCATCGATACAAAAAGAAGAAAGCTGCCATTAAGCGTAACTTTAGGTATTTTGACTCTCTTTTTATTCTTCATTAGTTTGATGGTCGTCATTACTTCTTCCGCACTACTGATTCAAGAATTGGCGCTGACGAATCAAGGATTTCTTTCCACCGCACTAGCGATCGCCGGTATTTTTAGCAGCTTGGTCGCATTAGCTTTTGGTCAAATCACCAAATTATTAAAGCGCTTTACACCAGTTGTCGTCATCAGTTTCGCAATGGTTGGTTTTTTCACGATAACTTTAGCACCTACGATGACCGTCTTTTTCATTGGTCTATTAGTGGTTTATCTTGCCAATCTTGTAGTACCTTATGTATACAGTGTCATTCTTAGCGATGTAGATCCAGAAGCCAATAACTTAGTTGTTTCTTTGGCAATGGTCGCTTGTAATCTTGGTGCTTTTTCCTCCCCCTATGTCATAAACTTTATCAGTCAACTGTTTGGCATGACAACGGCGGTCATGCAAGTCAGAATCGTTGCCGGAATCATGGCAATCATTGCTCTGATTTTTCTATTTCTCGCTTTCAATAAAACAACCACACCTATTAGTAAGGAGGAACTATAAGATGGAACAAAAACTTAGAGGCGTCAACCTAGGCGGTTGGCTTGTATTAGAAAAATAGATGGCACCTAGTCTCTTTCAAGGAACACCTGCCGATGACGAGTATTATTTAGCCTATGATCTACCTGAAGCTGAATACCAAGCACGGCTGTTGATTCATCGTGAAACGTTCATCACTGAAGCTGACTTCTTGCGCATTTCAGCAGCTGGCTTCAATACCGTTCGAATACCTGTCCCTTATTTTATTTTTGGTGATCGTACCCCCTTTATTGGCTGTATCGACTATTTGGATAAAGCCTTCGCTTGGGCAAAGGCTTATGACCTAAAAGTCTTGATCGATCTGCATACTGCACCCTTCAGCCAAAATGGTTTTGACAATGGTGGTCTCTCGGGTGTGGTCAGATGGGCACAAATGCCCGAAGAAGTGGCGTTCGAATTAACGGTCTTGGAACGTTTGGCGCAAAGATATGCGGATCACGAAGCATTGTGGGGCATTGAAGTATTAAACGAACCGATCACAGATGGTGAAGTATGGCACAGCATGAATCCCATGGATCGTTTCCCACCTCGTGATCTTGCGTTAGCAAAAGGTAGTGCACCGATCTCTTTAGACTTTTTGAGAACTTTTTATCAAGATGCCTATCGAAGAATGCGTAACTATTTAAGCGATGACAAAGTGATCGTCTTTCATGATGGCTTCCAATTGCATGCTTGGAAAGAGTTTTTCACCCAAAACGATTTTCACAATGTCATGCTAGATACGCACCAATACGTTATGATGGCAGAAATGGCCGGCACAGAGCAATCCTTGGAAGCATACGTGTCTTTCATTGATGGCTTAGCCCAAGAGATCGCCACGGTTGCACAATATGTCGAGGTTTTTGTTGGAGAATGGTCCTTGTTCAACTCCTATGCTGTTGGTACAGATACCAAAGGCGGTATCAATCCCACACAAGAGGAATTCAGTAGCAACCGTAGTTTGACAAAAAGTGAATTAGAAGAAGTTTATCAAACTTTGTGGCGTGCTTCAATCACAGCTTGGAACCAAGGAGCCGGACACATGTACTGGACCTATAAGTTATCCATCGATACGATCAATGAGCCTGCTTGGTATGGCTGGGATTCCTGGGATGCTAGTCGAGCTATGGCAAAAAACTGGATCGATCCACGTTTCTAAAACACAACAAAAAACGAGATTGAAACGAAGCAAACGATACTGTTTGCGTTACGTTTCAATCTCGCTTTTTTGTTGCTTTTAAGCAATATCCACCAAGCGGATCTTCGTGACATTTTTGTAGACAGACAATTCTTCGATCACTTCAGAAAAGCCTAGTCCTCGCGGGAGATCAATCGTATAAATGTTGGTATAAATGCGATAGTCTTCCATGAATTTGACATCAAAATTGACATCTTCGATCACGATATTTTTCTCTTGGAAGTACTCCGTCAAAAACTCTTTGGTCTCGGTGCGATGAATGTACTGGATCTCCAATTTCTTTGCTGTTGGTACGCGGACGATCCGCTTAACGATCGTCAATGCAAAGAAGATCCCGATAAAACTGCTTAATGCGATGGTGTAAAAGCCCATCCCGATGGCAATTCCTAAACCGGCGATCGCCCATAAGGAAGCAGCCGTCGTCAACCCCGTCACGGAGCGCTTCGTCACAATGATCGTTCCGGCGCCTAGAAAACCGACCCCGCTGACGACTTGTGCAATCAATCGTGCTTCGTCCGAACGAATCACGCCTGCTAAATCTGGATGATCCAGCGCATCTCGCATGGCACCTGTGGCGATCTCCACTTGGATCAAAGCAATGACACAAGCCCCCATGCAAACCAAGATATGGGTTCTAAGACCAGCTGGTCGGCTTTTGTACTGCCGCTCGTACCCAATCGCGCCACCCATGACCATCGCCAACAGCAACCTCAGTGCTACTTCAGGAATGGATAAATGCATATCAACCATTTGCATCCCTCTTTTCTTCGTATTCTCTCTTTTAACTATAGCATCTCTGATGGAAAAAAGGAAAAAACATCGCTAGAGCGGCCAAATAAAAAAAGCCTCCTCAGAAATAAGCAAGATAGATCCGAACCATCGCTCGCAGCTGCGCTGGCATTACTGCACAAGCGCAGGGGGAAGCTGCAAGGATGGCGCGTTTTCCTTCTGACTTATTTCTGAAAAGGGCTGATTTTGTTTTACAGGTTGCTGGCAGCAGCCTCATCGATGATCACGATCACGTCATCATGCTTTTGTAAAACAGAAGCTGGTAATTCGTTGGTTACGGGTCCTTCGATCATTTTTTGGATTGCATCCGCTTTGACTTCGCCAAATGCCATCAAAATGATTTTTTTGCTTTGCATAATTGAACCGATCCCCATGGAAATCGCCGTCGTTGGGACGTCTTCGACTTTATCAAAGTAGCGTTTGTTGGCATTGATGGTTGATTCAGTCAAGTCAACGACTGAGGTCGTTCCTTCAAAGGATGCACCAGGTTCGTTGAAGCCGATATGTCCGTTTTGACCGATACCCAAGATTTGGATATCAACTGGGTGATCCGCAATCACGCTATCGTAGCGTTGGCATTCTGCTTCTAAGTCTTCCGCTTTGCCGTTTGGTACGAAGGTTTCTTTGAATGGTTTTTTATTGAATAAATGAGCATTCATGAAGTAGCGATAGCTTTGTTCGTCTTCGCCGCCTAGTCCTACGTATTCATCTAAGTTGACTGAAGTCATTTCTGAAAAATCAACTTCACTGGCAGTCATTTCTGCATAAAGGGTCTCTGGCGTGCTTCCTGTTGCTAAACCTAGCACTTTGGCGCCATTTGCCATACCTTCTTGTATCAATTCAAAAGCTTTCTTTCCGCCTTGAGCAGCATCTTTAACGCGAATAATTTCCATGATCAGCGCTCCGTTTCTATTTGGTATAGTCCAATAATACCACAGGTTGTGTTTGATTACAATAATTAGTCTAGACCAGATGACGATTTTTTCTTTATCACCAATCAAAAAAAGACGAGCTCTAAAATGCGCTCGTCTCTACTCGTATTCTACTTGCTTACCAATTCGTATAAACATCAATACCGCTATGACCGACACCTGTGTCATAGACTTTATAGGCACCTAAAGATGATTGACCAGTCGATCCTTTCGGTTGATTGTCGCTGGCAACAACGATGTACCCATCGGCATCACGGATCGTTCCGTCAGAGGCTACATGGCGTCCAGGGATGTTCAATCCGCCTCCTGGCAAAACTTTTTGTGAGTAGTACGATTCTCTCACACCATTGAAGTAGTTGATCCCATCCACTGGATTCAAGACTCCAGAACCAGCACCAGGAATGCTTGAACGGGTTTGACTCACGTTAGCAGTCGCTGTAGATTCACTTTTTTCTGTGCTTTCTTTCGTACTTGTTTCTTTGTTTTCTACTGATTGGCCATCGTTAGAAACCAACAATGTTTCGCCATCAAAAATCATATTTGGATTTTCGATCGAATCATTCAAAGCTAAAAGGTCTTCGATCGTTGTTTGATAAGTAGCAGCGATCCCAGATAGGGTGTCTCCTGGTTCGACAACATGGGTTTGTTCTGCTGCTGAAACAACTGTTCCTCCAACGAATAAACCAAATCCTGCAACAACTGTAAATGCAAATTTTTTCAAATGAAAAAACCTCTCTTTTGATTATTTGTCCCGCTATCGGGCACAAGTAAGAGAATAACATTACAATGTTGCAGGAAGGTTTCAGAAATGTTTTTCATTATCACAATTGTTAAACAGAAAATTACAAGCTTTTTGATAATAAACAGTAAACTTACAATATTGTTATCCATTTCGATGAATGATTTTGGCTCCATCATGCTATAGTAAACCCAGTAATTGAAAGGATCGATGCACATGAAAAAACTACTTTTGACGCTTGGCGTTTTGATTTTAGCAGTAGGTGGCTATTTTGGCTACACTTACTATACAACAACTTATCAAGGGATAACGGCCTATGCCATCACGCCCAACAAAGTCCCAGAAAAGACCCAAACGTACAGCGATTCCGGTGAAAAAATCGATGGCTCCTTTACGTATAAGTACACGTTTGAGTTTGTTAAGAAAAACGGCGAGAAAGAACTCATGACCTATGATCTTTCTGGTGAAAATGTGAAGCCATTCGCGCCAAATACCTTAGTCAAAGCAGAGATCAGTAAAACCCGTGTCATCTCGGGTCCCAATGAAGTCCCTCAATCAGAAGTTCCAGCAAAAATACTGTCTGAGCTGGAAACCTTTGACGAATAAGGACTTCTTACAAGAAACTTTCTACTTTTTAAGGTTCATTTTACTTTGACCGGCTATGCTAGCTTTATACCAAACCTATTTTTCTTCCTCTTACCAGTCCTCGCCCGACTGGTATTTTTTTATTTTTTCCCAATGATCAGGCAAAATTTACGCGCCTTATAGACAGAACCGCTCTAGCTTCGCAATGTTTTTCTGTTCAAATTTTGATCAACCAGTTATTGACTATCGGAAATAAATAAACCGAGAATTATTAGGATAAAAGCTGAGTTCATCATAAAAAAACCGCTAGATTGTTTATCTCTAGCGGTTTTCTTGCGATTTTAGTATAGTTCCAAGTATTGTTCTCTTTCCCACTCGGAGACTGTTTGGCGGAAGGCTGCCCATTCTAATCGTTTTGCTTCGACAAAGTTGGCATAGATGTGTTTGCCTAAAGCATCGATCATCACTTGATCTTTGCGCAATGCTTTGATGGCATTGTGGATCGTTGATGGCAGATCTTCGATTTGTGCTTCTGCACGTTCTGTTTCGTTCATGATGTAGATGTTGCGGTCGACTGCTGGTGGTGGTGTCAACTCACGTCTAACGCCATCAAGTCCTGCTTGCAGTAAAACAGCCATTGCTAAGTATGGGTTGGCTGATGGGTCAACCGAACGCAATTCCAAACGCGTTGACAAGCCTCTTGATTCTGGTACCCGAATCAATGGTGAACGGTTGCGTCCTGACCATGCCACGTATACAGGCGCTTCGTAACCTGGCACTAAGCGTTTGTAGGAGTTGACGGTTGGGTTGCAGACAGCTGTGTAAGCACGGGCGTGTTCGATCAAACCGCCTAAGAAGTGATACGCTGTTTGGCTTAATTGCATTGGCCCTTCTTCATCAAAGAAGACATTTTCATCGCCTTTGAACAAGGACATGTTGCAGTGCATGCCTGAACCGTTGATGCCGAATAATGGTTTTGGCATGAAGGTTGCATGCAAGCCGTGTTTACGAGCAATAGTTTTCACGACAAGTTTGAAGGTTTGGATGTTGTCACATGCTTCCACTGCATCCGCATATTTAAAATCGATCTCGTGTTGCCCTGGTGCTACCTCATGGTGAGACGCTTCAACTTCAAAGCCAAGGCTTTCTAATTCTAATACGATATCGCGACGGCAGTTTTCCCCTAGATCGGTTGGGGCAAAATCGAAGTAGCCGCCTTTGTCGTTTAATTCCGTTGTGATTTCGCCTGCTTCATCTAATTTGAATAGGAAAAATTCTGGTTCTGGTCCAAGATTGAAAGAAGTAAAGCCAAGGGATTGCATGTCCGCTAATGCCCGTTTTAAGTTGCCGCGAGGGTCGCCTGCAAATGGGGTGCCATCTGGATTGTAGATATCACAGATCAAACGAGCCACTTTGCCATGTTCACTTTCCCAAGGGAAGATCATCCATGTCGACAAATCAGGATACAGATACATGTCACTTTCTTCAATACGGACAAATCCTTCAATAGAAGAACCGTCAAACATCATTTTGTTTTCCAGTACTTTATCTAATTGACTTACAGGTACTTCAACGTTCTTGTTTGTTCCTAAAATATCAGTAAACATCAAGCGTAAAAAGCGCACGTTCTCATCCTTTACGATTTGTTTGATGTCTTCGGCAGTTCTTTCAAATTTTGGCATAGTATCCCTTCCTTTTTCCCAATTCTTTTTTTATATCACAGCAATGATCTACAAGTGTTCTACATTCGTGGACCTTTTTGCTGGTATGGCTGTTGTTGATTCAATCCACCTTGAGCCAAGAGTTCATCATAAAAAATTCGACGAACATCTTCATCGGTCAGCGGCGGTTTGTTCTTCGCTTCTTTTTCTTTGGCAACTTTCATTTCATAAACTCGTTTGATCCCAGCCATGTTCAGTCCATCGGAAAGATAGTCTTTGATCTCTAGCAAGGTATCAATATCATTCAGCGAATACATGCGTCGATTGCCATCGCTGCGTTCCGGGTGGATCAATTCTTGTTCTTCGTAATAACGAATTTGACGGGCGGTGAGATCGGTCAATTTCATGACTGTTCCGATAGGAAAGACTGACATTGAGCGCCGCAATTCTTTTTCCCGCATAACTTGGCTCCCCTCCGTTTCAATGATGCTGCGTAACTTTATGGAAACTATACCAATTCTTTTTTTGCGTGTCAACCCCTCATGTTAGAAAAAGTGACATGAATGCAAATTTTTTTGATTTTTTCATTAGGTCCTTGATTTGATCGTATGTTCAAGCAGTTGTTTTTATGGAATAAATGGTGCTTTAGCCAAAAATGTTCGGTTTTTGCGTTCAAAGCAAGCCAAACCACTTATACTTCATAATTTTGTCACGACAAAAAAACGGTGCATCGGTTGCACCGTTTCTGCTTATTCCTGTTCTTGCGCCATTCTGCGTAGTGGATAGGTATCCTCAAGCGCAAATCCTTTGATATGATAGGTCTGTGTTGCTTCATCGAAGGCATTGCTCAAAACTAGTGACTCCCGTTTTAAACGATTCAGCGCATTGCCTTCATCGGCTTGCAGAACCAGATGATAAGGCTGCATGATCTGCATCAACTCCATTTTGATCGCCTGAGTCAAGCGTTCTTTGCCTTTGGTACTCTTTGCCGAAATCAAGACGTTGGGAAAGAGCGTTGGGACAAACTGATCGGCGTCGATGCGATCCGCCTTATTATAAACCGTCAACATCGGTAATTGGGTCAAAGAAAGTTCTTCCATTAACTTCAAGACGGTCTCCTCTTGCTGAACCCGTTCTTCGGAACTGGCATCGACGACATGCAGCAAGAAGTCCATGTTTTGACTTTCTTCCAGTGTGGAATGAAACGCATCGATCAATTGGGTCGGCAATTCTTGGATAAAGCCAACCGTATCGGTAATGGTGACTTCAAATCCTTCCGGCATCCGCCAGCGTTTCGTCAACGGATCGAGTGTTGCGAACAGCTGGTCTTGTTCATACGTATCCGCACTGGTCAAAATATTTAAAATAGTTGATTTTCCGGCATTGGTATAACCAATCAAGCCCATTTGAAAGACTTGGCTGTCTTTGCGCTTTTGGCGTGTCCGGTCTCGATGGGCGGCCACTTCCTTCAATTCCCGTTTGATGATGGTGATGCGGTTGCGGATGTGTCGACGATCGGTCTCCAGCTTGGTTTCCCCTGGCCCTCTCGTTCCGATTCCGCCCCCCAGCCGAGACATGTTCTTTCCTTGCCCTATCAAACGTGGAAGCAAATAATCCAGCTGCGCCAATTCTACTTGCAGCTTTCCTTCTTTGGAACGGGCACGCATCGCAAAAATATCGAGGATCAGCTGGACGCGATCAATCACTGGCACTTCTAGCGCATCACCGATCAACTGGCTTTGCCTTGGTGTCAGTTCATGATTGAAGATCACTAGATCTGCTTCATGTGCTTCTGCCAACTGCTGCAATTCCGCAACTTTCCCCTTGCCAATCACGGTTTGTCGATCGACTTGCTGCCGTTTTTGCACCAGTGAAAAAACAACTTCACCATTGGCGGTTTTTGTTAAGCTTTTCAATTCTTTCATTGACGAATCAAAATGAAGATAGTTTTTCTCCGTTTCTACTCCGACAAGAATCACACGTTCTTGGCTCATCTTTTCTCCTCCAACCATTGGTTGATTTCTGTTTCAAGGGTACGTTGTTCTTCAGGTTGTCTCACTAAATCAATCCATCGGGGCTGTGCTCGGTTATTGAACCACGTCAGCTGCCGCTTGGCATAGCGGCGTGAGTTTTGCTTGATTTGCTCAATTGTTTCATCCAATGTGGCCTGCCCGTGAAAATAGGGCAAAAATTCCTTGTAGCCGATCCCTTTGGCGGCTTGCGTTTCTGGATACTGCAAAACAGCTTTTGCTTCTTCGATCAAACCTTGATCCATCATTAAGTCCACTCGCTGATTGATTCGCTGGTATAACAATTCTCGCTCAGTGGTTAAACCGATCATGAAGAAATCGTACAAAACTTGCGGTGTTTCTTTTGGTGCAGCAATACTTTCGCCAGTCATTTCAAAAACCTCCAACGCACGAATCACTTTCCGCTCATTGTTGTAGTGGATCTTCGCTGCTGCCAAGGGATCGACCGCCTGCAGCTTTTGCCATAGAGCTTCTTTGCCGATGGCTGCTGCTTCTTGTTCATAGCGCTGACGAATCGTTGAGTCGCCTTCTTCTGCCCCTAAACGAAAGTCATACAAAAGCGCTTGGATGTATAGCCCTGTCCCCCCCACAATGATCGGCAGTTTTCCTTGCTGCTGGATCGTCTCAATGGCCTCACGCCCCATTTGCTGGAAATCAGCCGCAGAATACGTTTCCGTCATTGCACGAATATCGATCAAATGATGAGGAATCCCTGCCATTTCTTCCTTCGTCACTTTGGCGGTACCGATATCTAATTGTCGATAAATTTGCATGGAATCCCCGCTGATGATCTCCCCATGGTATTTTTGAGCTAATTGGATACTCAAGGCGGTTTTACCGACTGCGGTCGGTCCCACGATCACTAAGACTTTTTTCATCCTTTTGTTTCCTCGCGGACCTGCTGCACAATTGCCCGAGCGTTTTCTGGAAAATCGGTGATGATCCCGGTCAACCCCAAAGCCAAGCAGGTGCGAATCGCCGCTTCTTCATTGACAGTCCACGGACGGATCGCAATCGGAAAATCAGTCAAGACCGTTGCTGTCTCTTGGACCCAGCGATAGGCCGGATGAATTCCTTCGATATACGGTCGGCTGAGCGCCAACGGTGGTTTGTCTTCCCCGCGTCCCATAATAAAATCAAGGATCGCATCCGGTTCGATCGCATGCATCCGATCCAAAGTCTCGATATTAAAGGAACAATACCAATGAGTAAAAGGCCATTCTTGGCTATTCAATAAATCGGATACTTTGGCTTCGATTTCTTCATACTCATAATGATCGGTTTTTAATTCGATCGTCAAAATGCCACGATAATTCTTCGCTGCAAGTAAATCCAACACTTCTTTTAGCGTGGGGACTTTGGCGGCTTGGAATTCCTCAGAAAACCAGCTGCCGGCATTGAGTTCTTTTAGTTCAGCAACCGTCAGGTCACAGATCCGACCTTTGCCGTTGGTCGTTCGATCAACCGTTTCATCATGCATGACGATCAAGCCGCCATCTTTTGATAGATGTACATCTAACTCAATGATATCAGCTTTGACCCGCACCGCTTCCGCGAATGCCGGTAGCGTGTTTTCAGGTCGGTTGCCGCTACTCCCGCGGTGGGCAACGATTTGTACCATCATTCTTTCACTCCATTCTCACTCTTTATTTTACCATGGAATCTGCTAGAACCAAAAAGCCTCTGTTTGTTTTGATCCTTTTAAGGGGACAGCGCTTTGTTTCGGTCAAAGAAAAACACTCTTACTATGATCGCAGTAAGAGTGTGTGTGATCAGTTGAAAAAGTGCAATCGTCGATACTATGGTTTGGTTACCTTAACCAAGGCGACCGACTGACCAGAAGAATCAAATCGTTTTTGAAAAATAGGTCAACGGTTCGCTCGTCATGTTTTTCATTTGGTTTTTACGCTCATTGACCATTTCAACCAATTGATCAAGGAAATTTTCCATAATGATCCGACCGCCTTTATACGTATACCCACCGATCTTAACGGTTTCCTCTGGCGACAAAATCACCCGACGTGTCCCGATTTTTTTGAAAAATTCTTCCAAGAAAAAATTCGGTAGATAAAAACTGTTTTGCGCCGCAAAAGATTGTAGATAGGCAAAATCATCGATGGTGATATAACAGTCGTCAAAGGCATCAAAGCTGACATACTCATCCATCAGCATGACCCGTTTTTGTAGAATCTCACTGATTTTTTGATTCAATAAAACCAGCGTTTCGATTTCTTTGACTTTATGCTCCAACAAACGGCGTTGTTTTTCTTTTTGTTCCTCATACCGTATGCGCAAATTAAAAATGATGGTTACTAACAATGCGCCCACTAAGACGCCAATCAAACCTGCTATTGCTACTGCCATTCTTCGATCCTTCCTCATTCCTTTTTTAATATTGTATCATATTTGAAAGTTTCGCAAAAAAGATAACGAACTTTTTATTTGACCTTTCTTGACCTAATCGGTATACTATCTCTTAGATATTGCGAAAACTTTATGCTAAACTATATCTATAACGATTTTTTAGGAGGACTATCACTATGAATTTAATTCCTACTGTCATTGAACAATCATCTCGCGGTGAAAGAGCGTATGACATCTATTCTCGTCTATTAAAAGACCGGATCATTATGTTGAGTGGTCAAGTAACCGATGACTTAGCAAACTCGATCATTGCTCAGCTTTTATTCTTAGACGCGCAAGATTCTGAAAAAGACATCTACTTGTACATCAACTCGCCTGGCGGAAGCGTTACTGCTGGTCTAGCGATCTTTGATACCATGAACTTTATCAAAGCCGATGTCCAAACCATTGTTATGGGGATGGCTGCTTCTATGGGTTCATTCTTATTGACCGCTGGTGAAAAAGGCAAACGCTTTGCGTTACCAAATGCCGAAATCATGATTCACCAACCATTAGGTGGCGCACAAGGTCAAGCAACTGAGATTGAAATTGCTGCCCGCCACATTTTGGCAACCCGCGAACGTCTGAACAAAATCTTGTCAGAACGTACTGGTCAACCAATCGAAGTGATTGAACGCGATACCGATCGCGACAACTTCATGACCGCACAAGAAGCCAAAGACTACGGCTTGATCGACGAGATCATGGAATCAAACAAATTGAAATAAGCTTGCATAAAAAGGTGTACGAAGCAATTCGTACACCTTTTTGCGTCTTTTGGTTCATCGTCAGACTTCGCCATATTGGCCTTGTTGGTAAGCATGCCCATTTTCCACGTAATGCGTGATGTTTGCCTGATTTTTGGCGATCTCTACTTCTGTCAACGGGCGGATCACTCGTGCCGGACGACCAAACGCCAACACATTAGGAGGAATGACGGTTCCTTCCGTCACTAACGAACCGGCACCTAACAAACTATTTTCGCCGATCACGGCATGATTCAAAACGATCGAGCTCATGCCGACCAGCGCCCCTTTTTTGATGGTACAGCCATGGAGCATACACTGATGCCCAACAGTCACATCGTCTTCAACGATCGTTGGGGCATCGTGATCAACGTGGATGATCGTTCCATCTTGAATATTGGTACGCGCGCCGATTTCGATTCGATTGGCATCGCCTCGAATCACTGCTTGAAACCAGACCGTACTATCTTTTCCTAGAGTCACGTTTCCTACGATCGTCGCATTTTTTGCCACAAAACAAGGTGTCGCTTGCGGCGAGGCGGGCGAAACTGTTTTGTGGGTTTCATTCCCTGATTGTTCTTTGTCCATCAACTTCTCCTTCCAATCCATAAAGGGATCTGCGCTTTCTTTTTTCACTATAGCACCACCCTTGCTACAATGCAAAAAGAGCGCCAGTCAGACTGGACGCTCTTTTCGGCTTACTCGGCTTCTTCTGAAAATTGACTTTGATACAGTTGGCTATAAAAGCCGCCAGCTGCCAACAAGGTCTCGTGATTGCCTTTTTCAATGATCGACCCTTGATCCATCACTAAGATCAGATCCGCTTCACGAATCGTTGACAAACGATGGGCGATCACAAAGCTGGTACGACCTTCCATCACTTTATCCATTGCTTTTTGAATCAGCGCTTCTAAGCGGGTATCTACCGAACTGGTGGCTTCATCGAGAATCAAAATCTTCGGATCAGAGATGACTGCCCGGGCGATGGTCAACAATTGTTTTTGTCCCAAGGAGACATTATCACCTTCAGAATTGATGATCATCTCGTAGCCATCTGGCATCGTACGAATGAAGTGATCGACATTGGCGGTTTTCGCTGCATCAACGACTTCATAATCGGTGGCATCTAATTTCCCAAAGCGAATGTTATCGCCGATCGTGCCTTCATACAGCCACGCATCTTGTAAAACCATCCCAAACAGTGAGCGGACATCGTGACGTTCCATCTTTTTCGTGTCGATGCCGTCGATCTTGATAGCCCCTTCATTGACATCATAAAAACGCATCAACAAATTGATCAAGGTCGTTTTCCCAGCACCTGTTGGTCCAACGATCGCCACAGTTTGTCCAGCTTTGACTTCAAAGTTCAAGTCTTTAATCAATGGTTTTTTCGGATCATAGGCAAAGCCGACATGTTCAAAGGTCACGTCGCCTCTGATTTGTTCCGGTAATTGGATATCGGTTCGATTGACTGGCTCTTCTTCCTCATCTAAGATTTCAAAGACCCGTTTTGCTGCTGCTGAGGCACTTTGTAAGACGGAAGACAACTGGGTAATGTTCCCCATTGGCTGACTGACTTGCCAAATGTATTGAATGAACGCTTGCAGCTGACCAACAACGATCACGCCGCTGATCACGTAAAAACTACCCATGACTGCCATTGCGATATAGGTAAAGTAAGCGGTCATTTGCACCAGTGGCATCATCAATCCTGACACAAAGGCAGAACGAAAGCCGTAATAGCGCAACTGGTGGTTAACGTTTTTAAACCCTTCAAGTGTTTGCTTTTCCCGTCCATACACTTTCAACACACTGAATCCAGTCATGTTTTCTTGTACGTAGCCGTTCAGATCTCCTAACGCATTTTGCATGCCTTGGAAGTCCTTTTGCGACTTTTTGACGATTGTGCGAGAAATCAATAAGGAGGCTGGGATCATGATCAATGAAACCAATGCCATGTAAGTATTGATATAAAACATCATAGAAACCGCCATAATGATTCCTAAGAAGGCATTGACGATCCCGATCAAGGCTTGCTGCATCGCACCGCTGACGGCATCCACGTCATTGGTCACCCTTGACAGGATATTCCCTTGCTGGTTGCGGTCGAAGTAAGAAACGGGCAGACGATTGATTTTTTCTTCAATGTCTTGCCGCAAATCTCGCATCGCAGATTGGACAACGTTGGTGATCAGCAGCCCTGACATCAATTGTGAGAAACAGTAACCGACACCAACGACTGCGATCCAGATCAAGCAAAGGATCACGTAATCAAAATTAACGCCTTCGCCTGCAGCGATGTTGCGGCTGATCTCTGTCGTCGGCAATCCAGAAACATACGGCATTGCCGCATTGAAGCCGACGGTTGCAACTGTAAACAGCAAGACTAGGATAAATTGTACTTTGTATGGTTTGATGTAAGCACCTAACCGTTTTAAAGAAGAGATTGCTTTCATTGTGCCAACTCCTCCTCTGATAATTGTGACGCCGCAATGTCGTAGTATACTGGACAAGTTTGCAGCAGTTCTTTGTGGGTACCGATCCCAACCACATCGCCTTCATTCAAGACGACGATCTTATCGGCATTCATGATCGTTCCTACTCGTTGAGCAACGATCAAAACGGTCGATTCCGTGGTTTCTTTTTTCAAGCGTGCCCGCAATTTTGCATCCGTTTGGTAATCCAATGCAGAAAAACTATCATCAAAAATATAGATCTCTGGTTGGCGAATCACCGCACGGGCAATCGCTAGACGTTGTTTTTGTCCGCCAGAGAAGTTGCTTCCGCCTTCTGCCAAATGAGCATCAAAGCCATCTGGTGTGCGAGAAATGAAATCGGCCGCTTGCGCAATCTCGGCTGCTCGTTCCAGCTCTGCTTGCGTGGCATCTTCTTTCCCATAGCGCAGATTTTCTGCGATCGTCCCTGTAAATAGCAACGCTTTTTGAGGGATAAAACCGATCTTATTACGCAACGTCGTTAAACTGTAATCCCGAACGTCAACGCCATCCACCAAAACTTGGCCTTCACTGACGTCGTAAAAACGTGGGATCAATTGGATCAAGGTTGATTTCCCGCTCCCGGTACTACCGATAAATGCCACGGTTTCCCCTGGTGAAGCGGTAAAGCTAACATTACGGATCACTGGACTTTGGGCATGTCCCGGATAAGCAAAGGTAACATTTTTAAATTCCAAGAAACCTTTTGTCTTAGTTTCTGTCACTGGCTGTTCTGGCTCTTTGATTTCAGAAGTCGCATCTAACGCTTCTTGGATTCGGCGAGCAGAAACCGCCGCTCGTGGATACATCGTAAAGACGGTCGCAAACAGCATGAAAGAAAACAGCGCATGGAAGATGTATTCGATAAACGCAATCAAGTCACCGACTTGCAGTTGCCCTTGATCGATTTGAATACTTCCCGTCCAAATAATCAAGATCATCACGATATTGAATAAGAAGAAAAAGCCCGGTTGTGCCGTTGCCATCAAGCGAAACAAGCTGCGAGAACTAGACGCATAGGCTTGGTTGACTTTGCCAAAGCGTTTTTCTTCAAATTTTTCATTGACGAAGGCACGGATCACTCGTAAACCAGAGAGATTTTCCCGCAAAATGCCATTGATTTTATCTAGATTGGCTTGTTGCTTGGTGGATAATGGTTCCGAGATTTTGGCAATGGCGATGACTGCCATTAGCAATATCGGCAATGCCCCCAAGACATATAACCCTAGTTGTGTACTTGTCCGCATGACCATGTACAAGCTGACCACAAACATCATGGGTGTCATCAAACCCGTCCGTAAGATGCTTTGCATAAACAGCATGATTTGATACGCATCATTGGTCACACGGGTGATCAATGATGAAACCCCGATTTTTTCATATTCAGTATGTGAATAGCCTTGGACTTTTTCAAAAAGATCGTCACGAATATCTGCCACAATGTTAGTGGTGATACGTGACGTGAAATAGCCTAACAAAATGTTCATCGTGATCCCCACAATGGTGATCGCGATCATCGCCGCACCCATTTTCCATATGTAGTCGCGATCACCAGCGGCGATCCCTTTGTCGATCATTCTTGCCAATAACGTCGGCAAACCTAATTCAATCAAAATAAAACCAAAAACACAGATGAAATTAAAAACCAGCAGTTTTTTGTTTCTCATCGTGTAGTGCCACATTAATTTCAAAAAATCCCCTCCTTTTTTACTTCATTACTTCTACTATAGCATAGGAATATTCTTATTGTAATGCACTTTCAACGAAAAAAAGTAAACTTCGGAAATAGTCGTTTCATTTTCTTTCAGTAAGCCTTTTCAAAAATGACGTGTTTCTATACTTATTCGTTTTTCTGTGATAAACTAGGGATACTTGTAGTGGAACGACTTACAAACCCGGTGAATTTTTTATGACGACATTTGGAAAGCAAAGACGAGGCTTTCTCTTTTTTCTCACAACGATTGTCTGAAAAAAGCATGCAGCGGCTCTCGAAGCCTTCTTTTCAGGTCACTTTATTCGGACCTCGATTTTTTGATGCAGCGAATTCATCAACCAAATAGACTACTGCGAAAAGCAGATAAAGGAGAAAAGATATGATTTACAAAATTTATTACCAAGAAACAAAAGACCGCAACCCAAAGAGAGAACAAACCCACTCTTTGTACATTGAAGCAGACGATGCAGTGATCGCACGCCGTCTAGTGGAACAAAATACCCCATACAACATCGAGTTCGTTCAAGAACTAGATGAAAAACATTTAGCTTACGAAAAAGAAAACGCTGATTTCAAATTAGCGGAGTTTTAAGATGAAAGTTTCGCTGAAAAATAATGAGACCGGCGTATTCGGCGTCGGTGGACTTGGCGAAATCGGAAAAAACTGTTATGGGGTTCAATTCCAAGATGAGATCATCTTAATTGACGCGGGAATCAAATTCCCCGAAGATGAACTGCTTGGGATCGACTATGTCATTTCCGATTATAGCTACATCGTTCAAAATTTACCGAAAGTCAAAGGCTTGATCGTTACTCATGGTCACGAAGACCATATTGGCGGAATCCCTTACTTGTTGCGGGAAGCCAATATCCCAATCTATGCGGGACCATTGGCACTTGCTTTGATCACCAACAAATTAGATGAGCATGGCTTATTGCGGGACGCGGAATTACACGAAATCAATGAAGATACGGTGATTCGTTTCCGTAAAACGTCCATCAGCTTCTTCCGAACGACCCACAGTATCCCTGATGCTTTAGGTGTCGTTGTCAAAACGCCTTCTGGCAATATCGTCGCAACTGGCGATTTCAAGTTTGACTTTACGCCTGTGGGCGAACCAGCAAACTTGCACAAAATGGCAAAAATTGGTGAAGAAGGCGTCCTTTGCCTCCTTTCCGATAGTACCAATGCAGAAATTCCAACCTTTACCAAATCAGAAAAAACGATCGGCAGCTCGATTCAAAAGATTTTTGAAAAAATCGATGGTCGGATCATTTTTGCCAGCTTTGCTTCCAATATTTTCCGGCTCCAACAAGCTGCAGATGCGGCGGTTGCGACTGGACGTAAAATCGCCGTTTTTGGACGCAGTATGGAAAATGCGATCGTCAATGGACAGCGCCTTGGCTATATCAAGGTGCCAGATGGTACATTTGTGGAATCTCATGAGATCAATCGTTTGCCTGCAAATGAAACGATGATCCTTTGTACGGGTTCTCAAGGAGAGCCGATGGCTGCTTTGAGTCGGATTGCCAACGGGACTCACCGTCAAATCCAAATTCACCCAGATGATACCGTGATTTTCTCAAGCTCACCGATTCCAGGAAATACCACGAGTGTCAATCAGCTGATCAACTTGCTGTTGGAAGCTGGCGCAAACGTGATCCATGGCAAATTGAACAACATCCATACTTCTGGTCACGGTGGCCAAGAAGAACAAAAACTGATGTTGCGTCTAATGAAACCAAAATTCTTTATGCCTGTCCACGGGGAATTTCGGATGCTGAACATCCACACCCAGTTGGCACAAGATGTCGGTGTACCAAAAGAAAATTGTTTCATTATGGAAAATGGTGACATGTTGGCCTTAACAGCGGATACCGCTCGCTTGGCTGGTCATTTCAATGCCAATGATGTTTATGTCGACGGCAGCGGTATCGGTGATATCGGAAATGTCGTCTTACGAGATCGTCGTATTCTTTCAGAAGAAGGCCTCGTCTTAGCGGTAGCGACAGTCGATGTGGCGAAGAAAGAAGTTCTTGCTGGACCAGATATTCTTTCTCGTGGGTTTGTTTACATGCGGGAATCCGGCGAGATGATCAACGAAGCCCAACAAATTCTCTTCCGTGCATTGCGGGAAGTCTTGAACCAACCAGACCCAACAGAACACAAATTAAGAGAAGCGATGTCATCGGCTTTACAGCCATTCCTATTTGAAAAAACCGAGCGTCATCCAATGATCCTTTCAATGATCATGACACCGGATAATTTATAGTTTCACATGCAAGGGGAGTTCTCAGGTTACTGGGAACTCCCCTTTTTCCTTTCCGTTGCAAAAAGCAAAAAAAAGACCATCGAATCGATGGTCTTTTGGGTTTTTGATTTCAAAGTGCTCTTACTGGCAGTTTGTTTGAAAGCTTACGCTTTGTTTACGTTAACTGCTTGAGGTCCACGATCAGAATCTTCCACGTCGAAAGTTACTGCTTGACCTTCTTCTAAAGTTTTGAATCCTTCACCTTGGATCGCTGAAAAGTGTACAAATACGTCTGTACCGTCTTCGCGAGAGATAAAACCAAACCCTTTTTCAGCATTGAACCATTTTACTGTACCTTGTTCCATTATAAAAAAACCTCCTCGTGCATAAGCACTTAATTATGTGTAACATTGCCTTTGTGCGATAGAGGCCTAACGTGCGTTTCAACATCTATTCAGCAAACAAAATTACAATAATATTTTACACTTGCCCGTATTTTTTTGCAAGACAGACGATTAGACAATTCACCTTTATTTTTAATAATGTTCGCAAATTAGCCGTTGTGTCAGCAAATTTCTTGATGCCAGAGGCCTTCTTCTCGCAAACTAACATAGGCATTGTCGCCAATAATTAAATGATCCAGTAGTTCGATCCCCATCAAGTCTCCGCACTTGATCAAGCGGCGTGTAAACAGCAGATCTGCCTCTGAGGCTTGGGGACTACCGCTGGGATGGTTGTGAACGACGATCACTCGTGCGGCACTGTAGCGTACCGCCCAATGAAAAATCTCCCGTGGGTGAGCGATCGACTGATTCAACGATCCGATGAAGATCGTCTTTTTTTGAATGATCTCATTTTTGGTATTCAAATAAATCCCTAGCAAGTGCTCCTGACGAAAGTCTTTTAATTCTTGGATCAGCTGATGAGCGATCGCCATACTGGAGTTGATCTTGCCGTACTTTGGTTGAACAGACCGCTGGATCCGCACACCTAATTCAATCATCGCTTTGATCTCGATGGCTTTGATTTGTCCGACGCCGCGAATTTCTTGTAATTCATCGATTGTCGCTTCTTTTAATTCATACAATTCTTCAAAACGATTCAAGACACTAGCCGCTAATTCCAAGACATTTAGGGGCCGTGAGCCAGTCCGCAACAAAATTGCCAACAGTTCTTGGTTCGAAAGGGCATCAACCCCATATTGCACTAAGCGCTCTCGTGGAAACGAGCTTTGGGGAATCTCTGTTTCATTGATCATAAAAAAACTCCTTTGCGTCGGTCTAATAAAAGATACGCAAAGGAGAGAGTATTTCATGAATAAGATGCGCAAAAAATCACAGTTAAATCGAAAAAGCCGTTTCTAGAAAATCTGGGACATCCTCTAGTGAAGGCAAGACTTTCAAGACTTTTTCTTCAATGATGGTCGTCGGCGCGATCAAATCGGGAATCATAATGACTGAGATCCCTGCCCCATGAGCAGCATGAATACCGTTAGCCGAATCCTCAAGGATCACCAATTCTTCTTTTGGTACCGCCAGTAATGCATGAGCTTTTTCAAAAATCTCAGGATCTGGTTTTGCCCGTGTGACATCATCAAAGCAGACGATCTTAGGAAATTCCGCCGTTAAGTCTGCTGCTTCCAGCAAGGTGTCGATCACTTTGCGCTGGTTACTAGACGCCAACACTCGGGGAATCTTTTTCTCATCAAGATAATGCAATAACTCGTGGATCCCCGGCTTCAATTCAGCCTCGCCCCGTTGGAACATTTCCAACGTTTGCTGAAAAGCCGCTTGAATAAATTCTTCAATCATCTGATGACCAAAGGCTTCATCGAATCTCTCATGATAAGCTGCCCAGACTTCTTCATCCGAAACACCTACATAGGCTAGGTATAACTCTTTTGTATAGGGAATACCCATTTGATCAGCCACGATTTGAGTCGCTTGGTAATAAAGCAGCTCCGTGTCAAAAATCAAGCCGTCCATATCGAAAATCACACCACGTAACTTAGCCATTTCTTCCTCCTATTGCCAACAACAATTCACGAACTTCTGAAACAAAATACAAGGATCCTGTCACCAGCAGCAAATCTTCATTGGTCATTTTTTCTAATAATTCTGCCAAGCCAAACTGCCATAAAGAAACGGTTGAGATTCGTTTTTCATCAAGTTCCTGATAGCCGTCTGCCAAATGCAGTGCTTTAGGAAAATCGAAGGTCGTTAAATAAATCTCGGCTTGGGGAATCGATAGCAATTGCTGAAGCATCTCATTGACGTTTTTGGTTTCAAGCGCTGAAAACAGTACATGGATGCGATAGTCGCTGAACTCTTCTTTCATCGTATCTACTAAACGAGCCATGGCGTGTACGTTATGGGCACCATCGATAATCACTAGTGGCTCACTACTGATTCGTTCCATCCGGGCGGGCCAATAGGCTTTTCGCAAGCCCTTGCGAATCTCTTTGGCTGAAAAGGGCAGTTGCCGCAGGTCGCAATACAGGCTGTATAATTGGATCGCAACACCGGCATTTTCTGGTTGATGGCGGCCTAACATCGGTGTTTTCAAGCCTTTGATTTTGCCATGCTCATTTTCAAAATCAAATAATTCGCCCCATTCTTCATCGGGACGACGATAGGTCACACGGTACTCTTGCCCTGCATGATAAGCGGGTGCCTGTGCTTCTGTAGCTTTCAAATCGATCACCGAAAGCGCACTTTCAACGATATTGCCAGTAACAAGGGGTGTTTGCGGCTTGATGATCCCTGCCTTATGGGCAGCGATCGCTTCAATGGTATCCCCTAAGACATCCATGTGATCCATGCCGATCGTCGTGATCGCGGTCAAAATAGGAGAAATAACGTTGGTACTATCTAAGAGTCCCCCTAAGCCAACTTCAATAATCGCAACATCGACCTTTTTTTCTTCAAAATAGCCTAATGCCATAGCGGTAATGATCTCGAACTGGGTAATGCCCGTCAACGTTTCATCGCGATCAATTTCAGCAACCAGCGGCTGGATTTTTTCCACCCAAGCGACCAAGTCCTCATCTGATATAAATTGTCCGTTGATTTCAATTCGTTCATTGAACGCTTCAATGTGTGGGGAAGTAAAGGTCCCCACTTGCTGCCCAGCTTCTTCTAAAAGACTACGCAAATAACTGACGGTCGATCCTTTGCCATTCGTACCGGCGATATGGATCATGGTCACCTTTTTTTCAGGATTACCCATCCGTTTTAATAATGCTTCGACACGCATCAATCCAGGTCTTTGCCCAAATGTCAAACGCGAATGGATCCACGCTGTTGCTTCTTCGCTTGTCATCTCGCTCACCTCGCTCCTATTTTAACAAAAAATGAACGGCTTTCCCAATTTCTTTCCTTTAAACGAGAAAATTGTTCGCCCTGTTTCTATTGAATAAGCAAAAACAAGCATCTCCGAAAGATGCTTGTTTGCGTATGATGTGCTCATCCTATTGGATTGTGCGTAATTGTTCGATCCGTTCTTGAACGGCTTTTTGTTTTTCAAGATAATCGGCTTCTTTGCTGCGTTCTTGTGCCACGACTTCCTCTGGTGCATTGGCAACGAAGCGTTCATTCGCCAGTTTGCCTTGTACCCGTTGAACTTCTTGGGTGAACTTCGCTAGTTCTTTCTCCAAACGCGCGATTTCTTCTTCAATGTTGATCAACCCAGCTAGTGGCAAGTAGATCGTCGCACCTGATAGGATGGCAGACATCGCCAATTCAGGGGCTTGCAAGCTGTTAGAGATTTCTAGTTCTTCTGGATTACAGAAGCGTTCGATATAGTTTTTGTTAGCAATCAAGAATTCTTCGATCTCAGGCTCATTTGCTTGGATCAGCAAAGTGATTGGTTTCGAAAGTGGTGTATTTACTTCTGCTCGGATGTTTCGAACCGAACGAATCAATTCTTTCAACACTTCCATCCCTTGCGCCGCTTTTTCATCCGTCCATTCTGGAGCCACTTGTGGATACTCAGCAACGACTAATGATTCCCCTGTATGCGGCAGCTTGCTCCAGATTTCTTCTGTAACAAATGGCATGATTGGGTGCAACAAGCGTAAAATTTGATCAAGAACATGGACTAAGATGCTCTTGTTAACTTGTTTCGCTGCTTCATTGTCACCGTATAACGTTTCTTTCGACATTTCAATGTACCAGTCACAGAAATCATCCCAGATAAAGTTGTATAATTGACGACCTGCTTCACCAAATTCGAAGCGTTCAAAAAGGTCAGTGACTTTTTCAATCGTTTCATTCAAGCGCGTCAAGATCCAACGATCCGCCACTGATTTTTCACCAGAAAAATCAATGTCTTCTGCAGTCATTTCGCTGATATTCATTAAGACAAAACGGGAAGCATTCCAAATTTTATTGATGAAGTTCCAAGCAGCATCCATTTTCTCATAGCTGAAACGCACGTCTTGTCCCGGTGCAGAGCCATTTGATAAGAACCAACGCAATGCATCAGCACCGTATTGTTCAATGACTTCCATCGGATCGATCCCGTTTCCAAGAGACTTACTCATTTTGCGACCTTGTTCATCACGGATCAATCCGTGGATCAAGACATTTTCAAATGGTCGTTTGCCAGTAAATTCCAAACTTTGGAAAATCATACGGCTTACCCAGAAGAAAATGATGTCGTAACCAGTTACTAATGTATTCGTTGGGAAGTAGCGTTGGAAATCTTCATTGTTTTCATCTGGCCACCCCATCGTTGAAAACGGCCATAAAGCAGAACTAAACCATGTATCCAATACGTCTGGATCTTGCTGCCAATTTTCGGCATCTGCTGGCGCTTCAAGTCCTACATACATTTCCCCCGTTTCTTTGTGGTACCAAGCTGGGATTTGATGGCCCCACCACAACTGACGAGAGATAACCCAGTCATGGACATTTTCCATCCAACGTAAGAATGTTTGGTTGAAACGTGGCGGATAAAAGTCCACCGCATCGTCGGTTTCTTGGTTGTCGATGGCTTGTTTTGCTAATGGTTCCATTTTTACGAACCATTGTGTCGATAAACGAGGTTCGACTACTACGCCTGTCCGTTCTGAGTGACCTACGCTATGGACCATTTTTTCGATTTTGATTAGACGACCTAACGCCTCTAAATCTTTCACGATTTGCTTGCGAGCAGCAAATCGATCCATGCCTGCATAGGTACCTGCTAAGTCATTCATTGTTCCGTCATCATTCATGACATTGACCCGTGGTAGGTCATGGCGGTTACCGACCTCGAAGTCATTCGGGTCATGGGCAGGAGTGATTTTTACGACCCCTGTTCCAAATTCTTGGTCCACGTACTCATCAGCGATGATTGGGATCTCTTTATTGACCAAAGGCAAGATCACTTTCTTACCAATCAATGCTTGATAGCGTTCATCTTCTGGATGAACCGCGACTGCTGTATCCCCCAACATCGTTTCTGGGCGAGTCGTTGCGATCTCCACCACACCGCTGCCATCTGCTAATTCGTAAGACATGTGGTAAAAAGCACCTTCGATGTCTTTGTGGATCACTTCAATATCAGATAATGCCGTGCGGGCTTGTGGATCCCAGTTGATGATGTACTCGCCACGATAGATCAAGCCTTTTTCATATAGCGTCACGAAAACTTTACGAACCGCTTCGGATAATCCATCATCTAATGTGAACCGTTCACGGCTATAGTCTAGGGATAACCCTAGTTTCGCCCATTGTTCCCGAATGTGACCGGCATATTCTTCTTTCCAATCCCATACTTGTTCAACAAATTTTTCCCGACCAAGGTCATAGCGAGAAATTCCTTGTTCCCGCAGCTTTTCTTCTACTTTGGCTTGGGTAGCGATCCCGGCATGGTCCATTCCTGGCAGCCATAAGGTGTCATACCCTTGCATCCGTTTTTGACGAATGATGATGTCTTGTAACGTGGTATCCCAGGCATGACCTAAGTGCAATTTTCCTGTTACGTTTGGTGGTGGAATCACGATAGAATAAGGTTTTGCTTCTTTGTTGCCGCTTGGTTTAAAACGGTCATGCTCTAACCAATCTTGGTAACGCCCGGCTTCTACTTCTTGGGGATTGTACTTGGTGGATAGATTCTCAGTTTCTGTCATAGTTGGTCCTCCTAAAGTTACGTTTCTTAAACGTAATGGTTGGTGTGGTTTTTTGGTGCCTGTTGCTGGGTAAAGCGCGAAAATGTTCGAATCGTTCAGGATGAGTGCAGTGGTAGAGATGATTATCCGTTGTTTGTTGACGCCTCGTTTGTTGTTCGTAAAAAGTACGTTTCTTACAGAGGTCATGGCTCACTTCCGTGATCCTCTATTGTGTCTTAGGGCCTTTGGCAACCGATCTAACTCGCTTCGTGAACCAATTTTGGTGACTTCGCGTACTGTTCATCATCTGCTCTGTCCCACTTTGTGCGCCAGTCATAGTGATTCCTAGTATGGTTACTACGCTCCCTATGGTCGCCTAGTACTGTTCATCATCTGCTCTGTCCCTCTTTGTGGGCCACTCGCAGTGATTCACAGCAAAAAGCGCCCTAATGCCGAGGCATTAGGGCGCTGATACGCGGTACCACCTAAATTGCAGATTGCTCTGCCACTTTGACGTGAGGTAACGTTCACGACGCGCTTGATCTTACTGTGCGGCTTTATCTGCAAGAAACAAACCGTGGTTCGGATCAAAGACCTTCAAGCTACCTTTTCAGTGTCTGGGGAAGTCTTGCACCGACCGACTTCTCTCTGACCGCCAGGGTCACTGATACTCCTCTTGAACATTGTCTTGCTATCATAGATTCTTGTTTCATCTTGCTACATTCTACAATGAACTTTTTTGAAAGTCAATCAGAGGTTTGCTTTCGCCGCATCAATGGCTGCTTGATAATCCGGTTCGTGGGAGATCTCAGGCACGATCTCAACGTGTTGAATCACGCCTTCACGGTCCAAAACGAAAATTGCTCGGGCAAAATGACCGAAGTCTGGGATCATGATTTGATAGGCCTCACCGAAGGTATTCGCCGGATCATGAAGCATGATCATGTCGACGCCTTCTTGGCCGCACCATTGTGCTTGTTCTTCTTTTGTATTGTTAGAGATCGTTACAAAATTTATATCATCCAATTGACTTGCCTCTTGGTTGAAACGCTTGGTCTGCAACGCACAAACGCGTGTCACGATATCGGGAACAACGCTGATGATCGTTGGTTTTCCTAAAAAATCAGTCAGTGTATATTCCTTGTCCTCTAAACTTTTCAAGCGAAAATCAGCTGCTTTATCCCCTACTTTTGGTTGGTTGCCGGGCATCTCATAAACCGTTTCTTTGCGTGTAACTTGCATAACATCTCTCCTATAGCATTTTCTCCCAGTATAAGAAAGATTGTCAAAAAACGAAAAGGATTTGCTCAGACTTTCGATTTTTGCGAGTAGGTCGTATCAAAAAAGATCAATGTTTGCAATTCTGTCGTCAAATCAATGTATTGGATATTGACATCTTTTGGCACGATGACGGGATCAGGGGCAAAATTCAGGATTGCTGTGATCCCAGCATCCACGATCGCATCGATCGCCATTTGTGAATAGCGGCTAGGAACAGTCGAAATCGCTACGGTGATCCCTTTTTCTGCTACGACTTCCGCCAATTGGTCCATTCCATAGACATAACGTCCACTAATGGTCTGGCCAATCATTTCTGGATCATTGTCAAAAACCGCGATGACGGAAAGATTTTCATTTCTGCGAAAATTGTTGTTAGCTAACGCTTTTCCTAAATTTCCATAACCAATCAAGGCGATTTTTTTCTCCTCATTGGTTTCTAAAATATAGCTCAAAACCTCAATCAAATAAGGAACATCATAGCCATACCCACTTCTACCCAATTCTCCTAGATGAGAAAAATCCCGGCGGATCGTGGCTGAAGGAACTTGCGTGATTTCTGCAAACTCTTTTGATTTGATTCGCTGAATACCTGAGGCATCCAGTAATTTTAAGTGTCGTAAATAAGCTGGCAAACGTTTTGCCGTTGCTTTCGGAAGTTTTTTATCTCTTAATGCTTCCATCCTGTCCACCCTCCTTGTTAAATGATTCACATATTGAGTGTAGCATGTTCCATTTTCAATAGCAAGAAAATATTCACAAACTCTCTCACACGATGAAAAACGACCACAAATGTTCCATAACAGTTGTGGTCTTAGTTTAAAAAAGAGAGTTTATTATAAGAATTCAGCGAATTCAGTTGCTGATTTTTCTTGATTTGCCGTGATTGCTTCCAGTTTCAACCCAGCCATCGCCCGTTCCATCATCCCTTCGATATCGAGACGCTCTTCATATTGGTGTACCTTATCCAGTCTTGGGCGCGTCTTTGGTTGAGGAGGTGCAAAGATTGTGCAGCAATCCTCAAAGGGCTGAACCGATAACTCAAAGGTATCAATGGCTTCGGCAACTTCAATGATCTCCAATTTGTCCATCGTTGCCACTGGGCGCACGATTGGCGTATTGGTTACTTCATTGATGGCGACCATGCTATGCAAAGTTTGTGAAGCGACTTGTCCTAATGATTCGCCGTTTAAGATGATTAAACCGTGACGAGCCTCACGAATCGCATCTGTCAAACGCAGCATCATCCGACGGGTGATGGTCATCCAATAGCCTTGCGGCACACGGTTTTTGATTTCTTCTTGGATTTCCGTAAACGGAACTTCGATAAATTGGATGCTTCCCACATAAGGAGCAAGCTTCTTCGTTAAATCTTTGGCTTTTTGTAATGCTTGTTCACTCGTATAAGGAGGACTTGCAAAATGGACTGCTTCGATCTCAACACCGCGTTTCATGGCAAAGTAGCCTGCAACGGGCGAATCGATACCACCAGAAAGCATCAACATTCCCTTACCGCTGGTGCCAACGGGTAAGCCGGCTGCTCCTTGGATCGTTTCATAGGACAGATAGGCGCCATCGATCCGTATTTCCACCCGCAGATTGATGTCTGGTTTTTTCATTTGGACTTTGATATCAGGAAAACGGTCGATCACCGCATTACCTAAGGTCAAATTCAACTGGTTGCTATCTTGCACAAACGAGTGATCGCTGCGCTTAGCTGTGATTTTGAAGGTCTCAACACCGGTGTAGATCTCTGCCATAACGTCTTGAACGGCTTTCTTTAATAACTCAATGTCTTTTTCAACCCGAATACTAGGGGAAAAGTTTTGAATCCCAAAGACTTTTTGCAGCTTAGGAATGATCTCTTGGCTGTTTTCACCGTTCAATAGCAAGTGCATGCGATCTCGCTCGGCATGAACTTTGACATGGGGATAATCGGCTAAGGTACGTTTGACGTTTGAAGCTAATTGCATAATAAAACTACGACGATTTTTGCCCTTTGTTGACAGTTCGCCGTAACGAACCATGATTTCTGAATAATTCACGAGAAAACTCCTTTGATTTGGATTGATTTTATAGTGCTATGTCGTGCTTAATTGATTTTCGAAAATTTTTGGTACAACTGGTGGAAGACGATTAGAAACTGCTCGACTTCTGCCATTGTATTGCTCTCATCTAAACTGATACGAACAGCGGATGTCGCTAACTGTTCCGGAACGTGCATCGCATGAAGCGTACTGCTGGCCATCTTTTTACGAGAGGAACAAGCGCTCGTCGTCGAAAGATAGATCTGCTTTTCTTCAAAGGCATGGACTAAGACTTCTCCTCTGATCCCTTTTAATGAGAAACAAAGTATATGTGGCGCAAACCCTTCAGTGCCAGAAAAAAGCGTGACTTTCTCATAGCCAGCCAGTGCTTCTTGCAAATAGCCTTTTAATAATTGAACATGGTTCGGCTTTTCAGCCTTGTGTTCCGTCGCTAAACGCAGGGCTTTTGCCATGGCAACGATTGCTGGTACATTTTCGGTACCGCTGCGCTGGTTTTGCTCTTGCCCACCGCCAGTCATCAATGGCGCCAACTTACGACCTTGTTTCCAATAGATAAATCCGGCGCCACGAGGTCCGTGAAATTTATGTGCAGAGAACACGGCAAAATCGACTCGCTCATTGAACCATTGCTCTTGCGGGACCTTTGTGATGGCTTGGACGGCATCTACATGGAAATGGATCGTTGGGTAGTCCGCCAACACGGTTGCGATCTCATGGATCGGTTGAATCGATCCTACCTCATTATTGACCGCCATCACCGAAACCAAAATCGTTTCTTTGCGAATCATGTTTGCTAATTCTGACACGTTGACAAAGCCTTGAGCATCAACAGGGACCACACTGACCTCAAATCCTAATTCGGCTAATTGAGCCGCTGTTTCACTGACGGCAGGGTGTTCAATACTGGAAATAATCAGGTGATTCCCATAGGCTTTTTTCGCTAAAGCAGTCCCTTTGATGACCCAGTTGTCTCCTTCGGTCCCCCCACTGGTAAATGCGATCTCTTTGGAAGAAACGTTTAACAGATCGGCGATCTGCTGACGTGATTGCTGTAGCAGGCGATTGGCTTGATTTCCTAAATCATGCAAGCTTGAGGGATTGCCGATGATTCGCTGACTGACTTGGACATATGTATTTAAAGCTTGTGGATAAATAGCGGTTGTTGCACTGTTGTCAAAATAGATCAATGATAGGACCCTTTCTCTAAAAAAATTCTTTCCCATTATAACTGCTCTTGGGCTGAGTTTCAAGGTGACTCGCTGGCTTTGGCTTTATTTAAAGGAAACTTTCCCTTCCTTCGTAAGCGTTAATCATGCAGCGAGCCATTCTTTCCATGAAAAAAGCCAGTCAGTTTTTCACTGCTGGCTTTCGTATTATACTAAGTCGCGGTTATTGAAGTAGAAGTTTTCGATCCTTTTGAAGGCACCTGGTTCTACTCGTTCCAACGCTGTGCCGATTTCATCTAGCGCATCTTGATAGCGATATTCTTTACTGAACAAGTAAAGTGATTTGTCGATCGCTGCCTTGATATCTGGATGAGAATGACGATAACGGTTGGCATATTGCATCATTTGCTCAGTCAATGCCGCAGCATCCACCAAGTCTTTCGTTTGTTCATCTAAAAGATCAAGATCTTCTTCACAGACAGAAACCAATTTATTGATTTCTTGCATGTTGATGCGAATCTTGTTCAATTCTTTGCCTAGTTCTTCCACCCGATCTGTTGCCACGAAGAAGAATTCTAAGTACTCACCTGGCAAACCAGGTAAGCGTTGCTTCTCAACAAACCGCTTCAAGTTGCGTAGACGGAATTCGAAGCTTTCCACTTTTTCTTGTGCAACTTTTTCGCCACGACGTAATTCCGCAAGGGAATCATCGATTTCGACTTGCTGGCTTTCCACATCATCCAAAATCTTGTAGGCATCTTTGTAGAAGCTTTGCACTTCTGAATAAGGAATTTCGTGCTTTTCTAATTGTGGTAGGTACTCGTTATTGCGACGAGCCAATTCGTCGACTTCCGTTTGGAAACCACGGACGCGACCTAATTCATTATGATTCAATGTATAGCTTTGTGCCGTATGATCCAACTCGATCAACAACTGACGGTTGTTCTTCGTTGCGTGGTCAATATAGTCTTCAATGATTTGGCGATTTTTCATGACATATTTCTTGGCATTGATCTCACGTTCCATCACCGTATACAAGGCATCGATATCACTTGCAGTATCACGACTTGCCACTTCAACGGAAGCGACTTCTGTTTTCGCTAGATCGTTCATGGAGTTTTCAACTCGTTTTTTCACACGGTTGATTTCTTCTTGGAAGTTTGCTTCTGGGAACACATATTTTTGTTCTAATAATTTTTTGTAGCCATCTTGGATTTCTTTCAACTGATCTGGGAAGGTACGGTTTAATTCTTCGTAGGCCGCTGGGATCCGTTTCATTAAGTCTTCTACTTCATAGGTGTGTTTTTCTGCTTGGTCTAACACTTCCCGTGCTTCCACAGGATCGCCTGAAGTATTTAAGGTAACAAATTGGGTGAACTCAATTTCAATGTTTTTGATTTGTTTTTGCAGCTCATTGTAAGCAGGACCGAATTCTTCGCCTTGATCCCGTAGCTTCTTCTTCAAGTCTTCGTAAACGTCCAACGCTTTTTGGACTTCCAGTGAATTTCGTTCTTCACTTTCTCGTAATTCTTTCAAGCCGGCGCGAATCTCTTCTACTTGGCGTTCCATCTCATCCATGGTCGCTTCCGCTTGAACGATCGCCCCTTTTGCTTTGAAAAAGCGGATGCGTTCGTTTAGTTCTTCCACTTCAAAGATTTGACTCTCAAGTTCAGCAAAAGATTTTGTGGAGATATCTGTCCATTGTTGGTTCCACTCACGGAAGGTGTTTTGACTTTGACCAACCAAGTGCATTCTTTTTACTTCATCGACTTCTTCGATCACCGGTAAGTCAAACAGATTTTCTTTGCGTTTTTCCAAGTCATTTAGCTTTTCTTGGTTTTTCTTCCGCATGAAAAAGCCAATTGCATACAAGACCGCTGCGATGATGATGATGGCAATGACAATTCCAAAGATGATATTAGTTCCCATTTTGTGGTTCCTCCAATTTTCAAATATACATGTTTCGTCTAAAATCTGCTGATCAGCAGATTGATTGATAAGTTCATTGAGTATAAAAAGGACAGACAGTCCCTTTATAAAAAAGCATCTACGCTAGATTATAGCATAAAGAAAAAAATCAAGCATTAGATTGAGGCAAAAAAGATCGACTTTTTTCGCATCGAATAAAATCATTCACGGCTTTTCCATCGATAATGAAAACAAATCGTGAAATTTACATCAACAAGTGACTTTTTTTCTGATTTTTCCGATTTTTTTCAAGAAACCGCTTGATTTCTCCCTATTGAAACTGTACTCTAGTAAAAAGCTTGAACAGGAGTAATGTCAAATGAAAGTAGCGAAATTCGGAGGCAGTTCCCTTGCCTCAGCCGAACAAGTCGAAAAAGTTGTTGCGATAATTGAAAGTGATCCTAAAAGACGGTTTGTTGTTGTTTCAGCGCCTGGTAAGCGTTCCAGCGACGATCAGAAAGTCACCGATCTGTTACTAGCAGTCTGTACCGGTCTGTGTGCCCAAGAAGAAATCACTGATTTAATAGAAGAAATCTATGCCCGCTATACAGCGATCGCCGCCCCCTTTGGTATCGAACAAGTCCATTTAGACCGCATCTGGCAATCATTGGCGGCTTTTCAAACACTGCCTACTCAAGACAATCCGCATCTTTATGATACGGTCTTGGCAAGCGGCGAAGACAACAATGCCAAATTGATCGCTGGGATTTTACAAAGCCGTGGGTTAGCTGCTCGCTACATGAATCCGCAAGAACTTGGGTTGCTAGTGACGGATGAACCCCAAAACGCCCGTATCTTGAACAAGTCGTATGCCAAGATCGCACAATGGCGCGATAGTCCTGAAATCTTAGTGATTCCTGGCTTCTTTGGTTACACAGAAGCCGGCGAAATCTGTACCTTCTCTCGAGGGGGATCAGATATTTCTGGTGCCATCGTGGCGGCTGGTCTGCAAGTAGAATTGTACGAAAACTTTACCGATGTCGATGGGATTTTTTCTGCTCATCCAGGCTACGTTCATCATCCAGAGTCCATCAAAGAAGTAACTTACCGAGAAATGCGGGAGCTGTCTTATGCCGGCTTTACTGTTTTGCACGATGAGGCGTTGATGCCTTCATACCATGCGAAAATTCCCGTGGTGATCAAAAACACCAATAATCCAAGTCATCCAGGTACCTTGATCACCAACCAAAGAGACAATTTGGATCAGCCGGTGATCGGCGTTGCCAGTGACGAAGGCTTTTGTATGATCTATATCCGCAAATACTTGATGAACCGCGAAGTTGGGTTCACGTTACGGGTCTTAGAGATTTTCCGAGAATTTGATTTAAATTATGAACACATGCCTTCAGGAATCGATGATATCTCGATCATTATGCGCTCCAACCAGTTGAATCCAGTATTGGAAGAAGAACTGCTGCGCAAGATCGCCTACGAGATCGATCCCGATGAACTGCGAATGACCCACGATCTATCCATGGTCGTCGTCGTTGGTGAAGGGATGCGTCAAAGAGTCGGGATCACTGCCGACAGTACCGCTGCCCTTGCGCGAAAAAATATCAACTTAGAGATGATCAACCAGGGGTCCTCTGAGGTCAGCATCATGTTCGGCATCCACAAAGAACAAGAAAAAGCCGCTGTCAGAACCCTTTACTACACTTTCTTTGATTAAACCAAACGTGCCAGTTGCACCACTCCTTTTGCTGATAAGCAATCGGAACGGGCAACTGGCACGTTTCTTTATTATTCTGACGATTCTTGGGCTTGCGCTTGTTTTTGTGCCAATTGGCGTTTGATTTCTGCCTTGATTCGCGGTTCAGGAGCAAACCGTTCTTCCCAATCGTTAGGCTTCATGACTTTGTGGGTCTCAGGATCATAATGGGGCTGCCCATCTGGAAAAAGTTTCCCCATGTTGGCGTCATGAACGATAGCCAGGATCGGCGCTGGATCGACCCCTACCAGTGAAAAAGAGCCATAGGTAAAATACAGCAGATCACAGAGCGCATCGACTTGTTCTACTAGGGAATCACTGACAGGCTGTTGTTTGGCAGCCAGCTTGGCTTGGGCTTGATCAATTGCTTGATGCAAATGCTCCAGGCCTGATTGGAAGGTCTCTTCGTCATTGTTGCTGGCAGCATAAAGGAACTCAACTAATTCTTCAATTTTAAAACCAGCACGAAACTGGGCTTTTTCCGCTGAAAAAGCTTGTGGATATGGCGGTCGTGTTGGATCAAAGGTTTTATGAAACTCTTCCGTCATTTCAAATGGACTCATTTCTCTCGCTTCTTTCTGCTTTTTCTAATGGTTCTGTTTCATGGTTCTGCGCTGTCTCCTACGTTGCTTCATGGATTGGCTACACCTTGTTTATTTTTTTAATTCAATCCCTTGCTTGGGCATCCTCGGCAATGATCCCAAAATGGATCAAGGCTTTCTTGATGCCGTCATGATCGTTGGTGTCCGTCACAAAGTCAGCACTGGCTTTGGTGATGGGCTGGGCATTGCCCATCGCAACCCCGATCCCCACACCTTCTAACATTTCCACATCATTAAAATGATCCCCAAAGGCCATCGCTTCTTCCATCGCGATCCCTTCATAGGCCAAAAATTCTTTGATCCCTTTGATTTTCGAACCGTTTTTCGGCACGATATCAACAGAATAGGCATTGGATCGCTTAAAATCACATTGCGGCAGCTTGGAGCGTAATTTTTCGCGCTCTGATTCAGGGCTCAGCATAATGCACTGATAGATTGGCTCTCGTAAAATGTCCAATGATTCATAACGTTTGGCGTTGCGATTGGGACTGAAGCGCTGCAAGACTTTCTTTAAAAAGCCGACGGGAAATTTTTTCGGTACATAGCGCAAATAGCGCTGCATGACGGGTGATTGGCTTAAACGGATCGTCAAGCTGCCAGCCACTTGCGTTTCTCCGCCAAACATGACTTGACGATAATTTTCATCGGCGTATTCTACGATCGCTTCCAGCGTTTGTTTTGGAAAAGGTTTGGCATAAATCAAGGTTTCCTTCGTGTAAACATATTGGCCGTTATAGGTGATAAACATGTCTAACGACAAGTAATCGATCACCTTCTCTAAATCAACCGGACCACGTCCGGTGGCAATGCCGCAGAGGACGCCATTGGCTTGGGCTTGTTTGATGGCTTCACGGGTACTGGCAAGCGCCTTGCCGTTACTGGCAATCAGTGTGCCATCAATATCAAAAAAGATTGCTTTTATCATATGACTCCTCAAAATAATTTCAACTGATTAGGATTTAATGCTTCGTAATCGATCTGCAGCGCATCGATCAATGCGCGAGCATTGTCAGCGGCGTCACGACCGGCATTATTATTGAAGACCACTGCGACTTCTTTGGCATTGGCTTCGATGGCTTGAATCGCTTGTTTTAACTCCGTTAGTTCGGCTTGGTCATAGCGATACAAGGTCCGCAGATTTTTGGCATCTGGCCCCGTCGCTGTCCAGCCGCTGTCATTGCGTCCATGAAAACGGCACAGGACAAACGCAGGATTGGTCACGGTTGGATCAAGGGGAATCGTGGTCGATAGCTTTTTCGGCTGATCAACGACTACTAAGGAAAACTGTTTTCGCTTCATATAATCGATCATTCCCGGATACAGTTTCGGCTGATACCAGCTGCTGTCTCTCAGCTCAATCGCCACTGGGTAACCCGCAAACCATTCTCGCACTTGATCTAAATAGGCGACATTTTCTTTCGTACATTTAAAGCTGTTGGGAAATTGCGCCAATAGGCAAAACAGTTTGCCCGCTTCTACCATTGGCGCGATCGCTTCTTTATAAAGCTGCAGCGCTTCGGTCATGGTCAACTGATCTGGCAAATCCCCTTGGGTGGTCACACTTTGATGGACTTTCAACACAAAGCGGAAATTTTCGGGAATCTGGGTCAACCAATTGCGCACGTCTTTTTCTTTTGGCAAAAAATGATAGGTGGTATCCAGCTCAACTAACGGAAAATAACGGGCATACTCAAATAATTTCGAGTTTTTTCTTTGCACGAGACTGCCATGTTCACTAAATGTGGTACAACCAATTCGAATCATTTTTTCCCATCGCTCCTTGTTTTCTTATTTTAATAGTATACAATAGTTTTGAGTTAAGAGTAAATAAATCATTGCAGGTGATGAAAAAATGAAACGAATTCTCGTGTTGCACACTGGCGGCACCATCGCCATGAAAGAAGATACCCTGACAGGCGGCGTCAGCCCCGATGTCAGCAATCCGCTGATGGATGCACCGATCCACATTGATGACGATGTTGAATTGATCGTCGAAGACATTTTTAATATTCCCAGTCCTCATATGACGCCAAAAGAAATGCTGCAGCTGAAAGAACGTATCCAGCTGGCGCATTTAAGCGGTGTCGATGGGGTCGTGATCACTCACGGAACCGATACGCTGGAAGAAACGGCCTTCTTTTTAGATACCACGATCGGCGGTCAGTTACCGATCGTGGTGACTGGTGCCATGCGCTCAAGTAATGAAATCGGCAGTGACGGGCTTTATAACTTTGAAAGTGCGATTCGGGTCGCCAAGTCCCCCGATGCCATAGGAAAAGGTGTCTTAGTCGTCATGAACGATGAGATCCATTCCGCACGTTATGTTACGAAAACCCACACCACCAATATTGCGACGTTCCGCACCCCGACATTAGGTCCGATCGGCTTAGTCACAAAGCACCGAATCTTGTTTATGCAAGAGCTGTTAAATAACCGCCATTTGGATGTTGATCGTGTCGATGGTTTGTTTCCGATCGTCAAAGCCTATGCGGGAATGACTGGGGAATTGTTCGATGCTTTAGCCGACTCGCTGATCGATGGACTAGTGATCGAAGCTTTAGGCGCTGGCAATCTGCCGCCGCAGACCATAGAGCCTTTGAAAAAACTGATCGCTAGAAACATTCCAGTCGTCTTAGTTTCTCGCTGCTTCAACGGAGTTGCCGAGCCGGTCTATGACTACTTAGGCGGCGGGATCGAATTGCAAGCTCTTGGTGTGATTTTCTGCAATAGCATCAATAGCCAAAAAGCCCGCATCAAATTGCTGATAGCGAAAAACCGTGGGTTGACCATGGATGAACTGCCTGATTTCATGGAGAATTAACCAAACAAAAACCCTTTTGCCATTCCGCTAATGGAGGCAAAAGGGTTGTTTTATTTTTCTCGCCAAGTAAAGATGGCTTCGCAGTAAGTATCCTCACCGATCTTGATCTCGTGGATCGTTTGCAGCGGCACAGCCTCGCCGGCTTCATCGACTGTCTTCTCATTGATTTGAAAATGGCTTTCGATCAAATGGCCATAAGCCACTTCCCGATCAAAACGGATCGTCACTTGTGTCACTTCATGTTTTGTTAAAAACTCATAGCCTAAGACGTCCATCAGCCAATTGAAATACATGGCATTGTTGACATGCTGATTGCTATCAATATCGTAGAAACGCACCCGATAAGGCAAAAATTGTCCTTGCGTGATAGGGGAGATCTTCGGATAGCGTTTGATTCGCTTGATTTTTTCACTGCCAAAAGGCGCCACGATCTCATCTGGTACACTGCTGACTTTGCGCGTCTTCGGATCCATCAACGCAAAAACCGCCTCGATTTTGACCAGTTCCGTTCCGTCTTCTGCCAATAACCAGAAGTAACGGTAGCAGAAAAATTTATTGTATTCTCTCGCCTGGGTCGCCACTTGAATCTGCTCCCCTACGCGCGGCAAACGAGTCACCGTTATGTGATAGCTGGTGATGATCCAGGTCAAGCCATAACTAGCGATGACTTCTGGTCCGCGGTTTAACGCCGCACTTTGTTCCTCTGATGTCTTGATGGCGATGCCTAGCATGGCTGGAAACGTCATCGTTTGGTTGACATCACATTCATAATACGCCACTTCATGTGTGGTTTGATACTTTGCTGCCATAGTTCTAATTGCCTCCTAAAAACGACTCAATATTTCATCGACACTTGGTCCATAGCTTTCGCCAAATTGATTCAAATGGACCAATAAATAATACAATTGATACACTGGCAGTCGCTCTTGCCAATCCTCATCTAATGGATAGACTTCTTGATAGCCTTCCAAAAATTCCTGACGAAAACCACCGAAGAGCTGGGACATCGCAATATCCATTTCTCGATCCCCATAAGCGACTGCTGGATCAAGAAACACTGGTTCTCCTTGCTGATCGAACAGCACATTCCCCCGCCAAAAATCACCGTGTAATAAAGCAGGTGTGACGCTGCGATCACGCCAATTCTCATGCAAAAATTCTTTCAAACGCAGATAAGCGGCTTCCCGTTTGGCATGCCAGCGATTACCCAGCTTCGCTAATTCGACTTGCACATCCAAACGGCAGACTGTATAAAAATCAAGCCAATCGGTGGTTTTCGGATTGACTTGCGGCAAAAAGCCGATGTAATTGTCTTCGTAAAACCCAAAAGACTCCTGCGTCTGCTGATGAAGCCGAGCCAAGCTTTGGCCTAAGCGTCGCTGCTGTCCTTCCCCACCATCGATCCATTCCATCAATAAAAATGCCCCCTCTTCGGTCTGACCAAGACGTTCGATTTTTGGCACTCGCACGAAAGGGGCTAATTCAGCTAAGCCGTTGATCTCTGCTTGAAAGAACACCGCTGAAACATGAGGATGGGTCTTTAAAAAATAGCGATTTTCTGCTGTAGTGAAACGATACGTTTGATTGACATCCCCACCACTGATGGGCGTCAGCGAGCCGGTCATTCCGATTGCTGCGAACAATGCTTCCTCCATACGGATCTCCCTTTCTTTACTCAGTCAGTTGGGCATTCAAATACGCTTGCTCTTCTTTCGTCACCCCTAGTCCCTGCAGGAGATACTGATCAACCGAACCGAAGTGCTGTTCGATCGCAGCCAAGCTTTCATCAAGAAAACTCTCTTTGGCACTCATCAAAACCGTGATCGCCGTTAACAGCTCTTGCGGCAAATGCTGGGTCATTGGGGCAAATTTTTCTTTTAGCATTGGCGCTAAATAGCGATTGGTCGCTAAATAATCTTCTTTGATCGTCGTTGGTGCCACCGCCAACACATGCAGCAATAAAAAGGCGCCAAAGCCTGTGCGATCTTTGCCAGCGGTACAGTGGAACAAGGTTGCACCTTCGCCTTCCGCATTGGCGATCACATGATCAAAGAACTGCCGATATTGTTGGCGAGCATAGTCGCTTTCAACAAAGTGACGGTAGACTTTTTTCATCTGCTCTTCGGCATCTTCCCCATCTTCCAAGCGTTGCTTCAAGCTTTCTGGCGACAAGGAAACCATCGTTTCGTCTTCTTTAAAAATAGGTAAAAAAAGCTGCTTTGCTGTGGCGATCGGTCGATCAGGCTGTGCATTGGCTTCAGCGATGGAGCGAAAATCAATGACCTGATTGACCCCATAGTTTGCCAGTACTGCTTGATCTGAAGCAGTTAATTCATTGATCGCCGCACTGCGGATCAATTTTTTTCGTTTGATCGTCGTGCCGTTTGTCGTTTGATAGCCGCCAAGTTCTCTGACGTTTGCTGCTCGTTCTAGTTGAATCAATTGTGTCATTGCTTATCCCTCCCGCGATGTTCTAGTTAAAAGTATAGCAGAAACTTCGCTATTAAGGGCACTGAAACCTAGATTTTTCTATGAGCTGAGCTTTAACGGACAAAAAAAAGAAAGACCACACGCAGTCTTTCTTTGCTTTCGCTTGTTACAAAATGTTTCTATTCGGCTTCAATCACGGCGGCAGAATCATCTAAGATCGAACGATCCAGTTCGTTGATACGACTGCTGGTCACCATTCCCGCAACCATACTGTCGCTGACATTAACGAGTGTCCGTGCCATATCGATCAATGGTTCAACAGAAATAACTAAGCCTACGATGGCGATCGGCAAGTTCATTGAGCCTAAGACGATCAATGAAGCAAAGGTTGCGCCACCGCCGACACCAGCAACGCCGAATGAGCTGATCGTAACTACTGCAACTAGCAGCAGGATAAACTGCCAATCAAAGACATTGATCCCAACCGTTGGAGCAACGATCGTTGCCAACATCGCTGGATAAACACCCGCACAGCCGTTTTGACCAATCGATAACCCAAAGCTGCCTGCAAAGTTAGCCGTGGCTTCATCAACACCTAACGCTTTGGTTTGGGTTTCGATGTTCAATGGCAAGGCACCCGCACTTGAACGAGAAGTAAAGGCAAAGCTCAAGACTGGAAAGGCCTTTTTGAAATACGTTACTGGATTGACCCGAACAGCGATCAGCAATAATGAATGAACAAGTAAGACCAAAATCAAAGCCGCATAAGAGGCGATGATAAATTTGCCTAAGTTCAAGATGGCTTCAAAATCACTTGAAGCTAATACATTAGTCATCAATGCCAAAACGCCATAAGGTGTCAGGCGCAAAACTAACGTGACGATACGCATCACGATTTTATATAAGCTGTCCATCAAATTCGCAAAAGTTTCCGCTTCTTTCGGTGATTTGCGTTTGACACCAAGAAAGGCGATCCCAACAAAGGCTGAGAAAATCACGACCCCGATCGTACTTGTCGAACGAGTACCAGCAAAGTCGGCGAAGACATTACTTGGGATGAAAGAAACGATTTGTTGTGGGATCGATAGATCTTGGACTTGTGTCGAACGTTCCGCTAATTCTGCGATCCGCGCTGTTTCCGTTGCTCCTTCGGTAAAGCTGGCACCGTCAAGACCAAAGACCATGACCATCACGATCCCGATCAAGGCAGCGATCGCCGTTGTCCCTAGCAAAGTCGCAAGAACCGTAAAACTGATCTTCTTGATTTTTTCGCTTTCTTTCATCTTGGTGAAAGCACCAACGATCGAAACGAAGATCAAGGGCATGATCAGCATTTGCAAGAGGGCCACATAGCCGCTACCGACCATCGTGATCCAGTCAAGAGCTTGCGTGATAACGTCAGAGCCTGTCCCAAAAATCAGCTGTAGCACACCACCAAAAACGATCCCGACGAACAACGCCGCAAAGACCCGCGTTGAAAACTTCACGTGACGCTTTTGCAATAAGTAGAACCCATAAATAAGGGCAGCAAAAAGTAGAACAACAATAATAGTTAACAGATTTGTCATTTGAATCCTCCTTTTGTTCAATAAACATGACAAAGTCTGTCAGAGGAAGTAAAGGTTCCCAGTGACCATTCTTCAACAGTTCACTCTAATGAGACGTGTGGCATCATTAGTGACTATTCCATTTTAAAGAAGTTTGCTTCATCTTACAATAAATAAGTTCTCACTTTTCTGGGATGGTACCGCTTTTTTGTCAGTAAATAAAAAAAGAACCGTTGCCACACTCCCATGCTGCTAGGATTTCTGCTTTCCTAACGGTTGGATTGCGGCAACTGGTTCGTTATTTTTTTATTTCGTCTTTTTGAAAATTTTCAGTAAATATTCAGGCAATCATTAGAAATTGCTGACTTACGCCAAAGCCCCCATTGGATCCCAAGGTGCTAAGACCGTTGGTTCTGCTTCAAAGGCAGCCAATTGTTCTGCTGTCAGGAATTCTTTGCGAACCACGATTTGATAGGTGTATTCATCCATCCATGCATCGCTCATGACGAAGAAGCCATTCGTTCCGACTTTTTCACCCCAGCTGTTTTCGACTTTCCATTTGGTTGATTCGCCGTCGATCAAGTCAACGCCAGTCAAGACCATCGCATGGGTCATTAAGCTTTCGCCAAAATCTAAGCGTTCTGCTTTGGTCATCGTAAAGTCGATATCAAATAAGTCGTTGATATCATAGGCATCTAATGCCATGATCCCAGTATCTCTGGTAGAAGATTGACCGACATCACAACCGAACCACACGGACTCCCCTTGTTCCATTTGAGCGATCGCTAATTTTTTGAAGGTCGGCATATCGACGTTCAAGTATTTGACTTCTTTGCCGCCAACCACGTTGCCTAGCATTTCTACGGTATACGATTGATTGTAAGGTTTATCGGCAGTTGGTGCGTTGATGATGCTGACATAATCGTCAAGGTCCACCCCGACATATTTTTCATAAAAGCTTTGCGGTGTTAAGTTGCGATCAATGTGATAGTTTTTGTCTTCATCACGGTATTCAAAATCAAAGGTTTCTGGCGGTGTGCCTAAAGAAGTCGCTAAGAAACGATAAATATCTTCCAACATCGCTTCTTTGGCTGTTTGGATGTCTTCAGCTGTTTTGCCTTCAGCCACTAGCTGACGCAAAGCAACCGCATCTTTACGCAGTTTTTTGTTCAAGTAATTGTTTAGGTCACGAGAATTGGAAGAGTTGCTGCTTTCTGGCATGACCGTTTTTGGTACGACACCATATTTTTGGAAAATCGAAACGATCATGTCCCATTGCCCACCATCTTGTTGTGGTGTTTGCAATAAGAAAGCAACTTTGCGACTTGTTAAAGGCTCGTTGGCAGTTGCTAAAATATTTTCGTAGAAATAGTTGGCTTTTTCGTATTTGTCCCAAAAGAAGGTATGGTTTTGCGACAATTCAAATTCTTTTAAATTGAAATCATTCAACATCTTATGACGGAATGTATTCAATGCGGCAAACATCCAGCAGCGGCCTGATTGTTTTTGGTTTGAGACTTTCCCGGTTGTCACATCAACTGAAAAAACTGGCACATTGTTGACTTTTGCTGACACGTTTTCCGCAGAAGCGGTGATCCCATTTTTCACAACACTCCGTTGTAGTGCCGTTTGTTTATTATTGTCTTGATACGCTTGCGCAAAGGCAGCGGTGGTCTTTTTTGAAATTTCTGACATATTTCTTCATCCTTTCACTTTCCGTTCCTTCCATTTTACGCCTCTGCCTCTCAAATAACAACCGCTCCTAGAAAAATGAAAGGATCATCTTTCTAAGAGCGGTTGCTCGTATCAAGGATTTAAAGGGTTAGCATCAAAAGCAAAAAGCCAAGTAAAACAAAGGATAGTCCTCGTTCAAATCGTGCATACAGGAAGCGGATCGGGCGGCTAGCTAGCAAGATCGTCAGTAAAACACTGGCTAACACCAACGTCACAAAGCCTAATACCGACAGATTCAAGTCGGTGATGGCTAATGCCCGCAAGCCCTTGATGAAGATCCCCTGTAAAAGATAGACCAGCAGTGTGTTTTTGCCCCACTTCGTAAAAAATAGGTGCTCTCTGGGCACGAGGCTCAGAAAACCGATGATCCCCATCAGCCCGATCACGAAAAAGACCGCACGCAAGGGACCGCCGAACAACGGATAGCTCAAGTAATCGTCATAAGGCTTGGAACCAAAAACCATGTACTTGTTCATCCCATGAAAAAACGCGATAAAGGTGTAGATGATCGGTAGGAAAAGCAAACTGATGGTTCGAATCTTTGGTTTCAATAAAAAGCGCATCTCATTTTTGGGAAAATAAAACCCGATAATGAAAAACGGCAAAAAGACAAAGGTCCGCTGCAAGGTCAACACTTGATTTAAAAACGGCACGTAGCCAGCAAAGATGCTCAAGCCAATACTCAGCAGGATCGCCTGCTTTTTGGACATTTTTTGAAAGATCAACAGCGAGAGCTGCCAAAAGAACATGCTAAGCAAAAACCAAAGTGCCCATTGCGGATTCAACAGTTGGATTTTTAGCGACTCCCGTAGACCGATCAACCAGTAATAGACGGTGTAAAACACCTGAAAGAAGACATAAGGCAGCAAGAACTTTTTCATCAACTCACGAAGCTTGTGTCCCTTCGTCAACGGTTTGGCAAAGTACCCAGCCAGAAAAACAAAAGCTGGCATGTGGAAAGTGAAGATAAAATAATATAGGTCATGATAAAACTTCTGATCGCCGATAAAAGGCTGCAGCAAGTGACTGAAGACGACCAAGATCATCAGTAAAAATTTTGCATTATCAAAGTAAGCCGTTCTTTGCGATTGGCTCATAAAAAGTTCCTCCTCTAAGTTGTATCTGTCAAAGGATACCTGATCCATGAAACAGAACTGTAACAAGCTATTTACTTTTTTCTAACGATTCTTGTTCATTTGATTACCAGTTGCTATTTTGTATAGTTTGTATTAATATATATAATACAAAGGAGCTGTTTTCGATGATATTTGATATTCAAACCCAAAGCAACCAACCCATCTACCAGCAGTTGCGGGAACAGATCATTGTCGGTATCGCAAAAGGCGATTTGGCCGCTGGCGAATTGCTACCATCCGTCCGTCAATTAGCCGAAGAGATCGGCATCAATACCATGACGATCTCAAAAGCCTACAATTCCCTCAAAGAAGAAGGCTTGTTGGTAACGGATCGCCGTAAAGGAACCGCCGTTGCTGCGCCACCACCGTTTACTTCTGGACAAGAAGCGGAGTATCGCCAAAACTTGCAGCTGCAGCTAGCAACCGCTCTCTTACACGGCAAAAGCAAGCAAGCGCTTTTAATGGATGTTCAACAACTGCTGGACCAATTTCCTGAAAGGAATGAATGCAAATGACTTATCTTTTTTTCATTATTGCCCTCGTCCTCTGTGGGACGACCGCATTTGGTTTACGCTTGATCAGTAAACCCCACAAAAATGTTTTACTCGAAAATACCCTTGCCCCTGAGCATCTGGATGATCCTAACGTCCACAGCTTGATCACAGAATTTCGCAAGCGTATCTTACAAATCGTTGGTACATTTAGTGTAGCAAGTCTCCTTTTTTTGTTCAATTTATCTGACTCCATCATCCTTACCCTGTTCTGGCTTTATATGGCCGCTTTGCTGGGGACAGCTTACTTGGTGCAAGTACATTACATCGGAAAAATGCGGCAATTGATCCTTACCAATGGATGGGAACTACCCATCGATCCGATTCGGATCGATACGAAACTCGTTCAAACCAAAAATAAGCGGATGCTGCCGTGGTATAGCCTCGTTCCTGCGGGGATTTTGTTGATGATCAGTTTGTACCAAGCATGGCAGTTGCCTGATCTTTCTACAGGATACTTGATGGGCGGTGTCTCCTTAGCAATTTTTGCGCTGTTCCTCTATCTCTGGGTGATCATCAGCCGCTTACCCGTTCGCGGGATCAGCGGCAATTCAACTATCGATCAACACATCAATGATTTAACAAAGCGTTATTGGTCCTTAATGATCGCCGTGACTTGCACCATTACGCTGCTCTTGTTGACTGTCCCGCTGGCGTCCATGTCCGCTACCGGAGCATTAAGTACTATCCTCTTAGTGCTCTTTGTTGTTTTGGTGGTTTTCTTGATCGTCTTTACCTTCTTCTTATTGCTTGATCTGCGTAAAAAACAAGATCAGCTCTTAGAGCCAGCAGCACAACCGCGCTATTATGGCGAAGATGCTTACTGGCGATATGGTTTTTACATCAATCCTAATGATGCGCGTCTGTTCGTTCCTGACCGTGTTGGGATGAATATCGGCATCAATTTAGGCAAACGCAGCGGACAAATCGTCGCAGGCATCACCGCGGTCTTCTTACTTGTGTTAATGATCGGGACCATCATTCCGATGTATCGCTTAGATTTTACTGCTGATGCGATCACTGGTGAAGTGCAAGGACAAGAAGTCACCTTCAATGCACCAATGACCGGGAAAACTACGGTCTCTTTGGCAGATATAGAGACAGTGGAATTGATCGAAACATTGCCGTCTCCTCGTGTTCGTACCATGGGTGTAGGAACCGCCAGTTACCAAATCGGTCAGTTTACCGTTGCCGGCGAACCTGCCAGAATGTTTGTCGACACGAAGGTGACGCCCATTTTAAAAGTCACTACTAACGATGGCCCAACTGTTTTTTACACAAATAAAAAAGCCGCCGAAACGACGGATTTATACGAGGAACTATTACAGAAGATTTCCTCAGCGGAGTGAGTGTTCTGGAGAAAAAACTGGGGAACCCATTATCCCCAGGCTATCGACAACCAACAAAAGAACGGACTCTTTCCAACAAAAAAACGACCTTCCGAAACGAAGGTCGTTTTTGATACTCCGGCAGTAGGACTCGAACCTACGACATCATGATTAACAGTCATGCGCTACTACCAACTGAGCTATGCCGGAAGAATCTATCTGTACTATACCAAATAGTCAGATAATTTAGCAAGAGCAAAAATCAATTTTTTGATCCTTTTTTTCAAGAAAATCCCCTTTTAGAAACTTCCCTTCCCGCAAAGCGTTTTTCTCAAGAAATATCCGAAAATCTCATTGACAAAGTAGCGCCTTTACGGTATTCTATATCTTGTGTTAAATAACACGCCGCTTTAGCTCAGTTGGTAGAGCGCATCCATGGTAAGGATGAGGTCGACGGTTCAAGCCCGTCAAGTGGCTTTGGTAGGACAACGTTTGTCGAACGTTGTCTTTTTTTGTACATCTCATTCCCAATATATAGCGATAATTTCTAAAGTTAACAATTCGTATTGCCTCTAATTACTTGCGATATACAAAAGAAATAAGATCGTAAAACCCAATAGTACGAAAGATACAACTGCTTTCACCATTCTCGCTGCATCTTTAAATTTGAACAAGAGCGTATAAAGATTAATAAAGTAAATGATCGACAGGACTGCTTCTTGCGAATATTCCTTCACTTGGATCAAGCCTAACCATATACTCAGCAAAAGAATCGAAAAAACAACCAAATAGTTTTCTGCAACACGCTTCATTTCATTCTCCTTTCCAATGATAGACACTTGCAACCAGCTGAATCATGGAAACTCAGTAAATTATCAGCCCCTCTCTCCAATACTTTTCCTACATCCTTTGCTTATTAAAAGTGTAACAAACTATTTTTTCTAACGGTCAACCTAGTTCAATTTACATAAATATTTTTTTGATAAAACGACGAAAAGACGTTTTCAATCGTTACTCACAGCTCCATTTTAGGCACTTCTTTTTTACAACAAAAAACCTGCTCTCCTAAAGCCAAGAGAGCGGGTTTTTCAACTAAACTGAATTTTTTTGAAAGGATATGCCTTATGCTGACTTAAAAAATAACATATTTTTTCCGTTTGATTCAACTTCTTACTTCACGACCAGCACCGTACATTTCGAATGATTAACGACATAATCGGTGGTTGAGCCCACGACAGCTCGAGTCAATGTACCTTTGCCAGTTGCACCGATAACGATCAAATCAATTGGATACAATTCAGTCGCTGCATGAATGATAAAACGCTTTGGATCACCGACTTCAACGATCACCTCAACATCTTCTACCCCATGCTGATTGGCATCATAGATTTTTTTCAACATGTCCGTTTCCACACGCAATTTTTCTTGGTCAAAAATTTTTGCAAAAGCATAGGCACTTGTGGATAACTCAGCATTGTTGATAACAGAGAGGACATACAATTTGGCTTTGTTCCTACGACAAATCGCGAGTGCTTCTTGGAACGCTTTTTCTGACTGATCCGACCCATCTAAGGCAACAAGTACATTTTGAGAATTACGTAACATCCAAATCGCCTCCTTTTCTTTATTTTACCACAAAAAATGGAAGCGTTACAAAAAAGGACGAGGTCTACTCTTAAGAGACCTAAAACTTCCTTTAAGATTTGTGAAGGTCCTTACTTGGTTCCGCAATTATGCAGTAAAATAAGAAGAACAATGATTCGAGGTGAAAGAAATGCGCTCTTTTTTCCATGCTGCAGTCACTGTGCTCTTGTACTTAGGGCTTTTCTTGCTGATAATCGGTATTATCGCCTTTTTCTTGCTAAAACTTTAAGCTTGGTTTGTTGAAAAGCAAGTTGCTGTCACATCCCTAAGAGGAGTGATACACTTGGTTTATCAACAATTATCGAAACGAACAGCTTGCTGCTCACTCGTTTCAAAAAGGAGATCATGCAAAATGGACTTACATATTACCCCTAATGCCGCTGCTCGCTTTCCA
>NZ_NGLF01000001.1:1647125-1677125 GCF_002140695.1 Enterococcus sp. 4E1_DIV0656 | reverse complement strand
TAGAGTGCCCAACTAAATGATGGCAACTAACAATAAGGGTTGCGCTCGTTGCGGGACTTAACCCAACATCTCACGACACGAGCTGACGACAACCATGCACCACCTGTCACTTTGCCCCCGAAGGGGAAGCTCTATCTCTAGAGTGGTCAAAGGATGTCAAGACCTGGTAAGGTTCTTCGCGTTGCTTCGAATTAAACCACATGCTCCACCGCTTGTGCGGGCCCCCGTCAATTCCTTTGAGTTTCAACCTTGCGGTCGTACTCCCCAGGCGGAGTGCTTAATGCGTTTGCTGCAGCACTGAAGGGCGGAAACCCTCCAACACTTAGCACTCATCGTTTACGGCGTGGACTACCAGGGTATCTAATCCTGTTCGCTCCCCACGCTTTCGAGCCTCAGCGTCAGTTACAGACCAGAGAGCCGCCTTCGCCACTGGTGTTCCTCCATATATCTACGCATTTCACCGCTACACATGGAATTCCACTCTCCTCTTCTGCACTCAAGTCTCCCAGTTTCCAATGACCCTCCCCGGTTGAGCCGGGGGCTTTCACATCAGACTTAAGAAACCGCCTGCGCTCGCTTTACGCCCAATAAATCCGGACAACGCTTGCCACCTACGTATTACCGCGGCTGCTGGCACGTAGTTAGCCGTGGCTTTCTGGTTAGATACCGTCAAGGGATGAACGTTCTACTCTCATCCTTGTTCTTCTCTAACAACAGAGTTTTACGATCCGAAAACCTTCTTCACTCACGCGGCGTTGCTCGGTCAGACTTTCGTCCATTGCCGAAGATTCCCTACTGCTGCCTCCCGTAGGAGTCTGGGCCGTGTCTCAGTCCCAGTGTGGCCGATCACCCTCTCAGGTCGGCTATGCATCGTTGCCTTGGTGAGCCGTTACCTCACCAACTAGCTAATGCACCGCGGGTCCATCCATCAGTGACGCAAAAGCGCCTTTCAACTTTCTTCCATGCGGAAAATAGTGTTATACGGTATTAGCACCTGTTTCCAAGTGTTATCCCCTTCTGATGGGCAGGTTACCCACGTGTTACTCACCCGTTCGCCACTCTTTTTCTTTCGATGGAGCAAGCTCCGGTGAAAGAAAAAGCGTTCGACTTGCATGTATTAGGCACGCCGCCAGCGTTCGTCCTGAGCCAGGATCAAACTCTCATAATGATTTGTTTGAATGACCATACGGTCATTAAGCTCATAAAAATTAACTTTGCTAGCTATTGCTTGCATGTATTTGTTTCAATAAATTGAAACGTCCTACACATTGGTTCGTTTGCTTGCTTTGTTCAGTTTTCAAAGGTCTACAGTGCTGTGTTAGCAACTTTTATATCATATCAGAGCGACAATTGATTGTCAACTCTTTTTTAAAAGTTTTTTTCGCTCGTTGTTTTTCAACTTCGCAGCGGCTGTCTCAGCGACTTCATTAGAATAACAAATGATTTGTTATTTGTCAACAACTTTTTTTAATTAATTTTGTTGATGTATCAACATCGATTAACTATTTTATTATTGCGACTTCGTTATAATATCATCTGTTTCATTTTTGGTCAAGCATTTTTTGAAGTTTTTTCAAACGCTCTTTTGACCCGCTGACTCAATTGCCAACGTTGACTAATTTACCATTCTTCTTGACTTAGGTCAAGGAAATATTTCATTTTATTTACAAAAAGTTTTCAATAAAAAAAGACCGTTGTAACGGTCTTCAGTCTTTTCGCTAGTATTCAGGTGCTAAAAGAACGGAACGCCTTCGATCTTATAGTCTTCAATGATCTTACGAAAGATATTGGGCTCTTCCCACGCATACCCCTCTGGCAGCTGTTGCGTTTGTCCTGCTTCTTGTGTTTCAAAAACAAATAAAGGAATATTTTGCGTATCAATATTTCCGTTTGTGAGTTCAACGAGTTCGATCGCTGTCACATCAAGGTGAATACGGTCTTTAAACAATTGTAAGATCGTAGCCAAGCCGGTTTTATCTTCAGAAAAATCCGTTGACGCTAATTCCGCAGTGCCTTCGTGTATTTGCATCAAAAATCGTTTCGAACCATTTGTTAAGTGCATCATAACTGTACCCGCTACTTTTTTGGATCCCAAAATACCCACCTCAGTTATTCATCTGTTTGTAAACTAATTTTAGCACATTTTCAGAAAATATGCACGATTATCTGTTGCTGTTTTCTTTTTCTAACATTTCTTTAGCTTCTTTCACCCACACTGGTAAAGCTTCTCCAATCGTACGGAAACCGATCCGCTTATTCTTATTTGTAAAGTAGCGTTTACGCTTAAAGGGTGGCTGAACAAAACTTGATTCCAATGTACGGCGGGACAAACTGATCTTTTGGCTGTATTCGTCAATATCAATGATTTGTACACGGATTTTTTGGCCGATCTGTAAGACTTCATGGATATTTTTAGTAAACCCGGATTGGATCTCTGAAACATGGATCAAGCCTTGCGTTTCTTTATCTAACGAAACAAATGCACCATAGGGTTGAATCCCAGTGACTGTTCCTTCTATAATGTTCCCGATTTGATAATTCATAGTCTTTCCTCTCTTTTCCACTTTCATTATACTTGAACTAGTGGTAGATTTGAAGCATCAGAAACAACGTTACACAATATAGGAGGGAAACGCATGATCAATTTTGACAAAGTTCATCCGCGCTTAAATACCAATAGCGTCAAATGGGATACAATTGCAAAAACCTATAAGGAAGAAAACTTATTGCCGCTTTGGGTAGCCGACATGGATTTTCTGGCACCAGAACCAGTGAAAAAAGCGTTAGAAAAAGCAGTTGCCCAAGGGATCTATGGGTACTCCACCATCCCTGATTCGCTGCTTGAATCCATCATCGATTGGCAGCAAAGACGTCATGGTTATACCATCAATAAAGAAGCGATCCTTTTTAATAGCGGTGTCGTTCCTAGTATTGCACTAGCGATCCAAAGTTACACCCAAGAAGGAGATGCCGTATTGATCCACGATCCGGTTTACCATCCCTTTGCCCATGTTGTCAAAAACAATCAGCGTACCTTAATTCAAGAACCCTTATTGGAAAAAGATGGACGCTTCGTCATCGATTTTGATGCGATGGAACGAACGATCATCGAAAAGAAGGTAAAATTGTTTCTTCTATGTAATCCGCATAATCCTGGTGGCCGGGTATGGTCCAAAGAAGAACTACTGGCGATCGGCCGTATTTGTCAAAAACATCAAGTGATCGTTGTCAGTGATGAGATTCATCAAGACATCGTTTTTGCGCCAAATCACTTTGTTTCTTTCCAAACAGTTGAGCCAAACTTTGCCGATTTTTCAATCATCTTGACTTCAGCAACCAAGACCTTTAATTTAGCTGGGATCAAAAATTCGATGGTATTCATCAAAGATAAAACCTTGCGCAGCCAATTTGCAAAAACACAGGAGCGTAACGTTCAAGGGGAGATCAATACGTTTGGATTGATCGCTACTGAAGCAGCGTATCGTGAATCTGAAGAATGGTTAGAAGAACTATTGTCCTACTTAGAGGCAAATCGCACCTTTGTCTGTGACTTTTTGACTGACCAACTGCCAACCGTGTCGTTTCAAAAGCCTGAAGGAACTTACTTGATCTGGCTAGATTTTTCTGCCTATGGCCTAACGGACAATCAGCTACATAGAAAACTGATCAAAGAAGCCAGCGTCGTGTTGAATCAAGGAAGTATCTTTGGTCCCCACGGGAGTCACCATATGCGGCTAAACTTTGCCTGCCCTAAAGAGCTATTAGAAAAAGCACTCAATCAAATCGCCGCCGCGTTTAAAGACCAACCGATCGATTAACGCTTACGTGTAAAAAAAGAACCCTAAAGCTGCCATTTCAACGGTCTCCTGAGGATGACCGTTGAAACTGCTTTGGGTTCTTTTGTTTTATTCGCTGATTTCGATCGTTTCGATCACTACATCATGCACTGGACGATCTTGTGGTCCCCGTTGCACGCCAGCGATTTCATCAACAACTGACATTCCTTCGATCACATGACCGAAGACTGAGTGACGGAAATCTAACCAAGGAGTACCACCTGCTTGATAGGCTTCGATGATTTCAGCTGGATAACCAGCACCTTCTAATTGACCTAACATGTTGCTAGGAACATTTTGATTGTTGACGATGAAAAACTGACTGCCGTTAGTATTCGGACCAGCGTTTGCCATGGATAAAGCGCCACGAAGATTGAACAATTCTTTTGAAAATTCATCTTCAAAGCTGCCGCCATAGATGCTTTCGCCGCCCATTCCTGTACCAGTTGGGTCACCGCCTTGAATCATAAAATCAGGAATGACACGGTGGAAGATGATCCCATCGTAATACCCTTTTTTCGCTAATTCAACGAAGTTTTTCACTGTTTTTGGTGCCAATTCTGGGAACAATTGTACAACTACATCCCCACGATTGGTTTTGATGACTGCTTTATGGCCAGTTTGTTTTTCTAATGCTAACTGTGGAAATTTAGACACATTAACTCCTCCTTCTCTCTCATAAATCCATGATAGCAGAAAATTGAAAAAATGCTAGTTTGGATAATTTTTGCTATAATGAAGCTATTCGTACAACACGAACATGCTTCACCCCAACGTGCTTAGAAAAGAGGAATAACATGGATATTTTTGATATAACGATTATCGGCGCCGGACCTAGCGGGATGTTTTCTGCCTTCTATGCCGGTATGCGTAACGCCAAAACCAAGATCATCGACAGCTTGCCGCAATTAGGCGGTCAGCTTGCTACTTTATACCCAGAAAAATACATCTACGATATCCCAGGTTATCCGAAAATCAAAGCGGGCGATCTTGTCCAAAACCTGGAAAAACAGTTGACGACCTTCAATCACCAATATTGTTTAGAAGAAACCGTCTTGTCGGTCGAAAAACAAGAAGACTATATCGAAGTCACTACCGACAAAGGAATCCATTACTCGAAAGCCGTGATTTTGGCTTTAGGAAACGGCTCCTTCCAGCCGCGCAAACTGACTTTGCCAGAAAGCGAGCGGTTTGAAGGATACGGCTTAGACTATTTTGTCACCGATTTGATGAAGTATGCCGGACGCAAAGTAGCGATCGCCGGTGGCGGCGATTCTGCCATCGATTGGGCATTGATGCTGGAGCCGATCGCTAGTGAAGTCTACTTGATCCATCGCCGTCCTGAATTTCGTGCTCATGAACATAGCGTCAGCAAATTACAAGCTTCTGCCGTCAACATTCTGACTCCTTATGTGATTCAAGAGCTCCAAGGAGAGCAACGTTTGACTGGTGTCTCGTTGCAGCAAGTCAAGGGTGATGAAACGGTCAGCCTTTCATTGGATGCTTTGATCGTCAATTACGGTTTTTCTTCCACATTGAACATCAAGGATTGGGGCATGAAAAGCAGCCGCCAAGGAGTCTTCGTCTCTTCAGATATGAGCACGTCTGTTCCTGGGATCTATGGCTGTGGGGATGTCGTTTTATACGATGGAAAAGTCGACCTGATCGCTACTGGTTTCGGGGAAGCCCCAACTGCGGTGAACAATGCACTCCATTACATTGATCCCAAAACGCGGACGCAACCCGCCCACAGTACGAGTCTTTTTAAGGAGTAGCTGAGATGAAACAAGTTGGTCTTGCCACCTATCTCCCTTTACAGGGGAAGACCCTCACTGAGCAAATGGTTCAGTATCTGGAAGCCTTCGATCATGCCGAAACGGCGGTCCACAATCTAGCCGTTGCCCAAGAAGCCAAAGGATTGGCAGAACGGTTTCAAGTCAACGCGGACAAAGCTTACTCAGCAGGACTGCTGCACGATGTCAGCGTCGTCATCCCTAATGACCAGCGAATCGCCTTGCAGATAGCGGTAGGCGAACCGATCTTAGACGCGGAGCGGCAAGCACCTTTTTTGCTGCATCAGCAGCAATCCGCTTTGTTGGCAAAAACGGTTTTTCAGGTGTCTGACCCAGAGATTCTGTCCGCCATCAGCTGTCATACCACCTTAAAGGCCCAATATAGTCGTCTCGATCTGATCGTTTTTTTAGCCGACAAAATCAAATGGGATCGCAAAGATCAAGCACCTTTCTTAACCGGTTTATTAGAGCGCCTCGATGATTCCTTGGAATCTGCCGCTGGCTATTATATGGACTGGCTCTTTGCCGGTGACTTAGTGGTCCCCCATCCTTGGGCAGTGGCAGCCAAAGCAAAATTAGCAAACACCTAAATGTCAGAAGGGACTAAACCCAAACGGCATGGGCTGCAACTGGAATAGGGCACAACTTATGATTGCAATCCATCAGTCGCATGTTGACTTTTGAATAAACTATTTTTACATGGAGGGGAACTATATGGTATTAGAAAGCAAAACACTTGAAGACAAAGCAAGAGAATTGTTGGCCGACCGCGGTGTCTCACTGCAAGACATCGGCGAATTGGTGATGTTCTTGCAAAAAGATTACATTGAAGGCATCACGTTGGAGATGTGTATCGAAAGCGTCAACGCTGTCTTAAGCAAGCGGGAAGTCCACAACACGATTTTGACGGGTGTCCAATTGGATATTTTGGCAGAAGAAAATCAACTGCTGCATCCACTGCAAGAAATCGTCAAAGAAGACGAAGGGCTTTATGGGATCGATGAGATCCTCGCACTATCCATCGTCAATGTGTACGGCTCCATCGGTTTTACTAACTACGGATACATTGATAAAGTCAAACCGGGCATTTTGAAAGAACTGAATAAGCACGACGGTCCCCGCGTTCACACCTTTTTAGATGATATCGTAGGTGCCATTGCCGCTTCTGCCGCAAGTCGCTTAGCCCATCAACACCCAAGTAAATCTCATTACATTACGCAATAAAAAAAGACCGACGATCCGCCTTCTTCAAAGGAAGTGGATCGTTGGTTTTTTTTTCATTACGCTGTTTTTTTCAAGCCTCGTTTGCCCCACCAATAGAAAGCAAAAAAGAAGACTTCAATCAAGACAAAAAAGAGAATAAAGCAATGCATGAAAAACGTTTCTGGCAATACGTTGATGATCGGATCGGTGGCTGGATTAAATAGCCAATCATCGTTACTGAAGAAAATCTCATGGAACGTAACGAAAAAGCGATCAAAGCCGACTGCCATCAAAAACCCGAAAATCAGCGGCAATATCATCCCCCATTGAAAAGGACGAATCAAGCGCCATTGCTGTTGGTTTTGTCGTAGCCGATTGACGAACCAGATACTCGGCAGCAACGTGACGATCATCACAGCATAATTTAATAGAAACAACTGTTTTACATCGTAGAAATGACCAGCCCCCGCTTCAGACATTGGAAAATCTGGCAAGGCGAGCGTACTTGCAAAGGGATTGTTTAGAAAATCTAACAATAAGCCATAGTTCTTCAACAACTCTTCTCTTGTTAGCGAGGTATAATCCAGCAGATTTAAGTGATCGACATCAAACCAATATAACGGTCGAAAATTGATCGTTAGGGTGATCGCTAGACTGACCAAAAACAAAAACAAGCAGACAAATCCTAAGCGTTCAAGCCACACTTGTTTTTTCATTGTTCAAAATCCCACTCATCTAAAGAATCAACCACATAGGTTGGTGCTACCGGTAATGTCGGAACCGCCGCTTTCGGGGTAAAGCCAGATAATACGAGCAAAGAATCGATCCCGTTTTGGATCCCCGAGCGAATATCGGTTTCGTAATTGTCCCCCACCATCAAGACCTCTTCTTTTGATAAGCCGATGTGTGCCACCGCTTTTTCCATAATGATGGCTTCTGGCTTGCCAATAAAAATTGGTTGCGTTTGGGTGGCAGTCTCCACCATTGCAATCAGTGAACCCGCACCTGGCAACAAGCCTCTTTCCGTCGGGATATTTTTGTCTGGATTGGTCCCGATAAAGGTAGCTCCTTTTTGGATCGCTAACGTTGCTAAAACAAATTTTTCATACGTCACGTGGTTGTCTAAACCAACCACGACATAATCCGGATTGGTTTCTTCCCACTCAAATCCAGCAGCTAAGATCAAATCGATCAACCCCGCTTCGCCGATCACAAACACTTTGCGGCCTTTGCCATGGTCTTTCATAAAATCGATCGTTGCCAAGCTTGCGGTATAGATCGTTTCTGGTGCCACGTGAATCGAAAATTCATCCGCCAATCGCTGTGCCACGACTTCGGGACTGCGGGTCGTATTGTTGGTCACAAATAAATAGGGCAGTCCTTTTTCTTGTAAGGATTCTACGAAGCGTTTCCCAGCAGGGATCGGCTCTTTTCCTAAATAAATCGTGCCGTCTAGATCAATCAAATAGCCTTTATATTTCATCTTATTCTTCCCTTTGTCGAATCGTAAACTCTTTTTTGCCTTTTTTCACCGTAGTTGTTTCGGTTTTTTTGACGTTTTTTTCTTTTGGTTTACGATTTTTGATCGTTGGTTTGCTTTTCTTCTGCGGAATTGCTTCACGCTTTTCTTCTATATGTGCGTTTTGTTGTGTAGTTTGATTTTGATTCGTTTGAGCTGGCTTTTTCTTACGTCTTCGGGAGGTACTTTTTTCTTTCTTGCCGCCAACCCTCTGGATCACGAAATAAGCACAACCGAAGTTGCAATACTCATACAAATAGTCTTCCAGCATGTCAATACGCTGATCGGGTAATGCTTTGCGGTTATCCTTTTCAAAAAAGCCTTTCAAGCGTAGCTGTTCATAACCCCAATCACCTACGATATAATCATAGCGTGCCAAAACTTCACTGTAACGCTCACCAAGTTTTTCAGGATCGAAGCCTTCACGATAATCCATGACCAATTTGTATTGTCGATTGCCAATCATTAATTCTTCATCATTCAACAAAGTCACCAACTCGCCTTTTTGCGGTTGTTTCGCTGGTTCTTCAATAATTTCTTCTAGTACAGATGTCATTTCATCTGTGATCGTTTGTTTTTCGGTCATTTTTTCACCACCTGCTGTTTATTATACCTTGTTTTATTCCTCAATGATAGTCGCGGTTTTCCTCAAAAAACCACTGGAGGGGTACCAACTACTGAATAGGGTATTTCTGACTCAAGTAATCACCGACCACCGTCCGAATAAAGTCTGGAAAAAGAAACTCAACTGTTCCAGCAATCTCGATCGTCGGGAAAAACGGAATAAACAAGTAGTGATCCACAAGAGTCAACGTGTAGCTTTGAGCAGGATCGACGGGCTCTTGTTTCCACAATACTTGGTGGTTTTTTTCATCAAAGCGAATGCCTTCATAAACCAGTTCGCCAAAAATCTTCCCTCGAAAGCCCATTCCCATAATTGGGAAATTGCGCAAAAAGTTGCGATTTTTTTCCATTTCTAAGACCAGTCGAATGACATCTGCGCCTTGCAGCGTCACCCGAATCAAATGCATCGGATGGGGTAAAATCGTGTGCAGTTGATCTTGATCGACCCGTCCTTGCGGCAAATCATCTAAAAATAGCCCCGTATTTAAGATGGCGGCATCCGTCTGTCCTTTGGCACATAATGCCAAAAGTGCCTCCCGAACCAAGGAATGTTGACTTTGCCAATCCCTCGTAAACGCTGCTGGAATTTCTGCCACCTGATTTGCCCGCAACAAGCGATGACCGATCGATAGATATTCGGCGATCTCTTCCTCATCTTGCGGAAAAGCCACCAGCGAATCAGTCGGAATCACACGTGCACGATGCTTGATCGGGCGGTGGTGTTCATCTAAGACCACTTCGACTTCGCCAATGTTAAAACCAAACTTGCCAGCTGCGCCAATTTGAACCCCATTGATGACTTCGCCCTTTTCAAACAAATGGTGCGTGTGGGAACCTAAAATAACATCTAGTTCTGGAAAGTCCCTCGCAATCTGGCGGTCAGCATTGATACCTAGATGGCTCATCAAGACCAGCAGATCGACCTCGGGGCGCAAATGCTGCACCAGTGAAGGCAAAATCTCCAAGGGTTCGCGAATGTCCCAGCCGTTTGGGGCATATGTCAGCGGAAACGGTGCTGTAAAAGCGATCAGACCGATTTTGGCTCCTTGATTGCTTTCCATGATTTTGTATTCTTGTGCCCATTTGGGTGGACGTAAATCCTGTTTATCAAATAAATTGCCTAAAATGACAGGAAATTCTGCTTGGTCATATAAATGCTGCAAGACCTCTTTGGGATTGCCGACCCCTTCATTGTTCCCAATCGTCACCGCATCATAATGCCCTTGATTCATCAAGTCGACATTCGCCTTGCCGTCAGTTGCTTCTGTCAAAGGATGCCAGCGATCGACAAAGTCGCCTAAGTCGACCGCGATCACTGTCTCTTCGGTCGTATCCGCTTCTCGTTTTCTTTGATCCAAATAACGCCGCATCTTCGGCCAATGTTCTAGGTGGGAATGCAGATCGTTGGTATGGATAATCGTAATTTTTTCCATTGTGCGCCTCTTTTCAAATACGTCGCCTGAAATCACTATCCGTTTCTCTTGGCATCAAGGGTTGCCAGTAGAAAGACGACGGAATTCTCTACAAAATAAGCATAGCATAAAATCTCTGGGAAACCATTGGAATGCTTGGAAAAGAATGGTGACTTTTTGTAAAAAAGAAACAGTTACAGTGACAGTTGTTCAAAAGAAAAAATCACTTTTCTGACTGTAAAAAGGAAAGTGATTTTTTCTGGTTATTTGGGGGAATTGCAACCGATAACACGGCGGCGGCAATTTGTTGAAGCGAAAATAAAGAGTTCTTGAAACGACGATTCTATCGAATATCGAGAGCAGGTATTCCATGTTTCAGTTCGTCAGAACTACTGATTCTTTGAGAGTACAAAAATCGCCAACGGAAAAGTTATCAGAGTAAGGTTCTAAACAGGAATAAAGCCTTTGTATCAAAAATACAACTTACCCCTCTGAGAGCTGCTATCGATTGCCTAGATTTAAAGCAGAATACAATTAGAACAGCCCTTGGTGTCACAAAGACTTTCAGACAATAAAAAAACCTAAGATAGTCTGTCTCAGGTTTGAATGATCATCGATTCAATTAGTACTACTGCTTTCTTCAAAACAAGCAGTTTTTCAATCAGACACATGGAGAATCCTGCTTAGTGCTGCTTCCTTCCGGATCTGACACGCTTCACAAGACCTCCATTGTCCTAGCCTTTCGGCAAAACTTAGTATAACGTATTTCGTTAGAGATTGCCAGCCTTTTTTTGTTTTTTCTTTTCTCGTAATGCTCGGAAAAAATCTGTTAGCAGCTGGCCGCATGCTTCTTCTAAAATGCCGCCTTCCACATAGGACCAATGGTTGAAGCGCTCATCTTCCAATAAATTCATCAATGTACCAGCAGTGCCGCCTTTGGGATCGTAGGCACCAAAATACACTTCTTCCACCCGTGCCAATAACATCGCCCCACTGCACATCGGGCATGGTTCCAAGGTCACAAACAGCTGCGCTTGTTCTAAGCGCCAACTTCCGACAGTGCGACAGGCTTCCTCGATCGCAAACATCTCCGCATGCGCTGCGGCTTGTTGCTGCGTTTCTCGTAGATTGTGCCCACGACCAATGATTTTGCCATCCAAGACGACGACAGCACCGATCGGTACTTCTGCCAAACCTTCTGCTTTTCGGGCTTCTTTGATTGCTTCTTCCATAAAGAACGCTTTTTCCTCGGCAGTCAAGGTACTTGTTTTTTCCACGACTTCACTTTCACTCCTCTACCTCGCACCATTTCGTGCATTTCCTTGTTAGTATAACGAAAAACGCTTAGAAAGACGAGAAAAACTCGCAAAGACCGATGTCCCTGCGAGTTTCAAATGGAATGATTGGCTTAAAAGACGGAATCAACAAAGCTCGTCAACTTGTCTTTGACATGTTCTGTCGAATCTTTGATGTTGTCTCCGTAAACAGAGATTTTGTTGCGGCCCTCATTGACTTTTTTCATCACACCTAACAACGAATCCAATTCATTGTCAGACAAGCCGTCTACGACATCCAACAATTTTTCATTGCCGTTGAATTTGTCATCGACAAATTTCTTTACTTTGTGTCGGTTGCAAGCGAAGCGTACTTTATTGAATACTTTGTCTGATACAACGACGGCAGTAGTGATCCCAGCGATCGCTGCAATGCTTAATCCAATCGTTACTTTTGATGATGTTTTCATATCGATCAGCTCCCTTATTTTGCTACTTCCATCATAGCACGAGGACTGAAATAAAAACACTATTTCGTTTAAATCGCTTTGAATCTTAATCCTTTTGGAAAGAAGTTTTTCACAGTTCCTTGGACTTGTTTTCCAAAACCGACGGGGATCTCATCGACTGTCAAAATCACCCATCCAGCATTTCCTGGCACGCTCATGGTTTCACCTGCCACATACTGCTGCCATTGCGGCAAAGTGATCGGCACTGTCGGTGCCCCTTCTTCTGCATGGATCGCCAATGCCAACGCATAACTAGGTTCGATCCTATTCTTCTTAACGACGCCGACATGCAAACCTGGGCGCATAAACTTGATCCCTTTTAAAGAAGGCATTTCTTCAGGAACGAGCCAGAGGTTTTCTCCTAGCAGCTGAGGTGTCGCATTCAGTGCCTGTAAAAAAGGAAACTCCTTGCGAAAGGCTTGCCACAACTTTTGAGTCGTTGCATCCAATGGGCTCTTGGCTGTCGCTCCTTTGCCTTTTTTCTTCTTTTTCACTGGCGCTGCTTCTGCTTGGGAGGTCAATTTCGCAGCGAAATGACCTTCTCCTTGGTTTAAATGCGGCCATAAGCGGATGGTTTTCTCAATCCCTGGTGCCTCTCCCCACTCGCTGCGCCCATGAGATACATTGGCCAAGTCGATCGCTTCGATTGTGAAGGGATACTCCTCCATTAACCAAGCCATCATCGCTTCGTTTTCTTCAGGGGCAAAGGTACAGGTGGAATAGATCAGCTGGCCCCCCGGTTTTAGCATCGCAACGGCTTGTGCCAAAATGTCTTTTTGCCTGATCGCACACTGATCAGGTGTTTCTGCCTGCCATTCTTCTAAGGCGACGGGATCTTTACGAAACATCCCTTCACCAGAACATGGGGCGTCCACCACGATCTTGTCAAAAAACTGAGGAAAATGGCGGCTCAATTCTTGTGGAGCCTGATTGGTGACGACTACATTCGGAAAGCCCCAACGCTCCACATTTTCTGATAGGATTTTGGCACGCTTCGGGAAAATCTCATTTGCTACAAGCAGCCCTTTTCCTTGTAATTGGCTTGCCAGCTGCGTTGTTTTGCCTCCCGGTGCCGCACATAAATCTAAGACCCGCTCCCCTGGTTGAGCGGCTGCGATCGTTGCCACGATCATCGCACTAGGTTCTTGGCTGTAGACATAGCCAGCTTGATGGAGCAACGAACGGCCTTTGACTTCGCCAATATAAGCCGCTTCTGCATAGGGGGCGGGTACAGCAGCTGGTCCATATTTTGCCAGCATCGCTTGTGCGTGCGGCTTAGCAACATTCAAGCGAAAGCCTTTGACTGGCTGATTATCGGTTAAAGCGGTAAAAAAAGCTGGTGCTTCTTCTCCTAGCAACCGTTGGTATTTTTCAATAAATGGTGTTGGTAATTGCATACTACCCCTCCTCGGCTTTTTTATTCTAGCGACTGAGAAGCAATTATGCAAGAATTCCTTGAGCAAATGGCAAAAAAACTGCAGCTGAGTGAAGTGGGCGACTAAATCGCTTCGACTTCTCTTTGCTGCAGACCTTTTTTTATTTAAAAATCGCTTTTTTGACACTGCTTTCGATGAATGGCTCAGAGACACGATTGTCCCAGAATTTGATCAGTGGGCCCACTAAAAAGGCACTGATGAAGGTTCCGATCCCGATTGGCCCGCCTGTGAAGAGCCCAATCAAGGCAAAGGCAACGTCTTGAATCACCCGCACCACTCGATAGTTGGCTTTCGTCTGATCGACGATGGTTGGGGCGATCGCGTCGTAGGGGGCGCTACCCAAATTCGCTGACATATAAAACGAAGCACCGAAGGTAAAGAAGATGATCCCGATCAACAAGAACAAGCCTTGCTGCCACCAGTTATTTGGACCGACGGATAACCAATCAAAAACGTTGGTATAAAAGTCGATGAAAAATCCTGTCAGCACCATATTGATGACCGTCCCGATGCCGATATGGCGACGGCCAAAGATAAAAATCAATACTAGGACAGCGATATTGATCATCAATTGATAGACCCCAAGGGATAACCCTAGCAGCTCGCCGACACCGATATTGGCTGCTGTGTATGGGTCTAGCCCTACTCCGCCAACCCGCAGCAATGCCGCCCCGAATCCTAAAATGGCGACACCAATCAACGCATAAAGCGAGCGTATTCCTGTTTCTTTTTTCATTAAAATTTCCCCTTTTTTCTCATCTGTTCTTTCAAGTATAACGAGAAAAAAGCAAAATGGGAATTTCAACGCTTCATAGGGCTTTTTGTATGGAAGGGATCTGGCTTAGTCATCTCCTTTGCTTCTATATGAAAAGCCAGCGGCAACCATCATTGCTATTGCGTATCTTAGTTTTCGTTTCTTACAGATACGCGTGCCTCGTCCATTACTCGGGCTTCACTGGAACCATCACTTCAAATATCTGCAATTCTTTTTGTGTGGTAAAGACTTCATCTTGCCATAACAATTCCCAAACATCGCCATCGATTTTCAACTGCTTCTCTTTTAGAAAGGCTTGGATGCGGTGGGTAAAAGCGGCAATTTGTTCTTCTCCCTCACTGACAAATCCAGAAACATACGTACCAGCGGGACGTGTGATGATCAGCTTTTCCGGATAGAGATGTAGCCGATCTTGGGGAATCAAGATCAATGCCCGATAAGGCGATGCGTGAAAAGTCTGATCCTCCAACGTCGTTCCTGCACTTAAAAAGCCGATGGGATAGCCACTGAAGGCATCTTTATAATCCACTAGCGGATAAAAACGGGCGTACACTTGATAAGCAGATTCTGGATCATCGCCAGCGATCTCTTCGGAAACGATAAACGCCTCTGCTTCGTGCTGCGCTATCGTAAAGGTCTCAAAATCGGCTTTCTGTACTTTTTCATAGCGCTGGATGTAGCGATCGAAGGTTCGTTCCAATTCTTGTAGCGCAGCGATTTTGTCACGGACTTGTCCTCGCCGTTCCACAAGTTCCTTTTGCGTGTATTCCGGGTTGCGGTTTTTCAAAAATTGGCGAATGTCTTGCAAGGGCATGTCTAAAGAACGCAACATCAAAATCACGTCTAACTCAAGGCATTGTTCAAAGCCGTAATAGCGATAGCTGTTTTCACCAATCGATTGCGGTTTGAACAAATCGATTTGATCATAATAAATCAATGTGCGCCGACTCACGCCAGCATAAGCGGACATCTCACTGATGGTCAATTGTTTTTTCAAAAAAATTTCACTCCTTGCTTGACTGTAACGTAACGTTACAGTTTATTCTACCATAGAACGACATTTTTGGAGGGAAATCATGAAACAATTACAGTTATTTTATAAAGAAGAACGACGCTTCTTTTTCAGTTTATTTCTTTTGATGCTAGTCCAATCCTTCGGCACACTCTTGTTGCCGTATTTTTTGGCAAAAATCATTGATGAAGGGATCTTAAAAGTCGACACGACGGCCATTTGGCACAATGGCTGGTGGATGTTTGCCATTGCCATCGGCACCGTGATCGTCTCGGTAGGCGGTAGTTATTTATCTGCCCACCTTTCAGGAAAATTCGGGCATTTTTTGCGGATGCGCTTTTTCAAAAAAACACAAGAACTCTCTGTATCCGCTGTTGATGGCTATGGTACACCCACTTTGCTGGCACGTACCACCAGCGACATCAACAACATCCAACAAATTTTGATGATGGCGCTACAAATGATTTTGCCAGCCCCAATGATCGTCGCAGCTTCGATTTTTCTAACCGGCACCGTCTCTTTACGGATGATTTGGGTCCCAATCGTAGCGATCCTATGTTTTTCAATGATCGCTTATGGGGTGATTCGCAAAGCGATCCCATTATCACAAATCACGCAAAAACTAGTCGATAACATGATGCGGATCTTACGAGAAACCTTTACCGGCGCTCGGGTGATTCGGGCATTTGACAAAGCGGCTTACGAAAAAGAACGGACAGATCAAACCTTGACGGAATATGCTAAAACCATGATTAAAGTCAATCGCCTCTTTGCTGTCTTGAATCCGACCGTCAACTTAGTAATGGGACTCTCGATTTCGACCATCCTAGTCTACGGCGGCTATCAAAGTCTTCAGGGCCACCTAGCTATTGGTAGTATTACTGCCATTATCGAATACACGATTTTGAGCCTTTGGTTTTTGACCATGGCAGCGATGGTGATCGTGATGGTGCCTAAAGGCTTGACTTCCTTACAACGAATCGAAGAAGTCTTAGAAGAACCAATTGATTTGATTGACGGTGACCAAACCTTAAAAAAATCCGCCTTGTCAGAAACGATCGCCGCTTTCAATCACGTGCAATTTACGTATGAAGGCGCCGAAGAACCTGTCTTAGAAGATATCAGCTTCGAGATCCACCGAGGCAAAACGACAGCGATCGTTGGCGGAACCGGCTCTGGCAAAAGCACCATCGCCAAAGCGCTGTTGCGTTTCAAAGATGTGACTGCTGGTTCGATCACGCTTTTTGGCCGCAACATCAAAGAGATCTCACAAGCCGAATTACGGGACCAAATTAGTTATGTCCCGCAAAAAGCGCTCTTGCTTAGCGGCACGATTCAAGAAACCCTGCGTTTCGGCAATCGTCCAGCAACCCATGAGGCGATGGCAAAAGCCGCTGAAGTTGCTCAAGCCAAGTCATTTATTGAAGGCTTGCCTGAAGGTTATGAAAGTCCGGTTGCTCAAAAAGGCAGCAATTTCTCTGGCGGTCAAAAGCAACGATTGAGTATTGCCCGAGCGCTGACAAAGCCCGCAGAAATCTACTTCTTTGACGACAGCTTTTCTGCTTTGGATTATCAAACAGACGCCAACTTGCGGCGTGCATTGAAAGAATACACGAAAGATGCCGCCGTCATTATCGTGGCTCAACGGGTATCGACCGTCAAAAATGCCGATCAAATCATTGTCTTGGATAACGGCAAAATGGTCGGTAATGGAACCCACGAAGAATTATTACGCACTTGCCAAACTTATCAAGAGTTTGCCTCATCTCAAGGAATGGGAGGAATGAAGGATGAGTAAACAAACAATGGATACACCAAAAAACATGAAACATACAAGCCGGCGCCTACTTCGATTACTAATGGAACAAAAAGCCCGCTTTCTGCTGATCATCGTCTCTGCCTTGTTCTTTTCCTTACTAATGTCCATCGCCCCTTTGATCTTGGGACGTGGACTGGATAATCTGATCGCCTTGTTTCAACAAGAAGGCTGGCAAATCAATGATTTTTGGCAAAGTATTTTAGGCCCGGTCGTCCTATTAGCGGGAACATGGCTTTTGATCAGTCTCTTTTCCTTGCTACAAGAGTATACGATGGCCAGTGTCAGTGAAACCCTGACCTTGACTTTACGCAAACAAATCAGTGACAAATTCAATCGCCTGCCTATCAGTTTTTACGACAAACATCATACCGGCGATATTTTAAGCCGAGTGATTCTCGATTTAGATAAAGTGTCCGAAGTCTTACAAGTCGGTTTGATGCAGCTGATCACCGCAACCATCAGCATTACCTTCGGCTTGATCGCCATGCTTTATCTCAGCCCATTACTGACGATCGGTGTGGTCCTGATTTTGCTTTTGAGTGCTTTTGTGACCACCGTTCTCGCACGAAAAAACTTGAGCTACTTTACCAAAAACCAAGAAACATTAGGTGCAGTCAGCAGTCGTGCGGAAGAGTTTTATACCGCAAATCCGCTGATCAAATCCTACAACCAGCAAATTGCCGTTGAAGCGGAAATGGCGGAATTGAGCGAAGCTCAATTTAAAGCTTTTCGGAAAGCACAGTTCGTCAGTGCAGCGATCAATCCTTTCGTGCGCTTTATCAATCAAATCGGCTTTATCTTAAGCGCCGTCGTTGGTGGTCTGATGGTGTTGCAAGGGCAATTATCCATTGGTCTTGTACAAGCCTATCTGCAATACATCAACCAAGTGTCTGAACCGATCACGCAAGCTTCTTATATTATGAATACCTTGCAAAGTGCCTTAGCATCTCTCGAACGAATTTTTGAGATCCTTGATTATCCTGAAGAAGAAACAGCGACCCAGCAACTGCCGGTACCGCAAACCATCAAAGGAAAAATCGATTTCCAACACGTCTCCTTCGGCTACAACAAGGAAAAACTCCTGATGGAAAACGTCGAATTTTCCGTCAAACCAAAACAAACGGTTGCGATCGTCGGACCAACAGGCGCTGGAAAAACCACCATGATCAATCTTTTGATGCGCTTTTATCCTTTGAACGGTGGAAAGATTTTGCTGGACGATCAAGACATGATGTCCTTTTCGGCACCGGCAGTACGGAAAAAATTCGGTATGGTGCTGCAGGATACATGGCTGTTCCAAGGAACCATTGCTGAAAATATCGCATATGGCAATCCCGATGCCACTCGGGAAGACATCTTGGCTGCAGCCAAAGCCGCCCAATGCGACCACTTCGTGCGGACCCTGCCCAACGGTTACGATACCGTCATTGGCTCCGAAAGCGAACTGTCTCAAGGACAACAACAATTATTGACGATCGCCCGGGCGATTTTAGCGGACCCAACGATCCTGATCCTTGATGAAGCCACCTCCAGTGTCGACACTCGGACGGAACAAATGATCCAAACGGCAATGGATCGTTTGACCCAAGGAAGGACCAGTTTTATCATCGCCCATCGTCTTTCTACCATCAAAAATGCCGACTTGATTCTAGTGATGAAAGACGGCTCCGTCGTCGAAAAAGGCTCCCATACTCAATTGCTGGCACAAGATTCCCTTTACGCCCAACTATATAACAGCCAGTTTGCAACAGCTTGATGAAAAAGCCGAAAGGTCCAACGATGTCTATGACGAATCGTTGGACTTTTCGGTTATTTGCTTTTCATCCCTGAGTAGCACAAGTGTTCCTGTACAAGAAACACTTGTTACCTACTAAAAACCTTTCCCTTGCCTTGCCAGTATCCATATTCCATAATCAGACGTGAGAGACGATCCACCAAACAGACCATATGGGAGTGTTATGAATGAAAAATTTTCAGATGACGTTTATTACTTCTACTACCACCATTCGTTGGTTGAAACTATTGAATCTCTTGGAACGGCATAAGACCCTTTCGAATCGTGAGTTATCAAAAGCTGTCCAGAGTTCGCGGCGCACGATCATTTATGATATGGAGGGGCTACGGAGCTACTTTGGAAGTACTTTAATGATCGAATCCACGTCGAATGGCTATTCTCTTCACGAATTACTACCGAAGGAATATCTTGAACGAAAACGAGCGCTCCTTCAGAATGAACCATTATTCGTTATTCTTGAGCATCTGTTTAAGGGAGAATATCGGACAGTTTCCGAATGGGCAGACTATTTTTATCTTTCTGAAAGTTCCCTTTTACGCTATTTAACGCTTTTTGAAAAAGCCCTGAGGCCCTTTCAGTTATCTGTTGATCACAAGAATTTCCGTCTGATCGGATCAGAAGCGGATATTCGCAAATTTTTTCATACCTTTTATTATGAGTCAGACGCTACGCCTCATACGGTACGTCCAACGATCGCTGTGCAAAACATCGTCTTAGATTTTTTTCGAAATATACGCGGCAAAACCAATAATACGGCTTCATTTTGGTATATCAGTTATTGGTTGTATATTGTCCTTGAGCGTACTCAAGCAGGAGAAACTGTCATTGTCTCCGATCAATTAAAAAAGATCGTCTTGGCAGATGAGCTCTTCCAAGAAATCCAGCCCCTCAATCAACGACTCCAAACGGCTTTTTCCTTGTCTTTACCGTCAGAGGAGCTGGTCTACCTTTTCGCTCTACTAGCAAGTAACCGTGGGATAAACAACTATCTCAGGGAAATATCATTTGTTAACCGCTTTGACCATTGGCCTGAGCTAAAAGAACTGACTGCCAATTTTTGCCAGTTTCAGCAAATATCCGATCATGATCAGTCCCGAGAGTTTATTTTTCTCCATTCTTTCTTTATAACAGAAAAAATAAAACAGCTGATTTCCCCTACCTATAATCTAAGTATGGAAGAAATTTCCAGTTACGCACAAACGCAATACCCTAAAGAGTATGAGGAAAATACACGGTTTCTTCTTAGAGAGCCTCTCTTTGAAGCAACTGCTCTGCCAGCAATCAGTGCCCGCTTCACTTTATACTTTGAAGGATTAAAAGAAAAATACTGGGGCAATCCACGCCGAATCGCTTTTCTTTTAGAGGGGGATGCGCATATTTGTCTTCACATCAATGCTTTTGCCGTAAAATATTTTGGTCGATATCATATTTTGCAATTTCCTGATTCCAGTGAGTTTTCTTTGGATTATGTGGAACGAAACAAGATTGATCTAGTCGTGACGAATTACGCAGAGTATTTGGAAGAGTATATTTTAGATGTTGAATGCCTCCTGATAAAATCGATCCCAGATGCAGATGATTGGAACAATTTCTTGAAAATCATCAACCCAAAAATCATCCATAATTTTGCGTTGCGAAACATCGAAAAAAGCACCTTTTATAAGTGAAAAGACGTGTGCGGCACTTGAACGCCGCACACGTCTTTTCCATTCGTTTCTTATTGCCGACTAGTATTCTTTCTTCACTCTGGCACACTACTTAACGACCATTCAATCGTTGCACGGTACCATCCCAACTTGGGATTTGCACCAGCAGGCACTTCCAAGGCGACACTGGTGGCTGCCGTCTCTTGATCACCAAAACGATAGACCCATGTTCCCGTACTCTGACTGTCGCCAGTTAGTAGAGGCTGCGCTTCACCTGGCGTCAAAGTTACACTATCATTCACCGTGGAAAGCTCTGGCATACTGGCATTGGAATTTGCTGAGGTCGTCATAAGCCGTTGATTGGCTAAGCTGATTTGAGCACCGATCAAGGGCTCATTGTCTTCATTTTGGAAGCCCTGCGAATCAAGAGTCGCCGATAAACGCCAACTCGTCTCTTCTGCATCGTTACGCTGATCCGTGATTTGCACATAATTCGGACGTTCCTTAGTTTCGGTTGCCCCTTCGGCAAGATTCATATGCTGAGGCAGTGCGTGATACGTTCCTTTGGCACTGCGGATCGGCACCTGACCAAATCGGAACTGGGAAACAAAATCAAGACTGAGCAACCCTTGGTTCTCAGGAATGACCGACGGATTTTCTGGATTCACTTCTACATCCGGTTCTAATGGATCAACCGGTGGCAGTGGTCCAGTCTGGGCGATTCGCAGGGTAGTTGCAGCGGGAAACACAGCGTCCCGAAAAACAACTTCTGAGGCTGGATTCTGATTGCCGTGTTCGTCATTCGTTGTCGGCGGATTGATCACTCCAGCTTCTTTTGCCGAACCAGCAGAATCTCTCAGAAAGACTTGGATCTCATCCCCCGCTTTTAACTGCCGATCACTTACATCAATCGTAAATGTTCCATCTTCATCGATAACCACCGCCTCTGTATCAAACCAGGCACCATTATGTGCAGCACTTAGCTCAACCTCTTTGTCTTCCGTGTGGCCATGGATCTCAGTTGTTTCTTCAAGAAGTACGTAGGAAGCAAAAGCTGCGGGCGTTGGCGGCAAAATAGGGAAAACCTGCACAGACTCGGTCCGTATTTGATGTTGGGCACCTTCTGTCAGTTCGCCGCTGGTTAATTCGACAGCGACGACTCGGACGATGGTTCCTGCTTCCAAAGGAGTCTCAAGAGGAATCTCAAAAATCCCTCCTTGCGGCTCTTCTCCATAGATACTGATCCCCGGTGTTTCTTCTGTATGTCCGACGGTTTTCGCAGTGACTTCTTCCTTCTCACCATCTGCTGTTTCAATTTCAACGGTCACTTTCGCTTCATCATCCCAAGCAGGGCGAGTGCCATCAAAACCAACAGGCAAGCTGACTCGCCCATGAATTTTTTTGTCCGCATTCGTCGGCACCCGTAACTCATCGACGATCGCCCAACGCGCATTGTTTGAACTTACGCGAGAGTACGCTGTCAGTCCCTGATTGCCAAAGGTCTCCGTATTCAATATCTCTGGTTTATTCGTCAAACCTAACGTGCCAAAATCAGCTCCTGAAAAAGCAAAATCGAGGGTTGGGAAATTTAGATCGGGATCTCCTAAGAGATTTGACCCGTTTTTCCAAACAGCTAAGTCACTATTCGTCGCTGTTAAAGTTGAAAGATTAGAAACACTAAAGATGTTTCCTCCATCAAGCCGCTCATTACGAAAATCAAAAAAGACTGGATCGTTCAAGAAGACAGATAGTTTACCTGAACGAAACACGCCACCATTCGGGGAACTTGTCCGCCCTTCCACTTGGAAATATCCTTGTTCAACGTAGATCGTTGAATTGAAGTAGGTATGCATGTCAATCCCCGGACCACTATCTGCTACACACATAAATTTACTATCGACACCTACGATTGAAAAATTATTCTCTGTCCCGTTATCATGGATGCCTCTCGCATAAAAAATTCCTTGATTTCCTCCAGCGACATTCCCATCATGCGCGTTGCCGTTTCCCGGATTATAAAGGTCAACGATGCCGCCTTCTGTGATCTCAAAAGAATTTCCTCCACTAGGAATTCGGATCAAGGGTGCGCTCCCCCCTATTTTACGAACTTTTACTATTCCACCATCCGTTACATGAAAGGTCACCAAACCAAAGTATAAAAATCGAATCACTGCATGGTCCCCGTCAGCCTCATGGCTGCTAGCTATTAATTGTCCATTGCTTTTAACTTTAAAAGTAAAGTTCAGACTAGTGATATTGATCGCACTAGCAGTGATGCTTTCGACCTCTAAGACTGCTGATTCACTCAAAGTAAGAGCCCCAGCTTCTGCCGCATTCGACGGTGTCGATAAAACAAAGGATGCTGCTCCTTCTGCCGCTGCAATCTCACTGAAAATCCGTACATGTGTCTCTTCGCCACTAATGGTGACGTCGGCATTTTTTCCGTTGACCCGTAAAGCATTCGCATTTTCGGCGGTCAAGCGTACTTTTGAGCCGTTCTGGATCGTCAACTTAGGATTCTCACCAGTCAGAAATACGCCGCGCCTTCTTTGTGTCGTTTCAATCTGCAATAAGGCAGCATCCCCCACAACCATTGTTGGATCCGCCCCCTTCATAAATAGTGCAATATTTTGTTCCTCCGACATTGCTGTGGCTGCTCCCTGACTTTCTACAATGAGCGTACCACCATCAAAAAGATAAAAATTGCTGTTGTCTCCTACTAGTTCGATCGCATTGGCATCTGCCGCCGTCTCATTGTTCACCCGTACTTGTGTTTCATCTCCTGCGATCGTAGCAGAAGGAAAGAAACCATTTAAGAGGATGGCGCTCGCATTCATTGTGTTTATCGTTACGTTTGCACCAGATTGGATCGTCAATTCTGGCTGCTCTCCAGTCAGAACAAGCCCGCGTTTTCTTTCTGTAACCTCGATTGAAAAAACTGAATTCTCTGCTGCGATAAAGCGAGGATTTCTCCCAGACAGAATAACGGCATTATTATTACCATTGGTCGGAGCAGCAGTCGTTCCTGGACTGCGAATAGTTAAACGAGCACCATGATTGAGTTCCATTTGACCATTATCGCCACGTAAATCGATTGTATTCGCATCCCCTAGTCGCGTAGTAATGCTCACTTGCGCACCCTCATCGATCAACAACCTAGGATCTTGAATATCTGGTGCTGTATAAAAAATCCACATATTCGGCTTATTAATAATCACTTGCGCTTGATTTCCGACCTCCACTTCTTTCAGATTGAACAAGGTATCGGAAGCCATCGTCATTGCCTCGAAGCGATTGATCCCACCAGTAAAGTGAACCTTCGCTTCTCGTGCTAAAATAAAAGGTGACCGATTCTCCGAGGCTTCTTCTACTTCCTCTAGTTCAACGACCCAGTTTTTACTCAACGCATTGGTGGTCTGGATCAAAGCGGTAGTGCCTATTTTTTGGTATGTGAGATTTTCGATACGAAAAATCGTTTCTTCGTTAACGGTTAATAATTGAAAATAAGCACTATTGTTATTGAGGGTCAATGCATGACCATTTCCTTGAATCATTATCGGACGATCGATGGTCATTATGCTGGAAGTAGATTGGACAAGGTCCGCTTGTAAGGAAAGAATGGATACGGCTGGATCTTGTAAAGCACTAATAAACTCCGCCATGGTCGTTACGTAAGCTGTGCCACCATCAAAGGCGCTTGGTACGATCTCACTAGCCGCCTGTACCGCTGACTCCTCCTGCGGACGCTCAATGTCTGCTACTTTTTCAGCAGGATCACTATCCGTTTCTTGCGATTCTAAGGACTCATTTTCCAAGTCTTTCGGTGTTTCCTCAGTGTCTGTCTCTGCAGCAGCTATTTCAACGATCGCTTCGCTCCCTGCACTGGCTATAACAAAACTTCCAGGAAGTTCGGCAACGATCAAAACAGAAAATGTCTGCCGTGCTTGACTTGCTTTGATCTGCCAGCATTGATCGCTTTGTTTTGCTGCTGTTTGTCCGGGTGCCAATACATCAGTCATCAGCTTGACTTCTGCTGGTAATTCTAGGAAGATTTCTGCCACCGCTTGGTCGCTGACCAAATCGATCGTAAGTGGTTGACCTACCGTACCAGCAAATTTAGGCTCTTTGAACTGCACCGTCCCTTCAGGCTCAGATGTTCCTGTGGCAAACTCCTCCATACCTCCCTCATCCGCTAGCGGTTGTGCGAGGTATGGCGGCTCGGTTTCAGCAAAAACAACGATGAGCGGGACACTCATCAAGCGTAATCCCATAAAAACAAGCAGCAAGCGAATCCAATATTTCAAGTTTTGCTTTTTCATTCCATGCTCTCCTTTACTTCTTACGTATCCATGGTCGGCTTTTTGTTCTTCCATAACAGCCAAATGATTATTCCAATAAGGAAGATCACTAGTCCTAATGCGCTGATCAACCTCCAGTTTTGCCCCTCTTCAATGGTGACATCCTCACGATTCAACTGTCGTGCTGTGGCTGCTTCCACAGTAAACGGATATTCCCATGTCCACTCCTCACCTTCAGCTCGAGCTGTTAAGCTCATTACATATTCTCCGCTGTAAAAACGATCCCCCTGTAATGAAACGGGAAAATGAAAATGTGAATTTGGCGCCATTTGCATCCCTTCACGCTGCGCCTCATATAAGACTTCTTCCTGATCCGCTCGTCGAACAGTTGCCTCTACCTCTAGTCGATTGACAAAACGCGGCAACGGATTTTGTAGCGTTGCCCGAAACGCATTGCGATAATTGACTTGACCGGCAAACACATCCAATAACGCAAGCTCTGGTTCAATAATAGACGCTTCATTGCGGACAACAACGCCTAGGATATAAGCAAACCGATTTTGGATCGCAACACCTTCTTCCTCTGATCCAGTCGCTTCTGCGATGACCTCTCGAATACGTAAACCGCCGACTAGACTACCAGTAAAGGCTTCTTCAGGCATATGTATGGGTAACTCGATCGTCTTTTTTTCCTTAGCTGACAAAATAATCTCTCCAGGTGATTCGATTAGATCAGCTATCGAATAAGGCAAAGTCGGATCAGGTTCTGCGGCATCTTTGCCATATTCCACGACGCCATTTCCGTTAGTGAACGCCGTATGTGCGGAAACTTCGATCGTGATTTCCTTTTCCGCGCGATTTTGAATCGTCACCCCCAGAACATCATCGGTCCCTGGTGCTAGTTCTAGATCAAAATAGCCACTATTCCCATCTGGCAATTGGCTTTTCGGCAAATTGGGGACCACATGAAATGGCAATTCTGATTGTGTTTCTGCCCAACCTGTCATCGGCAATCCAACGAGTACCATCACCAGTAAAACAAACCCAGCTACTAGCCTATTCTTGATTGATCTCTTGCTTTGTGTCTTCATAATGAATCATTCCTTTCAAAATAGGCAGGAACAACTCGTCTCCTGCCTATTCCCTATATCCCTTACTCACTTCCTGATTCGTTTTTCCCTAATCGCAACACGCGTATCATTCGCTATCGCGCTTACTGGTAAAATGATTCGTTAAAATCATGTGCCTTTATTCATGCTTCTGAGCCAAGCTAAAAGACTGGCTTCTTTGCTGTGTTCTTCCAAAAAACTTATCCCTTAATTCCCAGGAGTGGCACTTAAATGCCAAGTCAGAGTAGCCGTATAAGCGGTTGCTTGCGGATTCGCTCCTGTCGGTATATGGAGCCAAATCGCTTCATTGAGAATATCCTCTTCCCCAGCTGCATGCTGTTGATTTAGCAGGGTTTGATTGCCCCATTGAACCGTTGAAAGTCCCGCCCCTTGGCCAGGAGCCGCAGACATCAAGGTGTTGCCTTCCGTTCCAACATCGATGGTTTGATGGTTAAATTGATCGCTAGGTGCTGTTGGGAAAGTAGCCGAATCTAATGCATTCGAACGAATCTGTGGATTTTGAAATTCGATATAAGCCCCACGTAATACATGATTCGAAGTGGCATCTGTACTTGTAAATTGATCCAAATCGACATTTAACGTCCAGCCGTTGTGTCCACCACGGGTATCCAATACTTGAGCAAAAGAGACATATGGCGCGGTTCCTGACCCATCAGACAGTCGTTCCAGCTCCGCAAGCATTGCGGATTTTCCAGGGCCTGTGCTGATCACTTGGGTTCCAAAATCGAAGCGCTTTGGCACATGCACCAAAGTGAACGGACCGGTTACCTCTGGATCGATCGGATCAATTTCTACCTCTGGCTCTTTTTCAGGTAACTCAACATCGATCTCTTCCTCCTCCCCAGGGATGAAATCTACTTCATTTTCGGTATTTCCTTCCAGGATGGGGGTTGCTGCTGCGGTCACTCCCCCAGATAACACAGCGATACTCATGACACCGATTGTTGCTAAATAAATACGTTTCATAAAAAATTACTCCTTTTACTATTATTATTCGCAGAAAGAATCTACGATGATTACTATTGATTGATGCATAAACCTTTTTTCGCTAGAACTGGTTGCCAGTTGGCTTACTAATCCTCTCACTTCTTCAAAAACCACAACAGTCGTTTCCTAAAACAAGCGTGCGACCGTATTGCCTAAAGGCTATTTTTCTCACGATCTGATCGTCGTGTGCTTAATTTCAAGTAAGCGACCACACTCAAGAGGACGAGCAGCAGACCTATCCAGCGAATAAGCAGTCGTTGGTGACTGTTCGTTTGCGGAAAACGATCATTTTTTGCGTGACCAGATGAATCATCTTCAGGTACTGGCCATTTTCCTGTCGGCGGTTTTGGCTCTGGCTTTGCAGATTCCTGACCACCAACAAAACGGATGACCCCTTCTGTTCTAGCGGTGGACACTTCTTTGGCTTCTACGAAATCAGCGACTAGCAGACAACTTAAAACCAACATCGCTACAATGAAATACCTCAATTTATGAAGCGGCATGTATTCCCCCTCATTTTCCTTTCGCCCCTTTTTCTCTTTCAAAAAACATACTTCAGACACAGACGAAGTCCTCCAATCCTTCATTTAAGATGGAGACAACCATTTTAATCGCTTCTTTATACCCAATGTATTTAGGCAAAAAAAATACCTGCGGTTGCTTTTCTATGGAGTAATCAAATGGAATGATATTGGTGATCAAAATATCACAGTCAAGCTGGTTGATCTGTTCCGATGTTAATTGTTCTTCATAGAGCACAGCCATTCGACCACTAAAATGATGTTCAAAAATACTGCAGACCCATTCATCGATCACATAATTATTGGCAAGCAACACCACGATTTTTTGTGAAACCCGGATCAATTGATTGCCAAAAAGATAGAGAACGAAGGAACAACAAAAGTCCCTCAAAAATTGATTTTTGAAACATTGCGGAATCTCATTCACTTCCATAAACCTAATCAAAGGCTCATATAGATCAAAAGGCAAAGAAAACACAAATTGATTCGTACTATCCGGATTTTTTAAGTAGATAGGTGCTAAGCCAACTTTTGCATATTGCCGGACTAAAAAATCTTCCACGACCTGTTGAATTCCACAAGGCTCGTCAAGGTAAGTATTGTGCTGTTCAAAAAAAGCAACAAAGAGTTCAACGAATCGCTTACTCGTTTTTGAAAAGGTATTGAGAGGAATCCTCGTTTTCCCTCGAAGCGCCCACTGCGCATAAAGCATTAAGTAAATAAAGCACGCTTCCTGAACGAGCCGTTTTTTCGCAATGGGTTGGAGACTGCTGCTTTCTTGAAGTATTTCACTGATCGTCAAAAAAAGCGGATCTTGCTGGATCAATGCTAGGATCTCAGGATCAAATATCAAGGTTCCAAAAGTGGCACGCTGAACAGACAAACGAATAATATTGATGACCTTTTTTCTTGAAACGATCCCCACGTTTTGCTCAATTCTTCTTAAAAGCGTTTCTTGAAGCTGATGTTCAATGACCGGCAACTCAAAATAGTGCGTTTCGCAATAAAAATCCCAGAAGAACTTTCGCTGATTGATCTCTTCTCCCATCAGCCCAATCGGTGCTTTGGTTACCACCAAACCGTATTCATCAAGAATCAGCTGTAATTTTTTTATGAGTCGATTTGCCGTTGATTCTGAAATATGCATGGCTCGAATCCAAGCTAAAAAAGGAAACGTTTGTCCCGCATAAAAAGCTTGTACTAATAAAATAAGTGGTTCTCGCTCATAGAAGGAGCGTCGTTTTTTATAGTATTCACCATGATCATTGATTACCAACTTCATCCCGTGATGGGTCCCTTCAAGAGAGATCGCATCACCAAAAAATGTGCGTAGTGCTTTTAAGTCCGTTAAGATCGTCCGCCGAGAAATACTCGCTTTTTCTGAGAGCTGTTTGACACTCAAAATCTGTTCGTTTTCCATGTACGCCAATAGTATAAGGCTTCTTCGATTCACTGAGTTCGTTACCAATTGGAATGTAAGACTGTTCACGGGCGTAATCTCCTTTAGCAAATTTCCTATAAATTTTTCATCAAATCGTAGGTCCCTCCTTTAGTGCTGCCTTCGAGTCATTGCAATGTTTCTTGTTTGATTCTAACAAAATTACCACCTATTTTTTATCCAGCATTTGCACACGAGGGTGCAAAAATATTGACTTTCCGCAAAGAATCATTTGTTCTGCGGGCTCTCAACGGTAAATATTAGGTGTTATTTTAAATAGTTCAGATACGTTTTTGTTTATTGTTTCTCTTTTATAAATTGCTAGCTGTACTCACCAATAAGCCGCAGCTTTTTTAGTAACAGCGCCGATTTCAACTGCCTAAAGCACAAAAAAACAGCTAGACACTTGTCTAGCTGACTTTATAGAATTATAAGTTAGAGCTAACTCCTATTTCTTTTTCAGTACGCTTGTAAACACACCGCCTACCATGATTGCGCCTAGAATCACCAGCCATGCAGCTCGTTGCTCATTCGTTTGAGGAAGAGCCTTTGCTTTTTCTTGACTGGAAGATTTCGTGGTTTCGCTACTAGCACTTGTTTCAGTAGACTGGCTCTCATGGGGATTTACTAGCGTGGCACCGTCATGGTTTGTGGTCGTTGTACTTGGTTCTGCCATACTTGGCTCGGTCGTACTTGGTTCTGTGGTACTTGGTTCCGTGATACTTGGCTCTGTGGTACTCGGCTCCGTTGTACTTGGTTCGGTAATGCTTGGTTCTGTGGTACTTGGCTCCGTTGTACTTGGTTCTGTGGTGCTCGGTTCGGTTGTGCTTGGTTCCGTGGTACCCGGCTCCGTCGTACTTGGTTCGGTTGTACTTGGTTCGGTTGTGCTTGGTTCGGTTGTGCTTGGTTCTGTGGTACTTGGCTCCGTTGTACTTGGTTCGGTTGTGCTTGGTTCCGTGGTACTTGGCTCCGT
>NZ_NGLF01000001.1:1362846-1647025 GCF_002140695.1 Enterococcus sp. 4E1_DIV0656 | reverse complement strand
GTGGTACTTGGCTCCGTTGTACTTGGTTCGGTTGTGCTTGGTTCCGTGGTACTTGGCTCCGTCGTACTCGGTTCTGTGGTACTTGGTTCCGTGGTACTCGGCTCCGTCGTACTTGGTTCCGTTGTACTTGGCTCCGTTGTACTTGGCTCCGTCGTACTTGGTTCTGTTGTGCTTGGCTCCGTTGTACTTGGTTCGGTTGTGCTTGGTTCTGTGGTACTTGGCTCCGTCGTACTTGGTTCCGTTGTACTTGGTTCCGTTGTACTTGGTTCGGTTTCTTTTTTTGTATTGGTGATTACAAGGGTATCTCCCTCAGTCGTCACACTGCTTTCGAAGCCGTCGGGGATATTGACTTCTTCAACCTGATACACGAAGTCTTCCCCTTGATTGTTGTATTTTGGTAAGTCTGCCATTTGACCAGCAACGGGTATCTTTGTTAATGATGCTTGAAAATCATTGGCTTTTTCAAGGGTCAAACGGTCTGACTGCTGCCAACTGTCTGCTGCCGTAGTGGTGGTTCTTTTGACTTGATAATCGATTTGGTCTGGAATCTCAGCTGCTGAGACATTGACCCACTTTTTGAGAACAGCAAGGGAAACATTGGGTGCCTTGATGGAAGGTATCGGAAAATCCAACGCTTCATCATCGCTTGCTGGTGTTAAGGTCGTACGGCCATTGCACAACACCCACGCCTCTCCTTTAAAATCTGGGGCTTCCGTATTCAAGCGAACTTGGTAGGTCAAGGTCAATTTTTCATTTTCACCTAAGGCTATCCCACTGACGGTAATAGTCTGATCCTTTTCAGAAACGGTTACTCCAGTTGCAACTTCCGGCGCCTCGACCCACTCTCCTTGCGCATTTTTGCGCCATCCGACTAACTGATACTGATCAGCATCAAAATTACCTGCCCCTTGCAAAAGAATGCCCTCTCCCATCGGATCTGTAATCGTCCCGTCAGGGATGGTTTTATCGATATGATTGGCGATTTCTGTCAATGCTGAACCCAATCCGCTCAGGTTTTCATCCGTTGTTAAGTAATTGCTCGGTGCAGACGCCAGATTGCGCCCAATGTATTCCCCTCGTGCGGAAGGCGCCGTTGCTACCGAATAATAGGTAAAACCAGATTTTTTAAGCGCGACGATCGTGCCAAGGGTCTCGTCTGTCACCACAGTGTTGCTAACAGGAATGGCTTGCGAATCTGATGGATTTTTACTTGTCGTATGGTAAGCAGTGGCTGACGTTTGAAATTCTTCAATATAGCTTTCCGTGTGATAACCGTTATAGTCACTGATTGCGCCGGTATTTTGATAAACCGCTGCCTCATCTACTGGCAAATAACTACGATTGGCACTGTCGTCACCGATATGAATAAACAGCTTTTCCGCTTCTGGACGACTTTCTTCCAGTAACAGTTGTTGTCCAGCCAATAAGCCTTTTTGCATAAAAGTTCCAGAATGGGATTCGGCCGTCTCACGCAGAAATTGTTCCAAGTACGCGATATCGGTAGAAAAACCGTTGGTAGTGTAAACTTCTCGATTGTAGGCAACGATCCCGATCCGAATGGAGCCATTCGCTAGCGAATCAGCTAATTCATTTCCAAACTGTTGCAGCCCCAACAAGGCGTTGGTTAATTTTTCTCCAGTCATGGAGGAAGAATAATCGATCACCATGACCAGATCAACAGGGGTACTGGTCTGATTGCCTTTGACAGCTAACGTTACATCAAATAGTCCTTGGCCCGCAGCTTCTTTGACACTCTTTTTCAGATAAGCTTCATCTGCATAATTGACATAGTTCTCTTCATCAAAAGCAACCCCCGGCGCCTGTCCATACTTGTAGTTGTACGTATCTCCTTGCGCCGTTCCATTTGTCAAATACTGTCCGGTCGCATCAGTTTGATAGTCAAAATCATACGTGGTGGTTTCACTGTTTACAGTCAGACTGCCCATGAGAACCCCCATCAACAACAGGAAAAAAATCCCTGTATACTTTTGCCAACCTCTTTTGTGTTTCATCACTTTCGCTCCTTTATTTCCGCACTGCTTTCCTCAGCAGACCATGAATGCTGAGAAAAGCGAGTCTTTGTCAGAAAACAGTATAGAAGGTTTTGCTGCGAAAAGGAGACAAAAAATTGCTGATTTCATTTACAAAAAAATCACGTTTTTTGTGCTATCATAAGAGAATCGAGTACATAGAGAAACCTTTAGAACGGAGCTTGAATTATGGAACGGTTTTATCCATTTTTTGGACACACTCTCAAGAGAGATATCGACCTGTTGCGGTTTTTGTATCTTCAAAAACGTTTTGTTCCCATTGAAGAGATCAGTCAAGCGTTGGCTTTGGATCGCCGCTCCATCCAAAAAAGCTTCGACACTTTAAGCAAACGCTCGCTTTCCTTACAAGACGATCCCTCACCGCTTTTGGTTGCCAAACACGGCTTTGGGTTATCCTTCATTGGGACTAAGCGAGACTACAAGCGATTGAGTCGGCAGTTGCTGGAAGCGAATCCCTTTTTTTATTTACTGGAAACCCTTTTGCTGCAAAATGAGATCAATTTGATCCAATTCGCCGCTGACCATTACTTCTCCGAATCAACCGTTCGTAAACGAATCTATGCGTTGCAAAAACTGCTTGCTCCATTGGGATTTCAGCTGCAAAAGCAAAAAGGGACGGTTCGACTCGTAGGCAGCGAAGCCCGTATCCGCTACTTTATGATGGTCTTCTTTTGGCGAACATTTGCCGGTCTGCATTGGCCCTTTACTGGTCTTTCCCAGAAAAAATGTGAAACCATCGCACAAGACTTCTACCAAAACAATCAGATTCCCTTTAACCCGATCGAATTGAAAATGACCACATACATTTTGGCTGTCACTATTTTGCGGTTTCGCAAAGGACAACGGATTTCAGCAGAAGCAGTAGCGATCGAAGCCCCTTTGATTGGGGAAGATCTTTCCCTGTTTCAATCCCTGATTGATGAAGAGACCGCCATCTACAACCATTTATCGTCAGAACTAGCGGAACACTTCTTTCTTGATGAGAATGAACGCCGCTTTTGTTTTCTATGGCTAGCATCGAATCTCGATCGAACGTTTGCCGATGCGCAACTGGACGCTGCGTTTTCCCCAAAAAAACCAACGACGAGCATCCAAAAACTTCTCTGGTCGATGACCGCGTTCGCACCAAAATCCGAGTTGACCCGCCCTTGCAAAAGTAGGATCGTGAATACCCTCTTGAATGGGCTTTTGACTGTCGAATTGTTTGGACCGGTCGACCATACATTAGCCGGCTATAATACTGCCCAGTTTTTAACAGAACATTTTCCTGATTTGCAAAAGCAAGCCGAAAAGCTAGTGACAAAAACTTCGTTATACCAAAAAGAGCCGCTGAAACAAAGCGGATTTTCTCTTCATGTCGCTATGGCGTGGACGCTGATTTTACCGCCAGCTACTTTTCAGCAGAAAATCAAGATCAAACTGGAAACAGACTTGCCGCTGGCGATTTCGCTGACCATCAGAGAACTGATCAAAGCGCCCTTTCAAGGGTTCTACAACCTTGATATTCGTGATCAGTTTGTCGACGACGACTACGATCTCTGTCTAAGCACCACTCCATTGTCTGAAACCTATGAAAAAGCACCGGTCCTATTGATCAATGCACAAGTCACCCTTCCTGATTTGTTAGCAATTCATCAGGCGATTGAAGTATTCCAATCGCAAAAATAATGATTGCTCTGCTCAAATCACTCCAACAAAACGAGACGACGAAGTAATGAAAGTAGGTACTTCGTCGTCTCGTTTTGTTTCATTCATTCAATACAGTATTACTTTTATACAACCAATAGTTAAATCTGTTGCTAGTTCCTTTAACGAAAAGGAACACTCGAGTGTTGCAACTGGATTCGAACGTTGCCGTCTTCATCCAACATATACCCAAATGTATATTCGACCTTTACCTCTTCTCCGGTCTCACCAGATGTAAAATAATAATTGCCTGAAGAAAGTGCTGTATCACCATTTAGAATCGTATCGTGGTTGTCAAAGCGTACATTTGTCCACGGCTCTAAAGCAAACCCGCTGTCTTCTTCAATATCACCACCAACGAAATAAGACAAAGCTTCTTCCTTTGTTGAGCGGAAAGGAATTTCAGCAGCTTTCGTCGGTTTAAAAAGGACTGTTCCTTCATCAAATGCATACAACGTATCAAGGGTTTCTTTAGCTTGTTCTTCTGCAGCTTCCTCACTCTGCGTACTTGCTTCCCCAATAGCTACGATGCTCTCAGCCCAAGCTTCTTGTGCTTCTTCGATTGCAGCGAGGGTGATCGTTGGCACTTCAACCGTATCAGCTTGTGCTGTGTCGTCTTCATTTTGAGCCCCACACCCTGTTAAAGTAACTAAGATTATTGGTAAAACCAGTGTTTTTTTATTCATTTTATTCCTCCTTCTTTATCAATCAGTCTAATAAAGAATAGGTTTAATTGAAATAATAACCATAAAATCTTAACAAAAATAGAAAAATACTCGTATTTTGATTATTAAATGCATTTATCGCAGCTGATAATGAGAGCTCATTATTCAATCCGTTGTCTGCTTTGCTGCATATGTCAAAAAATACTGTTTATACGGACGCCCAATTTTTGTATACACATTTTCACTGCGAATGGCTTTGGTCTTTTCTAAGTGGGCGACATACTTTCTTACCGACACATGGGACAATGCGCAAGCTTGCGCCAATTCTTGGACTGTAAATGGCTGTTTGATAGTACGAATCGTTTCTTGGATCAACTGAAGCGTGTCTTCTGTCAACCCTTTTTCTAGTTCGATCCACGGACTTTTTTGGTTTCCCTGCAGCAGCAGATCGATTTGCTGCTGAGCGATCCGCGGATGTTTGAGACTTTCGCGTCGTTGCTGAAATACTTGGATACTTTGGGCAAATCGTTCGAAGGAAAACGGCTTGATCAAATAATCCAGCATCCCCAAATGTAGGCTTTGGCTGATCAATCGTGTTTCATCGGCAGCCGTGATCATGATCACATCCACAGCCTGTTGTTGTTCCCGTAATGTTTGCAACAGCTCCAAGCCATTGCCATCTTTCAAATGGATATCCAGCAAGAGCAGCTCAATGGTTTCTTTTTGTAGCATTTCTTGCGCTTCTTCCACTGTTTCCACCGAAAAAATTCGCTCAAAAACCGCTAAACGTTCTAAATAGCTGCGATGAATAAATTGAACCATCGGATCGTCTTCAACAATCAAAATATTGGCTTTCATAGCTGCTCCTTCCGATAATCATTCGTGATCGTCACTTCTAGGACGCCTTGCGCTTCCTGAAAAGTGATGGTCCCATTGACTTCATGCAGTAATTGCTGAAAATAGCCTACTTGCTGTAAAGTCACTTGTTCCGCTGGTGTCAACATTTCTTCCACTAGCTGCCAACTCGTTTGCAACTGATTTTCTTGGTACTCGATTTTCATAAATACCTCTTGAGTCAAATGCTTTTGCAGCAAAAGATGATGTATATATTGATAAAGGTTTAATAAGACTTTGGTTTCATGTGCAACGGCCCCTTGGGGAATCTCTGGAAAAATTTCTAACAACAGCTGGCATTTCTTTTCTAAAAATTTTTGCCGCTCGCCAATCAAAAACCCTGCCAACAAAGGGTTTTTAATAAGAATCGCTAACCGATGAGCAAATTCTTTCTCTGGTTTCAAAATATCATCCAAATAGATCGTCAACTCTTCATAGGCTTCTAAATCCACCAAACCATAGATGACATGCAGCTTGTTCATAAATTCGTGGGCTTGACTTTGCAGTGCCGTCGCATAGGCTGTCGTATTTGCCAACTGATCCGCAATAAATAAAGACTCTGTCGCATTTCTTAGAAAAATAATATGCCCTATCTGCTGATTTCTCACGATGATCGGCGCCGATGAAAAGACATAGTCCTGCCCTTCTTGCTGTACTAACCGCTCTTGCTTCTTGTCAAAATCGACGTGCTGCAAAGCAGGCAAGATCGTTAGCAGGGATTGGCCAACCAAGCCATCTTCTGATGCAGTAGCAAGCGGCAATGCCGTGGCAGCTCGATTTGCCAGCAAGATGTTCTTCGCTAAGTCTAAGACAAAAACAACATCCTTGGTTTCTTCCAGCATACTATTGCGTTCTTCTAACAAACGTGAGATTTCTTGCGGTTCCAGATTATGCAGTTGTCGTTTCAAATAAAATGCCACGAATAATGCAATCCCCCCGCCTAATAGCAAACTGATGAACAATGCTTTCCGATAGCCTTTTTGCGATAGTAAGATTAGCGATTGCAGTGAAGTCATTTTAATCCCTAATGCCACGACGCCAAGTTGTTCTCCATCTTCTTTCACTGGAACGAACCCACGTAAGGACTGTCCTAAGGTGCCGTTGCCAATGGAGAGAGACTCCTTGCCTTCAATTGCCGGTGTTTCATCGCCACCTGTAAAAGGTTGACCAATCTTTTCAGGGTCTGGGTGCGTGATCCGAATAGCGTCTTGATCCATCAAAACAATAAAATCCAACCCATAATTTTTTGCTAATTCATTGGTATATGATTGCAACTGGGGACTGGCTTTCTTTTCCCGCAGTGCTTGCTTGACCTCCGCTTCTGATGCTAACTGACGACCGATCGATAGCAGCAGCGTTTCTTCATCCCGGTGCATTTGCTCTTTTTGTTCCATCATCATCAGTACATAAAATAATGTTAGAACGATACATAAGGTACTGGTAAAAATTCCTACTAACAGCACCCACAGCCGAACTGGCCGCTCTCGCATAGTCGTTCCTCCTCAATTGCTAATAAGCGTTCATTACACGCTCATTTTAACATAGGAATCTTTTTCCGAAGGTCTTTTTTTAAGTTGTATTTAATTAAATTAGTTAAATAATCTTCTTTGTTTGTGAGCGCTTCCTTATACTGGAAACATCTAAAGGAGGTATTTGAATGAAACAAGTCGTCGCAAAACAACCCGTTGTTGAAAAAAAGCAAACCAAAGCAAAGTGGTGGTCTTTCTATGTTGGTTCCGTTCCTTTGCCCGTCTATCTGGTAATGTCTGCCATTATCTTGATCACTGCTTTTCTACAGCAACTGCCTGTCAATATGTTGGGGGGGTTCGCCGTTATCCTAAGTTTAGGCTGGTTATTAGGAACGATTGGTGCCAACATCCCCATCATCAAGAATTTTGGTGGTCCCGCTATTTTTTCTTTGTTGATTCCGTCAATCCTGGTCTTTTTTAATCTCATCAATCAAAACGTATTGGAATCAACTAATATCTTAATGAAGCAAGCAAACTTCCTTTATTTCTATATCGCCTGTCTGGTTTGCGGCAGCATTTTAGGTATGAATCGCAAAATCTTAGTCAAAGGGTTGATGCGAATGATCATTCCTATGATGTTAGGCATGGTCTTAGCGATGGGCGTAGGTACCCTTGTCGGTGTCCTGTTAGGGCTAGATTGGAAACACACTTTGTTCTTTATTGTGACTCCTGTTTTAGCCGGCGGTATTGGGGAAGGAATCTTACCACTTTCCTTAGGCTATAGTGCCATCACTGGTTTAGGTAGCGAGCAATTGGTCGGTCAGTTGATTCCAGCCACTATCATCGGCAACTTTTTCGCGATCGTTTGTACTGGCTTGTTGACTCGCTTAGGGGAACAAAAACCGCAGCTTTCAGGAAAAGGCCAACTCGTCAAAATGAGTGATGGGGATGATTTGAAAGATGCGTTGGTTGAAGATCAATCACCGATCGACGTCAAATTGATGGGTGCCGGTGTGCTGACCGCTTGTACGCTCTTTATTCTCGGCGGTTTGCTGGAACACGTCACTGGGTTTCCTGGACCTGTTCTCATGATCGTAGCAGCCGCTTTCTTGAAATACTTGAATGTCGTACCAAAAGAAACACAAAAAGGATCAAAACAGCTTTACAAATTCATCTCTGGTAACTTTACATTTCCACTCATGGCAGGATTAGGACTGCTTTATATTCCTTTGAAAGATGTCGTCGGTATGCTGACCTGGCAATACTTTTTAGTCGTTATTAGCGTTGTTTTCACTGTGATTGCCACGGGATTTATCGTTTCTCGCTTTATGAACATGTACCCCATCGAAGCAGCCATCGTTTCTGCTTGTCAAAGCGGAATGGGTGGAACCGGCGATGTCGCGATCTTAAGTACCGCCGACCGCATGAATTTGATGCCATTTGCCCAAGTAGCTACACGTTTGGGTGGCGCGATCACGGTTATCTCAATGACCGCACTTTTACGACTATTATTTTAATTGTTTGAAATCGGAAGGGAGAAATCAAGAATGTCAACGATGAATGTCAAAGAAGCAGCTATGAAACAAGCCGAGGAAAATGGGGGCAAATTAGCCGTCGTTTCTAAAGTCACTATTGATTCAAAAGAAGATTTAAGTATCGCCTACACCCCAGGAGTCGCAGCTGTTTCATCAGCAATTGCTGAAAACGAAGAACTCGCCTACACCTTGACCACCAAGAAAAATACTGTCGCCGTGATCAGCGATGGCTCAGCGGTGTTAGGTTTGGGCAATATCGGTGCCAAAGCAGCTATGCCGGTCATGGAAGGCAAAGCGGCCTTGTTCCAGCGCTTTGCCGGAATCGATTCGATTCCGATCGTCCTAGATACGCAAGACACCGAAGAAATCATTCAAACGATCAAAGCGATCGCACCAACCTTTGGTGGGATCAACCTAGAAGATATCAGCGCCCCTCGCTGCTTTGAGATCGAACGACGTTTGATTGAAGAATTACCGATCCCCGTGTTCCACGATGACCAGCACGGAACTGCCATCGTGGTATTAGCCGCTTTGATCAATAGCCTGAAGCTGATCGACAAATCCTTTGAAGAGGTCAAAATCGTGATCAACGGCGGTGGTTCTGCTGGCCTTGCCATTACCCGAAAATTTTTGGCTGCTGGCATCAGACACATCACTGTTGTCGACAAAGCAGGGATCATTTCAGAAACGAACCATGAACTTGCGCCCCATCACGCAGAAATTGCCAAAGTCACCAATCGTCAACATCTAACAGGAACACTAGAAGATGCCCTCAAAGGAGCAGATGTCTTCGTAGGCGTTTCAGCTCCCGGTGTGCTGCACCCTGAGTGGATCAAAACGATGGCAGAAAAACCAGTGATTTTTGCTATGGCGAATCCAACGCCAGAGATTTTCCCTGATGAGGCACTAGCAGCTGGCGCCTTTATCGTCGGTACTGGTCGCAGTGATTTCCCTAACCAGATCAATAATGTCTTGGCCTTTCCGGGAATCTTCCGAGGCGCATTAGACGCTCGAGCAAGAGACATCACGATCGAGATGCAGATCGCAGCAGCACAAGGGATCGCTAGTTTGATCCCCGAATCAGCATTGACTCCAACCACTATCATTCCAGATGCGTTTCAGCCTGATGTCGCTAAAGTCGTGGCAGAAAGCGTGAAGAATGCGGGGAAAAAAGATTAAATAGATTGGTATCATTAGTGACTGCAGCGCTAGTTGTTTGATACCAATAAAATGAAAAATAGCTACAAAAATGTACCGACTATGAAAACTAGTTGGTACATTTTTGTGTCGGATTTTACAGATAATCGAAAGTTTCCTCCCAGAAGACAGTCCGAAAAAATACTCCCTAACTTCCCATTCACTATTGCTTCACTTGGTTCACTTCACAGAGGGCACTCTTTAGTTTGAGGATACAATCGACAAATCACACGCTCCCAATCTTTCTTCGTTGGTATGCTACTTAACAAGATATAATCATCCGTCAAACCATAATCCAGGATATAGGGACGATAATTTGTGACGATCAAAACCTTCTGGTCCGCTTTTAATCGTTCTTCTGTTAATTCGTGCAATGAAAGAAAAATGACTTGATACTTGTTTGCAAAGAGCCGAATTGCTTGTAATCGAATCATTTGAACGACCATTGAGTCCCCTTCTATAAGAAACAAAATATTTTTTTTCGGCTGATAATAGTCGCGCAGTAAATCACTTACCGTTGTAAAACTGATAGCAATATCTTCCATAAATTCTGTCGCAAAAGCTAACTCTTCTTTGTACTTTTCCAAAAATGCTTTATTTTTGTAGTAAGACTCTCGATGGTATGTTTTTATTGAGGCGACTTCTTCAGCTTGTCGCTTGTTCAAAGATGGACAAATCACTTCATTAAGTTTTCTAGACACCAGAAAGGAGGTTAGATAATCTTCTAGCAGTGACTGATCCCAGCCCTTAAATTCGGCACCAGCAAAATACGCTTTTACGATCGGCTTCACTTCTGGCCAGAAATTAAATCGAGCTAGAAAAGTTTTTTCTCGATCGTATTGATTGATTGTCCGCGTACATATAATCATGTAGTGAAGCCAAGCAAGTTCTTCTTTGGGTAAAGATACCCCATACTCTTTGAAAATGACTTCTTTCAGAATCTCTAGCAATTTAAAATCATTTTCTTGATAGACAAGCTCTTTTGCCCAGTCAGGAATCGAAACATAGTGCTCCTTTTGCGCCCGTACAATCGTTATATACAGCAGTGAATAAAAAGCCGAGATCGTCAAGCCAGTACCTACTTCATATTTTCCCAATTTATCAGAAAGTCCCTTTAGAATTACATGATGCAGGCCTTCTGGTGGTCTGATCGTATAGGGGGTGGGCTCACCTACATAGTAAAAATCAAAAAAGAATTTACGAATATTTGCTTCATCGCCTACCAAAGTAACCGGTGTGAAACTTAGAGAAAGTCCATACTCTTTTAAGGCTGGTTGCACACGTGCAATAAACCTTCGTAATGTTGTTTCCGCATAATTGTATCGATAAGCCAATTCATTCAGATCAACTACTTCTCCATAAAAAATGTTCCCAATGATTTCAAATAAAACTTCCTGATTTAATAGCTGCTCTTTTTTTTCTTTAAAGAGAACACGATTTCGTTCTTCGAAATGAAATCCGCTATTACCTGATACCAATTCAATACATTCGCCAAAATGCTCTTTGATCAAGCGTAGGTCTTTCACCAATGTCCGCTGAGAAATAGCCAATCGCTCAGAAAGAATCCCAACTTTAAAAACTTGTTCTCGTTCAATAATCGTTAATATCTGCATCCAACGCTTTGTACTCGGACTTGTAATAAAAGACATCTGAAGTTCCCTCATGCCATTTCTTCACTCATTTCCTTTTCTGACTTGGCTCTATTCATTCTACCATACAACAGAAACCCCTTTCTTCGCTACGTCAAATGAACTTCTTTCTAAAAACATAAGATGTGGCACGAAACATCCATTGTCAGAAAAGTTCGCTTTCGCTTTTTTGAACTTGCTGCGGGCTTTCTTTCAATCCATAGCAAGGCAAGCACCATTCTTTTCCTGGATCAAATGCTAGCACTGCGACACGCGACAAATAAGAAAAGTGCTGACACCCATGTATACACACAACCTTTTGCCTGTGCGCAACAGATTTTCTATTGCAGATTCAAATAAAAAAGCTTAACACCTCGTAGATGTTAAGCAGAATCAGCTATCATTCTATGTCTGTTCAATACTCGGTGCCCGATTTTCATTTGGCATTCTTCTCTGGATCGGATTTAAAACCTCACAACCGCTTTGACCAATGGATCATCTTCTAACGTTTGGCGTTCTAGCGCCTCTTGCAGTTTTTCCAATGGGTATTCATCCGTGATATATTTTGTGGGATCGATCATGCCACTAGCAATCAAATCGATCGTTTCTTCAAACTCTTGGCGGGTGCAAGAAACGCTGCCGATGAGCTTGATTTCTTGCAAGACCAACCGATTTAATGAAAAAGGAATTTCGGGAGCAACGGAATTTCCGATCGCCACGATCGTTGCGCCAGGACGAGCAGCCTCAATGCATGTCGCTAAGGAACTGCTGGAACCGACCGCTTCAAAAATCAAATCGAACCCACCAGCAGACGCGTCTTTCAATACTTCCCCGCGGTTTGAATCCTTAGCGTCAAAGTAATCGTCAAAGATTCCCAATTCCTTGGCTTTCTCAATTTTTGTATCGTTGATTTTGGACATGGCCACATAAGAAGCCCCAGCTTTTTTTGCCAATTCGCCAATCAATTGCCCGATGATCCCACTTCCAGAAACCAAGACTTTGTCATTTAACTTAATATTGGATTTACGGATAGCATGATAGGCAACCATCAAGGGATCAATCAAGCTAGCTGCTGTATCTGAAACTGTATCTGGCAATTTATAAGCATTGGACGCTTTTCCGACAAACCGTTCGGCATAGGCGCCATTGCAGACAAAGCCGATATAATTGGTGCCGTTTACTTCCCGACACAAATGCTCTTGCCCTTTTTGGCACATCTCACATTTTCCACAATAAAGATTTGCCCAAAAAGCGACGCGATCGCCGATTTTAAAGGAACTATCGCCTGCATCCTTCACGACACCGCAAAACTCGTGACCCATGATAAAATCGGACTCCCCTGTTTTGCCCCAACCTTTCCCTGCTTGCCACATATGCACGTCACTGCCGCAGACGCCGCACGCTGAAACTTGGATCTCGATCAGTCCTTCTTCCACTTTCGGCACAGGTACTTGTTTGACCTCGATCGTTTCTGGTCCTTTTAATACAGCAGCTTTCATGTTTTTTTCTGTCATCTCTGTTTCCTCCTCATTGCTTTTTCCTTTGCTTTCTGTCATACTAACATTAAAGTTAACTTTAAAGTCAACGTTAAGGAGTGAAAAAAATGACCTATACGATATCCCAAGTTGCGAAAGCCTTAAATATCCCCACGTCAACCATCCGCTATTACGACAAAGAAGGCCTTTTGCCGACGTTAGCGCGCAAAGAATCTGGCTACCGTTTATTTTCAGATACCGAAATTGAGATGCTGGAATTGATCGAATGTCTGAAGGAAACAGGCATGACCATTAAAGAGATCAAAGATTATGCACAATTGACACGCCTTGGTGATGACTCGCTGCAAGAACGCCATAAAATGTTTCTTGAACAAAAAAAAGCGCTGCAAGCGCAGATAGACGCTTTGCAGCAATCAATGGCGTTGATCGACCATAAGTGCTGGTATTATGAATCAGCGATCGCAGCCGGTACAGAACAAATCCATTTCCCAATCAAAATGTCGTTGAGAAACAAAGAAAAGTTTCAAGCGATCACCGCCCAAAGCGAAGATCGCTAACGTTATGTAACGTTCACAGTACTATCTGCCTGCTTCTAGTGATCCGAAGCAAACCTATTCTTGGTACTTTTCAAATACTTGCTTGTCTGCTAGTGAATAGACTTGTTCATACAAATAATCAAAGAGAGTATTCATGTTCTCTTTCGTATCGCTCACTTCATCAAGGATCTCTTTTGCCGTACGATGGGCGATATTCAAGCGCATTTCGGCGTTGTAGATCATCCGTTCTGCTTCAACCTGCGCTTCTTCAAGTGTCCGGTCTGCTTTCTTTCTAGCAAACAGCAAGATCTCTCGCATCTCCGCTTGAAACTGCTGATTTTCTTTTTGTAACTCTTGGTTTTCTTTTTGCAGCTCATTGACCGCTTTGCGAAGCGCAGCGGCTTCTTCTTCCTGAGGGCCTCGATCCTGCTCCTCCAGCTGTGCTTCTTTTTCAGCGAGTTGGTTCGCCAAATTTGTGATGACCTCTTCTTTTTGGAGCAGCAGCTGTTTTTGTTCTTGGGCTTTGCTTTCATACCATTGTTTTTCTCTTGCCCAATCCAAGCGTTCAAAAATCGCTTTTTCTTTCACTTGCTGGATATCCGACTGTGAGCGATGCAAGGTTTCTGCATGGAGCCGCTTTTCAAGTTCTGTGATTCTCGTTCGTGCCAACACTAACTCTTGATGGGTTTGTTCAAAGCTCATATCTGCTGGTGAGACAGGCGCCAGCTCCATCTGCTCCTCGTTCGCTTCCGCGGTAAACGCTTCAAAAGAGCGTTTTTCTTGATAGCTAGGCAAGGGCGCATTGACAGTTTCATTACGCTTTTTGGTGCTTTTACGCTTTCTCTTCCCTTTACTGCTTACTGGATGTGGCATGCCAGTTTCTGAGGACCAGGGTTGCATCGAGTGCTTAGGCGATCCTTCTGGCTCCAATCGTTCCTCTAGTTCCGCTTGTACTGAAGGAGACGGTGCCGGCGCCTGTCCACTTCGTTGCCCTTGTTTTTTGCCTTTTTGGGGTTTACTACTGGTACCCGTCATTTCTTGATCATTGCTAGTAGCTTTCTTTTTTGCGGTATCGGCGAAGGCTTCTTTCGCCGGTCCATTGGCAACAGCTGTCTCAGCGGTTCTGTTTTCTTTCTCATACGTTTCTTCAAATCCTTTTAATTCTTTCAATGACACTTGGTTCATTTCGTCGAATAGCGTCTGAGCAGAAAACCACCCACGTCCCTTCTTCTTACTCATCCCTTGAATCCCTCCCTTTCGTCAATAACTCTTTTGATTGTTTCATTCTAAGTTCCCGTGTCTGAAGCTTGGACAAGCTCTTTTCGGTTGAGTACTTGCCACTGTCCCTGAGCATTGCGGACGATCGTTTGTTCAAATGACGTATCGGGCGTATCTGCTACTTGCAACACGAAATGGCACCGTTTCACGCCTTGCGCCTGCGATAGATCATCGATGATTCGCTGCAAATTAGCTTCCCAAGCAGGAAAGTCCGCAGAAGAGTTCAAATGACTTGAACTCGTTAGGGTGATTTCTTGCAGCGGTTGGTCAATATGGATCAGCACGACTGTCGGTCCTAAAAAAGGCGTCACTTGCGTCCCAAATTCTTCTTCTAGCTGAAAACGCGCTTCTCGATCATCCGCCATCAGCAGCGTCTGCCAAGCAAGATTTTCAAAAGGGAGACCTGCAGACGGGTACACCGATAACGGTCGTTGCGTCCCTTCAATCTGTTCTTTTTGTAAATGTAAGATTTCCTGTTTCATCTGCTCCCTTTCCTCTGCTACCCTGCAGCTTTGCGCATGTATGGAAACATGAGTAAAAGTCAAAAGCAGCAAACTCATAAGAAACAGACCACTCACCATCAGTAACGCTAACGGATGTTCATTACGAATCTTATGCTTAAAAAAAGCCAGTTTTCTTTTTTCCAACTCCGTCATATTTGTTCGTCGCTCAAGTCTTCGAACAAAGATTTCGAGGTATCCCCGTTGAGCAAGCACCCCGATCGCCACAAAACAAAGCAGCAGTATGCTGACATAAACAATCTTCACGGACATCCCCCTTTCCATCTTTTGTCCATAATTGAGCCTCGATTTTCAAACAGACACGCTGACTGACCACGTTGAATCCTTAAAAGAAATTCAAGACGACCCCACGAAGCGCCTCGCTCGTCACCATACCAAATTCACGACTATCGATCGAGTGCATGATCGCATCCCCAACGACGAAATACTCTCCTGGCTGCAAGATGCCTCCGACCGGCAATTCCCTCGCCGTTTCTTGCGTCAGTGTAAAGGTATAGGAAAAATCATAATAGGACCCTGATGCCCCCAATAGCAAACGATTGCCACTGCGCGCATAGGAATCCCCAGGAACCCCGATCACTCGTTTTACGATCAGCAGCCCTTCATGCTCAAAAGCGACGAGATCATAACGATGCGGCAACTGATTCTTTTGAATAACGACTAACTCGTTGTTTTGAATAATGGGGGCCATCGAATCACCGCTGACACGAGCCATTTTGTAGTTTGAAAAGAAATAGAACAGCAGCAGTAGCAGACAACCTATTCCCAACACACGAAGTGCCCATTGCTTTTGGAATCGACCCATGATACCTGTTGCTCCTCTACCATAATTTTACGTCGTACGTAGCCTTTGACTATTTATACCGTTGGCTCTACCGCTTTTAGCGAGAGGCAGACGCTGCTTGAAGCTCTTCACTAGGAACAGAGCCTTTACATTGACCAAGAAAATCGGCTAAAATCGCCTTGCCGAGACGTTCAATGGAATTTGGCTCAATCGGTCGTTCCAACCGATAGATGGGCTGTTCCAATTCCAGCAAAAAGAGCGGTTGATCAGTGACTACCACCTGGCGGGCGGTGAAAATCGACAGCTCACTCGTAGTCTCGACGACGACATCCACTCCTTGGGCAGCCAGCCAATCACTCAGACGTTGTTTGATCCAGCCTTTGATTTTCTCATTTCCACACAAATGATAGGTGATCATCAGCTGGTTGTTTTTTAACTGCTGGTTCTTTAGATAGGACTCGCCTATTGTCAGCAAATAGTGAGAAGCAGCGCTAGAAAGTGCCTTCGTCTTTCCAATACCAGACACTTCTGGCTTTCGACGATCCCGCAGCAAAGGAGGTGGCACATGGAAGAGCCGATCCAGTAACATGACTGCTAACGTCACTTGCACGAATACGCGATCTTCTCTCAATGTCTCTGCTTGCTTGGGAAACGTCTCTCGCAAGCTATCGATTGGATCAAAGGGCACCGTTTCTTCGACCCACGGATGTTTCAATAAAAACGAAAGTACCCCTTCATCTGCCATCATCAAAAACAATAGGACACACCGTTCTTGCTGCGACAAGGACCTGCAGACCTCCAAGCCTTCGATGACAAAAACCGTTTTTTCTAGAAACAACCGACAAAAGTCAGCCATTTCCCAATTTTCTTCCAAGCGTCCACCTTGTTGCGCCCGTAAAAGAAAGACCTTCGTCCACTGCAACGAAACCACTGGATCGATCGGCAAGGACGGACGATACCGCAGTGTCAACGTTTCAGCCAGCTGCTCAAAGATTTGGTAGGGCTGTTCCTCTTCTTCAAAATAAAAGGCTTTATAAAAATACCGTATGTTTCCTTCTGCCCCTTCTAGGCACCACTGCTTTTTATTCAAGGTCAGTTCATAAGCAGCGAACAAGGTCTGAAGCTGACGACATTGTTTCAAAAAGGTTTGATTGCCTAATCCGGTGATTGCAACAAGTTTTTCCGGTATCGCCGTTTCTTGCTGACACAAGAAATGCAGAAACAACAGATTCGGGTCATCCGCCAACAATGCTCGCTTTTTTTCCTGATACTCTGCCAATTCTTGGATCATCAATTCATAACCATTGCTGGCAGATGCGAGGATCGTCGAAGCCCCAAAGAGTTGGCGCAGTTCCTCAATGTCTGAAATAATCGTCCGCCGAGAAGCGCCGCAAGCATGTGCCAGCTGTTGCCCACTTAAAGGACCGCAACATTCCAACTGCCGCAAAATCGTCAATTGCCGCTTGCACGTCATTGAAAATAAACTGTTCATCAATAAAGACGGCTTGTTTCTCATCGTTTCACCTCCCCACACATTCGAAAGAAGAGAAGCTGCAGGCGACTTCCAGCAGCTTCTGCTTCCTTCTTATTCAAACTTTTATGACTCAGGTCTCGGAACAAAGCTTAATTCCCAATAAATCGTGCCGCGATAAGCAGTTGCTTGGGGGTTGGCACCAATCGGGACTTCCAGTTCCACACTGTTTTCCATTGTTTCACTTGAGCCATAATGTTGGATCCACGTCCCTCCACCATGATTCTCTTGAGCCGAAGCCAAGGTTTTACTTTGACCTGCAATAAGTTCAATGGCTTCTTGATAGTCTGGCGTCTCCGACTCATTCGAACCAGTGGTTACCATATGGATATTTGACAAATAAACGCTTGCCCCTCTTAGTCGTTGCCTTTCATCATGCGTACCCACAAAACCCTCTTCAGATAAGCGAGCACTCAGTGTCCAACCAGTAGTAGCGATCCTCCGATCCGATACTTGGATATAATTGGGACGGTCCCCTTCATGCACATCCTCATAAACTTCCCGCAACGCCTGCGGCTTTGCTGGATATCGAGTGGTACTTGAAAGAATTGGTACTTCTCCAAAATCGAATTGAGAAATAAAGTCGATGCTGACAAATCCCTGGTTTTCTGGCAAAACAGGAGGATTCACAGGATCGACCGTTTCATCCGGGCGAAAAGGATCCCGCGGGTCCACAATGTCGATTTTCTCTACAATCACCGAATCCTTTCCCCATCTCCCATTCAAAAACGCCTCGGCTGTCACTAGCTCTTCGTGACGAAAATGTTGGAAGTTTGGAAATTCGGATAAATCAAACTGAAAGTTTCCCTCTTCATCAGCTTGGACGTGAAAGAATTCTCTGCGTCCATCTGGATCTGTTACAGTACCAAGGGAAGGATCTGGTTCGGGCATAAATGCTTCCCGCTCAAAACGAATATAGCTATTGGGATTTGCTCTTCCAGAGATGATCCGAGAATTTAATAAGGTCGGATCTTCCGTTAATGGATTCAACTCTATTTCAACTTCAGAAACTTGCTCGAAAAGCAATCGTTGGCTATGAGTCGAAAAATGACTACGTACCCCTTGTTCCACTGTTGGATCCAAAGTTACGACACTGTTGATTGTTGGATTGATCCAAGTAAAGTTGGTACTCATATGAATCAAAGGCATCCACTCATGGGTAGGCTGCACCTCATCAAACTCGCCGTATTGCCATTGTTTGATTCCTTGAAATTCGATTTCCAGTTCATTGGTTCCATTTAAGTTGATCAAACTTCCGTTATTAAAAGAAAGCGGCGCCGTTCGTTCTAAATTGACCTTTCGGGCCTCATTGAACGTCAACTTCGAAAGATTTCCAAAAAAGATCAAATTTTGAGAATCATTGCGACTGTCCGAACGAATATCTAAAACAGCATCTTTACCAACAGTGATACTGTTTTGAGGTTCCCAGAAGCCAACAACATGTGCCGATAAGTTGGGTTGATTTTCCGCATCAATTTTTAACATGCTACGTTCCTTTAGATTGATATGGGTGTTGCCTCCTTGAAATGAAAGAATATTCCAATTCCATCCATTCGTGTGGCTTCGATTCTCTAAGGATTGGATATGCACTTTGCTGTCTTCCAAGAGATCGATGGTATGGTTTCCATGAAGTGTGGAAATCGCAGAGGCGTTGATCTGAGTGTCAAGTTTTAATTCTGCTCCCTTGCCAACAGTCAGATTCCCACCACCATTTCCAAAATAGACATTCACACCATCGGCTTCCCCTCTACTCCCCTCAAAGTTTGCTTTCATGGAAACTTTGGCATTCTCTCCAATAATCAGTTCTGGATGATTAAAACCATGATAAAATAAATTTCCTGAACTGATCGTCGACAATTCTACTTCTGCATTAGGACTGATCCAAAGTCGATGGACTTCAAAATTTGCTTGATTCCAAGCATTGATCTGCCAATTTTCATTAAAAGTCGAACGGTAGCTTCGTGCTTGATGTGAGGTAACCTTTCCTGAAAGCACTGCGGTTGTACCCGGGGAATGTAAAAGCTGATTCCCAATGTTTTCAACATTATGGTACCGCATGGTGGATATGGCTTGATTGTTAGCACCCAAAGTAGTAACGTTCATAGGTCCGTAAAAATTCCCATGATAAAGGGTAATATTTTGATACGAAATATCCCAAAGAGATTCTGGTACCATCGTACTATCCAAGAAGCCAACAGCAACCGCACGAAAATCAATTTGGTATTTTCCTTGTCCATCAATAATAAGAGTTCTTGAGATTTCCGGTTGGCTGATATAGACATAAGATTCTCCACTCGTAATATTAATTGTACTTCCTGATACGCCTGAAGCTATACCTTCAATCGGATTATCACTAGATTCAAAGCTGTCGATCAACTTTATATGATTCACCTCTGGGTCCATGACAGCTTCTAAAAATTCTAGCCAAGAGCCTACTTCTTGTTCTCTTCGCCTATCTTCCAAAAGATCAAGATTGCCTTCATCCACCTCGATGTCATCAAAAAATGAACCATCTGACGTGACAGGGTCCGCTGCTAAGTTAGTGCCACTCAGGTGGTCGTCCGTATCCATAGGGGATGTCTCCCCCTCTTCTCCGGATTTTCTTGCTTCCACGTTCAAGGTAAGCACTGCCTCTGCGACCGTTATTTCATAAGTACCTACGGATTCTATCGTCAGTGGTAGACTAAACGACGTCAACGGCACTTCGGAGTTCAGAAGCCATTGCTCGGGATCCTCGGTTTGGGTGATCACTATTTCTTCCATTAAAAATGTTTCTTCTATGATCGTGGCTGCAGGCAGCTGGATGTCGATGCTTGTTAGTGGGCGGTTTGTTAAAAACATGATCGGAAACACTTCTCCAACATAGGCTTGCTGGATTTCTTCCAGAAAAGAAACCACCAACTCCTCTTGATCCTCTAAAGATTCTTCAAAAGAAGATCCAGTGAACACCTCGCCTAACGTACCTTCTCTTCCTTGCCATGCATGTAGTGGTTCAAAAAAGAACACACGAATAGACGGAAAAAACAAGTAAACACTAAATAGTCCTACCATAAGTGATAGTACTATCTTTAGTGTTTTCTTTTTCATTTTACTGATCCCCACCTTCCTTTGCCTTTTTTTTCTTGTTAATGATTAAAACAACAACGATGATCAATAACAAAACAAGTGCGGCGATTCCGCCAATCAGCCACCAATTGGTTTCTGGTTCCAATGTCACGTCTTCCTCATTTAAACGTCGGGCATCAGCAGCCGCAATCGTGAAGGGTTCTTCCCAATGCCATTCCTCCCCTTGTGAACGGGCCGTCATAGTCAGGACATAGTCTCCCGGACGGAAACGCTCGCCATTTAGCGGGATCGGAAAATCCATCTGCGAATTTGGTGCCATCTGCATACTTGTGCGCTGTGTTTCATACAAGACGGTGTCGCTGCCGCTGGCACGAACCTCAGCATCAATTTCTAAGTGGTTGACGAAAGTCGGTGTGTAATTTTGAATCTTGGCACTGATCACGTTCCGATAATTGACTTGACTGGCAAAAACGTCCAGCAATTCAAGTCCTGGATCCGTTGACGAGCGGTTGTTGCTTACGACGACTCCTAAAATAAAGGCAAACTCATTACGAATCCCGATGCCTTCTGTTTCCGACTCTGCTGCCGTAGCATCGCGAACCTCTTCAACTCGGATCGATCCTGCCAGTACCCCATCAAATTCTTCCTCAGGCATTGTCAGAGGAAGTGTAAGGATCCGTTCTTCTTGGGCTTCTAAAGTGATGACCCCAGGTGTTTCAATCAATTCGGCAATCGAGGCAGGCAATGTCGGGTCAGGAGCTTCGGCATCACGACCGTATTCTACTACTCCGTTGACGTTGGTGAAGGCAGTATGAGCCGATACTTCGACATCGATGGTTTCTTCCGATGTATTTTGGATGCGTAGCTGCAATTCTTCTTGTTCCCCTGCGCCTAAATTCAGATCAAAATAACCGCTAGCACCGCCTTCGATCTGACTGTCAGGGAATATAGGGGTTACAAAAAAATTCAACTCTGATTCAATGTCATCATTTGCTCGTACTGGTGTCGGCCAAGCAATCAATGAGCATAGCACGATTATTGCAGTCAAAAGCCGCAGCCAGCGTTGGTTTGTTGGTTGTTCAATCACTGTTGTTTCTCCTTCCAAAAAAGGCAGGAATAACGGTCTACTCCTGCCAGTTGTTTCACATTATTGTTGCGTTGCTTTGAAGATTATTCTTCTGGATTTAAAACGTTGTCGTCTCCATCGCCGCCATTACCACCATTTTCACCATCTACACTAACTGTGGTAGATAGTATCCAAGTCAAGGCTGCTGTATAGGTGTCTTGTTGCGGCGTCGCAGCTGATGGAAGATGCAGCTGAATACGATCATTCAGAATCGTTCCGGTAAAATCATTACCCTCAAACTCATTCATCATTTTGTCTTGGTCTCCCCAGAAGACAGAGGAGCGTCCTTGTCCTTGATTGGCTCCTGCGGTCATGACTGGAATGCTCGATGCTAAATCCCCATCAGCATTTAAAATCACACGATCGTCATCAGTTACTGGTGCTTCCGGCGCTTCTTCAGCAGGCCCGGTACCATCATTGTGTTTGATTTGCGGATCAATGAAGTGAAGTTGGGCGCCATAAAGAACATCATTCGTCGTTTTACCGATAAACTCTGATAATGAAAGACTTAATGTCCAATCTGCCGCACTGTTTCCTCGTGTATCACTGACTTGTGCCAAGGAAACGTAAGGAACTGTGTCTGGAAGTCCGACCGCAAGAGGATGGTTTTCATCTACGTTTTGCATTTCAGCAATCAAAGAATATTCAGCTGCAGATGAAGTAATGGCTTGTTGACCAAAATCGAATTTTTCTGGCACGTAAACGATCGTTAATGGACCTTTTACTGGAAGCGGATCAATGATAACGGGTGGGTATTCAAGTGGGTTTTCAACGTCATCAATGTCTTCTTCCCCTTGGGTAAAGGTAACCTCATTTGGTGTCTCTACTTCAAAAAGTGGTGTCCTTGGTTCATCATTTGCTACTGCTTGTACACCGCCTGCGAAGATCGTAGAGGTCAGTGTTGCGACTGTTGCTAAGCGAATCCATTTCATTTTTATTCCTTCTTTCTTTTAGTTTGTTTCATCGGCTTGCGCCGTTGGAACTGTTTCTCCTGATTGCGAGGTAGTGGTCGTCAATTGCCACGTCAAAGTCGCCACATACAAGGCTGCATCTTTAGCAGTCGCTCCCGGGACGAACAATTGGATCGCCTCATTGCGAACCACCGGCGCCTGGGCTTGGACCTGCGCATTCAACTCATCTTGGTAGCCCCAAACGACGGATGAAGTGCCTGCCCCTTTGCCGGCATCAGCAGTCAGAACAGCTTGTGCTGAACCATTGGCATCCAAACGCAAGTCTGCTTCATGTGCGGCCGGTGCGTTTTCTTGATTGTGGCTATTGTAGTCAACTTCTCGTGAGGCAAAGATGATTTGTGCCCCTCGCAGTTCGTTGTGTTGCGTCCCTGATTCAAACGCACTTAGTGCTACAGTCAAACGCCAGCCAGCATTTGACCCACGGGTATCTTGTACTTGGGCGAAGGAAACATACGGTACTTGGTTTTCTTCCCCTTGGGTATCCGCTAATTGTTGCTTTTCTGCCACCATCGAATAGACGGCATCTCGGTTGGAGATTTCTTGGGTACCAAAATCCAAAGTCGGCGCATAAGCGATCGTCAATGGTCCTGTTTGTCCATCTGGTCCGATCGGCGGTATCTCCACATCGGGGCCATCGGGGCCTGGATCAGGCGGTAACACTTCCGTCGGGTCTCGATCATTGGGCACAAAACTGACTTGCCCATCGGTTTCAGCGACTCTTACTTCAGCGGCGGTCCCTTGGATTCCACCAGTCAAAAGGGTTGCGGCAAGTACGGTGCTCGTTGCAAATCGCAAAAATCTCATAAGATCATTCCCTTATTCTCTATTACTCAACTTTTCTTGTGTTCTTGAGGTTGTTCGTTCTTTTTGGTACCTGCGTGTCTTCTTCACTGTTGAATAGCCAGCGATCAATAGCAGCAATGATCCGAGTGCCGTGGCACTGGAACTTTTTCGGGTATTTGTCTGCGGCAAACGTCCCCCATCCCCGCCAGGTTGTGTCGGTCCGGTCGGTGGTGAAGGTTCTGGTTTGTCTGGTTCATAGACACCCGTGAACTGGACTGAGCCTTCTGTATCGACGGAACGCTCTTCTTGTGCCGAAACTAAAATCATCGAAGCACTGATCACTTGAAAAAAAGCAGCGAAGATCATCAGTTTGACCCAAAAATTCCCCCTCGCTCTTTTCATTCTCCCTCCCCCTTTTTGACATCATCAAGCCTAAAAACCACCCTTTTTTAGACACCTTTACTTAGACGGTAACCTTGAACAAAGTCGATTGGTCTTTGTTTCAGTTGGCTTCCAAAAACGCTGGGTTTTATCCTCGATATACTTCATTATAGCTATCTTTGTGATGCGGGAAAAATCAATAAATTCACTGGCTGATGAAATCTATGCCTAAATAAAAAAACAAACCCCCGTTTTAAATAAATTATTCAACATAGGATATGGCTAAAGTGAGAAATCCTTAACATCTACCAAAGTGCTTGTTACCATAGAAAAATCATATATCAATCTCCAAAGCACCTGCAGTTCTCCATTCTATAAAAGCCACAATAAAATAACGGTAAAAAAAGAGGGGGGGACTATTATTATTAAGAACGTTCCTCTCTTTTCATCTGATCCCCCAAGCTACGTTTGTCGGGTATTCTTTCTTTTATGTTGTTTTTCTTAGAATCACTAAACTGACAAGAACATGAAGCATGCCTGTCAGTGGTCATCTCCTGCTCGTTTGGTATTTCTCTACGGAAAACAGTTGGGTGGTTCCTCGACGATTGGCGGATCATCAGCTATGGTTCTTCTTTTGGAGCGCCACCTTTCCCATTCATTTTCACTTGTCCAGCCCTTTCCCGGTACTCTTTTGTTGCCAATACAGATGCAGCCAAACCAACGCATACTCCAATAGCTATTGCAGCGCTAAAAACTTTGGCGTCTCTGTCCATTGCTTTATCTTCTCTATCTATTATCCTTCGGTACTCCCTTGAAATGCCGCTTGGCTAAATCAGCCATTCCTCCATGAAGCATTTTATTGACTCTCTCGTATGTAGTTCTTCGGCCATCCATTTTTTGATTACTATTTACAGAACGAATCGATTCTTCCAGCCTCCCCCTTAAGAATTTTTCATTTCCTTGAAAAAAGCTCTCCACGGGACATTTGAAAACAGGCCTATTTGTTAGCACAAAAAAACAGCAAACGATCCCTTCTTGGTTTCACCAAAAGAAGCAAACGTTTGCTGCAGATTTGTTTATGTTAAGTAAGAGCCCACGAAAGGCTCGTCTCGGTCGTACTATTTTATGTATACTTTTTCTTACAAACAAGCGCTTTCTTCCTACTGTAAAAACGCTTCTTTGCTGATCATTGCTGTTTAATTCTTGATCATTCTCCTAAAGATTGCTTCTCTTTCCTTGTTCTGCCACGCTGTACCCAAAAATACATAACCAGCAGAAAGAAATAGCCAAGCAAAAGAATGGTTTGCCCCAATTGAAACCAGCTGCGAAGGATCACAGATATGCTGGGAAAGAAATCATACATGCCGTATTGTGCCACCGATATGCCTACCGACAAGTAGGCAAAAATAATAAAAAGTTTCATTCCGTTCATGTCCTACCTTCAAGCGCTTTTTGCTTTTTTTCACGTCTTACACAGTAATTATTTTATGAAGAGAAAAAAACATTCGTCTTTGTCGTTGACTTTAGCGGTCAATCTGTTGTTTCTTAAAAACAACTCTTACTCAAGCAAGGAAGACCAACCAATTGCCTTCCCCACTGCGTTGTTTGAGTAGTCCATCTGCCCTCTGTCATTCTCAAGGGTACGTTCCACCTGAAAATCATCCTTTTAGCCCCACTACTACTCTCCATTTATTTCTCCAAAAAACTATCTATGAAACTTCCCCAATAGTCTACTGAGCATCATCGTTTCCCATTTATCTCAATTTTTTTCCTAACTCTCAGGTCTACTCGACGTATTAGACATAAAACTTCAGGACTCCGCTAAGTGTTCACTCAAATAAATCAAGCCCATTTTGGGTTTTTGCGTTAACTTTGCCCCCGTGATCTCACGGTAAAAATACTTATGGTCATTTTCTATCATTTCAATGACTTCTTCCTCACTCATCCCAAGGTCATCTAGCAATCCCTCTTTGCGATTGTTGCTGATTTCCATCAATATTTGCAATTGTGCATCAATCGCCAATAAGTGGCCCCACTGAACAAACAGGTTTTCTTCCTTGCTATGAAAAATCGTTAAAAACTCTTTTGCTAACCGATGATAAAAGGCATTTATTTTTGGAAAAAAGCGTAACACCCCTTGTTTTTCTAGCTCTGTTTGAAAATGCGCCAAATATTCTTCTGCTCCCGCTATCTTTTCTGCCAGCATATTAGCCTCCTCGTAATCTATCTGCATGTTCGTTTCCAGTTTACACTTTCTGGTAACCGTAGATGTTCTTCAACCAATCAATGTCTTCTATTTTCTTTCTCTCTCATTCGTGGATACCCTCAAGTACACTGCATTTCTAGGTATTGATGGCACATTCACTCATTTGCTAGTTACATTTACTGTTTATTTTCTCCCTTTTGATCCAACCAACAGTTCACAGGTTTCCTCTTGAGAAAAAACAAATACTCCTAAGCATCGGACTATGGTCTCACTATAGCGTCAAATATCCTTAAAAAAAAATAGCAATTTTCACCTGTCGGTGAAAAAACCTACATTGTATCAATTCGTTTCAACCGTTTACATCCACCAGAATAATAAAAAATCGAATATTTAGTCAAATAAAATAAAATTAAACATAAAAATTGAAGTTTTTTAACCAATTGTTTATAATGTGTTTAATTCTTTTTTAAATTCAACGGGGGCAACTATGAAAAATTTTCAGCTAAAATTTATCAAAAATCGTTCTTTAATCCGACGATTGCAATTATTAAATGAATTTGAGAAGAATCCATCTGCAACATTGGGCGATTTATCAGAAGTAACAAAAAGCAGTACCCGTACGATCATTGCGGATATTGCCATGATTCGCGAACATTTTAATGATGCGATCGAAATCTATTCCTCTAAGTTTGGGTATTTATTTGAAGAACTTGATCCCGAGGGGTATATCAAACAAAAACAAAATTTAGTTAAAGACGAGCCATTTTTTATGATTTTGGAGAGTATTTTTTTTGATGAATTACAATCTGCTCTGGATTGGAGCTTGACCCTTAATCTTTCTGAACAAGCATTGCTCAGTTACTTAAAAAAAATGAACGAATTATTAAAGCCCTTCAAACTTCGTCTATCAACAAACCCTGTCACATTGATAGGTTCCGAAATCGATATTCGCCGCTTTTTTTGTCTGTTTTATTATGAGTCAGATATCAATGTCAATACGATCTTCCCATCGCTGGATGTCCAAGATGCTGTCATTGAGATCACCAATCTTTTGCATTCAAAAAAGCAACCGGCTTCTACTTTTTCTTACTTTTCCTATATTCTCTACATTACACTGGAACGCAGCAAGAAAGGGTTACAAGTCGAACTTTCACCTGAACTAAAGGACATCTTTTATGCTTATCATTCATTGATTGCTCCAGATACGTTAAGAGAGATCCTTTATTCCTATTTTCATTACCATCTGCCAGAGGACGAAATCATTTATTTGTTACTTTGTCTCATCTGTCGCCGAAAAATCAATCATCCTTCGATCGAAGAATTTTGCCGAAAGTATAATCGCTGGCCTGAGATCCAACAAGTGACAAAAGATTTCTATGCCCTAAATCAAGGCAATTCCTATGATGAACAAAAAGATTTACACTGGTTAGAATCATTTTTTACGATTGTGAAAATACGCGATATGCTCTCGCCCATCATGAATGTCAATATTGACGATCTTACGCAATTCGTCAAAGAGAAGTTTTCCTACGAATATAAGAGAAACTATGCATTTTTGGCAAAACACAAGCTAGTCAAAAAGCTGTATTCATCCTCCTATCTTGACGATTTCTGTGCCAGCTTAACGATTCATATGGAAGCGATCAAAGAAGAAAATTGGGGATCACAACGGACGATCGCTGTGATTTTTGAAGGAAACGAATATGTTTGTGAATATGCCGAAAGTATCGTGCGAAAATATTTGGGTCGCTTCCATACATTGTATTATCCTAATGCCAGTGAACTCTCTCCAACCTATTTAAAAGAAAAGCAAATTGATCTATTAGTCACCAATTATTCGGAGTATACGACAGAATACTTACTGGAAGTAGAATGCGTTCTTCTAAAATCGTTTCCAGATGCGACAGATTGGAATCGATTACTTAATCAAATCAATCCACGAATCTTGCGTCTGGTTGTGTTGGACAATGCGTAGGTCAACTTGCTAGACACTATCTTGTGGAATCATTACGGTCACAAAGCATTTCGAAGTGTTATTTTATAAAAACCATTCTTACCCAACGAGTGGTTGACACTCTGATTTATCTCAGCGATCACAGTGTTCATTTCTCGCTGAGATAAATCAAGCCATGGGGCGCTTTCTGGTTTGTGCCGATCCCTGCCATTTGTCGGTAATAGACATTTTTGTCCTTTTTGATCATTTCGACGATCTCTTCTTCTGCTAATTCGATTTCTTTAAAAAAGTCGTGTCGGAAAAAATCTAAAAACATTTGCAGTTGGGCATCGATTTCTAGCAAATCCGCCATTTGTTGTAGCACATTATCGTACTCGGTATAGCAAATTTCTTTGAATCGTGTTTGCAACTCTGTACATACTTGTTTGATTAAGGGAAATTCCTGCAAGTAACAAAGTTCGCTGTAATTTTTTAAATAGGCTTCTGGTGTCATATGTCCTTTTTTCATCATGATTGCATCATTCCTATCTTTCATCTGAGAATTATTTTGCACCTGGACCATTGTTAAAGTTTAAAGTCGATCAATGACATGAGTCTGCGCCAATCGGTTGAGTTCGGGATTTTATTGAACAATAAATACACGCCAGAACAAGAAAAATTCGACATATGCTCATTATAATTTGTGACGACGATATCAAATTGGTTCGCCTCAAAATAGCCGGGATTGATATCTAATACATTCGGAAAAAAGAGTTTCTGATAACTGCCTAGATACTTACGAGCAGTGACCTGAATTCGTTGCGAGATAAATTGATTCCCTTCTAACAGGAACGCAATTTTTTTAGGCTTCCCCCAGTACAATTCTTTCACACAGTCCATGTGAATGGTAAACACTGCGCTGATATCTACGATCATGTCTAAAGACAGACACTTCAGTTGTTTGAATTGTTTTTGTAAGAACGCTGTGTTTTGTGCCATTTCCTCTGGAAAATGTTTTTTTACAAATGAGATCAAATCGGGAATCACTTTGTTCAAGACCGGTGAAAGTTTATTTTTTAGTAAGATCGTCGCAAAAAAAGACTGGATCAAAACCGTACTATATTCCAGCGCATACGGCGGTACGCCTGCCTCCTTTAGATAACGTTGGGTTAGTTGCAGGATCTGCGAGTCTTTGCCTAACTTGTTGCAAAAGTCCCTTTCCATATCAATATCAAACACCGTCCGTTTTCCCATCGATAACGCATAAAAGTAGATGATTTCTTTTTCGGCGATCGTCGTTTGCAAATGGTTCGATAGCATCGTCTTTAATTTTTTCAGCTCAAGATAATACTCTTTACGAAACTGCTTGACGATGGCTGGATCGATCGTGACGTAATGGCCATGAGAGGTTCGCTCTAAAATGATATAAAGCATGTAACTGATTTCCTCAAAGGCAAGATTAGAGAAATTGCTATCGAATTCTTCTTTTTTCAAGTTTAAACCGATCTCATGAATGATCAACGGCGGAAATACGGTATGCGGCGTACTATCGGATTCATAATAAAAGTTCAGAAAAAAATGGCGAATATTGACTTCCTCACCAATAAGATCAACGGTGGTTTTGTTTAATGTCAGTTGGTACTGTGCTAAAATTGGGTCGATCTTTCGAAAATACCGCATCAACGTGGCAGGGGAAATAAACAAAATGTCTGACCACTCATTGATGGTCAATATTTCCCCTAAAAAAATGCTCTCAAAGATGCGAAACAACGGCTCGTTACTGATCAAATTCCGTTTTTTTTCTAAGTAGCTTTCTGTATCGATGACTTGTAGCTGATAGCCACTATTTGACGTTTCCATTTCGATAGCATCTTCGAAATACTCTTTAATGTTTTGTAAATCTTCAATGATGGTTCGGCTAGAGCTTTTGATCACTTTTGACAACCCACGGATCGGTGTATGAGAAGCGTGCTCCATATGTTCTAGCAAATGTAGCCACCTTAGCGTCGTTTTACTAATGACAAAAGATGATTGGAATTGTCTCATAGATTCGCCTTCCTCTACTCGAAATAACTTTTTAATTCAGCCACGATTCGCTCACTGGCTTGTCCATCTCCATAGGGATTTTTGGCTTGCGCCATCTGTTTGTATGCTGCCTCATCAGACAATAAATGAACGATTTCTGAATACACATGCTCCTCATGGGTACCAATAAGTTTCAAAGTCCCTGCTGCCACCCCTTCTGGGCGTTCCGTCGTTTCACGTACGATCAAGACAGGAATCCCCAAGGAGGGTGCTTCTTCTTGAATCCCTCCTGAATCGGTCAAAACAAGGTAGCTGCCTGCCAGTAACTGATAGAATGCAGGGGCATCCAATGGTTCGATCAGCTCAATATTTTGCTGCCCTTCTAAATAGCGCTTGGCTAGTGTACGGACACGAGGGTTTTTATGCATCGGAAAGACCATCGTCAGTGCGGGATAAGCAATAGCGATGCGTTTTAGTGCACGAAACACTTGTTCCATGGGTTGCCCAATATTTTCTCGCCGGTGCATCGTAACTAAAAGGATTTTTTTCTCACTGATTGGTTTTCGGTCTTTTTTTTGTGCCAAGGTGTGGTACAAAGCATCAATAGACGTATTGCCAGTAACGACGATGCGGTCTTGTGGATGATTTTCTTTTAGCAGATTTGCCTGGCTTTGATCTGTAGGGGCAAAGAGAAAATCTGCTAGTTGATCAATCAACCGGCGATTCATTTCTTCTGGAAACGGATCATTCTTGTTACCTGTTCGTAGCCCAGCCTCCACATGACCAATCAAGATCTGCTGATAAAAAGCGGCCAGCGCAGCTGCCACTGCCGTCGTCGTATCGCCATGGACCAACACTACGTCTGGTTCTTCTGATTGAAAAATACCTTCGAGTCCTTCTAAAATACGACTGGTGATACTAGACAAGGTTTGATTTTCTCGCATGATAGCCAAGTCGTAATCAGGGGTCAGCTCAAACGCCGCTAATGTTTGCTCAAGCATTTCTCGATGCTGCCCTGTCACGACGATCTTTGATAGAAAGCGTGGATCATTTGCTAGTTTTTTTATGACCGGTGCCATCTTGATGGCTTCTGGTCGTGTACCAAAAATAGATAATACCTTTATTTTTTGCATCGTACTTCTCCTTTTTTTCAGCAATTTGAGCATTAATCAAGTTGCTTTTTGTAAATCTTCTGCCAGCGCTTCATATACGACGTTAAGGCATACTGTTGCTCAATCGTTGCTCTGGCTTGTTGGCTGCTTTTGATTCGTTCTTCCTCGTTAGCTAACAGACCGCTCAACGTCTCGATCATTGCTTGAATATCACCGGCAGCTACTAGGTAGCCGTTTTCACCCGATTGGATCAACTCTGGGATTCCCCCAACCTTCGTCGTTACATTGGGGATACCTGCCGCCATGGTTTCTAAGATCGCCATCGGCAAGCCTTCGTGATAAGAAGGGAGAAAATGGATGGCTGCCTTACGAAAAACAGCTGGTAACGCATCGGTTGCTACCCACTCATTTAAGAACACATTGGTGAGAGCCTCTTCTTGGAGCTGTTGGGCAACCTGTTGATTTTCTTGATCGCCAAATAACATAAAGCGAATCTCGGGAAAGGAAACAGCCATTGCTTTTGCAACTGCCAACAGATCAAAGCTGCCTTTTCTTTGCCCGATCCTGCCAAGAGTGATGATCCATTTTGCGGTGGGGTCATAAAAGGATTCCTCCGGCACCGCTACGGCATTTGGCAAGACCTCGATTGAGGTATCGGTAATCGTTTGGTAAAATGCTGACCAGCTACTACTTAGCACTACGAGCTGATCCACCCGAGCTAAGGTAAAACGGACCCACCACTTTGCCCACGAAGGACTGTTTTGATAAAACTGGTCAAATTGCGAAGCATGCATATGAAAAATCGTCTTGCAATGTTTTGGTGCTAGCAACAACAGCAAACTCTTGCGATAGAAACTGCCCTTTTGCGCAACGTGGAAATGAAGGATCTGGCACCTTTCTTTTTTGATGTGCCGACGAAACGTAAGAAACGCTTTGATCTGCGTCCAATATTTTCCTTTTTCCGACCAAGTCTTATGGACGACGAAACGCACGTCCTCTGGCGCTTTTGCTTTTTGGAAATTATGAATGACCGTTGCGATCCCCCCTTTTGCTGCTGGATCTGGACCGATAAGTAAGATATTCATGCTTTGTTGATTTTCCTTTCTTGTACAAATCTAGTTACCTGCTTTAGTTCCTTGCGATAAAGAACAACGACGAAGAGCATCAGCAGCAAAACGAGGCTCTTTTCCAGCCAAAGAGTCCGATTGAATGCCGTAAACAGCGCAAAGCAATACAGCATGATCGAAAGGCTGATTTGGCGTTTGACTGAGAACCCCTGCCAATAGGTCATCGAAAAATATGTACGGGCAAAAAAGAAGACCAAGTACCCTAATGCCGTAGCACAAGCCGCTCCTGTGGCGCCAATTGTCGGTACGAGTAGGAGATGACCAAGGGATGCAGCTAAGACCGCCAGCAAAGAGGCAGCAATATTCAAATGACTTTTCTTATAAAAAACGATCCCGAGATTGGTCGTTTCACTGATCGTCATCATCAAGGGGTAAAAACATAACAAGGGAAACAAGTACTGGGCCTCTAAGTAGTCTTGCGACAATAAGATGACGATCGTTTCTTTGAAAAAGACCATCAGTAAAAAGAAAATCGACAAGACGAACATGATAAAGTGACTGACTCGTTCGTAATAAATCAATGGTTTGCCTTTTTTGAACCATTCATAGGAGGTCGGAATCCAAAAATTGGCAAAACTAACTTGTAGAATCATCAAGGCACTTGCCACTTTGAATGCAGCCGTGTAGATGCCCAAAGCGGCAAAATCAGCAAAATAGCGCAGCATCATTTTGTCGATAATCATTAACAGGCTATAGAGGAACGTTCCCACCACCGTCGGCAAGCCAAAACGACTCAGCTTTTTGATCAGGTTGCGATCGATTTGGCGAACGAGCGGCATAAAAAGCGCCAGGTTTGCCAGAATCAACAGACAATCACCGATAATCTGACCGAAGAGCATGCCATAGACCACCGTAATAAACGTCGGCGGACCAAAAAAGAGAAACAGCAACGTGATGAACAAGACCATGAATTTCACCAAAATACTGTAAACGGAGAACTGGATCGCTTTGTTTTGCATTCGAACCGTTAACAAAAGAAACCGTTCAAAAATCAGCAGTCCCGACGAAAGAGCAAATAAATAAATCGCACGGGTGTACTGTGGAGATTCAAATAAAAGCTGCGAAAAAACTGCCGCAAAAACCACTAGGATCAGCTGAAAGAAAAATGAACAGAGCAACGGGACGAGCATCGCTTGTTGCAATAACTCGCGTTTGTTTTCGTGGTCATGGTATTCCCTCGTAAAGGCTTGGTCGAAGCCGAGATAGATCACGTATATCAAAAAGGTCTGTGCAAGGAAAAACATACTGGTCTTCCCATATTCTTCGGGTGTCAAAAAGCTGGTCGTTACGGGCAAAAGCACCAAGTTTAAGACCGCCGAACCTAACGAACCGAGGGAGAAAAAGCCCAGCCTCAAAAGTAATTTTTTCAATCAGTTGTTCACTCTTTCTCTGTTAAAATAATGCCTCCACAAATCAATCCTAAAAAGGTGGAAGACAATGCCGAATACAAAACATGCCCGGCAAAAAAACTATAAAAAAGCACCACGATCAAGGCAAAACTATAAACCGATCGTTTTCGTGGCTGAAAGGCCAAATAGACAAAATAGGCGAGCATTAGCAGCAATAACGCTATTCCCAGTAGGCCTTGCCCGAAAAGGGTGTCGAAGAAGTCCATTTCAATTAAGCCAAGACGACCAAAGTGTGCCAAACGGTATTCAAAGCCTTGGCCAAAGATCATGGTAAAGTGTCGGGCCTCATCATTTAAGAAGGCGTTCATCCCACCAATCAAAAAATCACTTCTTGAACTAGAAAATAGCCGGATCAAGTCCCCGTCGAAAAGATGATAAAAATACACCATGCGAAGATAGGTTCCTTCGACGGCTTGGATCAGCAATGGTAGTCCTTGAATAAGCAGCCAAGCAATCGTAATAAAACTCATAAACCAGATAAACAATTGTTGCAGAAATGCTTTACGTTCAATGCCTAGCACCAATCGGATTAAAAGATAGAACAACACACCGACACCATAAAACACGCCGGTTTTCGTACCGACCAAGACCAAACAGACGAAATTTCCAGCGAATAAACTAGCCAAAAACAGTGAAAACTTATGGGTCTGTTCTTTGATCGAAACAATTAGTGCCTGGACTGTAAAGGTGATTGAAACAATAAAGGCAAAGCTCGTATCATTATTGGCAAAGAAATAGCCTTTATACCCAGCATCAGAATTGTCATAAGTTTGGTAGCCTAGCCCTAAAAAATAAGGAATCAGTAGCCCCAAGGTGAAGCAGACACTGATAACAATAAATAAGCTGTCGTAGTGCAGTTTGGAGAAGTCGTTTTTTCGTTGATAGACATAATAAGGAATCAGTACCCATAAGAGGTATTTGATATACACCGATAGATCCTCGATCACCCACTGCCAGCTGTACCCTAGAAAAAGTGCTTGTAACAGAAAAATCGTAAGCGTCACAGCGATAAACCCATACGTTAAATATGTATAGTAGCTATGGGGAATCTTTTCTGTCACGATCATAATCACTAAGAACAAAAAGAACAGCAAACGGTAGAACACGCCAATGGGAAAAGGAATGCCCAGACTTAGAAATAAGCCGTTTAAGACGTCGATTATCGGAAAAATGGCCACAATCCCCAGGAAGAAGCGGTGATGGCTTTGCTGTTTTGATTTCATGCGTTTCTTCTTTTTTCTCCCCACACATACTGTAAAAAGCGTAAATTTCCTATGATATAGCGATCAAACATCCTGACTGGCTCTTGCGCAAAGCGATAAAACCATTCCAAACCTGCCCGCTGCATCCACAAAGGCGCTCGTTTGGTTTTGCCTGCGACGATATCAAAGCTGCCGCCAACGCCCATCGCAAATGGCACTTGCAACACTTCGCTGAATGTATCGAGCCAAATCTCTTTTTGCGGACTAGAAAAAGCGACAAACAGCAAGTCTGGTTGCGTCCGTGCAATCTCTTTTGCCACGTCCAATGATTCGACTTCGGAAAAATAGCCATGGTGAAAACCCGCTATGTTCAGGTCGGGATAGAGCTGTTGGTCATGTTTGACGACGGCTTCTACGACTTCGGCAGTTGCTCCTAAATAATAAGGACGCCAGCCTTTTTCTGCTGCCAATTTGACCAGCTCGCGAAAAAGATCGATGCCTGTTACCCTTTCTGGTACCGGGCACCCTAAATATTTCGCTGCCCAGACAATCGACTGCCCATCAGCCGTGATCAAAGCTGCCCGATTGACGATCGATCGCAACGAGGGATCTTTTCGCATCAAGTTTATTTTTCCCGCGTTAATTGAAACATGCTGTGCGGGCATCCCCTGTTCGATCATTGCCTCGATCTTAGTAATGGTTTCCTGAAAGTTTAAGGAATCGAGATTGCTGCCTAAAAGTGATACACGTACTTGTTGCTCCATTAGAATGCTCCTTTGGGTAAGAAAACAACGCCAATCGTTTTCATAATTATTTTCAAGTCCAATAACCAGCTCAGGTTATTGATGTAATAGAGATCCAATGCGACCATCTCTTGAAAACTCAATTCGTTTCGTCCACTGACTTGCCACAACCCTGTGCACCCGGGTGTGACACACAATCGTTGCTTGTCTTTTTCTGAATAACTGACGACTTCTCTTTCTAAAGGAGGACGAGGGCCGATCAGTGCCATCTCCCCTTTCAAGACATTGATCAATTGGGGCAGTTCATCAAGACTCGTTTTTCTTAAAAAACGGCCTAAGCGCGTCACTCGCGGATCTTTCTTCAGCTTGAACATGGCCCCTTCAATTTCGTTTTTATCAAGGTATCGCCCTAATAATTGATCGGCATCAGGCACCATCGTTCGAAATTTGTACATCACAAACGTGGCCTCATTTTTGCCAACACGAACTTGCTTAAAAATAATCGGTGCCTGCCAGTTAGAAAATTTGATCCCTATACAAATCAGCAGTAACAGCGGGCTAAGGACGACTAATAAGCCCAAGCTAAAGATAGTTTCTATCGTGCGTTTCCAACGTAAATAGCTAGTCGCTTGAACCCTTGACTGCTTGTCTAAAGCGGGTCTTTCCACAAAGTTCCCCTCCTTAATAATAGTAATTTTCACCCGTGTCCGTGCCATTCGCCACGACACCTAAGATGTTTGCGTTAACTAGGCGTAGCTTTTTGACGGCATTTTTTGCGGATTGTTTGTTCGTTTTATCCGCATGAACGACTAAAAGTACACCGTCGACTTTCTTGGCTAGGATCAAGGCATCCGAAACGACATTGACTGGTGGCGTATCAATAATGACCACATCGTATAGTTGTTTGACCTCTTGCAAGGCTGCGGTCATTTTCGAAGAAGCGAGCAGATCATTAGGGTTTGACATAATGGCTCCACTAGTGATGATTGAAAATTCGCAATCTTCTAAAATCACTTGTTGGACACAGCTTTCGATCGAGATGTCCCGTCGGATATAGTTGGACAAGCCCACGTGCATTTCTTGTGAAAACAAATAATGTTGGGTGGGTTTACGCAGATCCGCATCGATCAATAAGGTTCGGTTCCCTTTTTGGGCATAGGCGACCGCCAAATTTGCCGAGACCGTGGATTTTCCCGTACCGCTTTCTCCTGAAGTAATCAAAATCGTTTGAGCATCTTGTTGTTGGCATAAATAGTCGACATTTTCGCGAATCAACTTGACTTGTTCGCTGATGATGGAATAATTTCCCTTCATGCTACGCATCACACACGCTTCCTTCCTCTAAAGCTTCTCGACTGGATGGTTTTAAACGAAGCAACTCGTTTTTCTTTGCTTATCTCTCCGATGACCTTTACCCCTAAGACCTCTTCGATTTCCGTATTCGAAGCAAAACTGCGCTCAAAAACCAACAGGAGGAACACATACGTAAAAGCGAAAAGAAGACTTAAAAAAGTGGTCAAACTGTACAACAAAAACTTGTTTGGACGAGCAGGCGTTTCTTGTGGCAAAACGGTTCCTTCTGCTAAGATCGTGACATTATCAATGTTCATGATTTTAGGGATCTCTTCACTAAAAACGCTGGCGGTCGTATTGGCGATTTCGGCTGCGATCTTCGGACTTTGATGGTAAGCGTTGATTTCGATGATCTGCGAGTTGGTGGCATTGGTAACACTCAAAATCTCCGACAATTCAGCCACATCGTAGCTTTCCTCTAGCGCCTCACTGACTTCATTTAAGATGCGAGGACTCATGATGATGGTGCTATAGGTACTGACGAGTTGAAGGTCTGCCTGAATCGTCTGGTTTTCCAGACGATTGCCAGCTATCGTTTCTGACTGACTAATCAGCAACTGTGCACTTTTTTGATAAATGGGTTCAGCAAACAGGGTTAGATAAAGCAACATCGCTAGTAAGGGAATACTAATGATCATGAGGATCCAGCCTATTCGTTGCTGAAGGACTTGCTTCAATTTTTTCATATTTATTTCTTTATTCATTGGTTTTCCCTTTCAATAACAGAAATAGCAATCAAACCATTTACTGGGCGCTTGGTAATGACCCAAGAGAATAGGCAGCCTCGAACCTCGTTTTACCTGTCACAATATTTTTCGTGTCAAAAACGATTTTTTGTTTCATCGCTTGAATGGCTGCCGGCGCTATGTCTTTAAAGGCATCATGGTCACAGAGGATCAATGCCAGATCACTGTCTGTTAGTGCTACTTCAATTTGTGCAACATCAGAAGTGGCGACATAAGGATCATAGGTAGTGACTTGCAGAGCTTTCTTTTGTTTCAATCTTTTGGCGATCTCAACAGCCGGACTTTCTCTGGCATCGTCAATGTTGCCCTTATACGCCAACCCTAGGACCGCGATTTTGTTTCCACCATGAATCGCTAAGATCTCTTCGACTTTTTTTATAATGAATTCAGGCATCTCTGTATTGATCATCCGCCCCAATTGAATTAACTTCGCGTCATCAGGTGCTGCCGCGACAACAAAATACGGATCGACTGCTAAGCAATGACCGCCGACACCAGGTCCCGGTTGATGGATATTGACCCGTGGATGCTGATTGGCTAACTCAATCACTTGGAGTGCATCAATGTTTAGGCGATCCCCAATTTGGACCAATTCATTGGCTAGTGCAATGTTCAAGTCGCGATAGGTGTTTTCCATCAATTTCGATAGCTCAGCGATACTTGCAGAAGTCTCCAGCACGTTTCCTTTGACGAAGGTCTGATAAATTCGTTTGCCTTGTTGGGTGCAAGCGCTCGTCATGCCACCAATGATTCGATTGTTCATCACCAGCTCTTCAAAGATTTTCCCTGGCAAAACTCGCTCTGGGCAATGCAACAAATAGAGATCTTCTCCAATGGTATAACCTGCTTTTTCAAAAAAGGGTCCAACGATGTCTTCCATCGTGCGGGGTTGAATGGTCGATTCAACAATGACTGTGTTGCCTTTTTCAAGATAGGGTAAGATAGCAGCCATCGCCGCTTTCACGTAGGACAAGTCGCAACTACCAAATTGATCGGCGATATTTGGCGTTGGTACGGCAATAATAAAGACATCCGCTTTTTCTGGTACCAACTGTGCCTTGAATGTCTTTTTCGCTAAAGCTTGTGCTAGATAGCGATCAATGTCGGGTTCTTCGATTGGTGCCTGACCTGCTTGAAGTGATTGAACGACTGTTTCTGACACATCAACCCCAACGACTTCAATCCCATGGTTTGCAAAAGTAAGTGCTGTGGGTAGCCCGATATACCCCAATCCAATAACGTTTACCTTCATTCGCTCTTAACATCCCATTCTGCTAATTGTTCTTCACCGGGTTTATAAATCAGTTTTTTCGCCACTTGTCCTTCTTCTAAAGCAAAGGAAACTTGTCCAGTGATGGTTTCACCTACAGCGATCTCATTGCCAAACATCGCCATGGTATGATCAAGTTCAAGAAATTCTCCCTCTTCAGTTTCTAAAAGAAAATCAATCGAACCTAATCCAGCGGCAACTGATCCCATATTTTCTGCTGTGATGGTAAATGTATGTAATACTTGTTCCCCATCTTCTGTTTTCTTTTGATTGATTTCTTGTTTGTCGATGATGATCTTTAATCCACCAATGATCGATTGCGGCTCGGCATTGCTTTGATCCGTGATTTGTTCGATTGGTTCGCTGCCTTGGGTAGTATCCGTCTTTGCTTGGTCATCCGTCGAGCAAGCCGCTAAAAAACTCCCCATGAGGGCAAGGCTAAAGAGGCTAACGATTTTTTTCTTCATGTTCATTTGCTTTCTCTCTTTCTATCAATGAAGAGCCCCTTGCAACAGGCAAGGTACAAGGGGCTCTCGTAGTTTCTGTTTCTTATTCTGTGATTGAAACGGTTGCTTGTGCAATCTCTCGTGTACTTAAGTCAGCAAAGCGATGCAATGCATAGATCGTCATCTGGCTGTCTTTTGTCACACTGTTGGCTTGTTCTTGGTTCAAGTAGGCGGTAAAGGTACCATCCGCAAAACCGCTCACCCACAGGATCATGCCATCAATTTCAAGTCGACCAAAGTTGATGTCATCTCCTGTATAGGTTCCCGTAACGATTCGATCACCTAATGTGTAAGGGTTTGGCGTAATTGTGCCAACAAATTCTTTGTCGATAGTGACTACACTACGATCCAATTCGGTGTCTACCGGACGGCCACTAACAACCTCCCGATGGTAAGCAACCAATTCAACTGTTTCCGCATCGCGAATCAAGTCGCGGGTCGTTTGATTGACAAAGTAAGTAAACGTCTGGTTTGCGGTGTTAAAGGTGCCTCCCCATGAAATTGAACGTCCATCAACGATCAAGTTGGCGAAATTCACATCGCCTGTAAAGGTTCCAGTAATTTCACTCTCTGTCACTTTGAAGGCTGCTGGTTGAATCGTGCCTGCTGCTTTGACGATTTCTATCGGCTGCAACACCAGCTTATGATCAATCGTTTGTCCATCGACTGTTTCACGATGGTAGGTTTGCAATTCTACTTTCGTTGCCGTTCTGATCTGTTCTCTAAATTGTGCGTGAACAAAGAATTCAAAGCGGCCAGTTTCTTTATTGAATGTGCCACCCCAGTTCCCTACTGACTGTCCATCAATCACTAAGTTGGCAAAATTGATATCTCCCGTAAAGGTTCCCGTAATCATGGTATCGGTGTAACTGTATTGATCCGGTGTGATCGTCCCTTGAAGTTGATCAATCACTGTTACTTCTTTGGTTTCTAGCACTTCGATGGCTTCCGTGTTACCGTTAATTTGGCGGTTCAACGCTTGGATCTCAACTTTATCGCCCGCTTTGATTCCAAGATTCGCTACATAAAACGAGAAGGTGCCATCGGCATTGAAGGTACCACCCCATGCATTAGAAGGCGTGCCATTGATCACTAAACGTGCAAAATTGACATCACCCGTAAAGGTCCCTGTAATCATTGTTTCGCCAACACGATATTGATCCGGTGTGATCGAACCAGCCAAATCTCTAGTTAATTCAACGGTTGTCCGATCAAGTACTTTGCCATATTGATCCAAGGCTTCGATTTCTACGACATCATCTACGGATTGGATGCGATTGCCGATAAAGAATTCAAACGAACCATCAGCAAAATTCCCACCACGAACGGATGATCCATTTACATACACACGGGCAGATACAACATCACCGGTATACGACCCTCTCAGGAACTGATCGGCCGAAGAAACATTGTAGCTTGCTGGTGTAATCGTGCCTTCAGTGTTTGCTGGATCAGTGACAACGATCGTTGAAGCAATATTTGATTGCAATCCATCGATGCTTGCTTGAGCAGTAATAATTGTTCCCGCTGCTTGTTGATCAATCTCTACTTCAAAATTGCCATCACTGTCAACAGTGGCATTTTTCGTTTCATCACCAATCGTGATTTCCACATGTGCATCGGGTTCAGCTGTTCCGCTAACGGTAGTGGATGTGGTTGTCACCTCATTCAATGTTGTTTCGGCGATCGTTGCTCGCTCAACCATGGTTTCTGCAATATTTGATGAAATGCCATTTAAGGTTGCTTGGGCGGTAACTACCGTACCAGCTTGTTGTTTCTCAATCGTCAATGCATAGATGCCATCACTACCCACTCGTCCATTCGCAATGATCGTGTCACCGGCTTTGATCGTAATCTCAGCATTCGGCTCAGCCGTTCCCGTCACACTTGTGGAGTCAGTATTTAGCTCGGAAATCGTTGTTTCGGCAATCGTTTCTTTTTCACTATCCTCTACAACTGTTTCTGCAACCGATTGAATACCATTGGACGTTGCGGTAACAGTCACTTTTGTTCCAACTGCTAATGGTGCGTTCGGAATCGCAAATTGATAAGTTCCATCACTTGCAACGCGTCCCGTTAAACTTCCTTGTCCTTCAATAGTGACTGCTAAATCGGCATTTGGCTCAGCTCGCCCCGTAATGTGCGTTGAGCTTGTGGTTAAGTCGTCAATGGTCGTTTGTTGAATCGTTGCGGTATCCACAAAGTCACCAAAAGCGATTTTTCCGATTTGAGAACTATTGAATGTTGCGTTGAAGATTGAGTCATTGGATTCAATTCGCGAAGTAACTTGTTTGTTCGTATAAGTATTTAGTGAGAAAGAACCTTGTCTAAACTCTGGATAATTAAAGCTGGGCTCTCCTGAAAAATCAGCTGATCTTCTCCAAGTTTGCATTCCTGTCGATGAGTGGATCGTGTAGTTCGTTGTTCCTGGATAGGACCCAATTGCGGTTCCATTCGTATGATTGTTTTGGATTCGAACATTTGATCCTTCGTGGAAAGTGCTTGATTGTCCAACGTTTACCGTTGAATACGTGCTTCTTCCCACGACATCCAGTGTTCCCCCAGATAATACGGTCAAAGCACCTCGCAACCCCAATGCTTCTTGTGTTTTTTGCGTATTTGGCGCACTTGTGATCTTAAACGTTGCATTCGAATTAACTACTACGCTTGAGGCACTTCCTTCGATCAAGACTGCTTTTGCTGTATTTGAAGGATTGTTTTGAGTAACGTCTAATAAACTGCCTTCACCTAAATCAATTCGACCACCACTTGCAAGATAAATCGCACGAGCTGTTCCATTGTTATTTGCAACTACAGAAGCACCACTGCCGATATTCATTCGGACATTCGAAGTAGCCCAAATCAAGGAACCTGCATTTAATCGGTTTTCGCCAAAGAAATTAGCTGAAGAATTGCTAGCGGCTAAATAGAGTAAGCGCCCCGTTGCATGACTATTTTCATGAGTAACGTTTGTGAAGGAAACACTGGACGTTCTATTTTGATAGATCGTATTTGTTGCATGAGCCACGATTCTCACATTTCTGATACTTAATCCTTGATTTACCGTATTTCCATACAACCGAACATTATTCCCGAAGGTTAACGTATGACCATTACCTTCAATCGTTTTGGTCGTCCCTGTCCATGTCACACTACTAGTCATCGTGATGTTATTGGCTAAGCTGATTTGTGTAACCGTCGCATTGGCTAACGCTGTCCGTAATTCAGCATCAGATGTTACTTGGACACTTGCCCTTGTTGAACGGGTTTCAGCAGCGTCTTCTGATGATTCGTTAGAATTACTTTCTGAGGTTTCTTCATTTGGTGCATCCGCTTGTTCATCATTTTCTGCGACTTCATTATTTTCTGAAGAGTTCTCAGTAGAAACTTCTGTTTGAGCTTCTTCACTTTCAGTAGGAGAACCCTCTGTTTCCTGAACTGCTTGCTCATTGGTTGCTGTATGGTCATTTTCTGTGCTTTGAGTTGCTTCACTATCTGATAATAAATTTGGAGCTTCTATTCTCTCTTGTGTCACTCCTGAAGAATTATCAGTTTTTTCTGTCGCCATCGCATTTATTGGCAACGCCGATAAAGTTAAATGACTAATCAACAATAAACCTGTGACTTTTTTACTAAATTTGTTATTCATAAGTAACTCCTTTTTCTCTATTCTTTCTCTTGTACTTTAAAGATTCATTTCACGTTTTTATCAGTCACCCTTTCTTACTCCCTCGAAAAAAATCAGTTATAGCTCTTATCGGAACAACCTATTCGATACAAACTCTCTAAAAACCTAAATTAGAGCTATAAAATAATGCTTTTTTGACGAAATTTTATCGTTTTTAACGAGATTAAATTTACCATGGTTGATCATCAATCGATAAATCAAGATTTGCAAACCTGTATGAATAAATTGATTTTCATTTTCTTTTTAAATAAGGCATTTTAAAAGTTTGTGCAAAAAAAAGTGTTATAAAAAAAGACGATTCCTTATCATTTAAAAAGGATCGTCCATTTTTGTTATTACCTGTAACCACTTAACTCAATACGATGGATACAAGGTTTCTGCCTACTAATTCTTAGTATTATCACAAACATTTTTAACAACAGTTCCTTTCAACAGAACGCTTCTTTTCTTCAAAAAAGGTCCCAAAAAAAGCAAAATAAAAGAAATTGCATGTAATTTTACACATCTTCTAAAAAAATTCATTTTTCTTTGGTATACTAAACATAGATCTGCATATCATTAGATTTACGTTGCCCGTTAGTGAAGTTTCAGGCAACGTTTCTTTATGGGGGATAGATAAAAATGGAAGAGAAAAAGATTTTTGAGAAGCGGTGGTTATTAGCTACCAGTGAACAACGAGAGAAATACCATGCCTTGATTGCCTCTTACCCTTCGATCGAATGGACATTCAAAGAAAAAAGCTACCTTTTATGGCTTTGTCAGTTAGATAGTGATACGTTCAAAACCTTTGAAGCAATTTTTGATAAACTAGTAAATGCCAACTAACTGTTTCAACGTAGGCTGTTCTTTCACCAAAATAACCCAATCTTTTGGTATTCAGGAACAGTGGGCCTATTTTCAGATAACTCCCTTTTTTATTAGATGAACGAATAAAAGCCGCAACCGTTGATCGCAACGGTTGCGGCTTTTCCTTTTAATTTATCCACACATGTCCTCGTCATGCTCTTTTTCAACACGTATATTAGGCTGTGGGAGCGTTTAACGCTTGCCCTAACTGAGGATCGATTTTTTCAATCACTCTTTGCCAATCTTGATGATCGGGGATTGCTTTGAGCAAAAGATAATCAGTCGATAAGATGAACTCTGATAAATATTCACTATAATTTGTAACCACAAGATCAATGGCATTTCCCTTCAAATAATCGGTCGTCAATTCATTGATTTTTGGAAAAAATACCAGATGATCATTGCCGACATAACGCAAAAAGCGCGCACGAATCGTGTGACAGGCATAGAGATCACCTTCTATTATCAATGCGATCCGTCTGACTTTTTGAGCATAGAGCTCCCTGATTGCTTCACTGTAAAGGGTCAGTGCCGCACAAATATCTACCAGATACTCCTGCTTGATCCCAAGAATCGCTTGGTGCTGCTTCATAAATGCCAGATTCCTTTGATAAGCGGCAGAACGATGCTTCTGCGCTTCATTTTTTACTTCTGTTAGCAAGTGATTTAAAACGGGCGCCAGTTGCTCATTGATTTTCTTTGACAGGAAAAAGGCGTGGATCATCGTCTTGACCCGTTGGGGCTCTTGAAAGGAAATGCCCCATTCTTGAACGAAGCGCTGACTCAGTTCTTCGAGTTCAGGATACAGTCCAAACGATGCAACGAATTGCTGCTCTTTTTCAGGCTCGGTCAAAGTCCGTTTCATCACGGTCACTAAATAAAGCCACATAATTTCTTGTTGCGGCAGTCTTACTCGGTATAGCGCTTCGATTTTAGGTGCTAAGTCATTCATTACGGCAAATGCCTCATGGGTTTCGATGATTTTTGCCAACGATTGAGGAATCTGAACCGTCTTTCCCAATTGGTAACGCTTGATCGCAATATACAAGCTATAATAAAAATCACTCGGAGAAACGCCTGTATTCACCAGCTCTGCGGGCATTTCTGAGAAGACATCACTGACTAGTGCAATCAGTTCTTTGGGGGGCAATAGCGTATGAGGGGTGACATCTGATTCATAATAAAAATCTTTAAAGAACTTGCGAATATTGGCTTCGGAGCCACTCAAATTAACCGGTTGCAAGATCCACTCCACATGATACTTTCGCAACGTCACAGAAGCAGTATTCAAATAACGACGCATCGTACTTTCTGATACATACAAGCGCTGCGCCCACTCTTCAACCGAACAGAATTCACCGTGGAAAATGGCTTCCACGATTTGATACATTCCTTCTTCTGCAACAAGCTCCTTTTTTTGGGACAAGTATTTTTTCGGATTCGTTTCCCTAAAATGATAGCCATTGGCTACAAGCGAAAATTCGGCTGCCTCTTGTAGATAGGTTTTCAATTCTTTGATATCCGAGCTGATCGTCCGTTGGGTCACATCAAGTTTGTTTGCTAAACTTGCGATGGAACAAGTCCGTTCTCGCTCAAAAGTATTTAACATTTGAAGCCAGCGAACGGTCGTCTTATTTAGCATAAAATTTAACTGCAATTCTCTCATTTTCCCCTCCGTGTTTCTTCCTCACCGACTAGTGTCTTTACTATAGTACAATATTTAGGTGCATAAAAAAACCTTCCTATTTCCCAAATTCACATTAAGAAGCTTCTTGAATGTGTACTTAAGTGAACAAACAAGGTATTCTCTATGTAGACTTATTTTTGTGCAACTGGAGGAATTCGTATGACAAATATGGTTTATGGGTACGCACGTGTCTCCACAAGACAACAGGATCTCTCGCGTCAGTTAGATTTACTTGACCGGTATGAGTGCAATAAAATTTATACGGAAAAGATCAGTGGTGTTCGTGCGAATCGTCCTGAATTAAATAAATTAAAAAAACGAGTGAAAGAAAACGATAAAATCATCATTGAAAGTTTCTCGCGACTAGGAAGAAGTACCAAAGATCTCATTGATCTTGTCTACTTTTTTGAAAAAAAAGGAGTAAAGCTTATCAGTATCAAAGAAAATTTTGATACGCAAACCCCACAAGGGAAATTGATGATGACTGTTTTCCAAGCCTTTAGCCAATTCGAACGAGACATCATCGTCGAACGGACCAAAGAAGGCTTAGAATCCGCTCGTGCTAGAGGAAATATCGGTGGTCGCCCACGAATCGATCCTGGACTGATTCAACACGCATTGAACCTTTATCAAAAAGAAGGAAAAGCTGTTGTGGATATCTGTGCCCAAACAGGGTTAAAACGATCAACTTTTTATCGTTATCTTAGTCTGGAAAAAGAGGAAATCGTTTCATAAATACAAGTGCTGGCTAAACTTAGTACTCTCGGCTGCTCACTATATAAATAAACAGGACGAACATTGCTGATGTTTGTGATTGCTTTTTTGTTCTCTCTTAAAGCAATTCATCCAGCTTGTTCGTCCTGTATGTTTTATTCTTCTAGCTCTTTTGTCGATCCTATTGTTATTTTCTCCATGATTTCTTACGGTACAAGAGCACCAACCCGCCGATTAAGAATAGGATACCTGTAACACTTAGCAAAACACTGCTTGTTTCTCCTGTTTTTGGCAGTTGCTTAACAGTGGATTGTTTGCTTGCTTTGATCGGTGTTGTCTGTCCTGTTGCTGAGGGGTTGTCTGATTGTTCTGATGGACGTTTTTCGTTTTTCTCATCATCGTTTGTTTCTGACGTCTCTGTCTCAGGACGTGCCTTAATTGGTTCTTCTGTTATTGGATCAGACGCTTCAGTTTCAGGAAATTCAGTCCCAGGCGACTCACTTTCCGGGCGATTTTCTTCTGGTACTTCTGTTGGCGTTTCGTCAGGTGTTTCGCTGACTTTTGCTTGTATAGTAATCACGGCATGGGCAATCACTGCTCCGTAATGGTAGGAAACCGTGTATTGACCGACTATGTTGTTGTTCACTGTGCCATTGACTTCTACTTCTGAAAAGGCTACTTTTTTGCCATCACGATCGGTGGCAGAATCAAAGTTTGTTTCTGGCAACCATTCATCGCCTTGCTTGATCGTTGAATCGTGGACTTTTAGGGATGTTTCATCCGCTTTGACGGTGATAGTGGCTTTGCTTTCTACACCACGATAAATGTAAGTGACCTCGTACTCGCCTGCTTTCGTTGTGTCTGCTTTTCCTGTAACGGTGATATCTTCAAAATCAACAGGTTTACCATCCCGATCTGTTGCGCTATCGAAGTTGTCTTTGGCTGTCCAGTTTTCCCCTGTGTACAACTCGCTATCGTGGACTTTGACTGTAGTTTGATCGGCTTTGACGGTGATAAGGGCTTTGCTTTCTAAGTCATGATAGCTGTATATAACTTCATACTCGCCTACTTTCGTCGTATCGACAATCCCTGTGACAGTGATATCCCCAAAATCAACAGATGAACCGTCTCTATCTGTTGCATTATCGAAATTATCCTTAGCTGTCCAGTTATCCCCTGTGTACAACTCACTATCGTGGACTTTGACTGCCGTTTGGTTGGCTTTGACGGTGATAGTGGCTTTGCTTTCTACGCCGTGATAGCTGTAAGTGACCTCGTACTTTCCTGCTTGCGTTGTATCGACAGTCCCCGTGACAGTGATATCCCCAAAATCAACAGATGAACCATCTCTATCTGTTGCACTATCGAAATTATCCTTAGCTTTCCAGTTGTCCCCTGTGTACAACTCGCTGTCATGGGCAGTCACCTTGGTTTGGTCAGCTTTGACGGTGATCACAGCTTTTGATGCTACTCCATCATAACGATAAACTACCTCATAGGACCCCGTTTTTTTAGTATCTACGCTTCCTTCAACGTTCACATCCGCAAACGAAACTGGGTTGTTATCCCGATCTACGGCTTGATCAAAGTTATCTTCTGCGGCCCAGTCATCGCCGACGTATATCGAAGAATCATGAACCTTAATCGCAGTGAATCGTGGTTTTACGAGTATCGTTGCTTCTTTACTCACATGATTCAATTGATAACTGATTTTATACGTAGCGGCTTTGTTAGTATCTACTTGTCCGGAAACACGACCACCCTCAGCAATAAATTCCTCATAAGTCAAAGTTTTGCCTTCTTTTGAAATAGCTTGCTCAAAATTATCCGCCGCTGTCCATGTATCCTGTTCATAAATCGTGGTATCTTTCACGGTCAGATTGGTATAGTCAGTCGGTGCTTTTTGATAGACGTACGTCACCGTTACTTCGCCACGAGGAAGAACACCTTTTGCATTCGTTGGCAGTTGACTGGTATCAAGGATGTACCCCGGAATTTGTGGAATAAACGCACTTGTAGAGACATCATAAGGCTCATTGGTACTATCATTGATCGTTTGGGAAGGATAGATTTCCATACCAGTCTCATCCACATATTTAATGGTCAGATGGCTATTTGTAAAGCGAATATTATATGTTGCTGTAAACAAAAGGTTACCGTTAGCGTCGGTATATTCTAAAACCGCTGTTAAACCGTAATAGTTGATCGTAAAACCTGTGAAGCTTGTCCAAGATATATTTAATTGATTGGTACCAGTCACTTCACTTGTATACCATAGTCCCACTAGCATGTATACCTTATCCGTTTTGTAGACATAAAAATCTTCTGTCAGCTGCGGGTCTTGGTATAGTGTTTGGTGTGCGTATTTTTCCGGGATTGGCAAATCCAAAACCAGTGCTTTATACTTGATCGGATCATATTCTACAGTCAGATCGTAGTTGAAACTCTCGATACTCTTCGTTGATTCTGCAGCGAGAGGTTGACTATCCGTAGATTCTACATTGGTTTCAGCAGATGGGGCAGTAACTGAAATTTGAGTTTTTTCTGCAGCATCAGCTGCGTTAGATTGATTTGTTTCTGAGTTTGAAGTGGTGGTCACCACTTCACTTTTGGTTGCTTCAGAAGATATGACGTCAGCATTTCCTTCTTGGGTATCTGTCTTTTCTCCTGTGTTCATGCTTCCTGTTGAATCTGCCAGCAAGGGAACCGATGAGTCTATGAATGGTGTTTGCTGCTCTGTTTGTTGTCTTTCTGTTGCCTGAGCGATCGGCCATGTGCTTGGAAAGGTTGTCCCTAAAATCAGCATCCCTATTAAACCACTCTTAATTATAACTACGCGTTTTTTCATTTTTACTTTTTCTCCTTTTTCTTTTTCCAAACTTTATTCACACTTACTTCCGTTCCAATCTGTCCAAATTTTGGTTGACTGCAACTGGCAGGGGTGTTTTCTATAAAATAACTCCCTTAAATGACTGTCCTTCGCAAAAATATGTGGGCGCCGCATCTTTAACATGAATTCCTTCAATTTTCAAGGGATAAGACTTCTTGAATGGCCCAGAGTATTATATAATTTACTTAAAACGAATGGTTTTTATATTCGATCGCTGATCGCTCCCACAGGGTCTTGAAAGAGGTGGTGACATCAATGTTAGAAAATTTATCCATCAACTTACATCGAGATAAGGCATTTTCTCGTCAAGTAAAAATTCTGCAAGTGCTAAATGCAGCACCCGCAGGGTATCACCCGCAAGAGTTGGCGACATTATTGGGACTTTCCTTGCCTACAGTCTCTAAAGAATTAAGTATTTTAAGCGACAGTTTGCCGGAAGATCTGGTCAAGATCAAACTTTCTGGATCCAACATCGTTTCGATTGAGTATGCACCAAATGCTTCAATCAATTCTGCCATTCAGCTTTTGGGCATGGAAACGTTGGAGTTTAAAATCATGTCTAGTATCATTGATAATAAAAAATACTCTATTCACCGAGCAACGATCGAATTTGGCTATTCCCGCAGTCATCTGTTGCGAACGATCAGTTATATGAACAAATCTTTACAAACCTATTCTGTGACCATCGCAACGAATCATCTTGATTTTATCGGTACCGAAGCCGATATTCGCTTTTGTCTGTTTGTCTTTTTCTCCGCTTATGGCGATAGCACGATCTTAGATAAAGACAGCCCTGCAGATGCGCGTCTTCTGGTCCAAAAAGCAAAAGAAGCCAACAAAAAAGATTTGCATTACAGTCATTATCGACTTGCCCTATGGCTAAGTATTGCCAAGCGTAGGTGGCGCTATTCTTACTTTTTGACATTGCCACCGTCTTTAGAACGCAATCTATTAGAGAAAGAACGCTTCGCTGTTTTCTCAAAAATATTAAACGAACATTATTTGAAAAAATATCGGATCATCCACTTGCCGCAACAAGAACTCCTTTGGATCTTCCTCAATGCTCTCCACTGCATTTCGTATAGTACGATGGATATTAATGGGGAAAGCGAGGCGGATTACATTTTTCACCATACAGAGAAACCAGAAATTCTCGCAGAAGTTGCTGCCTTTTTAAAGAAACCTGGAATAGCTATCCTTCCTGCAGCATCACACAAAATCATCGCATATCTCGTAAATCTCCGCTTGTTAACGATGATTTCTGCGAATTACGAATTTGCCGATCCCCAGATCAAAACCTTTGTTGAAGCGACATTCAAGACGGACTACCTTGCTTGGAATAAATGGTTGAAACAGTTTAATGAACAAAGTCGTTTCTTTTCGTTTACTCACTTAGAGCATGTCGCAGTTACGTTGACCTTGTTAAGCGAACTTTCTTCTAGCAATCAGTTGAAAAAGCATCTCAAAGTGGCCTTTGCTTTTCAAGGTGGTGCTGGATTAGATGCCTTTTTAGCCGCATCAACAGAGCTATTCAAAAATGACCATACAGAAATCAGTTATTTTTTTGAAGTGGCTCCTGATGAACAAGAATTGATCCATCGAGAAATTGATTTGATCGTTAGCAATTTTGACTTGCATCTGAAAAGTAACACCAAATTTCAGCAACTACGAATTTCCAATGTTCCTACCCTTTCGGACTGGACGATCATCCACAAAACGATTGAACAGCTGATTCAGCCAAGAATCACACCGATTCATTGACCTAAGGCAACTGTCGGCCTTCTTGAAGGAAGCGCCGTCAGTTTTTTCATTGCATGGTTTGCTATTTTAGTCCTTTCCTAAGTATCCATTTTTCTTTTCTCTTAGCGTGTCTATTTTTTTCACATCCGAAAAAAATCAGACCTTTTTTCAAGATTCCTCTCCTAACAAACGCTTTTCTTTTCAAGCGCAGCGTAAAAATTCATTGTCTTGTTTTCGTGTGCTGCTCGTAATCCCTGAAAAGTTGGGATGTTTGGTGTATTTTTTATGATAGAAATTTTAGCAGCTACTCTTAGCACCAAATGTGAAAAGCGTTATTTTAAAAGCAAAGAAACATACGATCAAAACAGACTGCATGTTTTAAATAACTTTTGTATCTATTTTTTTTATTTACTAGAAAAAAAAGAAATCTTCTCCCCGCTCCTTTTTTGTATAATAGGTAAAAAGAGAGGGGGACCAATGTGGATTTTATCAAAGAGCTGCACTCCTTTAAAACGATCGTTGAAGAAGGTACGTTTACGAAAGCTGCTGCTAAATTAAACTATGCCCAATCGACGGTTACGAACCATATCAAAAAGTTAGAAGAAGAGTTAGAAGTAGCGTTATTTTTGGAAGGAAAAAGCAATGTACTCACGTTGGAAGGTGAATTGTTGAAACAGGCGGTTCCTGGTCTGATCGCTCAGTGGGAGGAGGTCAAAGAACAGTTGCTCAATGCTTCGAACACAGTCGAATATTCTTTACGGATGGGCATCGTCCCCCCTTATGACATGTTGATTTTACCGGAGCTTCTCCATGTATTTTCCCACCAATACCCAAAAATAAAATTCGAGATCATGGTGGGATCCACGCTGGCATTAGCCGATGCATTAAAAGAAAATCGTATTGATTTTGCGTTATGCTCACTTCCTCACGAAGATTCCTTTGTCTATGAAGAACTTTTCCAAGAAGAAATCTGCTGCATCACTTCGATCACGAACCCATTGATCATTAAGGAATTAGCCGACCTTACAGGAATCCATCTATACAGTTCCGGCGGTGACTGTCCTGCACTTAGAAATATCGAGGGCTACCTTGACCAGTGTGTACCTTCGCTCCAATGGGAATATGTCAGCAGCAGCACGACGATTCCTTATTTGATTGAACAAACAGGCTTCTGCGGTCTAGTCCCGCGTTCGATCATTGATCAAACATGCGCTCAAGTAAAAATTTTATCACTGCCTTTACCGAATCTCCGCATGACGATTGGCTTACTGTCAAAGCAACCATTGACACTTTTCCCGAATATTACAAAAAAGTTTGTCTTTGAGTTAAAAATGCGCTTACTGTAATTGTTATAAAACCAGTTTGATCACGATCGATTTTTATGCAGTTATTCTTCAAAAAAAAATGATAGTATTTATTCTAGCAGCAAAGAAGCAGCGTGAAAACAAATAGCCGCACAACCTCTTTCTGTTCTACAGACGTTGTGAAGCATAGCTTTTCATTTCGCTTATTATTATTCAATCAGATGATTACCTCTTGTTTCGCCACTCACTTTTTGTTATCATTTTACTTTTTTTATGCAAACTGGTACGATTATTCATGCTATCCGCAGGAGATAAAAAAGCCACTGTTGTTCTTTACATTTCAGAATTTTTTACCGATTATAAAAAATAGAAACGTTCTTTCATCCTTTCCAATGTATACTCTACTTTGGAAAAGAACAATCACCAAAAAAGGCTGGACTTGAAAACCGTTCGATCATGTTTTTAGTAGCAGGCAGTTATTGCTCAAGGAGCCTATTTTTGCAATTGTCAGAAAAAATAGACGATGAGAAAAGGAGGAAAAACTATGTTTATCATTGAAGCGATCTTCAGCTTTCTAAGAGACACATTAGGTGTGATCCTGGCCATTCTCTTAGGGACGCTTTGTTTGTCGATGGTGATCAATCTGATCGTTATCGTTGTAAAAAACACCTATTCAAAATTTAAAAAGAATTATTAACGAATCGCTGTCTTCTAATAGATAGCTTTTTTAGATAGTTTTTTCAACCTCTCAGGTCTCTTTTTTGCCTTTATAGTATCTTTTTTCAAACTCAATCCAAGATTTGCTGAATTCATGGTTGGAAAAGGCACTTTTTAAGCCTGAGCGCTGCTTAAAGCGAAAGACCTCTTCGCGGTCCATCCCCAATTCCTTGGCAATTCGTTCATCCGACCACTCGTTAGCGACCAACTGCTGCACGATGTTTCCCATCTTCTCGATGCCATGGGTACCACGTGCTCGATTGTGGCGAATCGTTGAAGCGATGCGATTCTCAAAAGGCTTATCGATCACTGTGACCGGAACGCTTGGCAATTCTAAGCGATCTTTTGCTACGACATACCGATGAAACCCATCGATCAAAATATACTTGTCCTGCTCCTTATCGTGGTAACAAACCAGTGGCTGCGTAAAGCCATCTTCCCGAATCGACAGTTCCAGCAAATCCATCTCTGGAGCAGCCACGGTGTTGGGATTATACGTATTCGCGTGAATCTTGCTGACTGGGATCAGCTTCGCCGCTAACACTGGAAAATCGATATCGCTCATGAGGTACTACACTCCTTTTTAGAAATGAATAATTTTTTGTTTGTCGATAGACCGCAAACCCTTTTGACTCCAAAAGTGCAATTTCACTAGGCTGGTTACTAGAAGCGAGAATCTCTGCTTCTGGGTAGTTGCGGCTGATATCCACCAACATTTTCCGTAAAAGAAACTTTTTAAATTGAGCAGTTGGATCTTTTTCATAAAATTCCCCTAGCTCCACTTTATTGACGCCTTTTTCATAATAAGAAAAAGCGGTCACCCGTTTTTCGTCATCAAGAATCACATACCAGTAGCAGTTCTCATCATTGACTAAGTACGGAAATTGCTGCTGATACACCCGTTCCGCAAAAAATGCCCCCATCAATTGATAGAATTGGCTTTTCTTATACGGTGGAAAAAATAAAACCAATCGTTCGTTCACAAAACCCTTCCTCTCTAGGGACACATTCGTCCATCGTTAGGTGATTTTTTTCGTTAAATACTCATATTTGGCATTCAATTTTTTTAACTGATACTTGGGTAAATGCTCGATTCCCAACGCCGCCCCAAAATCGACCGCCAACTCATACAATTCCGTCTCATCTTTTTTCGTCAGACTGTATTGTCGCGTGCTCAAAGAAAAATCATTTTTTTCTAACGCACGAGCGATCCCTTTCCAGTCATGCCAGAGTACTTCGTTTTTCAGCCACTCCTTACGTTTGGTCACATCGGGAATGTCTTCCACTTCGATCCCGTGCTTTTCTCGATAATGATCAATCAAGATTGTGATTTTGCGGTAATAATGGTCCTGTAATTTCTTTGAATAAAGTCCAATTGATTCCAGTAAAAAGACCGCATACTCTTGCCAAGTCATATGACTTGGCTTTCTCGTATTGTAATGCGCCAATAATCCCGTCTGGGCATACAATCGACCAAAATTGGCTCCTGACACGCGGTTGACGACGCGTTCCCACGTTTCCGGTTCCACCAGAGCATATTGGTATAAGCCTTTTCGTTGTTGCATACCATAAGGCTGACAGATTCGCATTTGATGAATCGGAACGCCATGATCATATAATTTTTCATAAAAGCCATTGATCGGCCAGTCAAAATGGGCATAGGCGCCCCAGACATCTTCTGTCTTCCAATCATAGATGGGGTAAAAATTGACGACCATGGAATCTGCTACTTGCCGTTTGATCCAGCATTGCTTCCGAAAGTTATACTTTGGCGAAGTTATCGACCGATATCGGTATAGACTTTCCTGTGTTCGGATGCCAACGCCACAAGCAACGGGTTCACACTGATGATAGTTTGCGTACCAGTGAGCAAAGTTTCGTAAGAACTTATCTGGATTCATATTTGCACTCTGATAGATTTCCATCAATGATTCATCTAAATCAGCAAGTGAAATTGCATCTTTTGGCATCATCTGTACCCACTTCTCACGTTCTTGTTCATCCCACATCAGCCATTGTGGCTGAAATACGCTAGTGTTGTTGTCCTCGTAAAAGGGCAAACAGAAGTGAAAGGTTTGATTGATAGTTGGTAACGCTTTGATTTTTTCCATGAACGTTCTCGTAGCATCATAATTTGCCTCGATATCTAAAATCAGCAGATCAAAAGTTTTCTTTTTTTGTCGGGCGACTTGGTCAGCCAACTGAATCATGGCACCGCTATCTTTTCCACCACTGAAAGAGAAATAAACATGGGGAAAGGTATCAAAAATATATTCCAGGCGCGTCATCGCCGCTTCCAGCACATTATCCTTACAATATTTCTTCATAAAAGCTCATGTCCTCATTTTATTTGTCCTTTTTTTGAATAAGTATTACATTCTAGTATAAAGTTTCACTTAGCTTCTTACAAGGACTTAAGGGAGATTTTGCATTCGATACATGCAAATAATTAGTAGTTATCATTGCAATGTGTTCCCCATTGTTCACTACTATTCCTAGTAATCAAGAAAAATAGTGGGAAAAAATAGTAGAAAAATTCCTTCTGAAACAACTTTTATTGCTTTTCTTGATTCATTCAGCCAAAAGGGTTTGAAGGACTTTTTCAATACGCTTCACTTGTTTTTCATTGAAGTGGGACAGCCATTCTTGATCCGCAAGTAAACGCTGAATCTCTTGCTGAAGGTCTTTGTATCGACTGGCTTCCTGGATGTTTTCAGTCATCTTCAAGAAATTACTAATTTTTTCTCCTTTAGGCAGCAGTACATACTCTTGCTTGATCCCTTCAAACTTGTCTTCATGATCAATCACCAAAAGTTGAGTGATCAAATCATGAGCGATCCACCGATGATAGGAGTTTTTATGGGTATGCAATGCCCAGATCCGTTCCCATTCATCATAAATCAGCTCAGGGTTTTTAACGGCTACTTCTTTAATGATCAAATAACTATTAAAATACTCATTGATATGATTTTGACCATCAACGATATTCTCCACTAGCCTCTCTCTTACCTTTCGATCATCGATCGCCGTTTGCACAAACGGTTGGGGATCAAAGGATGTTGTCTGGAAATGACCTGCGATTTCTGGGTAGTCCATGCTTTCACCTTCTTTAAAAATTATAAGATTATTTTACAGGTTTGAACCTCTAAGTTTATTTTAACAGAATCTATGTGCGAAAAAAGTGGCTTTTATATTCCCCTTCTTTTATCAATCATCCATTCTGATCACGTAGATAGACTAACGCCACTTTGAATATCATACTTTTTGGAAAACCCAATTTAAAATTGAAAACAGCTGGAAAGAATCCTTTCGATCCTTTATCCACTAACACTGCTATCTATTGATTTCTTCCGTTCGTCTATTGAGCGCTAGGAAAAGTGCAAGCTTCCTTTTATATCCTTTTCTGAAAAGAGCCCTTCACAAGAGAACCTGCTGGCAACTACTTTCTCGTTAAATTCCCAATGTCACTGACACAAAAAAGGAAGTCCCGCGTTCGGGACTTCCTAACGTTCTTTTCTCTTCAAATACTATTTCACGCATAGCTGCGAGATGCTGGATCACGCGTCCTTTCTCCGAATACCTCGGTCGGTAGGCATTTTGATCCATTGTTCTGGTGGACGCTTTCTGATTTTTTTTGGTGCAAACATCAGTTGAATAGTTCTTTTGACAAAGTTATTTCGGTATACGTTTTCCATAACTTCCACGCCCTTTTCAATTGATTTAGGAAGCGGTGACGTCGATCCTTCTTCCTATTTTTATTATAAGCCCCAATCCGGTACAAAACAAACAATTCAGCTGCTGTTTTCTCCCATTCGTTTAGATGAAATCTGTGGTTGCTGCTAAAAAAAGAGGCACATATTCTTGAATAAAGTTCAATAAGCCACCGCATATTTATTGAAAAAAATAATGAAAAATTGCAGAAAAAGATCGAAACTACTCGAGACAAACGCCAAAGGGCTGTGTTTTTGAATGAAAAATCGTTTCACTTTACTTTTTCTTAAATTTTAATTATTATTCTTTTGAAATAAGAATAATGAAGGAGATAAAAACATGGAAAAATACCAAGTGTTCCCTGGTCAAAACTATCAGGCAAATGTTATTGGCTTTACCGGTTTACAAGAAGTTAGTGTGATTCATGTTTACGAGAATACTGCAACTGTTCTAATCAAAGAAACAGCTGAAACAGGTGTTGCTAAGCTATGTAATTTTCTAGTTGGTGCCACGCAATTAGTTAGTTGATCCTCTTTTATTAACCAAAACATGAGGAGCCATTTGCCATCCAACATGTTGTAGGAAAACGATTTGAAAGTAGTCCTTTGTGAGCTTGCTCTTTTCCTATTCATCAATTACAGCAGTATTTTTATTTATCTACTCAATATCTCTCTACTTTATATATAAATAGTGTTAGAATGAACAAAAGGAAACGTATCAGGCTTCCCCCAAGAGAATCTTCCCCAAGTACTCTTGTCTGATACGTTTCCTATTTTTGTGGCGAAAAAGCCACAGACCAATGGTAGCCCTTTACTCTGTGAAAAGCAAGCATTCAAAATTGATTTTTTCTTTATTTTTTTATTTTATCTCCTCAAATTCCCTTTAAAAATCAGGCAAAAACACACCTCTCGTAATAAGGTGTGTTCTTTTTATGACAATGATTATTCACGAATAATAAGTTCATAAGGCAGAATGATCTGTTCTTGTTTTCTTTCTTGAAACAAGCGAAAGGCTTCTTTGCCGCACTGATTCAGATGAAACTCAACGGAAGAAAAATGCAGCATTTGACTGATAAGCAGGTTTTCTTGTCCAATCACGATGGGTGCTGTCCCGTGGGAGTATTGATTCAAAATCATTGCTGCGATTTCGTCTCCATTTGTGATCACCCCATCGATTCCTCGTTCTTTAAAAAAGGCTGCTGCGGAAATCCCGTCTTGGGCTTTGATACAATCCCAATAAATATCGGCTTCCGAAAAAGCAGGAAACAGCTCCTTGGCTTTTGCGATGGTATTGACTGAATTGCAGCTAAGACGTTTGCTGCGCCCGAGCGTCAGTCCCAAACGTTTTACGCCTTGTTCTTTTAAATAATTGATACTAGCTGTCACAGAGCCGACCAAGTCGATCGCAACGAAAGGAACAGCAGTACCGGTCGAATTTTCACAAAAAACGATCGGTCCTTTTTCCATGTAGGGATAAAACGTCTCGATATGATTTGCGCGGGTAATGACGATCAATCCGTCAAACCCTTTTGCAGCGAATTCTTCTAGATATTCTAGTTCTAATTTCCGATCAAAATTGGTCGGCAATAACGTCACTTTGTATTTTTTAGCAAAGGCTTCTTCCATAATGCCATTTAGAATCCCATCAAAAAAGGCGTGATTGACAAACGGCACGATGACCCCAATATTATAGGTTTTCCCCGAGCTAAGCTTTTGGGCGATCTTATTCGGTTTGTAATCCAGTTCTTCCATCACCCCCAAAATCGCTGCTCGCTTTTGCTCATCGACATAAGGATGGCCATTGATCACACGAGAGACTGTCGTGATCGAAAAACCAGTGATTTTTGCTATATCGCGTATCGTTGCCATTTCCTTCATTCCTATCTGTTTGTTTTACGATTGACCTAAGTCTACCATAGAAAATTTACTGATTCACTTTCGACAAATTTTCTGAAAAGGTCCCTTGGTTGATTGTACGGTATGAAACGAGTTTCATAGCAAGACTTAGACTCCTTGAAAATAAAAGAAATTTATTTATAAACAAAAACTGATTGCTTAGCAAGCTACAAGCGCTACTTAAGCAATCAGTTTTTCTACTGTTTACTGAATCATTTCTTTTGATAAGCTTTTACGTTTCTTCGTATACCTTCGCATCAGTAACTCGATGCCCTTATCCGCAAAGCGTTGCATATAGGCGGAAAAATTCAACAAGGCAATCAAGAGAATGAGGTTGAGATAGCTGGTATTGCCTAGGTTAAAGAGGTCACGACCGACGATCAAGGCAGCAAAGTACAAGATCTGGGTGCTGAAAAAAATCATCGTTCGATAGCTGTTGATAGCTGGATAGACTTTTTTCTGGATCAAGCGATAGTTCCAAGCGGTAAAAATAATGCTCATGATCGATAGAGCTTTGCTGCTACTGTTGAACCAATAGCCAAAGTTAATGATCAGCAGAGTTCCTACCGTAATCGTCAATGCTGTTGGAAAAGCATTTTTGAAAATCGTTGTCATAAATTCCCCTTTGATCCGATTGAAGTCTGGTTCAAAGTTTAAAAAGAAGGTCGGAATGCCGACAAAGCAGGCATTGATGATCGTTAATTGGATCGGCTCAAAAGGATATGTCGTTCCTGATAACAACGTCCCCATAGTGATCATGATGGAGAATAAGACTTGCACTAGCACCAATGAACCTGAGCGAGTAATGTTATTGATTACTCGGCGGCCTTCATCCATGACCGATGGCAAAGCATCGAATTGATTTTCCAAAAGCACCAAATTTGATACTTGACGCGCAGCATCGACACCGGAAGCCATCGCGATGGAACAGTCGGCTTCTTTCAGCGCCAAAACATCGTTGACGCCATCGCCAGTCATCGCGACAGTATGCCCTTGTTCTTTCAAGTAGAGTACCATTTCTTTCTTTTGTTGCGGCGTCACTCGACCAAAAATCTGATAGTTGCTGACAGCTTCTTTTAATTCGGCTGCAGTTAATTTTGATACATCGATAAAATCAGCAGCCCCTGGTAGATTGACTTTTTTCGCGATTTGACTGACTGTCACTGGATCATCGCCAGAGATGATCTTGCATTGGATTGCTTGTGAACGAAAATACTCTAAGGTCTCTTTGGCATCTTCACGGATCGTGTCTGACAGTAAATAAAATCCTAACGGTTCAATATCCGTCGGCAGTCCTGCCTCCTCATAGCCTTGCGCACTGTGCGCCAAAACGATCACCCGGTAGCCTTCTTCTGCCAGCTGTCTTTCCTGTTTTAAGACAGCTTCATGGTTGGTTCCCAGTAAAATCGACGCAGCTCCGATGAAATAAGTGCCTTGCCCTTCAAACGTGACGCAACTGAATTTGCGGTCAGATGAAAAGGGGACGACTTGCTGCATCTGGTACGTCGTTTTTTCTGAAAAAAAGGTTCGTAGCGCCATTGCCGTTGGGTTCTGATCGGGTAGCTGAGCCATTAAGTTGCCGGTGATTTCTGCCAACGGTGTTTCCGATTGTAAGGAAATCGTCTTTTCCACCGTCATCTTGCCTTCGGTGATCGTGCCGGTTTTGTCTAAGCAAAGAACATCGACCCGTGCCAAAGCATCAATGCAGTTCAATTCCTGCACCATCACTTTTTTGCGCGCCAGATAGACGGCACTGATGGTCAATGTGACACTGGTCAATAAAAACAAACCTTCGGGGAACATCCCTACAGCTGCCGCCACCGTCCGTAAGATGGCGGTGTTGAAAGCCGCATGAGAGAAATAGAACTGTTTGACAAACAAGAGGGTACATAACGGTACCAAAATCAAGCTGATCCAACGAATGATTTTATTCAAACTGCCTTGGATCAAGTATTTTTGTCGTTTGATGGTCTTGGCTTCTTTGTTGATTTTTGCGATATAGTTATCAGCGCCTACGTGGATCACTTGGCACAACGCTTCACCAGCAGTGATAAAACTGCCAGAAAACAACTCGTCTGCCGGCTGTTTGTGGATCGTATCCATTTCACCAGTCAGCAAGGATTCATTGACTTCTAAAGATCCTTGAATGACTTTGGCATCCGTCGGCACTTGATCCCCGCTTTTCAGTCGTAACACATCATCCATTACGAGTTTGTGGATCGGCAAATTCTCCAGCTTACCATCCCGATAAACATCGGCTTTGGCAACTTTTAGCAGTGCCAGCTTATCTAGCGTTCGTTTGGAACGAACTTCTTGAAAGAGATTGATGATCACATTGCTGAAGACAACAAAGACGAACAAACCGTTTTGATAAGAACCCGTCAAACAGACGAGAAAGAATAGGACACAGTTGATTAAATTGAAAAAGGTAAAGATATTGGTAAACAGGATTTTCGGGTACGTATTCGTCGTATCCTTTTTTGTCTTATTGACTTGACCGCGCTGCACCCGCGCCTTGACTTCCCCTGACGTTAAGCCAATGGTTTGGTTGTTTTCGATGATCCTCACCCTTTCTAATCATAGTCATTTACTTTTCGTTTGCTGAATATTCAGCAAACGTGCATCGGACTAGGTAATGGTTTTGCGTTTTTTCTATAAAACCAATTGGCGGCGATTGCGTAAGTTACGCCATCATCTATCGGCTTTTTTCCGTAAAAAACAAGTACTGTCTAAAATATAGCATACCCTTTTAAGTAATGGCGTTTCATTTTTGTCACCTTCGCGTCACTTTAGCAATTAAAATAACAGTTTATTTTGTTAACTCACCCCACTACACATCAAGCGATCACAGGCTTCATCGGTTGTTTCTTACGATGACACAAAACAAAAAAACAGCTGACCTTCACAGATCAACTGTTTAACAATTCTTTAAGTCAGCTTTTTCTAGCAGCTATTAGCAGCATCATTGGTCGGCGCATTTCGTCTTTCATTCCCGGTACTTCCAGTAATTCTTTTGGCGGCTGCGGCTCAATCACTTTTTCTAAAATGAAGCCGTTTTGCAATAAGGTCATTAAATAAGTTGTCAGGGTACGATGGTATTTGGTCACCGTTTCACCTAAAAATTGCGCTTCCCGCTTGCCTTCATAATAGTAATGATCGACTGGGAAATGCTGGATTTCCCCCTGCCTATCATACTGCCAATCTTGCGATCCTTCCGCAGTATAAACCGGATGCTCCACCGAAAATACGAGTACACCACCAGGTTTCAGCCAGACCGATATGCTTTTGATCAATGTTTCGAACGTTGCCACATAGTGAAACGCCAATGAACTTAAAACAACGTCTATTGTGGCTGGAGGAAGTGTCACTTCTTCCATTGCGACACATTGATACGTTATTTTCGGACCAGGGTTCCTTTTCTTGGCCTCCTCAAGCATCCGTTGAGAAATGTCAGTTCCTAGTACTGCTGCCGCTCCATGGTCTACAGCATATTGGCAATGCCATCCATACCCACAACCTAGATCAAGCACCTGCTTCTTTTTAAAATCCGGCAACATTTGTTTTAGCGTCTGCCATTCTCCAGCTCCTTGCAGGCCTTTTTGTGAACGAGTCATTTCACTGTATTTAGTAAAAAACGTTTGGTCATCATATTTGTTTTCTTTCATCATTTGTTCCTCCCATGTAAATCGTTTTTTGCTGGTCTTGATCTACATGGGCTTAGGCAATTTTTTGGGAAATAATGCCACCACACATCAGCTTTTTCCTCCTTGCTCTGATTAACGCCATCATAGCACGATTTTCAGTCTCTCACAATTGATAGCAAGTCGCTGGCGCTTCTTTGCCATTGTTTCTCAATAAACCGTTTTTTTATGTACAGCAAAAAATCACACTATGAAAAGGGTGTGATTTTCCTGTTCGATTCATTCATTTCTCTATTGATCAATGCAGTGCTTCCTTTTTCCATTTTCGGATTTTCGTTCGGAAATTGGTAAAGGGTGCTACTGTATTGATATGGATCCATTTATAGACTGGCCACTGTGCTTTGGTGGTTGCCCAATCCCGTTGCCCTGCTTCAAACAATTCCTGATCGGATAAGCCCTCGATCCACTGGCAAAGGGCCGTCACTTTTTGGTCTAAGAGCTCTTGCTGCTGTGCTAAGGTCAAACTGCCATATGTCTGATAAAAGGATTGATACAATCCGCCAAGGTTGTTCCATTTATACCCTTCAGCAGGTGTGTGAACGCTCATCCCTTGTTGTTCCTGTGCTTCCCATGACAATAACAAACTGACCCAGCCGATTTGGTAAGACAAGTTTTCTGAAGGCGTCTTATCGACCCCAGCTGTTCGCTGATTTCGTAACGCTTCGGGAATTTCAACAAATTCTTGGCGAAATTTTTGGTAACGTTCTGTGATCTCTTGGATCAAGTCTGCTTTGCTTTCGTACTGTCTCATTGACTGTCCTCCTATTCAGGAAAATGGTTACTCTTTGTCGCTTTCTTCAATGGCGATAAAAATCGTTACTTCGCCGTCTGGCGCATACTGTTCAAAATCAAAGGAATACTTGCGCTGTAGCTGCCGGTTTTCTTCCTCTGACCAGATTTGACGCCAAGTAGTCAGAATGCCCTGCGCATCGCGCCGATCGATCGGATACTTTTTCCAAGTAAATTTGTCTGTATCAAAGTCTTCTTGCTCCGTTTCTTCGCAACAAAGCGAAACGGCATAGTCTCCTTGATAGTTTGACTCATACCCGTGGTAAACGCAAGCGATGACTGTTCCTTTTTCTGCGGCTTTCTTGACCGCCTCGCTGTTTTTCTCCCATAAGCCAGTGATTTTTGCTTGAATCGCTGGATCAGTAAAATTATTGGTTCTTTCCGTTGCCATTATCGAAAATTTCATTGGAGTTCCTCCTTCTTTGTCTTTATGATACGATAGAAACCTAGACACCTTCTGTCAGTGTTTTATCATCTTTTTATAAAAGGAGTAACCCCAGTGAGCACGACACGCCTGTTCGGCCTTATCTACCACCTGTTGAATCATGAAAAAGCAACCACTTCTGAATTAGCCAAACAATTTGAAGTCTCGACTCGCACCATCACCAGAGATATCAATACCCTAAGCAGTATTGGCGTACCCATCTATACCGAAACGGGTCGAAATGGCGGCGTCTATTTGTTAAGCAGTTTTGTATTGGATAAAGTGTTATTATCAGAGGAAGAACGGAAAAACCTGCTTTTGGCGTTGAAAGGGATTCGCCAGCTGACGCCACAGATCAGCGGAGAATCATTGGCAAAACTGCAATCCTTATTCCAGCAAAACGATGCAGACTGGCTAGAAGTTGATTTTTCCACTTGGCATCGGCGAGAAAACGGCAACGACACGTTTGATTTATTAAAAAAGAGTATTTTAACGAACCACGTGATCACCTTTGACTATATCAGTAAACAGGGACCGCAAAAACGCGTCTGTCAGCCTTACAAACTGCTTTTTCGTTCGCAAGCATGGTATCTGCAAGCCTTCGACCAGCAAAAGAATGCCTTTCGGACATTTAAAATCAGCCGTATGAGTCAGGTCCACGTCACTGAACAGCATTTTTTTCCGGTCACTGCGCCTAATTCTGCCATTGAATTGACTGTTGACACCTATCCCGCTCGTCTATTCTTTCAAGCCGACGTTCTTTATCGGGTATATGATGAGTTCGATCATCAGGATATTACTTTGACGGAGGAAGGCACTGCTGTGGTTACCGTTGATTTACCCGAGGAAAGCTGGGTGGTGCCCTATTTGTTCTCTTTTGGAAAAAGCCTACGCATTTTAAGTCCCCCTCGACTAAAGAATCGTTACCAAGAAGAAGTTGCTGCGATTTATGCCAATTTGACTGAGAACGAGGGTGCGAACTGATTTTTCAAGAAATGGATCCCTATTGAAAGGAGTGTTTGATTTGAAAGAAGTGATCGTAGACTATGGCGGGGTTTCGCTAGCCCGCCTTTGCCAGCAGTTGGAAGAACAGCAGATTCACTTAAACGCGTATGCCAACCAGCTCTTGCGCCATCCCCACCTCTCCCTCAGTGCCGATAAACAGCGTACTACTTGTGTGATTGTTTCCCTTAAAGAACTGGGACTCACACAAGGTGGCTCGTTGACGGAGATTTTTGCAGCTGCACCTTCTTATGGACTGACCGATTGTACATTGGAAATGGCCTTACACTTTCGCCTCAGTTATCATCAACTGGCAAATAGCACCGGACTGAAATCCCAAGGAAAAGCGCCAGCTGCCGCAATCACGATCGCTTCTATGCCTTTGGAGAAAACCGATGATTTCCCCAAAGGATTCTACGTTCGCCGCATCGATGGTTGTGACTGGTTGCGAGGCTATACTTGCGATGCACGCCACCAGTTTGCACCGGATGACCTGTTTTTGTTTCAACGACGAGACCCGCTGTCAGAGACCTTCAACTGAAGGGGGAACAAATAGTTACCAATCAAGCGTCCCCATTTCCCCTTACTGCAATCATTCTGCAAGATAGGGAGAATCCAAAAGGACGAAAGGAGAAATAGATGAACTTAATACCAATGAAAGACAGCGACTACGCTGCCTACTTAGCCAATGCTGTTTTCGAATACGCCAATGACAAAATCCAAGCAGGCACATGGGCCAAAGACGAGGCCCTCTCCCTCGCCAAAGAAAGCTTTGCTTCTTTACTTCCTCAAGGGACTGCCACTGAAAACAATCACTTGTTTTCTTTATTTGCAGCTGATTTTAGTGAACCGATCGGGGTGATTTGGATCAACACAGCTGCCCAGAAAGCCTTCATCTATGACTTTATCATCGAGGAAGACCAGCGAGGAAAAGGCTATGGAACCAAAGCGTTACAAGCTTTGGAAAAGTGGGCGATCCAGCAAGGCATCACTGAGATCGGCTTGCACGTTTTTGCCCATAATCAATCTGCGTATCAGCTATACAAAAAAATGGGCTATTTGGAAACAGATATTACGATGGTTCGACGTTTCGCTGAATGAGTAGTGTTGAATAGGCCCGATCATTAGTACGAAAAAATTGATCGATCAGTTCCGAGCCAAACAAAAAGAAACGACAGAAAATCGTCGTTTCTTTTTTCTATTTACAGAAAACCACTCTTTCAGATAGGGAATGGTTTTTTCAGTAGCATCGCCATTGTCGAGCCTTCTTCGCTATAAGGACTGCCTTTGACATCACCGAATATCTCACAAATATCAAAACCGGCAACCCTAGCTTCTTTTATCAATGCATCTTTTGTAAAATAGGTCGTCCATAAATAATAATTTATGACCTCATCTTCTGCTAAAATCGTTGTTTGCTCCAGCAAGACGTGATCAGGATATTTCCATCGTTGATTCAGCACAAGATGGGGCTCCCCCCGCCAAAACCCTTCTGATTCGTGACTTTCCCAGGTCTGCTCTTCATTAAGCGTTAAAAACTGTGCAATCGTAAATACATCGAACAAAAATTTGCCACCCGGTTTTAGATGCGCCAGCACATTTTTTAGCAGTAGTTTGCGTTCCTCTGGATTTAAGGCACCATAGTCGCAATAAATCAAGGTAATAAAATCAAATTGCTGAGGCAATGCCATCTCCAAATAGTTATCAAATAGATAGGTAATATTTAGTTCCCGCTTATTCGCAGAATCTCTCGCATAGGCAAGGGATCTTCTGGAGTAATCAACGCCTGTCACTTCATAGCCCAGCGCTGCAAATTTTTCCGCGTAGATCCCTGGTCCGCAGCCGATATCAAGAAGTTGCGTCTGTTTTTCTGGCGAAACAAGGCGACTGATCCATCGAACGGATTCGTTGATAAAGTCAACCTTTCTACTAGCTCCCTCAAAATCAGGATCCAAATGAGCCTTTAACATTTGCTTGGAAATATACGCATCGTCCCAAAACGCCTCTGCCATTTTTTTATAGAGCGGTGGCCGCTCGATTGCCTTTCTCAATTCTTGGTACATCTTATTTTCCCCTTTCAAAATAATTGAAAAACAAAAAAGACCGCAGATTTCACTCTGCGGTCAACCTTCAAACGATGAAGATCAAAAAGCGAAGAGTAAAATAAAATCAATGATAGGCACTTCAAATAAAACTGCATGCAGTCAATTTTTTGCCTATGAAATTGATTTTATTTACTCTTTTCCAGTCCTACCCCTGTTAACGAAGGAATAACAGCAGATAGGCCGGAGCCATCACCTTTTTCTCTTGTTTTTCTGCTTTTAGTTTAGAAGGAGCCAGCCGATTTGTCAATGAGATTCGCCTGCTTTCCTTCGATAAAAGAAGTTCTTACTGCAATTCACACCTTGCCTAACAAAAAAACTGCATCAAACTACGTCTCTGCTTACTGTCGCCTGCTGATTTTTTCAACAGGAAGCTGGATCTCAGTCAGCCATTCCTCTTCACTTTCTTTCTTCCAAATGCCATCAATATAGCTTTCACGAAAAGGCCCTGTGATTCGATAGCCGTTATTTTCAGCAAACTGGATCACCGCAGCATAGGCTTTCGGAAACTCAGTGTAGGCTCCTTTATGGACCGTGCAAACTGCCTCTGGTACTTCTTCTATCTGCTTGAAGGTCAAATTCCCTTGATTATCTTTCATTTCTGTGACCGCTTCGCAAACTTCCACATCAATGTTTTCTTCTTTGTACTCGTTGTCATGATAGATAGTAAAGCAATATTCGGGCAATGCGCAGACGCAACCAGCTGTTTCCATCTGCAGCCCCATTTCTGGGATGATAGAAAACAACCGATCGAAGCTTGGCACGACCATTCTCATTGAAGCGACGATAACCGCTGGCAAACGTTTAACGATCATTTGGTAATTGGCTTCTTCCTGTTGCAAATACCCTTCGATCTGCGTGAGCATCGCCATCCGTTCCGTGATCTCTCTCATCAGTTGCTGTCTCTTGCGATGCAGTATTCGCCTTTCGCTTTCTCCTGCTTGCACTTGTTTGATTTCATCGATGTTATACCCCATTCTGCGTAAAGCTAATAACCGATGCAATGGTGCCAACTGACTAGAGATATAATAGCGATACCCATTATCTCGATCGATAAAATGGGGCTTAAGCAGCCCCACCTCATCATAATAACGCAGTGTTTTTATCGTCACTTGATTCATTTTAGAAAACATGCCGATTCGATACAGCTTATCTGGTGTTTTTTCACATTCTTGTGTCATAACTCTTTCCTCCGTTTCCTGTTATTCCCAACGGAAAAGCTTAACTGCCAAACCAAATCCTATGATCGTCACCACTGTCAATAGAAAAAGAATGAATCGAGGGTCACCGATTGGTTGATCGAGACTCACACTCTTTAACAATTTAACGCCTTGTGTCAATGGCAGAACATTAGCGACTTTTTGCACACCTTCTGGAAAGAGCTCAAAGGGAATCACTGCCCCAGAAAGAAACAACATGGGAAAATAAACCACTGTGCATACGAGATTGGCAATCTTGATATTTTTACACAAACTAGCAATCAATAGTCCTAGGCTATACATGGCAATCATAACGAAAAAATAGCTAGCTATCAATACTATCCAGCTGCCTTTCATTTGATAGTCGAGAAATACCACCGACACGAATGCGACACCTATCGCTGAGAGTAGTGCAGTCGCTGCAGCTACTACCACTTGAGCCGCAATCAGATGAACTGGAGAAGCTGGGGTAACAAAAAAGTGTTTCAAAATCTTTTTGTCTCGATAATCACAGATAGTTAACGGAATCCCCATAAAGGCTGTTGCGCAAATCCCCACCACCAGCAACGAAGCAAAACTGCCCTCTTGAAATGTATATGAAGTAGCACCAATCACTTTCTCTCCACCGATCATATTCGTCAAAAACAGGACGACCAGCGGCATGCCAATGCCAAAGACGATCCCATCAATTCCTCGCAACGCTAACTTTCCTTCAATTTTTGCTAGTTTCATTACTTTGCTCATTCTATCTCCTCCCCTACAAACCAAAGATATGCCTCTTCAAGTTTTTGCTGACCGCTTCGTTTTAACAGCTCCTTCGTGCTGCCTTCAACTACCTTGCGCCCATGAGCGATGATGCATAGCCGATCACAAAGAATCTCCGCCTCCTCCATATAGTGGGTCGTCAATAGAATCGTCATTTGTGCTTCTTTTAGTTTGAGGAGCGTTTGCCAGACACTTCTCCGTGCTTTTGTATCCAGTCCCGTTGTCAATTCATCCAAAAAAATCACCTCGGGATTCGGGATCAACGCGAGTACAATTGAAAGCTTTTGTTTTTCCCCACCAGAAAGTTTGTCGATGAATTGCGATTCGAATGGTTCCAGCTGAAACAAACGCAAAAGCTCTTGATAGTCTTGAGGCTGTCGATACAAGAGCGTCATCTCTTTGCACAATTCTCCGACGCGAATATTGTTCTGATAACTTGAAGATTGAAGCTGTACCCCCACTTTTTCAAATACCTCACGTCGCTTTTTTTGAGGATCTGATCCGAGAATTTTGACAGAACCTTCCTCTGGTGTTTTGATACCTAAAATTGTTTCAATCGTTGTTGTTTTTCCTGCTCCATTTGGTCCTAATAAGCCGAACACCTCGCCTTTTTTTACGGTGAAGGTAAGTTGATCAATAATTTTCCGACCGTTGATTTTCTTAGATAGCTCGGCAACCTCAATCATTTTTTCCACAGCAATCGCCCCTTTCTACTAAAGCATACTGTCTCCTCCTGAGGGAGAGTCAATAGCCTACTTGCCTTTTTTCATGACGAACAACCCCATACTCATTGGTTAGCTAAAAGCGGCTTTTTCTTTTTGTTCGATAGAGCTACACTATTTAAATCACAATTAACTATTTTTAATTTCTAAGCTTGTTTTTTTCTTCTATCTCCACTATATTTGTGGGTAACCCTATTTATTTCTATGTAGAGAGGATGTTTCCCTTGAATTATCCCTTATTAAATGAACAAATGCCTCAAACCATCATTCGTGTTTGGCGGTTGCGAAGGATTACGTCACTGATTATTTTCAGCCTGATTTTCGCTGCTTCTTTTTGGTTTCTAGCCACGCAAAACTGGCTGCATTTCTGGGTGATCACCCTTTGGTCAAGCTTATTGGCGCTGACTTTGATCAGCCATCTGCTTTCTTTTGTGCTAATGAGCTACCGTTACAAATTCCATCGCTACGAGATCCAAGAAAATGATATCGCCATTCAACACGGCTATCTATTCCGCAGCACCACGTATATTCCGATCCGCCGAATCCAGCATATCGAAACAGACCAAGGGATCTTTTTGCGAAAATACTCCTTAGTCTCCTTACAGATCCATACGGCTGCCACCAACCACACCATTGAAGGCCTACCAGTGGCGCAAGCCGAACGCTTGCGAGAAACCATTATGACTTTAGTCGAGGTGGTCAAAGATGATCTATGAAAAACAACGACTGCCGTTGCTGTGCATTGGACTTTACTGGTTCAAAAATTGCAAAAATTTTCTGGTACTAGCGTTTCTGCTTGTATTCAAATTATTCAACGACGCCCCTTCTTTGCCGATGATTCTGGGCGGCATTCTGCTATTTTTACTGGTCTGTCTGATTTTTGCGGTACTGTCTTACACCCGCTTTACCTTTCAAATCGATCAAACAAGTGTGCTAGTCAACAAAGGACTCTTTATCCAAAAACAAACGATTTTGCCGTTTGAACGCATTCAAACGATTCAAGAGAATCATTACTTTTATTTACGTCCGTTTAAACTAGCTGAAGTAAAGTTGGAAAGCGCCGCAAGTTCGAGTGGCGAAGCCGAAATTCTTTTCCCAGCGTTGCCGCTGGCTCTCATTGCCTCCATCGAAGCGTCAAAAAAAGCGGCTGCGACACCACAAGAGCCGACTGCCCAAGCAGCTAGTGGAGAAGAACCAACCAATAATTACGCTACTGTTTTTTCGGGTGAGGAAACAGCAAATCCGCCGTTAGAAACATTCACTTTGAAATTCAAGGAGATTTTCTTGTTTTCTATCACTGATTTTTCTGTTTTCACCTTGGTTCTAGTCATCGGCTACAACGTGATCGACAACATTCCCAATCTCTTTACCTATGCATCGGAATTGCAACAACTCGGCCTTTTATTAGGTGCTGCGCTTTTGCTGGGGCTGTTAATTTTGTTTTTCTTCCTTGCGATCGCTAGAAATCTTTTCCGTTATTATGGCTTTACGGTGGAAACGAACCAACAACAGCTGCTGATCACGCAAGGCTTGTTTTCTAAACGACACCAAACGATTCCCCTCGCTAGGATCCAAGGGCTAAGTGTCGAACAAAATCTTTATCGCCGAATCTTTCATCTAAGCTCCGTCAAGTTACTGCTGGCTGCTGGCAGTTCTTCAGAAAGCGATGATACGGTCTATCTGTTCCCCATTTTGAAAGAGGCGCAGCTGACCGAAACATTGGCCCGCTTTTTACCTGAATGGTCGTTTCAACAAACCGCTCTAGTGAAAAATCCGCGACCCAACTTTTGGTACTTTTGCCGTTGGCCACTGCTTATCGGGCTGCTTGTTGTAGGAATCTCCGCCTTCTTTTTCTGGTGGTTAGCGCTGATTTTCTTCGTGTCCTTTGGCTCCTTCGTGTTATCAAGCATCTGGCGGGGCAAAATACAAGGGTATCAATTTTTAGATAACCATGTATTGTTGTGTCAAACGATTCGCGGCTTAACAAAGGTGACCGCTTATCTGAAGAAAAATAAAATCCAAGATTTCACCGTCACCACGACGTATTGGCAGCACAAAAAAGGTCTGGGCAAGTCACAGTTGACCATCAAAACCGAAGATACCTTCACCGAAAGTAAGCTGTTCTACTTCCCATTAACCGAAGCAGAAAAGTTACGGCGCTGGTTTTTGTCATAGTTCATAAAAAAACGTCAAACAGCAGAACTGACGCGTTGTTTGACGTTTTTCGCAAGACCTGAAATAAATGAGAAGGAAGCACCAACCATTGATTCGTTGATGCTTCCTTTTTCTATCCCCTGACCTTCCCCTCGACGATTTGCTGCTTGATTGAAGCAGCATCTAAGCCATATTCTTTTTGCAGGAAATCGGGTGTGCCGACTTGGCCAAATCGTTCGTTGACACCAATACGTTTTAAGGGAACAGCACTGCCAGTTTCAGCAAGCACTTCGGCGACGGCACTCCCTAGTCCACCGGTGATAGAATGATTTTCGATGGTGATGACTTGCCGTTTTCCCTGAACTTCGCGGATGATCAATTCTTTATCGATCGGTTTGATGGTGAACATGTCGATCACTTCGCAGCTGATTCCTATTTCTGCTAATTCTTCTGCCACTTGCAGTGTTTCAGAAACCAGTTGGCCACTGGCAATCAACAACAGTTCATCGCCTGGTCTTAAAACATTGCCTTTCCCTAGTTCAAAGGTCGAGCCTTTTTCATAAATCGTTGGAACAGCTTTCCGATTGCCTCGTACGTAATGAACGCCGGATAATTGGCTAAAGGTTTTTATGATCCACGCCATTTGGACTTCATCCGCTGCATCGCAGACGATCGATTGGGGAATCATTCGCATCAAAGCCACATCTTCCCATGTCGTATGGGTGCCGCCGTTGTGTCCGACTGCAAACCCCGGATCAGAACCGTAAATATTGATCGTATTGCCGCCATAGCCGCCAGAAATAAACAGCTGATCGAATACCCGGCGCGTTGCAAATGGCCCAAAAGTGTGGATAAAAGGTGTATAGCCAGTTAAACTCAAGCCAGCAGCGACGCCAACCATATTGGCTTCCGCGATCCCCATGTTGATAAAGCGTTGGGGATGTTTGTTGGCAATCGCTGTCCAGCCGCTGGCAGAGCCAAGGTCGGCATCCAACGCAACTAGCTGGTTATTTTCATCCATGAGTTCCACCAATGTGTCAACGACACATGTTCGCAGCTCTTTACCAGCAGCAGTGGTTTTGCTTAATGTAAACATGCCTTAGCGTCCTCCTTCGATTTTTATCGTCAATTCTTTGATTGCCGCTTCTGCCGCTTGATTGATTTCATCCGTGGTAAACTTCACGGAGTGATTGGCATCTAATTCTTCAAAGAAAGGAATGCCTTGTCCTTTCACGCTGTCCAAGACAATGCAAACCGCTTGGTCTTCGATCGCTTTGCAGCGCTCGATTGCCTCATCAATGGCTTGCATGTCTGCTCCTGGAACTTTTTCTGTATAAAAGCCAAATGCAGTCATCTTCTGCTGGATGTCAAAGGGATCAAGAATGTCTTTGGTTGGCCCATCTAGCTGTTTTTTATTGTCATCAATAATGACGATACAGTGATTCAGTTTGAAGTGGGCAATGTATTGGAAGGCTTCCCAGCACTGTCCTTCATTTAGTTCGCCGTCCCCGACGATCAAATAAACAAAATTGTCCTTCCCTGCCAAGCGCAGACCCGTCGCGATCCCGGCAGCCATTGAAGTCCCCTGCCCCAGTGAACCTGTGGTGGCATCAACCCCCGGCGTTTTCCAGCGATCCGGATGGGAAGGCAGTCTCGTGCCGCCCTCATTGATCGTCCATAACCACGACCGATCAAAATAGCCCGTATTTGCTAATGCGCTGTACAGTGCGGCGCCAGCATGTCCTTTTGATAAAACGAGTCGGTCACGATCCGCCCACTGTGGATCTTGTGGATTGACCCGCAGCTGTTTGCCGTACAAAACGGCTAATAATTCAACAATTGAAAAGGAACCGCCCAGATGGCCTTGCCCCATTTTCTTGATGCTGCAAAGGGTATCTAAACGAATCTTTGCCGCTAATCTTTCGAGTTCGTGGTATTCTTGTTCACTGATTGCCACTATTTATCCCTCCATCCTCTATTTATTCAGAAACAGATTTTGCCCGGCTGTTTTTCTTGAAAATCGTCAATCCGATCAAGACCGCGACTACCGCAATTATCCCTGAGAAGATGGCGATTTGACCGCCCATATTGGCTAAGTTTCCTAGGAAGATCCCTGCAACTCCATAGTCGGTATCAGAGAAAGTTGATCCTTGGAACCCAAGATCCCCCATGACTGGCATCAACAAGATCGGCATGAAGCTGATAATGATCCCATGAATAAAGGAACCAATCACGGCGCCTCGCACACCACCCGTTGCATTGCCGTAAACACCTGCTGTTGCGCCACAGAAGAAATGGGGCACGACACCTGGAATAATAACGGTTGTTCCTGTGAAGACCATGATGATCAAACTAACGATCCCACCGACAAAGCTGGTTAGAAAACCAATCAGAACAGCATTTGGCGCATAAGGAAAGACGATCGGGCAATCCAATGCAGGAATCGCATTAGGAACAAGCTTTTCGGAAATCCCTTTAAAGGCTGGTACGATTTCTGCCAAAATCAGACGGACACCAGCTAAAATCACAAAGACACCAGCGGCAAACGAACCAGCTTGCTGCAACGAATAAATGATCGAGTTCGTGCCATTGCTAAGATTTTCTGTAATAAATTCACTCCCAGCAAAAATTGCTACGATCACGTATACAATAGCCATCGTAATCGTGATACTAACAGTAGAGTCCCGCAAGAAAGACAGGCCTTTCGGAAAATTGATGTCTTCGGTAGATTTTTCCTTATTGCCGACGTATTTCCCAATCAACCCGCTCAATGCGTAGCCGAAGTTCCCCGTATGCCCCAATGCGACGGAATCATTTTTAGTAATTTCTCGAGTAAACGGTTGTGCGATCGCTGGGAAAATCGTGTTACAGATCCCTAACGCTAAGCCGCCAAATAAAACTAGATTAAAAGTATTCATTCCAGTAACGCTCAAAATCACCGCAATCATGCAAGCCATATACAACGTGGCATGCCCAGTCAAATAAATGTATTTAAAGCGAGTGATACGGGCAATCAAAATATTGAAGGCCATTCCGGCTAACATAATAAGTGCGGTATAGGTGCCGTATGTCGTCAACGCTAGCGCAACGATCGCTTCGTTATTAGGTACGACCCCTTGCATGTTAAAGGCTGCTTGGAACATCTCCCCAAATGGCGCCAGAGAGCTTTCGATCACCCCAGCCCCGGCAGTGACCACGAGAAACCCAACAAAGGTTTTGATGCCCCCTTTGACGATCGTGGCAATGTCTTTTTTCTGCAGCACATTCCCCAAAACGGCGATCAGCGCAACTAAGATCGCTGGGGTACTCGCGATATCAACAAGAATATCTAAAAATTCGTTCATGACTGTCTACTCCTTTTTATAGTAATCCTTTTTCCTGACAAACGGCTTGAACCTTTTGCTTCAATTCATCGAGATCGATAATACTGTCTAACACCACGATCTCACCTAGATGCTGCGCACTATCGGCTAAATCGCCACCAACAAAGAAAACATCCGCCATATCGGGTGCGGCACTTCCTAAATCATAATGGGACACTTCCACACCTGAGACACCCAATTCATTTAAAACAGAATTGATATTCATCTCCACCATAAAACTTGATCCTAATCCTGACCCACACACTGCTGCAAATTTCATTTTTCATCTTCTCCTTCTCTGATCACTTCAATTATTTGATCCGCAGTGGTTGCGGAAAGTAACGCAGTTAGTTTTTCATTATTCGACAAAATTTTTGTTAAACTCGCTAACGCTTTTAGATGGAGCTCATTGTCAACCGCCGCCAAACATATAAACACTTGAATGGGGTGTTGCGGATCATCATTTAAAAGCACTGGCTCTTTGACTTTTAATAACGACATCCCGATCGCATTGACCCCATCTTCTGGACGCGCATGGGGCAAAGCGATGCCTTTTCCAATATGGATAAAAGGACCGTGATCTACCACTTTATTGATCATGGCGGTTATATACTGTTCCTCAATTTTATTGGTCTTTTTTAATGGCGCAGCAGCTTCTCGAATGGCTTCTTGCCAAGTCAGCGGCACCTCAGTAAATTGGATGGTTTCTGCTGTTAATAAATCTGATAACATCGGACGTTGGTCTTCCCTTCTATTCAATTCTCGATTGATTTTTCTTTGCAAAATTTTTCTCAGCTTTTGCTTACTGATGCCTGCTTTTAAATCAACATAGGGCAAAATCACTTCTAACACATCGTCAATGGAATGCAAACCAGTTTTTGAAGGAAAGAATGCCGCTTGTACGTTTCTAAGCAGTTCATCCTTCTCAATGGGCGTCATAATCGGATTGATCACATAACATGGTCGTTTGGTTTTGATCGGGGCACTGGAAAAAATCAGATCAATCTCGTCATTGAAACGAACATTTTCATACTCTTCGATCGAACGAGCCGGAAAAAAATGGATCTGGGGAAACAGTTCCTTTAATTCTGATTCCAAAATCAAGGATGAACTGATGCCGCTTGGGCAGACAACTAATGCATTCAATTGGAAGTAATCACGTTTGGCCTTTTGTTTACTGATTTCTCCACCAAACAAAATCGTAAAATAACCGATTTCTTCATCAGGGATCGTACCGACTAGGTCTTCTAAAGAACCCAGTGCTCGTCTCGTCAGTTCAAACAACTCATTGTATTGCAGCTTGATTTCTTCAATCAGTACATTCTCCAGTGGAAAACCGTAGCGGATTCGAAAATACGCCGGGACAAGATGATAGAATGTGTTCATCAAAAGGGTGCGATAGTCCACAAACTCGATAGCTGCCAGCCGTTCCATTTCATGAATGATCTTACTGGCACATTCCAATAAAAACTCTAATGAAGTATCTTCGATATCTCCTTGCAGAATCGTTTTCAACAGGATCGTTACATAAAGTTCTTCTGTTTTCCGATCTTTGATGGCAGGAAATTCTGCTAAAAACTGCTGACTAACTTGATGGACATGCAGCGACTGTAGCAGCGATGTTTCTGTCTCCGCTAAAGAAACAGACGTTTCTGCCATCCGAAAGGATAAATAATTAAGAAAATAAAGCATTTCTTCGAAGCGGCTCGGTACGATCACCAGATTGAAGGCAGTCAATGTTGCGGACAAACGATCTCTTATTTGAATATACATCGTTTTATTCTGCTCATAGATTCCCTCAAATAAAAGCAAATTCCCATTTTTCGTATTGGATAACGCACTGACTTTTCGAAAAGCAAGAGCGCGAATCTGATATTCCTCTCCCTCTAGATAAAAGCCATATTTTCGAGAGTACAATAGTTGAATCTTGAAAGCTGCAAGTTCCTCTCTGATCCCCTTTAAATCCTTCAAAATCGTATTTTTACTGACATAGAACAGCTCTTGAAACTGGTAGACGGATAAGTCTTTCTCTGCTGAAAAAGTCAGAAGATAAATCAAGGACCGCCGCTCTTCTTCCGAAAAAAACAACGTGTTCTTCTGGACATCGAAAAGAATTTCCGCCCATTTTCGTTGAATCAGCGAAGGAATCAAAACTTCTCCCTCATGCATCGTGATTCGTTGATTCAACCGCTGTTCAGTGATTTGATTGATCTTGGCAATCTCCGCCAGAAATTCCTCATCCCTCCACTTCGTCAACTGAAGAAACGCCTCAATATTTGGTTCTGAAAACAGATACGTCAATTTGAAATGAATCATATTTGCTACCCCCACCTAAACTATAGCTTGCACAAAATGAAATCGCCATCATTTCTCGGCACAACTGAAACTCCGTTTTTTTTAAACGATGGACCGAAGAGGAGATTTCAAGGATTACCATAACATCCAATAAAGTATTCGAGAAGGTTTTATTGATAGAAGCAAATGATAAAAAATACAACATTAAAAAAAGCGAATCATTTACTGATTCGCTTAGATAATGATGCTATTTGTTGTTTTATTATTGAAACTATCAGAATCATTAAAAGCAATCGTCATTTTTCCAATATACTTTTTTAAAGTTATTTTCTGATACCTAAAAGACTTATCTTAATGACTGATGGAAAATAAGCTTTTTCTATCTACTCACTTATACTAACAGGAATCGTTGTTCCCGTTTCTTGCGCCTCTGCGGTTTCATTTTTCACTTGCTGCTTTTCCAATATTTTGAAAAATGGCATATAAATAAAATATGAAATGAAAATCGATACAAAAGACCAAACGGCTGCTCCAATACTACCATTAGTAGCTAAATAAGGACCAATAATAGGAGGAATAGTCCATGGAACTTGAATAACAATCGGTCCTACTATACCAATATTCATTAAGATATACGTACCGATACATAGGACCATAGGCGTTGCTATAAACGGAATAAGCATTACAGGATTCATCACAATAGGCAAACCAAAAATAACCGGTTCATTGATACAAAAAATAGCTGACGGCAAAGATAATCGTCCAATCGACTTATACATCTTACTTCTGGAATGGAGCATATTTAACACTAGACCGAGTGTTGCTCCAGTTCCGCCTAAACACATAAAGACAATCCAAAATCCATCGGCAAAAACATGAGGTACTTCTGCACCACTTTGAAAAGCTGCCGTATTATCAGCAAGATAACTTAGGAAAACAGGGGTCGCAATTCCAGACAAAACATTGTCTCCGTGGATTCCACATATCCATAGCAAACAAACGAGAAGTGTGTATAACAGCATGCCTGGGAGTGTTCCCATCCCTTGCATTAAAGGTTGGAAAACAATAGTAATGATTTCATTGATATCAACCCCTAATAAAGTTCTGACGATCCATATAACGGTCAGAATAAATGCCCCTGGGATTAACGTTGCAAAAGAAGTTGCTACAGTGGGCGGCACACCTTCTGGCATTTTTATTACAATATTATGAGTGACAAACCATTTAAAAGCATGAGTGACAAATACCCCAACAATGATCGCGGTAAACATACCACTAGCACCAAAATTAGCCAAATTTATCGTCCAGTCATCGTTTAATGTTGCTAGAAGAAAGCCGATAGTTGTGAGCATCGAATTAGAAATAGCATCAACACCAAACTCTTTTCCTAAATGATAGCCTATGCCAATTGCAGATATCAGTCCAAGGATTCCGAACGTAACATTGACTGGTGCATTCAACTGCGGCCCCCAATTTGACACAAAATCCATCCATGACTGTATTGGAAAGTTACCAATGATTAGGAAGATACTTCCAACAATAGTAAAAGGAATCGTCATGGAAATCCCATTTCTTATAGCAACTAAGTGTTTACTATTGCCTATTTTCAGCAATATAGGCAATACCTTGTTCTCAATGACCTGCATCTTTTTTCCTCCTTTTAGTTCACGACTTCCTTATCAACCACCAATACAGGATCTTTGTGCAACCATAGAGAAGTAACTGGACACTCTTTTGTAATCGTACCGCATAGAAACTGTTGTATCGCAGATTTCTTTTTTGCTCCACTAGCTTGTACGATCATTGTTCCAGATTGTAATAATTGTCCTATCCCTAACGTAATTCCTTTCGTACGATCAACTTTCTCGTCTGAAAAATATTTTTTCCCAACACTTTGGGTTGATTCGTCTAAGTTCACTATATGAGCTTTATCTTCGAAGGACGAACCAGGCTCATTAAAACCTAAGTGACCATTTTCTCCAACCCCAAGCAAACTCAGTGTTAATCCTCCATTCTCCTCGATAAATTTATCAGCTTTTTTGCATTCCTCATTTAAATCATCGGCTAAAGGATCAAATGTGTGAAGTTGCTTTAGGTCAATAGGAACCCGATTGAATAAGTTTCTTTTTAAATAGGATAGACAACTGCCTTCATTTTTCGGATCGATTCCAACCCATTCATCTAGTTCAATAAACTTTGCCTGGGATAAATCTATTTCTTTGTTGATTGCTGCTTCTGCAATGATGTTAAGCGTTCCTACGGGTGTATCACCACCTGCAAAGCAATATAACCCATTTGGCTTTTCTTCTAAGACATCTAAAATGAGTTTTGCACAGATCTTACTGACTTCTTGGTAATTTGCCTCAACATAGTATTTTACTTTCATTGTCATTCTCCTTTAAAAAAATTCGGCAGATATTCTTTGTGTGCTAAAAGCATTTCATCAAGTAGTTGCTTTGCTGTCCTATCACTTGGAACTAAGGGATTGATCGTCATCGCTAATAAAGCAGTGTTATAGTCTCCCGTAACAGCTGCTTGGGCCGCTATACGTTCAAAAGACTTAATTTGTTGAACTAGTCCTTTGATAGGAATAGGTAATTCACCTGTAGTCAAAGGGATCGGTCCTTGTTTTGTAATCAAACAATTTACTTCAACCGCTGAATCACAATCGATATCACTGATGGCACCATTATTTCTTGTATTGACCGTTTGAATATCACGTTTGTCATTATAGATGGAATTAATTAAATTACATGCTGCTTCACTATAATAAGCGCCCCCACGTTCTGACAATTGAGGTGGTTTGATTGCTAGATGTTCATCTTTATAAAGTTCAAACAACTCATGCTCGATTTTCTGCACAACTTCTGCACGAGTTCCTTCTTTCTCTGCTGATCGTTTTTGCTCAGACAACATAGTAGCTGTTTGATAGTAATACCTTAAATAGCCGATGGGAATCATGCCAAGTGTTCGGAAAAAATTTGGTTCCCATTCTAAATCAGCAATGTTTTTCAGACCAACTGCATCGCCAGTATCTTGCGTCATCAATGTAAGTACTTTTTGGGTCACATCAATCCCTTTATGATAAATCTTTTTCGCAAAAACCATATGATTTAGCCCAGTAAATTCAACATATAATTCTTCTTTGGGTACTTTTAATGTTTCTGCAATGCCACGTTCTATTCCAATTGGTCCATTACACAAACCTACTACTCTACGCATATTGCTATGGCGTAAGACAGCTTCTGTCACCATGCCAGCTGGATTAGTGAAGTTGATCAGCCATGCTTCTGGGCAAAGGCGCTCCATATCTTTCACTATTTCTAAGATAACAGGAATCGTGCGTAATCCTTTAAAAAGCCCTCCTGGACCATTCGTTTCTTGTCCAATCGTGTCATATGTTAAAGGAATTCTCTCGTCTTTCGCTCGCGCTTCCAAAAGACCTACACGAAATTGCGTCGTAACGAAGTCCGCATCCTTTAATGCCGCTTCACGATCAAGAGTCATATAAATTTTCATTGGAAGGTTCGCTTTTTTTACCATACGTTTAGCAAGTTCCCCAACTATTTCTAATTTCTCTCTTCCTTGTTCAATATCCACAAGCCATAATTCTGAAATCGGTAATTCAGCATATCGTTTAATAAATCCTTCTATCAATTCTGGTGTATAACTTGATCCACCGCCAATTGTTGCAATTTTTATTCCTTTATCCATCCTGAAACACTCCTTTAACTTAACTACATGGTCAGTATAGATTATTTTTATCCCCTTAAATACCGCTTTTAAGTAAACGGTTACAAAAACAGACGATTGACACCGGTTACAATCCTGTTACAATTTGTAACAGGAGGGGATTACTATGTTGTTTCTTGACTATCAACCAGACTTAAATGAAACGGATATTGAGGTATATAAAGCAATTATTTCAGAGGTAAATGCAGTTGCTTCCATGAGTATTCGAGAATTAGCTGAGAAAAGTCATACGAGTACTGCCAGCGTATTACGCTTTTGTAAAAAATTTCGCTGTACCGGTTTTTCTGAATTTAAAATTTACCTTAGTGCGTATCTCGAATCTCTTAAAGAAGAAAAAGAGGTAAAAACACTTGATTTTGAGAGTGAACTCTTGAATTTTTTAGCACGGACACAAGACAAATTCTTTGAAGATAAATTTGATGAGGCAGTTCACTTATTGATGGAAAAAGAGCTGATTATTTTTATTGGCGTAGGCTCCTCAAATGTTGTTGCTGAATATGGTTCTCTTTATTTCTCGTCACTATTTAACATGGCGATTCGCATTGAAGATCCTAGTAATTATCCTATTAATTACCTATCCACTGAGTTAGCAAAAAAAATGTGTATCGTCGCTTTATCCGTTTCCGGCGAGACCACAGAAATCATTCAATATTTAAATCATTTGAATCTATCAGAAAGCTCAGTAATAGGAATTACCAGCAGCTCTAATTCAACACTTTCTAAATTAGCTGATATTTCAATAACCTATAATATTTCGCTAGAAAAAATTAATGAAGCTGATATTACAACCCAGATACCGGCAATGTATATTATTGAAAAGTTAGCCAAAACCGTGAGAAATAGAATGGAAACTCAATAGATTTGTATAAAAAAATTCTTGCTAATAAATTCTTCAGGTAATTCTTTCCGTCTAAACACAAGTTCACCGACCGATATTTCCACAAAAAAAGAGACTCACATACATCTATGTGGTCTCTTTTTGTTATATAGATTTGTTCAGTTTATTTGTTTCACTTCCCTTTGGTTTGAGACGACTTCAAAAAATCTTGTGAAGTTTCCTCTTCTCAATCATTTGACTCTTCATTTCCTATTGTTGAGGTAACTTTTTCATCGATACGTAAAAATGGTAAGTAGATAAAAACACTCACAGCAATGATCGCAATTTGTAAGACTGATGCTCGCCAATCGCCACCAGTTGCTAAAAATCCAGATATGACGGGAGGAGTGGTCCAAGGTATCTGCACGACTACATGATTGATCAAACCAACAGCTGTCGCAAAATATGCAACTGTTAGGGAAAAAATCGGTGCCAATACAAATGGAATAATCAAACTAATATTGAAAACAATTGGTAAACCAAAAATGATTGGTTCACTGATATTAAAAAGTGCTGGAGTTACGGATAATTTTGCAAAGTCTTTGTAATCTTTACGACGACTAAAGATAAAAATAGCAATTAGCAAAGCAATAGTATTTCCTGACCCTCCCATAACAGCAAACGTATCTTTAAATGCCATGTTTATGATATGTGGAATATCTTCCCTATTCGCATAAGCAGCCATATTCTCTTGCATATTTTGAATCAAGAACGGATCGAGAAGTGAACCTGATATCACTGCTTGATGAATTCCAAACCCAAAAAAGAGATTTGCAATTGAGGTAATTAAGAGGAACCCTGGTAAACCTGTCGTTACCCTACTTAAAGGCCCAGTGATTAGAGTAGTAATCAACGAATTAACATCCATATTGAATAATTGATTGACAGCAAATGAACCAATTGCGAAGGTAGTCACGGTAATCATGATCGGAATAAGGACGTTAAAAGACTTCAACACAGCTGGAGGGATATTTCCTGACAATTGAATTTGTAACTTTTTATTATTAGATAACTTAATAAAGAGTTCCGTAGCAGCTAAGCCCACAAAAATTCCAACGAACATTCCTGACGCACCAGTATGAGTGACAGGAATAACCCCACCTACTTCCAGCGCTTCTTGACTTCCTTCTGGTGTAAACATCGTCATCATAGGGGTGAGAACAATAAACGTTGAAATAGCGACTAGAACAGCAGCAATATGATTTGTATAATTTCTGCTAACACACATATGATAAGAAACTGCCGCAACAACTAATAGTGTCGTTATACTTAGCGTTCCATTACTGATGGAAGTCCCGATCTCTTGAATCGTCGTTAATGTTGCTGGATCAATAATATTTCCCATAAATCCTGTTGGCTCTAAAATAACATAGTTGATCAATGTAACAAATCCCGCCAACATCATAAAAGGCATAAAAGTGGCGAAAGCATCCCTTAGTGTTCGAAGATGAATCTGGTTCCCTAACCTTGTGGCTATTATTCCGAACTTTTCAAAAATAGCATCTTTTTTACTCATAATTCCAATCAGTCTCCTTTTTTAGTTGTAAGCGATTGCTTATGGGATGATCATACACCAGCTCCCCTAAAAAGTAAATATCTTTATTCAAAATTATATATCTTTTTTGAAAGTCAAAAAAAAGACCAACGAAATTCGTTAGTCTTCACTTCTCAACAAAAACTGCTTCAAAAATAAAATCTTTGTATAAATGTCTCGAAAGAGAATATTCAAACGGTATACCAGAAGACAATGACACCACTTTGTCTACCTCTATCATAAACTCGCCTGGTTTTACAGAAAGAATTTCCGCATCGAAATCATTTGCCACATCCCCTTTGATCCAAATATGGGAAGATTTAATCTCTAGACCAAGCTCATTTGTAATGTAGCCATATACAGAACGTTTCAAATGCTTTGGTTCTAACCCCGGTATAACAGAAAGCGGCATAAACGTTTGCTCAATAGAATAAGGCTGTTCATCAATAAAACGACTTCTAATAATATTATAGACATACTCTTTTTGATTTATTTCTAAAATTTCTGCAACTTCATTCGATGGCAACTCAATTGAGAACGTATGGATTTCAGAAGTCACATGTTCTTCCCCTACTAAATCAAAAAGACCTTCATTTGGTCCAAACACTTTCGAATTATCAATTGGTCTGCGTAGAACTTCCGTTCCAAATCCACTACGTGTTCGTAAAACTCCCTCTGATACTAGCATATCAATACCTTTCTTCACAGTGAGCTTACTTGTTTGATACTCATACGCAAGTTCATCGCCCGTAGGTAATTTTTCACCGATTTGATAGGTTCCATTGGCAATTTTTTTCTTTACCTCCGTATAAACCTCCATATATTTTGGCTGTTTCTTCATAACTTACTCCCTCATACTCATCTCTATTACTTATACTTTAACATAAAAATTGTCTTTTTACAGCTAAAACCATACCCACCATAAAAAGATATATATTTTTAATAAAAAGTATTTATTTATATCAAAAGCAATGTTACACTGTTAAAAACGAACAGGAGGAAACGATAATGTCAATACATACTCAGTTAACATTTCCAGATGACTTTTGGTGGGGATCCGCTTGGTCAGCAGAACAATCTGAAGGGCGTGGAGAAACAGGAAAAGCAGAGACCGTATGGGATCGGTGGTTTCACGAAGAACCTCATCGTTTTTATAAACGAATTGGACCTAGTATTACGACAGACCATATCCATCGTTACCACGAAGATATTCAATTGATGAAACAAACCGGGCACAATTCATTTCGGGTGTCTATCTCATGGGCACGAATGTTTCCAAATGATGGGGTTGGTAAAGCGAACGAGAAAGCGATAGCCTATTATCGAGATCTTTTTACCGAAATGAAAAATAATAATATCAAAGTTTTTGCGAATCTCTATCATTTTGACATGCCAGCAAAATTACAAGATAAAGGGGGATGGGAATCACGTGAAGTTGTTGAAGCTTATGTAAATTTTGCTGATACCTGTTTTCTAGCGTTTGGCGACTTAGTTTATCATTGGTTCACCTTTAACGAACCTTTGGGGCCAATCTTGGGCTCTTATTTAGAAGATTTTCACTATCCAAATCTCATTGATTTTAAACGTGGTGCTCAAGCAGCGTTCTTTACCATATTAGCCCATGCAAAAGCCATTCAAACTTTTAAAAAATACCAGCTATCTAGCAAAATCGGAGTAATTCTCAATTTGAGTCCGACTTTCCCAAGAAGCCAAAATTCAGCAGATAAAAAAGCAGCAGAAATTGCGGATCTTTTTTATACTCGTAGTTTCTTAGATCCCATGGTCAAAGGAGTATTTCCAGAAAAACTAGTCTCTTTGCTGGAAGAATATGACCAATTACCCGTTGATTTCAATGACACAGACCTAAAAATTATTGAAGAGAATACCGCGCAGATACTTGGTCTAAACTACTATGAACCACGCCGTGTCAAAGCAAGAACTTCTGCCGTTAATTTAGAAAGTCCATTCTTACCAGAATGGTTCTTTGAACCGCATATTATGCCTGGTCGTCGAATGAATGAATATCGTGGATGGGAAATCTATGAAAAAGGAATTTATGATTTATGTATGGACATCAAAAATAACTATGGAAATATTGAATCCTTTATCTCAGAAAACGGTATGGGTGTTGCTAATGAAGAACGGTTCATGGATGAAAATGGACAGGTGATTGATGACTATCGCATTGAATTTATCCAGGATCATCTCGCCTATTTATGGAAAGCAATTCAAGATGGCTGTAATATAAAAGGGTATCATCTATGGACATTCATTGATTGTTGGTCATGGATCAATGCATATAAAAACCGCTACGGCTTAGTTTCTTTAGATTTAGCCACACAGAAACGTACAATAAAGAAAAGTGGCTTGTTTTACAAGGAACTAAGTAAGCAAAACGGTTTTTCCTACGATCTCGAGCGATTGGTAGATTAGCATTCACGAATATGATCGATAGTGATCTGTATAGAAGAAATCTGTTGCCACAACTCCTCTCTAGCACCTTTTAAGAAGGTGACAGGGTTTTATTAGTAAAAAAATAACCGTTTCCTTGCTAAAGTCGACGGTTATTTTTTTGTTATTTTTCACTGTGGCTAGGATATGAAAGAGCAGCACGGCAATAAATGTACCAGAATTTATCTGGAACTTATTAGCCGCTAGTTTCGATAATAATGCTTCCCTTTTCTTTAAACATTGCATTCGTTTTTAGATGTTCGAACACTTTTCAAAAATGACTACATCGAACACCTTATTCCAATTGAGAATAAGGTTTTGCCTATGTCGCTTATCGATTTTGTTTGAAAATATCCTTGTTAAAGTTGAAAAATCACTCTCTTCTTGCTATACTAACTATGTAAAGAGGAGTTGTTGCCACAACCCCTCTGCAGCGCCATTTAAGACGGCGACAGGTTTTTTAACTTAAAAGATAACCGTTTCCCTGTTAAAGTCGACGGTTATTTTTTTTTGTCATTTTTCACTGCGGCTAGGATACCAAAGATCAGCATGGCGGTAAATGTACCAAAACTGATCATTAGCCCGATTGCTTCCGCTGTGGACAAAAAGGCTTCTCCTTTCTGAAGAGTTAGTACTTACATTCATAAGCACCACCACCTTTCAAAGATAGCCACCGTCACAAACTTTACTGCAGTCAAATGGTACCATACTTCCATCAATAAAACTTTCAAATACCAAGGATTTATCGTTATTTTTTTCACGGTGCATGGTCTATTTGCTTTGATTCATTCCATAGAATCGTCAAAATATACTGCTGTTCTTTCTTCAAGGCTGATCCGCTCTTTCCCGACATTCTCCAGTCCCTTTTCTCAGTCCCAATCAAGGGCCTTCCATCAAGAAAAATAGTCAAAAGTCAATATCATTCTATTCACCAAAAACCACTTTTGTTATAGTAACAAAAAGGAGAATGCAGATGAGAAATGAACGAAAAATCATTCAAGATAGCACCCTTGGTGTAGAGGCTTTATTATTTAACGGCATCCAGCAGGAGTTTCCCAACCATTGGCACGAATATTATGTGATTGGCTTGATGGAAGCTGGGACGCGTCAATTCACCTGTCAAAATACCTGCTATATCGTTGAAGCAGGCGACTTGATTTTGATTCCGCCAAAGGCTGCCCACCGCTGCCAGCAACTCACAGAGGAAAAGCTGGTTTACCGCAATATCCACTTAACCCCGGAGAACATGGCGGTACAAGTACAAAAAATTTTTAACACTCAATTGACGCCGCACTTTCCTGAACCGGTCATTCGCCAAGTGAAAGAAAAAGAGGAATTTCATGCAGTGCACCAGCTGTTGCTGTCGGATCGCGGCGATGAGTTTGAAAAACAAGAACGCTTTACTTGTCTCCTTCACGACCTGCTTGTTCAGTATGCGGATTTCACCCACGAACAAACAGATCCGGTTTCAAATAAAGCCGCAGCGGCAAAAGCCTATATCGATCAACATTATGCCGAAAAATTGTCCTTGAGTGAATTAAGTGACGGTCTTGGAATGAATCAGTACGTCTTGATTCGGCAATTTACCAAAGCGTATGGGCTGTCGCCGTTTCAATATTTAAGTACGGTGCGCATCAGTGCTGCCAAGAAAAGACTGGAAGCACAAGAAGCAATTGCAGAAGTCGCTTTTCTGACAGGTTTTAGTGACCAAAGTCATTTTACCCGTATCTTTAAAAGCTTGATTGGGGTCACCCCCAAAGCTTACCAAACAATTTACCAAGAAGATGGGGTGAGAACGTATGAATAACCAAGAAAAATGTGTCATGATTATCGATGAACAATTACCGATTGGCTTAGTTGCAAATACTGCAGCAATTTTAGGCGCAACCTTAGGCAAATTGTTTCCCGAAGGAATCGGAGAAGATATTTACGATTCGACGGGCAGAAAACACCTTGGCATTGTCAACTTTCCCATTCCTATCTTAAAAACGAACAAGGAACAGTTGCAGACCATTCGTGAATCGATCAGTCAGCAAGCTGATCCAGAAGTAACCATCATTGATTTTTCCGACGTTGCTCAGATCACCAATTCTTACGAGCAATACCGTCAGACGCTTGAGACGATTCCCACAGAAACACTGGCTTATTTTGGTCTTTGTTTAAAAGGCAAGAAAAAGAGTATCAATAAAGTCGCTGGTAGTTTGCCGTTGTATCGGTAAAGCGCTAGTAAGAAAACGGTCGTTTAAAACAAATTTTCTTTTTGTCGGCCGAACAGTCTTCTTGTTATATACGTTATTCATAAACAGTCCTACAAAAAAACAAACACTTTTGAGGTGTTTGTTTTTTTTGTAAGAGATTTTCTAGCATACATTTTCTTGCTCTTTGATTTTGCCAAGATCAATTGAAAAAATAAACTACTCTCCTTGATAAATATTCAACCCCACTTCAGTATCTTCTACACAACTGTTCGCTGGTGCTTTAACAATCAGAAAAAGAAAGTAAAAGTCTCCCACACAAGAAGCGGCATGTGCGGCAGCAATCAAGGTGAAAAGAGATGCCGTCAACCAGCCAAATAAATAAAATAGAAAGAGACCCACAGAAATGCCAAGGAATGGCGCCAATAAAATGATGGCAAATTTCCCTTTTGAATAAAAGGAATGGGGACTCGTGGCATACGCTACCCCATTTTTGAACCCAAACTTTACCTTCCCTTTAGGGTCAAAAAGCTTGAAGAAGGCACCATGGATCAATTCATGAATAATGATGAGAATAAAATAAGCAACCATTAAGAGCAAAAGATCGAAAATAAACGAAGTTTCAGCATTTGACCCATGACCACCTAAGACAAAGAGTGTAAAGAACACATAGAAAAAAATAAAACTAGGGATCGCCGCGAGATTCAATCTCTTTATTGTTTTTTTATCATCCATTAAATTAATTTGTTTGAGTAATTTCATCGCTGTTCTCCTTTTCTTTTCGACATTCTTCTTAGTACTTAATTTCTATGAATTCCCTTTACCCAACCAACAAGAGCAGCAAACACAAAACCAGTGCCGTTAAAACGAAGAGGAAATTGATCGTTTCTGGCGCACCTTCGATCCTTCTCTTTAATGGCGGAGGACGAAAACTTGGATTCATGCTTTTCGTTTGGTAGTCCACGCTGCTTGATAAAAAGCTGTCGGAAGGGATCATAAACACCAAAAGAACGCCATAAATAATGGATGCAGGAATCAGGAGTGAGCATTTGGCTAAGTAGCCAATCAGTAGACTCACGATCAAAGGAATAGCTACGTATAAAGCACCTTGGTACAGTGTTCGCCGAATTGGTTTCATAGGGAAGTCTCCTTAGTCAGTCTTCGTTACACACAGGAAAAAAATAATTTTATTTACTTATCAAATAAATATACCATTGCTTTCTAAGGGTGTAAACACGCAGAAAACCAATTCGATGCTGCCAAGTGCGGCTACCCAATGCTTGGTGCAAAAAAAGAAGTGGTTTCTTCCCACTTCTTAAAAAGCACTCTCCTTGCCTTTCTATCCTCGCTTAACCTCTCAAGATAATCGGAAACCGTTTAGTAAACCGTTATACTTACCAGATTGCTTCCCCTCTTCCTTTTGAAAAAGCTACGACGCTGGACAAAGAAGCCTGCGAACATTGTCTCTTTATTAAAACTTCTTCTGAAAAGCATTCGTCTAAAAAAATCATACGGCCTTGTCTTTCCTTTTGGTTTCCTACAACACCCAATCTACTTGAGAAAAGACTGCAGAACCTTCTTTAGAAAAGCAAGCGTCTCAAGAAAATATGATCGTGCGGTTTCTGCCCTTCCTTTTGGCTTCGTACAATGCTTGATCCGCTTGATAAAAGATTTCTGAAATGTCTAACGTAGGACCTGCTTCTGAAATCCCTGCTGAAAAGTAAAGGGTCAGTTGTGTTCCCTCTAGTTTCAACTGTTCATTACTTAAGAACAAATGAAATTCTTCAATAATTTTTTTCACTGACACGGAAGTATTCTCTTTAAATAGGACTAAAAATTCTTCGCCACCATACCGATAGACTTCGATTAAATGGGAAGGACTTTTTTGATAGAGAAATGTCGTCAGTTTATCCGAAAAGAAGGTTAAGGCTTGATTGCCGATTTGATGTCCATGGTGATCATTGATCTGCTTAAAATGATCTAAATCCATCATCACCACGACCAGCTGATCCTTCTCGTTTATCACCAATTTTGAAATATCTTCGTTCAAACTACGGAAATTTTTTACCTTCGTCAACTCATCATAATTGCGCTCAATGATCTTCGTATTGATTTTTTCGAGAAAGTTTTTTTGATTCTGCAGATAATACTTCCATAAAGAAACGATTGCCACTGATCCAATCCCTAAAGTGACAGCATCCCAAAGACCAACTTCACGGCGATGAAAAAGCAATGCATTGACCATCGGCGAGACAACCGTAACCACAATCGAAAATAGATAAAAGACAGTATGATTTGTCTGTCCGTAAAATCTTTTCTTTAATAAGCAAGTAATGATTAAAATGATGTAATTTAATCCGATAATAAAGAGCATGGCTCCCCATTCGAATTTATTGATCAATGCAAAAAAAGTTAGCAAGATGACGGGGACCAGCCCAATCAGATATATTTTTTCTTTGAGGATACCAAAATAATAAATAAAGATTGGAATCGTATATTCATACGCAACATAACCGATACTGTTCAAAGAAAATGATATAATAAAGTAGACTTGCGAAATGAACAGAACGACACCGATAAGAATTTTAAATGACAAGCGTAAATTCAATTCTTTGAAGTTCTTGATAAACAGATCATACGAAATGAGCAAGCTTACAACTAAAACAGAATAGATCGCAGCATAAATCAGATGGACAAACACACTATTCCTTCTTTCTTTCATAGATTTTTCTTTAAAATCCTTCGCCCATGATTTTGAAAGGCTCGATTCTTTAACAATGCAGGTAAAGAACTCGATCTTCCTTTCCTGCACTTCATGAAACCAAAAATAAAACTACCCCAGAAAGGAGCAGAAACCAATGTCTGAGAAAATAGAACAAGAACTCTTATCGATATTTCCTCAATTATATTTTGATGCCCAGCCTATCTTTCAAATGAAAGCAGATAGTCAGAAAGTGATTGGCTACGAATTATTATTGAGAAGTACCGAAAGAAATAGGTTTCCCCTTTCCTTCTTCCAGCAAGTGATCAAATACAAAAAGCTACACACTCGCTTACTGCAATGGTACCGAAATGAAATTTTCAGCTTACTTCACCCGAATGAAGAAACAAAAATCAGTCTTAATATCCACCCGCAACAACTCAGCTACCCAGAAACCTTTCTGATGTTAGCTGACTTAGCACCCTACCATGATCGTATTTTGATTGAGATCACCGAAGACGATACGGAACCTTCTATCGCCTGTGATCCCAAGTCTTTTCTTATGAACAAAATCAACCAAATAAAAAAGATGCGCTTTTCTGTCGCATTGGATGATGTAGGGACAGGCATTCATTCACTGACAAATATTGCACCGATGCTGGATAAAATCGATGTGATCAAATTTTCGCCTATCTCGTTGCGAGTGCTGTCCCAAAAGGAGATTTTCTTTTTGATCGACTTCTGGCGAAATATCGCCAGCAATCGTAAAATCCAATTTATTGTCGAAGGGGTCGAAACCTCGGATATCCATGAGTACTTGCTTGAAGAAGAGATTTTTCTTCAACAAGGGTTTTATTTGGACAAACCTTCCCCAGCTAATCAATTAATGCGAAAAAAATAGCCATCGCGTCGTTTATTTTTCTCACTATACGCGATTAAAAATAAACGAATATTAAAAAAATGAACAGATGCCCTTCAAATATAACACAAATAATTTTATTTGCAGAATTTTTACTGATTCGGCATCGTTTTAACGGTGATTTTACATGAGAGGGAGTAGAAACCAAAGCAAAGACCTTTTTCAGATAGATGAATAGACAAAAAGCATTCAAGAAACCAATTCCTGAATGCTTTTTGTCTATTCACCCTTTTTTTCGATACAAACCTTCTATTTCAATCGCTCACCTTTACTAATTGCAGAAACATTAAAAATACTCATCACTTCTTACCAAATCGTTTTGCTAGAAGTGATTCCGGCTATTCCCCTCCTTGATTTATCTCACGTTGAAAACCAGAGAATGCTTCGTTTCCATACCTAGATTGTAACCGCACAATTCTTTCAGATAAAAGCGATAATCTTTTTCGACGATTCGGATGATCTCGTCATCGGAAAAATCGTCAAATCGCATCATTTCTGTGACTAAAACCAGTTTGGCATCGATTCCCAGAATATCTGGGGTGATCGCCCAAAATGTTTCTGGAGAAATCCCTGCTACCAATTGATCAAGTAACGTTAATTGCTTTTCTACATAAGAGGCTAAGGCACCATTTTCACGATTGGAATCCGTAAATTTCTTTTGAAATCCATCAAGATATTCTATCTTTGAAGTAAATACAGTCAAGCTTCTTTGCTCCTTTCTTTGAGGGGAACAAGCCCCCTTATTTTCTTCCTAAGTCTCAGCCTATTCTTTCTCGTTATCTATTCACTACTTTTTCTAGCTACTGAAAAAACACCAAGGTCCAGTAGTCAATGAAGAATATCCAGCAACCCTCTGACCAGCTGCTTGTAATGCTCTTTTTGATCCTTCGCCTCATCTTCTGCCTTGATTGAAAGACTTTGCTCAATTGCTTCTTGAGGCATCAACAAATGGGTGTTCAAATTTGAGATGTACGAGACGCATTCTTCCAACAACTGATACTCTTTTTGTAGGACACTAGGTACTTTATACGTACGAAAAATGAACAAATAGCGAGCATTCGCTTTTATTTCTTCTATGTGATTATTTTCTAATAAGTAACGCATCTTATCTATTTGTTCCCCTTGGGGATAGGGGCTAGAATCTGCAGTCAGCAGATGATAATAGTAGCCAATATATTCACTATTTATGATGGTTCTTTCAAACGCTTCTTTCCTGATCTTCATCTTCTGTATCCTTTCAAAACTATCACTGACCTCACTTATACAGCGTTTGTGGTATCACTAAGGACTGCTTACCTTTTTGATTCATTTTTTATCCGCTCTACTCTTTCATTAAAAAAGAGAAACTGTAAGTTTTCCTCACAGTTTCTCCTTTACGCTTCTAGCGATGACGATAGTTAAGGAGCGACGCTTTCACCGTGCTTCTTTTTTCTTGTCGCTGCAATGACAAACAGTACTAAGAGTGCATACCCAAGGATGATCAAACGAGTGGTGTTTGAAGAACCTGTTTGCGGTAATTTCCCTTGTCCGATTTGAGAAGCATCTGCGACGATCGTTTTCTTATTGTCATCGTCTGCTTCTTCCTCTTCCTTCGCTGTTTCACCAATTCGACCAGTCACAGTGACCTGCCCTGTTGTCGCCTCTGCGACAACGGTTTCTGATAGATCCCAGACAGTCAGAGCCAGTAATGCAGCGATGAAAAAAATGATTCTTTTTCGTTTTTTCATACGATAGATCCCTTCTTTACTGGGATTTCAGTTTTTAGTCTTCCTCTACATCCGGCGCAAAACTCAAGACCAATTTGAAACTTGGGTTTGATTCTTCTGATGCATTGACAGGTGTTGCTTCACCAGTGAACGCAAACGTCCCTTCATTCGTTCCTTGGTTGCCTTCAAGGGTAAACAATTCTGTTTCTGTTACAGTTGGTGTGCCGTTTTCAAACAACTCAATCCCGTTTACGTTTAACAAGTCTACTTCAGACATATTCAATGGTGTATCAACACCTGCAACAGAAGCGATCACACCAACTGCTGAGTTATTTGTCACCGTGTACGTAGGCGAAACGATCTCTGTATGACTTGACGCTTCTGTCGTATAGAACAAAGCAGTCGTTGGAATCGTTACATTGATCCATTGGTTCAAATCATCGGGATTTGGTCCAGGTGTTGTATTATCGAATTCACCGATGATCCCGTTTACTTGGACATCTCCTGACGTATCGCCTTCACGTCCGTCAATAGTTTGTGTCGCAAAAGCGGTGGTGCCGCTTGCGATTACTCCTGCGATCGTTGCTGTACTTAGAATAGCTGCTACAAATTTTTTCATTTTTATTTCCTCACTTTTCCTTTTTTTAATTCTTAACGATAATCGTTAATTCAGCTTCAGTGACCCCTTGTTTTTCTTTGCTTTCAGGGTCATAAATATTGATGGTGGCTTTGGCAGGATACTCGCCTTTTGCCAATGGTGTCGCCAAGGCGACATTTTCAACAAATTGATTTGGATAGATCGCACCGGAAGAATAGATGACTTCCCCGCTCGACAGTAAAGAGATATCCACGGCGATTGGGTACACATTGGTGCCTGGATTAACGATTTCGATGGATCCCGTGCTTTGACCATCTTCAAAAATGGCTTCTGGATTGATTTGCAGGGTGAAATAATTCGCATCTGCAATTTCCTGCGCCCGTTCAGATAATCGCTGATCGGTGGCATCGCCAGATTCAGGCAAAAGGTCTGCACTGATCAACGGAACTGCTTCTTTTGATTGATAGAAATAGTACCCGAGTCCACCGGCAAGTACTGCCAATAGCAACAACCACCAGAGCCATTTCCGTCGTTTTTTGTTTTCGGTTTGATTCGTTTGCTCCAATGGATTCACCTCCTTCACATTTGGTACGATCTTTTTTTCTTAGTCTCGTGGAACAAAGCGTAAGACGATGCGATAATTCGGTACAAGCAAGTCTTCATAATACCCGCCTTGATCGGCTTCTGAATCAACGACCCACTGGGGATAGTCCCCATAGAAATCCCCCGTTAAAGAAATCGGCACGCGGCTTCTTTCTTCTAAGCGAACCAAGTGTTGTTCTTCCATCGCTTCATAGAGTTGAATCTGGGTTTCTTCCGTTTTTAGGTTCAATCGCAACAGCGGGGTTGAGATATCGTCATAAGTAAGGGTTGGGTCTTCCTCTTCGCTTTCACTTTCAGCGTAATCGAGGGGATCTTCTCCCTCTTCTAACAAGACGATTCCGGCAGGATCATCGATCGCCAATTGATTGATATAGGTATCCACAGCAAGTGGCGATTGATTGCGGATCTCATACGCTTGGCTTTCAAAATTACGATTCGATTCCGCCGTATTGTACAAGGATTCAAAGACCATTTTGGTCGGGATCGTCACTCGCATATGCTCCAGTTTCGATGTCACATCGATACCGATGGTCATCTGGTAGGCTTTATTCCCCACCTCAAGAACAGCGAAGTAACTGCCGTCTTCGTCCACTTCTCGTGTAAGATCCGTTTCTACGATGCGAAAGTCATCCGTCATATCCGCTTCCGTCAACACATTTACGGCTTGCGCGCGACTTTCTTGAAGGATCAAAGCATCTAATTCTTCTTGCGTGCTTAATTCATTAATTTTATAGCGATCTAAAGTGATATTGTATGCTTCAAAATTCACACCTTTAATCACGGTTTGACGAGCGGTCACATCGACATAGGTCTCAATCGAAGGTTTCGATAAGAAAATCGACACTTCTGTCTCTGTTTCCAATCGCTCATTTTCTCTTAAGGGAATGCGGAAATAGCGATACAGCTGATTTTCATCCCGATAGTCGCCCCATTCGATTCGTTCAGAGTTTTTGTCCAATTCGACGATTTCTCCATCGGTATTTGTATAGGAGATCAAGGTGACATCGGTATCCTCGTACATGGAACCAGTGATTTCAGTCGACTGATCACTCAATGCATCGATTCGGGCAATGAGGCCTTCTGGTTCTGAAAAACGAATCTTATTGAAGTTATTCTTAGCAATCACTTGGTAAATGTCCGTTTGTTTTTCCAGACTTTCCAAAGAACCCTCTAATTGCTCGCCACTCAGTAATCTGGAACGCGCTTCGCCATTTCCTGTGCCGCCATAAGGGAATGTATTCCCCCCATTTCGATTGATTCGCATCGTTCCGGAAATATTGATAAATTCTTCTGTTGGTTCATCTAAAGAAGCATTTTCCCAAACTGCTAATTTTTGACTCGCAACATTGATTCTCAAACCGTTCGCAACCGTATTTTGTGCAGATCGGATCAAACGCTGCAATTGCGCATTGGCTTGACCAGTTCTTGTCGTAGGATGACTAATTTCAAACAAATTCACATTGTTTATATTCAATCGTGCATTGGCAAGTCTGAAATAAAGAACTTCAGATTTATTTCTTATGGTTTCCAATACAACCGTAGAATCTTCTCCTGCCGAAAATGAATTCCGCACATTGACTAACGGGCGATTGATAAATTCCGCCGATGTTCCCATGCCTGTCCGATTATCGGTCATGGAAAAATTAGCTCTGGCCCCTACTGTGATATTCGCAAATGAATTCGAATGATTGCTTGAGGCATTGCCTCCCGCCTGAGTATTTAAACCTCTCGCAACACCTTTAAATGTTGCCTCATCATTGAGAATGAAATTAGAGGAAGTCGTTACTCTAAAGATTCCTCCAGATTGATCCACGTCGAGGGTAGCCCCTTTACCAATCCGAACAAATGAATTACTAGCAGTCAACCAAATAAATCGGGAATCTGAAGTCGTTCGATCTCTTCTTGACGTCATGGTAGCATTGTCTTGCAACTCCACTCTTTGTGATACTCGGATTCTGGAATAATTTTGACTTGTTGCTGAATTTTGAATCGCCGTCGTTGTTGGCTCTGTCAAATGTACTTCAGCATGTTGCGCAAGCGTAACTGAACGAACAGTGGTGTTTCCTGTCATTCCTCTAGCAGCGTTTATTCTCGTATAGGAATTTTCGCCGAATAACAGATCTGTTGTTCCGACTCCCTGTAGAAATCGTCCACCAGTATCAACTTCGACTTTACTTCCTTCTTCCATCGTAAATTTCGAATTCGCCAAGGTTAAACGAAAAACGGCTCGTGCAGCTTGTCGCGTTGTATGATTGACCGTTACTTCCGCTTCACGACCTAGTTTGATTTCTTCTCTAAACCGGAAAAAATCAACATTTGCATTGCTTCGTCCAGAAACGGTGATTTCGGAGTGATCGCCCACATGCAACCGGCGAATGGTTGAAGAAGCAGCAGATGAGGTACCACCGGTAAAGCCTTGTGCGGTTTGTAGGCTGATCGTATTTGCTTCACCAATATAGATATCTGTTGTGCTGCGACCAGTCACCAATGGTCCTACTTGATTGAGGGTGATGGTTGCATTTGCTTCTGACAAAAATTGTGAAGCCGTCGACGTTGAACCCAGTGCAATGAAAGGATTGGCTGCTGATGATGTGCGAGAATAATTGATCGCTGCTTTTTCTCCTAGGAAGAAACGTCGTTGCACGGAAAAAGAATTGGCTGCTGTGCTCGTTGAATGCTCAGCAACATTGATTTCAGCCCCTTCAAGCAGCTCAAATTGATCGACCATCGTTCCAGCGGTAAAACCATTCCCTAATACGCCCGTTAGTTTTGAGTATTTCCCTAAAGTGACATGGGACAAACTTGCGTTGACAAACGCCCCTCGCTGGTTCACGGCTATTTCAGAATAGTCACCAATGGTGATTTTCCCGTTGCTTGATGCTAAGCCGATGACGACATTCGATGTACTTGCTGAAGAGGTCGTTCGCGTTCTCGGCACGTCAATTGTTGTATGACTTCCGATTTGAACCGAAGACGTTGCGAAAAAGGTTCGATACGCTTGACCAACAGTGGCATTACTAGGTTCACTTATGGTTATATCCACCTGATCACCAATCGCAATACTGTTGACTGCTACGTTGCCATTAAACCCGTTGCTATGCTGATTGTTCATTTTCACGTGGTCTTGAATCACTATCGTGGTACTAGCCAAACCCGTAAACATCGGTCCATGCTGCGATATTCGCGTTTGTGTATTCTCCCCAAAATCGATGGAGGAATTTGCACTTTGGAGCTGGATAAAAGCTCCGGTCGTTGTGCCCGTCCGCGTTCCTTCAATAATGGTAGGTTGGTCCGCGGTACTATTTTCAACGATGAAGCGGTGTCCGACATTGATGGCGGGCGTCCCGCTGACCGTCCCGTACTCAGATAGTTTTAACTGACTCCCTGCTTGTAACCTTACTTCGCCTAGCGTGCTGGTGGAATTACCAGAAAGCCCCTGTCCCGTGCCAACATCTAGTGTTGCCCCGGTTGCTAGCGTCAACCGACTATCTTGATTGGCATTTGGTAGGGAAACCATTGCGCCAGATTGGCGAATCGTGGTCATACTTCCTTGACCAAAATCAAGGCTTGCTGCGGTACCTGTCATGTGAAAGACAGTGCCAGTATTGCTGTTGGTACTTCGGGTGACAGAAATTTCAGCTTGGCTAGCGACTGCTACTTGATTCATTTCAAAGATTGGTGTGGCATTTGATGAGCGATGATTGATCGTCAATTGGCCTTCGACCAAGAGTCCTTCAGCCGTGAATAACGTTGGAATGGAAGACGTCGCTGTCGTCACCACATTGGTTCCTTTGAAATGAAGATGTGCTTGGTTGTTATTCACCACGCGTCCTGCGGTAGTGGTCAGCTCCAGTTGGGTATCTTCAAAGGTAATCGTTGAAGCCCCAGTTGTTTGAGCCAGCCCTTGCGCCGACTGAATGCCTTGTTGTTGCACCCCTCGCCAAGTCAGTTGAACAGGTGCCGCAAACTGCATCAGGTTCTCTGCCGCCGTCTGCGAAACGATCACAGGTGTATCTTGACTACGAAAAGTAACGTCTGCCCGTTGGATACCACTGATTGGCTCAGTTAATGCCAAGTTGTTGGCAAAAGTAAGCACCAAGGATTGATCATTGGCGATTTCTTCGTAATGATACTCCGTGCCATCTTCATCGGTGAAGGATTCCCCAAGTAAAATTGCCCGCAATTGCGCCTCACTTGCTACAGTCAATGCGACCGCTGAAGCTTCAGCATCAAACCTTTCGACTTGCTCATTCTCAGCTTCTGTTTCCGCTTCATCTTCTGAGCTATCTGGCGTTTCTGCTTCGGGCAGTGCTTCATTTTCCTCTGCTTCTTCTTGGCTAGCTGTCGTGGAATCATCCGTGGCTTCCGAAGAAGATTGTTCTTCACTGCTTTCTTCGGTTGTTTCTTGGTCTTCCGATCGATCAGCAGAATTAGTGGTTTCCTCAGTTGAGGAGTGTTGCGTCTCTTCAGAAAGTGACTCTGTTTCTGCATAAGCAACTTGCTGGAACGCCAGCGTCGTGTTGACCGCCGTGCTGCTTAGTAGGAATACTGCAGAAAACAATGTAAGTAGTTTCATCATATCCTCCTTTCTTCAAGTCTTTGGTGCGTCAAGAAGGTTGAAGCTAAGAAACAGCCTCCTCCTTTTCACACAAAGTTGTCTCAATATTCTTCGTTTTTGGGGGAACGACAAAAAAAGACATTTGGACGAATCAAATGTCTGAAGAAAGTTGTTAGATTGGGTTTTTGTAAAATAATATCTACATACGAGTTCCGATTTCTTAAAAACGAAGGTTATTGAGACGAAAAAAACTGTAAGTGTATCACGCGTGGTCCTTACTAAACTAAGAATAGCGTGGTCCTTTAGCAAAAGAAAATCATTATTTTCATAAACACCTGAAATAGATGAATAAATAACCTACCTCTTTCACTGTGTGAAAGGCTGTCTCTTATACACATCTAGATGTGTATAAGAGACAGGTCTAAGGAAACATAATCCAACCCGATATTGATCAGATCAGTGATTCTCGCTTGGATGTTTTGAAGCAGGGGGTGGACACTCTCCTCCGAGATTTCTTGAAGAACCGTCAATAGTTCATCCACTTGCATCGCCAAAACGTCCGCAATCGAATAGCCCGCGATTTTACACGCGAGTACTTGTGGATTGAATCGTTTTCCCTGACAGTCAGGACACTTCTGCTCATTCATGAAAGAAGCGATTTTCTTCTGCGTAGCAGCGGAGCTTTCATTGCCACCTTTGATATTGGAGCGATTAAAACGAGCGACTAAGCCTTCATAGGTGGAACTCATGCCTTCCATATACAAGGAATCGATTTTTTCTCCTTGGGCATACAAAAAGCGGTTCATTTCCTCTTCGCTATATTCTTTCAACGGCTTGTCATTGTCAAAAAAGCCCGTATTGGTGAAGGACTTCAGTAGCCAAGAGCCGACTTTGTAGCCAGGAAGCAGGATTGCCCCTTCGTTCAAGGACTTTTCAAGATCCAGTGCCTTTTCTAAATCTAACCCGACGATCCGCCCAATCCCTTCGCAAGTGGGACACATCCCATGAGGGTCATTGAAGGAAAAATTCCATGCAGGACCTAAATACGGTTGACCAAGACGAGAAAAGAGCAAGCGGATCAAGGGGTTGATATCTGTCTCTTATACACATCTAGATGTGTATAAGAGACAGGTCCTTACTAAACTAAGAATAGCGTGGTCCTTTAGCAAAAGAAAATCATTATTTTCATAAACACCTGAAATAGATGAATAAATAACCTACCTCTTTCACTGTGTGAAAGGTACGGGAATGGGTTTAAAAAAGCGGTTTTTGATACGGGTTTATTTTCCGTTCAAGATGTTCCCAATCTCGATCATCTGGAAGAGATTTTAATAATAAATAATCTGTTTTGACTTTGTAATCGACGAGATAGCGATTGTAATTGGTCACGATCAAATCAATATGTGATCCATTTAGCGTCTTCTTTGTTAAATATTGCAGCTGCACAAAGGTCAACTCGTGCTTGCTGCCAAACCGCTGGATTGCTCGAGTTTGAATGTGCTGGCACACAAAATGATCTCCTTCTAGGAGAAAATAAATGGTTTTTGCTGGTGCGTAATAATCGAAAATCAACTCGCTATAAATTGTTAAACTGACACAGATATCTTCTAAGTAAGCACTAGACAAAGAGAGTTTTTTGCTCTGCTCCTTAAGAAATTGTAAGTTCTTTTGATAATTCTCGCTGTTGGAACGCATGATCACTTCTTTGATATCATCCATTTCCTTGTTCAAAACCGGCGCAATCGCATGGTTTATTTTCCTCGATAAAAAGAAAGAACGTAAAAATGTTGCAACCGTAATGGCTTGCTCTTTGGGCACATCATGGTTCTGCAGAAACAATTCGGCCACGTTTGCAATCGCTGTACCTTGATGAAACTGACGGTAAAATTTTTGCTCTCGTTCTTCTTGATCCAAGGTTCGCTTACACAGGGTGACCAAGTAAATCCAAGCAAATTCTTCTTTGGGCAACTGGGTCTGATAGATTTCTTCAATGCCTTTTTTCAAGGAATAAAGTTTGGCGAAACTATTCCCTTTATACGCTTGCCTGACCAGTTCTTTGGGCACAGTGATATGATAGCCAAGGCTCGCGCGTTTGATGGCAATATAAAACGTATAGTAAAACGCTGCGGGGGTCGCCCCAGATCCGATTTCATAATAGCCGAACTTGTCATCCAATTGCCCTAAAATCAAGTCATGCAATGCTTGGTCTGGGACCAATGTATAGATCGTTTCGACCCCTTCATAATAAAAATCTTTGAAAAACTTACGTAAGTTGGCTTCGCTTCCTTCAATCGTTAAAGGATTGGAGGTCCATTGTAAGCCATAGCTTTTCAAAATAGGGTTGCGCTGATTAAGTAAGCGCCGAAATGTACTCTCTGAAAAATGGTAATGATGTGCTAGCTCATCCACCTTAGCTAACTTGCCATGAAAGATATTCCCGATAATTTCAAATAAGCATTCATTTTTTAACAAACTTTGTTTTCTTTTTTGATATTCTGTAGGCTTTTTCTCTTCGAAAACAAACCCGCTATTGCCGGAAACAAGAACTATACTGTCCCCAAAATATTCTTTCATGTATTTGATATCATTGGCAATCGTCCGCTGAGTTACCTGATTGCGCTCAGCTAAGTCGCCAATCGTAAACACCCGATCTCGCTCAATCGTACTCAACAGCCGAAACAACCGCGCGGTTGTGCGGTTGCTGATGAAGGCCAATTGCAGCTCTCTCATCCACTCCACTCCTTTTTCAAGAGATTCTTTTCTATACTATTACATAAATAGACCACTATTTGGTAATTATATACTCAAATTTACAGTATTTTTATCAAAAAACCTACTAATAATGAAAAAAATAGCGTTCTGAATTTTATTTTCTAACTTGTAATCGCTTCTTCGATGGAATGAAAAAAGCCGCAAGCAACACTCGATGAAAAGAGCTGCTTACGGCTAGTCTTGGTTTTTTCGTTAAAATAAATACTGCGCAGTAATCGACGATTGACAATTGATCAGTTGGTCTGGGGTTCCTTCGTACAAGATTTCACCACCACGAATTCCACCATCAACACCGACATCGATCAGCCAATCCGCTGCTTTCATGACCTCAAGGTTGTGTTCGATCACGATCACCGTGTTGCCTTTTTCCACTAATCGTTCGATGATCGCCAAGATGCTTTTGATGTCTGCCATGTGCAATCCGGTCGTTGGTTCATCCATAATGTAGATATTGCCTTTTTTGCTTAATTCTTTTGCTAACTTCAGTCGTTGGCATTCACCGCCAGACAAGGTATTTAATGGCTGTCCGAGGGTCATGTATCCTAGACCTACAGCCAAAATCTGTTTTAGTTTTCTTTGAATCGCTTTTTCCTCAAAAAACTCCACCGCTTCCGTGATACTCATGGCAAGGACTTCATCGATCGACTTGCCTTTCAAGCGATACTGGTAGACTTCTTCTTTAAACCGTTTGCCGCCGCAGGCCTGACACAAAACCTCGACGGAATCCATAAAGGACAGCTCCATCTTGATGGTCCCGTGGCCCTTACATGTTTCACAAGCACCTTCGGAATTGTAGGAAAAAAGACCTGCTGAAACCTTGTTTTCTTGCGAAAACAACTTGCGAATGTCATTCATGATTCCTGAATAGGTTGCAGGATTAGAGCGAATATTCCCCGCCACCGCTGATTGATCGATCGTAATGGCTTCAGGGTATTCTTTGGCAAAAACACCATTTACCAAACTGCTCTTTCCAGAACCAGCGACACCGGTCACCACCGTAAATACCCCTAATGGCACCCGCAGTGCTGTATTTTTCAAGTTATGCAGCGTCGATTTTTTCGTTTCGATAAACTGTTGGCTTCTGCGAGGGGCTTCTTTGAAATCCACCATCTGTCCAAAGGCTTTGCCAGTCAGTGTATCTGAGCGCAGCAAACCTTCAAAGGTTCCTTCGTAAGTAATATAGCCGCCATTTTTTCCAGCTTTAGGACCAACATCGATAATATGGTCGGCTGCTTTAATGACATCTGGATCATGCTCCACTACGATGACGGTGTTCCCTTTGTCCCGTAGTTTGACTAACAATTCATTCAATCGGTGGACATCCCTTGGATGCAGCCCAATACTCGGTTCATCAAAAATGTAGATCACATCGTTCAAGCTAGAAGACAAGTGTTTGACCATTTTTACCCGCTGACTTTCCCCACCAGAAAGCGTCGTTGTTTCACGGTCTAAGGAAACATAATCCAACCCGATATTGATCAGATCAGTGATTCTCGCTTGGATGTTTTGAAGCAGGGGGTGGACACTCTCCTCCGAGATTTCTTGAAGAACCGTCAATAGTTCATCCACTTGCATCGCCAAAACGTCCGCAATCGAATAGCCCGCGATTTTACACGCGAGTACTTGTGGATTGAATCGTTTTCCCTGACAGTCAGGACACTTCTGCTCATTCATGAAAGAAGCGATTTTCTTCTGCGTAGCAGCGGAGCTTTCATTGCCACCTTTGATATTGGAGCGATTAAAACGAGCGACTAAGCCTTCATAGGTGGAACTCATGCCTTCCATATACAAGGAATCGATTTTTTCTCCTTGGACATACAAAAAGCGGTTCATTTCCTCTTCGCTATATTCTTTCAACGGCTTGTCATTGTCAAAAAAGCCCGTATTGGTGAAGGACTTCAGTAGCCAAGAGCCGACTTTGTAGCCAGGAAGCAGGATCGCCCCTTCGTTCAAGGACTTTTCAAGATCCAGTGCCTTTTCTAAATCTAACCCGACGATCCGCCCAATCCCTTCGCAAGTGGGACACATCCCATGAGGGTCATTGAAGGAAAAATTCCATGCAGGACCTAAATACGGTTGACCAAGACGAGAAAAAAGCAAGCGGATCAAGGGGTTGATATCCGTGATCGTCCCTAATGTGGAGCGGGAATTGCCGCCTAAACGGCTTTGATCAACTACTACCGCCATCGAAAGATTGTCGATGGCATCGGCATCGGGCTGGCTGTATTTTGGCAAAAAGTTGCGGACAAATTTCGAAAAGTTCTCATTCAGCTGTCGACCAGCTTCTTGTGCGATCGTGTCAAAGACGATCGATGACTTGCCAGAACCAGAGACACCCGTGAAAATCGTGATTTTTCTTTTGGGAATCTTCAAGTCAAAGCCCTTCAAATTGTTCTGCCTGGCGTTGTGGATCGTAATGTATTCCTGCATGCTATACCCTCCCAGATTCTATTGAATTTTTACAGTGAGCGACCATTATAGCACAAACATTCTCGCTGTTTCTCGGAATTTTGCAAAAAAACTATGTTTATTTTATGTTTTGTTCTCAATGTTGGAATAGCAAGGATAGAGGGCTTATGCAATTTTTCGATAACTATTGTATAGGAAGGAATTTAGAGTGCGAACGAAGTTAGAAGATAGAGCGAAGAAGGAGTATTTTGAATGACCTTAAATTGCTAAAAGGTAAAAAACAGTCCATTTCCCCTTGCTTGCAAAGTGAAATGGACTGTTTTCATGAAATAACCTTTAATCGTTTGAAGCCGAATGTTAGAGATCGGCCAGATCAGCCAGATCAGCTCACTACAGTTGACGGAAACGTTTTGATCAATGTCACCGTTTCTTCTGCCCCATAATCCCCTTCGGCATATAAAGCAAGATACTCTTCCAACAAATAGTCAGCAAGGTCTTGGGTAGATTGCGTAAAACCAGCCTTTTCGTAAGATCTGACTGCAGGGATATTTTTTCTCGATGGTCGCATCATCAATTTTTGAATGTCGAATGTTTCATGTAAATGATCACCGAGGGTGACGATCGCATCGGTACCAAATCCTTTACCACAATGACCTTCTCGATTCAACCAGATATCCAATTCTGCTATGCCGTCTTTTAGATGAAACGAGGAGTAACTAATAAAGCCAATAGGTTCACCTGCATGTAGAATCAAAAAGCCTCTGCCATCTTGCGGTTGGGCACCAGTAAAGTAATACTCTTGATAGTCCTCAAAAAACTCTGCTTCAGTGGCGATCGGTGCATTAGGATAAGAAGGTGGTCCGGAATGATATTTTGTGGTTTCAGAGTGAAAACACCATTGATAGACCGCTTCTTTATCTTTGATTTCCGCAGGGGTTAAAGTGACTTTGTTGCCTGTTAGCATGTGGTGTACTCCTTTCGCTCTTCCTAATGTTCCCCCCAATTATAGCGGAGGATGTCCCTTAAAAACAAACCGCGTTTTTTCTTTACTTGAATCGAACATCGACATTTCTTAAATTTTCATTGTTGCGCCAACAATCTACCGATTGATTCCTCTATTTTTTATCCTCTAAAAATTAAATTCATTTTCCCAATTAAAATCAGCAGATTCTTCTAAACTGTTCGGCCAATGATGGCACCAGGAAGGAACTCTGGGCACTTCTACTCGATCCAAACTTGGTGTGTACGGTTTGATATCTATTAGTGGCGTTTGGTCGTTTGCATCAATATAAGGAATAGAAAGAATTCCTTTCTCAACATCGACTGATAATACTTGAACAACACTTAATGCAATTGGATTTGGTCGGATGGGTGATCTCGTAGCAAATATCCCCATTTTTTCAGGCGCATGTTTATAGGGTTGCTCAGCATCCAAAATCATTCGATACTTTGCATCCGCAAAATCACTGAACCACCATACTAATTGAAGGTGACTAAATCCTTCAATCCCTGCCAAAGCTGGAACATATTCTTTCTTTAGCTTGAGCAAGCATCCGTCCTCATTGTTTTGAATGATTCCGATCGGTTGTAGTTTATATTCTGTCATTTTCTTTCCTCCATTTCCTCTTTGTGCTCTTAGAATAGTGCCTGACACAATGTGAGAGTCAAGAGAAAATAGAAAAAATCTGCTACTCATCGTTTTATGAGTGGTATTTGTATTTCAGTCAAATAATTGCTTTCCTCCTGCTCATTCCAAGGACCGCGATGCACGATTTGCCTGTCTGGTCCGTCCATTTGGTAATAAGGATGTTCTTGTAGCCACTCAGCCAAGGACAAATAGACGTTGGCTATGTTGGAGAATGCACCGTACACCATCGTGCACGCCATAATTGGCACTGCCTCCGTTTCGTAGATAGAAAATACTTTGGAATCTACTTGCAGGCCTGCTTTCACTTGCACACACAATTCAACATCGACATTTTTTTCTTTAAACTCTTGGTCGTGATAAATCGAAAATGATTGTCCGAAATTCTTTATTTTATGAAGCTCCATAAAAGTGGCTAGTTCTCTCCACAGTTCCTCTTCAGCAAAATAATTTGGTATGACTTTGCGAAGGGAGAGCACATGATAACTCGGGACTGCTTTCATTGTGACCTGATAATTGCGCTCTGTTCGTTCCTTCGTCAATTCTAATTTAGCTACTTCTAGTTTGATTAATTTTTGTTTTTCCGCCTCTATAGTTGTCTCAATTTCATCTTTTTTTCTTTCTAATTGTTCTGCAAGGAAGTCCTGCTCTTGGTTTTTCAGCAACACCGCAATTTCTGCTACACTAAAGCCGCTATCACGCAAATAGAGTATTTTATTGAGTTCAGGCAATTGAACAGCCGAATACAGTCGATAACCAGTAAACGTATCAATCCTATCGGGCTTTAATAGACCCATCTCATCATAGTAACGCAACATTCTGATACTCACTTGAGAGAGCTTTGAAAATTCACCTATCTTAAACATACGCACCTCCGATAGATTTATTATAAAAACACTTTATCCACACTTCAATGCTACTCACTATAAAAAACCGAAACAAAGAACTCACTCTCTGTTTCGGTCTTGCTTCATTATTCAACATTCAACGAAAAATTCTTCTAACACTTCTTGCATTTCATAGGCATGTGCCGATTTGTTCCACCTATCGGTTCACTGAGACGGCCATTCGGTGATAGGTATGGCGCTTGCCTCTGATGGCGATGGATAGTTGCAAGATGTTCTCGGGATCAGCGGTCCCAGAAAAACCTGCATCTCCGATATGATGAAGGTCGCAGCCGGCACGTTTGCTAGTCAATGCCAAGGCACGGATCGTACCTGTATCTGCACCTTCCTGTGTAGTACCGATGGTGCCCATGACCAACTTCTCTTTTTGGTGGATAAAGGCCACTAGATCACTCATGTGTTGTTCACTCAGCCCAGGAATCGTGCCCGCAATGGGTACAAGAATAACATCGGCTCCAGCTTGAATGAACGCAGACGCAATTTCTTCATCTAACACGGGTTCATTGACACCAGCTCCGTGCATTTTTCCAGCAATAATGATCCCAGAGAAAATGGCTCTTGCTTGTTTGATTGCCGCTGTGATCTCTTTATTTGAAACGCCAGTTGAAGGATTTCCTGTCAGACAGATAAAATCAAATCCAAGTGCTTCTGCACGAGCCATGTTTTTTTTTGTTGCCAAACGCCCTGTAGCGATAGTTGTCAACTGTTCCATCTGCTCCGCACAATCGTCGACAGGCTCAAGATTGACCCCAACAGGCCGCCCCGTTAAGCACTGCAAAAAGCGAATGGGGTCATCCGTTGTCGGTAATCCTTTGATAGCGCCGTTTTCGAAATCAAATAGGTTCAGCAAAATCAAATCCGCCCCAAATGCAGCGACGAATTCAGCATTAGTGATTCCTCTAGACATCGGATCGATTTGGACATCATTTTCTGCTACGATCGTCCGACCGGCACTTCCTCGGATACTTTCCAATAGTTGGTCTTTATCAAATGATTTAAAATCAGCTGCCGTGCAATTCAATAATCGTTTTGTCTTCATTTTATGCCCCACTTTCTGAACCGAGTTCACTGGCTAATGTCCGATTATCTAGCATTTTGAAGAATGGATAATAGATGGCGATAGAAACCGTCAGATTCACCAGCTGTAAGATTGCCCCCGAAATATGTCCGCCTGTGGCTAGATAACCGCCGATGATTGGCGGCATCGACCAGGGAACCAAAACGACGGCAGGTTGGACGATCCCCATGGCAACTGTCGTATAAGAGATGACATAGCACACGACCGGCGTCAGAATATATGGGAACAAAATCAATGGATTCATGACAACAGGCAACCCAAACATGATGGGTTCATTGACATTAAAAACCGTTGATGGAAATCCGAGTTTCCCCAACTCTTTTAAATACTTACTTTTACTTCTGACTAATAGCAAGATCGCCAAGCCCAAAATCACCCCACTACCGCCAATCCAGACAAAGGTATTCATAAAGGTATAATTGATGATATGCGGAATCGTTTCGCCGTTTTGAAAAGCGATCCGATTTTCATCGATCATTTGAATCCATGTCGGCTGCAGGACGCTCAAGACCAAGTCCCAACCGTGGATGCCCACTGACCAAAACAATGACGTAAACATAATGGCAAATAGACCACCTATAAAGCCTCCGCCAATGATCGATAAAGGTTGTCCCACAAGGCTGTACAGCAGATCATGAACATTCGTGTTGCCGAATGATTCCACTAATAAACGAATCACCCAGAAAAGCGAGAGGCAAAAGAATGAGGGGATCAATGCAATAAAGGAGCGACTGACCGCCGGGGGAACGTTTTCTGGCATGCGAATCACGATATTCTTTTGTACGAATAATCGGAAAATCTCCGCCGTGATTAGACTAGTGATGATTGCTACGATCAGCCCGCGGCTACCAAGATAAGACATTTGAATGCCGCCATCTTCAATCGGAGTGACTAAAAGAAAAACCGACGCTGCCAATACACCGGCAGATAAACCGCTGACGCGGTAAGTGGTTGCTAAACTATACGCAATAGCAAAGGAATTGAACAGCGCCATCACACCAAAGGTCACTTGAACGACAAAGTCTAATTTGCTGCGCCATTCCCCGCCAAAAATACTCGTAACAAATAGGTTAAAGCCTTCCCATGGAACGTTAGATAAAATAACAAAAATGGAGCCGATAATAATCAAAGGCATCGTGGTGACAAGTCCATCACGGATGGCAACCAGATGCTTTTCACCGCCAATTTTCATTCCCCATGGCAGCATTTTTTCTTCCATAAATTTCTTTAACGAATCCTTCATAAGCTTCCTCCTTAACCTTAAAAGATCGCTGAAAGAGTGCGTTCAGGTATCTTTTCGAAGTGTGAATAGAAACCAAGGCTTGCCACCTTCAAGAACCTAGGATTGAAGTGCTGATCGCCAAAACGCTATTGCTATGAACACAGTAAGAACGCAAGGCATTGGATTTCTCAACTATGACTGCCTATTTTCCATGCAACTGTTCTCAACTGATCTTCACACCTTTTATTTGCCGCAAACGATCCTGCGCATGAACCGTTTCAAACGACAAAAAAGGCATTGGACAAGATTGTCCAATGCCTTTGGCATAGCAAAATAAGCGTCCAGCATCCCACGGTTTTTGCCCAAAAACCTGCCTGAATCTACTAGAAATCGACAAGGAAATCGGGTACAATAAACACGTTGATGCCTTTGGCGATCAACTATGGCAACTTGATTGGTCATCCGTCTTAAGGGTGTGACTGATCAGGGCCTCGTAAATCTGTTGGCGCAGAGATACGAGGTGCCTATTTTTTTGGTTTCTATTCGCTTACATTTTATAGAATGTTTTTGGGAAAAGCAAGCGAACATCGTAACAAAATTGTAAATAATGGTCAAAAAAATAAAAAACTATTGTGATTTGTTCGATTGAAATAGAAAATAGTAATTACTTTGCGTATTTATAAAAAAAGGAGGACCGAATCATCCATGATTCAGTCCTCCTTTTCGCGTTAGACAAATACAAACAAAATTCCAGAGCAGATCGTGCCTACCAATAGCCCACGAATACTGCCTTCCCCTTCATTGGGTAACTCAAATTTGATGATATTCACCAGCAAAGCGCCGGTGATCAAGGCTTCAATGATGACCACCAAATAGTAGGGCAATGATACAAAGAGGGAGAACGCCGCTCCCGCGAAAATACTGAAGGAAAGCACAAAGCGGCCATATTTGTTATAAAGGGCACCATGATGGTGATAGAGCAACCAATCGTTCATGAGAAAGTGCAAACCAAAAGCGATAAAGTAGGTCAAAATGTAGAAACGCTCTGATAGCGTATTGGCAATCACGATATAGCCGATCATAATATTATAAATCACATGAAAAGCGATATCCGACCAAAAAAAGGCGTTTTTGGCACTGGTGATGTCTTTCTTTTCTAACACCATAAACGTCCGCTCATCGATTTTGTAGATCACGTAACTGAAGACTAAGCCAAACAAAACGATGCCATAGACCCCATGACTATAAAAAATCCCCGAATCCCAGCCAAATTCATCGATCAACACCGTTTGAAAATACGCCAAATGGGGCAATAGATGAACGATCGCATAGGAGATCCCTACCCCAGCGGCAAAGGAGCTCATGTATTGCACGTTTAGTTTTCTGGATGAGATAACATTTGAAAATAGATGGATGAAGATAAACCCTAAAGTGATCATGCAATTCACAAAATTATTTGTTAAATACGTCATTGTTTTCCCCTTCTTATATTCCGTTTGCGGCAACGTTTAATCGCAATTTTCAATAACGAAGTCTTTTTAATTAGTTATTTTTGGTTATTTTCATGAAATATTCTTGTTTACTATACAGTAAGTGGGCTTGGGGGGCAATAGGTTTTTTAGGTTTTTGGGGGAGAAATATTTTTGATAGAAAACGACCTTCATTGTTGCCGATTTTTTACCGATGATCTTGTCTTCATTTTCGGATAGGATAATCTTGTTTTTGCTCTAGCAGATACTAGGTCTAACTTCATTTTTTATCAAAAATTGCGCTTATTTGAAGTTAACTTCAAATTTCCGAAAAATTGTAACCAATTTGAAGTTATCTTCAACTTTCTCAATTATGACAGATTTTTGACGTTCGTAACCAATCGCAGATGAATTCAGAAAGCCGTTGCTGCTCCTATTCCATCAAAAAAAGAAGCAAGAACCTGCAGCGTCCTTGCTTCTTTTTGTTACAATTCATTATACTTCTTTTTCGAATCTTTACTTTCTTTCACCGGATACTTCATGTTGTTTTTTTCCAGCTTTTCTTTGATGATCTCATCAATATCAAGACCCAAATTGTCTGCCAGCATATAGGAATAAATCAGAACATCGGCAATTTCTTCTTTTAGATGTTCGAAATCTTGAGTGGCTTCTTCAGGTGTTTTCCATTGAAAAATCTCCAACAATTCGGCGGCTTCGATGGAGATAGAAATAGCTAGATCTTTTTCATTATGGAATTGTCGCCAATTGCGATCATCTCGGAATTTATTGATCCGTTCCATTGAAGAGGGTTGGTTTTGCATGGTAGGACTGGCTCCTTTCGTTTTGTAGGGTTATGAGTTTTTGGCGCAGATTGGGATTGATTGCATAGATGTAAAGCCCTTTGATTGCTCGTTTCATTAATACATTCAATGAATTAAGGATGATCGTTTCTTTGGCTTTCTTCGTCAATTCTTGGTTCATATCGTCACGTCCCGTAAACGCCCCTTTGTCCTCATATTTATCGATATCGATGACAAGCTGGTCGGTCTCTGGATCGTAATCAACGGAAGGGCCAATGACGACTCCTACATTGTTTAAATCAAACCCTTGGACGGTGTAGATTGAACCGACTTCACTGATTGTATCTGGTCGCTCCGCCCATGTTCGCTTCGTATCGGTCGTATTCCATGGCAGGTTGATCCCACCAGGATCTACAAGATATGAAGCTCCGTCTTTCTTATGAACATAATCGAATGTTGAGATGATCCGTGACAGACCTTCCTTTTTATCGAGAGAAAAGATTTTGTTCTTCAACGCATCATGGGTTTCCATAATCTGAAGCTCAAAAGATGCTGTCGATTCTGGAATCGGTGTTACACGTTTTTCTACGATATCATCGATCCATTGAATAATTTGTGGACTACTTTTCATTCTTAATTGATCTTTTAGCTTAAAGCGAGAAGCATTGTACCTTTTCTGAAACTGATCCAATTTGTCCTGATCCCAATAACTTTTGATTTTCAATACTTGCTTCGGATCAAAGATACAAATCGTGATTTTTGCTCGCTTGATAATCTCTTCTAGTTGGTTTTCATAGTGAAAACTGTTATAGCTGTCTTTCTTCGTTAAAAGCAAATGGGCCTCATCCACAATAACGATGTCTGGGTGCAACTTCTGATTATCTGTTTTATTAATAAAGGAAGTTGGCTTTAACATATGATTCTTTTTTAAATTTGGCAAACTTTCTGCCATTGTATGATAGGTTTTTAACATTTCTGAATGGTTGACCAACAAATAGTTATCGGTGCCTTTTAATACAGGCTCTGACTTTGTATAGTCTTGAAGGGTGTTATAGAGAGATGCCAAAAGGACGCTCTTTCCCGTTCCAGCTTCTCCTTCGATCATCAAGACTTTTTGTGTCTCATCCTGCTGAATCGCTTGTTTACAGTACTCAATGATTTCAAGTTTTATATCTAACTGTTCTGGCGTCAGTTCTTTAAAAGGGGATAATTTATATACATCTTTGTTGCGAATCGTATCGATTGAGTGCTTCGCCAATTGACGCCTTTGCAATTCTTCCCATAACTCTTGGAAGACCACTTCATCATAATACTCTTTTTCATAATACTGATGCATCTGCACCTGTCTTGTTTGACTGACATTTTGTAACTGAAACTGCTCATCCCCAATGAAGTGATTGATCAAATTGGTTTCGATATTGTAGGTCGCTGATTGATTGAATTTTTCATGTCCAATCAGCAAGACTTCTTTAATTTCTCTGCGCTTAGAGTTATTCAAGTGCTGCTTCAATCGTTTGTTCACTTGAACCGTTTGACCAATGTACGCAACAGGCCTTTTCTTTTCATTTCGGTTGTAGAGTATGTAAACGACTGGGTACTGATCGATATAAGCCGTCGTTATGCTAGATAGCTCACCTTTCTTGAAATGATGATCTTCTATGATTAGTTGGTTGGTCATATTTTAGAGTCTCCGTTTAGTGTCTATTCCATTAAGGTTATTTATTTTAGTATATCATTGCATATTTTGCTCTTAAAGCATTAAAGACAAAATTGGTAATTTTTTGTTTTAGCAAAATAACCATTATCTAAAAAAATCGCTATTGATTAATCTACTAATTTCGCCCAACTTGCATACTTTGCTAATGATTTAATAGACTAACTTATTATCCTGAAACTCTTTTCAAACGAATCCTCTCTATGACGTTCTAAAATAGATAGCTGAAAATCCCCTTTGATAATTCATCAAATATCCTCTGTTTAGGATATTTATAAATTGTTTAGTAAATCAAAAAAATATTTTTCAATATTAAAATAAATAAATATTTTATAATTTTAATTTGACTAAATCATTCAATATGCGATAATCATTTACGAAAGGATGATTTGATGAACCATACAGTTACCAGCCTAAGATATCTACGGATCGCTCAAATTCCTTTGTTAACATACTATATTTATTTAGCCGTCCATGACAATATTTTCGAAGCAATTCCATTACTGTTAATCAGTGGTATTTTAGATCTCGTGTACCCGCCAGACTACGCAAACCAGTCATTTTGGTTCCCTTATAAAAAGAAAACAATATTTTTAAAAAGCAACAATTTGTTTCTGGAAAGAGCTCTAGAAATCTTAACCACAATTGTTCTTGGTATTTTCCTATCTCTTGTTTTTTAAAGGAACAACTTGTGATTGTTGGTTCCCTTCTACCCAACAACTAAATTATTTTTCTATTGCTCACTATTTTATCCATTTGTCTATTAAAATGGATTTATTAAATGAATAACGAATCCTTGACTGTTGAGATGACGCTAGTATTTAATCGAATGGAAAGGTGATTTTTTATGAAAAGAATTTGTTTTGTCTTAGTTTTGAGCAATGGATTATCTTACACACCATTAACTCCAGGTGTTCTTTATCAAAGAGACACAAGCCTCAAAGACTATTTTTCACCGTTTTACGACGTTTCAATCAATTATCTGAGAGATAAAGATACTGTTGATTACTTGGTCCTTCCTGAGCCATTCGCTCCTTTTGATAATGAAAATAACCTCCCCATCATAAAAGTTCCTTCTAAATTTTTTCTGACTAAAGATTTTGAAAAAATTAAGGATTACATTGATGACTACTTTAAAGAAAACGATGCTAAGTAATACTAATCTTCGATCGTTTTAAGCTCTTACTGATTGATACCGTTATCAATCAGTTTTTTCGTCGGATTGTCAACTTATTTTGGGACGAGAAAACAGTCCGAATATTCTAAATTTATTCTTTTGCGATAAAATTATTCCAATATAGATAATAAGGTAATATTTATTTGGTAGCTCTCAATTATTCTTATACTTAGCTGAGGGCATCACTTGCTTGACCAAAAAATTCAATGATCGAATACGGGCTAACGGTTTTAATTTAACTTAAAGGGGTTTTAGTTTTGACAGACGAAAGATGGTTCCAAATAAGAAAAAGACGAAAGATAGAATTATATGTTTGTCTTTTAGTCGTTTTCCCAATGGTCTATGGGCTATGGTTCAACATAGTTTTTCTTGTACAATATACTGCACTACTTTTTTGTATCGCAGTTTTAACAGCAATTTATGAACTCGGAAAACTATTAATTGATAAAACTCTAAGAAAAAGGTAGTAATGTTCAATCTATATTTTGTAGGTTGGACATTACTACCTTTTTCTTGAAGGAATTTAATAACAATAAGCCTAAAGAAGATACAAAAAGGAGCACTCCTTAGAGTACTCCTTTTTCATTATTTTATGGAAAACAGTAACATACTAATCAAGTCAATGAAGCTTTGAATGTAATAGTGTACCCCTATTACCCCACAGACCCTTCCATCTCATAACTAATCAACCGGTTCAATTCGACTGCGTATTCCATCGGTAATTCTTTGGTGAATGGTTCGACGAATCCCATGACGATCATTTCGGTTGCTTCGCTTTCGGAGAGGCCGCGGCTCATTAGGTAGTACAGTTGTTCTTCTGAGATTTTGGAGACTTTGGCTTCGTGTTCTAGGGACACTTGGCTGTTGTGGATCTCATTGAATGGGATGGTATCAGATTTCGATAGGTCATCCATGATGATGGTGTCACACTCGATATGGGAGATAGAGCCTGCGCTCTTCTTGCCGAAGGTGACTTGTCCACGGTAGTTTACTGCACCGCCATCTTTAGAAATTGATTTTGAGACGATGGAGCTGGAGGTGTTTGGTGCATTGTGAATCATTTTTGCACCAGTATCTTGGATTTGGTTGGCACCTGCAAAGGCAATGGAAAGCATCGTGCCTCGTGCGCCTTTGCCATCAAGATACACACTTGGGTATTTCATCGTTGTTTTGGCACCTAGGTTGCCATCGATCCATTCAACGGTAGCACCTTCTAAGGCTTTGGCCCGTTTGGTTACTAGGTTGTAGACGTTGTCTGACCAGTTTTGAATGGTGGTGTAGCGGCAGTAAGCGTCTTTTAGGGTAAAAATTTCAACGATGGCTGCGTGCAAACTATTGCTTGAATAGGTTGGGGCGGTACAGCCTTCGACGTAATGAACGCTGGCGCCTTCGTCAACGATGATCAATGTTCGTTCGAACTGACCGGTATTTTCGGCATTGATCCGGAAATAGGTTTGCAATGGCACATCGACACGAACGCCTTTTGGTACATAGATAAAGGTACCACCTGACCAAACGGCTGAGTTTAAAGCAGCAAGCTTGTTATCGGTTGGTGGGACTAATTTTGAAAAGTATTGTTTGAACAGCTCAGGGTATTCCTTCAAGGCTGAATCGGTATCGGTAAAGACGATGCCAAGTTTTTCAAACTCTTCTTTCATGTTGTGGTAAACGACTTCTGATTCGTATTGGGCAGAAGCGCCAGCCAGGTATGCCCGCTCGGCTTCTGGAATACCAATGCGCTCAAAGGTCTCTTTGATTTTTTCTGGTACGTCATCCCAATCACGGGCAGGACGATCACTTGGTTTTTGGTAATATTTGATGGCATCAAAATCGATGTCAGACAGATCCGGGCCCCAGTTTTGCATGGGCATCTTGTTGAAGGCTTCAAGAGACTTCAAGCGGAACTCAAGCATCCATTCTGGCTCTTGCTTGACCCGTGAGATTTCACGGACGATGTCTTCGGTCAATCCTTCGCCGGTACTAAAAACAGGCTGCACGTCATCGTGGAAGCCAAATTTATATTCTTCTAATTCGGGTACACCCATGGTTCTCACTCCTTTTGTAGTGCGGTTGTCTATTCGCTGGTTTCTTCAGTGTCAGATTCATTGGCGTGGCTGTGACTGACAGATGCTTGTGTACTGTCAGCAGCAATGGCTTTTTCTAATGCTTTCCAAGCTAAGGTCGCACACTTGATGCGTGCAGGAAACTTCGCCACACCCCCAAGCATGGAAGCATCGCCTAAACGATCGCTTTGGGGAATGTCGTTTCCTTGGACGAGCTCAGAAAACAAGCCTGATAGCTCACCAGCTTCTGCTAGTGTCTTACCGATAATCGCATCCCCCATCATGGATGCACTGGCGGTACTGATGGAACAGCCTTCGCCAGTAAACGCGATGTCTTTGATGGTGTCTCCTTCGACAGCGAGCTCCAAGTGGATCACGTCGCCGCAGGTAGGGTTATTCAATTCGACTTTGTACGTTGAATCATCCAAGGTGCCCCGATGATGTGGGTGGCTAGAATGATCCAGAATGACTTGTCGATACAAATTATCTAATTTCGTTAGTGCCATGTTGGAAAAACTCCTTCGTCAGCTTGATGGCGTCAACCAGTCGATCGGCGTCCTCTCTTGTATTATACAGGTAAAAGCTGGCCCGTGCAGTCGCTGGGACTTGCAAATAGGTCAAGAGGGGTTGGGCACAATGATGACCTGCCCGTACTGCAATGCCTTCCATGTCTAAAGCGGTAGCAACATCATGAGAATGGATGCCTGCTAGATTAAAGGCGATCACTCCCGTGCGTTTTGCTGCTTCTTGGGGACCATAGATGGTCAAACCTTCAATGGCTTGCAGTTTGGGCAAAACGTAGGCAGCTAAGTATGCTTCATGGGCGTGGATGTTTTCTAAGCCGATTTCTGTTAAGTAATCCACCGCTGCACCTAAGCCGATCGCGCCGGCAATATTTGGTGTGCCCGCTTCAAATTTCCACGGCAGTTCTTTCCACGTGCTTTCTTGCAGATGGACAAAATCGATCATTTCACCGCCAAATTCGACGGGCTCCATTTGATCCAGCCATTGCCGTTTGCCGTATAAGACACCGATGCCAGTTGGTCCGCACATTTTATGGCCAGAAAAGGCATAGAAATCACAATCCAGTGCTTGGACATCAACTGCCATATGTGGAACAGCCTGAGCACCATCCACCACCATGACGGCTTGGTGCTGATGCGCCAATTTGGTTAGCTCTGCAATCGGATTGATCACGCCTAAAACATTGGAAACGTGCGCGATCGAAACGATGGCGGTTTTGTCTGTGATCTGTTTCTTGGCATCTTCCATGTCCAAGGTGCCTTCTGGTGTCAACTGGATATATTTCAAGGTAGCTTTTTTCCGAGCAGCTAATTGTTGCCAAGGGATGATATTGGAGTGATGTTCCATATAAGAAATCACGATTTCATCGCCTTCATTGACAAAACGGTCGCCGTAGCTGCGGGAGACCCAATTTAAACCAGTGGTCGTCCCTCGAGTAAACAGCACTTCCGCCGTCTCACTCGCATGGATAAAACGGCGAACCTTTTCTCGTGCGCCTTCATAGGAATGGGTCGCCCGTTCTGCGAGGGTATGAACCCCACGATGAACGTTGGCATTGTCTTGATAGTAATAATCGGTGATTGCCTGCAGCACTGCCTCTGGTTTTTGCGTAGTGGCGGCATTGTCGAGGTAGATCAATGGTTCGTCATTTACGAGCTGATCCAAGATGGGAAACGCTTGTTTCACTTTTTGGGCATCGATCATGCGAGCAACTTCCCTTCGATAACGGCAACCAATTCTTGTTGCACTTCTTTGACTGGGATCGCGGTCAAAACGGATCCTAAGAAACCACGAATCACCAAACGTTCCGCTTCTTCTTTGCGCAACCCACGACTCATCAAGTAGTACATTTCTTCTGGATCGACCCGTCCCACACTGGCTGCGTGTCCGGCTGTTACTTCGTGCTCATCGATCAAAAGGATTGGGTTAGCATCGCCACGGGCTTGGTCTGAAAGCATTAGGACACGGCTTTCTTGTTGCGCGTCCGCTCCTTTGGCTCCTTTTAAAATGTGTCCGATACCGTTAAAGGTTAAGACGCCGCGTTCTCTGATAACGCCGTGTTGCAGGATATGACCAATGGAATGCGGTGCTTTATTGGTGACGCGGGTATCGATCCCTTGTGTTTGACGCCCAGCACTGATTGCGACCGCTTTGACTTCCGAATGCGCGCCTTCGCCTACAAGATCAGAATCAAAGTCTGCCACGACGTCGCCGTCATTCATGACTCCGATCGCCCAATCTACCATCGCATCTCGTAATACGTAGCCGCGACGATTCATATACGTAGTAATGTTGACACCTAACTGATCAATCGCAGAGAATTTGACCTTCGCACCTGCTTTGGCGATCACTTCCACTACGATATTGCCAGACAGTTTTTTCGCTTGGTCGCCTTTGGTTTGGAAACGTTCCAAGTAGCTAAACTCACTGTGCTCATCAGCAACGATCAAAATGTGTTTGAAGAAATGCGCTTGGCTATTGCCATTGTGGTAGAAAATCGCTTCAAGGGGTTCTTCGATCACCACGTTTTTTGGTACATACAAGAACATGCCGCTATTCATAAACGCCGCATGTGCTGCGGTCATTTTGTCTTCATCCATTGGCACTGCTTTGGTCATGTAGTATTGATTGACCAACTCTGGTACTTCTTTCATTGCTGTAAACAAGTCGGTAAAGATCACGCCTTTGTCGATCAACTCTTGCGGTAATTGCTCAAAGATGGTGGTGTCATCGAACTGAACGAGGGTCGGATGGTTATCCATCGCGTCAAAGGCGGGAACTGCGCCTGCCACTTCTTCTTCTGACAAAGCGTACTCACCAGCAAGTGCTTGTTCGTCGATATTGAACAATGGCCAACGCTCGTAACGCACCCGCTCGATTTTTGGAAACGCAAGTTCATCCACTTTCGCAAGGGCTGCTTGGCGTAATTCCAACATCCATTCAGGCTCTTCTTTTAACGCTGAAAAAACGTTGACTTGTTCAAGATAATCCTGTAATTTTGCCATTTACCTTGCCTCCTTACGCTTCTTCTTCTTTGTAGTCGATCCCTAACTCTTTACTGATCCCAGCATAGCCTTCTGCTTCTAGGCGTTTGGCTAAATCTGCCGAACCGGTCATCACGACACGGCCTTCCATCATGATATGAACCACGTCTGGTGTGATGTAGTTTAACAGACGTTGGTAATGGGTGATGATCAAAGCGCCAAAGCCTTCGCCGCGCATTTCATTGACGCCTTTTGCTACGACTTTCAAGGCATCAATATCTAGACCAGAGTCGATCTCATCCAAAATCGCAAAGGTTGGCTCTAGCATCAACAATTGTAAGATTTCATTTCGTTTCTTTTCTCCACCAGAGAAGCCTTCATTCAAATAGCGTTCCGCCATTTCTTCTGGCATATTCAATAAATCCATTTTTTCATCTAATTTTTTCAAGAAATCCATGACGGAGATTTTGTCGTCTTCGTCACGTTTGGCATTGATCGCTGCCCGCATAAATTCCGCATTGGTGATGCCTGGAATTTCACTTGGGTATTGCATCGCCAAGAACAGACCTAAACGAGCCCGTTCATCCACTTCCATTTCCAAGACATTTTCGCCGTCGAACAAAATTTCCCCTTCTGTCACTTCATAATTCGGGTTACCCATGATGGCAGCGGACAAGGTTGATTTCCCTGTACCGTTTGGTCCCATGATCGCATGGATCTCTCCAGTTTTTAACACTAAGTCAACGCCTTTTAAGATCTTTTTATCTTCGATTTGGACGTGTAGATTTTTAATTTCTAAAACTGACATTTCTTTCCCTCCAGTATCTTTTCTTTCTCACTATTTTAGACTAATTGAGAATGAACTTCAAACGCTATTCCCGACTTTTTTAAAATATTTCTAATCTGTACATTGGAATTATTATAAAGTATTACATAGAGATAGTACATGGTTATTGTTCAGAAAGTCGACTATTTTTGAAATTTTACTTTTATCTTTCCACTATCTTCTTTTCTCTATTGTTGAAACCTTGTATTCTTAGGAAATCAAAGTGAAGGGCCCTCACTCGTTTTTTGTGAGGGTCCTTCACTTTTTCCATCCTGCTGTTTTTTTAACTATAATGGAAAATTAAAGTTCATCATAAAATGCTGTGCAACACTAATCAGTTCTTTTTTTGATAGTTTCCCTAAAATTTCAATCTTTCTACCGTCACGCTCGGAATAATCTAGCGTATAAACTTGCTTTGTATTTACTTTACTCCCAGGTTTCAATTTATCGTGTTGAATATCGACAAAGTAAGGACGCTTCCGATCTGTACTCGTTATTGGACAAACAATGATCAAATTTGAGGTGTAACTGTACTCATCCCTGCTGATGACTAAAGCAGGCCTGCGCTTTTTGATTTCACTCCTTTTCGAGGGATCAAAATCAATAAATACAAGAGTCCCTTGTTCGAGCCTATTCATCAAGCTGCCTGCCTTCAACAATAAAATCAGCAGCTAGCATATCTTCTTCATCAACAAATTCTTTCTCTTTCGCAGCTAAAAAATAATCATCGATCTTAGGAATCAAGGAAATCGTACCATCGTTTTCTTTGCTGATAAAGTAGGTCTTACCAGCAGGAATCTCAAACTTACTTGCTAGCGTGACCATTACCGCATTTCCTTGCTTTCTTGTTTTCACTGTATCCAAAACAATCACCTTTCCTTCATAACATGTATAGTCTATTTTACCACGTAATTACTGTAATTACAAAATACAGCTAGGAGATCAGCCCCTTTTTTACTAGGTACTTTACTATACGCAAAATGCATCTGATAAATCATCAACAACGAAAGAGGAAACGAAAAAATTTCGCATCCCCTACCTTCACTTCTGCTGTGCCCATTCTTCTCGCAAGATGCCATACTTGATGGAATCATAATAGGTGCCTTCCCAGAAACGGACTTTGCGGATCTGGGCTTCTTTGGTCATCCCTAGCTTTTCTCCTAGTTTCATCATGCGGTGATTGCCGGACCATGTGGTATAACCGACACGCTGGATATGAGGCTGTGATTCAAACAACTCATTGATCCACTGACGAATTGCTTGTCTGCCAATCCCTTGATTCCAAAGGGAAGCATCATAGATGGCTATCCCGAATTCCAACCACTGCTGCAAGGTATTGTCTTCCCAGTAAGCGGTCGCGATCCCCGCGATTCTTCTTTGATAGCTGATCGCTTTACGTAACGGGTTGTCGATACAGCTAACGCCAAACCCCGTTCGAAATTCTTCCCACGTCAACACGGGGTCTTGGAAATACGGTCCGTCCCATTTTTTCCATTCTAAATCTGCCTTTGGTCCATAGCTGATCGACCAAAGTTCAGCAATCATTTCTTCAGTAATCGGTTGAAGTGTGACTGTTTCTGCCATCTTCATCCCCCCCCTTTTCTCCTAAAAAAAGTCGTCTCCTTTATTCGTAGACGACTTTCTTTCTATTTTATCTGAAATTTCCGTAAATTTAAATAAAGGAGTCCGAAAAAAAGGACTGGAAAAAGAGTAAAGCCAAATTGCGGCTTCAAAATCAAGGCGACAAAAACGGCAACAAACAAAAAGGTTGCTAACAAACTAACAGGCCATTTTTTCAAAGTGAAGAAAAGTGCGGTACGCAGGACATCTTTCTTAGCGGCTTTTGGATTACGCACTTGGAAGTACCACGCGTTGATACTAAGAGCTATGGAAAGCATCCCTAACAAAAGAAAGAACGGAACGAACCATTTGCCACTTTCAAATTGAACCGCAAACAGAATATCCACGATCGCAATGACACTTCCCAGCCAGCCGATGAGCCAATAGAGAAACCCGCGCACGGCAAAGGTTCGTAAAAAGTAGCAGAAATCTTTTACAGGATCGATGTCTTTGTGTTCTGCAAAGCGATCGATCGCAGCCAGGAGGCTGATCATGCTTGGCCCAATCAGCAAGAGTGCCAATGCAAACCAAAGGAGGTTTCTAGGATCGACTGCCAAGAACATTGCCGTGAGGGTGTAGGGTGTGTTCACGACCCAAAAACTGATATTCAGGGCAAAGCCAATATATAGCCAGCGGAAGATCCGCATGTAAAGATTGTTTTCAAAGGTAGGTTTGGTAAACATGATTGATCACCTCAATTTTTCATTCCCGAAGTAGCGATTCCTTCTACGAAGTATTTTTGCATTGCTAAAAAGACGATCGCTACTGGCAAAATGGAGACCACAGATGCTGCCATGATCAGGGCGTACTCGGCATCATATAAGCCGACAAACATTTTCAACCCTAACTGAATGGTTTTGTTTTCGGTTGAGGAGAGGTAGATAAATGGTCCCATATAATCGTTCCATGTATTGACGAAGGTGATGATGGTCAGACTCGCTAAAGCGGGCTTCGTCAGTGGTAGAATGATTTTTCGATAGATCCCCCACTCACTCAAGCCATCGATCCGCGCACTTTCACACAGTGAATCAGGAATACTACTATAGTATTGTTTCAACAAAAAGACGCCAAAGGCACTGAAAGCTTGTAAGAGGACCAAAGACCAAAGCGTGTCTGTCAGCCCAAACTGGCGCATCATGATGAACTGAGGAATCATATAGGATTGCCAAGGAATCGCAATCGTACCGATGTATGTCAGAAACAACAGGTCGCGTCCTTTGAAATGCATCTTTGAAAACCCATAGGCCGCAAAGCTAGAGGTAAACAATTGGACCAAGGTAATGATGATGCTCAAAAATGCTGTATTCTTGAAAAAAGTCAGCAAAGGTATGCGATCCCAGATCACCGTATAGTTTTCTGGGTGCCAACTTTTTGGAATCCATTGGATCGGTACGCTAAAAACATCGTTATTGGTCTTAAAAGAAGCAGAGATCATCCAAAGAAACGGGATCAGTGTCACTAACGCGAGAAATGTTAATAAGAGAATCAAGGAGACACTGCCGATCGACAGCTTGGCTTTTTGTTTTGGTTTGGCTTGAACATTCTTTTTACTCAGTGTATTTTCCATCTGTACTCCCTCCTTACACCCGTTCTTGTCTTTGGTTCCACTTAAACTGGATCACCGTGATGCCCAAAACGATCACAAACAAGACCATGGCGATCGCAGACGCGTAACCAAAATTAAATTTCACAAACGCTTCGTTGTAAATTTGATACACCAAGACATTGGTGGCTCGACCGGGTCCGCCGGCAGTCATGACTTGGACCAAATCGAAGATCTTGAAACAGTTTATGACCAGCATGATCGAAACAAAGAAGGTCGTTGGTCGTAAGGACGGCAACGTCACGTTGCGAAACTGCTGCCACTTGTTGGCCCCATCGATCGAAGCCGCTTCATACAATTCCTTTGGCACACTTTGTAGCCCTGCCAAGTATAAGATCATGTAATACCCCATGCCACGCCAGACGCTGACTATGATGATCGCCGTCAAAGCCCAATCAGAGCTGGAGGTCCAACCAGGAGGATTTTCAATAAAAAATTTCAAAAACTGATTGATTGGTCCCATCGTTGGGTGAAACAACATGTTCCACACGACAGCGATCGCAACTAACGAGGTGACATAAGGAAAGAAGAAGGCAGTACGGAAAAACTTCATTCCACGTACTTTTTTATTCAATAAAATCGCTAAGCCTAAGGAACATACTAACGTTAATGGAACGACGCCAATCGTATAGAGAAAGGTGTTCTTTAACGAGATCCAAAAGGTGTCGTCCCCTAGCATTTTGCTGAAATTTTTCATTCCCACAAATTCAGGCGAACTAAAGGAATCCCATTCCATGAAAGCCAGAATCAATGAGAACACAACTGGCACTAAGGTAAATAAGAAAAAGCCGATAAAGTTCGGTGCAATAAAAGACAGCGCGGTTAGCGTGTTTTTGCGTTTCAACTTATTGGCTGCTTTTGATTTTGAGGTTATTTCCATATTTGTCTCCTGCTGCTTGCCAGCAGGCCCCCTTTCATTAATAAAGAGAAGGAACTTTTTTGCCCAAGTCCCTTCTCTCGTTAGGACTATTCTGTTTCAGATTTCACCCTTTTTTCCATATTCGCAATGCCTTCTTTTGGTGTTTCATCCCCTACAAGGATCAAGTCATGTTCTTCTTGCAAGATTTTGTCGATCGCTGGTCCATTTTCATCGACAGGAAACTCGATCGCGACGGTTTCTGGATTGAAGGCTTTTTTCGATACTTCATCGGCGGGCATGCCTTCACGGGAGAAGTAAAGTTCATCAATGGCATCAGTCTTATATGAAGGAACGACACCGACTTCTGCTAATACTTTGGCGCCTTCTTCACCGGAACAAAAGTCTAAGAATTTTTGCGCAGCTTCTTGATGTTTTGAATTTTTATTGATGGCAAAAGCAGTCGGAGAACCAAATGTCGTTACTTCCCCTTTTTCATTTTGCGGCATTTCCGCAATGCCCCACTCGACATCTGTCTTGCCATCGTCGATATTGGTCATCAATGCACCCATATACCAAGTTCCCATGTACATCATGGCTGCTTTTTCATTTTCAAATTGTGATTGATACGTAACTTTCGTTGATTTTGCTGTCCCAAAGTCCATTTGTGCTTTATCGTCTTGCATCCGCAATGCACGATCATAATATTCTTCTAAGTAGTCGTATTGAGGGTCGATCAAGTTGGCACCATTTTGAGCAGCTGCAATCGCTTGAGTAGTAGAACGCCATGTGTGTTGATACGCACCATAAATTTGTTCGTCTGGTTTTGTTAGCTGCTTGGCAAGCTCCTCATATTCGTCCCAGGTGATGTTCGATGGGTAGTCTAAGCCTGCTTCATCGAACATTTTTTTGTTATAATATAAGACCCAAAAATCCGTCCGATACGGTTGTGCATAGGTTTTGCCTTCTACGTCATACATGTCATAGCTTTCTTGCGCTGGGGCAATATCCAATGATCCGATATGGTCGGTGAGATCCACCAATTGGTCCCGCAACGCATAATTAGAGTAAGAAAGTAAATTTTTCATGGTCAAAATATCTGTCGTATCTCCGGAAGAGAGCATGGTCGTCAGTTTGGTATCATAATCATCTGAAGCAATATCGACAGGCTCAACGGTAATGCCCGGATTCGCTTCTTCAAAGGCACGGAATAGTTTTTCGAATTCAGGTGTCGTATCGTAATTCCAAGTGGTTACGGTCAATTTGATATCGCCATCTTCAGAAGCAGCGGAATCATCTGTCGCTCCGCCTCCACAGGCTGCCAAAGCTGCGATCGTCCCAAACATCGTTGCTGCTAATAAACCTTTTTTCAAAAAGTGCATTTTCATTCCTCCATTAAACATTTTTTTAAAGGGTCGCCCCTAAAACTACCAATAGGAATACCAACTTTGTGACACCCGCATCAGCGCTTCCATGTAATAATAATCGCCCCAGATCATGCATTCATCGACCCCTTTGAGGGAATTCTTGTCATAAACCCCATGCATCAATAGTCCGTTTGATTCGGGATGGTCGATCGTTGTATAGTTTTGGGCTAACGATGCCAAGATCGCCAAGGCGTTTTCCTGATAGGCGGCTTGGTTTGGCTGCGTGATCGGTAAATGTTTCGCCAGTTCTAGCAAGCCACAGACTGCGATGGCGGCGGCCGAACTATCCCTTTCTTCCTGACTACCATCGCTAAACACTAAATCCCAATAACTGACCTTGTCCGCCGGTAATTCAGCAATAAAGTAATCCGCAAGGTCTTGAGCAGTCTTCAAGAAACTGGTATCACCGGTGTAAAGGTAACTAAGCGTAAATCCGTAGATTCCCCACGCTTGCCCTCTTGCCCAGCAGGAATCATCAGCATAGCCTTGTTGGGTATTGCCGCCGATCGCCGCTCCAGTTTCAACGTCGAAGTAATAGGTGTGGTACGTCGTGGCGTTGTCTCGCACGATGTATTTCTGGGTCTGCTTGGCATGAGCATAGGCTGCTTTTTTGTAGGATTCATCCCCGGTCATTTGGGAAGCAAAATACAATAGCGGCAAATTCATCAAGCAATCAATAATGATGCGCCCCCGTTGTTGCGGATCATCGAGATTGCCCCACGCTTGAATGATCTGGGCTTTGGGTGAGTAACGGGCCATCAATAGATCGGCGGCGGCAATCGCGAGTTTTTTCGAAGATTCCCGTCCGTTCACCCGATAGTCGGCAATCGCAGTCAAACTATACAAAAACCCGATATCATGGGTTTCTAATCCAATTCTTTGGTTCAATCGTTCTTGGAAAGAGTGCAGCTGTTTTTCGATGGTTTCATCAAATTCTGTTGATCCCGTCAGTTCTTTACTCAAAAACAACATGCCAGTCCAAAAACTCGCCGTCCAATCATGGTTGGCTTCTGGTCGATAGACAAGCTGTTCACTTGCTGCCGGTGGGACCAACGTGTCAAAGGTCTTAGTATTCTTTCTTACTTGATTAACGGTGAAGTCGATTTGCTCGGCTATCCATTGTGATAGCTGTACGTCATAGCTGGTTTCCATTTTTTCCTCCTATTCGCTCAACCTGGATCGTTTGTCCGGATTGATTGATCGTAATGTTGTCTGTTGTCACTTCGACGGTCACTGCTTGTTCTTGTTCTTGTGGAAGCAAGCCGGTGACGAGGGAAACGAACAGGTGCTTTCCCGCTTGTCGTTGAGCAGTTAGATACGGCAGCCAAGTTGCAGGATACAAGAGGTTCGTATTGGGCTCCGTTCGTAAGACATCGCTCGTTTCATAGCCAGCGATCGCCTCGATTTTCGAATAGCCGATCGATGTTCGTACCGCAGCGCTGCTTGCGGTTTTTTCAGTGATGGCAGTAGGCTCTTTCGGTGATGAAAATCCACCTTCATAGAAAGAAAGGGCGCGCTGAGAATTGATCTCGTGAATGAGAAGGTGACTGCCTATCAGTGGAATGATCGTTGTTTTTATCTTCACGTCTTCCCACGGATCCCATTCATGAATGATCCGATCAGGTAAAAGCTGATACTGGCGATCCAATCCTTTGGTGCGAAAGTAATGGTCATCTTCTGACAAAGCCAATGTGTTGTCATAATTTCCTTCATAAAACCAATAATTGCTCTTGGGCACGCTATTGCCAAACGTCGTTGAGTAGACAAATTTGCTATATTTGCTGCTGGCATGACTTTGATAGTTGATAAATTGTCCTGCAGGAAACATCAAGGCATGCGTCAAGTCTTGATTGTGTTGATAAAAGTTCTTACTGATAGGATGAGCCAGTGTTCTTTCAGCGATCGCTAATGGCGTGGGAGTGGCTTGCCAATAGGGATGCTCCTTTGGTACCGCTAACAAAAGAAAGGTTTTTAACGCCCAATAAGGCGAACCTGGTGCATTGTAACCTTCGGCAAAGATCAGATTCTGGTACGAATAGCCGACCGTCAGTATCCCTTCGGAAGTAAAAATGTCTTGCTGCATCCACTGATGCAGGTGACGACTGATCAACCCCTTGATCTCTCCCCATGGCAATGCTTCAACATCCGCAAAAACCAATGCGCTGAAGAAAGAAACTTGCGCAAAGCGATACGTCAAACTTCGACCAAAAGGAACGGCGGCACCACCTGCTGCAAACCAATGCTTGAAGGTTCCAGCAAAATCGGTGGCTCGTTGTTTGAACTTCGTTGTCCTTTCAAGATCTTCAGGGACAAATCGACAGTACAGAAGATTGTAGTAGTGGATCGCAAAAGATACATAATAATCGATTTGAGTGGCTACTCCGTCACAGTACCATCCTTCCCCTAAATAAAAGGTCTCGATCAATGCCAAGTCAGCATCGATTTTTTCTTGGGAAAAGCTGCTGCCACAACGCTTCATGGCTACATTGACGAGAACCCGAAAGAAATGCCAATTGTTTGCAGGAATTTCTCGTTGATTGACTTGGATCAGCCACGCATGGAGATCATCTTTTTGGCGTTGGGATAAAACATCCCACGTTTTTTCTTTGTTTAATAGTAAAAAGGTACTTAGCGAAGCCATTTCCACGATTCGTTGGTCGAAGTCTTCCACAACACCCCAATAATCGGGACTCTCTGGATCTGTACCCGCAATAATTCCTGAGAGATAGGTTTCCATGAATGAATCTTCTTGCTGGGTTAGATAAGGCGCGAATCCCCAAAGCGGTCGCAAGAACGCTTCAAGTTCCTGTACCTCTTTCTCATAGACAGTCCCATGGCTGCCTAAAGCCAAATGACCGGGACGACTGCTTGCAAAAGCGGGTTTGAGTTGATCCATGATCGTTTTGAAGCCGGCTGCTACATCTTCATAACTTTCAAATTTATTCTTTTTCAATTGCTGCAGCTTCTGTGATTGCATCCGCATCCTTCCTTTCAATCAATGTCGCTTTAATAAACCCATAATATTCTCCGTAGATCGTCACCACTTCTTGTAGTTTCAATTGCTGACTTTGTTCATTGAATACTTGGTACTGTCCAGCCGCTGTTTCTAAAATAAATCGATTCCCTTTCTCAATGTCTGCTGTTTTCGCATCACTCTTCACGATGGTGCCAGATAGCTTCACGAATTCATGCAACGGGACGACACCTTGCGAAAAATCTTCGTCAGAATAACAAAGCGCTCGTTCTTTTAATTGCTTTTCGCTGCTTTGAGAAAATGCTTGCGTCTGCGTTGCTTCATTTGGAGAACAAGCAGTCAACCCCATAAGTAGACCCAGGATAAATAACGAATTAATCCACTTCATTCATGCCACCCTCATTTTTAAAACGCTTTCTTCAATTCAAATCATACTTTTTTTTAGGAAAATAATCAATAGTTTTTCCTAAAAAAAGTAAAATTTTTACTTGAGGGCAAATTCTCTCTTGGTTTTTTTACTAAAAAGAAATATACTGAAGAGGAGAAGCATTGGAGGAGGGATTCTATGGCTACGATTACCGACATAGCGACCATAGCTGAGGTATCAATATCAACCGTATCACGGGTTCTGAACTACGATCCTAGTCTTTCAGTGACCGAAGAAACCAAACGAAAGATTTTCGAGGCAGCTGAAAAACTAAATTATACGAAATACAAAAACAAGCAAAAGCAGCGTGAACTACCAGTGGATGTACCAAAAAAACACAACAAATCGATCGGGATCGTTCAGTGGCGGATGGATGATGAAGAATTGGAAGACATTTACTATATGTCGATTCGTTTAGGTGTGGAAAAACGCGCCGCCGAACTGGGTTGTGATCTGTTAAAAATCTCCAACCTTGATGAGTCAGTGATCCAGTCCGTCGACGGCTTACTGGCAATCGGCAAGTTTACAGAAGAGCGGGTCAAGAAACTCCATGAGCTACACCCCAACCTCTGTGTGATTGGCAGTAACTTTCCCCTGGATGACTACGATTCTGTCAATACCGATTTTACGCAAGCAACGGAGTTGGCTCTTTCTCACTTGATGGGACTTGGTCATCAAAAAATCGCCTTTATCGGCGCCGAGGAAAGTCAAAATATGTATGGGTATCGACGGTACAAAACGCCAACGGTCAACACCTATGTCGATATGATGCAGCATTATCAGCTGTTTGATGAGGATTATTTCATCGTGAAAGAAAATAGTCGGTTGGATGTCCAAACGGGGGAAGAATTAACGGAGCAGGCTTTGGCTTTGTGGCAAGACCGCTTGCCGACTGCGATTTTGGCAGCCAATGATGCCTTTGCGATCGGGGTCATTCATACGCTAACGGCTCATGGAATCAAGATTCCTGAAGACATCAGTGTTATGGGCATCAACGATATTTCGGTGTCCCGCTATGTCTCTCCCCCCCTTTCTTCAGTCCAAGCATTTACTGAAGAGATGGGTGAAACGGGGTTAGAGCTACTCTATAACCGCATCGAAAATCCTGGGATCGCCAGACGCATCTTTTTAAGTACACAGCTGGTGATTCGTCAATCTACCGCAAAACCAAAAGAAGGCTGAGAAGCTGCGGTGTCTTCTTGCATTGATCAACGTCATTGCAAGGAAGCACCGCATCCTTCTCACCCTTTTTTTATTTTAATGGTCGTTTTGATTTCCCCTGTCTGCTCAAGCGCGTATTCGGCTTGAATCAAATACGCTTGTGCCTGTACACCATGGTGATCTTGATAAGTGACTGGCTGTATTTGGATCTTATCACTGGTAAAACCAAGAACACAGCGTGCTTTTTTTGTCATTAGTTGAACGATCTTATCTTGCACCATTGGTGGTATGTTCGTAATAAAGTTTTCCACCACCAGATTCTTTGGTTGGTGCTCGTCAAAGACAAAATGGTCTTCGATCGTTACTTGTTGCTGCGAGACCACGAAGCGCCGCTGGTATTCAGTGACCGCTGCTTTCGGATAGAACGCACTGAGGTCTAAGTCAAATTGCTGGTCATTAACCTGTAGCACCGTTGCTTCCTCGGCTGTTGGGCGTTGGGTGTGCTGGTTGATTATTGGCAGCGAATGACTGATTGCGGCTGCGGGAAAGTAGTGATAGCGCGTGTTCTCGTCAAAATACTCTTTGGTGTATTCCCCTGCACCAAGGTCCGTCAGAAACAACTCCTCTGTCGTTCCTAAGGCAAAATGACCGACATCGAGATGATTGTGGCTTTCTTGATTGCTCCCCCCTTTGGCAGCAAAAAAGAGATCCTGCTGCACATCTTTTGCAACGAACCACTGCGCTTGTTCAAAATAGTGATGAAACGAGGCATTCGTTTCTCGTGTGATCGCTTCGTTATGCCAATACAAATTTCGATAGCTATGGGCAAACCGGTAGCAAGGATCAAAATCTAACGGACTGACCCCCGATAATTGGGGAACCGCCACGCCCAAATGCTCGTAGCAATAACTGACCAAACCACTAGGCAGTTCGATCGCCGAATAATCAGAAAAAGGAATGTAATGCCCTGGAGAAATCATCGTGTAATAAGGAAAAGCGGCAATTTTTCTGATTTTAGGCTGCTTTAGGTAGGTGTCTTCTTGCAATACTTCTGCTAACAATTGCGCATAATACAGAAAATAACCAAACCCATACGCCCAGTATCCAACACCTTCTACACAAGCACCATCTTCGCCAAAGCTGTTAAGATAGCTTTGCATTGCGGTATCCAATCGTTTGATCATCCGCAATTGTCGCTCACTTTTTTTCGGCAATACATAGAGCGCCGTCATTCCAAGACAGCCACCAATGACCGCGGACCAATTGTTCTCTTTTGTCTCCCACTCCCAGGTTTGCTCCTCGAAGGGTAAAAAAAGCCGTTGATCGATCTCATACAACACTCGTTCTGTGATGACTGGTGAAAGGTCTCCCCCAATCAGCATCAACAATTCCGCTAAGGATTGCCCAGTTTCAGCTGCAAAAAGATCGACTGTGTGGCGCGCTTGCGAAGAAAACTGGCCATCGACAATCGGCAGATGCGCTGGCAGACACCATGTATATTCATTGCAGATTTCCCAAATCACTTGCTCCAGCAGCACTTTGATCGCTGCCTTACGCTCCATTTCATAAGCAAGTCCTAAAACCACCAACATCCGTCGGCGGGCAAAATAATGGGATTCGAAGACAACACGATTCCCCGATTCGAGATACTCTTGATAGCCTTGATAAGGCAAATAGGGAATCTCACCAGTGTCAAGATAAGCCTGTGCCGCCTGTAAAATTTCTTCTTTTACCTCTGCTGGATTCACGCGTTTTCCTCCTGAATAGAGCGTCCGAAGACTTCGATTTGGGTCAACGCTGGAAATGGTGAGGGATCGTCATTTTGGATCAGTTCATGCAATTTTACCCAAGTGACCGTTCGCGGCTGGAAAGAAAACCGTTGAGGCTGGCTGCTTTTGACCGTATGCAAGATTTCTTGACTCCCATCGGAAAACGCCAACGTGACTTGTTGCCAATAGCTATCATGGGGAAAATCCGCCCGTAACGTAAGCGCACATTGGTCGATGCTGACCTCATGACCAAAGTCGATCGTCAAAGCGGCATCTGCTTGTTGATTGATCCCCCATGAGCCATAGGGATAATTGCCATGAGACGTATTGGCAAAAATGCCATCAATAGCGTTACAAGCGAAAAACGTCGCATCATCTCTTGTTTCAACATTGGCATGGGCATGCGGATAGGCACCCAAGAATTCTTTTTGATCATGAGGGTTTAAGGCGACGTTGCGGTAAGCCGCTAGTTCTTCTTTTGTTGCTACCCGCACACTCAAATAGTGACTTTTCCCAGCAAAACGGCCTTCTGGCGCAGCTTCTTTGGCATTTTTACTAAGATTTACGGGGTAGATCCACTCGTTGCCTTTGATGTACACCAAAGTAGTCGCCAGCGTTTCATCGAGTGTGACCCACACAAATTGTCCGCTGCGTGAGAGCGAAACAACGATTTTATCTCCGTCCTCGTAACAACACTCTTGGGATGCCAACGTGACAAAGTCTTCCGCCGTCGCTTGCAGAAGGGTAGATTCACTTTCAGGTGCTCGTTTGCCTTGTTTTACTTGATGCTTTTGGTCATAAATCGTTAAGGAAATCTGGGTCATTGCATGTAGCTCCTCTCGTATTTTCTCCATTATAGCGATGTCGACAAAAAAATGTAACTGTTTCCAGCGATTTTTTACTATTTTTTTACTTAAAACCGAGAAATGCAACAGTTTCCATTTCTTTATTTTACTAAATAAAGTAAAATAACAACTAAAAGGAGCTGTTTGCATGAGAAACTTCCAAGAAGCATTAAGTAAGAACCCTCTTCGAACCAAAACCGATCTAGAAGAGGCCCTTGTTGATCTGGTCACTCCCATATACGAATGTATGGCACAACAAGGAACTCCCGGGAGGGTCCACCTAGGAAATTCAGGAGCGGTGTACAATCAGGAAAAGAGTGACATCGAAGGCTTTTTACGGACACTCTGGGGATTGGGCCCATTGTTCAGCCAAGAAGAAGCGTGTCTTCGTTTCCCAAAACTTTTTCAACAAGCCAATGCCGGGATCGTTGCAGGCACCACCCCGACCTCTCAGGAGTACTGGGGAAAATTGCATGACTATGACCAATTGTTTGTGGAAATGGGTGCCCTTGCTAGCTATTTGATTTTTACCAAACCGATCTTTTGGGATCGCCTCACACCAAGAGAGCAAACGAATCTCTTTGATTGGCTCAACCAGATCAATCAGCACACGATCCCTAAAACCAATTGGCTCTTCTTTCGGATTTTAGTCAATACCTTCTTTGAAATGGCAGCATTGCCTTTTGTAGAAACCACCCTTTTGGCTGATCAAGAAGAGATCGAGAGGTATTACTTAGCAGACGGCTGGTATTTTGATGGCTATGAAAATCAAATCGACTATTATATTCCTTTTGGGATGCAATACTACGGACTCCTTTACAGTGTTCTTACCTGTCGTTCCCAATGCCCTTATCAGTTTAACTACCGTCAAAGAGCCGCTACGTTTGCTCAATCCTTTAAGCAGTGGTTCACAAAAACCGGTGCGGCATTGCCTTTTGGCCGTAGTCTAACGTATCGGTTTGCGCAATCAAGTTTCTTTGCCGTCGGTGCTTTCGCCGATATAGAATATGAAGGCTTCACAAAAAATGAAGGAAAATATTTACTGTTACAAAACATGCGTTACTGGTTTCGCCAACCAATCTTTACGCAAGAAGGCTTTTTAAGTATTGGCTATGCCTACCCCAACCTAAATATGGCTGAAGGCTATAACGCACCAGGATCGCCTTATTGGGCTTTCAAAAATTTCTGTGTATTGGCAATCCCAGCGGATGCTGAATTTTGGACGCTTGAGGAGCAGGTGCCAACCTTTGCCACACAGGTGCGCAATCTTCATAGTCGGATGCTCTTGGTGCATAACCAAGAAGGCACAGAATTGCAAGCTTTCACGGTGGGGCAGCATTCCCACGAACATGCTCACGGCAATGCCAAATACGAAAAGTTTGTCTATTCGACAACGTTTGGGTTTAGCGTACCGAAAGCAACCGTTTTATTGAAACAAGGTGCTTATGATAATACATTGGCGATCTCAGAAGGGCAGACGGATTTTAAAACGGCTTTTGGTTATGAAGCCTTTGCGATTGAAGATGACTACGTCTATAGTCGCTGGCGTCCCTACGAACAGGTCATCATCGAAACCTTTGTGATTCCGATGTATCCTTGGCATCTGCGTTACCATCGGATTCAAACGGATCGAAGGTTGCAACTGGTCAATGGCAGCTTTGCAGCACCGGCTGATGGTACTGCGTTTTCTAGCAAAGAAGGCACCTTTTATCAAAGCTCGGTTGGCTGTGTTGGTATCAAAACCTTCGCGACGCATCAAGAGGGTACCCTCTTGATGCCAGAACCCAACACGAATCTACTTTATAGTCGAACAGTCATCCCTCAAGTAAGCAAAACCGTTCTCGCCGGACAACAGGAATGGCTCGTTGCGTGTTTAGGCAATGCCTTTTCTGATCAGATCCCACCCTTTGATGTCACTATCACAGCGGACAAAATAACAATGAGCAAAGGGGATCAGAGAAAAACTATTCAGCTTAACTACTAGCAAAAAATTATTGGCAAATGCTAGTAGAAAAGCTACCGAAAACACCTTTCTGATTTACGGGATTGAAGAATGCCCCCCCAGAAGTTCGATTTCTAACGTTTCAGCGTCGGTACCTTCTGATCTCTCCGTTTCTATTGGCAAAGAGCAAAAAAATACTTGTACCACAAAACGGTTCTTCACACATTGTGAAGCGCCGTTTTTTTGGTACAAGTGATTCATGTTTTGATTGACGATCAGTGCTTATTTCCCGAAAAGCTTTTGGAGAAATCCTTTTTTCTCAGAGACTTCCTTTGTTTCAGTCACCTGAAGCGGTCCAGTTTCCTTCACGACTTGCTGAAAGCCACGATTGTCTTGCAGCAACAGACCGTTTAGTTCCAGGATCCCAGACAGACTGCCAATCATCCGCCGCACTTCTCCCGCACTTTTGCCGAAAAAGCGCTGGTCGTCATTTGCTTCGGCTTCTTCCAAAATAACCAGCAGCTGCTGGATGCTTTGATTTTGTTCACCTAAGACGTACGACAACTGGTCAACTTCCACTGTTGTAGTTGCCGCTGACGGTACTAAATCTGTTATGAGCTTTAAGCTATCTAAATAATCCTTTAAGTCAAAAATGAACGTTTGTGCCGCTTCATTATTCATTAATTGGCTTTGACTCAATTTTCTTTGTAGCGCTTCCAATTCACTTGAACGTTTAGAAAGTTCGCTTACGATCATTTCTATATCCATATGCCACCTCCTAATGACATTGTCCCGTTTTCTCTTTCATCCGTCAAGAATTCGTCGGACTTTTTTCTGCGTTTTTACCAATCACCCCTGACTATTGCTCCTGTTGGTACTTTGTGGGTGCACAGCCATAGCGCTTCGCAAAGAGCCGATTAAAATGGTTGATGTTTTGGAACCCAGATTGAAACGCCGCCTCTCGAATCGTTAGTGTTTCGTTGCTGCGTAGATAAAAAAACTTTTGAAACCGAGCTTGCAATAAATCTTCTTTGGGCGTGGTATGAAAAAACTGTTGATAGAGCTTGTAGAATTGGCTTTTACCGATGGAAAGCTCTCGGCTAAACTGGTAAAAATCCCATTGCTGTTCGCAATTGACTAACATTTTCAACCGCATCGCTTGAAACAGTTGATAGTGTTCGTTTTGTGGTTGCGGAATGCTTTCTTCAAAATTGCGTTCAAGTAAGACCAATAGATTTGTCATATACGCCGCAATCAATTCTTGCGTGTGCCGTTGTGGCAACAAGGATTCATGATTGATCTTTTGGATCAATTTGTTGATTTGTTGAATGTTTTTCGGCTGGAACAGTTGGTTGCAAGGGATCGCATAGGTTTCTTCGATCACCTGATCCGTTTGAAACTCAACAAAGCTATTAAAAAAATCTTCTTTGCCACGATAATCTTGATAGACGGTTGGAGGAAAAAGAATGCAGTTACCTTTTTCACTGGTTTCTTGATGACCATCTTCAAAAGTGAAAACCATTGGAGACAACGTCAACACGAAAAGATAATGCTTTAAGCCAGAGGGGCGATAAATATGATCGGAAACAGCATTGTGCATTTGAAATCCTGAATAGGTTACGTTCAACTTCTCACTCCTTCCTACTTGCCTTTAGTATAAAGAAAACGGACAAAACATCAATAGAATAAGACAGAATGTAGTGTTTATTTTCAAGGACTATCGCTACAATGAAAGAAAAGATAGGGGTTGCAACATTGAAGAAAACTACGATGTATTTAGACAAACACTTTATTTTGGCACCAGTCGACGAACGGATCTATGGCTCTTTTGTGGAGCACTTAGGGCGCTGTGTGTACGAAGGGATCTATCAACCAGAAAGTCCTTTTGCCGATGAGCAAGGCTTTCGTCAAGATGTCGTTACCTTGATCAAGCAGTTGAATGTGCCGATCGTCCGTTACCCAGGAGGCAACTTCGTCTCTGGGTATAAATGGGAAGATAGCGTCGGACCTAAAGAGCAACGGCCAGCAAAAATCGATTTGGCCTGGCGGGTGATCGAGAGCAATCAGTTCGGCTTAAACGAATTTATGGATTGGACCAAAGAAGTCAATACGGCACCGATGATGGCGATCAATCTTGGGACACGAGGAATCGAAGCAGCGAAAAACTTGATCGAATACACCAATTTAAAAGGCGGCAGCTATTATAGTGATCTCCGTCGTACCCATGGGGTGGCCGATCCTCATGACATCAAACTTTGGTGTCTAGGCAATGAAATGGACGGCCCTTGGCAAGAAGGACATAAGACAGCCGATGAATATGGCCGTCTCGCAGAAGAAGCTGGCAAAGCGATGCGTCTGGTGGACCCAACGATCGAAACCGTTGCTTGTGGTAGTTCTTCTCTCACGATGCCGACCTTTGGCATGTGGGAAGATACAGTATTAAGTCATTGTTACGATCAAGTCGACTACATTTCCATGCACCAATATTATGGCAACCGTAGCGGCGATAGCCAAGATTATCTAGCAAGCAATGTCGCAATGGATCAGTTCATCAGTCAAGTCGCAGCGATCTGTGATGCGGTGAAAGCCAAACGCCGAAGCAAGAAGACGATCAATATTTCCTTCGACGAATGGAACGTCTGGTATCACTCAAATGAACAGGATCAAAAAATTGAACCTTGGAGTCAACACCCACCACAATTAGAAGACGTCTATCACTTTGAAGATGCGTTACTCGTCGCAAGCATGATGATCACGATGCTTCATCACGCAGATCGCGTTAAAATCGCCTGCATGGCACAGCTGGTCAACGTGATCGCACCGATCATGACTTCCGATACTGCCGCTTGGAAACAAACGATTTTTTATCCCTATGAAATGATCAGCAACTATGGTCGCGGTCACGTGTTGCATAGCATCCTTCGAGGAGCTGATTTCGATAGCAGCCACGGAAAAGCTTCTTATGTGGATGCCATTGCGATCGAAAACGAAGATGACTATTTGACCTTTTTCTTGGTAAATAAGGATTTGCAGGATGCCAACGAATTCACTTGCGACTTGCGTCAATATGATTCATTGCAAATCGCTACCCATCAAGTGTTGCACCACCCAGACTTGCATGCCGTCAATACCGAAGCAACCCCGAACAACGTTGTGCCCGTCAATGGAAAAACAGCGGAATTGAATGACGGCATTTTGCGTGTCGTCTTGGAAAAACAAAGCTTCCAGATGCTACGCTTGAAGAAAAACGGCAGCAAGTAACGAGCGTATCTGTTTTAGCCAAAAAAAGCAGCAGCCTTGGTGACATCCTGAAAAAACGAGACTTTTACGGAGTGGAGACATCCACTCCTTTTTTATGATCCCCCCTGTTCAATTGCTATTTTTCGCATTCTTAACTGATCTGGGCAAAAAGGCGGCAACTGCCAGCTTGTTTTCCAAAAAAAGAGACGACAAAAGAACACCCTGCGGCAGCTAAGATACCGCAGGGTGTTCTTGACTCATTGTTTAGCCGTTATAGGCATCAACGATGATTTGTTTCAATTCAGAGATTAGTGGTTCTTTTGGATTTGCTGTTGTACATTGGTCTTCGTAAGCCAATTCAGCCATGCGATCAACTGTTGTATCTAGTGTTTGTTGAGTGACGCCTTGCGCTTTCAAGCTCATGTCGATACCCACAGATTGTCCTAATTCGTAAACAGCTGTTGCCAATGCTTCAACCAATTCAGCCGTTGTTTTGCCTTTAAGGCCTAAGAATTTCGCAATGTCTGCGTAATCTGTATCGGCACGGAAGAAGTCATATTTAGGGAACATTGCATGTTTTTGTGGGTCTTTGGCATTGTAACGGATAATGTGCGGTAAAAGAATCGCATTTGTACGTCCGTGAGGAATACCATATTCACCACCGATTTTGTGGGCTACTGAGTGACAAATACCTAGGAATGCATTGGCGAAGGCCATACCTGCCATTGTTGAAGCATTATGCATTTTTTCGCGAGATTCCATATCAGGTGTTTTCACTGATTTTTCTAAGTAGTCAAAGACTAACTTGATTGCTTGTAAGCTCAATCCACGAGTGTAATCAGATGCCATTACTGACACATAAGATTCGATCGCATGAGTCAAAACGTCCATTCCAGTGTCTGCTGTAACAGAAGCAGGTACTGACATTACGAATTGAGGGTCAACGATTGCAACATCTGGTGTCAATGCGTAATCAGCTAATGGGTACTTCACGTGTGTTTCACTGTCAGTGATAACCGCAAATGGTGTTACTTCAGAACCAGTACCAGACGTTGTTGGGATACAAACGAATTGCGTTTTTTCTGGTTTGTCGATCTTGTATGTCCGTTTACGGATATCTAAGAATTTTTGTTTTGCGCCGAAGAATGAAGTATCTGGGTGCTCATAGAACATCCACATGCCTTTGGCAGCATCCATTGCTGATCCACCACCAAGAGCGATCACTGTATCTGGTTTGAAATCAACCATCATTTTTGTTCCAGCGTAAACGGTGTTTGTTGATGGGTTTGGTTCTACATCAGAGAAGACTTCGATTTTCACGTCATTTTTACGACGAGCAAGTACTTCACGGACCGTATCGCAATAGCCGAATTGAACCATACCAGGGTCACAAACGATCATGACACGTTCAACGTTTTCCATTTTCTCCAAGTACATTAGAGAGTTCTTTTCAAAGAAGATTTTTGGTGGCAATTTAAACCATTGCATATTATTTCTCCGTTTCGCTACAGTTTTCACGTTGATCAAGTTCACGGCAGAAACATTTCGTGATACAGAGTTTTTCCCGTATGAACCACAACCAAGTGTCAATGATGGAATCATTTCGTTGTAGATATTTCCGATACCACCTTCTGCAGATGGTGTGTTAACTAAGATACGGCAAGCTTTCATGCGTAGGCCGAAGGCTAATTGCAAGTCTTCGTTTTCAGTGTGGATCACCGCTGTATGGCCTAATCCGCCTAAATCAAGCATTGCTTCACATTTTTCGAACGCGTCTTCTGTGTTGTTTGCTTTGATCATTGCTAAAACTGGAGAAAGTTTTTCTCTTGATAGTGGGTAATCAGCACCGACACCGTCAAGTTCAGCGATCAATAATTTTGTTCCTTCTGGTACGTTGATGCCTGCTAATTTCGCGATTTCCATTGCTGAATGTCCAACGATTGCTGGATTTACGGCATATTTTCCTTCGTTCATCACGGCATCTTCAAGTTTTTGTAATTCTTTTGCTTTTACAACATATACTTGATGTGCTTCAAATTCTGCTTTCACAGAGGCATAGACTTCTTTATCAACGATCACTGCTTGTTCAGAGGCACAGATCATTCCGTTATCAAAGGTTTTTGATACGATCAAGTCATTGACTGCTCGTTTCACTTTCGCTGTTTTTTCGATATAGGCAGGTACGTTCCCTGGTCCAACACCTAATGCAGGTTTACCAGTTGAGTATGCTGCTTTGACCATGCCAGCGCCACCAGTTGCTAATACGATCGCAATTCCTGGGTGGTTCATCAATAAGCCAGTCGCTTCGATTGATGGATGTTCGATCCATTGCACACAGTTTTCAGGTGCCCCAGCAGCGATGGCCGCATCACGAACGATACGTGCAGCTTCTGCTGAACATTTTTGTGCAGATGGGTGGAAAGCAAAAACGATCGGGTTACGTGTTTTCAAAGCGATCATTGCTTTAAAGATCGTTGTAGATGTTGGGTTGGTTGTTGGTGTTACCCCACAAACGACACCAACTGGTTCAGCGATTTCGATCAAGCCTTTTTGTTTGTCTTCATTGATCACGCCGACTGTTTTGTCATGTTTGATACTGTTCCAAATATATTCTGAAGCGTACATGTTTTTGATCGCTTTATCTTCATAGATACCACGGCCAGTTTCTTCTACTGCCATTTTAGCTAAAGGCATGTGTTTGTCTAATGCTGCCATTGCCATTTCATGAACAATGTGGTCCACTTTTTCTTGATCAAAGCTTTCCATTTCTTTTAACGCCACATTTGCCTTCGTTGCTAAATCGTCGATCATTGCTTGTACGTCGATTGTCACTTCTTTTTCCAATGTCTTAGCCATTGTATGTCCTCCTAGTTTTTAAACATGTTTTGTTTGTTAACTACTTCACATACAGATCATACAACATCTTTTTTCGTTTGTAAATAGTTTTTGTGATTTTTTTCACAGTTTATTAAACTCCCTTTAAATTAAGCGTTTTCAAGAGCTTTTAAGGAAAAGAAGTGGACAAAAGTTTCGGTTTTTATTAAGAAAAATGTCATGTGCTCAGTTGAACAATAGGTTTAAAAAATTTTTGTTCACTTTTGAAAAAAATCACTCTTCCTTCTACTATTTTATCTAAGATTGCCGTATACTCCCTCTAGTATTCTGCCCTTCTTTCAATGGCTATTAGTGTCTATTGAGGACAAAAAAACGACCAGCCATCGCTGATCGTCTTTCTCTTTAAAACAAATCCTCTTGGTCTACTTCTGTTAGAGGCTTCCCGTGGGCAAGCTGGGAAACAACGTGCGCCATCTTTTTGTAGGAATCATTCAATCCAATCCCACCTTTTTTCGGCATCTTCAAAATATAGATGTCTTTGGCATAGATTGCCACTGCTGGGTTTTCCTCTGACATCGCTGCAGCCCCTGGAATTCCTTGCGCATTGAATACTTTCGTCAATCCTGCTGCCATTTCGCCAAAATTAGGATAATGCATCGCAGGTCCGCAAAGAACGGCATCTGCTTCAATTTTTTTGGCAAACCCCACAAATTTTTTATTCACTTCTTCTTGATGCTCGTGATAATATTGGTCACCACAATAAAGCGTTGCAACGATTTGTGCGTCTTGCTCTTGAAAAAGTGGATTCAAGGTTCGACCTGGACCAAGGGCAGCTTTTTTGCCGCTTGGCGGCAACTGAGCATTTTCATCACTTCCCATCCCTGCAGTGACATGATTAAGAATCAAAATTATTTTTTTCATGAGCGGTGCCTCTTTTCTTACAGATCATCAAAATCGAAATCATCAAAATTGATTTCCTCTTCTTCTTGTTCAACAGCATCCGCTTCTTCTTTTAGATATTGATTATCTAAGACTTTGATAAACGGGTAATAAATAGCCATTCCTAAGAGGATCAACAAGACTTGTAACACGGCCGCTTGCCAACCACTGACTAAGAAACCAGAAATAATCGGTGGCGTGGTCCATGGCAGCTGAATTCCATTGGTATAGTTGACTAACCCAAGATCCATACAGAAGTAAGAGATAATAATATTGATCGTTGGCACTAAAGCAAAAGGAATCAGCAGAACTGGATTCAAGACGATTGGTAACCCAAAGATGATTGGTTCATTGATCCCGAAAATACCTGGAATCAACGATAACTGTGATAGTTTTTTGACCCTTTGGCTTTTACAGACTAAGATCATGACTAAAATCAAAGATAATGTCGAACCGCCCCCGCCAAAGGTCGCGAACATGTCTTGAAATTGACCGGTGATGATGTTAGGAATTTCTGCGCCATTCTTGAAAGCATCTAAGTTTTCAATAGATAATGCCCGTAAGATAGGGTTGAAGACGGCACCGACCACACTGGAACCATTGATCCCAAAGAACCAGAAAAAATGCAAAAATAGGTAAGCTATGATCATGGCACCTAAAGTATTTCCTAAACTTAACAACGGTGTCTGTAAGAACTTAAAGAGGATCTCTTGGAGATTGCCATAAGACGTCAAGTTGGCTAACCAGTTGGCGATCATAAAAACCGTCACGATCACAAAACTAGGAATCAATGCCTCAAAGGATTTCACCACGGTTGGGGGAACACCGTCAGGCATTTTGATCGTCCACCCTTTGCGTAATAACGCAACGAACATTCTGGTGGAAATCAAGGCAACGACCATCCCTAAGAACAAACCGCTGGAACCCATCCACCGTAATGGCAGGCTGCCAACTTCATACACTTCCGTAGAGCCTTCTGGTGTGAAAACGGTCGTAAATGGTGTCACGATAAAAAAAGAAACGAGTGAAATAATGGCTGCTTGCATGGCATCAACTTTAAACTGTTTTGCCAAACTATACCCGATCCCACCAACGGCTAAAATCGTCATAATGTCAAAGCTGGCTGTTGCTGGCATATTCAACATCGTTGCCCAGTTGTCTCCCAGCAAACTGCTCATCATCTCGTTCCAATTTGGAATCGGAAAATTGGTCAAGACTAAAAAGAGTGACCCCACGATCAACAACGGTGTGGATAATAAGAAACCATCACGAATCGCAATCAAGTATTTGTTTTCACCGATCGTCTTTGCCATCGGTGTTAACACTTTTTCTAACCAGTTTAAAAATTTCTGCATTTTTCTTCCTCCCATCTGCGTGCTATCTGGCAGATAACACGTAGTCCCCTGTTACTCCAACACTTTTATTACTTTGCTTTGGCTTTTTTGATCAAGCTTAAGGCATCTTTCAATGCTCGTTCGCCATCCATCATGCCGTATGCTTCTGCCGCGATCGTGCCGACTGGAATCCCCATTGGCTCGAAAGTTGCTTTCATTTTGCTATCTAAGTGTCGTACTTGTGGACCTAACAAAATAGCAACTGGTTTTTCTTGTTCGACTTTTTCTTCTGCATGGATTGCAGGGAATGCTTCGATCGTCAAAGGCATGTTGTGCTTTTTGACGACTTCCATCATTTTATTGACCATGATACTCGTTGACATTCCAGCTTCACAAAACAAATAGATTTTTTTCGTTGCCATATCCATTCCTCCAATGTTTGTTTTTCTCAATCGCGGTTGTTAGACCGGCGCTTTGATTCGTTCTTCATACGCTTCCAACCATTCTTTCGTAATAGGCTCGATCATGGTTGTCTGCTCAGGTCCTGGCGTTGCCATAAAAATAGCTGGCGCTTGTTTGGTGGTTGCGACACTAAAGGTAAATTCTACATTGGTTGCCACGCCCCAGCGCCCCTGTTTATCTAAAGCGATCAGCGAGAAGGCGCCGGCTTTGCCGTAGCGCTTCTTCAATCGCGCTTCAAAGTCGTAAACGGCTTGATCACATGCTTCTTGCGGTGCTAGTCCTTCTCCCATCAAACGGACGATTTCGTAGGAAAGGCAGCCTTTCATCAAGTCTTCCCCTAACCCTGTGGCAGCGGCACCGCCGATTTCACTATCCACATAAAAACCAGAACCAGATAAAGGTGAATCGCCGACACGACCGCTTTTTTTCATAAATAAACCAGAGCTCGAGGTTCCTGCTGCCATGCTTTGGTGTTCATCCAGCGCAACTACTCCCACTGTATCATGGCCGTCATAGGGATCGAGGTTGTTGGCAGCGATCTCTGCTTTGCGCTTTTCCCAAATGGTTTTGGCTCGCGGTGTCAGCATCTCTTTGGGCTGGAATCCTTCGGCAAGCGCATAAGCGACCGCTCCTTGGCCGATCCGAAAACTATTGAATTTCTCCTCACTTAGGCTGCGTGCCACGGAAATAGGATTTTCCACATCGACGATCCCAGCGACGGCACCAATTTTGAAGGTATCACCATCCATGAAGGCAGCGTCCATTTCCAACACGCCTTCTTCGTTGGGCAGCCCGCCATACCCCACCGATTTATAAAATGGATAATCTTCCACTGCTTTAATGGCTGTTTCTACTGCATCTTGGCAGGAGCCTTGTTGCTCTAATAGTGCTTTAGCAGCGAGCACGCCATCGTGTGCCATCCGCCATGTAGCAATCATTCCCCACATAAATATCCCTCCATTTTTCATAGCGCTTTCAAGTATATTCTATACGGTATATACTACTATGTCTATACTAAAAAAAGAGTTTCTCAAAAAAAATGGAAAAACTCTTCTTCGTTCGTGTCTTCGCTTATTTTGTCAGTGCTTGTAAACTGCGCAAATAAATTTCAAGATTCATCCGCAGATCGGCAACCGCCATGTACTCATCTTGGTTATGAGCGATCCCTTTTTGCCCTGGAAAAGACGGACCAAAAGCAAGGATGTTTGGCATTTTGCGGGCGTAGGTTGCTCCTGTGGTGGTCACGGGAGTTGGATCATTGCCCGTTACTTGGTGATAGATCGTCGATAGCGTTTGGATTTCGGGGGCATCTTTTGATCGGCAGAACCCCGGAATGCTGCGAAGGATCGTAAGGCTTGCCCCTTCTGGCAATGCCTTTTGCACCCCAGCGAGCACTTGTTCCTCCGTTACCGATACAGGATAGCGAAAGGCCACTTCTAACACTAGTCCACTGGCGGATTTTTGGAGAACCACAGGTGTCAAGATCAATTTTCCTGAGTCGGCATCTTCTAGTACCAAATCAATGCCTTCGCCATAGTGCTGCTGGTGAAAACTTTGGGCGATCCACTGCAAAGCTGCTTGCACGGACGGTGTCGCCGCTAGTTGCGGTGCTGCTTGCTGCGCAAGTTTTGTAATGGCGTTGTCCCCTAGCTCAGGGGCATTGCTAGGGGAGCGTTTGCCTAGTGCTTCAAAGGACTGGCTGCCTATGGTTACCGATAGGTGGTCTGGCACATGATCGCGGAATTGATCGCCAGAAAACGCCGCTAACAGCTGCTGTTCTTGGGCGGGCAATGGAAAATCAAGTTGCACATTGACGACACCTCGTTCGCCGTAAACTACTGGATACTTGCAGTCTGGCGTAAAACCAAAACGCGGTGGCTGCTCAACCGCTAGATAATGTGGGATATCCGACATGCCGCTTTCTTCATCTGTACCGAAAATGATCCGCAGCGGTAATTGCGGTTGATGCCCAAGGTCTTTCAACAATTTCATGGCAAACAAACAGCTGATGATCGGGCCTTTGTTGTCTAAGATCCCTCGGCCATAAAAGTTGCCGTCCTTTTCAGTTAGTGCAAACGGTGGGTAGCTCCAGCCAGAACCTGCCGGGACGACATCCAAGTGTCCTAACACACCGATATAGTCGGTATCCGTTGGTCCCCAATGGGCATAGCCGATCGCATCATCAATGACCGTTGTTTGAAACCCGTATGCTGCGCTTTTTTCCATGATGTATGCTAACACTTCTCGTGGTCCCTTGCCATAAGGCGCATGGGGCCCCGGCTCACCTTTGACGCTTGCAATCTGCATCACTTCGCTCAAAAGCGTGAGAAATTCTGGCCAATTGGCTTCAATACTTGCTGTGAGTGGATCCATTGTCTTCACCTCTAAAGGATTGATTTTATTTTTGACGCACTAATGTATTTTTGAAGGTGTATTTGTCTGCTCGGTAATAGGATGTATCGTATAAGATCGGTTTGGCTGATGCGGAATAGGTCATCGAATGGACTAAAAGCATCGGTTCCTCTTGAGGCACCTGTAAAAGTTTCGCAATATCGGCTGGACTTTTTACAGCTTCCACCTCTTGATGGGAATAACCAATCTCGATGTTGGCTTCAATGACTTGATACAAAGACGACTCCAATTGAGCTTTCGTGAGTTCTGCGGTGTCTTCTTGCAGATAGCGTTTCAGTACGTAAAGATTTTCCACCGTCATCGGCTCATCATCAAAGTAACGCAAGCGCACCAAATAAACGATCGGTTCCTTGGCGTAATCACCAAACAACTGACCAATCTCTATCGGGAGCTCTTTGACGGTTTCGATATGCAGAACTTCCGTACGGGTCTTTTTCCCTTGGACCTTTGCAGTTTCAGTAAAACTTTGAAGGCCGCCGGAGCCGCTTTGGATCTTGGGCTGTTTCATGACATAGGTTCCTTTGCCTTTTTCTTTCACTAACAAATTCTGGCCAATCAATAGATCGATGGCTTTGCGCACCGTTAAACGGCTGCACTGAAATTCCTCTGCTAAATCATAATCGGAAGGAAGCTTTTGACTCGTCACGTACGTACCTTCATGAACCCGTTGCGCAATCTGCTGGGCAACTTCTTGAAATACTGCTTGTTTTTTCAACGTCTCTCCTACTTTCTTTCACTTTGCTACCATTCATAAAACGATCGATTGGCACTGACGCCAGAAGAAACACTGACAAATGCTTGTTCATCGATTCCTTGGATCATGCCTTCGACAGTCTTGAGTTCTCTATGGGAAATGACCAGTAATAATAGTTTTTTCTGTTGATGATCAAATCCACCTTCGACATCGTTGATGACCGTGATGCCTCGCTGCAAGGCACATTGCAACGTCGTAATGACGGGTTCTGCTTTTTCTGTAACGACCAGCAGCTGCACACGCCGCTGCTTCAGGTTGACGTAGTCGACCATCCGTCCACTGATGAAGAAGGAAATAGCACTATAAAAAGCATAGGGCCAGCCAAAGATCAGCCCGGCTGCTAGCTGCAAACTAACATTGAAGCCGATAAAGAAACTACCGATACTTCTACCAGTGGCTTTTTTCACTAAAATCCCTAAAATATCAAGCCCACCCGTTGAAAAATCGTCGTTCAATGTCAAGCCCACCGACACCCCGTGCAGCAATCCGCCGAACACGGCACAGATCACCGGATCGGTCGTTAAAGCAATGACCGGTACCACCTTCATCATAACAGAAGACAGGACGACGGTACAAACCGTCATGATGGTAAATTCTCGATCGATTTTGACCCAAGCAACCGCTAACAATGGCGCATTAAAAAAAAGCACCAAAAGCGGGATCGAAAGCTGCAGATTCAACTGCTCGTCTAAAAGCTGCGACAACAATTGCGACAAACCAGTGATCCCACTCGCATAAATATTTCCCGGCAGCCAAAAGAGATTTAAGGCAATCGACGACAACAATGCATAGATCAAAGCAACAAGCATTCGTTTTCTATAACGTGCCATGTTTTTCCTCCTCCACTTCACTTTTAGTATATATCATTAAGTATATACTGTCACGCGAAAAAAGCAGGCGAAATGAGGGGGGGAACGGAAACGAAGCAATGTAAAAACACGCTAAAATTAAGGAGTAAAATGTTGGTATCAAAGGTTTTTAAAGATTTTTTTAAAGTGAGTAAATCACTTGAGATTCTCTGAAAAATGAATAAAATAAAAAGTGTAAAAACAAAAGAACAAAGAAAGGATGATTCTTATGACACATGAGATTGTGCCACGCCGCTCAGATTCATACAGTATGACACCTTTTGATTTCTTTGAAGATTTTGGCCGCAGTTTTTTTGATGGGTTTCCATCGAACCTGATCAAAACCGATATTCACGAGAATGACAATGAATTTCTCGTTGAAGCAGAACTGCCTGGCATCCCTAAGGAAAATATTCAAGTAACCTATGAGAATGGGGTTTTAACGATTACGGGACAACACCAGACGGATCATGCGACCGAAGATGAAAAAGGACGTCTGGTTCGCAGCGAGCGCAGCTTGACAAGCGTTCGACGGCAATACCTGTTAGAAAACGTCAAAGAGGATGAAATCAAGGCCTCTTACGCTGAAGGAATTTTGAAATTGACGTTGCCAAAAGATCAAGGCAAACAAGCGTCAAAGAAACTGATTCCGATCGAGTAGCGAAGGCAATCAAAACACTGCAGCAAAACGAGCGATCTCTGTTTTGCTGCGGTGCTTGTTTTATTTTAGAAACTGTCCGACTACTAAAAAAACGCACCATCGCTTCTGAGAAAGCGACGGTGCGTTTGTGCTTATTCTTTGGTTTCGTCTTGGATGCTCGTTGCGTCTTCGACATCAGCTGGTTCGATTTGTGTCTCAACGGATGCAACAGTTCCAGGTTTCACTGTGCGGATCGCTGAACGATCAAACTCTAAGAAAATTCCTTCACAGTCGATGATCACGGTGCTTTTTTCTGTGTTGACTTCAGAAAGAACACCGTGGAGTCCGCCGATGGTTACGACTTCATCGCCAGCTTTCATATTTTCTAAAAGATTTTTACGCTCTTGCTGTTGTTTCTTTTGTGAACGACTCATAAAGAACCACATTGCCACTAAAGCAACCAGCATAAAGAGCATTGGTAAAGATTGTGCCATTTTTTTCACCTCGATTTATTTTCTTTCCTATAAGATACTTTATCAGAATTCCTCTATTATTCCCACCATTTTAGTAGAGAATGTTAGAAATTCCTCGCATTTTCCTTGTTGAACCCATACTCTTCAATAAAATGCTCACGGAACTCCAACAAGTTGTCATCCATGATGGCTTGACGGACGTTTTTCATCAGATTCAATAAGAAGTAGACATTGTGGTAAGACGTCAAACGCATACCAAAGGTTTCGTCACATTTGATCAAGTGACGAATATACGCACGAGAATAGTTTTTACATGTATAGCAATCACACTTCTCGTCGATTGGTCGAAAGTCACGGGCATATTGCGCATTTTTCACGACTAAACGACCTTTTGAAGTCATACAGGTACCGTTTCTTGCGATCCGTGTTGGTAAAACGCAGTCGAACATATCGACACCGCGAATCACGCCATCGATCAAGGAGTCCGCTGCCCCAACGCCCATCAGGTAACGTGGTTTGTTTTCTGGAATCCAAGGGGTCGTAAATTCCAACACGCGATTCATTTCCGCTTTTGGTTCGCCAACTGACAGGCCGCCGATGGAATAACCTGGGAAGTCCATACTAATCAAGTCTTGGGCACTTTGCTTGCGCAAATCTTCAAAGCCTGCACCTTGAATGATCCCAAACAAGCCTTGACGATCTGGATTGGCATGAGCTTTCAAGCCACGTTCTGCCCAGCGAGACGTCCGTTCCACCGATTTTTTGACATAGTCATAGCTTTCATCAAATGGCGGACACTCATCAAAACTCATCATGATGTCTGATCCTAATTTGTTTTGGATATCAATCGCTTTTTCAGGAGATAAAAACATTTTCGACCCATTCAAATGGTTTTTGAAATGGACACCTTCTTCGACGATGTTGCGCATTTCGGCTAATGAAAAGACTTGGAAACCACCTGAATCTGTTAAGATCGGTTGATCCCAATTCATAAATTTATGTAAGCCGCCTGCTTCTGCAACAATGTCTTCTCCTGGACGCAACCACAAGTGATAGGTATTGCTTAAAATGACGCCTGCACCCATCTCTTTCAACTCTTCAGGGGCAAGGGTTTTGACCGTTGCTAATGTGCCGACTGGCATGAACATTGGCGTTGGAAAGGTTCCGTGAGGCGTGATCAGTTCGCCTAAACGGGCACCGGTATGCTTTTCTTTCTTTATCAGACGATAACGAATGGCTGGTTCCGTCATTCATTTCCCTACTTTCTCTCTAAACTCGATTAACTGTGCAACCCTATCTATGATAAGGGTTGCCCTTACATTTTGCAAGGAAGTTTAAAGAAACTAAGAGTATTTTCTCCTAGTTATGCGAAACATCTATTACTTTTTTTTGAAGATTTAGCGAAAGTTTGCTATCATGTTATTTATATTGAAGGGAGGTTTTTTGAAATGAAATCAAATAGAGAACTAAAAGCAGAAGCAAAAGCAATCCTGCGAGGACGCTGGAAAGACAGTGTTTTGATGTGTATTGTACCGACTTTGATCTCGATCGCTATCGCACTCGTCATTATCGTTCTTGCTGTTATTCCATTGTATCAAAGCGGTATGTTCAATGATCTTGGTTCTACCGATGCAGTCAATTCCGCTGGCGGAAGCGGTGGCAGTGGTGGCGGCGGTTTGATCAGCGGTCTATTTTCTGCCTTATTCGGTGCGGGGATCTCTTGGACTTTCCTTGACATTTTACGCGGTAAGAAGCAATCGATCCAGCCCTTTTCTGATGTCTTTCGTGGCTTCAGTGGTGCTTTCGTGTTAGGGATCATCGTCATCTATATTTTGTCGACTATTTTCACGACGTTGTGGACGTTCCTGTTTATCATTCCTGGGATCATCAAAGCTTATTCTTATTCTCAAGCATATTTTGTCTTTTATGATACCTACGAAGAAACCGGTATGCGGCCAGATTTTCTCAGCTGTATCACGGGGAGTCGTCATTTAATGAAAGGCTACAAAGGACAATTGTTCATCCTAGATTTGAGCTTCATTGGCTGGCACATTTTGGCCATCATGACAGCAGGAATCGGCTACTTATGGTTGACGCCATACATCAGTGCAACCAAAGCAGCATTCTATGACAATCTGCCTAAACGAGCACTTGCTTAAAAGATCGGTTCGCCGGTCTTTTTTTTTTTGAAGAAAAGAATCGTTTTCTTTTGCAAACGCTTCCGTTTCGTGTTATAGTATACGTGTAAGGAAGGTAGCAACTCTGTTGGTGGTTTTCGTAAATATCGCAAACTCAATCTACTAAAAGTTGTTGAACGTACAAGTTTCACCTAGTACCAAACGTGTAAAGTAACAAGAAGAAAAACGTAACAAGGATCGAACATTTCCATATCGAAAAATGATACGTCTCATTTTGTATCGGAATACACGAAACATGTGTAAGTTTGTAAATGAAAACAAATTTTCGAGAAACATTGCTTTGCATGGACCACAAAAAGCGACCACCACTTATACCTTCCTCTAGTAGTAAGCTGGGCGACAAAAAAGCAGTTCTAAAAGTTGAGAAATTGATTCAACTTAAAGAGCCGCTTACGTCGCTCAGTTTTTTTGTTTATTTTAAGAACATCGCATCGCCAAAGCTAAAGAAGCGATACCGCTCATCGATGGCATGCTGGTAGGCAGAAAGTGTTAGGTCGCGTCCTGCAAAGGCACTGACTAACATCACTAAGGTTGATTTTGGTAGGTGGAAGTTGGTAGAAAAAGCTTCCACGATTTTAAACTGATAGCCTGGCGTGATAAAAATACTCGTCCACCCACTATCGGCTTTGATTTGCCCATCAAACTTGGTCCCAATGGTTTCTAATGTACGGATCGAAGTCGTTCCGACTGCAACGATCTTGCCACCATTTGCCCGAACCTCGTTCAATTGTGCGGCAGCTTCTTCTGTCAAACGGTAAAATTCGCTGTGCATCTCATGATCAGCGATATTATCGACACTGACTGGACGAAACGTTCCTAAACCAACGTGCAAAGTCAGATAAACCAGCTTGACGCCTTTCGCTGCAATCTGCTCTAGCAATTCTGGGGTAAAATGCAAGCCGGCAGTTGGTGCGGCCGCTGAGCCGTTTTCTTTGGCATAAACCGTTTGATAGCGGTCTGGGTCTTCTAGCCGTTCTTTGATGTAAGGCGGTAACGGCATTTCGCCAAGTGATTCCAGAATCTCTAAAAAGATTCCTTTGTATTGAAAACGAATGATCCGGCCGCCGTGATCGAGCTCTTCTTCCACCACTGCCTCTAATCGTCCGTCGCCGAAGGTGATCTTCGTGCCGACTTTGGCTCTTTTGGCTGGCTTGATCAAGGTTTCCCACGTATCCCCTTCAATATTGTTCAGTAAAAGGATTTCCAGATGGGCACCTGTTTCTTGTTTTTCGCCATAGATACGAGCTGGTAATACCCGCGTATCATTCATCACCAAGGCATCCCCTGGTTCCAATTCATCAATGATGTTATAGAAGTGCTTGTCCTCAAATTTGCCAGTCTCGCGGTCAACCACTAATAAACGGGAACTTGAGCGATCACTTAATGGCGTTTGAGCGATCAGTTCTTCCGGTAAGTCAAAATCAAAATCTTCAGTTGTAAGCATGTTGTTCCTCTCTTTCCCTAAATTCTTCTCTATTCTAGCATGTTTTTATAAAAATTGAAAAAACAGCTTTTAATTCTGCCCTTTCTTAGAAAAAAATAAAGAGACTGCTGCTAAGGCCTTCAGCAAAAAAGTCTCCTTTTTCCCAATGAAAAATAACGACATATTTCCGCTGCTTCTTTTCTCTATGCATCGCTCCTTAATTTGGACTTGCTTATGGCGCTATTTTCAGTTTTGTCTATACAATTATGAAAAAAATGGGCAGATTATTTGAATAACACGTGACTTTTCGGCATACTTAGTACAGATTCTAAGCCATTATTCAGATTGCTTAAATAAAAATAGAGGTGACATCATGATTGAGTTTCAGCAGGTATCCAAAATTTACAAAGGTGGTAAAGTCGCTGTTGAAGATGTGAATCTTTCCTTTGAAAAAGGCGAATTCATTTGCTTCATCGGGACAAGTGGTAGCGGAAAGACGACTTGTATGCGGATGATCAACCGTATGACGGATCCTTCTAAAGGAAAAATCTTGATCAATGGAAAAAGCGTTACAGAGATCAACCCAGTGGAGTTACGCCGTCAAATCGGCTATGTGATCCAAAGCATCGGTTTGATGCCTCACATGACGATTCGGGAAAACATCACATTGGTTCAAAAATTGTTAAAAGTCAGCCAAGAAGAACGCAACAAAACTGCCGAGCGCATGATCGACTTAGTGGAATTGCCACGAGAAATGCTCGACCGTTACCCCAACGAATTGTCTGGAGGGCAACAGCAACGGATCGGTGTTGTCCGTGCCTTGGCAGCTGACCAAGATGTCATTTTAATGGATGAGCCTTTTGGCGCACTAGACCCAATCACTCGTGACTCCTTACAAGATTTGGTTAAAGACTTGCAAGAACGGCTTGGAAAAACCGTCGTCTTCGTTACCCATGATATGGACGAAGCATTGAAGCTTGCTAGCCGTATCGTGATCATGAGTGAAGGAAAAGTCATTCAATTTGATACACCAGAAAATATTCTGCAACACCCAGCAACACCGTTTGTGGAAGAATTGATCGGTGAAGACCGCTTGTTACAAGCAAAACCTGACACGACGCCAGTCAAAGACGTAATGTTAAATACCCCGATCGCTATCACACCAGAAAAATCCATACAAGAAGCGATTCACTTGATGCGGGAAAAACGGGTCGATACCTTGCTTGTTACCGACAATAGCAACGTGCTAAAAGGCTACATCGATGTCGAATCCATCGACCGCAACCGTGGCAAAGTTACTAGTGTCGGCGATATCTTGAACAAAGATGTCTTTTTCGTTCGCGAAACCGCCTTGTTGCGGGATACCTTGCAACGCATCTTAAAACGCGGCTTAAAATATGTCCCAGTAGTAGATGCCGACAAACATTTAGTTGGGATTTTGACCCGTGCTTCCTTAGTTGATATCGTTTATGACGTGATTTGGGGCGATGAGCCATCGATCATGGAAGCCATTGAGTCGGCGAAACCTGAAGAAACTGAGGAGGTCTAGCGCATGCAAAGCTTCTTTAATGAATATGGCGGCCAATTGGTCACCAAAAGTCTTGAACATTTGTATATTTCCTTTGCGGCTTTGCTCTTAGGGATTCTTGTTGCCGTACCGATCGGTGTGATCTTGACCCGTTTCCCCAAAGCAGCAACGATCGTGATCGGCATCACCAGTGCGTTGCAAACCGTGCCTTCTTTGGCACTATTGGCATTGATGATCCCGATTTTAGGTGTCGGAAAAGTCCCTGCTATCGTCGCTCTTTTCATTTATTCCTTGTTGCCGATTTTGCGAAATACCTACATTGGAATGAAAAAAGTCGATTGGAATTACCGCGATGTTGCCAAAGGGATGGGGATGACCAACTTGCAGTCGATCATCAGTGTGGAATTACCTCTAGCGATCCCAACGATCATGGCAGGGATCCGCTTATCGGCCGTGTATGTTTTAGCCTGGGCTACCTTGGCTTCTTACATCGGTGCCGGTGGACTTGGTGATTTGATCTTTAGCGGACTAAACAACTACCAACCGCCTTTGATTTTTGCTGGGACGATTCCAGTGACGATCTTTGCTTTATTAGCTGACTGGTTACTGGGTTTGTTAGAAAACAAACTGACACCAGCTGCCTTAAGGGGGGATGCGTAATGAAAAAAACTTCAAAATTAGCGCTGTTGTTTTCCTTAAGTGTCGCTTTACTGTCTGGCTGTTCCTTTCCCGGTTTAGCATCGACTTCTGATGAGAATACCGTGGCGATCACAGGCGGGATCACTTCCGAAGCCCAAATTCTTGGCGCGGTGGTTGCCGGTATGGTCGAACACTATACGGATAAAAACACAACCGTCATTAACAACTTAGCAACAACGACCATCAATCACCAAGCGATGATGAATGGCGATGCGTCGATCTCAGCTGCCCGCTACACAGGAACTGACTTGACCACTACGTTAGGGTTGGAACCAGAATCTGATCCGCAAGCCGCCTTTGACAAAGTCAAATCAGAATTTGAGAAACGATACCAACAGACTTGGTTCCCATCTTACGGCTTTGATAACACATATGTCTTTCTTGTCAGGAAAGACACTGCTGAAAAATACGGATTGGAAAAAGTCAGTGACTTGAAAGATGTCGCAGATCAATTGGTCGCAGGGGTCGATACCGCGTGGATCACACGGGTCGGCGATGGGTACGATGGCTTCCAGGAAGCCTATGGATTCTCTTTCCAAAATATCCTACCGATGCAGATCGGTCTCGTCTATGATGCTGTTGATAACGGAAAAATGGATATCGTTTTAGGGTACTCAACCGACGGCCGGATCGGCAGTTACGATCTCGTGATGCTAGAAGATGATCTAAACTTCTTCCCGCCTTATGATGCCGCACCGATCGTCGATGACAAATTATTGGAAGAAACACCTGAAATCGGCGATGCTCTGAACAAATTAGCAGGCAAAATTGATACCGAAAAAATGCAAGAATTGAATTACCAAGTGGATAATGACCTTCTAGAACCAACGGTAGTTGCCGAACGTTTCTTAGAAGAAAATAATTACTTCGAAGGAGAGTGACGAAATGGCAGACATGAATTTATTCCAACAATTTCTTTTCTATTTTCAAGAAAATGGCGGCTATGTTTTTGCCCAGTTCATTCGTCACTTCTTGATTTCAATCTACGGGGTACTTTTTGCCTCAATCGTCGGGATTCCAATCGGGATCTTGATTTCTAAAAAAATGCGTTTGGCAGATTGGGTGATTCGTTTCGCCAATATCATCCAGACGATTCCATCTTTAGCGATGATCTCGATTTTAATGATCGGCATGGGCTTAGGTGTGAATGTCGTGATTTTAACGATTTTCCTTTATTCTTTGTTACCGATCATCAAAAATACCTATACCGGCATGCGCCAAGTCGACCGCAATACGTTAGATGTCGGCAAAGGGATGGGGATGACTAGCTGGCAGCGATTGTATATGATCGAATTGCCATTGTCTGTTTCGGTGATCATGGCAGGGATTCGAAACGCCTTAGTCGTGGCGATCGGTATCACCGCTATTGGCGCCTTCGTTGGTGCTGGTGGACTGGGGGACATCATCATCCGTGGAACCAATGCGACGGATGGTGCATCGATCATCTTAGCCGGTGCTTTACCGACTGCCTTGATGGCGATCATTACGGATCTTGGGTTGAGCTTTATTGAACGCCGCTTAGATCCAGCCAGCCGTACTTCACGCTAAACTTATTTGCAAAAAGCAAAAGCCGTTGTGACCATTTATTGGTCGCAACGGCTTTTTGGGTTCGGTCATTTTTCAGAAAAGCATGCTTCAGCCGCTTCCCTTCTTAGGGTTAACGCCCTGCTCTTTTTCGCTATTTATCCATTCCGTATACTTCGACTTCATAGATTCGGGCTGCCGAATCTGCTCCTTGTGTTGGTTTATCGATACTGATTTTTACATATTGCACCTTCTGGACGCCAAACGTATTGGTGCTATTGCCGGCTTCATTTTTCAACGTTCGTGAAACTGGCTCATAGTCTTTGCCATCTTCACTGACGAGCACCGTATACGCCCGCGTATTCATGTCTGGACCTTCTCCACCAGCCTCCGCATGAGCGAGGCGTACTTCACTGACCGTTTGTGGTCGACCGAGATCGATCATCAACTCATGAGGCGCATTGCCTGTCGCACACCACTTCGTACTCAAATCACCATCGAGGGCAAAAGCTGGTGCTTCGGCATCATTGACAAACGATGAAGCAGTTGCTTCGGCATCTTTTGAAAGCAGCAGCAACTCTTTCGGCGCATCAGCAGAAATCGTGATCAATCCCGCCATTTCCAGAGGGGTCTCTCCTGCTTCGTTTTTGGCAACAAGCGTGACTTTGTAGGTACCTGGTTCCGAATAGGTCACTTGGGGATTTTCTTCTGTACTGCTCGTGATATCGCCGCCTTCAAACGTCCATTCGAATGCTTCAGCATTCGCAGATGAGGTATTCGTGAAGGTGATCGTTTCCCCCGGTGCTGCCAAGGTTCTAGAGGCTGTAAAGGCCGCTTTTGGCAGCTGATTGTTCGGCCAAGTGATCTCCACCGTATCTGATAGCTTGCCACGATTGCCATAGCGATCCACTGCCACCACCGCGAACTTGGTTTTCGTCCCTTTTGGACGTTCAACGGCATTCAAATAGTGGTTGGTTGCTGGCGTAGCTGCTAAGAAAGAGCGTGAGCCGTCATCGTTCAATTGGTAGATCTCATAAACCGCAGCTGTCTTGTCCTTGGCAGCTTCCCACGTTAAACGGACACCCGCATAGTTGCCCTCTTCCTCATCAAAGAGCACATCCTCAACCGTCAATGCTTCGGCAGCGAATTTCTCCGCTTTCTGATCTCCGATCGTTAATTGCCCTAAATTCAATTCATAGACATCACTGGTTTCTTTCGTGGTTATGTCATAACCGATCGCTGTCACTTCTCCTTTGATGTCTTTCAATGAGTAGGTGATCGTCGTCCAGTCTGTTGCGACCTCTTTGTCTCCTTTGATTGTTTGTGTCGAACCATCGGCTAAGGTCACGACCAAATCAAGAGTTGTCGGTACCGTTGCTTTGACAGTCGTTGTTAGCTTCGTCTTTTTCGTCACAGGAAATGCTGTCTGATACAATGCCATGTGACTGGTACTGCCTTTTGTCATCTGTCCACGTAGTTTCAGTGCATTTCCGCCATTGTAGGCATCCGCATAATTGATTGATACAGCCAAATCATTATCTTTTCCATGATCAAAGACCCAACGATAGGTCGGCAAAACAGCTTGCAAGCTTCGGTTGTTCCAATTGCGGCTGGACACTTTTTCTCCGTCGATAAAATAGTTGTAGCCATTACCCAGACTAAAATTCGTCACAAAAGGCAGCTCTGTGATAGCGGTCTGTTCCAGGGCATACGTGGAGATTCCAGGCCACTCTGTCGCTTCTGGCAGCTGGCTTTCCCGAGGATCGCCCGTGTTATTGACCCAAAAAGCATTCTCTTTGCTTTGGAAATCATCCGGCGTACTAGCAGAAGAATAGGTCCAGCTAGGCACATACAGGCCCAATGAGGTATAAGGAACGCCTTTTTCATCCGTAAACAGATCCCAGCGCACAGGCGTTGCATAGCCATTTTCTTGTACATCGATCCCAGCAAAAAGATCGTAAGGATCGACACCGATTTCACGGGCTTTTTCATTGGAGGCCTTCAACAGCTCTTTGTCCGCCAATTTGTCAGTGGTCCACCAGAAATTCAAGAACATACTATCTGCCAATGGGTTCATCTCTGCATCCACTAAATAGGCTTTGTTCTTATCCGTCAACGCGTTTTGCCAATCCATTTTCCCATCACTCGTCATGGAATCATACCACATGATCTCTAAATGCTCGTCGACTTGTTCTTTGAATTGGGCGATCAGTTCTTGTATCGCTTTGGCGTGGCTTTCATTTAGTCCTTTACCATCAGCCCCCGATTGTTCGACACCTTCCGCTGCATCATCAAAACTAGTGACCGCCGTATCGGTTTCTTGATTGATGAACCAGCCATCAAAGCCATACGTATTGGCAACTTCGATCATTTTTTCTACGATCGGAAAATTGCCGTCCTCATCCTTAGCTAAAAACGTATCTAGCCATTCCAACTTCCCACCATGGGCAGTTTGTGGAAAGAAGATCGTTCCTAAAACCGGCACGCCATTCCTATGAGCAGCATCCGTTACATCAGGACTTGGTGGTACGATAATCCCTTCGCCAGAAGAGCCGCCCCAATAAACCAATTGATCGATGTATTGCCAATAAGAAAAGACATTGGCATCAAAGGTATTGATCCCTCGTGGTGCATTGCCGCTCGTACTGCTATTCATGATCGAAAGCGCTACGACTTTGGTTTCTGCCGTTTGCGTGTCATTCATCTTCGGCAACGTCTCTTTAGCTGCCCGCTGCGCTAATGGAACAACGCTGGTATTGTATTTCGCATCTGGATCTTTTTCAAAAGACCATGCCAACAAATCCTCTGGGAACCAATAAGACGACTCCGGTTGATTGTCCATCGCTTTTTCCAACGTACTTTTGGCTGTTTCTTGGTAAACGACTTTTCCAGTTGTCTTCGCCTCACTTTGGGTGCAGCCACCGATTGCCGTTGCCGCTGCCAATACCAACAAAGATACGCCAACTTTACTGATTTTCCTTGTCACACTTCTTCCTCCTTGTTTTACATAAACCCGCCAACATTCCTACACTAAAACGATAACGCTTTCAAAGATAGGAATATAGGAACAAATTAAAGAAATCATGCAACAAATCCAAGAAGGTTGAGTTTAGAAAAAAAAGAGCCTCCTTTTTGGGAAGCTCTTTGGCCCTGCTTACTTCTTACTCCTTTCCAACGAGCGGCAGCCAAACGCGCATTTCGCCTATGCCCCGATTGCCCCATAAATGGTATGGGATCAGTTGCCACGTACGAGGTATGACCGTTTCCGCTCGTTCTTCGTAAAGGGTTGTTCCCGACCATTCTTCGCTTTGGTAGCCTTTGATCGCCAAACGTAAAGTAGTTGGCAACAACGTATCCTCTTTCGCAAAGGTCGCCTCCAGCGCCTGTGGGTCGATGCGGCAACGCCAGAGTGCTTGACCATTGTCGGCTTCTTCTATGCAATACACGAAGGGGCCACGTTGCAATACGACTTGATTGATGTCTTGAATAACTTGAGGATTCGCACGCAAGATTTGCAATGGTTGTTCAAAACGGATATTGGCCGTCACGTTTTCGACTGCCTCAAAGATGATTGCCTCGTTCGTCTCCTGCCATTCGTGTTCACTATCGATTTGAAACTTACTTAGTCCGTTAGGTTTGTGGATGATGAGCGTCTTTGGAATGCCTTGATAGCGAATCGTGAGGTCCTCTGTAAAAGGAAACCCGCCCGTTTGTTCAAACGTAAATTGATCAGGTTCTTCTAAACGGCTTGCTACAAATAAATTCACGTAAAGCTTCTCTTGATCGCAAGTGTAAACCAAGCGCTGCAGCGATGCGACCATCCGTGCAAAATTGGGCGGACAACACGCACAACCGAGCCAATCGGGTCGTTGGGCTTTGACGTGACCTTTGCCAGGATTTTCTTGATCTCGTTGGGGATTGACCTCCAAAGGATTCACGTAGAAAAAGTGTTTGCCGTCAATTGCCGCACCAGAAAGGACGCTATTATACAACGCTCGTTCCATCGTCGCTAAATATTTTGGTTCATTGGTTAGTTTGAACAGCTCAAAAGAAAATTGGACCAATGCAATGGCTGCACAGGTTTCACAATACATCGTATCATTTGGCAAATCATAGGGACCGACAAAGGCTTCCCCGTGAACGGTTGAGCCGACGCCACCGGTCACATACATTTTCTTACAGGCGATGTCTTCCCAAATCGCTTCACAAGCGTCGATTAATTCTTGATCTTGGGTATGCTGGGCGACTTTTGCCATCCCGCTTGCCATATACAGCATTCGTACCGCATGACCTTTGGCTTCATGCTGCTTTTTAGGTTGATCGTAGGCTTGTAAATAGGTGAGGTCTACCCTTGGCGTTTCATCCGATAAGCCATCCGCTTGGTTTTTCAAGATTTCTTTTTCGTAAAAGGCAGGATCTTCCCCACGTACTTCAAGAAAGAAATCAGCGAATGTCAAATAGGTTTGTTTACCGGTGTATTCATACAAACGCACCAGCGCCAATTCGATCTCTTGATGGCCATCAGCACCTTGAATTTTTCCAGGCTCCCGCCCAAAATACGTGCAAATATTGGCGATATTTTTCTCTGCCACGGTCAGTAATTTATCCTTACCTGTTGCTTGATCATAAGCGATAGCCGCTTCGACTAGATGCCCCGCACAATAAAGTTCATGACTGAAATACAACTGACGGTATTTTAACTTCGGTCGAGTCAATTGAAAGAAGGTATTTAAGTAGCCATCCACTTCTTGCGCAGCAGCAACTAAGTCAATCACTTCATCTACTGTCGTTTCCAATTGCGGATCGCTAGTATTCAACAAGCTATACCCAGCCGACTCGATCCATTTGTAGACATCACTATCTTGGAAAAACCAGCCAAAATGTTCCCCTTCCATTTGCCCTGCAGCGATGCGAAAATTCGCCAATGCATGGCTTTTCCCAGCTGGCAAATTGGGATCTTCCCGTTCTGCTTGAACATCTACATCGATTTCATCATTTAGGACTTGGTATTGGTAAGGAATCGTTTCTTTGCGAACAAGCTCTTGGTATCCTTGCCAAAACTCGTCCGTGAGCTGGATCTTGTTTAATGCGAATTCTTTCATTTCGTTCTCCTGTTCTTTTATTTTTTTATGTTTGATCATTCGTTCTATATTCACTTCATTAATAGAAAGGCCGAATCATCTCCTGTGATATGTTGCCCTGCCTCCTCTTTGATCGTTTGCTTATATAAGAGCTGGTAGGCTTTAGGACTCATGCCTTTTTTCTGTTTAAAGGTATTGGTAAAGTGCTGCCTACTGTTGAATCCTGCTTGAGCGGCAATTTCGACGATTGGCAGCTGACTATTGCTTAGTAAAAATGCTGCCTGCTTCAGACGCTCACTGGTGAGAAAATGGTTGACCGTCACTCCCAGTTGCTCATGAAAGAGTTTATGCAAGTAGGCTTTCGTAATCCCCACCGCCGTTGCGATTTGGGAGACTTGAATGTCTTCATCAAAATGCTGTTGAATATAGTCGATCGCAGCGTTCACATAGCAATTGCCCCGTTTGGTTTCTTTCGTACGTAATGAAAAGGCTAATTCCATCAGCATCCGCTTAAACAAGAGCTCGATCGTAAATTGCCGTTCAGCAGACGGTTGCTCCTGAGTATCATCGATCATTAGCAGCTGCAGCAATGACTTGATCGCTTGTCCAAATTGGCGGACATCGCGACTTTTCGCGTAAGGCTCATTCCATTGTAAATTTCCTTTGATGTATGCAAAAACATCACGAACACAAAGAGCGGACGGCGTCTCACTCAGAAGAAATTCAATATTCAGTAATGTGCAGGAATCTCCTTCAACGAATAAGGCGTGTTCCACAAACGCATTTATGAAAACGAAATCATTTCTTTCCAGAACAATCACTTGATCTTGCACCTTTATCTTACACTTTCCTTTGGTCACAAACATGATTTCACACGCTGGGTGTTGATGTGGATCCATGGAAAAACGCTCAAGGGCAACACTATAGTATGCTGTAATCTTCGCATAATTTGTTTCTTGTGGAAACACCATTGAACAACTCCTTTTTCATTCGTTGACGATTTCTTTCTTTTTTATTTCTAGTAGACAAAACTTTCCCTCTCTTTTTTATTGCTTACTATACTATAAGAAAAACGTACTAGGAGGAAATCGATGTCTTTTTTACATTTTGCACAAACACCCCCAATGGGATGGAATTCTTGGGACTGCTATGGCGCTTCTGTGACCGAAGCAGAAGTGATCGCCCATGCTGATTTTATGGCAGAGCATTTGAAAGCTTATGGTTGGGAGTATGTCGTCGTGGATATTCAATGGAGCGAACCAGAAGCAAAGTCTACAAGGTACAATGATTTTCATCCATTGTGTATGGACGACTATTCTCGCTTGATTCCTGCTGAAAATCGTTTCCCTTCAGCAAAAGATGGTGCTGGTTTCAAAAAACTTGGTGACTATCTGCATCAAAAAGGGCTGAAATTTGGTATCCATATCATGCGCGGCATTCCACGACAAGCAGTTCACCAAAATACGCCGATCAAAGGAACGGATAAACGGGCACGGGACATTGCTATGAATTCAATCTGCCCTTGGAATTCCGATATGTATGGGGTCGATGTTTCATTGCCTGAAGGACAGCTTTATTATGATTCTTTGCTCGAATTATATGCTTCTTGGGGTGTTGACTTTATAAAGGTGGATGATATCGGCGATTCGAAAATTTACGGTGATGCCCATAAAGCAGAAATCAAAGCGATTCGCCGTGCGATCGATCGATCCGGTCGAGAGATCGTCCTTTCTTTGTCTCCCGGACCCGCTGCCCTCAAAAATGGTAGTTTCTTTCAAAATCATGCCAATATGTGGCGCTTGACGGATGACTTTTGGGATCATTGGGATGCCCTTTACGCCATGTTTGACCGGGCAGCAGAGTGGGCACCTTTCGTCCGTCCAGGTAACTGGCCTGACTGTGATATGTTGCCGTTGGGTCATATCGGCATTCGGGCAGTTGATGGTGGCGGTGGTGACAGCTGGACACGTTTTACGGAAGACGAGCAATACTTATTGATGAGTTTATGGACGATCTTCCAATCTCCATTGATGTTTGGTGGTACTTTACCAGACATCGATCTCTTTACCTTACGTTTATTGACGAATACTGAAGTCTTAGAAATGTATCGAAGAATTTATACGAAAAAAGAGTTCTATCGTGATCAAGAGTGGATCATTTGGGAGGCGTTGAGCGACACAGCAGTCTACTATGCCATTTTCAATGTTTCTGATCAAACGCAAACCATCCCAAAATCGATCACTGATTTACTACCACTTAAAAACGGCACTGAGTTATGGCAACAAAAAGAACAAACAATTGCCAATGCTGAGGTTCCTACTCATGGTGTCCGATTATTCAAAGGCAGTATTTAGTAAAACCGGCAGCAGTATAAGTTTATAAGCAGCACAATGCAACCTGCCCATTGTGCTGCTTATTTTTTATTCTTCGTACACTTTTCGACCAAGAAACGCAACGCCTTGATCATTGATTCCAGATAAAAACAACCTTTCTTTTTGGTCGATGTACTCATAATATGGGACAAATTCATTTTCTCCCCACAAGTAACTTCGTCCTTCTTTTTTTAATGCTGTTATTTCTTGCTGTTGAGAAGATATAACTTGAGACTCGTGATCAAATTGGATGATTTCCCACTTTCCTAACAGAGTTTCCTGCTCTGGCATTCGTGAAACACTTCCCTGATAGATTGAAGCAGAGATTACTGGCCAACCTGATTCTAGCCAATAGAGTTTACGTATTTGTAAATAGAATTGGTCACTGAAGGGTTTTCTCCGTGCATGATGCACAACGAAGCTTTCTTTATTGGATTGCGTAAAGATCGAATTATGACCAGGAGCGTATACAACTGGTTCTTCTGAGAACTGATAACTGCCCAACAGTTTGGTTCCTACTTCGGTTGGCGTCTTCTCTTGATCCGTCATGGCCGTACCATGCCAGTCCAGATATGGCCCTGTAATTTCTTTTGCTCGTGCGACACGGATATTATACGAATCGTTAAGGGAGTCGAAAGAAACAAACAAATAATAATAATCGGTTTCAGGATGATAATAGACAAATGGGCCTTCAATAGCAGTATCAACTGTTTTCGGACGAAAAGCAATCCGTTGACCATAGCTCTTTTCTTGAAGTTTTCCAGTTTCTTTGTTCAATGGAGCAATATAGATTCCGCCAAAAAAAGAACCATAGACAAACCACTGCTCACCTGAGCGGTCAAAAGCAATATTGGCATCGATCGCGTTATGCTGTGCAAGAGTAGCATTGGTTTTAATAACCTCTCCTTGATCTTCCCAAGGGCCCAAAGGATCTGATGCTGTAGCTAAGCCAATAAAAGAAGTGGTACTGCCGAATGTCGAAGCAGAATAATACATACGGAATTCGTCCTTGTAGCGGATAACTTCCGGTGCCCATAGTCCTTGAGCTTTGCTCCATTTTACTGCTGGTTCAGGCATTTCTGACAATGCCTGTTTCTCAAATTGCCAATGGATCAAATCTTTTGAACGACGAATTGGTACACCAGCCGTTTTGGGCTGTTGTGTGTCCGTTGAATATAAATAAAAGGTGCCTTCATGTTCAATAATCGTAGGATCATGAACCCCATTGATCGCTGTCATGTCTTCCCTCATCTCCTAATTGATTTATTTTATTTTATAAAAACAGGACAGCTACTTGACGAGCTGCCCTGTTTGTTCCCACATTCCTGCAGGACAGTTTTTCTTAGCTAAATTTGCGCGAAACCGATAAAAGCAGCCGCATTTGGTACAGGTATGATTCAATCGCAATGGACAAGTCTCACAAACAACGATTCTCCTACTGACGATCTCCGGCGAAGCCAAGTCGCTTTCTAAAGAAAGTTGTTCTGCAATCAAGGATTCAATGTCTTCCTGTGCTGCTGCCGCAGCATCTTTCACTTCGCATCCTTTACAAGTCATGGGATCAGACTGTCAATGAGATCGTTAGAACACTCATTGCTGGCACCCGCAAGCTGACTTTGTTCTCTTCAACATTGTAAGCGGTGAAGTCTTGGATCACCACATCTTCAGGATGATCAAAATCATTGTGTGCGTTCATTTTATTTCCCACGATATAACGAGCTTCTTTCACTTCATTGATCGCTGTTTCAAGGGAGAAGGATAATTCTTCCGTGCCTTGGGTAGCAAAATTACAAACCGATAGATGGATCGTATCTTCTTTTTTCGAAATCGTATACGTAATGGTATCGCTGCTAGTTCCATGGCTATCAATGGTTTCAGCATCTTGATGGACTTTGTACAAATCAAAGACATGATAGCTTGGGGTTTTCACCATTTGTTCGCCATCTGTCAAAATCATCGCCTGCAGGACGTTGACGGTTTGTGCGATATTTGCCATATGCACTCGCTTGGCATGTTTATGGAAAATATTCAAGGTGATCGCTGCGACCATGGCATCACGGATCGTATTTTGTTGGTATAAGAAGCCTGGATTCGTACCAGGTTCTGCTGAGAACCAAGTGCCCCATTCATCAACAATGATTCCCACACGCTGTTCTGGGTCATACTGGTCCATAATCGCGCTGTGGCGGGTCAATAATTCATCCATGTAGGCTGCTTTTTCACAGGTCACTTGCCACTCTGCCTCATCAAATTCCAAGGCACTACCTTTTTCTTCCCAGCCTTGCGGATGAACGTAGTAGTGCAAGCTTAGGCCGTCCATCAACCAATGCGCGTTTTTCATCAGCGTTTCTGTCCAATGATAGTCTGCGACATTCGCTCCGCCGGCGACTTTGTAGATTTTTTTGTCGCCGTATTGGCGGACATAGGTTTGATAACGGCGATACAGATCCGCATAATACTCTGGCCGCATATTGCCGCCGCAGCCCCAGTTTTCGTTTCCTACGCCAAAAAATTTCATTTCCCACGCTTCTTCATGGCCATTTTCTCTGCGAAGATCAGCCATCGGAGAAATGCCATCCATCGTGATGTATTCCACCCATTCCGACATTTCTTGTACCGTTCCGCTGCCGACATTGCCGTTGACATACGCATCACATTCCAGTTGCTTGATCAATTCAAAAAATTCATGGGTCCCGAAATGATTGTTTTCAGTCACGCCGCCCCAGTGGGTGTTGACCATCGTTTTGCGGTTTTCTTTAGGACCAATCCCGTCTTTCCAATGGTATTCATCGGCGAAGCAGCCGCCTGGCCAACGTAGCACAGGGATTTGAATGTTTTTCAGTGCTTCAACCACATCAATCCGCATCCCATTTTTATTTGGGATCGGCGAATCTTCTCCAACGTATAATCCTTCATAGATACAACGGCCTAGATGCTCTGCAAAATGACCGTAGATATATTTACTGATCGTTGTTCCTGATTTTGTGTTTTGAATGTTAATCGTCAATCAGTTCACCTTCATCTCTAATTTATTGTTTGCGACCGGCTCACCAAAGACTGGGAATCCTTTTTCATCCCAAGTGAATGGTTGTGCAACTGCATGTCGATTCGGGTTTGCCAGAGGATCGCCTGCCTGATTTTTTTCTGGTCTTGCATGATAAACTAAAATGTCCTCACCATCTGCCCCTTTTGTAAAAGAGTTATGCCCCGGTCCATATTGAGAATTCCGTTCTGACGTTTGAAAGACTGGATCTTGGGATTTTTGCCAAGAAAACCCATTTAATAAATCACTATTTTCGTCTGTCCACAATAATCCCATAGCGTAATTTTCATCTGTAGCACTGCCCGAATAAGTGATAAAAATCTTACCATTTCGTTTAAGCACGGCCGGTCCCTCATTCACCATGAAACCAATCTGTTCCCAAGGGTATTCAGGGATCGATAGTAAAAGCTGCTTCCCTTTTAGTGTCCATGGATTTTCCATTTCTGATAGATAAAGATTAGAGTTTCCTGGAATTCTTGGATCTTGTTGCGCCCAAACATAATAAAGTTTCTCCTGATGTTCAAACACAGTTGCATCTAAACTAAAACTTTCAAATTGCGTGATGACTTGTCCTTTTTCTTCCCATTCCCCTTCAAAAGGGTCACTTGAATTATTTTCGATCACGAACATTCGATGATGATGATTTTCATTTCTGATCTCTTCATTATCACTAGCGGCAAAATAGATATACCACTTATCAGCGATGAAATGAATTTCTGGTGCCCAAATCAATTCACTCATTGGTCCCGATTCATGTGCCTGCCAAACCGTCTTTCTCTCTGCATCTTCCAGTTCATTGAGGCTTTTCGCTCGTCTAAGTTCAATCGACTGATATCCAGGAACTGAACCTGTAAAATAATAGTAACCATCGGAATGTAAATATACCCAAGGGTCTGCTCGTTCATACACGATTGGATTTTGTATTGTCTCTGCATTTGCTTTTGCCATACCTTACTCCTCATTCCTAACAATAAATAATGGTACTCCTGCTTCTGAGGTACCTGTAAATGTCATTACTTGCTTTTGCTGATTTTCATCCCAGCCGGAAAGAAACTTCCCTTTATAAACAGTGCCATCGATAACCACACTTGAATCTTCTTGACTATTCTTTTCCGCTAGTTCCCATGTTCCAGTGCGATCACCATTGATCGGGCCATTTTTTTCAACTGTAATTTCCTGTGGTTCTTTCAAATCATCCGTTAAAAACTTGTCAAAGGAAATCAGCGTATAGGCACCCGTAACTTGATTCTTTGTATAATCAGCAATCGTTTCTTCGCTGTATCTCAATGGAGAAACAACCGGCCACCCTGCTTCTGTGAAAAACATTTGATGGATTCTCACAGAATGATATTCTCCGCTATTTGGAAAACGTGTATGGAAAATCAAGTAATATTGATTGGTTTCTTCATCATAATAGGTCGAGTTGTGACCTGGCGAAACATAGCCAACCCCTTCATTGCTCGTATTTTCGGTATATAGGAAGTTCCCCATAATCTTAGTTCCGAATTCTTGAATACTTGCGTCATCAAAAACCGTTCCAAATTTCCCTTTGACCTCAGCCATTGGATTTCCTTGGCTGTCTTCATAAGGACCATCGGGATTCTTTGACCGCGCGACTCGAAGGTTGTATCCACCGTCTGCATCTAGCCCACCAAATGAAGTGAACAAGTAATAGTAGCCATTTTCTTGATTATATTGAATGTATGGTGCTTCGATGCGACTGTGATTTCCGCCCATCAAATGTGTTCCGTAAGAATTGCGATCTTTAGGCAAACCCGTTTCATCATCCATTTCTAGGATAAAAATCCCGCCTGAGTATGATCCATAGACCATCCATAATTTCCCTTCATTGTCATAAAAAACATGAGGATCGATCGCATTTGGATGAATCGCTGCATTGTACGCTTCACCAAACTGCGGAGAAGTTCCTGAATAAAGAAAAGATTCGACTTTTTCATAAGGACCTTCAATAGAGTCAGATACCGCCACTCCCATTACGGATAGCGGTGAAGTTCCTTGACACAAACAATAGTACAAATAGTATTTTCCATTCTTAAACTGTTGGATATCACTAGCCCATAACGTATCTGTCTGTGCGTACTCAAATTCTTCCGCCAATTCTTCTCGAATATTCTCAAATAGAGTATCTTCAGATACTGAATTAGATATCTGCTCCCACTTCAACAAATCCTGAGACTTGGCAAATTGCATATGTGAACCAATAATATAAAACGTATCATCCGCTTTGATCACCGATGGGTCATGGACACTAACATCGGCAAACTCAGGAGGGGATAAGACTTCTTCAACTGCAGAAGCAGTACAGCCAGATAAAAGAATCATTAGAGGAACACACGAGAAAAGAAATTTTTTGATCATGATTTTAACAATCCTTTCTTGCTATAGCCTGACAACAAGCACTTGCTGGCACTGTACAAAAAGATTGAAATTGCGACAAAAAAGAACCAATGATACGCCATGCTAACAATTGAAAATGTAAGAACCATCAAAAGACAAAGAAAAGATTCTTTTGGTAACAAGAATGGACTCGTCAATGAAAAAACGGCTTTTTTCCGCCACTTATCTTTACTCAATCGAGTAACTAAGGATAAATTGATCAATACTAAAATCACATAACTGAACAAAAACAAAAGTGGCCATTGGAAAAATGCTCTCATTAGATCACTTTGCTGCACAATCAGCAATTCCAAATAGAGAATGCCTAGAATAAGTGGAAATATAAAGACCCGCCATTTGTATAAGCGAATAGCTGACACATAGTTTTTCCAAAATAAAGTCAATACTTCTATATAAGAGTAATAGCCTGTAAATAGATCCTCTTTATTTAGAATCGTTAAGACAGCAACAGTACTTGGAACAAAGCCGACCACAAAAAAACCAGCTAAAATACCTAGAAGCCACAAAATATTTAGTTCTATCAGAAGTACGAATGCATTTAGCCAGTTCATTGCTTTTAGAAACATCTACTCACCCTTTCATTCCAGAAAGTGCAACTGATTCGATAATTTGCTTTTGGAAAATAATAAATACGATCAAAACCGGAAGTAATGAAACAACGGAAGCTGCCATAATCAACGGATAATCCGTTTGAATAGCATAGGCGGCATTTAGGTTTGCGATCACTACTTGCAATGTTTGTTTTTCTGGACTATTCAAGTAGATCAATGGTGCTAAGTAGTCATTCCAAGCGCCCATAAACCATAAAATAAATTGAGCAGCAACTGCTGGACGAATCAACGGGAAAATCAATTGGATAAAGGTTTGTAAATAGCCTGCACCATCAATTTTTGCCGCCTCAACGATCGAATCAGGAATATTAGATAAATATTGTCGCAAAAAGAAAATCATCGTGATATTTCCAAACATTCCCGGAATGATCAATGGTAATAACGTATCAACCCAGCCAATTTGGGAGAACATCATAAATTGCGGGATCATCACCGCTGGATAGGGAATCATCAAAGCGGCTAAAAGGATTAGAAATAGCGCATCTTTATGCGGCATCCGTAATTTGGCAAATGAGAAGGCAGCTAAACTGGATGTCAGAGTACCTACAACAGTTACAGAAAGTGAAACGATCACTGTATTTTTAATCCCTGAGAACAAAGTGTCCAGCTCAGATAAACGTTTGTACGCATCAAATTGTACTGGGTCTGGAATCCATTGAGGTGGCAGCTGGAAGACGCCAGCTCGGTCTTTTAGCGATGTTGAGATCATCCAAAGTAACGGCCCCACCATAATAACTGCTCCAAGGGAGAGAATTAAAATAATGAGTACGTTGCTTATTTTCAGTTTTTTCATTCTTTTCCCTCCTAATCTAATTTATAGCTTGAACGATTGTTCATATAGAATTGGAATGCTGTTATCACAAAAACCAATACTGCTAGAATCAACGCCATACTGCTTGCATAACCCATTTGCCAATTTCTGAAAGCTTTTTGCCAGATATACCAAACGACCGTAGCACTGCTATATTGTGGTCCGCCAGTTGGTGTCATAATGTTTATTTCCGTAAAGATTTGTGAGCCGCCGATAATATTCGTAACGACTAAAAAGAAAGTGACTGGTCTAACCATCGGCCAAGTGATATTGCGAAACTTTTGAAAAGAAGAAGCACCATCTAATTCTGCTGCTTCATAAAAGGTTTTTGGTACACTTTGAATCGCTGCCAAGTACAAGAGCATAGAATAGCCCAAGCCCTTCCAAACAGACATAATAATAATTGCCGGTTTGACTGTTGATGGGTTTTGCAACCAGTTAGGGCCGCTGATACCGAAGATATCCAAGACCTGATTGACTAAACCAAAATCACCATTGTAAGCCCATTGCCACAAAATCGAAATGGCTGCTAATGATGAGATGACTGGAATATAATAGATTGTTCGAAAAATCGTCGTTCCTTTAATTCCTCTGCTCAGTGCTGATGCTAGCATAAATGACAAAATCAAACCGATTGGAATCCCTAACATCAAAAAGACGGTATTAAACATCGTCTTATAGAAGTACTCATCTCTAAAAAGCTTCTGAAAGTTCTCAAGACCGATAAAATTCATTTGCCCTAGACCGTTCCAATCTGTAAAGGCAGCATAAACCGAATAGCCTAAAGGTATCAATGAAAACAAAATAAATCCTAAAACTGGAAGTAGAACGAACAAGAAAGCAACTTTGTGCTCTTTTGCATAAAGACTATTTTTATTTTTTGTTTTTTTTATTTCCACTTGTTCCATTACGCGTCCCTCCATAAAAATCTTTGGGGTCACATAGATATGTGACCCCAGTGAGTCTATCTTGCTGTTTCTTGTTGGCGAATTGCTGAGTCTAGTTTTTCTTGCATCTTAGGTTGAACTTCTTTCAAATAATCCGCTGCCGTTTGATCTCCATCTAACACAGGTTGGATATTGATAAAGAACTCATCGTACCATTCTGCATTGTAGGTGGTTGCCACTGGCAATGCGCGACCATAATCTTGGACGATATCAATAAATTCCTGTTTATTATTAGGTACACTGTCCTTATCAGAAGCCCATTCTTCAGCCATATCAATCAGGTTAGGAATTTGAATCTGTGCGTCTACTAATTGTTGTTGACCTTCTTCAGATGCACTTAAATATTCAACTAATTTCACTGCTTCTTCTGGATGTTTGGTTTTGCTAGCAACACCAATACCTAAAGAACCGATATACGTTGCAGATTCACCTGTAGAGCCTGCTGGCCAAGGCATCAAGTCATACTCAAAATCCAATCCTGCATACGTACTCATATCCCAAGGTCCTACAGGGAAGAAAGCAATCTCACCATTCATCCATCTTTGATACGTATCCAATGTTTGTGCATCAGAAATTGAAGGGGTGAGTTCATGCACATTTTGCAGATCCGCAAACCATTGCAATGCTTCCGCAAATTCTGGTGTATCTACAGTAACGGTATCTTTGGCTTCGTTGATCCAATCTGCTCCGTTACTCCAAACAAAAGCTTGTAAACTCCAGTTTACGTTAAATCCTGTTGCCCATTGGTCAAGATTTCCATCTCCATCAGAATCCTTCGTTAACTGTTTAGATACTTCAACGAATTCATCCCATGTATAAGGCGTATCTGTATCAGGCAAATCAATACCAGCTTCCTTAAACATGTCTTTGTTATATCCTAAAGCAAATGGTCCAACATCTTTTGGTAATCCATACAAAGCACCGCTACCAACTTTTTCACCATCATACCGATAACTATTTACCCCATATTCCCAGATGTTTGAAAGATCAAAATCTGAATTCTCAATTTCATCCGTAATATCTAGCAAAACACCATTATCAACGTAAGCCATTAGATTGCTTTGTTCTACATAGAAAACATCGGGCATATTACCGCCTGAGATTGCCGCTTGTAGCTTTGTTGCATATTGATCAGCATCTGTAGCAATAATCTTAACGCTTACATCATTTTCTTCCTCAAATTGTTTAATTGCTGTTTCATAGGCTTTCTTCTCATCCTCGCCGCCTCGAAACATAAACGTAATTTCTTTACTTCCGCTATCATCACCAGAACTATTATTACTGTTTCCGCAGGCCCCTAATACCAAACTACTTAAACCTAGAACTGCTCCCGAAAAAATAACCTTTTTGATGTTCATCTTTTCCATCCTCTCAAGTTTTATAGATATTTGCAGGTACGTTATCACATTTGTTCATTGACCTCTCTAAAAAAAGACCTTACTAACTGCTCATAATAATTCCTAACACCTAAGATATTTCCTATAAAGAAGCCTATAAACAATTCACAAAAACAAAACATAGAAATTGATGTTTGCAAACACTTTCAATTTACAAATAAATCATAACTTTATTTGTAATCGCTGTCAACAATATTTTGATTAATTTATCAAGGATAATATCTATGTTAATTAATAAATATATTAATAACTAGCGAAATAAACAACGCTATTTACACAAATTAGCAAATATGTTAACATTCAAGTAAATCAAACAGTTTAAGCGGAGGTGACACGATGCAATTAGAAATCAATCAAGAAGCATTGCCTGTCTATGAGGCACTTGCCAGTAACGTGCGAATCAAAATCATTCAATTGCTGGCTAAAAACAAGATGAATGTCAAAGAGTTGGCACAAGAGTTAGGCTTAAGCAGCGCTATCATTACGATGCATATCAAAAAATTAGAAGAAGCCAAAATCATCAAAACAGAGCGTGTGGGGCAAAAAAAGATTTCCAGTTTGAGAGTGGACCATATCGATATCAACTTTCCTGAGAAAATCTTTAATGCCTTTGATACGAAAGAAACGGCGATACCGATCGGTCATTATACAAATTATTCGGTAGAACCAACGTGTGGGCTTGCTACTTCAGCTGATTTTGTGGGAATGGTAGATGAACCGAAGTTTTTCATGGATCCCCGACGAATGGATGCCCGCATCTTGTGGTTTACGAAAGGATTTGTCGAATACCAATCGCCAAACTTCTTAGCAAAAGAAGAAAAACTCGAAATGATGGAGATTTCAATGGAAGTTTCGTCTGAATTTCCTTTTTCCAATAACAACTGGCCTTCAGACATCACCTTCAGCTTAAATGGTGTGGAGCTTGGTACATGGACTAGCCCAGGGGATTTTGCAGACATTCGTGGAAAGTATACACCGGATTGGTATCCAGACAATCTTAATCAGTACGGGTTATTGAAGACGATCCGCATCATGGATCATGGAACCTACATGGAAGGTGTTCCTCTTTCCGACATTACGATCAAGGATATACCTGCCTACGAAGATACGTGGCATTTAAAAGTGGAAGTCAAAGAAGATGCCGAGCATGTCGGCGGTTGTACCCTCTTTGGCAAGGGGTTTGGGAATTACGATCAAGATATCAAACTAAAAATGTTTTATAGCTAAAAAAAACGCTAGTCTTAGCGGCTGACCTAAACATTGCTTTTGGGAATCAGGTCGCTAAACTAGCGTTTTTGTTATTTTTTCAAATGGTAACTGTACGTACTTACAATGATGTTTTCACGCCAAGAGAGTCTGAAACGCAAGCGCAGGCTTGTTTGGTTGTGCAAAATATTTTGCCAGCGACGTCTTGGGACAAACTGTGGAATGATGACGGTCGTTGTGTAATTGTGTTTGGCTGCATTGCGGCTGACTAGATCCACATAACGCAAGATGGGATTTTCAATCGAACGATACGAAGAATGAACGACGGAGAAACGCACGTCTGGGAATTTTTGCTTAAATTCTTGTTCGATTTCTTTTTCTTTCTTCACATCTTCATCCAACGATACGTGCATCGCTACGACATAATCACCAATCGATTGGGCATAGTTCAATGCGCCGATATTTACTCGGGTAACATTTCCGACGAGAACGATCACGGTATTTCCTTCATAAACATGTAGTGCTTCTTGTTTTTCCAACCGCAGCTGTTCTGCGACTTTCTTATAATGATCATGGATCTTGTAAAAGATATACAAGAGGATCGGCATGATAATAAAGAATGGCCAAATATCGCCTAAGCGATACACGAACAAGATGGCAATGATCGCAAAGGAAATCAAAGCCCCAACGATGTTGGCGATCGATTTAAAGAACCAGCCTTTGCCTTCTTTTCTCCATTTGATCACCATTCCGCTTTGGGACAAGGCAAAAGGAATAAATACCCCAATGGAATACAAAGGAATCAAACGCTCGGTCGATCCTTGGAAGATAAACAATAATACGATGGAACCAGCAGCCAAGGTGATGATTCCGTTCGAATAGCCAAGACGGTCCCCACGGTCTTGATACATATGCGGCATATATTTGTCTTTCGCTAGGTTATACGCCAACACGGGGAAAGCTGAAAATCCGGTATTTGCGGCAACTGCTAAAATCAGTGCCGTAGCAAATTGCAAAACGTAGTACATAAACCCATGACCAAAAACGGCAGAACCGATTTGAGATAGGACGGTCACTTCTGTTTCTGGTACGATACCATACCAATAGTTGATAAAAGTGATGCCGACAAAGAAGAATCCTAAAATCGACGCCATGATTGTCAAGGTCGCAGCTGCATTTTTCGCCCGTGGTTTTTTGAAAAACGGCACCGCGTTACTGATCGCTTCGACCCCTGTCAAAGAAGAGGAACCTGATGAGAAAGCCCGTAAAATCAAGGCCACGGATACCCCAGGTACGACCGCTCCCGGTAGTGCGGTTGCATTTAACGGTTGCGCACCCGTTACGATATTGTACAAACCGACCACGATCAAGACTGTGATCACTGCGATAAAGGTGTAGACAGGAATCATCAAGAAGCTAGCTGATTCTCGCAACCCTCGCAGATTCATCATCATGATCAAGATTACGATCACGACAGAAATGGCCACTTGATGACCGAACAACGCCGGCACAGCTGAAGTGATGGCTTCTGCCCCTGCTGAGACGGATACTGCCACTGTCAGCATATAATCGATCAATAGAGAGCCGCCGGCAATCAGGCCCGCATTTTTCCCTAAATTTTCACTACTTACTACATATGCCCCACCGCCGTGAGGGTAAGCATGAATGATCTGGCGGTAAGACAAGGTCAATGAAATCAAAAGAATAATAACAAAAGCAGCGATCGGCAATGAATACCAGATAGCAGCAGCGGAAAGTGCCACTAATACGACAACGATCTGCTCTGTCCCATAAGCAATCGAAGACAAAGCATCAGAAGATAGCAACGCAAGGGCCGCCGTCCGGCTCAGTTTTTGTTCATCATTCTCTGCGGATTTCAATGGACGTCCGACCAACAAACGTTTCAAATACTCCACTTTTTCTACACTCCTTTTCATGAAAAAATCCTTCGTTAAACTTGTAACGATATCCTCACAAATATTGAATTATCAAGACTGTATGCTACTCTTGTAACCGCGAAAAGTCAATGAAAATCAGATGAAAAAACGACCCTTTTTCCCTCTTTTGATTATTAGAAATTTCACGTGATGGCACAAAAGCAGAAAGAACAAATGCTCTTTCTGCTTTAAGATTTTAGTGGAAGAAATGACTTTCTTTGGAAATGTCACTTAGTTTCTTCGTAGAGTTGACTAGATAAGGATACGCGTACGTACCGACGATCCCAAAGACTAGGAACAAAATCGTTAAAATGATCAATTGCGGGATAGCATTTGGCCAATAGATCCCACCGGCTGATTCTCTTAACAGATTGACCGCATGAGTAAACGGCAGTAGCGGATTAATGAATTGGAAGAACTTCCCAGAGACTTGGATTGGGTAGTTTCCTCCCCCACCTGAAATGGAGAGAACCAAAATAATGATGGCGATCCCTTTCCCGAGGTTGCCGAACAGTCCCGCCAGTACGTAGACGATCATCATAAAGGCGAGTCCGACGAGTAATGCGAAGAAGACACTGTACACAGGGTTGTGGACATCGACGCCTAATAAAAACATATTTCCTAGGGTCACGATCAAACTTTGGGCGACTGCCATCGTCAAGAATGTCAGCATCCGTGCCACAAAGGTTTCACGTTGTGTAAAGCGTTTTTTGTCTTTCTTCTCTAAATGATACTCCGTTGTAGCGACACTTGACAACAATAATGCCCCTACCCACAAACACAATGCGGTATAAAATGGTGTACTAGCTGAACCATTGTTGGCGATTGGGTAGATTTCATTGCTTTTTAATTCCACTGGTTGTTTGAAGAAGTCGGCTTCATCCGTGGCATCAAGTTTCAATAATTTGATGACTTCCCCGAGATCGACTTCATTTTCTCCTGCTCGGATCGCATCAGCGGCTTTGTGGATGCCTGCTTTGATACTTGGCCAATCGTTATTGATTAAATCGACAGCCGCATCCAAGGCTTTTTCAACTTCTGGCAGTTTTTCATCCACCATCGCCATCGTAGAACTGATTTCTGATTTGATGGTTGGCCAATCGTTTTGCAAGAAGTCTACGGCCAGCCCTAATTTTTCTTCGACAACTGGCAATTCGTTGTTGTACAGGTCGGCTCCTTTGTTGATGGCATTGACGATTTCATCCATATGACCATTCAGCATCGTATTGGCATCGTGCAATTCTTGCTTGATGGCAGGCAATTCTTTTTGGTATTTTTCCAAAATCGTCACGGCATTGCTGACCACTGATTTGGTGGAAGACAGCAACGAGTCAAAATCGATTTCTTGGGCTTTTTTCAAGACATCTTCGGCAGTGGTGATGGTTTCGATTAGTTTGGTTAGGATGTCGTTGATGGTTGCAGTGATTGAATCAACATTGATGCTGTTCATAAGATCAGCGATGTTTTGAGCAGCTGCGGTAACTTGATCGAGGTACGCTGTAATTTCATCAACAGAACCATTTTGAACAAGGTTATTCAATTGCGATAAGCGGTCAGATAAAACTCCTAGCGATGTTTTAGCATTGCTTAGTTGCGTAATGATACCTTCTAAATCGGCGTTACTACCGGAATTCTGAATATTGGTTAAAAAGGCAATCAAGGAATCCAAGGCTGCTTGTTGTTGCTGGATGTTCTTTTGAAAGTCAGTGATCGTTGCACTGATTGCTTGACGCTCTTCATCCGTTAGTTCATTGTCAGCTAGTGCTTGACGAATCGTACTTGTCAGCCCAGCAGTAGTTGTTGCCACTTGACTGATCGACTCAATCGTCACCTTCACACTGCTAGAAATACTTGGCAGGGCATCTTGCAACTGTTGCGCCCCATCTTTGGTCGCTGTGGCGAAGCTGGCGGCTTGGTCGCCTAGTTGTTCGATCTGTGGTAACGCTGCTTGAACTTGTTCGATGACTTGCAGTCCTTGTTTGGCGGTTTCGATGCCGTCCGTCATGGTGCTGGCAATGTCATCAAAATCATCATCGATCATCTTCAATTGTTTGCCGGCATTTTGGATCTCTGGGATCTTCTCTTGCAAGGTCAAAATGATGCTGGCTTCTTTCTTCAATGTCGGCAGCTTATCGTTTAGGCCAATCAGTTTTTCCCCCATAGCATCCACTTGCGGGATATAATCGGTAAATTCTTCGGCTTTTGCGATCTTTTCTTTGATTTCTGGAAACTTATCGTGCAAGGTGACGATCTCTTTCGTATAACCGTCGATCGTAGCCAAATTGTCATCGGTATCTAAGATCATGGATTTGACTTTGTTGATGCTGACTAAGTTGGAATCAATGTCATAGCCGATTTCATTGAAGACTTTTATTAACGTAGAGCTGGCAGTCTCAATAAAGTTTTGTGAGATCTCTTCTTGAAGACTGCTGGCTCCTTTTTCGGTGATTTTTGGTGCGATGGCGTTGATTTTTTGGTTGCTGTAATACTCAATGGTCGGTTTTTCAATTGTCCCGCTGGTAAAGCTGATCAGATCATCTGAAAAATCAGCTGGCAGATAAATACCGGCGTAATACTTTCCTGATTTGACCCCTTCTACCAAGTCCTCTTTTGAATCCACGAAACGCCAGCCTAACTGTTTGTTATCATGGAGGGTGTCGATGACTTCATCACCGATATCGATATGCTTGCCTTGAAATTCTGCCCCTTTATCCGCACTATACACGGCGATTGGCAATTCACTGGTGTTGCCATATGGATCCCAAAGTGCTTTGATATTGAACCACGCATAAAGCGAGGGTAAGATCATTAAGGCAATGATCAAAAATGCAGAGATTGGATTGCTGAAAATTCGTTTCCAGTCCAGTTTATATAAATAGAAAACATTCTTTAGTTTATTCATTTTTTTCTTCCCCCACTAGTTCTTCGTCGAAGGATAATTTACCATGTTTTTCCCCCGCCGCCAACGGCTACGATCGACCAAGAAAAGTCCTTTTGACAAATGGACGTTTTTGTCAAAATGAAACCCCTTTACTTTTTGTTTTTTTTCGCTTATTGTTAAACTTTCTTTAACTTTACCATGATGGCGAAAAACAAACCACTCATATCCTTTGAACTGTTTTTTTACCGGTCTTTTCTTCACAAAAAAAGCTTCCTTTTTCTGCAACGAAAAGGAAGCTTTTTTAGGTGTTATTTCAGTTGATCCTTTGCCAATAAATCATACACATATTTCAGTGAGGTGGCTTCGCCATATAACTGAAGTCCGGCCTTCTCTTCTGGGGAGTAGACTTGATCAAAACTTTGATCGGGAATCAACACGACATCGATCTCCGCACGTGTCGCAGCTGTTGCTCCCACAAGAGAATCTTCCATGACTAATGCTTTTTCTGCTGCGGCTTGCGCTTTTTCTAAAGTCAGCAAGTAAGGTGCGGGATCAGGTTTATGGGCGGAGACATCATCGCCAAAGGTCTGATAGTCAAAGGCCTGCAACAAATCGAAATGCGCCAACAATTCAGAGGCTCTTTTTTTCATCGTCGAGGTGGCTAGTGCCGTTTGGAAGCCTTTCTCCCTAGCCAATGCGATGGTTTCTTTCGCATAGGGTTTAGTTTTGAAGGTGCCATCAGTTATTTGCTGGGCAATATAGACTTCCCGTTCTGCTCGTAATTCCTGCACCCGCTGCTGACCGCCTACGAGGTCGGCTAATTTACTAGCCGTCTGTTGCCAACTTTGACCACGCCAACCAAAAATATCAGCGGCTGTAATCGGAAGCTGATACTTTTTAAATAGAGCCAACCACCCATCAAAATAGACTTTTTCAGTATCGACTAACAATCCATCAAAATCAAAAATCAAAAGTTCTTTCATAAACGCTCCTTCGTTTTGCTAAGATTTTCCCCTCACTCACTGGGTATCAAGACATTTCCCGACTTTTGTCAGCAGCTGCTTGCACTGCTTTGATGACAGCCGCACGAAAGCCATTTTCCTCTAAGGTTTTGACTGCTTGGATCGTTGTGCCCCCAGGCGAGCTGACACGATCCTTTAAGACACCTGGGTGTTCCTTCGTCTCTAGTACCATCTTCGCTGCGCCTAATACCGCTTGAGCAGCAAATTCATACGCCATCGGCCGCGGCATACCTTCTGCCACTGCTCCATCTGCCAAAGCTTCAATGAATAAATACGTGTAGGCTGGCGAAGAACCACTGACACCAATGACTGCATCGATCATGCTTTCTGGTACTTGCTCGGCTTTCCCAAGGCTTTCAAAAAGTTGTTTGACTTCGTTGGCTTCGGCTTCCGTTACTTGACCGTTGGGGCTGATAGAAGACATCCCTTCGCCGACAAGTGCGGGGGTATTTGGCATGACCCGCACGATTTTGTGCGCACCGATGATTTCTTCCATTTGCGCGATCGTCACACCCGCGGCAATGGATACTAGCAAGTGTTCCTCAGTCAATCCTGCTTTTAAATCAGCAAGCAAGCGGGGAAAGACAAAAGGTTTGACTGCTAAGACGAAGATCTCTGCTTTTTCTGTGACATCCGCCAGCTTAGTTGTCCCAGTGATTCCGGTTTCTTTTTCTAATTGTGCCAAAGTCGGCTCGTAGCGATGGTTATAAACCAAGATCTCTGCTGGTTCATACAGCTTTGCTGCAATCAAGCCATTAATGATAGCTTTTGCCATGTTACCGGCTCCTAAAAAGGCGATTTTTCTCATGTATTTCACGCTCCACTTCTGATTTTGGTACCACTTTTTGCTAAAAAAGCCTAATCAATGACTAGGCTTCAAATTCGATCATATACGGATGCAAGGCAGTGTTATAGATCCCTTCTGTATATTCTACCACTTCTCCTTGTAGATCATACGAATAACGGGTTCGTTTCAAGGCAGCGACCTCCGGCGTGATCATAAACTTCTGTTGCTCTTCAGTCAACGTCGTTGCCACAAACGCATCTTGAAAGCGATCGATGATCATTCGATGTTCATCCAATAGGCGATACAATGATTTTTCTTCAAAGACCTCGATGGAGGTTCCCTTTAGTTGCTTTGGCAAATGGTACTCATAGTAAATAAAAGGTTGGTGGTCAAAATAGTACATGCGACGTAAACGCATGACTTCTTTGCCCATCAAAGAATACGCAGGGTGTTCAGGCGCAAGTTCGACTAATTCATAGCTGAGGTTTTTCTTTGTGTATTCCTTGCCGGTCTTTTCAAGCAATTGGCTAAACGTCGTGCCTTTTGACAGCTTGTTGTAGGGGCGATTGCTTAAAACCGTCGTCCCACGTCCGCTGCGTTTTTCCACATACTCATCTGCCGCTAACAATTCGATGGCTTTGCGGACAGTGATCTTGCTGACATTGAAGGTAGCTTCCAATTCTGTTTCCGTCGGTAAAAATGAACCAATCGGGTAGCGACCCGACATGATGTCTTCTTTGAGCTTATCGGCAACATCACGGTAAAGAATGTGTTTGCGTTTCATTGCTATCTCGCCTTTCTCTCATTGGATTGGTCTGGTGTTCTCCTTATTCATCAAAGGTAGGAATGTCTTCTGGTTGCGGCTCAATCAAGACTTTCCGCGGCTTGCTGCCTTCAGAAGGTCCCACGACACCTTGATCTTCTAATTCATCCACTAACCGAGCCGCTCGGTTATAGCCGATGCGAAAACGTCGCTGCAAGAGAGAAACGCTGGCGGTCTGCATTTCCACCACAAGGGCTTTGGCATCTTCGAACAGCTCATCTTGCGGTTGTCCGCTGCTGCCGGCACTCGTTTCTTCCTCAGTGACCATCATTTTTTCTTCATAATTGGCTTCTTGCTGATCTGTCACGAATTCAACCACTCGTTCGACTTCTTGGTCGGAAATAAAGGCCCCTTGGACCCGAATCGGTTTGTTCTCACCCATCGGCAGATACAGCATGTCGCCGCGGCCCAGCAGTTTTTCGGCCCCGTTCCCATCAATGATGGTCCGAGAATCGACACCGCTGGAAACAGCAAACGCCATCCGTGATGGAACATTGGCTTTGATGATCCCTGTAATGACATCCACACTTGGTCGTTGCGTTGCTAAGATCATATGGATACCAGCTGCCCGCGCCATTTGTGCCAAACGAATGATGGCATCTTCGACTTCGTTGCTAGCAACCATCATCAAGTCAGCTAACTCATCAACGATCACCACAATGAATGGCAAGATCGGACGATTTTCGCCATCTTCTAAATTCTTATTGATTACTAAATCGTTGTAGCCAGTAATATTTCGGACCCCAGTTGCCGCAAATTTTTCGTAGCGTTCTTCCATTTCCTTGACCACTTTTTGCAACGCTTGCGCCGCTTTGCGAGGATTGGTCACAACGGGTGTCAAGAGATGGGGAATCCCATTGTAAACATTTAATTCAACCATTTTCGGGTCGATCATCATCAGTTTGACTTCATGGGGTTTTGCCCGCATCAAAATACTGGTGATGATGCCGTTGATGGCTACGGACTTCCCGCTCCCGGTCGATCCGGCAATCAAGAGATGGGGCATTTTCGTTAAGTCTGCCGTTTGGACACGGCCAGAAATATCGCGTCCTAAAGGTACTTCTAATAGTTTATCTGGATGATCTGGTTGGGCTTCGATCACTTCTCGGAATGAAACCATGCTGACTGCGCTGTTTGGAACTTCGATCCCAATCAATGATTTCCCTGGGATCGGCGCTTCCATCCGCACATCTTTGGCGGCCAAGGCTAAGGCGATATCATCGGTCAACCCGACGATTTTGCTGACTTTGACCCCTACTGCTGGTTGAACTTCGAATTTGGTTACTGCTGGTCCTAAGCTAGCTTTGACGACTTTTGCGTCAACACCGAAGCTTTGGAAGGTGGTTTCTAACACACCAATATTTTGTTCGATCTTTTTGTACTCGCTGCTTTGATCCGTTGAAGGGATCGAATCGAGTAATTGCGCTGAAGGCAATTCATAATCACGATTTTCAGCTTCTTCCGAAATCTCAAATTCCAATACTTCACCATCGTCATCGAGGATCTCCCCGTCTTCGTTGACCTTTTTGCTTGGTCCCGGTTTGTTTCCTGCTGGATGCGGTGCTTGAGCGGCCTCTGGTCCCGTCGCTTGCGGCAATTCTTGGAAGTGGTCGATGGGTACAAAGCTCAGCTGCTCTGGTTCAAAATCAACTGGCGCTTGCATCTGCTGTTCTTTTGCTGATTTTTCGTCTTCTGTCATTGGTCGGACTTGATTCTTTTCTTTGATCTCCGCCATGACTGCTGCTCGCTCGGCTTCTTTTTTGGCTTCTTTCGCCGCTTGTTTCTCTGCTGCTCGTTCTGCTTTGCGGGCTTCTCGTTCGGCTTGCTTTTCTGGAGAGCCTTCTAACAACCGCTGCAGCTTGTCACCAGCTGCTTGCAGGTGCTCCACTAACTCGTGGCTGCTCATTTGGCTGAACAAGAACGCCCCGATCAGCATGAGTAAAACAGCGATGATGTAGCTGCCGATCTGGGAAACAAGAAAATAGGTCGCCCCATAAAGCATGGCGCCAATCATTCCGCCCCCGACATTTTGGGTCACTTGGCTGCGCCGGATATCGCCTAACAGCGTCATCCACGTCGTTTGGAAGACATTGGCTTGTTCTCCCACCACATTACTAAAGATTTGCGCATGGAGGATGATCAGTAAGCCAAAATACACCAATACACAGCCAATCACTCGACGAATGCTCTTAAACCGAGCATCGGTCGTTTTGATCGCTAACCAGACACCATAAGCGGCTAGGGCAACACTCAAAAATTGGTACGTGTTTCCGCCAACGATCCGAAACCCGTTGGCAATCAAGGTTCCTAAAAAACCTAAATGGAAAAAGCCAAATATCGAAAACAAGACAAAGAGCAGGCCGACGCCGACCAGCATTAATTTCTCTTGCTGTTTTTGTTGTTTTTTTGTTTTGCGTTTCTTTGCGCGTTTTTTTTGCGCCATTTCTATCCCTCTTTTCATCTTTCCCTATTATAACGAAAAAAGAAGGCGAACAAAAGTTTTCCTGTGAGAAATTTTGGTTAGCTGTTGGAATTTAAGGAAAAAAGAGGATGTCTGCCAGATAGAGCAGTGATCATCCTCTTTTTAGTTGGTGAACAAATTCAGCGACTGTATAGACAATCAGTCCTGATGATTTAAAATCAGCTGTATTGGTCGTTACTAGACTGTCGATTTGATTTCGCTTCGCACAAGCTGCTAAAACAGCATCTTCAAAATCTGTCATTGTTGAATCAAGCGCCTGAACGCAATCTGCTTCCGTGACTGTTAAGACGGTATGCACTTGGATCAGTTTTTTGACTTCCCTCCGAGCATCGACTCCTGCTGCTCCATCGAGAATATAGAAAAGATCCGTTAATGTACTTGCCGTAATCACGCCCTCGCAAAGTCCATAGATAGAACTGTTGTATATCAGTTTGATGGCTTCTTGATGGCTTTTAGACCCTCTTCCTAATAAATAGTCAAGGATCACATTGGTGTCAATCACGACTCGTTTGGCTTTGTATTTGGTCATGTTCCTTTTATTCTCCCAGATATTTTTTCCTACGCCGTTCGTTTCTTACTTTTTTGATGTCCACAACGTCAGGTGTTTCAAATGAATCTGCTAAAATGCCTTGCAAAGAATCGACTAAACGAAGTTTCTCCTCTGGGGACAACTCCCCTGCTGGTTGCTTTTCTGTAATAACTAACTGTTTTTTGCCATTGACTTCTTCTGCCAGTTCCATTTCTAGTTCAGAACCTACCTGGAGATCCAATTTTCGAATCATTTTCTTAGACAAGCGAACCCCTTGTCCGTTGCCCCACTTAATCAAATGAGCGGTCTCTTTATAATGTTCCATTCGGCTCACCCCTTTTTATCGGATTTTCCTTACTACCTATCATTGTAACATGAGCACGCATATGTATACACAAGTATATACTTCAATCGTTCCTTCTTTACTTAGATACGCAAAAGAAATGAATGTATAAAAAAACACCAGCTGCTAAGCAGCCAGTGCCTCTTGTTGACTTGTTTTTAGTTTGGTGTGACGTCTTCGCCAAACCACTTTTCAGAGATTTCAGCAAAGGTACCATTGTCTTGCAATTCTTTCAAACCATCATTGATTTTATCTGCCATGGCTTGATCGTCTTTACGCACACCTACAGCAAAATCTTCTGCTTCAAAAGGGCTTTCGATTTCGTTGAAGTCATCGGTTTTGCCTGTTTGAGTCAAATAATATTCTGCGTAGACGCGGTCGATCAAAAGACCGTCGATCCGACCGTTTTCTAGATCGATAAAGGCTTCATTAAAGCTGGCATACAAGGTTGCGTCATTGCCGTCTACAAGATCCTTCAAAACTTCCGGTTGGTTATTGAAGGTCTCATAACCAGAAGAACCTTCTTGGGCACCTAAGACTTTGCCCTCCATATCATCGAAGCTAGTAATGCCGCTTGATTTCGCTGTGACCAAGACTTGTTTATTTTCCATATAAGTATCTGTAAACAATACTTTTTCTTCACGAGCTGCGGTTTTGGTATACCCGTTCCAGATCATATCGATGGTGCCATTGCTTAGTTCGGTTTCTTTCATGGACCAGTCGATTGGTTGAAATTTGACTTTGGTTCCTGTTAGATCCAAAATCGCTGTGGCTAAATCCACATCAAACCCAACGATGTTGCCTTGGTCGTCTTTAAAGCCCATCGGTACGAAGGTATCGTCTAGGCCGACGATCACTTCTTCTTTGTCAGCGGCACTGGTTGTGGTGTCATTGCTGCTGCCGCACGCCCCTAATAAAAATACACTTGCTGCTGCGATTCCCGTTAATAGTAATTTTTTCATTTTGTTCTCCCCCTTATTCTCCTGCTACTTTTAATAATTGATCGCCAATATTTTCGGCAAAAACCAAATCATGGGTCACCACGATCTGGGTCACTCCTTCTTTTTTCAGATCCAAGATCAGCTGTTCGACTTGCTGTCTCAAGCCTGGATCTAAGGCGCTGGTAGGCTCGTCATAGGCCAACACTTTGGGATTCATCGCCATCGCTCGTGCGATAGCCACCCGTTGCCGCTGCCCCCCGGACAACTGGAAGGGGTATTGGGCTAATAGGTCACTTAACCCTAGTTTTTCTGCCAACTGTTCGGCTTTTGCTGTATACGCGGCTTTGTCTTGTTTTAGCACCATTTTTGGTGCCAAAGTGATGTTTTCAAAAACCGACAAGTGGGGAAACAATTGGAAGTCTTGGAAGACGACACCGACGACTTGTTCTTGTTCTTTTGTGTCGGTGGGATCAAAGGCTTTGCCATCCAGTAAAAAGCTTCCAGAATCGATCGTTTCTAACCCAGCCAGTGTCCGAAGCAAGGTGGTTTTCCCGCCACCGGAAGGACCGACCACCGCTAAGATACTGCCGTCTTCGATCGTCAGGTCTAGCTGATCGATGACTTTTTTGGCGCCAAATGATTTTGATACTTGTTTTAGTTCTAACATATGTGGTTCCTCCTAACGGTAATAGTCCAGTTTGGTCTCGATTTGTTTTAACAATAACGTGAAGACGCCCGTCATCACCAAGTAGATCAAGCCGACCCCAACTAACGGAAGCAAGGTACTGTCTCGCTCCATGGCGATTTTTCCGATTCGCATCACGTCTGACAAGCCCAAGATGTAGACGAGGGATGTGTCTTTGACAAGATTGATGACTTCATTGCCGACAGATGGCAGGGTGATCTTGACGACTTGTGGGATGATGATTTTTTGGATCGTTTGGATTGGGGATAAACGCAAGACTTTCGCAGCTTCGTATTGTCCGGCTGGAATCGATTGGATCCCCCCACGGAAAATCTCAGCAAAATACGCAGCGTAATTGATGATAAAGGCGATCAAGGCTGCTTCAAAGCGATCAAAGACGATCCCTAAAATCGGCAGACCGTAGAAAACAAAGATCAACTGCAGCAATAAAGGCGTTCCTCGCATCAACCAAACGTAGACTTGCACGATCAATTTCAAAATACGCAGGCGACTGGCTAAAACAAAGGCAAACAAGATGCCTAAGGGAATGGACCCGATTAAGGTCAGTGCGAACAATTTAACGGTGATTCCGGTTCCTGAAATTAGTTGGGGCATAACATTGACTAAATACTCAAACATGGTGACTTCCTCCTTGATAGGTTTCAATTTCGCTTGGCAGAAAAACAGCTTAGCGACGGCTTACTCCGACGCTTATGTGGCGCTGTGCGTTGGCTGGTGAGGGCAACTGGCAAGTTTCATTTTTCTAAAAAAGAAAAACAAAAAAAGCGCACACTGGCATTTGCCAGAGGACGCTAGATACGTGGTTCCACCTCAATTTGCCTTTCCTTCACAGGAAAAGGCCTCGTGCAGTTCTTGTGATCCTTCCACTTTCGATTTTCGGTGAGCCGCAAAAAAAGAGAAAAAAAAACGTCCCCTAGCCATTACAGCTAAAGGACGTTATCAACGCGGTTCCACCTTTGTTTATCAGTGCTTCACAGCAACTGAACTCAGAAAGTCATCAATCAATGACTGCTGCTGTAACGGGCAAACCCGGTCTCTCCTACTTTTCTTTCGGAAAAACGACTCCAAGATGTGTTTCACAACCATGCGTTATCTCTTTGCACCAACCAGAGACTCTCTTCAAACAGCAAGCCTTGCTACTCTTCTTTTCGATGTCTGTTTCATTAAGTTGTGTCTTACTTTACTCGCTCTTAAAGAAAATGTCAAACATTTTTTCTGAAATTTTCGAAACTTTGTGGAATGCACCGATTTCCAGGGGAAGATTCAGGGTAAAGAAGACGCAACTGCTTAACCGAAGTATGCTTCAGCTAAGGCTTGCCCTTGCTTGATTTTTGCCCATTGCTGCTCAGTCGAAAGCTCATTGCCGCAGTCACAAGAGGCAAAGCCGCATTGATGAGAAAGATAAAGCCGATCCTTAGGAATGATTTGACTAGCTTTGTCTAATAAGGCGATCACTCGCTCTCCATCGTCTAATGTGGCGGTTTTGCTGGATAATAAGCCTAAGACAACTTCCACTTCTGAACGATCTTTCAGCGCTTCTAAAGCCGAGATATCACCGGCACGGTCATCGTCCCACTCCAGGAAAAAGCGGTCATAATGCTGATCACGTAAGAATTTTTCGGCGATCGCTTTGTAGGTACCACTGGCAGCCGCGCGGCTTTGGTAATTGCCGCGACAATTGTGGGTCCAGACTTTTAATCCTAATTCGTGGGCGTAATCAGCGACTTCGTTGTTGATCGCCACGAATTCATCGGCTAACGCTTCTAAGCCGTCATTGCCTTGGGTGAAGAAGCTCTTGTCATTGTCTTCAGCAAATAGTTCCCATAAACAATCATCGAACTGAACGATCTCACCACCGGCTTCTCGGTATTCCTGCAAGAATTCCTTGTAGGCGTTAAGCAGCCCTTCCCGCAAGGCTTCTTTCGTTGGATACACCTGACCTTCACCAACGAGGTCGTTAAAGACAGTCAGCTCGGTAAACGCGTGGGCAGCCCCCCAGACGGTGATTTTGACTGGCAGGTCGCCAGCTTGGCGTTTGGTTTCTTTAAACAATGTCAAGTAATGATGGTTTTTGCCAGATAATGGTTCTGTGATCCGGATGCCGATGTCTTTACGCGTTTCAAAATGTCCACCGTCCAAATCTTCAAAGGCATACCCATGATCGGAGATATAGCGCTCAACGCCTTTTAATCCCCAGAGAAAATCCAGGTGCCACATCGAGCGGCCATGTTCGCCATCTGTGATGACTGTAATGCCGTGTTCTTTTTGCGCTTCAATGATGTCAGCGATCGCTTTTGCTTCCGTTTCTTGGTAGCCAGGAAACGCATCATAAAACGGGTAGCGGATGTCCTCCCGATGCTCGATTTGATTTTTGTAGTCCAATAAATCTTGTGGTCGTAACAATGACCCCACAAGCTGAAATTTGTCTGTTGCCATATCCATTCCTCCTATACAAAGTTTTCAAAATTGTTAGATTTATTCTAGCAAACATCTTATACTATAGATAATACTTATAAACTTATATATTCCATAGGCAATACCTATAACACAAAAAGGAGGTTGCTTCCCATGCGTATCCAGCAGCTTGAATATTTGGAAAAAATCGTAGAGACCGGCTCTTTCAATGAAGCCGCCAAACAGCTTTTCATCAGTCAGCCCTCCCTCTCCCAAGCCATGAAAGAGTTGGAAAAAGAGTATGATCTGCAGCTGTTTTACCGCAGTAAATTAGGGGTGACCTTGACCGATGATGGCCGTTCCTTTCTCAACTATGCTCGAAATGTTTTAGACCAAGTCAATCTCTTGGACGAACGCTTTCGCAAAGACAGCCATCGCAAGCATGTTTTCAGTGTTTCTGCACAGCACTATGCCTTCGTCGTCCACGCCTTCGTAGAGCTGGTCAAACAGTTAGGGGAAGATGAATTTCAATTCACCTTGCGGGAGACCCAAACACAAAATGTATTGGATGATATCCAGACGTTTAAGAGCGAATTGGGGGTCATTTATCTGAATGATTTCAACACGACGGTCCTCACCCGTTTGATCCACGAAAAAGACCTGCAATTCATTCCTTTATTTGAAGCCAAACCCCACGTCTTCATCGGCCGAGAAAATCCACTGACTCAGAAAAAAAGCATCACATTAGCTGATTTGGAACCTTATACCTATTTGTCGTACGAACAAGGGGAAACCAATTCCTTCTACTTTTCTGAAGAGATCTTAAGCACTTTACAACGCAAAAAACACATTCGCATCAGCGATCGTGCCACGATCTTCAATTTGATGGTGGGTCTCAACGGCTATACCATCAGCTCTGGGATCATCAGCAGTGAGCTGAATGATGAAAAAATCGTTGCGATTCCTTTGGAAGTCGATGATGCGATGACACTAGGTTACCTCAAACACAAGAAAATGGAACTGAGTGAGATGGCTTTGGACTATCTCGCCTTGTTGAAACAGCATATCAAAAATTACGGTTTCGACGTCTTTTAAAAAAACGATCCGCAGACAGTCGGTCGGGCTTCCTTGGTAAGGCGTCCCGACCCTGTTGCGGATCGTTTTGTACTTATTTTGTTCTTAAATTGTCTTACGTTGGTGTTATGGAGAAAAAATCAACGCAATGGTTTCCATTCCCACTCTTCGACTTCGGCGATATCATAGCCGTTTTCTCGAATAAAGTCATGGTGATACGCAACGGTGTCTGCCATTTTTTTGGCAAAGTCCGTTGCTTTTTCTCCATAGACCCATTCGGCGGCGTCTTTGGCTAAGTGGAAGCGATCCAATTCAGAAAGGATCCGCATATCAAACGGTGTCGTGATGTCGCCATTTTCTCGGTACCCATGAATATGAAGCTGTTGGTTGCGACGGCCAAAGAAGATGTCGCGAATCAGTCCTTCATACCCGTGGAAAGCAAACACGATCGGTTTGTCTTTCGTAAAGTAGGCTTCGAATGCTTCATCGCTCAACCCACGAGGATCGACTTCTGGACGACGCAATTTCAATAGATCGACCACATTGATGAAGCGGACTTTCAACTCTGGGAAGGCTTCAATCAGCAAGGAAACAGCAGCTAATGCTTCCAAATTCGGTTCCGTCCCGGCAGCTGCGATCACGATGTCCGGTTCTTGTCCTTCATCTGTCGATGCCCAGTCGATGACTTTCAAGCCATCTTTGACAAGCACTTTCGCTTCATCCGCCGAATAAAACTGCGGACGTGGGTGTTTCGAAGAGACCACTAGATTGATCTTTTCTTCAGAAGCGAGCGTTTCTGCCATGACAGCCATCAAGCTATTGGCATCGGCTGGCAAGTAGACCCGCACAAAGTCGGCTTTTTTCTCTGCAATATGGGTCATGATCCCTGGATCTTGGTGGGTGTACCCATTATGGTCTTGTTGGAAGACCGTTGATGAAGCGATCAAATTCAATGAGGGGTACGGGTTGCGCCAGTCAAGATCATGGGCTTTTCGTAACCATTTGAAGTGCTGCGTGATCATAGAATCAACGACTCTTAGGAATGACTCGTAGCTGGCAAAGAAGCCATGACGCCCCGTCAGCACATAGCCTTCCAAGAAGCCTTCTGCTTGATGTTCTGATAATTGTGAATCAATCACACGGCCCACTGAAGATAGCCATTCATCATAATCAGGATGTTTTGGCTCCAACCATTGGCGGTCCGTGACTTCGAACACATGGTTCAACCGATTGGATTTGGCTTCATCTGGGCCAAAAATGCGGAAGTTGTCAGGATTTTCTTTGATGATGTCACGGGCAAATTTCCCAAAGACCATCATATCTTGGGCCGTCGTTTCCCCTGGTGTCTCAATCGCAATGGCATGTGCTTGCCAATCTGGCAAGCGTAGCGGTTGCGGATCGATCCCCCCGTTGGTGATTGGGTTGACAGCCATCCGTTGCTCCCCTTTTGGCGCCAATTCTTGAATCTCAGCGTTGATGCGGCCGTTTTCGTCAAAAAGCTCTTCTGGACGATAAGACTGCAGCCAATCCGTCAAAGCATCCACGTGTTCCATGTGTTTCGCATTGACAGGGATCGGCACTTGGTGGGCACGGAAGCCCCCTTCAATCGGCTCGCCATCCCAGACTTTCGGTCCAGTCCACCCTTTTGGTGTGCGAACGATCAAAACAGGCCAATGAGGCATAGCGGCTTCTTCCGCAGAACCTTTGCGGGCTTCTGCTTGGATCGCGTGGATCTGTTCGATGGCTTGATCCATCTTCTGTGCCAATTGCGGATGAACCGCTTCTGGATCGTCCCCTTCTACGAAATAAGGGGTCCAACCCATGCCTTCAAAATATTTCGTGAGATCTTGGTCGCTTTTACGAGCCAAAATCGTTGGATTGGCAATTTTGGCGCCATTCAAATGCAAGATAGGCAAAATTGCGCCATCATTGACTGGGTTGATAAAGGTATTTGAAAACCAGCTGCCCGCTAACGGTCCGGTTTCGGCTTCACCATCACCGACCACTACTGCTGCAATGACATCGGGATTGTCTAAAATAGCTCCGGTAGCGTGGGCGATGGAATAGCCTAGCTCGCCGCCTTCATGGATCGAACCTGGCGTTTCAGGTGCCGCATGAGAAGCGATCCCACCTGGGAAAGAGAAGGTTTTGAATAGATGTTTCATCCCTACTTCGTCTTGGGTGGCTTTTGGATAGATCTCGCTGTAGCTGCCGTCTAAATAAGCATTCGCAACCATGACTTGTCCGCCATGGCCTGGTCCTTCGATATAAAACATGTTTAAGTCGTACTTATTGATGACGCGATTGAGATGGGTGTAAATAAAATTTTGTCCGGCGATCGTTCCCCAGTGACCAATTGGATTCACTTTTAAATCTTTTTCTTCGATGGGGCGGCGCAATAAGGGATTGTCTTTCAAATAGATCTGACCAACGGAAAGGTAGTTGGCTGCTCGCCACCAAGCGTTCATTTTCTGATAATACTCTGGTGTATCGTAGGTTGTCTTCATTGTGCTCCTCCTTTTAGTCCATTGTTCCACTCTTACATAAAAGTCTATGCCCCCTATATTTAAAAGTCAATTTTGCTGATTGCTGGTGCTTTCAAGGGTTTGCTTGCCCGCACTTTACAGCCAGAAGGCAAGAAAGCTTAAGAAAAACGCAAAGAAACCGCCGGCATCGCCAACGATTTCTTTTGTGATTGGGTACTTATTTGATCGTTACGTATTCTAATCCTACAAGCTTCGCCCATGTTTCGATCTGGTCAGAATTTAAGACAAGTGAGACAACGGTGTGATGGCCACCGCCTGTTTCGATCCATTGTTTGACGCCATCGTGGAAGTTTGGTTTTGGCGTCCACATTACTCGTGCAACCGGTAGTTTTGGTGCTTCTTCAGTTGGCTCAAAGGCATCGACTTCATTGATCAATAATTTGTAGTGGGTGCCAAAGTCGGCCATCGAAACCACGACACCTTCGCCGCCTTGGCCGTCAAAGACGAGGCGAGCTGGGTCTTCACGATCCCCCATTGACAGTGGTGAAACCACGATTTTTGGTTTATTGGCTGCTAATACTGGATCGACTTCCATCATATGGGATTGCAAGATGGCTTCTTTTCCTGGTGTCAGCTCATAGGTATAGTCTTCCATAAAACCAGTCGCTTTATTGTGAGCCATGATTTTCATCAAGCGATCAATAGCGGCTGTTTTCCAGTCCCCTTCACCGGCAAACCCGTAGCCTTCTGCCATCAAGCGTTGTACAGCTAAACCAGGCAACTGCTGCATACCATACAGGTCTTCAAAGTTCGTGGTAAATGCCGTATAGCCGCCTGCTTCAAGGAAGCGGCGCAGACCGATTTCTTGTTTGGCTTGGGCTTTGACATGACGTCCCCACTCTTCTTTGTCGTAATCGCCATAATCAAAATCATACAGCTGGCTGTATTCTTCAAAGAGTGCATCGATTTCTTCGTCAGTCACCGCATCGACAACTTGTACCAAATCGCCGATCCCAAAATAATCAACGGTCCAACCAAATTGGATCTGTGCTTCGACTTTATCGCCTTCGGTCACCCCAACGTTACGCATGTTGTCGCCAAAACGAGCGACTTTGATTTGGAAGCTTTCATTGTAGCCGACTGCCACGTCCATCCAAGCAGCGATTTCTTTTTGGATGGCTTCATTTTTCCAATAGCCGACAACGATTTTGTTTTGCTTTTTCAAACGGGCATTGATAAATCCATATTCTCGGTCACCATGAGCCGCTTGGTTCAAGTTCATGAAGTCCATATCGATGGTTTCCCATGGAATTTGTTCATTGTATTGAGTGGCAAGGTGCAGCAATGGTTTTTGTAATAATTTCGTGCCGCGAATCCACATTTTTGCTGGTGAGAAGGTATGCATCCAGGTGATCACCCCAGCGACTTCATCCCGATAGTTGACTTCTTTCATGATTTTCGTAATCGTATCGGCAGTAACAGCGAGTTCTTGTAAAACGACTGGATAAGGCAGCTTTGAGCTGTCATTTAAGCTTTTGACCATTTCTTCTGCATGGTCCCGTACTTCTTGTAATGCTTCTTCTCCGTATAAGTGCTGTGATCCTACGACGAACCAAAATTCTTTTTTCCCGATTTCTAACATTCTACTTGCTCCTTTTTCGTTATTTTTGCCCGTAATAGGCATTTTCTCCATGTTTGCGTAAATAATGTTTGTCTAAGACCCGCTGCGGCAATTCGGGTGCGTAACTGTTGAGCTGGCGCGTGATAAAATTCATCTTAGCAACTTCTTCTAAGACCACTGCGTTCATCACCGCCGCATCCGCCGTTTTGCCCCAGGTAAACGGTCCATGACCGTGAAGCAAGACACCAGGAATTTCTTCTGGCGTGATGCCGCGTTCCTTAAAGGTTTCGACGATCACCTGTCCTGTTTGTGCTTCATAACCTTCATCGATCTCGGCTTGCGTCAAAAAGCGCGCACAGGGGACTGCTCCATAAAACGTATCGGCATGGGTCGTGCCCATCGCTGGCAGATCGAGTCCTGCCTGAGCCCAGCTCGTCGCCCAAGTAGAATGGGTATGGACGATTCCACCAATTTCTGGAAATGCTTTGTATAAAACGGCATGCGTTGGCGTATCGGAGGAAGGATTTTTCGCTCCTTCCACTACGTTGCCCTCAAAATCACAAACCACCATATCACTGGCTTGCATGGTTTCATAGTCAACACCGCTAGGTTTGATGACAAACAATTGCTGTTGGCGATCCACTGCTGACACATTGCCCCAGGTGTATTTGATCAATCCTTGCTTAGGCAATGCCAAATTGGCCTGAAAGACTTCTTCTTTTAATCCTTCTAACACAAAATTCCCTTCTTTCTTTTTAAATCAACGCATCGATTGCCGCTTGCTCGATCGGCAACCCTGCTTGGTAACGTTGGGTAAAGACGGTGAACCCCTGAATATCGGCTTCTGTCGGGGCTAAGGTCACGCCGTGGTCATTTTTAAACACTTGATCTGCTAAGAATGCTGCCAAGGATTGTTCTGGCGTATGACGGCGAAGGTACGCTGCTAAAAGGGCGATCCCCCAGGCGCCGCCTTCACCAGCCGTTTCCATGACCGTGACTGGGGCTTCCATGACAGCTGCCAAGACACGTTGGGCAACTTCTGGCGTTTTGAAGATCCCACCGTGACCAACGATTCGATCAATAGCGACGTCTTCGGCTTCCAGAATCTTCATCCCGATCTTCATCGCACCAAAGGCACTAAACAGATGTAAGCGCATGAAATTTGCTAAAGTAAAAGAACTCTCTGGCGATCGGACGAAAAGCGGCCGTCCTTCAGGGATCTTAGTGATATTTTCACCAGAATAATAGCCATAAGAAAGCATCCCGCCACAGTCTGAATCCCCTTTCAATGCTTCGTTGAATAAGGTCGCAAACAATTCTTCCGTGGAAAGTTTCATTCCAGCTGCGTCGGCAAATTCGCGGAAAAGTTTGACCCAGGCATTGATCTCCGAGGTACAGTTATTCGTATGGACCATCCCCACCAAATCACCAGAAGGCGTCGTGACCAAATCGATCTCTGGATACACTTTAGTTAAGGGTTCTTCTAAGACGATCATGGCAAAAGCAGACGTCCCGGCTGAAACATTCCCGCTTCGCTGTGCCACACTATTCGTGGCAACCATGCCAGTGCCCGCATCGCCTTCTGGCGGACATAACGGGATGCCAGCTTGCAAAGTACCAGTTGGGTCGAGTTTTTTTGCCCCTTCTGCCGTCAATGTGCCGGCTGGTTCGCCTGCTGTCAACACTTGCGGCAAAAGGTCTTTGATCTGCCAAGGATACCCCTGACTGCTGATTTGTGCATCAAATTGCTGCAGCATATTCGCATCATAGTTTTTTGTCGTACTGTCGATTGGGAACATCCCTGATGCATCGCCGATTCCGATAACTTTTTCCCCTGTCAGCTGCCAATGGACATAGCCGGCTAAGGTAGTGAAAAAAGCAACCTCTGGGACGTGGGCTTCTTGATTCAAAATCGCTTGATACAAATGCGCGATACTCCAACGCTGCGGGATGTTGTATTGGAACAATGCCGTCAAGGCTTTTTCTGCTTCTTCCGTGATCGCATTGCGCCATGTCCGAAAAGGTACCAACAGCGTGCCTTGCTGATCAAAAGCCATATAGCCGTGCATCATTGCAGAAAAACCGATACTGCCGATCGTCGTCAAAGGTACCTCGAATTGCTGTTGGATGTTGTGCGCCAACTCTTGGTAGCTGGCTTGCAGTCCTTGCCAAATCGCCTCTAGTGAGTAGGTCCAAATCCCTTGCTCCAATTGATTTTCCCATTCAAAGCTACCTGAAGCGATCGTCTGAAACTGCTCATCGATCAAGACAGCTTTGATCCGTGTCGAGCCTAGCTCGATCCCAAGAGACGTGCGCCCGTCAATAATTGCTTGCCTTACTTGTTGCGTCATCTTCTTATTCTCCTTTTTGGTTATTGACTGAACCGCGAACGATCAGCTCCGGTTCAAAATAAAAGCGTTGCGCTTCTGTTGCCTTACCTGTAGTGATCCATTGTGCCGCCAATTCCCCCATCGCTTCTTTCGGGTGAGTCAGTGTGGTGATCGTCGGTGTGGACAAGGTGCTAAGAGGCGAGTCATCGTTACCCACGATCGAAAAATCAGTAGGAACGTTCTTCCCAGCAGCCGTCAATGCTTGAATCAAGCGATGCGCGATCTCATCGTTGTAACAAACGATGCCTGTGACTTGATTATCGGCAGCCGTCAAGCGCTGGATCGCTTGTTCAATAACGGCTTCTTTCGTCTCCGTCGTATACGTCAAGACGTCTTCTGCTGCAAACGTCCGCTTGGCTTGGGTCAACGCTTTGACAAACCCTTTCATCCGATATTTCCCTTGTAAGTCATCGATTTTCGTGATCATCATCAACTGCTGATGCTGTTGTTCTAATAGATAATTGGTTGCTAAAAAACCAGAACGTGTATCGTTGACACAAATATGCGGCAAGTCTAGTTCTTCGTAATAGGCATTGATCATGACGAGAGGAATCCCAGCTTCTTGGAGGGCGACATAATAGGCAAGATTCGGGTTGTACTGGCTGCTCTTCGTTGGTTCAACGATCAACCCGTCTACCCCTTGATCCATCATTTGCTGCAAGCACGCTCTTTCTTGCTCATGGTCATTGTTGGTTGAGCCTAAAAGCAGTGAGTAGCCTTGCTCCCGCAATGTCTGCTCCACGCCACGCATGATCGATGGGAAAATATAATCAGACAAATAGGTCATGATGATCCCAATCGTTTTGCGGTTTTTATGATTGACAGTCTCAGGTTTTGAAACGTAGGTACCTGAGCCCCGTTCTTTTCTTAAATAACCTTCATTGACCAAAACAGCGATCGCTTGGCGCACCGTGTGGCGGCTATAATGAAATTCTTCCTGTAAGGTTGCTTCTGAAGGGATCGCATCGCCTTCTTGATAGGTGCCTAAGCGGATCTTTTCTCTTAAGATATCCGCTATTTGTTCGTACTTATTCGCCATTTTCATCCCATCTTTCAAAAGTTGTCCGTACATCTAAGATACCAAGAAACCGCTTCCTTGTCAATTGCTGCTATACTAATTTTTCTGAAAAAGTAATAGAGAAAAAATTCCAAACGATCATTCACCTAGATTTTACTCATAATAAAAATAAATAAGATTAAATTTGTTGTATAATTGAATAAATAGTTAGTTATTTCTATGAAGGAGGCAAACACTTTGACGAGAAATATGAATGAAAATCGTGAGGCGCCAATCATTCTTTATTCAAAAAAATATCGAGAGAATCGCAAACACGAGGCTAGTTGTCGCTGGTTTATTACCAGTAAAGGTGTTTTGATAAACCATACCCATCCAAAAATCCCAGATGAAAAGATTCCCATGGCAAAAATTGCCGATGTGGAATTACATATAGGCAAAGGTCTCTTAGTGGACTACCTCCGCCTGCAGGTACCAGGTGATCCTCATCTGCTTTATTTCACCAATCGAATCGATGCCCAAAAAGCCTATGATTTTTTAACCACTCGCCTTGCAGTACTTGGCGGGCAATCAGCCAAAAGTTACGTGGATGAGGAGGCTGGTAAAATCAAATTACTGTCTTATCATTATCGTGAGGCTTGGGCCATCACAGAAGATACGCTCACGATCATCGACTACAAAAAGAAAGAAAAGCAGGTTTTGCAGATTCCCCAGATCACCAGTGTCAGTTTGAAAGAAGTTGCCGAATCTGGTCTTTGGAAAGGCAATGGCTTCTTGGAACTGTATATTGGCGGCGGGGCAATCAGAGAAACCCATTCTCGCAGAAGGACGGAACCAAACCACTCCCTTTGCTTTGCCGAAAAAGACCTGCTGATTGCTCGGATCATACAGCGCTATCTCACTAACTTCCCCCGTGAGCATGCAATACTGCCCCCGCGACCAACTGTAACTCCGACGGAACAGGTCATTGCTGATCTTCGCGAACTGAAAATGTTGGTCGATGAAGGAATTTTGACTGAAGAAGAATTTGCCTTAAAGAAAAAACAACTGTTAGGATTATAGAAGTCATCGCTTCGGGAAAAAAGCAATCCTCCTGCCATGCAAAGGCAGAGATTTCGGTGAAGGGCTGTGCTTTTTTCTGGGAAAATTTTGAACGGTTTTTTTAGAACATGCTATACTAAATGAAGAATACGTAGAGTATCTCAAAGGAGGTCTTTCTCATTTTTTCTTTTAATGACATCAAAGCGCGTTTCCCCCAGGCAACGCTGCATGACAAAGTATCCACAACGAAGGACATCGAATCCATCGCTTTCGGCAAAAAATATATTTGGCTGCCAACTGACCAATTAAGTGACAGTGAAAAACTGCTGATCCAACTGGGAAACGGCTCTTTGCAACCAGAAATCGATAACCGAAACCATCCATGGTATCCGATTTTATTTGAACATCAGCCCGTTCAAGACCAAACGTGGGTCCGAATGCTGCAAGTTCATTTCACCCGAACCATTGACTCCTTGCAATCCGAATGGCTCGCAGAGATCCAGCAAATGCTCCCTAGCGTGGTGGATCTTTTTTTCCTCACCGAAGACCATGCGGTGATCGTAGAAAAACAAGACGACACTAATTTACCCATCGAAGATCTCGACGGCTTATTCGTGGCTTTGGATATGGATTTCGACTGCTCTTCCCAGCTGTTCGTTGGCCCCTTCCATCACCCACGCCACGACTTCACTACCTTATGGACGAGTGAATCTACCCTGTTTAAAAATGAGTTAAAAACGAAAACTACCAGTAAAAGTATGGATCTGCCCAAAGTGGTCTTCGCTCTTTTTCGCAATGGCTTTTCCGAGTATATTTCCTTGTTTCGTACCTTGTATCTAGATTGGTTTGAAGAAGAGACCGAAACGATCATTCAATCCCTGTGGCGCAATCAAGGCAATGCGAGTTCCACAGCCAAAGAACTGTTTATGCATCGGAATTCTCTCCTATATAAGATCGATAAGTTTCAAACACTGACACGTTTAAATTTAAAAAATATGGATGATCTGCTGCTTTGCTATTTACTGATCGACCAATTCACCCATCAGAGCAATTAAACAACCTGCACAAGAAAACGTTTTTTTCTTGTGCAGGTTTCCGTTGCGCATTCGAAGCGTTTTCATTTATGCTATTCATGTAAACTAAATGGAAAGAGGTAATCCCAATGGTAGAAATGGCCTTAAAAAATATCCACAAAAAATATGACAATAATGATGCGTATTCGGTAACTGATTTTAATTTAGATATCGCGGATCGCGAATTTATCGTTTTCGTTGGACCTTCTGGTTGCGGAAAATCAACAACCCTTCGAATGATCGCTGGTTTAGAAGATATTTCTGAAGGCGAATTGAGCATCGGTGGAAAAGTAATGAACGATGTAGCACCAAAAGACCGCGACATCGCGATGGTTTTCCAGAACTACGCATTGTATCCCCATATGACTGTTTTCAACAACATGGCATTTGGTTTGAAATTGCGTAAATACGACAAAGAAGAAATCAAAAAACGCGTAGAAAATGCCGCTGAGATCTTAGGTTTGACAGAATACTTAGATCGTAAACCTGCTGCCCTTTCAGGTGGTCAGCGTCAACGGGTTGCCTTAGGCCGTGCCATCGTTCGTGATGCCAAAGTCTTCTTGATGGATGAGCCGTTGTCAAACTTAGATGCGAAATTGCGGGTTGCCATGCGTGCGGAAATCGCAAAATTACACCAACGTTTAGAAACAACGACGATCTATGTAACCCATGACCAAACAGAAGCGATGACCATGGCTGACCGGATCGTTATCATGAAAGATGGTTTCATTCAACAAATCGGTTCACCAAAAGAAGTCTACAACACACCGAAAAACATTTTCGTTGCCGGCTTTATCGGTTCACCAGCAATGAACTTCTTCAATGTTACGTTGAATAACGGTATGATCTCTGATGGTCAAAGTTTGAATTTACGTATTCCTGAAGGCAAGAATAAGATTCTTGTTGAAAAAGGCTACGAAGGCAAACAATTAGTCTTTGGTATTCGTCCAGAAGATATCCACAGTGAACAAATCGCATTGGAAGCTTCTCCTGAAGCAACTGTACGTGCTGAAGTGGTCGTATCTGAACTATTAGGTGCAGAAACAATGCTTTATACACGTGTAGGTGCGACTGAATTTATCTCGAAAGTTGATGCCCGCGACTTCCACCGTCCAGGTGAAACAGTTGATTTAGCTTTCAACATCAACAAAGCGCATTTCTTCGACAAAGATTCAGAAAATGTCATCACACTTCCTTAATTTGTAGTTACCATGCACTGTTCTCGGATTTGCCCCCTAGGCAGTCGCATTTAACTAATATCCACTTTTATTCCTTATTTGTATCCCTCAAAAACAGACAGTCAGCCGACTGTCTGTTTTTGGGTTACTTTATTCTTCCTGAGGCACATAGCGCGCGACCATGGTTTGAATGATCGGTGTTTGCCGAACTTGAGTAAAAACGATTTTGACAGCAGACACGCCGACCGCTTCAAAGCTGATGATTTTTTGATAGCCGATCGTCACTATTTCGGTCAGTAACGTTTGTCCTTCTACAGTTTGCAGAAAAATTTTTGCTTTTTCTACCCGTTGCCCATATTGAATCGCTTCCTTCAATACAAGTGAATTGATGACGACCGGTTCTGCAAAATGTAGGGTCAGCCATGGCCGTTTGTCTTCCAAGTCCGGTTTCCAATACTGGCCAAACGCTTGAGATAGTTGGAGCTTATCCATTCTGCTGGACACACTGGTTGAAGAGCTCGCAAACGTGCCGGTCCTTTCAGCCGTCACCTCTTTCAATTGTTTAATCGAGTGACCTAATTGCTGCAATGCCTTTTGATCCGTTGGATGGATCATACCATCCGGCATCGGCGGCACATTAAGTAGAAAAGAACTATTGCCCCCAACGATCTGCTTGTAAAAAGACCAGAGCTCAGCGCCGCTTTTTACTTGTTGGTCTTCTGATGGATGATAAAACCAGCCGGGGCGAATCGATAAGTTGACCTCAGCAGGGTACCAAGCCAATTCGGCAGCTTCTTTAATGCCGTACTTTTTCAGCGCTTGTCGGCTTCCTAAATCCATTTCCATACTGGAAATCGATTGCCGAAACGCTGTGCTATCGGCTTTTTGCGAATGACTCGCTGTTTTTTCAGCATCCTTTAATGCTGCTGGCACCACACTCCATTCTTGAAGTCTGGTTTGCCCCGCTTCGTTTCCTACCCAACGGACATCCGGTCCGCAAACCGCAATCACTGCATTGGGTTGCAGCTCACGAATCACTTGATAATACCGTTCCCAATCATAGTTTTGGCGTTTTCCATTGGGTCCTTCACCATTGGCCCCATCTAACCATATTTCGAATATATCACCATAATTGGTTAAAAGTTCTGTCAACTGCGCCGTATAAAAATCATCATAGACTTGCCCCATTCCATAACAAGCTTCATGCTGATCCCAAGGCGATAAATAAATGCCGAATTTCAGGTCTGCTTGACGGCAAGCATCAGAAAGTTCTTTCACTAAATCACCTTGACCATTGCGCCAGGGCGTTGAAGCGACTGTGAAAGCAGTGTGCTGGCTTGGCCATAAGCAAAAGCCGTCATGATGTTTGCAGGTCAAAATGATTCCCTGCATACCGCTTTGCTTCATTGTGGAAACCCATTGATGACAGTCTAGCTTTTGCGGGTCAAATACCGTTGGCGACTCATTGCCGAGCCCCCATTCACGATTGGTCATCGTATTGAGACCAAAGTGGATAAAGCCATAAAATTCCAACTGCTGCCACTGTAGTTGTCGTTTACTGGGGCGAATCTGGGTAAGTTCTGCTGGTTCGATAATCTGTTCCTCCATTCTATGAGTTGTTTGCTGCTTTAAGGAAACAGATACAAGATCGATTCTTGACTGTTTCCTCATTGGAAAAGATCCAACGCCTTTACTGTACTTCCGTCATCTGTACGCTCACTGGCAAACGAAGTACAGGAACTGACTGAAGCACCATTCAATCGACGGGTCTTCCCTATCAGGTGATCAAACTACTTTACGATAAAAAGAGTAGTGCTTGCTTGGGGGATTCGCAAGGCACTACTCTAAACAACATATTCAAACGCTAAAAGACACATCTTTTTACGCGAGCCTAGTGATCGTTTTGTAAGAGGGTCAGGCTGTCTGTAAGGACAGCTTCGCCATCTAACAGCTCGTAATCTGTTTCTTTGATTAATTTATATGGCACCGCTTTGACCATGAGAAAGTCTTTTAATCGATTGACTTCGTACTTCGACTGCGGACCGATCAACAAAGCATCGACTGTTTGCTGCTGCAGGATCTGTTCAGCAATGATGGCTGGTGCCGAATAGATATGCACAGCTAGCCCTTTTTCATCTGCGGCCCGCTGCATGTTTTTCACTAAGAGACCCGTAGTGATGCCGGCGGTACAAATCAATAAAATCGTCTTTTGTGCTTGGTCCTCCATAAACAGGCCCTCCTACGAAATTTTCTTTTTCTTATTGTAGATATCCAGCACGACAGCCAGCAGCAAAATCAACCCTTTGATGGCTTGCTGCCAATCGACACCGACCCCTAAGATCGACATCCCATTGTTTAAGACACCCATCACGAGACCACCAACGATCGCCCCCATCACAGTACCAATACCGCCTGAGGTAGAAGCACCGCCGAAATACACTGCGGCCATTGCATCTAATTCCATTGACGTTCCCGCTTGCGGTGTGGCTGCATTCAACCGAGCCGCTAAAACCAAGCCCGCCAAAGCTGCCATCATCCCCATGTTCACGAAGACCCAGAAGGTGATTTTCTTCGTCTTGATTCCCGAAAGTTCGGCTGCTTTTTTGTTGCCGCCGGTTGCATAGATTTGCCGACCAGCGACGGTTTTGTTAGTCAAAAAGCCATAGGCAGCCACGATCACCCCTAAGACGATCAAAATGATCGGATACCCTTGATAAGAGGCAAAGATGTAGGTAGCACCGAGAAAAACAACCGCAGTAAAGACGGCTTTAAAGGCAAAGGCTGCCATTGATTCCACTTCAAAAAGATTTTTTTTGCGGCGCTCACGGGTCCGCCATTGGCCTAAAATCAGGATGCCCGTGATCACTACACCTAAAATCATGGAAAGTAAATGGATCTGACCGCCTGCAATATCTGGCAAATAGCCGGTGGAAATTTGTTGGAATGCCTTGGGAAACGGTGCCAATGATTGACCGCCTAAGACGACTTGGGTCAATCCTCGAAACATTAGTAAACCAGACAAGGTCACGATAAATGCTGGGATACCGACATACGCGACCCAGAAGCCTTGCCAGGCACCGATCACTGCGCCCATCAGTAAGCAAAGAGGCACTGCCAACCAAGGACTGATGCCGTTATTGACCATCAAGACGCCTGCAATCGCACCGACAAACGCCATCACGGAGCCTACGGATAGATCGACATGTCCTAACAAGACGACCAAAAGCATACCGGCTGCTAAAACGAGAATATGACTGTTTTGCAACACGAGGTTGGTGATATTCAGCGGCCGCCAGAAAATTCCGTCGGTCATGAGCTGAAAGGCCACCAATAATACTGCTAAGATAATGATCATACTGTATTTACTAAAGATTTCCAGTGCCTTTTCTTTCAGCGAATGGCTGCGTTCTTTTTTTAATTTATTGGTTGTTTCCATCTCAAACCCCACTCTCTTCTAGTGTCATTAGATTCATCAATCGTTCTTGGTCTGCCTCTTCCCGTAACACTTCGCCCGTGAAGCGGCCTTCGTTCATCGTGTAGATCCGGTCGCACATGCCTAATAGTTCTGGTAACTCCGAGGAGATGATACAGATGGCTTTGCCAGCTGCTGCCATCTCTTCGATGATCGTATAGATTTCGTACTTCGCCCCGACATCGATCCCGCGGGTCGGTTCATCTAAAAATAAGATATCTGGTGTGGTCATCAGCCACTTTGCCAAAACGACTTTTTGCTGATTCCCACCACTCAAGCTGCCGACGTTTTGATAGATTGAATTGGTTTTCGTCCGCATTTTTTTGCGAAATTCTTCTGCCATCGTGACTTCTTTTTCTTTATCGATGACCCCTTGGCGGCTGATTTTGGCAAGACTAGCGATGGTGGTGTTCTCGCGAATATCCATCAGCAGATTCAAGCCCAACGCTTTTCTATCTTCCGACACATAGGCTAACCCATTTTTGATGGCGGTTGGCACGTCTTTGACAGAAATCGGTTGGCCGTCTTTATAGACTTCCCCCGAAATCGAACTGCCATAGGAATGACCGAAGACACTCATGGCAAACTCTGTCCGTCCCGCACCCATCAAACCGGCGATGCCGATGATCTCTCCTTTGCGGATCATCAAGTTCAAATTTTCATTCACCACACGGGTATGGTCGATTGGATGATGGACCGTCCAATTTTTGACTTCAAAAAACGGTTCACCAATAGCGGGTTTCCGCTCTGGGTAACGATTGGTCAAATCTCGCCCAACCATGCCGCGAATGATACGCTCTTCAGAGATTTCGGCCCCGCTCAGCGTCTCGATCGTTTGCCCGTCTCGTAAAATCGTGATGCGATCCGCCACATTGACGATTTCATTCAGCTTGTGGGAGATAATGATCGAGGTGATCCCTTGGTTGCGAAACTCTTTGATCAGCTCTAACAGATTGGCACTTTCTTCTTCATTCAACGCCGCGGTTGGTTCATCTAAAATCAACAATCGGACGGATTTTGAAAATGCTTTGGCAATTTCCACCAGCTGTTGATGCCCGACACCGATTTGTGAAACCAGCGTATTCGGGTCTAATTTCAAGCCAACGATCTTTAAGAGGTTATCTGTTTTCTTTTCGGTCAGATCCCAATCAATAATGCCGTGCTTGGCTTGTTCATTTCCTAGAAAGATATTTTCTTTGATCGACAGGTAAGGACTTAAGGCTAACTCTTGATGAATAATAACAATTCCTTTGTCCTCACTGTCCCGCAAATCTTTAAACTTGCATAACTCCCCTTCATAATAGATCTCTCCATCATAGCTGCCGTAAGGATAGAGTCCGCTTAAGACATTCATCAGCGTGGACTTTCCGGCGCCATTTTCTCCACACAGTGCGTGGATCTCTCCTCGCTCGATCGAGAGGTTGACGTTATCAAGGGCGCGAACCCCTGAAAACTCTTTGACGATGCCTTTCATCATCAAAATATTATCTGCCATGTTCTTTCACCCTTTTCCTTTTTATGTAAAAGTGATGCGCTCCCTTTGCAAGAAAAGCGGAAAGAACGAATACTGGGGATGATTCGTTCTTCTCTGCTGCTTTAGGGGAAACTAGCATCTTTTCTCGCTGGATCTGCACTCCTTGCTTAAATGCCCAGCTCTTCTTCTGTATAGTAATCGGTATCGATCAGTTCTTCTTTGTAGTTGTCGCTATCCACAGAAACGGGATTTGACAAGTAGGTTGGTACGACTTTGACGCCATTGTCATAGGTTTCAGTATCGTTGACTGGCACTTCCTCGCCATTGGTGATGGCTTCGATCATTTCGATCGTGTTTTTCGCTAACACTCGTGTATCTTTAAAAATCGTTTGGGTTTGTTCGCCCGCGATGATTGATTTCACTCCTGCCACCGTCGCATCTTGACCGGTGATCACAGGTAGTGGTTTATCAGAGGAACCATAGCCCACACCTTTAAGCGATGAAATGATTCCTAGGCTGATTGGATCATACGGTGAAAGAACAGCATCCAATGTTTGATCCGTATAGTTGGCACTCAACAAGTTGTCCATCCGAGCTTGCGCGGTTGAACCATCCCAACGCAAGGTAGCGATTTGGTTGAAGTTGGTTTGACCAGAAGGAACGACTAGCTGTCCGCTGTCAAAGTATTGTTGGAAGACCGAAAGGACCCCATTATAATTGATCAATGCATTGTTATCATCTGGAGAGCCGCCGAATAATTCAATATTAAATGGTCCTTCACCGTCTTTGAGACCTAATTTGTCTTCAATATAAGACGCTTGCAGCACGCCGACTCCAAAATTATCAAAGGTGGCATAATAATCGACGTATTCCGAGTTCATCAGTAAACGGTCATAGGCGATGACTGTGATGTCTTCGTTATGGGCTTTTTCCAACACGTCCGTCAGTGCCGAACCATCGATCGAGGCGATCACTAAAGTATCAACGCCTTTGGTGATCATGTTCTCAATTTGTGCCACTTGGTTTTCTACTTTGTCTTCTCCATATTGCAGGTCAGTTTTATAGCCAAGCTTCTCTAATTCCTCTACCATATTGTTGCCATCTGCGATCCATCGTTCTGCCGATTTGGTCGGCATCGCGATCCCAACAAATCCTTTGTCTCCGTCACCGTTTGCCCCGCTATCTGATCCATTCCCACAAGCTGCTAACAATCCACCAACCAATAAGGTGGATGCTAGGACGACCAATTTACCAAAAGTACCTTTCATTGTGATCCCTCCATGTCTTTTTCTTACATATTCAGTATAGCTAGTTAAGGAATCGCTTACATTTAGATTTTTTCGAGGTTTCTTGGATTTCTTGAGAAAAAACGGCCCAGTTACCCCCTTTTCTCTTCGGAATCTTGGATTTTTTAAGATTCCCTTGGTTTTTATTTGATTTGATATTTTGTGTAAAGCGCTTCCGTATTTTTTAGTAGAATAGACCATAGAGGTGAAAAAAATGAGGAATATAAAAATTGGGTTGTTCGTCTGTTTGTTTCTAGCTTGCTTGGCTGGTTGCCAAGCAAACAAAGAAACAACCACTGAAACAGCGGAAGAAAGTATTGTGATCGGTTTTTCCCAGTCGGGAACGGAAAGCAGCTGGCGTAAACGCCATACGGAATCGATCCGCACTGAATTAGAGAAGGAAGGCTATGAAGTCCTTTATCGTAACGGTTATATGAATCAAGAGCGACAGATCCAAGATATCCGTAATTTTATCGTGTATCAAGTCGATGCCATCGTCTTTACCCCCATTCAGGAAAACAATTGGGAACCGATTTTGGAAGAAGCGGCCCAAGCTGGGATTCCCGTTTTCGTGGTAGATCGACATGTCAATGTCAGCGATCCCTCTTTATTTTTGACCCATATCGGGCCAAGCTTCAAAGCCGAGGGCAATCGTGCAGGTCTCTACGTTAGTAATTATTATAAAGAGCATGAGAACGAAACAGTCAATGTTTTAGAATTGACGGGACTGGATGCTACGTCCCCGACGTATTTGCGCTCAGAAGGGTTCCGAGAAACCATCAAGCGTGATTATGCCCATAACAATGTGACGATCCAAGTCGTAGACGAATTAAACGGCGATTTCATCCGCCGTAAAGGCAAAGAAGTCATCGAACAATACATCGAAGCAGGCAAAATGGAACAGATTGATGTCTTGTTCAGCCACAATGATGAGATGACGTTGGGTGCCCTAGAAGCCTTAGAAAAAACCGATATTGAGCCGGGGAAGGATTTAGTGATCGTATCGATCGATGCTCAAAAAGAAATGATCGATAAATTGAAGCAAGGAGTGGTCAATTGTGTCGTTGAGTGCAACCCAGATGCCGGGGTGTTCGTCAAAAATGCCATCTCTCGCTACTTGGCTCGCGGCGCCGATGCCATTCCTCGTGAAATCTATGTCCATGAAACAGTTTTTTCCAGTGACATGGATTTCGATCAGATTCCACCGAGAAATTATTGAGGAGATGAAGATGAAAACAAAAAGTATCAAGGGCATCTTTCAACAGACGAATAAACTGATGATCCTCGTCGCCTTTATTCCCCTCGTACTAAGTAGTGTGTTTTACTCACGGCAGATTTTCATTTACCAAAATACCATCAACAATATTGAAGAAGCCAATCAACTATCGGAAAAAGTCGATGCCATTGTCTTGGAGGAGATGTGGGACTTAGTCTTCGGCCAAAAAACCGTCGCACAAGTCCAAGAAACCAATGTAATTGAGGAATTGAGGAGCGACCTGCAACACATCCAAGAAAATACCAGCACTGCGAAAGAGCTCAATATTTTAGCGGTCGCCTTTCGGACGCTCGATTCTTTAGAAACCTATCAGCAACAGTTGATCGACAATATTCTCAAGGATGAACCAGTGGAAAAAAACCAATACGTCATGATCCAAGTGGATTCGGTGATCGATTTGCTATCCGATATTTTGCAGCAATTCGTCGGGGTAGAGATCAGCTTAGCCAGCCAAACCAATCACGAACTAGTCCAATCGGTATTGTTACTGATCCTTTTTCAAGTCGTGTTGCTTTTGATCATCTTTGCTATCATCAATAAAAATCGGCGCTTTGTTCGGGACAATCTGCAAGACCCATTGGATCGGTTATTAGATCTTTCTAACGAACTATCCCAAGGACATTTGAGCTACCGAGCAGAACTGCCAGAAACCCCAGAGCTGCGGACCTTGACGAGTAGCTTGAATCGAATGGCAGATGACTTGACCCGGCTCTTGGAAGAAAATGCCTTGAAGCAGTATCACTTAGCCCAAAGTGAGGTGCGGGTCTTACAAGCCCAGATTACCCCACATTTCATCTATAATAGTTTAGATGCGATCGTTTCTTTGATTGAAGCTGCCCGTTACGAGCAAGCAACGGAAATGACCTATGCGTTGTCGGATTTTTTCCGTATCTCCTTAAGCAAAGGGCAAGACTGGATTCCTTTGGAAAAAGAATTGCGGCATGTGGGCGATTACTTGAAGATTTTGCAGATTCGCTATGGTAGGATGCTGTCTTACACCATCGAAGATCAAACCGTCAGTCCAGAACTGCAGGTTTTGAAAATGGTCCTGCAGCCCCTAGTTGAAAACGCCGTTTATCATGGCACCAAGTTTGTCCGTCGCGTCGGCATGATTCGAATTACAGTGTCAGAATTGCCTCACCAGATTCAAATGACCATCAGTGACAACGGCATTGGGATCGACCCTGAGCGTTTGGAGGAGATTCGTCGTAACCTTAAAGAAACCACTGATCCCGCCTCTGAGAGCGGCTATGGCCTATATAACGTCTATCGCCGTCTCCAGCTGAACTACGGCAGCGAAGCGCAACTGACGATCCACAGTCAATACCAAGAAGGCACCACGATTAACGTCACAGTACCAAAAAGGGAGGAACCCAACCATGTACAAAGTGTTCATAGTTGAAGATGAACATCTGATTCGCGATAGTTTGCGTCACCAAATCATGACTCTCGCCAAACAATACCCGATCGTTTATAGCGATGAAGCCGCCGATGGCGAATTGGCGCTAGCTTCGATCCTTGATCTGCGTCCGGATATTATTATCAGCGATATCAAAATGCCGTTTATGGATGGCTTGGTCTTTGCGAAAGAAGCCAAAAAATTATTGCCGCAAGTTCGCATTATTTTTGTTAGCGGCTTTGATGATTTTGACTATGCAAAAACGGCACTGCAGCTGCAAGCAGACGATTACTTACTCAAGCCCATCAAAAACGAAGAATTAGAACAGGCCATCAAAACCGTCGTTCAACACTTAGATGAACAACAAACCACCCATCAGCAATTATCCAAAGAAGACGATTTATTCGAAATGGAAATCAAAAAAAATCACTTTCTGAATCATCTTTTTAAACAAAAGATCACGATCTCAGAAGCTTTTTTGCAAGCAGAAGAACTGGGACGGCGCTTTTCAGGCAAACAGTTTTGTGTGCTGTTAGCAAAAACCCCCTTCAATCAAAGTTTTTCTGACTACACTCGCTTTAGCCAGCAGCTGACCAAAGCCTATGAGCAAGATGATGCCGTCTTGTTCTCCAGTGTGTCTAGCCGCTTCATCAAGTTTTTACTTTTTGACCATGACCGCGAACAAGTTTTAGAAAAAGCCTATCAGATCGCTCAAAGCCTCGTTCATGGTTCTGGGGAAGAAGTGGCAGTGGCGATCGGACCTATAGCAGATCGTTTCTCGGGCATCCCTCTTTCTTATCAGAAAGCTCGTGACATGCTAAAAACCTATGGCAGCATCCGCAAGGAAAAAATCATCAGCTATGAAGATGACATTCGAGAAGGGGAACTGTCCCCCACCAATCCTTTCAAAACCGATCTTGCTTCAAGACTGGCAAATGCTGGGAAACAGACGATCCCTGAGCTGACCGATGAATTGATGGCGCCTCAAGGGACCGTTGAGCGAACGCAAATGTACCGTTTGTTCGTCTTGGTCGAATTGCTGGCATTATTGAAGAAAAAAGACAGTCATTCGCTGCCCCAGATCGTTCAGCACGCCCATGACTTAGACTATCTAGCGGCATTGACCCATGAGCCAGAGAACTATCAAACGACTCTGGCAGAACTGTTGCCGCTATTGACCAAACAACCCATCAATCCTGCAATGGCGAAGTATCAAAGCGTCATCAATCAAGCCAAAGCCTTTATCAGTGAGCACTTTTCTGATCCCAATATTTCCTTAAATGTAGTTGCTGAAAAAGTTCATTTGAGTCCGGCGCACTTCAGCACCATCTTCTCGCAAGCCACTGATTCTACGTTTATCGAATACTTGACCGAGCAACGATTGACCTTAGCTAAGGAACTGCTGTTAACGACAAATCTACGGCTATCTGAGATCGCCTTTGATGTTGGCTATAATGACCCAAATTATTTTTCCTTTTTGTTCAAGAAGAAAGAAAGTATCTCACCGAAAGAATACCGTCAAAAAAATGCTTAAATGAATGAATGGATACAAAAAAAGAGTGAGAGACAGCAAAATCGTCCTCACTCTTTTTTATTTTCTACCTCATTCAGTTATTTCTTCTCCATCGCAGCTTTTAAAGCAGCTGCTAATGGGCTTTCTTGCGGTTCTTCTTGATTGATTTTATTCATCAAGCGGCGTTCTTCGTGTTTCGACAGCTTTTTGCTGCGCTCTTTTTTATCCGCCATTTTTTCGGTGGTCCCATCGAATTTACAGCGGAAATAGGCGCCATTTTTGCCCTCAATGATCTCCATCTTTCGGTGACATTGCGGGCAACGTCGGTTTGAAACTTTCGGGTCTTTCCGACGACGGTACTTGCAGGTGCCACTGGAACAAACATAGATCTTGCCATCACGGGTATTTTTCTCCCGCAATGGTTCGCCGCATTCTGGACACCGTTTTTGGGTCAATGAGAAATCTTGGTACTTGCTCTCACTTTGCTTGATTTCTTTAACCAATTGTTTAGTGTCTGCTTCGATTTGCGCGAGGAAGGTTTGGGCAGAGTAGGTGCCTTTCGCGATGGCTTCCAGTTCCTTCTCCCATTTTTCCGTCAACTCTGGTGTCACCAAGGAAGGATTGACTAAGACTAACAACTGCTTGCCTTTTGGCGATACTTGCAAGCCGCTTGGGGTCCGCTCCATCAGCTCAGATTTGATCAGCTTTTCAATGATCTCCGCACGGGTTGCCGGCGTACCAAGACTGTGTTTTTCCATTTTGCCTAAAAGAGTTCCTTCATTCAACGGTTTCGGTGGTGTGGTCAACTCTTTCTGGATGGTAAAATCAGGCTTGACGATACTGCCTTTTTGCCAAGCCACATCACTGGTTTCCTCTTCGGAAGTCGTTTTCCATCCCGCTTCTAACACGGTATTGCGGTTGAACACAAAGGTCTCAGAACCAAAGGTCACTGTCACTTTCTGTTGCTGTTTTTTATGAGGTTTCGCAAAGAGCATTAAGAAACGACTAACGATCATTTGATAGATTCGTTGTTCATCGGTAGTTAATTTTTCATAACGTGCCCGCTGTTCCGTTGGCAGTAGGGCATGGTGATCCGTGACTTTTTTATCGTTGAAGACAGCTTGCTGCACCACTTGTCCACCATTTTTCAAGTATCCTTTGACTTCTGGGGCAAAATCCGCAACTGCCTGCAGGCGTTCCTTCATGGTTGCCTTCATATCATTGGTCAAATACTTGGAATCCGTCCTTGGGTAAGTGACGATTTTGTGGGTTTCATACAAGCTTTGAACAAGCGACAAGGTCTTCTTGGCTGAAAACCCATAACGCTGATTGGCTTCTCGTTGGATCTCGGTCAAATCGTAGGGCAGTGGTGCACTTTCTGTTTTGACCTTTTCTTCGATCGCTGTCACGCGACCATTCTGTTGACTCACTTGTTTGACCAATGCTTCGGCGTCGCTGCGTTCTTTTAGTTGATAAGGATTTTTTTGTTGCAGGCGGGCCTTGGCATCGCCTACGTTTAGGGTAATCACATGATAGGTTTGCGGACGGAAACTCTCGATCTGCATTTCCTGACTGCGCACCAAAGCTAAGGTAGGGGTTTGGACCCGACCCGCACTAAGATTGTCTTGATATTTGACCGTCAATGCCCGCGTGACATTCAATCCTACCAGCCAGTCGGCTTTTGCCCGCGCAAGGGCGGAGTAGTAAAGATTGTCGTAGTGCTTGGCTGACTGCAATTTTGCAAAGCCTTCTTTGATGGCTTTAGGGGTTTGCGAAGAAATCCACAAACGTTTGACTGGTTTGTCAAAACGAACCCACTCCAAAATCCAGCGAGCGACTAGCTCCCCTTCTCTTCCCGCATCGGTGGCAATCACGACTTCCCCGACATCTTTTCTTTGAGCCAATTGTTTGATGGCTTTTAGTTGATGACCGGTTTTTGGCAACGGCTTGATCCCGATGGACTTAGGGATCATCGGTAATGTTTCCATCTGCCATGATGCCCACTCTTTGTTTAAATCTTCAGGCATTTTCAAGCCCAATAAATGACCAAGGGCCCAAGTAACAATCGCCTTGGGTCCTTCGTAATAATTTTTATGTTTTTGCTCACAGCCCAAAACTTTGCTGAGGTCTTTGGCAACGCTTGGCTTTTCCGCTAGAATTAGTTGTTTCATAAAAATCTTTCCTGCTTTCATCGACGACTTGCTGATATTCTTTAAGCAATGCCAGTCCAATATATTGTTGGAGGTAATCGTCGCATTCTTCGCACCAGCGTTCGTCTTCTTCATTCCAAAAAGCCGTCATAAAGTTTGATTTTGCATTTATGTACGAATACTCTTCTCTGATTTCTTGCCATTTTTGTTCATAAAATGACTGCGCCTCGCTGAAAGTTGCAAATGTGAACGCCTCTTGAATATCTGACTGCCATCCCTCAAAAAACCACCACGGTTCATTGTCCCCATACATGACTACTACTTGATACATTCCATTGCTCCTTTCACGATTCCTTCCCCATATTAGTCACTTTTACTTAAACTTGCAAGGAATAAGTTTCAGCATTTAAACATCGCTTAAAGAATTCATTAAACCTTCGTTTTTTTGTACGTTTTATCGGTTGCTTAAGATTACATCATTTCTATGCCCTTATAGTCTAGCACAGAAGTTTCCTGTTGTGAATATAACAGTAAAAGATTAAAAAAATATCAAACAAGATTTATTTTAACCTCGCAAAAAAAATTTTATCTGTGATGGATATGCTACAATAATGGCAACCACGAAACTGCTAGGAGGTGCCCCATGTATCTCGAACAAATCACTTTTCCCGATCAAGAAACCGAGTTTGATTTTTTCCTTTCTATCCAACGGACTGTCTATGATTCTTACTACCCTTTTCAGATTCTCAGTGCCCGCCGTTTTCAGCAGATCGATTTTGAACCAATCACGATTTTATATGGCGGCAATGGTTCTGGCAAAACCACTGCATTGAACGTGATTGCCGAAAAGATCCACGCGCAGCGCTTTGCTGCGTATAATCGGTCGAATTTTTTCGAGGACTATCTATCCTACTGTTCTGCTCGTAGCAACGACGAACCGCAAGAAAAAGTGCTATTGACCAGCGATGACGTCTTTGACTTCATGCTTGATATCCGAAACTTAAATCAAGGGATCGATCATCGCCGAGAAGAAGTGTTCCAAGAATACTACCAAGCAAAGCATGCGGACTTTCGTTTCACAGGTTTTGAAGATTACCATGAATTGAAGAAAATCAATCTCGCACGATCCAACACACAGTCCAAATTCACTCGCAAGCACTTGATCGACAACGTCCGAGAATATTCCAATGGTGAAAGTGCCTTTCGCTTCTTTCAAGAAAAAATTCGTCCCAACAGTCTTTACTTATTAGATGAACCAGAAAATTCCCTTTCTGCTGATCGTCAGCTGGAACTAGTGCAGTTACTGGAAGATTTTGTCCGCTATGAACAGTGTCAATTCATTATTGCTACCCATAGTCCTTTCGTTTTATCTTTAAAGGAAGCCAAAATCTATGATTTGGATCAAACGCCCGTCGATGTTCGGAAGTGGACCCAGTTAGCTAGTGTCCAGCAGTATTACCGCTTTTTTCAAGCACATCAAGCCGAATTTGATGATCGATCATGACCAAAGTAAACCATTTTCCGCCAAAGATTTCTTTTGGTGGCTTTTTTCCGTCGCACTCACACAAAGACCAAAATCAAATTGATCAGCGCAATACAGAAGGCGACCACTCCCGCAATTTTGCCCCACTTGACTTCTGCTTGGTTATACTGATCGGAATGCCCCGCAATCTGAGCGGACAAAAAGTAGAACTTTTTACAACAATCAAATACCCTGCTAAACCAAATAGTACAGCTAAGGCAAGTTGGTTGATTTGGCTTGAAATGACCTGATTCTGATGAAGCAACACCACCCCTACGGCACTAACGTCCCTCATTTCATGAGGTTGAATCTTGTACGATTCATGCCCCTCCCCCTTTCTTTTAAAAATGCCAATGCATCAAAAACATTCATTTTCTGACTAAATTATAGCATATTTTGAATAAAAAAATAAAATCCAAGAACTCGTAAACGAATGTTCTTGGATTTTTATCAATCGAAAAAGATGATTACTTGCTGGCTAATCACCACCAGCAAAAATTTCTTCTTTATTATAAATCGGTGTATGTTTTTTCAAGTCTTCAAGTGTTCCTACTTGTCTCCCTTTGGAGTAAAAACCATCTAACAAGCCTAAAGATTGAAAAATCGTTTGCTTATAGGCAATTTCCGCATTCCATTCCGTGGTATCTAGTATTTGCAAAGCTTTATGGATTGCTTCGATGCCAGATGCTCCTGGCGCACTGATCAGTACCCCATGACTGTTGAGGAGCAACATATTCGGTAAGGCGAGTTGTTCTTTTTTCATGTAATCAGAAACTAATTCTGCTAATTCTGGTGAGCAATTAGGTTCAAAGTCTAGTACAGGAATATAGCCAATTTTTTGGGTCGCTTCTGTTAAGTTAGGCATATCCAATCCGGCGGTTGCCCAAAACATCGAGTGAGGAGAATGGGCATGTAAGACTGCTTTTATCGCTGGATTCGTATCATAAACCGCTTCGTGTAAGTTGATTTCTCGTGTCAGCTGACCAACCCCATCAATCACTGTTCTCGTATGAGGCTCAACGACTAAAATCTGGGCTGGTGAGACCTCTCCTAAATAGGCTTCTGACATCATAGTTGGTGTCATAATAATGTATTCTTTTCCAGTTTCATCGGTTGTTTTAAAAGAAAAATTACCGCCTGCAACATTTGTATTCTTCCGGGTAAAAATCAATTTTACGATTCGTGCTAAATCTTCCCGTTCTCTTTCAAAAATCATCCGTCCATCTGACATATTCAAGACCACCTTTTTTATTTTTCAAACGTTTTGTTGCGTAAGATTGTTTGTACAGCTTCCCTTACTTTAGCTGCTTCTTCCTCTTTTTTCTTTTTTCGTTCATCGTATTCTTTAAAAAGTACTGGACTGCCATATTTGTATACACAGACTGCTAGACCAATCGCTACGACATTAAATAGGTACTGTTGTGTCACCAAAGCTAAGAGATAGCAGCCAATTGCTAGAAAAAGAAGCAATTGCCATTTTATTTTTTCGCTCTTTCCCATTCCTGTCGTCCTTTCCTTTTTGAAAATATTAGCCATTCGTCGCACGTACTTGCGTCGATGGGGTCCCTTGTTCTTCATATCTTTGACTTGGTACCTTTACCTTATTCATATATTTATACAACCAGACAAACATTGCGATAAACACAACGGAACCGACGATACCCAAGATATTTCCTTTAAACGCTTCTGCAAATAAAATTCGAAATTCCGGTCCTTCGATCGAAGACCAAGTGATTTGCTGCCCTTTTTGTATTCCTTCTACTGCGCCGGTTCGATCTGCTAAGCCCGTTAGGATCGGCGTCAAATACGTAGCTGCATATAGATAGATTGGCATCGAAATAACCCCCATGATCAGCATACGCACCAAGTTTCCGCCGGTGAGCAATAATCCACCTACTGCGATCGAATAGTTAATGATTCCTGCTAAAGGCAACACAGCATTTCCCGGCAAGATGATAGCATAGCCAATAAAGACAGGTACCAACAAGATAGCAGTGACCCAAATCTCAGAGCGACCAGCTAATACGGGCCAATCTAACCCAATGTAAACTTCCCGATCTTTAAAGCGTTTTTTCATCATTTCCGACATTGCATCAGCCAGTGGTGAAAGAGACTGCATAAACATTTTTGAGATCATTGGGAACAAAGCCATTGCAGTCGCGATTTGAATAGCTAAGTTCAATGAGCCTGACACGCCATAAGCTGCAGCTAATCCCAAGCCCAAACCAATGAGAAAGCCCATCACCGAATTTTCAGAGAAGATACCGATTTTCTTTTTTAAGGCTTTGGTATCGGCCCGTCGATTAAAGAAAGGAATTTTATCCATAATCACATTGATCGGTAATAAAAGCACTGCTGAAATATTCATCAAGTGGGTCACTGTTACTAAAGGAATACCAGTCAAATCCTCAATGTGGCGTTGGAACATATCCCCCATTTTAAGTTCCAAGATAACCTGTACGATGGCGGTGATAAACCCAGCAAGTAAACTTCCACTGATAAAGTAGACCAGATAGGCAGTCAGCGCTTTACCCCATACATTCCACATATCGACATTCAACGTCTTGGTCCAGTTCAAAATCAACATGACAAAATTCACGCCAAGAACGACGGCAAAGAAAACAAATGCATAGGACCATGACCAGGTGATACTTGCCGCTCCTGTCCACCCTAAATCTAGCGCAGGCAAGTTCAAGCCAGTATTTTTTGCCAATGCTTCGGAAGCTGGACTAACTGCATTTGACATAAAGCCAATGACCATAGACATCCCAGTAAAAGCAATACCTAACGTGATTGCAGACATAAAGGCTTTTTTGAATTTCATCCCTGCAACCAAGCCTAGGATTAAAATGATTAGCGGCACAAAAATAGCGGAACCTAAACCTAAGATATAATTGATAATGTCTTGAAATACTTGCATTTTTTTCACTTCTTTCTTTTGATAGGATGTTTTGTACTAGCCAATCAATTCTTTGATTTCTTCATAAATCGTATCCATACCCATACCGGTAAGAAACGGAATCCCAGCAAAAACGTGTACACCTAGCTCAGCGGCTTTTTCCAATACTTCATCATCTGGCTGAGCAACATACACATAAATTCCTGTCGACGGCAATTCATTTTGGATCGACTTGTAATCAACTGCTTCAACGGGGAAATCGATTCCGTCATCTTCAAGCATTCCAGCAATTTTACTTGCGATCGTTTGACTTGTTGCAACCCCACTTCCACATGCTACGACCAATCTTCTTTTCATCTTAAATTCCTCCAAAAATTTTATTTTGTATACTGTGTAACTAGCTGATAAATTGCCTGCACTTCTTGTGTTTCAATGAATGCCTTTACAAATCCTTCATCCATAAATAATGCCATTAACGATTGCAGTAAGCCGACTTGCTCTTTTGGTTCTTTGATTCCTAGAAAAAAGAGATCCTTGACCTGCATTTCTTGACTGTCGCCCATTTGCTTCATCTTCACCTCGTTTTTCAGACGCACGATCGCAATAAAAGGCTTTTCGACATACGCTGGTTCTGAATGAGGCAAGCCAATATTCAAATACTGTGTAATCAGTCCAGTTGGAAAAGCTTGTTCTCTTGCTAGTAATCCTTCTACATACTGTTCATTCACAAAACCTTGTTGCTGTAATCGTTTGGCTATTTCTTCAAATAGTTCTTTCAACTCCTCTCCTTCCACATCGAGAAAAATTAGCCTTTCATCAAACATGCTCGTATAGCCCATCTATTCTTCCTCCTTGTTCAACTCAAATGATAAATATTGTTAAAGTTTGTTACAATATGTTTTACAATGTAAATATACAATAGTTAATTTTTCTTGTCAACGCTTTCTTTTGGTATTTTTTTCAAACTGATTCCTTTCACCAATACACGAAACTATCAAACTTTAACAAAGATGAACATTTTCCCTTGCTTTTTCCAAAAGTAAATGCTATTAATTAATGTATAAAGAACATCGATAAAAAAGAAACTTAAAAAAATCGTTAATCAACCAGAGGTGAAACTATGTTAAAGAAAGAACGGCAAGAAAAAATTCTAGCGCTAGTGAATCAGCACGATTACTTATCCATTGCAGAAATAGCCAAAACATTAGACGTTTCCGATATGACCATTCGTAGAGATATTACAGAGTTAGCGAATCAATCTTTATTGGTAAAAATCTATGGTGGCGCCCAAAAACTCGAAAAAATCGAACACGAGCTTTCTACTCAAGAAAAAATCGATACGAACGTTGCCGAAAAGAAATTCATCGGAAAAGTAATGAACAGTATCATATCAGACAACGATACTATCTATATCGGTGCGGGAACTACGATGCTCCACGCTTTACCTGAACTAAAAAAAGCAAACTTATTCGTGATCACAAATAGTTTACTTGCTTTTAATTATTTGATTTACAACACAGACTATCGTGTCTTATTGACCGGTGGAGAATTTTCCCGCACGACGGAAGAATTTTATGGGGAAACAGCAGAGAAGAGTTTTGAAAATTTAAATATCGATATCGCTTTTGCTGCTACAAATGGGATTTTTGAAAATAATATTACCACTGCAAATCTTGTTGAAGGTTCGATTCAACGAGTCGCATTCAAACATTCCCGCAAAAAATGCATCGTTGCAGATAGTTCCAAGTTTAATCGCTCTGACGTTTATACCTTCTACTCGCTTTCAGATATCGACTATTTGATCACTGATGATAAACTTTCTGAGACTACTTTTGACTATTATCGTTCCTTTACAGAGATCCTCAAGGAGGAACAAAAATGATTTTAACCATCACAATGAACCCTTCCATGGACTACAACTATCTTGTTCCTTCGCTAAAATTGGATCAAGTAAATCGGGTAGATAACCCACATACATCAATTGGAGGAAAAGGCATCAATGCTGGCAGAGTCATCGCACAATCTGGGGAAGCCGTTTTATTGACAGGTATTTTAGGTGGACCTGTAGGCAAAACGATCCTTGATTCTTTACTAGCTGAAGAACGTTATGTATTGGATTTCCTCACCATCAACGGCAATTCTCGCAATGCGATCACGATCATGCATGACGGTAACACCCATACTGAGCTAGTAGAAAAAGGACTTTATCTGTCGGAGGAAAACGAACAACTTTTTTACCAACACCTTGCAGCAATAATTAAACAACACCCCATCACGGTCGTCTGTATTTCTGGATCAGTAAATTCTGATAATGGGCATTTTCACGATCAATTGCTTCAATTCATCCGTCAATCATTAGGTGAACAAGTCCCGATCCTCATGGATATAGCTGGGGAACAACTAAAAAATTGTTTGACTCAAACGAATGCTCGTCCGAATTTTATTAAACCAAATCAACAGGAATTAGAAGAACTAATGGGTCAAAAATTGCATTCATCGCAAGACATTTTCTCTGTCTTAGAGAGCTCTCTCTTCGAAGGGATCGACACCGTCATGGTTTCTCAAGGCGACGATGGGGCAATCGTTAAACATCAGTCGACTTTTTTTAAGATCGAGATCCCTAAAATCGCCATCGTTAATACGACTGGTTGTGGTGATTCAACCGTTGGTGGTATGGCTGTTGCATTGAATAAACAGTTTCCAATGGAACAAGCATTGATCTATTCGATGGCTTGCGGTATGTCTAATGCGCTCTCGAAAACAAACGGTACGATCGATCCTGCACAAGTCGCTGCATTTAGCGAAAAGATCCACCTTTTCAAGATCAAAGAATAAACGGCTACCTATTTTTTTGGTTCTCTTGATTACGCAAAACATTCGTTGGTACAAATAAAGAAAGCCCTAGCTAAGTGCAACTGATTGGTTCAGTGTTCTTAGCTAGGGCTGATTTTGTTAGGTGTTAAACATATTGTAATTCTTTGGCTTCTTTGTAGGCTGCATCGATCAAACCGCCGCCCAAGCATTCCATGCCGTCATAAAAAACGACTGCTTGTCCCGGAGTGATGGCGCGTACTGGTTCGTCAAAAATCACTTCTGCTCGATCTCCATCTAATAGACGCACGGTTACCGGTACATCTTGTTGACGGTAGCGGAATTTTGCTGTGCATGAAAATTCCGTGCCGCGGTCTTGTTCTGTAGTAAAGTGGATTTGGCTTGCTTCCAAGCGATCTGCATACAAAGCGGGGTGATGGAATCCTTGTCCCACATACAAAGTGTTGGTCGCTAAGTCTTTTCCTACGACAAACCATGGTTCTTGAGTGGCACCGCCGCCGCCAATGCCTAAGCCTTGACGTTGTCCGATGGTGTAGTACATCAAGCCATCGTGTTGTCCTTTGACTTCGCCATCTAATGTAACCATATTGCCTTTTTTCGCTGGCAAGTAATTACTCAAAAATTGTTTGAAATTCTTTTCTCCGATAAAGCAGACACCCGTGGAATCTTTTTTCTTGGCTGTTGCTAGACCTGCCCGTTCAGCGATCGCTCGTACTTCTGATTTTTCCATGCCGCCTAGTGGGAACATGGTTTTGCTCAATTGTTCTTGTGACAATTGGCTTAAGAAATACGTTTGATCTTTGTTGTTATCCACGCCTCGCAACATATGAGTTACGCCGTTTTCATCAACGGTCACTTGCGCATAATGGCCAGTTGCTACATAGTCGGCACCAAGATCCATCGCATAATCCAAAAAGGCTTTGAACTTGATTTCCTTGTTACACATGACATCTGGATTTGGCGTCCGTCCGGCACGGTATTCTGCAAGAAAATATTCAAATACACGGTCCCAATATTCTTTTTCGAAATTCACTGAATAATAAGGAATCCCGATTTGCGCAGCCACTTTGGCTACGTCTTTGTAGTCTTCTGTTGCGGTACAAACACCGTTTTCATCGGTATCATCCCAATTTTTCATAAAGATCCCAACAACATCATACCCTTGTTCTTTCAGCAAAAGTGCTGTTACTGACGAGTCTACCCCGCCACTCATTCCAACCACCACACGGGTGTTTTCGTTAGACATGATCGTTTCACCATCATTTCAATTATAGATTCTGAAATCATCTACGATTTGAAGGTCGCAACTTTTCAGTAATTTGCATTATACAACAAAACACAAAAAACTTCACTGTTTGCTGTCTTTTCTTAAAAATTCCTTTTTTAGAAAAGACATCTGGAGAGAAGTTGCTGTTCGTTACTCCACCCACTCAGCCAAATAGAGGAAGCGCTGCTTTTGTGTCTGTCATCGACAGCTGTCCAAACAGCAACAACTTACTTTTCAAATGGTGGTTGTCATAAAATCGTATGAAATTCTTCAGGAAATGCAGAAATGCTCTTATTAGAAAAAGACTATACTTCTCTTAGATATTACTTTACGAGGAGGGGCATTTCATGCGATTGCACACAAGGATATCGAAAACGAGGAGAAACGATGGGAAGAAAGAAAAGAGCCTTGCACTGCTGCTTTTTCTCATCGGTGGTGTTTTTGTCATTCATTACGTGATTGATCAGGTCAGGGATGCTGCGTTTGATCAGACAGCGCTTGTCTCAAAACAGTTCACTCGCCAAGCCAATCAAGCTCTTCAACAAGCGATGGCAGATACGCAGCAACTGCCGTTGATTGTACAAACCGATCAACGCTGGGGCAATAACACGTATGGATATGGAGAAGAGCAAAATACGTTTGCGGCAAACGGGTGCGCTATTGCTTCTTTAGCCATGATCGATTCTTTTTGGACGGATCGTCCGCCGAATCCTGACAAACTATTGGAGTGGGCTGGCGATCAATTTTATCTTCCCAAACAAGGAACGAGTTGGCAAATCTTTCCTCAGTTTGCCGAAGCTTTTGGTTACCAATTTGCCGATTTAGGGGATTCATTTGAGGCTGCCTATGAGAAAATGACACAAGGCATCCCCGTTGTGGTCTCGGTTCAAGCAGGAACCTTTACGACATCCGGACATATTATGGTATTGGCTTTGAACAAAGAAGGAACGATTCAAGTATTCGATCCTAATGATTCCCCCGAAAAAGCCCATTATGAGAAAAGCTATCCTAACGATGTCTTTCAAGCAGAAGGAATCCATTATTGGAGCTTTTGGCTTTGATGTTCTGATCGGCTGAAGCTGCAAAAATACACCTTTTGTGGGACAAAAAAAGACTAGCCGCAGCTAGTCTTTTGCTTATCTTGCTATTATTGAACGCGTGGTTCGTTGTTTTCTTGAATACGCGTCGTTGTCCGGTTGAAGGCACCTTTGGCTTTACGTGTTTGTTTTGACGCAAAGTCGCCAGTTGTTTCTGCCGCACTGCTTACTTTGTCTTGAACTGTTTCAGAGTCTTTTTCGAATTGTTCACGTGTTTTGACATCTGCTACATTCACGTTTACTTCGATGACTTCTAAATTCGTCATTTTGTTGACTTGTGTTGAAACAACCTCTTTGATTTGGTCGTAGATCGTGGTCATGTCGCTGCCATATTCTGCAACGATATCAAGATCGACTGCCACTTCTTTTTTCCCAACTTCAACGTTGATCCCTGAAGTCACATCATCGGTGTTGACTAATTTACCTGCAATATTTGAGAAGAAACCGCCATCGACTGTTAAGAGTCCGTCTACAGATTCTAATGCAATGCCTACGATTTTTTGAATCACTTTATCTTCGTAAGTTAATTCTCCTTTAACACCTGCTGTTGGTTTTGTTTGGTTTTCCATCGTACATTCCTCCTACTATAATCTTGATATAAATTAAACTAATAATGTTACCAAAGTTAACGGCGCGGTCTTTGAAATTGTTCAAAGAATCCGACTTCTTTGAGATAAAATCCCAGATACGTACCTAGTGCCGTAAATAGCACCAGCAGTATGGTTTTCAAAAAGCCGATCGTTAGAAACAGGATCGCTAGGATCAAACCGAAACCTGCAAAGATAAGCGGGATCTTATAGTGGTAGAACCATTCACTCATACCTGTTCCTCCTAAACTACACGCGGTTGGTCATGGGCTGCTGGCGTTTCTTGCGTATCTTTTAAAACAACTTCCGTTTGGATATTGCTTTCGATACCGAAAAGCTGCTGCAGACTGCTGCTGATCTCACCAACCAAAGCTTCTTGTTTTTGCGGGATGGCTGCTGTTTGTTTCATTTCTCCATCGATTTTTACCGCTACTTTATTCTTGACGATTTTGATTTTTACCGATGGCTGATGGATGAAATCTGTTTGTTTCACCCGCTCGAGCACAAAATGCTCTAACGCCTTCTTCTGAATCACTAAATCGCCTGTCTTATGGGGAATGATCAAGCGGTCTGAGCGTTTTGGATAAAACAAAACGACAAAGAGTGCGATCACTGTAAAAATAGCAAAGCCAACAGATAACCAAAAGAGCAGCATACTCATGGAAGATCCGACCCAAGGATATTCATCCAAAGGAATCAAGTAAACAGGCAATGAAGCCGCTTGCTGATTGGCGATGATCCCAAAATAAAAGACAAGTAAGAGTAAAAGCAATCCGATGATAAAAATCACTTTAGAAATCTTACGCATTGGCAACCTCCTTTACTGCTTTCTACTTAAAGCATACACATTTCTTAAATATCCATCAAATAATAACTCTTGGAATCGATTATTTTTTACATATAAAGTTTATTTTTATCAAAAAAATTTCCTTAATCAAAGCTTGCTGTCAAAGTCATCACAAAAAAAGCAAGCCACCCGAATCTGTTTGGATGCTTGCTTTTCTTGTTATCTGTTAACGAGCTAGCTTGGCAAGTTCTTGTTGCTTTGCATGATGTAGCACCGCCAGTTCATTTTCGGAAACTGGTCGACCGAAGGGACGCGGCTGCGGCAGAAACGCCAATTCCGGTGCATCGACTCCTACGTTGAGATTCTCAGCGATTGGTACACTATGATGATGGATATGCCCATGCAGATTGCGGCTGTTTTTGGTGATCCCCAGCAGCATAGGATAATGGGTTAGTAAAAATTGCTGATGAGCAAACTTCAGCAAAACACCAACATCTTCAAACGCATACTTTTGGGCTCCCAAACAACCAGGATCATGCTTGCGCAAGTACGCAAAGAAAGCCCGGGTATCATGATTGCCTTTGATAAAAACGATTTTGCCCTGCAGCTGTGCTAACAGCGCCGCAATTTCTGGAAAACCTGCTTCATAAGCAGGGTGCATCGCGACATCCCCTAAATGATAAACGACATCTTTATCCGCAACGACCTCATTCCAGCTAGCGATCATCGTTTCATGCATTTGCGTCACTGTCTCAAAGGGGCGTGGGGCAAAGTCATTGTCCCCGAGCAAGGCTGCATGAAAATAATGGGTATCAGACGTAAAAAATTTCATAGTCGCTCCTTACTTTACTGCTTTTTTCTGTGATTAGGGTCTTCAAATCATCGCTAGCGGCTGCTTTTTCGTTGGCTCCGGAAAGCGTGCATCGATTGTCGCCAATTCGCTTTTGGAAAAAACGATTTTGGTAGCTTCAATGTTCTGCAGCATATGCAGCGAGTCACTGGTTTGGGGGATCGCTAAGACGTGGGGTTGTCGAAGGGTCCATGCCAAAAGCAGCTGAAAAATCGTGCAGCCTTTGGCTTCTGCCAGCTCTTTCACCACTTCATCATTTTTGAAGTGGTGCCCTAGCCGATCGCCTTGAGCAATGGGTGAGTAGGCAATCACCGGAATCTCAGCCTCTGCCTGCCAAGGCAAAAGATCGTATTCGATCCCCCGGGCACCTAAATTATAGAGTACTTGGTTGGCGGCACATTGATCGCCGTTTTCTAACCGCAACAGCTCCTCCATATCTGCCACGTCAAAATTAGAGACGCCCCATGCACGAATCTTTCCAGAGGCTTTGGCAGCTTCTAGTGCGTCAACTGTTTCTGCTAACGGCACATCTCCTCGCCAGTGGAGCAGATACAGATCAAGATAGTCGGTGCCTAAACGCGCTAAGCTACGGTCTAAAGCTTTCGGCAATTCATCTGCGGAGGCATTCCAGGGATAAACTTTTGAAATCAAATAAAGATCCCCTCGTGTAAAGGGCTGGATCGCCTTGCCAACTAGCGTTTCTGCGTTTCCCTCGCCGTACATTTCTGCGGTATCGATGACAGCCGCTCCGGCTTTGATGCCCGCTTGCAGCGCATCGATCTCGGCTTTTTCCTTAGCAGGGTCATCCCCCATATGCCAAGTCCCCATTCCAACGGCTAACACGGATTGCTTGTTTAAGGTTCGTTTCATCTGGATTCCTTCTTTCTCGTCTCAACGTATCCACTTTCTGAGAACGGCTTAGGTTTGTTTACTTTAGTATAAAAAGAAACCGGCAAAGATACAAAAGAAGTGTATCAATCCCTTGCCTGTTTGGCGGAGTGACACACTTCTTGCCCTTTGAACGGTATAGCTGCTTTTGACAAAAGCTTACGCTTTGACAAACAACCCGCGGCTGATAAAACCATCCATTAAAAAGTAAAATTTTTCTTGCAGCATTTTGTGCTGTTCATCTTTGAAAATATTGACTGCTTTTAATCCATTGGCTGTCGTGATCGACATCTTGAAGGTTTGCAGATCTTTTGCAACAGTGATTTTTAATTTAAATCCTTCTTTGCTTTGGGGTGTTGCTTCAAGGCCACGAATCAATTGGAAGTTGCCGCCGTTCGTTTCTGTAAAGCCATTGTCCCGCAACGTATATTTTTTTGCTTCAGGAGCAATGCGGTATTGGGTTGCTGCGCCTAAAACGGTTGCTGTTGTTTCAAATGCCATGTTCTTCACCTCTTTAACATCATTTCTTTCATTATAAATAGTTTTCAGCGAGATTGCTAGCTGTTCTCCTACTTTTTCGTTGCTAAGACAGTTTCTGCTAATAGCTGAGCAAATGCTTCGATTTCCGCCAATGTGTTGCCATAGCCAAAGCTGACTCTGACCGATTCCCGGATAGCTGGATGCTCTTTGCCTACCATCGCTTCTAGCACATGGGAGGGTTCAACATTGCCCGCCGTACAAGCGCTGCCTGTCGAGATGGCGGCTCCTTTTAAGTCCAATTTCATCAGTAACAAGTCACTGCTGACCCCTGGGAAACGCAGATTCAAAATATGGGGCAATTTGTGTGCTGGATCACCATTCAACTGAACATCAACGCCTTGTGCTGCTAAGGTCTCCATCAGCACATCGGCAAACGTTTGATATTGTTCTGCCGCTGCTTGCTGCGCTTCGGGGGTATGCAAAGAAGCTGCTTTGGCCATTCCCATGATGGCTGCCAAGTTTTCCGTCCCTGCTCGCCGTTTTTCTTCTTGTTCGCCACCGTGGAGTAGCGAAGGTAGCGACAAGCCATCTCGTTTATACAAAAAGCCGATCCCTTTTGGTCCGTTGATTTTGTGAGCCGAAATGCTTAGGAGATCAATGCTATTTTCATTGATTTCAAGCGGGATTTTGCCATAAGCTTGCACGGCATCGGTATGAAAAACGGCGGGATGCTCCCGTAAAAGGGCGCCAATTTCTGCAATCGGCAACAAATTGCCCGTTTCATTGTTTGCCGTCATTATGGATACTAAAATCGTATCGGGACGTAAGGCAGCCTCAACTTCACTGACGGCCAATTGCCCCTTTTGATCTACGGGCAAATAGGTCACCTCAAAGCCTAAGCCTTCTAAATAGCGCATACTCTCAATGACCGCCGGATGTTCGATCTGGGTCGTAATGATATGTTTGCCTTGTGCTTGTTTGCTAAGGGCTGTACCGATGATCGCTGTATTATCACTTTCGGTACCTCCACTGTTAAAAATGATCTCATGTTCCTTGACCCCTAGCTGCTGAGCGATCGCTTGACGAGCCAATTCTAATTGGGTGTGGGCATCTCGACCATAATGATGAATGCTTGATGGATTGCCAAAAAATGTCTGCATCGTCTCACTCATCACTTTGATCACTTCTGGGTGCAGCGGTGTCGTTGCTGCATGATCTAAGTAAACCATTCTTTTCACCTATCCTTCATTACTGCCATTATAACAAATCTTGCTCAGACGTCTATCGTGAGTGTCCATACGAAAAAACCTGTCAGTCAAAAGCGGAAAAATCGCCAATGATGACAGGCAGCTGAACGCGTTCAGCCTTACGAAAAATCAGGAACGTGTGCTGTTTTGCTTGTGCGAATCACGTCACTTACTGATCGTTTTATTTTTTTCCAGGTTCAGAGGCAATGACAGTCAATTCACCAACCAATTCCCATTTCTTGATCGGGTTTGGCAAAATGCAGCTCGTGCCCATTTTTAGTTCATAGGAATGACCGTCGATCATCAACTGCCCATACCCATCAATCACGGTCATCAAGGTATAATCGGCCTTTTGTGCCAAAGATAATTTCCCACGTACTTCCCATTCATACACATTGAAAAATGGCGTTTCAAGATAGGTAACGACTGCTGATTGTCCTTGTTTGACTTCACGGATCGATAATTCTGGCGTCCGTGCAGGAATCGTCGTCACATCGATTGATTGTTGGATATGCAGCTCCCGTGTTTGTCCTTGATCATCAGTACGATCATAGTCGTACACCCGATAAGTCGTATCCGAGCTTTGTTGGGTTTCTAAGATCATGATCCCTTTCCCAATGGCGTGGATCGTTCCACTTGGCACGTAGAAGAAATCGCCTTTTTTCACAGGGACTTTTGTTAACAAATCATCCCAACGACCCGCTTCGATCATTTCCGCAAGTTCTTCTTTGGTTTGTGCGTGGTGGCCATAAATGATTTCCGCACCTGGTTCGGCATCAATAATGTACCAGCATTCCGTTTTCCCTAATTCCCCTTCATGGGCTAGCCCATACGTGTCATCAGGATGGACCTGAACGGATAGATCATCTTCCGCGTCTAGAATTTTAATTAATAATGGAAAGACTGGTTCGTCTGAATGTCCAAACAGTTCTTGATGGTCTTGCCAAAGATCCGCCAATGTTTTGCCTTTAAACGGACCATTTTCAATGACGCTCACCCCATGAGGATGCGCACTGATCGCCCAATCTTCACCGATCTTGTCACTCGGTAAATCAAAACCAAAAACAGAATGCAGGCGACTGCCGCCCCAGATTTTTTCTTGAAAAACAGGTTTCATAAACAATGGTTCCATAATTGTTCCCCTCTCTAGTTGTTCGTGCATATTATAGCATGAATCCGCTTATTCGGCAGATTCTTTTAAGTAACATTGCAGGATTTCGTCACGATGACCCAAGTAGCTTTCTCGATGATCCACTGGATGGACCCGATTCGATAAGAAAATAAACGCTTTTTTGTTAGGGATATCTACTGCGAGAAACGTGCCTGTATAGCCTGTATGAAATAATTGGTACGGCGCACCCAATAAGTCCCAGCCATAGGTGCGGGGCTTTGTGCTTTCAGGCGTCTGCCTCTGAGCCAGCGCCTGCATCACTTTTTCTGAGAAAAACGGCGCACCTTGCTGCTGACCATTTGCCAATAACAGTTGAACGAACAGCGTCAAATCATCCACGGTAGAAAACAACCCGGCGTTGCCGGCATGGTTTCCCAGCACTCGTGCTTTTGGGTCATGGGTGATTCCTCTAAGGATACTGCCGTCTGGCTGCTGCTGGGTAGGCACGATCAATGGCAGCTGTGAAGGAGGAAAAGGCGGAAAGCCGCTGTTCTTCATGCCTAAAGGCGTCAAGACTTCTTCTTGAAAAATCTCGGTCACTGGTTTTTGATACAGCTCCTCCAATAAAAAGCCCAGCAAAATCGTCCCAGTATCCGTATAGCTGACCGTTTGACCGATCGTATCACTGCTTTCAAGCTGCAAATACGCCTTGCGCAAGGCAGCAGCATCCAACTGGTCTCGATGAGGAATCCACGTGTTGATGGCTGCCGTATGCGTCAGCAAGTGCTTGATCGTTACCCGATCGTCTTTAAACGCTGGCAACCAACGAGTAAGCGGCGCCTCCATCTCGATTTTTCCTTGATCCCACAATTTTAACAGAACACTCGTTGTACAAACGACTTTCGTCAATGAGGCTAAATCAAACAAATGATCTTTCGTCATAGGTTCGGTTTTCGGAAGAAGCGCTGCCTGTCCGAATACCTGGGTCTCTTGGGTTTCACCAGCGATAAAACGCAGCACCGCTCCTGGGAAAACGGTCGGCATTTTTTCTTGAATGAGCTGTACTGTTTTTGGGTACATTGTCATCGTTCCATACTCGCTCCTTTCAGGCTTGTCTTGCTTCTAACTTTAGCACTTTTTGCCAATGAAAAAAACTACCCATTAAGGATAGTTTTCAGATTTTTTTCTAATCAGTGTTACATAGATTACTCATCGGCTGGTGCAGCTTTTGCTTGCGCCTTTTGGATGATTCTCAAATAACTGTAACACGCACATTGGCTACCTAGTCCCCCTACGATCAATCCCGCGAGTAAGGGATTGATCAAGACGAGCAGTAAAGCGAGGCCACTCAACAGCCCTAGCAACATCAGTGTCTGCAACGGTGCCCAAAAGATGATGAAAAAGCTTTTGATCAAGGCGAGCCGCATGGGTGCCGCCAAATGCACACTGTCGCAGATAAAATACAGCAACCACACGAGTAAAATGATACTTAAAAACAAATAGCCGACAGCCAATACGGGCAACTGAAAGGAATCGATTTGGCGATAAGAGCCTAACAGCAGCAAAGCGAGACTACCGAAAAAGAGGCCTGCGGCAAAACTGCGCCGATAATTTTCCCGATAGAGCCGCCAAAAGGTCCCTCCGATGGCCTGTCGTGGTTCTTGATAGTACAACCAGCGCCGCATGACCCCAAATAAAGCAAAGGTCGCTGGCAAAAGAATGCTAGGAAAACTAATGATCAAACCAACCAAAGAGAAAAGAAACTGACGAGGAGAGCTGGGGAAAATCAGCCCCAAAGCTAGCAATAGAACGGGCAGATTGAACAGTAACCAGTAGCCATTCAAAAGCAACATACTAGCTATCGCTTGACTGGCACCATACCAACGATACCATCGTTCATTTCCCATCAGTCCGCCTCCTTTCTCTAATCAGCTGATTTACCCTCTAGCGGGCTAAGTTTTGTAGATTTTGCTGCCATTTCTCTGTTTGATAACCCAGCAACTCTTGATAGCCCGCTGCTTGTGCTTGGGCTTCCGCCTCAGCAAAGATGGCACGCACTTCTTCATCGCTGTCAGCAAAGATCGCTGAAGCATTGGCTTCTTCAAAAATATCGTTGATCCGTTGCTGAATGATTCCTTCTGGTGAGTCTGGCATCGGGTTGATCGCCGCAAATTCCGTGTCGTCTTTTTGCGTGTCCCAAGTAATAGCATGCTGCCATTTCGTTGCCCAGTTCATTTGATCTTCTGGAAGATTCAGTTCAAATTTTGTTTTGGTATTGTCTAAAAAGGCGGAGTTGCCGTTCCATTGGAAACTTGAAGTTGCTTGCTCGATCTCCGAAACGCCTGCACTGTCTTCTGCATAGGCATCCGTAAATTGCGTATAGCCTTCTTCGTCAAAGCCATCCCAATACTGGCCTTCTGGACCAAACATCAAGATCGATTGGCCCAACGGTCCTGTCAACCAGTCTAAGAAGGCAAAGACTTTTTCTGGGTCTTCTGCATTTCTAGTAATGACACTGACATTCCACCCTAGCATTTCATAGGAACCTGGGAAAATATTGTCAGGATCTAGTCCTGGTTTAGCAATTGGTTCGATATAGAAATACCCCGCATCTGGGTTTTGCTCTTGTAAGATATAGTGGGCATCGCGAGCATGATTCGATGGACTGGCAGCCGCATAGACAGCTACACGACCACTGGTTACTTTTTCTGCAACCATATCCGCATCTTGGGTCAAGGTATCTTGGGTCATCAAGCGCTCACGGTACAATCTTGACGCATATTCAATCGATTCTACGTAGTTTTCATTGGCAAAGATCGAGGTCAACACGTCGCCTTCAGGAACAGCGCGAATGCGGATATCTGCTGGTGAACGCCCTTCTGCAAAGGCGGAGTATAAGACATTGATCCCTTGTCCGCTGACATCTGTTTCAAATGGAATAACATCAGGAAACTCTGTTTGAACTTCTTTCAAATACTCATAAAGATCATCGGTTGTTTTCAATTCTGGCGCACCTAAAGCATCATGGATCTCTTTATTGACGACATAACCCGCATTCCCGAAAGGCTCCGAGCTATACCAGTTGGGAAACTGATAAAGTTTGCCGTCTTCTGAACGAAGCATGTTCAGGATGTCTTCTCCCGCCCATTCTTTCAAGTTCGGATACTTATCCAAGTAATCATCAAATGGCACTAAGGCACCCGCTTCTCGCAGCCGTTCCACATCCGACCCTCGATCAAGCCAAATAAAATCAGGTAGATCATCGCCAGCGATCATTGTGCTTAGCCGCTGTGCTGCATTCCCGCCACCATCGATCGCACGAATATCTACCTTGGTCAGTTCTTTGATAGCAGCAGTTGCTGGATCATCTCCCCAACGATCCATCGTGTACCAGTCATAATTACCAAACATCGTGATCTCCAACGGTTCACTGCCTAATTCAAAGACCTCCGAACTGTCACGGTCATTCGCTGCCGCCCCATCACTTTCTTTTGTCCCTGACTCACTGCCGCAAGCAGCCAGTAAGAGACTCATCGCAGTCACTGACAGCACGCCTTTTAATACCTTTGCTTTCATTCTTTTATCCCCTTTCAACGTTTCGTTCCTTCTCTCCTCTAATCAAGAGAGTTCCTCCTGCTCTGCTAATCTTTCAACGAACCAATCAATACACCTTTTACAAAATACTTTTGGACAAACGGATAAACCATTACGATCGGCAAAGTCGCCACCATCATGATCGCCATCGACAAGGATTTTCCTGTGACACCAGTCATTTCCGCCAAACGTGCTGCTGAGCCAGAATCGATTTGACTCATTTGCGAACTCACCGTGTTCGAATTCAAGACTCGTTGCAAAAAGGTCTGCAAGGGAATCAGATGATCTGAAGTAATGTAGATGCTTGGCATAAACCAATCATTCCAATGCCCAACGGCGGTAAATAGCGACAAAGTGGCAATGACTGGACCTGATAACGGCAAAATGATTCGGAAAAACGTGCCCCAATAACCACAACCATCAATTTTCGCTGAATCTTCCAATCCTTTCGGCAGTTGCTGAAAGAACGTACGGAAGATGATCATATTCCAAACACTGATCAGACCAGGAATGATCATTACCCAAAAAGAATCCATCAGTCCAAGTGAACGTACCACTAAAAAAGTTGGAATCAAGCCGCCGCTGAAGAACATCGTGAGGATGAAAAAAATCGTAATAAATTTTCGCCCTATCAGTTCTCTTTTTGACATTCCATATGCTGCCATCGCTGTCAGCATGATCGATGAAAACGTCCCGATCACTGTCCGTAAGACACTGATGAAAAAGGCATTCATCAAGCGCTGATCTTGAAAGACGATCTGATAGTTTTCCAACGTGAATTCTCTTGGCCAAAACGTGATCCCACCAGTCACCGTGTCACGTCCAGAATTAAAGGAAATCACCAGCGAATTCCAGAAGGGATAAAACGTCAAGAATGCAAGCGTTATCAAGAAAAGGTAGATAAAAATCATCATCGCTTGGTCGCCCCAATTTTTCTTCATTGTTCATTTCCTCCTCTGCTGATCACCATAAGCTGTGACCCACTTTGCGTGCGAAAAAGTTTGCTCCGCTCAAAAGAGTGACACTAATGACTGCTTTGAACAAACCAACAGCTGTTGCGTAGGAATATTGAGAGTTGCTGATCCCTACCCGATACACATAGGTATCAATGACATCCGCCACATTTCTAAGAGCTGGATTGCTCCCAAGTAAAAGCAAATCTTCAAAGCCCGCATTCAATAAGTTGCCGATCTCCAAAATGAGAAAAATCGTAATGATTGGAACGATCGAAGGCAGAGTGATCAAAAAGACTTGCTGAAATTTCGTTGCGCCATCTAGTGATGCTGCTTCGTACAGTTGCGGATCGATCCCAGCAATGGCTGCCATATAGACGATCGAGCCAAAGCCAATCGATTTCCAAAGATTTGTCGTAACGATGATCGTCCAGAAATAGCGAGGGATCGATAAAAAGTTGATTGGTTCATCGATCAGGTTTAAACTCTCCAAAGCAATATTTAAGCTACCGTTATCCATCGATAAAATCGACATCGTAACCCCCGCCACGATCACCCATGATAAAAAGTGTGGGAGATAAGTAATCGTCTGCACCACACGTTTGAATGCAACGTTCTTGACCTCGTTAAGCATCAACGCCAGCAAAATCGGTGCTGGAAAACAAATAGCAATCTTTAGCACACTGATCATAATGGTATTCCGTAAAATTTCCCAAAAACGTGGTTCACTAAAAAAGCGCCGAAAATTATCAAAGCCGATCCATGGACTGCCTGTCATACCTTCAAAAATATTGTACTGTTGAAACGCCATCAAAATCCCGTACATTGGGATATAGCTAAAAATGCCTACCAGTAAAATCGCCGGCAGTACCATCATCTGCAGATCCCACTGAGCAAAATATCGGTGTATCCACTTTTTTTCCATCACATCTACTCCTTGTCTTCCCGTTACTGCTCACCACCAAAAGAAACCGCATACATTAATAACAACAAATAACCTCTGCGTCCAGAGCCATCGAATCTCGATTCTTTTTTATTATAAATTAAGAATAACCACAATTCAATATAATGTTTGCGATTTTTGAATCATAATGGCTATTATATTAAGTTTTAAGACAGGCGTTTCAAATATTAAATAACTAAATAAGAAATTCAAAATAGATTGGACCTGTTCTACTAATGCAGATAAACTACCGTTTTTTCAATGATTGGTCTTCGAATCGATGTAACAGTTTTTTACACTCTTTCGTGCGAAATAAAAACAAAAGTTTCTTTTTTTGACAAAAAAAAGAAAAAGCAGAGAATAGTCCTCTCTGCTTTTTCTTTCAAAACACTTTATTTTTTAACGATAAACCACCATTCGATACCGATAGCATCGTAGGTCGTCAACAATTGCCGTTTTTTGTCGATGAAAAACTCTTGCTTCTTCTCAGACAAGTGTTTTTCTAATGTATCGATATCTTCTTGACTGATGGAGATTTTCAAGAAGTCTAAGCCAAGCACCTCATGGGTCGGTAAATCGATCGTACCACCTTGTGCTTCCGTCAAGCCAACTTGGAAGTCACCATCATTGAGGATAAATTCCTTCGTTTCGGCTTCTTTTGTTTTCAACCCTAAGCTTTCTTCTAAGAAAAGCTGCTCTTTGGCTAGATTACTGACGTTTAAATACAGCTTGCCAAAATGAGCTTCTTTTGATAAGCCAGCCGCTTTTGCAGGTGCCGCTTTGATCAATTCTGCTTCGTCTTTTGGTACCGCAGTTCCTGCGGGTGCTGTAAATAAGACTTCGATTTTGTTTCCTTCTGGATCCGCTATAATAAAGCCTAATTGATTCGCTTCATAACGAGCTTCTTCGAAAGCAATCGCTTTTTGTTGGGCATTGCTCGCGATAGTTGCCGCTTCTTCTAGCGAGGATACGGCTAAAACGATGCGCTGCATCTTTTTGATCTCACCGAAATGGTCGTTGGCACGCGGGCTTTCTTCCAACCATAAAACTTCTCTATCTAATCCTTTTAGACCAAAGATGGCCAACTCATTTTCTTCTCTTTTCAGCTCAAAGCCAAGTACATCGCGATAAAAGGCAATCGCTTGATCGCGGTCTTTTACCCGAATTGCAACAGTCAGCAACTTCGTACTGCTCCCCAATAAGAAATCTGTCATTGTTTCTCCCCCTACTTACATATGTACTCATTGTACTGATAAAACGAAATTCTAGCAAATGAAATCCCTACCTATTTTATTCTTTTTTTAGAGAAAATAAGAAGAAAAGCACAGAAAAGTCAGAATTTTGCATTTTTATAAGTAGAGAGGAGGCGTTTAGGTGTTGCTAATGGCTTCAACTATAGACAGCTGCTGCTGGACTTGCCGCGAGGATCTGGGTTCCTAAACGATCGATCCGATCGGTGATACAAACGGCAGCTACCCCTGCTTTTAAGGCTTTCTGAGCACTTTTTAGTTTTGGCAACATGCCGCCTGTAACTACTTCTTCGGCGATCAGTTGGGGGATCTCCTCAAAAGAAACAGCCGACAACCACTTGCTTTCTTGTTTGATGCCAGGAACATCCGTCAACAAATACAGTTTTTCGGCTTGTAAGCTGGCTGCGACCTGACAAGCCACTTCATCCGCGTTGATGTTCAACCATTGCCCCTCTGGCGTAATTCCTAGTGGGGCCAAAATCGGAACATGTTTTTTCTCTGTCAAGAGCTGCAGGAAAGCAGCGTTGATTTGTTGAACCTTCCCTACTTGCCCTAATTTCTCCTCATCGATAACTTCTCCTTGGATCAGCTGATCACAGCCAGCATTCAGTCCCACGGCATGGAAGCCAGCTTGCTGGAAAGCAGTCGTAATCAGCGGTTGAACTTGTCCCAAAAGGACCATTCTAGTTACTTCAAGCGTCTGGGGATCGGTCACCCGCAGGCCGTCTTTGATCGTGACTGTCAACGCCATTTTCTCCATCATTTCTGAGATGTAGTGACCACCGCCATGGACGATGACCACTTTTTTGCCCGCAGCTTGCCAATCTGCTATCGTCTCAAAGAATGACGGGGTTAAATTTTCTGAGGCGACACCGCCGATTTTTACTACGATCGTTTCCATCTACTCGCTCCTTTTTGTCTAGTACCTGATTTGTTTCAGGTATGATATAGTGCGTTGATTTTCACATAGTCATACGTCAGATCACAGCCCCAAGCGGTGCCAACACCTGCTCCTTCTTTCAGCTCAACAGCGACTTTGACTTCACTTTCCGCCAACTCTTCTTGCATGATGGTTTCGTCAAAAGCTACCGGTATCCCTTGGACAAAGACGGGAATGTCGGCTAATGCGATCGATACCGTTGCTGGATCGATGGGTTGCCCACTATAACCCACTGCACATAAGATACGCCCCCAGTTTGGGTCTTTGCCAAAGAGGGCTGTTTTGACCAGCGGCGAACCGACGATGGTTTTGCTGATCATGCGGGCTGCTTCATCGGTCACAGCTCCACTCGTGTGAGCTTCGATCAATTTGCTGGCGCCTTCTCCGTCCTTCGCAATTGCTTTGGCTAAGGCGGTCAGAACTGCTTTAAGCATCCCTTTAAACTCATGATAAGCTGGCGTATCGGCTTCGATCGTTGGATTTTTGGCTAACCCGTTGGCTAAAACTAACACCATATCATTGGTAGATGTATCACCATCGACCGTGATTTGATTAAAGGTGACATCGGTCAACTCTTTCAGCAGTGTTTGCAAGAGTGCTGACGAGATCGCTGCATCCGTCGTAACAAATGCCAGCATCGTGGCCATATTAGGATGGATCATACCAGACCCTTTGGCACAGCCCGCAACAGTCACCGTTTTGTCAGCGATCGTTGATTGGATGACACTGCTTTTTTCAGTCAGATCCGTCGTCAAAATCGCTCTTTGGAATTGGTGGGCATCCCCTTGCCTGTTTAGTTGCTGAATCCCTGCAGTGATTTTTTCCATCGGTAAGCTCTTGCCAATGATTCCGGTGGAGGCTACCGCAAAGGCTTCTGGACTCGTATGCAGCTGGTCTGCTGCCAATTTTGCCATCTCTTGTGCATCTTTTAAACCTTGCTCCCCGGTACAAGCATTGGCATTGCCCGCATTGACGATTACGCCTTGCAAGGTGCCTGCTTGCATTTTTTCCTTTGTAATGAGAATGGGCGCCGCTTGTACTTGATTGGTGGTAAAGACTGCCGCAGCACTGGCTGGCACTTCAGAGACGATCCAACCAAGATCGACTTTCTCTTTCTTCAGGCCGCAATGCAGACCGTCGGCAAAAAAACCTTTTGGGGTTGCGATCGTTCCTTCGATTTCTTTCATTTTCTTTCCTCCTACTGCCACCTTTTTGCGGATTGTCCACTGGCTGACACGAGTATCCTCACGCGTCTGTTGGCTATTTTATGGATATAACGGTGCTTGCATAAGACCAGTCGTTTCTGGTATCTTTGCCCATCGATTGAAGTTTTGGATCGCTTGGCCAGCAGCCCCTTTGCCTAAATTATCGATCACTGCGACAACGGTCAACACTTGGGTCAGCGGATTGAAACATAGGCCAATGTCACAAAAATTCGTTCCCGTCACTTGCCGCAGCTCGGGCAGCTTTCCTAACGGTTGCACTCGGACAAACGGATGGTCTTGATACGTTTTTACGTACAGCTCATAGATGTCCTCTTGCGAAATCGCGTCTTTGATAGGCGCATAAAGCGTCATAAAGATCCCTCTTTTGACAGGCAGTAAGCTGGTAGAAAATTGGATCGGCGGCATTGCCTGATCCCATTGCTGAAACTGCTGCATGATCTCAGGAATATGCTGATGCTGATTTGGCTTATACATCGTCATGTTATCCGCAGCGGTTGCAAAGTGACTGCTGTCCGTCAATTTCTTACCAGCACCCGACAAACCCGACTTGCCATCAAAAATCAACGTACCGCTGAATAGTTTTTGCTGAACCAACGGCGCAGCAGCTAAAATGGCAGCAGTCGCATAACAGCCTGGATTGGCGATCAAATTGCCAGGAGTCGTTGCAAACTCAGGCAGCGAATAGGTCGCGTGTGCCAACAACTCGGCAGGGGCAGCTTCTTGGTGATACCATTTTTGATAGCTATCCCGATCCTTCAATCGCAGATCACCAGAAAGGTCAATCACTGGAAAGTCATTTGCGACAAAAGTCGCTGCGAGTTCTTTGCTGATTCCAGCAGGAGTCGCAAAAAACACGAGTTGATTTTCCTTTTGGATTTTTTCTGCATCAAAAGGTTCGATCAGCTGCTCTGTCAGCCCAACTAGATGAGGATACAAAACTGATGAATTTTCATGTATAGAATGACTATGCAAGGTGCCCACCTCCAATTGGGGATGTTGCTGGATCAAACGAATCAATTCAATTCCGGTATACCCTGTTACACCAACGATTGCTGCCTTCAAACACGTCACTCCTCAAAAGAATTTACTTAAGATTATAAGAAACTCCCATTGCTCTGTCAATGATTATTTATAAAAATATTCAAAATAAATTCGCTGTTATTCGGTTTTTATAAGAAAAAATGCCTAAAAAATCTATTTTTATACAATTATGCTAAGATCGCTTGTAAAATCGCCAAGGCTGCTTTCGTTTCCTCTTGCGAGATCGTTAAGGGTGGCAGCAAGCGCAAAACCTTGGTACCCGCCTTTAATGCGAGGAGGCCTTGGTTCCGCAGTTGAGTCAACACGGATTGCAAGCTTTCCGAATCTGCTAATTCGATACCAATCATCAATCCTTTCCCACGAATCGCCTGCACCTTAGATAGTCCTTGCAATCCGTCGAAAAACTGCTGCTGACGCAATTGAACATTGACTTGAATGTCCTCTTCTTGCAACACACTGCAGACGGCACTAGCAGCGGCCATCGCTAATTTATTGCCACCAAAGGTCGAACCGTGACTACCTGGTCCAAAAGCCGTTTGCAAATGACTTTTGCCTAGCATCGCTCCGACAGGGATCCCGTTACCAAGCCCTTTGGCTACGGTAAAAAGATCAGGTTCAATGCCGTATCCTTCAAACGCAAACAGCGTTCCTGTCCGTCCCATCCCGGTTTGGATCTCATCCACCACTAGCAGTGCTCCCTGCTCCTGACAAAGGGCTGCCACGGCTTGGACCCATGCCACCTCAGCAGGGATCACGCCGCCTTCGCCTTGGATCAATTCTAAAAACACGGCTGCCGTATGCTCATCTAAAACGGCTTGCAATGCCTCAAGGTCATTAAAGGGTACATACACCATCTCTGGTACCAGCGGACCAAACCCATCGTGAATACTGCTTTGCCCAGTCAAAGACATCGCGCCAAAGGTCCGACCGTGGAAAGATTGTTCAAAACTGATGACTTTGCTACGGCCAGTCGCTTTGCGAGCCAGCTTTAAAGCTGCTTCGTTCGCCTCAGCGCCGCTATTACAAAAATAGGCCAGATACGGCTCGTCTGATACGTTCTTTTGGTTTTGGGTCAGCTTTTGGGCAACTTCTTCTTGTAGTTGGCTGTCATATAAATTCGGCACATGCCAAATCTGCTCTGCTTGGGTCATCAAAGCGGCTTGCACTTTGGGATGTCCATAACCGAGATTGACAACCCCGATACCGCTCGTTAAATCTAAATATTGGTTCCCTTGCGAATCTACGACATAGCTCCCGCTGCCTTGCTGGATATCGATGGGCAAACGGCTGTAATTAGGAAAAAGATGACTCATTGGTTTCACTCCTTGTCTTGGATCATTCGAAATTATGTATTAATATACATTTTTATCTAGATAATTGCAATAAATATTTAAATTAAAGCGATAAAAATTCATAAAAAAAGAAAGCAGTGACAATCACTGCTTTCTTTCAGTCAACCTTTGGCGGTCTGTTTATCATCATTTGGGGAAGAATTTCTTTCATTACAAACAGTGGATCACGCCACTTCTTCTGAAAATTGACTGTTATAAAGGTCTGCATAGAAACCGTTTTGCGCCATCAATTCCTCATGGTTTCCAGTTTCAACAATAGATCCGTGATTCATCACGATGATATTGTCAGCATCACGAATCGTAGAGAGACGGTGAGCAACCACAAAGCTGGTCCGATTTTCTAACAAACGTCCCATTGCTTTCTGGATCAAGATCTCAGTCCGCGTATCGACACTAGAAGTTGCTTCATCCAAAATCAAGACGTCTGGATCCGCTAAGAAGGCGCGGGCGATCGTGATCAGCTGACGTTGACCTTGGGAGATGTTGCTGGCTTCTTCATTCAAGACCGTATCATAGCCTTCTGGCAATTTGCGAACAAAATCATCCACATGGGCAGCCTTCGCCGCAGCAATCACTTGTTCTTTGGTCGCTTTTTCATTTCCATAATGAATGTTGTCATAGATGGAGCCGGTAAACAACCACGTATCTTGCAGCACCATCGAGATATTACTACGCAATTCATCACGAGTCAAGTCTCGGGTATCTCTGCCATCATAACGAATGCTACCGCCAGAAACATCATAAAAACGTTCCAAGAGATTGATCAGCGTGGTTTTCCCAGCGCCGGTTGGTCCTACGATAGCCACCATCTCACCAGCTTTGACATCCAGATTAAAATCGGTCATCAATAATTTGTCTGGGGCATAACCAAATTGAACATGATCGAAACGAACTTTGTATTCACTGTCTTCCACTGGTAAACCAGAAGGCTCATCATTCATTTCTTCTTCATCCAAGACTTCAAAGACCCGTTCGGCAGATGCAACGGTTGATTGGATGGTGTTTAGTAAGCTAGCGATTTGAGTGATTGGTTGAGAGAATTGATTGGTGTATTGCAAGAATGCTTGCACATCCCCTAACGTCATGTTCCCATTCGCCACTTTGATCCCACCAAGGACAGCCACGAAGACATAGCCTAAGTTTTTAATGAAGTTCATCAAGGGCATAATGATCGCTGAAATAAATTGGGCTTTCCAACCAGCGGAATACAGACGGTCATTTTCTTCTTCAAAAACGACTTGATCGGCAGCTTCATGGTTGAAGGTTTTGACTACTGTATGACCGCCGTAAGTTTCTTCGACTTGGTCATTGAGCAATCCTAAACTTTTTTGTTGGGCCGCAAAGAATTTTTGCGATTTTGGTGCGACGATCATCACGACGATCAAGCTTAAAGGAACCGTTGCTAAAGCAATCAAAGTCAGTTGCCAACTGATCGTCAGCATCATCCACAAAACCCCGATAAAGGTCACGACACTCGTAATAAATTGGGTCAAGTTTTGTTGCAGGGTACTTGCGATATTATCCATATCATTGATTGCCCGTGACATGATATCCCCATTTGAGTGAGTATCATAGTAAGAGATCGGCAAGCGGTTCATTTTTTCATCTAAGTCTCGACGCAGCTCATAAACCGTTCGTTGAGAGACACGGGTCATAATAAACTGTTGTAGAAAGTTGAAGACGGCTGAAATCACATACATGCCGATCGCGATCAAAATGATTTGACCAACTTTCTCAAAATCGATAGGAAATTCTGTCACCTGTTGGCCGGCTTGCATCTGCTGTGTACCGATCATGACCCCTTTAAAAATTTCAGTGGTCGCTTCCCCTAAAATTTTCGGTGTTTGGATTTGGAAGATCACGGCTGCGATCGCTAAAACGAAGACGGCAATGATAGCGATGGAGCGTTTCGACATGTACCCGAAAAGCCGTTTGACCGTCCCCAAAAAGTTTTTTGGTTTTGGTCCTTTGGCACCGATGTTACGGCCCGGGCCGCCACCCATTGGTCCGCCACGGTGTTGTGTTGTTGTTTTCTTTTCACTCATGCAAGATCCTCCTCTCTCAATTGTGAAGAAACGATTTCTTGATAGGTTTCATTGTCTGCCATTAATGATTCATGGGTCCCTTTCCCTACGAGTTGTCCTTCATCTAATACTAAGATCGTATCGGCATCCATGACGGTGCTGACCCGTTGGGCAACCACGACCATGATGCTGTCTTGCATGTCGCGTTTCAGCGCTGCTCGTAAGTTTGCATCGGTTTTGAAGTCCAATGCGGAGAAGGAATCATCAAAGACATAGACATCTGCTTGTTTCACTAACGCACGAGCAATCGCTAAACGTTGACGTTGTCCACCAGAGAAGTTGCCGCCGCCTTGTTCTACACGGCTATCTAAGCCATCTGCCAGTTCGGAGACAAAATCTTTGGCTTGGGCGATCTCTAATGCTTGCCAGATTTCTTCGTCTGTCGCATCAGGTTTTCCATATTTCATATTTTCACGAATGGTACCGGAAAACAGTACCGCTTTTTGCGGAACAAAGCCCACGACTTCTCGTAGATTATGCTGGGTGATTTCTGCAATATTGACCCCATTGATTTTGATTGCACCAGACTCCACATCGTACAAACGAGGCAAGAGATTGACTAGTGTCGTTTTCCCTGAGCCCGTCCCACCGATGATGGCAACAAAATCACCAGATTTTGCTTGGAAGTCGATATCTTCCAACGCCAATTTCTCAGCGCCTTGGTAGCGATACGCCACATGGTCAAAAGTCAAGGTTGCTTGATCCCCTTGTAAGCTCAATGTCGCTGGTGTTTTTGGATCGAGAATTTCATCTTCTTCATTTAAGACTTCGTTGATCCGGTCAGCTGATGCTTGGGCTCTTGGCACCATCACGAAGATCATGGACAGCATCATAAAGCTGATCAAAATTTGCATCGCATAAGTCATAAACGCAATCAGGTTCCCGACTTCTAAGGTCATTTCGGCAATATAATGACCACCAAACCATGTGATGGCAATGTTCGTTCCACTCATGATCAACGTCATCAAAGGCATCATCAAGGCCACGATGGTATTTACTTTGATCGCGGTGTGGGTGTAATCTTTGTTGGCTTGATCAAAGCGATTCGCTTCATAATCCGTCTTGTCAAATGCCCGAATAACGCGGACCCCCGTCAAGCCTTCACGAAAGACTAAGTTCAAACGGTCAGTTTTCTTTTGCATACTTTTGAATAACGGAACGGCAAAATACATAATACCGCCAACTAATACTAGCATGATAGGAATAACGACTAAAAAGATTCGTGTTAATTGGGCATCTTTTTGATAGGCCAAGAAGCTCGCCCCAATCAGTGTGATCGGTGCATTGATCATCATACGTAAAAACATTTGCGTCACCATTTGAATTTGGTTGACGTCGTTAGTGGTTCGTGTGATCAATGATGCGGTCCCAAATTTATCGAAAGAACGAGAAGAAAAATTCTCAACTTTTTGGTAAATGTCCGAACGTAGTTTTTGTCCTAATTTTTGTGATTCTCTTGTTGCAAAATACGTATTTCCTAAAGCGGCGATGATACTGATCAATGAAAAGCCGATCATGTAAAAGCCGGTTTTCCAAATGTAATCAATGTCCCCTGTCGCCACCCCATTGTTGATAATATTGGAAGTCAATGTCGGTAGATACAAATCAGAAACGACTTGGATCACCATAAACACCACTGCCATGATTATGGAAATGACGGATACGCGTTTTATCAGCTTAATCATAGGTTTCCCCTCTTTCTTTTTTTGCGCCCTCTCTTAACCAGCGGACTTTACTGTTGAAATCAGCGATCGCTTCGGCAGGATCATAGTCTGGATCAAATGCTGATTGGCGATAGGCTTCGGCAATCGTCGAAAAGACGGTATGCATCAGCAGCTGGATCAGCATTTTCAACTCATGGTCGTCTTTGACTTTCAATAAATCTTTGTCGACCTCTGACAAAAAGATGGCTTGTTGCTTCTGCCGATCGGCTTTGTGTTCTTGATGCATCTTGTGCTGCATCTCTGGAACGACTTTATGGAAGGAACGATAATCCATACTCATAAATAAATTGCGGTAAAAGTTTGCGTTTTTGCCTTTGAAAACCTCGGCGATCATCCGTGAAAAGTACCATTCGAACCCCGCAAACAGATCCCCGTTTTCATGTTGGATCGATTTCAGCAGATCTCGCTGACTATTTTTTTTCAACGTATGGAAATAATAGTAATAAAGATCTTCTTTGTTTTCGAAGTATTGATAAAAACTCCCACGAGGAATCTCGGCATCTTTGATGATATTGGCGATCGAGGCGTCTTTCAACGGCAGCCTTGAGAATTCTTTTTTCGCCGCATTTAAGATGCGCTTTTGTTTTTCCGGCGGCAAGTGAAAAAATGTATCGGTCGGCATCACAAGCAACTCCTTTCTAATTTAAAATAAATCACAGCTCTCGATATGACACGATGTCATATGACACTGTGTCATTATACACCCCTCACCAGAGAATGCAAGAATTTAAATTTGACTTTTTTATGAAGGAATCAATTCTGGTCTTTTTATAAAAGGCGTTATTTGAAAAGAAATCACGAGTGAAATTTCTGAAAACAAAAAACCTTCGTTTCCCTGATGGAAAACGAAGGTTGCTATTTTTTCATTCCGCCGATTATAAATAACGGTCATTTTTTCTTTCGGCGCCATAAAATCAAGAAAACGATCAGCAGCAGGATAACACCTGCGATCAATAAGGTATAACTTGGCGCTTCATTGGTTTTAGGTAATGTTTTTTCGCCATCGGCAGTTGCGTCTGCCTCTTTCGAAGAAGTCGTTGTCGCTGTTTCTTGGGCTGTCGTCGAAGTTGCCGTCGCTTCTTCAGTCGTACTCGTTTGCGTGCCTGTAGGCAGATACATGGAATCATTTGCCGCTTGAATGATATAAGAGATCCGTCCGGGGACAAAGGCACCTGGATCAACTTGCATCTCTTGTTCCATCTGATTCAAATTGGTCAAAATTGAGATCATCCATTCGTTGGAAACGGCTTGATTCAAATGTAAAAAGACTCCGTCTGCTGGATAGACGACCTGTAAATATTCCTGCAACTGATCCACGACAGGAATCAAGTCAGCAAAACTGGCGTAGCTATTCGCATCAAAAGCCAGTTGCGGCTCAATGGCTTCCCAGGATAACGTCTGATCGACAAACAAGGCACCGATGATTTTTGCCAAGTAAGCAATATCAAAGCCCATCGCATCACTAGAATAACGTAGCGCTAGGCGATTGCCATTGGTCAATTCTTCATCTGTCAACTGGTCCAACTGTTCTTGGGTAAATGCGGTCACACTGCCTTCAGTAATCCCTTGGGTTAACGCACTACGCAACGAACTAGGTTCATCGGCTAATGTATTGATTTCATTGACGTTTTGCGTTCCTGTCTCTGCTTGGATCGAGGCAATAACGGCTTCGGAATCGACCGGCTCTTGATTCTCGTCAGCTGTAGTTTCTGAAGTAGCGGATTGATCCGTTTCTTGGTTTTCATCTGTACTTTCTTGGGCAGAATTTTGGATCTGCTCACTGTCTGTTTGCCCTTCTGATGAAAGTGTCTCGCTAACGGCAGCCGGATTGTCACTTCCACTCGTAGCCGTTTCATCTGCATGAACCATCAATGGTGAAAATGCCAACGTCATTAGTCCGAGCCAAATTATTTTTTTCATCGTCATTGCCTCCTCGTATGGGATTTCTCCCTTTGTAACGAAACTGTAACATAAAGGCCTCGTTTCCGCAATCAATTTAGTAACTTCTTAAAAAAAACCTCCATCTTTATCAGATAGAGGTTTTATCATTATTTTATCGTTGCCACGTGCATCACTGCTTGACCTGCGTTTGTTTCCGCGATCGGTAACAGTTCAACGTTGGCTGCTTGGTCCATATTGGTGATAATGACAAGCATCTCAGAAGCTTTGCCTTTAGCCGTCAACTGCGCCAAATCGACTTGGGCAACTTGGGTGGCTGGTGTCACGGCTTGGCCTTCCTCCACCAGGATTTCAAAAGGTGCTCCTTGCAATTCCACGGTGTCGACACCCATGTGTAGCAGAATCTCTAGTCCGCTGGCAGTCTTGATCCCCAATGCATGTTTCGTTGGGAAAATCGTCGTGATCGTTCCTGCTACTGGTGCAAAGATCGCTCCATTGTCTGGCAAGACAAAATACCCATCGCCCATCATTTTTTGCGAAAATACCGGATCACTTGATGCACTGATTGATTTTGTCGTGCCTGTTGCTACTGCGTATAAGGGTGTATCGATCGTTGTTGCTGATGAATTTGCTGCCGTTTCCTTTGCAGCCGTTTCACTCGTTTCTTTTGGTTGCGGTTGCACAGTGACGGTTGCAGCTGGTTTTGCCTCCTCTGCCTCGCTTTCTTTGACTGCTTCTAAGCGATCTTTAGGAATCCCAAAGAAGTAGGTGGCAACGAAGCCGCCAGCATAGCCTGCTAACAAGCCGAAAATATAACCCATCCAACGGCCGTTGGCAATCAATGGAATCAAAGCTAGCCCTGATGGTCCAATCGCCGTTGCGCCGATATTTGTCAAAGCGCCAATGACCGCACCACCGATCCCACCACCAATACAAGCAGTGATAAATGGTCGACCTAATGGCAATGTCACTCCGTAGATCAATGGTTCGCCGATGCCTAAGATCCCAACTGGCAATGCACCTTTGATCATTTCAGAAAGCTCTTTGTCTTTACGTAGTCGTACCCATAAGGCGAAAGCTGCTCCGACTTGACCGGCCCCAGCCATGGCTAAAATCGGTAATAATTGCGTGCTGCCTGTTGCCTCGATCATTTGGATGTGGATCGGGGTCAAAATTTGATGCAAACCAAACATGACCATTGGTAGGAAGGCCGCCCCTAAGACAAACCCAGAAAACGCACCGCCCACATTCAAGACCCAAGTGATTGAACCGACTAAGCTGTCAGAGATCAGACCTGCCAATGGCATGATCAAGAAAATCTCCGTCAAACCGATGATCAACAAACACAACGTCGGGGTCACGATAATATCGATCGCTTCAGGAATCACTCGATGCAGCACTGCCTCTAATTTCGCCAAAAGCCATACAGCGAAGATCACACCGATGATCCCCCCTTGGTTGGCAGCTAAAGCTTCGCCAGTGAACAAGTTTTGGATCGGGGCTTCCGGGTTCATACCTGTCAGCAAGATGATCGAACCGATCACTCCACCAAGGGTTGGATTGGCTTTAAAGACCTGCGCAGCATTGACCCCAGTAAAGATCGCTAAATAGGTGAACATCCCATTTCTTAGGACGTTTAAAATCATGACATAATAATTCCAAGTGTCTCCATCTAAAGTTCCAGCAGTGATCATGTTGGTCAGAACGGAGGCGATCCCTGCAACGAGTCCTGCACCAACGAAGGCTGGAATCATTGGAACAAAGATATTTGAAATGTCTTTCAGCAGCGACTTCAATGGTGATGATTTTTGTTTGGCTTTTTGGGCTGCTTTCATCTCTGCCGTTTTTTCTGATAACGCCTCTTTGCCTGATTTTTGCTGCGGGATCTCTTGCCCCAAATCAACACCGGCTTTTGCCACCATTGCGTTAGCTACTTTGTTGACTTTCCCTGGTCCGATAATGACTTGCAGCTGCTCGTCATTGACGACACCCATCACACCGGGAATCTCTTTTAACCCTTGTTGATCGACCTTGTCGTGGTCGCGGACGGTCATTCGTACGCGAGTCATACAGTGATTGACTGTTTCTACGTTGTCCATTCCGCCGGCTTCTTGAAAAATCTTCTCCGCTAACTCTTCTACCGTCAGTGTTTCTTTTGCCATTACTTTTCTCCTCCTAACGCCGTTTTGACAAACCCTTGTGCCGTGGCAAGTTTTGCTTGTGCTTCGTCTTTCGTGCTATCCGTCAACAGCATCACGATCGCCAATTTGACATTCTGATCTGCTTCTTCAAATGCTGCAGCGGCTGTTTCATAATCAGCTTCAGTTGCCTGCATGATGATCCGTTTTGAGCGTTCCACCAATTTTTCGTTGGTCGCTTTCACGTCGACCATCAAATTATTGTAGACTTTACCGATCCCTACCATCGATAACGTCGAGATCATATTCAAAATCAATTTTTGGGCAGTTCCTGATTTCAAACGAGTCGAACCCGTCAGAAACTCTGGGCCACAATCGACTTCAATTGGAAAGCTGGCATGTTGAGAGATCTCCGCATCTTTGTTACAAGCGATCGTAGCCGTTGTGGCACCAAGCTCATTGGCGTAATCAAGAGCCCCAATCACGTAAGGCGTTCTACCACTGGCAGCGATCCCGATCACCATGTCATTTGGGTTCAACTTCAGATCGACAAGGTCTTGTTTCCCTAGCGTTAAGGAGTCTTCTGCTCCCTCTACAGCAACCGTCATCGCTTCTTCGCCACCGGCGATCAGACCGACCACCATCTCAGGTGATACCCCAAAGGTTGGGACACATTCGGCCGCATCCAAGACGCCTAATCGACCACTTGTCCCAGCGCCAAGATAAATCAAGCGTCCGCCTTTTTTAAAAGCAGCGATAGTTTGTTCAATCACTTTTTCAATACTAGGAATTTCATTTTCCACCGCATAGGCAACTTTTTGATCTTCTTGGTTCATTTTTTGACACGCTTCTAAAATTGTCATTTCATCTAAATTACTCGTTTCGCTATTGCGTCGTTCAGTCGTTAATTTGTCTAAATTGATTTTATTCATTGGAATCATCTCTTTCTAATTTAAATCGCATCCCTGCTTTGATTTGTTGGATCAAAGGCAGATCAGCTGGTATCACCTGAGCGGCGAGGTTGACTTTTGGGTCTGCTGGCAAAGGACGTTTGCACACTTGAATCTCTCCCATATAGCGCAAATACTCTTGGTTATCGATCGTCACAGCACCAATTGTCCGCTCTTGACTAAGTTCAGGTTTGACTTCTGGAATGGCATTGAAACGGGCATCAGCACTGCGCAAGACATCCCGAGCTTCATCGTAACGATTCTGGTGATCCCCTAGTACGTGTTCAAAGTAAGTAGAACCAAGATCTTTGACCCGCAAAACGATCCGCGCTTCTTGCAGATACGTCGCAAACTGCTGCGCACTTTTTGCAGAAACCATCCCATCACCAATGTAAACAGCATCAACTGAGCCAGTAGCCAACAAGTCGATCGCTGCGGCAAAAGGCGACCAGTTGCGGTGTCTTTCCAGTGTGGGTAATCCTTGAAATAACGGTCCGCGTTTCTTGGCATCTCCTGGAACAAAGGCTTGGACGAAAAAGCCTTGTGCTTTCAACCAGCGGTTCTTCTCCTGAAACCAGTCAGCATCCAGTCCTGTTTCTGGTCGGGGGTAATAATTGTGCCAAGCTTCCAAACGAGTAAAATCAGCTCCATACGTCTGCAGCTCTCGAATGTCTTTTTCCGTTAATGTACTGGCATTCAAACTAATGGTCATTTCTTTTGAAAAAGCAGCGATTTGTTGATTGTCGATGGCATAGTCCATTCGTAAACCAGTGACACCGATCTCCCTTAGTTCCGCCAGATTGTCGATGGAAAAGCCCGCTTCTGCTAAGGCGTTTCCAGAAATATCTACCATTAAAGACAGCTGATGGTCTTTTGCGAAACCTCCCAAGTCCGTCAGACGCTGCCGATAGGTACTGCGATCGTCTTCTGGTATGTGCATGGAGGTGAAAATCCCTTTAAAGCCTGATGCCATCGCAGTCATCTGCTCAAGTTCTGCTGCCGTCAAGTCTTCGTTCATAAATACAGAAAAGCCGAACATCTCTTTGCCTCCTTGGTGAGTCACTATCGTGATACCGTTTTCTATAAAAGCATTATAACTGATTCTCTTCCTGTTCGCAACTATATTTCATAATTAAATCATCAATATAGAAATATCGTTTCATTTAATAAGAAAGCTTTACCGTTTAAACTTTCTTATGCCCTTCTTTCTGCACTTGTGGTACACTTTATTAGGAACGAAACTTGCTTTCGTCATTTTTACATAGTAGGAGGAATCACATCATCAATGATTACAATGGATGATATTATTCGCGAAGGCAATCCAACCTTGCGTGAAGTAGCAAAAGAAGTACCATTTCCTTTGAGCGAAGAAGATATCGCACTAGGAAAAGAAATGATGACCTTTTTAGAAAACAGCCAAGACCCAGTCAAGGCAGAAGAACTCGAATTAAGAGGTGGTGTTGGTCTAGCAGCTCCTCAATTAGATATTTCAAAACGAATCACAGCGGTCCTCGTCCCTAGCAGCGATCCAGAAAAAGCAGAACCTGATTTTAAAGATGTTCTTTACAATCCTAAAATTCTAAGTCATTCCGTGCAAGAAGCTTGTTTGGGTGAAGGCGAGGGCTGCCTGTCCGTGGACCGTGAAGTCCCTGGCTACGTGGTACGCCATGCCCGGATCACGATCAGCTATTACGACATCAACGGCAAAAAGAAAAAAGTTCGTTTAAAGAACTATCCTGCGATCGTCGTTCAGCATGAGATCGATCATTTGAACGGGGTCATGTTCTACGATCATATCAATCAACAAAATCCTTTTTCATTGAAAGAAGGCATTTTAGTCATCGACTAACTAAAAAGTCTCTACCGACATTTTGCGGCAGAGACTTTTTTTTCTTCTATATTATTGAGTATCCTCTGGATATCTTCCTTCAAGGTTTTGGCGTTAATTGCCTTTTGCTAGGCTTTCTTGATGATCGGCTTTGATTTTTTCTAATAACGCCGGTTGTTCAAAAAGATCTAACGCGGTCAGCGCTAAAAGTTCAGCCGCGATAGCGATCGACTGCAAGCCTTTTTCACTCTTGGCAGCGGCTTTGAATTCTTCCGAATGACCCGCAATGTAGTCATCTGAAATCGAAACGGTGGGTTGGATCGTCGGGATCACTTGACTGACATTGCCGACATCAGAAGAACCAAGACTTGTTTTGGCTTCCGTATCGATCTCATCGGCAGGTACGCCCGCTTCTTGGGCATGGGCAAAGAAAATCTCATCAAAACTTGGTGTCACGATCACATCATCGACGGAGTTTTGGAACAAGCCGAATTCATAGGTCGCTCCCGTGGCTAAAGCGGCTCCTTTGACGATGTTTTCGACTTTCTCGTAGACATCGTTCAAGGTCGCTCGATTGGCTGCTCGTAAATAAAAACGACCGGCTGCATATTCTGGCACGACATTGGCTGCCACGCCACCATCGGTGATCACACCATGAATATTGACGTCTTTTGGTAAGTGAAGACGCAATCCATTGATCCCGTTAAAGACTTGCAGCAATGCTTCTAACGCGTTGATGCCTTTTTCTGGTGCAGCTGCCGCATGGGAAGCTCGACCATAGAACTTGATATCCACTGGATCATTGGCTAATGACGCTGTCGTTTTGCCATAGCGATGGGCTGGATGGACACAAAGAGCGGCATCGACATCATTGAAGAACCCTTCACGGACAAAACTGCCTTTAGCGGAACCATTTTCCCCACCTTCTTCTCCTGGCGTCCCATAGACTCGAATCTCCCCGCCTAGCTCATCGATGAAAGGTTGCAGGGCACTGGCTGCTAAGACGGAATAAGTCCCGAAGAGATTGTGCCCACAAGCATGACCGATCCCTGGTAACGCATCGTACTCAGCTAAAAAGGCAATCGTTGGGCCCGGTTTTCCACTGACATAGCGGGCATCAAAGCCGGTACGATGTCCTGCGACATCCTTTTTAACAGCAAAGCCTTCTTTTTCTAATTGGGCGATCAGGGCATCGGCTGAGTAAAACTCATAGTTGCTGACTTCTGGGTGATTATGGATATCTAATGCCAAGGCTTGATAAGCGGCTAAACGCTCTTGGATAAATGGTTTAATCGTTGCTTTTGTAATAGTTGCTGTTGTCATAATCAAATCTCTCCTTTTTCTTACATGGTTTTTTTCAGTGTTTTTATCAAATTACATAGCACTTATTTTGCTCCAAAGGTTTCCCAAGCAGGAACACTTGATCCTTTTGACGTTTCCTCGATGACTTTTTTCGTATCCTCTGTTTGGTAAGCAGCAACCACTTTTTGGTAAACTTCATTGTCTTCATCTTCTTTACGGGCGGCAATGATGTTGACGTAAGGACGGGCCGTTTCATCAACAGGCTCTAAAAAGATTGCATCTTCGGTAGGCACAAATCCTGCATCTACCGCCATGCCGCTATTGATAACAGAAACATCGACATCGGAAAGTGCCCGGGCTGTTTGCGCTGCATCAAGTTCCGAAATTTCTAAATTCAAACGGTTTTCAGTAATATCCGCGACCGTTGGTGTTTGTCCGGCTGCTTCATCCACTTTGATCAATCCAGCTGATTGTAACAAGAGCAATGCCCGACCACCATTGGTCACATCATTCGGGATCGCAACTTTAGCTCCTTCAGCCAAGTCGTTGACATCCGTCACTTTGTCGGAATAAATGCCTAATGGCGCGTTGACTGTATTGCCGATCGATACGAGATCGGTACCAAATTCTTTATTATAATTGTCCAAGAAAAATTGGTGTTGGAATGAATTGAGGTCAATGGAACCATCAGCTAATGCTGCGTTGGGTTGATTGTAATCAGAGAATTGGACATATTCTAAATTGATGCCTTCATCTTTTAAACGATCTTTGACATCATCCCAGACATCGGTGTCCGCGCCAATCACTCCTAATTTCACAGTGACTTCTTCTTGATCAGTGGCTGCGGCACTGCCATTGTTTCCGCATCCGGTAATAAATAATAATGCTGCCCCTAAGACGATTGATTGTACGATTTTTTTCATTTTTTCTTCCTCCATAGACTTGCTTGTTTTTTTATTTGTACGTAAGTGGTGGTCAGTGTGATACTCGTTTAATGAGTAGGTTGCTGACAAATTGACTGATAAAAACGAATACTAAGATGATCAAGGTCGCCATGATCGTGACATCGGTCTGGAATCGGTTGTACCCGCGGGTGATGGCTAAGTTACCTAAACCGCCAGCGCCAACTGCTCCTGCCATGGCGGTCAATCCGATCACATTGATCACGGTCAATGCAGAGACCCGAATGATTCCCGCCACGCCTTCTGGCAAATAGACCCGAAAAATGATGCCGAAAGGACTGGTGCCCATCGCTTCGGCTGCTTCCACGACACCGGGGTCAACTTCTAGCAAGGCAATCTCGATCTGCCGAGCAAAGAAAGGAATGATCCCAGCAATCAGAGGAACCAATGCTGCTGTTTCGCCGATCGTCGTTCCCACAAGAAATCGGGTAAAGGTTCCTAGTAACGTCAATAAGATAATGAAAGGGATCGAGCGGACCACATTGATGACTTTATCGAGAAATTCAAAGAGCGGTCGATTTTCTAAAATCCCGTTCGGTCGCGTCACTACTAGGACGATCCCTAACAAGATACCTAAGATGCCCGCAATCAAAGAGGTCCAAAAAACCATATATAAGGTTTGGATCGTTGCTGCGACAAATTCATCTTGGATCGCAACAACATTGGGAAAATATCTTTCTAATAAGGCAGCCATCTAAAATCCTCCTTTAATCACATTGTTTAATGGTTCTGCATGATTTTCTTTTAAAATATTGGTGTACACTCCTTGAGACTTCAAATATTCTAAGGCATGTTTGCGCTGTTGGTACTCTCCGGATAAGCTAACGACCAAGCTGCCGATCGGCACTTCTTGCAAGATCTCCACGTTACCGTAAAGAATATTGGTGGTCACTTTGTAGCGACTGTACAATTGGGCGATCAGTGGTTCATTGGTTTGATCCCCCACGTAGGACAGCTCCACCAGCCATTCATTCGGTGCCAAGGAAGAAAACTTCGAACTGCCGAGGATCGTTTCTAAGGCTTGGTCGATGTGCGTCGCCGTTCGGATGAAATCTTTGGTCAATGGTTTTTCTGGTTGGCTAAAAATCTGAACGCTCGAACCTTGCTCAATAACTTCACCGTCTTCCATCACTGCCACTTTGTTGCAGATTTCTTTGACAACTTGCATTTCATGGGTAATGATCACGATGGTCAAACCGAGAGTCCGATTTAATTTTTTCAACAAAGCCAATATCTGTAAGGTCGTTTTCGGATCAAGGGCGCTAGTTGCCTCATCACACAGCAAGATCTCTGGATCATTTGCCAAAGCTCTGGCAATGGCGACCCGCTGTTTTTGTCCTCCAGATAGTTGGCTAGGAAACGCTTGGGCTTTTTCTTCCAATCCAACAAGCGCCAGCAGCTCGGTTACTTTTTGATGACGTTCCTGTTTGGACCGTCCCCCATATTTCAAGGAAAAATCCACGTTATCAAAAACATTGCGGCTGTCCATCAAGTTGAAGTGCTGAAAGATCATTCCGATCGTTTTCCGTTTTTCTCGCAGGTCTTTCGCAGAAAGTGTGGTCAGCTCCGTGCCGTTGACGACGACGCTGCCGCTGCTTGGGCGCTGCAATAAGTTGATCACACGGACGAGTGTACTTTTCCCGGCGCCTGAGTAACCCACGATGCCGTACACGTCCCCTTTGTCGATCTCGATCGATACGTTTTTGACCGCTTGGATCGCGGGTTTCTTTGATTGATTGAATGTTACTGATATATCTTTTAATGAAATCATCGTCTTCCCCCTAGTTCTTGTCTTTTTCAATAAAAAAAAGGCATCCTCAAACAAGTCACCTGTGACTTGTTTGAGGACGCCTTTTTGCGTGTTACCACCTCAGTTTAAGCTGTACTCGCATACAGCTCCTTTTCGAGTACGATCATACTCTAGCCAGATAACGGTCGCTACCGTCGTCGCCTTGCAAACTACTGCTCGGAACGAATCACTCCTTGGCCATTTTCTAAAAGTCGTTTGATGCTTCTTTTCAGCTACCGAAGCTCTCTGTTGAAAAAACGTGCTTTTGTACTTACCAATTCTTCGTGTGTGGTGCTATTTGATTTTTGTGTATAAAAAAAGTCCTTTTACCAGCGTTTGCTAGTAAAAGGACGAATACTCGTGTTACCACCTTTTGTTTAGAAGGTTTCCCTTCCCTCAACCCAACGTCTAGCCGTGCTAGAGATTGGTGCACTTTGTAACGGTAGTGCGCATCCGTGATTGCCTACTTATCGACAATCAATCCTCCAAGGCCATTTTTCATCGCTTCTGACTTGACTCTTTCCACCAACCAGAGTCTCTCTTTAAAGTATCCGCGGTTACTTTCCTTCTCAACAGATTCATTATTCTTGTTGAGTTGTACTTTACTGGAAAATGAACGTCTTGTCAACAAAAAATCACAATTTTTTCATCTAAGTGTTCCCCAAGACTGCCGATAGCGTCCTTGCCAGAATGGTTTACGCCTCAATTTTGATAGAGCATGCCTTTTTCTGCTAACTGTTGTTTGGCTTTTTCCAGAGCCGCAGGATCGGTATAACGCAGCGTATGCAAGTGCACCCCGTTGGTTAAATCAGAGAGCAAGCGGGCTTCTGCATGTTGGGTTTTGTTGATGAAATCAGTCACGTCTTGGTCTGTTTGAATCTGCAAATTGCCAGTGATCTCTCCATAGATTTCATGTTCAACGATGACATCGACCACTTCCACGCCACAAGCGACAAAAATCCGCAATTCTTCTTCGGTTTGTTCAGGCCGATGCTGCACCGCTAGCTTGCTGACATGCCCCGCCTCATTCAACAGTGCTTGCAGTCGATAGCCGCGAGCAGTGGCCGCGATCGCTTCACCGGCTGCTCGCAGCAAGGCAATGTCCCCAACGATGATTTGGCGACTGACTCCTAGTGATTCTGCCAGTTTGCTGGCACTGATCGCTTTGTCCGCTTGCTTCAATGCCGCTAAAATCGTTTCTCGACGTGTTGCTCCATCCATACTCATTCCTCCAATTGATTCTCTTGATAGGTTTTTGAGTGTTTCATAATTGATTGAAACATGGCTAAAATCGTTTCCTCATAGGCTTGATTTGAAATCGCCTGCCGAATATTTTCCAGCACTTTCTCTTCACGATTTTCATCTAAAACCGGCAACTGACTACTTTTCTTCAATTGCACGATTTCATTGACTGTACTCATGCGTTTTTCTAAAAGATGCGTGAGCTGCCAATCAATGTCATCGATCGCCGCTCGCTGAACAGCCAAAGGATCTTGCTGGTTGTTTTCTTCTTCCAAGTCGATCGTCTTGATGACCCGTGCCGGATTTCCCGCCAGCACAACATTGTCTGGGAATGATTTTGTGACCACACTGCCAGCCCCCACCACGACATTGTTGCCTAAGCGGACCCCTGGCAAAATCGTGGCCGCGCCACCGATCCACGCGTTATCGCCAATCACGATCGGTGCCCCTAATTCTAAGCCGCTATTTCGTTTGACCGGATGCAATGGATGAGTAGCCGTAAACAACCGAACATTGGGTGCCAGCATACAGTTGTCACCAAAGGTAATTGGACAAACATCTAATAGCACACAGTCGTAGTTAGCATAGAAGTTTTTGCCGACAGAAATATTGTAACCATAATCAAAGCGGACATTCGGTTCGATATAGATTCGACCAGTCACAGAGCCGAAAGTTTCTTTTAGTAACTGCTCTTTGATTTTTGTATCAGTTTCTTGGTTGATCAGGTTCATTTGTTCACGGGCATATTTCCGGTCTGCCACCAATTCTGGATCTGGGGAAAAGTACAATTCGCCAGCAATCATTTTCTCTTTTTCGGTACGTTGTGTCATATCATAAACTCCTTCATTCAATTTTCTGGAAAAACGTTTCGGCTGCTGCGGTCAACATGCCATATTCATTCGGGATCGCCAATGGTTCCTTATTGATGACCAACACCTGCTGGCTGTAATCGACTAGCCCTGCAAAAGGATAGACTTGCAGCGAAGTCCCCACGACCACCGTCAGGTCGGCTTGAGCAACGGCTTGAATGGCTCCCTCAATGGTTTCATCCGTAAATCCTTCCCCATAAAGCACGATCGCCGGCCGAATCTGACCGTCACATCCTGCATGGTGCCAATCCTGCAAATACGCTTGCCAAGGTACCGGATTACCGCATTTTCGGCAATAACAGTTGTACAAGGAGCCGTGAAAATCGATTCTTTGGTGACTCCCCGCTTTTTCATGCAGTCCATCGATGTTTTGTGAAACGACCCAAACTGTTTTTTTCGTTTGTAGCGCAGCCATTTTTTGATGAATGATGTTCGGCTGGGCCTGAGGATGGTAAAGGTGCTTGACGAACTGATAAAATGTTTCCGGTTCGTTTTCTAAACAGTCATGGCTTAACAAATACTCTGGCTGGGCCAGTCCTTGATAGACCCCTTTTAAGGAACGGTAATCAGGAATGCCCGATGGGGTCGAAACACCGGCACCCGTCAAAAAGGTCACGGATGATGCGGCGGTGACCGTTGCGATTGCTTGCTCAATAGATACCTTCATCGTTCTAACTTCCTTTATGGCTTTTCTCTTATTCTAACCGAAAAAGAACCGTTTTTGCGAAAAATCAGCCATTTTCTTTTTTAAAAGCAACTAATGCTTTTTCTTGCGGAATTGCTTATAATAAATGCAATAAATACAAGAAGAATGGGAAAACCAAATGAAAATTTTGATTATCGAAGACAACAATGAGATCAGCGAAATGTTGGCTACTATTTTAGCAGCTGACTATACCGTCCAGCAAGCCTATTCAGGCACGGAAGGTCTGCTGCTTTTTCAGCAAGATGCTTTCGACTTGATTTTGCTAGATCGAATGCTCCCCGGTAAAGATGGGACACAAGTCTTGCAAGAGATTCGCCAAACCTCCACGGTCCCCGTCATTATCTTGACTGCCTTAGATGAACCAGCCGATGTTTCCACCCTTTTGCTGGCGGGGGCCAATGATTACTTGACCAAACCCTTCAATGTCGAAGAATTAAAGGCACGTATCATTGTTCAATTGCGAACAAATAAACAACCCCCTCCAGTTGCCAGCAGCCACTCGTATAAAAACATTCAACTGTTGCCTGACTCGTTTCAGCTGCAACGAGGAGAGGCAACGGTTCAGTTAAAGAAAAAGGAGTTTGAGATTTTTTCCCTGCTCTTAGCGAACCCCAAAAAAGTTTATACCAAAGAAATGCTCTATGAAGCTGTTTGGCAAGAACCTTACTACGGTGAAGAAAACACGATCAATGTCCATATCAGCCATTTACGCAGCAAAATCAAAACACTCGATCCAGATGAAGCGTATATCGATACTGTCTGGGGCATCGGCGTCAAGCTAGCTTAAAAAGGAGGAACCTCATGCATATACTTCAGTTTTTCGCCGCTCTGATCGTTGTGTTATTGTTTGGCTATTGGTTTTTCTTACTATATGATCTAAAAAAGTACCACCAGCAATTAACAAGAATCAGCGAAATCGAAACAAATCAAGAGATCCATTTACAGACCCGCGTCCCCGCTTTAAAAGCGATCGCCTTGTTAAACAATCAGATACTTAGAAAAAATAAGCAGCAACACTATCAAATGCTGCAAGAAAACCAGCAGTTGGAACAAGCCATTCAAAATATCTCTCACGACTTACGCACACCTTTGACGGTCGCCAGCGGCTACACACAACTGCTGCAAGCCGATGCGACCCTCACCCCGCAACAACTACAGCTGCTGGATAAAGTCAGCAGCAACCTAGAAAAAGTCGAAAATCATCTGGAACAGTTGTTGACCTATCAGCGTCTCAAAGACAATCAGCTCGCTTTGACTTTGGAAGAATTCAATCTTTCTCGTTTATTGGAAGAAGAACTGCTCCAGCTTTATCCTTCTTTTGAGGAAAACCATTTATCACTGACGGTTGCGATCCAACCCAACATCATGATCATTTCAGATAAAAAAAGCTGGCAACGAATTTTCCAAAATGTCCTTGGTAACCTGCTGGAACATGGCAGTGAAACGGGGACGATCCGCTTGAATCAGCAAGGAAATCGCATCGTTTTCCAACAGGAAAATCAGCTGAGATCACCGATCCAGCACCCAGAAAAATTGACCCACCGCTTTTATACCGAAGACCTTTCACGGCATAAACAGCAAGCCGGACTTGGTCTGTATATCATCGCGGCATTGACTAATGCATTAGACGGCAAGATCCAATTGGATACAACCGAAGAGACGTTTCGTTTGACCCTTTTTTGGCAGCAGTCCGTTGAACCCCACTAACTCATGGCTATACACAAAAAACACCCAATCGCTCGACCTTCACTAGTCGATACGGTTGGGCGTTTTTCTGCTCTTACAATTCTTGTCTCTTAAACACCAGATGCGCAGCCAAGAGGCAAAGCAATAAACTGATCAGGCTCCCAAGAAAAATGGGTTGGACTGTTTCCCATGTTTGGAAAGTAGTCATGGTCACCATCTCTAACCCGCCTTGAAAGTCCAAGTATTCTAAAAACTTCCAGTTGGGTAAAGAGATTCGGGCAATCGCAAAGGCCATCGGAATAAAAATCGTCGCCAACACGCTGACCGCTGTATTTTTGGTCAAATACAAAACTAGCACTGCAAAAGAGGAAGTCGCTAATAAAATCAGTACAAAACTAACGAAATAATACAACAAGTTTTCTATCTGTGAAAGGTCATTATAACCAATCCCCCCAATAACCGTTCCCGCTACAAAGCTCACCAAACAAATCGCGACGATCTGTAAGACCAGCACCAAAGTATAAACCAAGAATTTCCCAAAAAGATAAGCGGGTTTGGAGACACCAACGGTAATGATATTCTTCATCGTCCCTTTCGTGTACTCACTGCCTAAGACCTGCATCACCAATGGCAAGGAGTAATACAGCAACATGGAAGACAAACTGGTCTGGATCGCCAGAAAGCCAGTCATTTCCGTAAGTCTGCCTGCTGTTTGCGTACTATCCCCAAGAGTGACCCCTACACTACCATTGGAAACAACGGATAAAATCACCAACAATAAAATAATTCCTTCTGTGATCCAAAAACTTTTACTTCTTGATAAACGATACAAATCGGCTCGAATAAAATTCAACATCTTAATTTCCCCCTTCACTTGTTACTAACTCTTTGAAATACGACTCTAGATTTTCCCCTTCAAAAGAAATCCGGTCGATAGCGATCCCTTCATAAACCAGCTGACGGACCAGGTCACGAATCAACACATTCTCTTGATAAATATGAATTTTGTGGTCACTGACGACTTTATATTCGGAAATCAGCTGACTCTCTAGCAAGCGGCTAGCTGTGGCTACATCATCCACTTCTAATTGAATAAACCGTTTCGCCATCAGATCGAATTCGTGTTTGGTCATCTCTTTGATCAGACGCCCCTCACTAATGACCCCAAAACGTGTAGCCACTAGGTACAACTCTTCTAAAATATGACTGGAAATCAAAATCGTCATGCCGCGTTCTTGATTCAATCGTAAAAGCAGCTCCCGAAACTCAACGATCGCTACAGGATCCAGGCCATTGATCGGCTCATCTAGTATTAGAAAATCCGGTTGGTTCAATAAAGCGATGGCTAAGCCTAGCTTTTGTTTCATACCCAAAGAAAAATCACGGTATTTCTTGTGGCCAACATTGGTCAATCCGACAAACGCCAATGCTTTACTGACCGCCTCAGGTTCCACCACCCCGCTGATTTTGCAATAATAGTTCAAATTTTGTTCAGCGGTCAATTGGTCGTAAGCGACTGGGGTCTCAATCACATTACCGACCCGTTTCAGCATCTGAGTGTACGCTTTGCCGCCTTCAACATCAAACAACTGCAGACTGCCACTAGTTGGTTGGATCAACTGAACGATCGCTTTTAATAGGGTCGTCTTCCCAGCACCATTTCTCCCCACCAATCCATAAATATCTCCCTTAGCGATCGTTAGATCGACATCATGTAGCGCCTGCTGTTTGCCGTAACGTTTGTTTAATCCTTTGATTTTAAGAACATTTTCCATTTTTACTTCCTCCTTGCTTGCTTCTGTGCTCATTCTAGCAAGCAGATCTAAATCAGCTATTAACTAATTATTAATTGATTCTTAACTCGTAGTTTTCTGCAAAAAATAGTTTATTTCTATTATACACAGCTGAAAATGAACCGATCTAGAAAAACCGTCCCTTTTCAGCAAACCAACCAATAGCAGATGATCTTTTCATTACTGCTTTTGCTCTTTGTTTTTTGCCTCACAAAGAAAGAGATTCCTTCATGACAAGGAACAAAAAACGTGGTAAACTAGTCACGAATCAAAGTGAGGTGAAATACATTGGTAGCAGCTATTATTTATTGGGCAATGATCATTATCAGTTTCGGTTGGTTGGCAGTCAGCTTATATTTCTCTATCTTCTATTTAGCACGTAAAGAAAATGGCAATTTATGGGCATTCGGCTTTTTAAATGTCATCACAGCAATCATTCAAGCCATCGTCCTTGTGGTTTACCGTACCTTCGGACAAGATTGGGGCGTTACACAATACTCAAGCCTCATCTATCTAGCACTTGGCTTATTGCTTGCTTTGACAGTCATCCAAGCTGTTTTAGGCCGTGAACCAAAAGCGAAAGTCGCTTAAGGGTTCCAATAGACACTCGTAAAAACGATCCGCTTTCTCTTTGATAAAAATAGGGAAATGGTCGTTTTTTTGTTAAAAAGAATTGACATTTTGGTGCTTTTCTTCTAAACTCTGAGAAGAATCAAATTAAATACGAGTACCCTTTAACATTTAGGTAGAGGTCGCGAGGTTCATTAATCCTGCTGAGTGAAGCAACACGTTTACAGCAGAGCTAGGGAACATCGCCGAAACAAGGTCGGTTTTGCTTGCATCGATTTTGTTGGGCCGCAAATGAACAATTTGCGGACTGTCTTAGCTTGTCTAAGTTGCGCTATGTTTTGTGAAAGGTTTGTCGACGATGACCTGTCAACAGCCGTTTTCCAATCATGGAGTACGGCTGTTTTTTTGCTTTTTCATCCTTACCTGCTTGTCCAACTCGTGAAAGGAAAGAGAAAAAATGAAAAAAAATAATTGGATCTGGGCAGTCTTCGCCCTCTGTCTAACCCTCATTCAGCTGCCCCTAACCGTGCAAGCGGATGACCAAACGCCTGCGGAACAATTCCGTGTCGGTATGGAGGCAGGCTATGCCCCATTTAACTGGACGCAAACGACGGACGCCAATGGTGCCGTGCCGATTTCTGGGGAAGAAGGCTCGGCGTTTGCCGGCGGTTACGATGTCCAGATCGCCAAACGAATCGCTGAAGGCTTAGGCAAAGAATTAGTGATCGTCAAAACCCAATGGGACGGTTTGCCGCCAGCTTTACAAGCGGGGACTATCGATGCTGTGATCGCTGGTATGTCACCAACTGCCGAACGTCGCGAGCAAATTGATTTTACCGATCCTTACTATGAATCAGATTTGGTGGTAGTGGTTCGTAAAGATGGCGAGTTCGCCGATGCCAAAAGCCTCGCTGATCTTTCGGGGGCAAAAATCACTGCCCAGCTGAATACTTTCCATTATACGGTCATAGATCAAATCCCTGAGGTCCAAAAAGAACAAGCCATGCGGGACTTCTCCTCCATGCGCGTTGCTTTAGCTTCGGGTATCATTGACGGCTACGTCAGCGAACGTCCAGAAGGCGTCACTGCCGTCGGGGCAAATCCTGATTTGAAGATGGTCGAGTTCGATGAAGGCGCCGGTTTTGAAACCAATCCAGAAGACGTCCAAGTAGCAGTCGGAATGCGCAAAGGCGATCCCGATGTTGAAAAAGTCAATGAGATTCTTGCAGGAATTTCTGAAGAAGAACGGGTTTCCCTGATGGATCAAGCAGTCTTAGATCAACCTGCAGATGCCAGCGGAGAAACAGCGGATCAAGGTCTGATCGCTGATTTTAAAAAAATCATTGATGATTACGGCATGCTCTTTTTACGAGGCGCTGGCTTGACCTTATTCATCGCGATCCTTTCAACGATCATCGGATTGATTATCGGTCTTTTAGTCGGTATCTTCCGGACATTGCCGCTTTCAGAAAATCCAGTAGGACGTTTCTTCCAACGCATCGTCAATGGTTTACTGACCATTTATATCGAAGTTTTCCGCGGCACCCCAATGATGGTTCAAGCAATGGTTATTTTCTACGGAACTGCTCTAGCCTTTGGTGTCTCCATGAATCGCACGCTGGCAGCCGTGCTGATCGTTTCTATCAATACGGGTGCCTACATGTCTGAAATCGTTCGTGGGGGGATTTTTGCTGTAGATGACGGTCAATTTGAAGCAGCTCAAGCCATCGGAATGACCCATTGGCAAACCATGATCAAGGTCGTGTTGCCGCAAGTGATGCGCAACATTTTACCAGCTACCGGGAATGAGATCATTATCAATATCAAAGATACTGCCGTCTTAAGTGTTATCAGTGTTGCAGACCTCTTCTTCCAAGGTACATCAGCCGCTGGAACGAACTTCCAATACTTCCAAACATTTGCGATCATCGGTGTGATCTACTTAGTCTTGACCATCAGTGCCACCCAGATCTTGCGCTTTGTTGAACGCAAAATGGATGGTCCCAGTGCGTATGTCAAATTAGAAGACATCAACCCGAACGAATAAGGAGGAAGAACATGTCAGCAATCATTGAAATTGACCATTTAAAAAAGAGTTTTGGCGACAACGAAGTCTTAAAAGACATCAGTTTGTCTGTTAATAAAGGAGAAGTTGTCACGATCATCGGTTCTTCTGGTTCAGGAAAATCTACACTTCTTCGCTGCATCAACTTATTAGAAAAACCAACCAGTGGGCAAATCATCTACTTAGGTGAAAATGTGCTGGAAAAAGGCTATGACTTGCCGAAATACCGTACGCATCTAGGAATGGTTTTCCAATCCTTTAACCTATTCAACAATATGAATGTATTAGAAAACTGCGTGACGGGCCAAGTCACTGTTTTGAAACGTGATCGCAAAGAAGCAGAAGCGACTGCCAAAGAAAATCTGGAGCAAGTCGGTATGGCTCAATATGCCAATGCCAAGCCTTCCCAGCTTTCAGGTGGACAAAAACAACGGGTAGCCATTGCCCGTGCCTTATCGATGAATCCAGATGTCATGTTGTTTGATGAGCCGACTTCTGCGCTAGATCCAGAAATGGTCGGTGAAGTGTTGAAGACCATGAATACGTTAGCTCATACTGGCTTGACGATGGTGATCGTTACCCACGAAATGGGCTTTGCCAAAGAAGTGTCTGATCGGGTCATCTTTATGGATCAAGGTGTCATTGCCGAACAAGGGACGCCTGAAGATATCTTTATTCATCCAAAAGAGCAACGCACCAAAGAATTCCTTTCCCGTGTGTTGAATTAATTTTCTGTCTTGAAACACTTAGCGGTCTTCTTCCGAGCTTTTTCGTCCTTTTTCAGTAAGCTTGGAAGAATTCAATGCTAAGTGTTTTTTTATTGCAGGAGGAGGAATTGTCAGAATTTATCAAAAAATCACAAAAAACCATTGCTATTTGTTAGAAACTTTGTTATTTTTTTTAAAACTAAGGAATTATAGGAGCTTTCATTTATGGAAAAAAAGTTACAGTTTAAGGATTATATGTATGTTGGATCAATGCTTTTCGGTCTTTTCTTTGGTGCCGGAAATCTGATTTTCCCCGTTCACATGGGACAAGAAGCTGGCGCGAATGTCGGCTTAGCCAACCTTGGCTTTTTAGTTACAGGGATCGGCTTGCCATTTTTAGGGGTCATTGCTATTGGCGTTTCCCAAAGCAGCGGTGTTTTTGAATTAGCTTCTCGGATCAATCGCCGCTATGCAATGATATTTACGATTTTGCTTTATTTAGTGATTGGGCCATTCTTTGCTCTGCCTCGTTTGGCTACTACTTCTTATGAGATCGGGATCGCTCCCCATGTTTCATCAGACATGCAAACTTGGTTATTGGCGTTGTTCTCTGCCCTATTTTTTGGAGCTGCCTGGTGGTTTTCACGCAAACCTAGCAAAATCTTAGATTATGTAGGGAAGTTTCTAAATCCCTTGTTTCTGGTCTTACTAGGAGTTTTGCTCTTTTTTGCCTTTTGGCAACCACTAGGAACCATCAGCGATGCGCCGATCTATCCTAGCTATCAAAGCGATGCTTTCTTTACTGGTTTTACCAACGGCTACAATACTCTCGATGCGCTGGCATCTTTAGCCTTCGGGATCATCATCGTCTCAACGATTCGCAATATGGGGGTTGAGAAACCTGCGACGGTCGCAAAAGACACGATCCTTTCCGGCTCTGTCAGCATCGTGTTGATGGGGATCATCTATACCTTACTTTCTTATATGGGAACCAAAAGTTTAGGCCAGTTTCCCATCAGCGAAAACGGTGGGATCGCTTTGGCACAAATCGCCAACCATTACCTTGGCACTGTCGGCAGTCTGCTATTGGCATTGATCGTCATCTCTGCCTGTTTAAAAACCGCCATTGGTTTGATCACGGCCTTTTCCGAAACCTTTGCTGGATTGTTTCCAAAGCAAAGCTACGGATTCTTTATCGCTTTGACAAGTATCTTACCAGCGATCTTCGCTAATGTGGGCTTGACCAATATCATCGAGTTTTCTATTCCAGTCTTGATGTTTATCTATCCACTGGCGATCACTTTGATTTTGTTGGCGATCATCAGTCCATTATTTAACCATCGTGCCAGTGTCTATCGAATGACGACATACTTCACGTTGATCGCTGCAATCATCGACGGCTTAAATGCGAGTCCTGCAGTGATTACCAACAACGCTTTCGTGCAAGGAATCTTGTCTTTTGCGTCAGATTATCTGCCCTTTTTCCAAATCGGGATGGGGTGGGTCGTACCAGCTGCGATCGGATTTTTGATCGGTTTGCTATGGTCGTGGTTCAAAAAAGACCCTGTTTCAGCCTAAATTAGTTAAAAAGATGAAAATAACCTACCTTTTTTTAAAGGGTAGGCTATTTTTTTGATTAAAAAGACTGACAGTTTCGTAAAAAAAAGATACAATAGAGCCACAAAGGAGGATACCTATGTTTTATGAAGAACTTATGATGGACCCGCAAACATTAATTAAATTTAAAATATTCCGGCGTATGCTGACTCTGCAAAACCCTAGCCACCCAATCGCACAATTGGCAAAGGAAATGGAGTTAAGCTACCAACAAGCTTTTATAGAGTTGACTGAGATCGACCAAGATCTAACTGAGTTAACTCCGGATCATATGTCGATACTCGGTCGTGGCGGTAAATTACAGCCTCAGAATATCGCGGTAACGATCGATGAATACCGCTTCTATTTATTGAATAAAAGCGTTCCGTTCTTATATGTTCTTTACATGCTGAATGAAGACAATCCTACGATCACGGATTTTTGTGCAAAATACGATGTCAGTCGTTCAACGGTGTCTCGCAAATTTGAACATCTAAAAAAACATTTGAAGCAATTTCAGCTTCGCTTTACGTACACTGAATCAAACTTAGTGGGCGATGAGCGTCTTGTGCGGCTCTCCCTATTCAATATCATTTGGTTAGGTACTCGTGGAATAGAATGGCCATTTGCGATCGCTGAGAGTGAGACAGAAAAAATGGTGGATCGATTCACGGAGTATTTCCCAATGACTCATTCTTATCTTGGCCGATTAGAGTTGAAGTATTTCGCCGCCTTGATTCTTTTACGAATCAAAAAAGGGAATTTTGCCAAATACGACAAGCGGTACAATTTCCTGATGAAAAATAATCCATATTTCGATTTTGAGCGTTTGACACAAGTCGTTGATCCTGAAGTTTCAATGACAGACAAACAATTAAAAGGCGAATCAGGGTTTATTTATTTGATGGCGCAAATCTTCCCATTCTACTTGAGTCCTGAAGAAGAAGCTTTGCAACAAACCTTGCAATTCTTTTCAAGCAAACAAAACCCAGTTTATCCGTTAGTCGCAGACTTGTTAGCAGAGATGAAAGCAACCTTCTTTGCTTCACAACCTGGCCTGTTAGACGAGCCATTGGTCGTGGGTAATTTAATCAATGTGACTTTCGGCAACTACGTTTTCCGTCAGCCGTTTCCAAATATCTATCGCTTGCTGACACCCTCGATCAATCGCGGGTCTGCTGAAGAGCAGCTGCAGCAAAAAATCGATGAATTCTTAACGAACTATCGCGAAGAATCAGCGGTGGACTATATCAATGATGAAAACCAAGAGCAGATGGCAACGATGTATACCCACGCCCTGCTGCCGTTTTATGATCAAATCCGTTATTCGAATCGTTTACGGGTAGGGGTTGCGTTAGAAGATAATTTCTTAGTCGTTCAAGGATTGAATCAATTCCTACATGACTTGACCTTCGTAGCAGCAGAACCTTATGATCTAAACCAGCAAGAAAATTATGATGTCATCGTTAGTTCCAATCAGTTGATGAAAAAACTCAAACCAGAAAAAATGAGTTATATTTGGGATTATGCGGCAGACGATCGGCAATACATTGATTTGTATCGTACGTTGAAAAACCGTTTTGATGAAAAGAACCTTTCTCTGTAACCAAACCGTTACGGTTTCTTAAGAACTTCCGAAAAGATTTGTCACAGAATATTCATATTTATCTCGTATACTCTATGTATACCAACAAACAACCCTAACTAACACTTTTTCATTTTTAACTCCTTCCCGTCGGCCACCCACCGACGGGTCTTTTTTTACTTATTTTCGCAGCCAGCAAACTTAAACACTTTCCAATCTTTTCTCCACAAAAAATTCATATTTGGACAGTATAGTATACATAACCCAACAAACAACCCTAACTAACACTTTTCATTTTTACTCCTTGCCTGTCAGCTACCCACTGACAGGCTCCTTTTTTTCTTACGGGGTTTGCCGTATACTAAAGGCAGGAGGTGGCCTATGACAACAGCCATTACGACAGTTGACCAATACATTGCAGCAGCTCCAGCAGAACGACAAGCGATTTTAAGAAAGGTCCGTCAAACCATCAAAGCCGTTTTACCTGAAGCGGTTGAAAAGATCAGTTATCAAATGCCTACCTATCATCAGGGAGAAAATATCGTACATTTTGCCTGCGCCAAACAGCATCTAGGCTTTTATCCCACGCCTTCTGCGATCACGGCCTTCCAAGAGGACTTACAACCATACAAGACCAGTAAAGGGGCGGTCCAGTTTTCTTTTGCACAGCCGATCCCTTACGAACTGATCGCTGTGATGACCGCTTGGCGACTCGCAGAAGTCAAAAACAAGCACGCGTAACTAGCAATTAAAAAACCGCTATGTCTAATGACGCAGCGGTTTTTTTGCTATGCACAGGCTTGTTTACAAGCCGGGTTTTGTATTCAAGGTGCTAACTTTCAGCACATGATGCAGGGGAATAATCCGCAGCTGCTGACGGTCGCTTTGTAATTTCAAGACAACTTGTTCTTTTGCTACCGTTTTGCCGACGATCCAGCCGGTAACGGTTTCAAAACCACCCAATTTCTCTGTTTTTACTTGCAGCACGACCAGATGCTTGGCAGCGGCTGCCTCTTGCAGCGTTCGCCGGATTTCTTTGACTTTCTCAGACTGATTCTTCTTGTCAGCATCATCACTGAAAAAGGTATCCAGCAACGTTGTGGATGTCATCACAATGAGTTTGCCCAATTGTTTGATGGGCGATGGTTTCTTTTCCATTGGACATTCCTTTCTGCGCGTTGCAGCAGTTTCTAAAACCACACATACGTTCGCATTTCCATGGTTCTATTTTAGCAAATTTTTGATAAAATACAAGCGAACACGCCTTATTTTTCAGAAGAAATAACCTCTAGCCAATAAGGAATCCCCTCTTGCAGCAGTTGATAGGTCTCTTCGAAATCTCCTGTATAATAAGGATCTGGTACTTCCTCAGCCTCTTTGCCAGGAACAACACTCAAATACGAACGGATCTTTGCGGTCGTATCGGCAGGTGCTAGCGCTTGAAGTGTTTCAACATTGTTCGCATCCATGCCGATGATCCAATCAAATGTGGCAAAATCCGCTTCAGTGATCTGCCTTGAAATAAGACCGTCACTAGAGATCCCTGCTTGACGCAGTCTTTTTTTGGTTCCGGGATGAGCAGAATGTCCGACTTCCCATGAGCTGGTCGCTGCCGAATCGATCTGCCAATCCAACTTGTGTTTTGCTATTTCTGCTTTATAAATAGCTTCTGCCATGGGGGAACGGCAAATATTACCTAAACAAACAAATAAAACTTTCGTCATCGCTTACTGCTCCTCTTTTTCATAGATTTGGTGGCCAAAAAATTCCACATCCTTCGCCAAACGAAACAATTGCGTCGCAATCTCTAATGGGGTCTCTGGAAAGTCGTTGTGAATCCAATTTTCCAAAATGCCTCCGCAGCCGTAGGAAAAGAATCGGCTATAAAATAGAATGTCTTGTTTCGTCAATTGCTGCTCTTGATCGACCTCCAAGAACAAGCGCTGAAAAAGCGGTTCTGTGATCTGTAAAAAACCGTTCATTAAGATCTCGCGGTCATAAGCCAGTGATTTGCGGTAAAAGGCCGGCGCTTGTTTCATTGCTTTCAGCATGCGCAAGGCGGCTTCTTCCCAGTTATCAAGGGAGACATCTTCTGTCGTCAAAAAAATCAGGGCATCTTGCCGATAGATCCATTGGATCAAAGCTTTTTTATCAGGAAAATGGTAGTAAAACGTCTGCCGATTGACTTGCGCCTTTTCGGCGATCTCCTGTACGCTGATTTTATTCACTTCTTTGGTCTCACAAAGGGTGATCAATGTCTGGCCAATCACAGCCTTCGTTTGTTTCCCATCCATCATAGGGCACCTCTTTTTCTTCTCTTTCTATCATACCAAATTTTCTACTAAAAAAAAATCCTATCAAATGGTCCTTTTTCACAGACCTTATCCGAACACTTCATCAGGGCAATAGATCCCTGTGTGCTTTTTGCATATGGTAGATTTCTGCAAAAAACGCCTGCCTTCATTTGAGGCAGACGCTGCTTTCGATAGTTAAACGGCAAGATGCTCACTGTGCCGTTTTGGTTTGAAATTGTTCTCTGCGAATCACGCTGATTTTTTCAGTAAAATTGGCCCAATCGATGGGTCTAGGTGGTGCTAGCCATAAAATATGGTCGATCCCCAACGCACCATAAAATGGCAGGTTTGAAAGAATCAGGTGCGTATGATCATCTGGGTAACTCTGGAATTGCACATTCAAATCGAGAATTTTTTCAATATTCTTTTTGATCATCTGGTTGTAGGAATCACCAAACGAAAAATCAACACAGACATATAAAGGAACCAAAATCTCTTTTAGTGGAATCGTAGAAACTAATAAAATTAGGTATCTAAAAAACAAAAACTCTTTATTGTTCCATAAGATCGGTCGATTACGACTTTCTTCCAGATAGTTGCGGCAAAACGCAGCATATTCAGGATACGTCTCAAGAAAATATGTGACATCCATGTATTGGTATTCATAACGAGAACTAAAAGAAAACGACAAGAGCTGGTAATGAATCGTAGTCGTTTCGACATGAAGCAGCGCCAACGTGTCCGTGGTTAGCGAAAACTGCTGTTGGACTGCCTGAATAAACTGCTCGTTTAATTGTTGGATATAGGTTTGTTCTTGGTCGATGTAGCTATTGTTGTCGATCAACCAGCCTTCAACGATCAAGAAGCGCAAAATATCTCGTGCCTCACGTTCTAGGACTTCTTGATCGTTGATCGTCAAGATCTCCTGCAACCAACGCTTCAAATCTTCAATGATCACTAAATGTTTTGGCAAGACTAAATCGTTTTCCACACTGTTTTGCATGAAATGTCCTTTAGACATCCGCGCCAAAACAATACCTAGATAATGTTTCTTGCGAATCCGCATGCGGGCAGACTGTTCTGGATTCAGCCAAGTACTTTCATTGAATCGATCAAAGGTTTTTTCTTTGTCCAAGATACCTTTTGGGAAAGGGGAATGGTTCAAATAATATTCCTTCATAAAAAAGAGAAAAATAAACTCCCGAATCTCACTTTCTTCACCCACCAGCTGAAACTCTTTCGTCACTTCAATGTCGTATTCTTTCAAGATCAGTTTAAACTGTTTAAATTCTTTATAGACGGGATTATGACTTAGATAGTGATTGGTAGCAAATTCGTATAAAGAAGACAATTGCTCAAAAAAGCATTCTTTCAACATAGAAAATTTTAACGCTTGATCTAGATAATAGGTCAGTAGTGTGTCTGAAGTTGCCAGCCCGGAGGCATTCAGTTTAATGACCGTCCCATCGGTCACGATCTCAAATTCCTCATTCAATCCTAGTTCATAAAAATCAAGATTCAATTCTTGAACGGTCTTATTGATCAGAAATTCCGACATGGTCAATTGGTCCATCAATGTTTCCTTCGTTTCAGAAAGAGCGACTGCGTTTTCCAAATATTGCAGCATCATCAATTTTCGTTTGTCCGCCTTATTCAAAAATGTCACAAACATGCGTTTTCAAGCCTCCGTTATTTTTTTGGCCATAAAGAACGTTTCCTGAAAATAGATAGCATAAGCTGGCAAGATACGAAGGTTTGTCATCCCCGTCACCATCCGTATTATTTCCCGGCAGTGCTAAATCGACAGCCAAACGATCCGACGCAAAAACATCTTCTAACATGACTCGTTGTGCTAAGTGCTTCTGTTTTTCCAAAAAACTGCTCTCTGGAAATGCGGATTGTTCCTGTTCTTTTTTCGGAACAGGTTCCGGTTCAGGAGCCGGCGATTCTTTGGATTCTTCCTTTTCTGCAGGCGGTTCATCTGCTTTTTCCGTACTTCCTTCTGGCGGATCCGTTGGGACGATTTCTTCTGAGGGGTCTAGCGGATTATAGATAGTCGCAAAAACAACTTGTTCTGTGACAAGATCGATCATTCCAATAATCATGCAGGCACCAATGACAAAACCAAATCTGCGTTTCATTTCTTCACCCTCCTTATCAACAGAGCTTCTTTTTGATGCTCTTTCTACGGCGCTGAACGTTTCAACAGTTTGTGAACGCCAAGCAGACATCCACTAATTATAAATAAAATAACAAATAAAAGAAACCAATTTTTTTCAGATTGTTGTTTCCATAACATTTCTTGTTTTTGAGCCAACACTCTTGCGCCTTGTGACGTACTGCCCATGGTCGCTGTGTTTTGCGACTGCCCGGCAGTTGCTTGCTCAACAGGAATCGCTGTCAGCACGTAGCGTTCTTCTGTTCGAGTAGGTGTGGGACAAGTAATCAATGTCAACTTTGGTGTCTGGTCATCTGTTAGAACCGACAAGTCGGATTCATCTACGACTTTTTTATCGATAATAATATACTGCTGGCGTTCCTCGAGGTAGGTTACGGACACTTCCATCCCCACCTGTGCTTCTAGCAATTGACCAAATAACAAACTTTGTCTACCGAGATGATGCCCTAAAACGACAAAATTGTTATTTTTTAACAAACGTTCCGGAAACATCACGACACCGCCTTTCAGCAGCTGCTGATTGGTTATCCCCACCAATAGCGGCTGCTGGAACTCGATCGCTTCAATTGCAACAAAGCCGTACCCGGTGATCGTTGCCGACTGCGGAGCCAATACATCCCCTAGAGCCGGCATTTGAATCGTTTCTTCTTCTGGAATCGTTGTCGGCAGCTGGGTCGCTATCGTCAATTCGCTTGTGCGTAATTGCCAACTGACGATGCTTTCTTTTAAAAAAGGAAGTGCCAACAAGAGGATACCTGCGATGATCAAGCCATCGATCAAGTATTTCTCAAGGTGCTCACGCTTCATCCGTTTCATTTTTTTTCTTTCGTCGGTACCATAAAAGCAGCAGTAAGGCGAGCAGCAGCAAGAGACCGCCGATCAAGAAGTAAAGCCACGTGTAATCTGTTTCGATCGTCACATCTTTCTTATTAAGATCACGAGCAACATCGCCAGTCACTGTGAATTCTTTTTCGAAGCTCCATTTATAGAGATAGCTTTCTTCCTCGCCTTCTTCATTCTCCACTTTGTATTGTCCTTCATCGCTTTTCCCACCATAGGCCACGGAAGTCAACACATAGGTCCCTGCTTCTAAACGTTGTCCTTCCAAGGAAATTGGGTACGAGAAGTTTGAATTAGGTGCCATTTGCATTCGTGAGGTATCTGAAGCATACAAGACGTCACTATCGCCTTTCTTCTTCACTTCATTGATCAACCGTAAGGAATTTAAGTAAGCTGATTCAGGATTTTGCAACGTAACATTGATGGTATTGCGAGCGTTGACTTGTCCCGGTCCAACATCCAGCAGTTTTAGATCCGGCGTGACTTCTGTTGTATTTTGACGGAGTAAAATCGCAACGACATAGGCATACTCATTCTTGATGGCTAACCCTTGGTCTTCTTCACTGTCAGCAGTATCGGTTTCCGCTGTCGTTTCTTTCAAGGTCAAACCACCGGCAATAACCCCTTCAAACGATTCTGAGGGCATACTGATCTTTAAGGGTAAGGTGATTTGGGATTGTTTCGGGATCGTGATCTCTTCCTCCACTTCAATCAAATCAGCCATATCATAAGGCAAGGTTTCGTCCGCTTCGATGTCGTTTTCGCCATATTCCACGACCCCGTTTAGATTCGTAGTAGCAGAAGCGATCACTGGCGCGATGACGACCTCTTGATCGGTGTCATTGCGCAATTGGACTTCTACAGTTTGAACCGCTCCTGGCTCCATTTTCAAGTCAAAATAAGTCTTTTCTTTATCGATTTGATTCTCTGGAATCACTGGATTGACGGCAAAGTTAAATTCAGAAGCGGTTCCTATGGTTGGTACAAAAAAGAAAATACTTGCGAATAGGAGCGCCAAAAGCTGTTTGATTTTTTTCATGATGGATGTCCCTTCTTTCTATGTATTCTCCTTGAACCCTTTCGAGGTTCAAGGAGAAAGCTGGTACTTATGGGTTGGTTGGTGTGTCTGTTAGTAACCAAGTAAATGTGGTGTTGTATTGGCTGGCATATTTCGTCGTTGAGCCTGGAACTTCCAACTCAATGCTATCCATGGCTGCAGCTAAACTATCGCCCCAGCTCATTAAATAGGTCCCTGCCCCTTCGCCATCTTGGGCACTCATCACTAAGGATTGGGCACCATTTGGATTCAATGTGATCGTTGCGCTCACATTTGATGGTTTTGGTGACAATGAAGGAGTTACCACAGTTCCCTTCGTCAAACGAATTTGCGCAGCAGTCAATTCTTGATCTTCCGCTGTTTTGAACTGACCATTTTGGCGAACATTCAATGTCCAACCGCTCTCTGTTCCCCGATTGTCTGTCACTTGGACAAAATTCGGTCCTTCTTGATTATCACCAACTGAATCCACATATTTTTGAGTTTCCGCATGGTAGATCTCTGTTTTTGAGGTGATTTTTTGTGTGCCAAAGTAAAGGCTTGAAGCAAAATCAATCGATAGCGGTCCGTTCGTTCCCGGATTTGGTCCATCTGGGTCCGTTGGATCCACTGGTTTGATTGGATTTTCTGGATCTGGATCCGTTGGGCTGATTGGATTAGTTGGATCCGTATTTGGTTCAAAGGTGATTTGTCCATTTGAGTTGTATTCTGCACTGTCCGCTGCTTGTGCCAGCACTGGTGCTGCTAGGCTTAAGCCTAATACTGAGAGAAATGCTAGTGTTTTTTTCATGTCTATACTCCTTATCCTTCCGTTCCTGGTGTATCTGATAATACCCAAGTCAATGTAGTCGTGTAGCTAACGGCATCTTTTGGGGTGCTGCCTGGTACAGAAAGTGCGACTGCTTTGGTAATATCGGCTTGTACTTCTTGATCATCTTTGTCTATTTCAGTGATCGACTCAACGCTTCCCCAAGCATTGACCCATGTCCCAGCACCTGTTTGATTTGCTGCGGTCATCACCACTGATTCAGCACCGGCTGCATCCAACGTGATCGTTGCTTCTGCCACTGGAGCAGTGACGCCAATCGCATTTGATTTAACGGCAGGGCTTGTTAGGGTGATGACAGAACCAGTCAATTCTTGATTCAACGTCGATTCATTTTTAAATTGTCCATTTTGCTTCACAGACAACCGCCAACCGGCATTACTACCGCGATTATCAGTTACTTGGACATAATTGGCAGTTTTTAATGTAGAAGCTGTGCCATCGTCATTCAAGTACCCTTGTGCTCGTGCATAATAAACTTCGTTTTTATTGGAGATTTTATTGACACCAAAATCTAAGCTAGAGGCATAATCGATCGATAACGGGCCATTTGTTCCAGGATTTGGTCCATCGGGATCGGTTGGATCAACAGGATTGACCGGGTTTTCTGGATCTGGGTTTTCTGGATTGACTGGGTTCGTCGGATCGGTATTTGGAATAAAATCAACCGCCCCATTTGAGGTGTAAGAAGCCGCTTCGGCTGCTGAAACCTCGGTTGCTGCACTCGCTGCTGCCAATACGGCAAGACTTAAAAAGACCCATGCTGTTTTTTTCATTTCTATTTGACACTCCTTTATCTTTTTTACTGAAAATCAGTGATTTTAATTGCTTTCAGGGACATTCTTTAAATTCCAAGTCAATGTCGTCCGATACTCTTTGGCTAATTTTACGGAACTGCCTGGTACGTTTAATTTTACTGCCGTTGACCCTTCCGTTGCATCGTTCCCAAACTTGTAAATCCAAGTTCCCATTCCTTTTCCGACAGGTGCATTGACCAAGGTGATTTCACTATCGGGTACAAAGGTATGACTTGCAGTAACTGTTGGTGCATACTGCATATCGGTGACTGAAGTTGCTGCACCTGAGGCGATCGATAATGAAGCGCCGACTAGCTCTTCGTCATCAGCCGTTTTGAATTGTCCGTTTTGCACAACACTCAATGACCAACCTTCTTGCGTTCCTCGTTTATCTGTTACTTGCACATAGTTTGGTCCAGCAGCGCCAGCTGTGAACTCTTGCAGCTGTGCGTAATAATCTTTTGTTTCAGAAGTAATCAGTTGGTTGCCAAATTGAAAACTTGAAGCAAAATCAATCGATAATGGTCCAGCTGTTCCAGGATTTGGTCCATCTGGATCGGTTGGATCGACGGGATCCACTGGTTTTTCTGGATCGGTCGGATCAACTGGATTGGTTGGATTCGGGTCCGCTTCAAAAGTGATTGCTCCATTTGAAGTGTATTCAGCGGCATTAACGGTTGTTGGTAACAGAGCAGTGCTCATCAATAGAATGCCTGCCGTCAAGAAAAGTTTTTTCATTTTTTGTTCTCCTTTTGATTAAAATGATTCCTGCTGCCAACAAAACGACAAGACCACTGCTTTGATAGCTATTGAAGTGATCTGATCCTGTTGCCGGCAGAATATTGTTGCCTTTTTGATTAACTTGTTTATTCCCTGGCTGTTCTTTTACGGGCTCTTCTGGCTCCTCAACTGGTTCTTCATAGACGCCGAAAAAGGAAGTAATGCCATTGCTGTCATAAGCACCTGCTTCGGCTGCTGAAACGAGCTGAGGAAATATTAATAGACAGCCAGCAATAATACCGATCATGATTTTTTTCATTTGTTTTCCTGCCTTTATGGGTTGCCAGGTGCCGAAACCAGCTGCCAGCTCAGGGTTCCTTGATAGTCCCCAACTTTTTGCTGTTCGACTGGAACGGTAAGCTTGATTCCTTCATTCTGACTTTCGCCCCAGTGCTGATTCACGACGTATGTGCCATTTTCTGTCAATTCCGTTTCCTCGATGATCATTTCCCCACTGGTTATCATCTGTTCTTTACCGTTTGTCACAAAGCGGAAGACATCGGTTAATTGATCTGTCCCATCCGTTAATGGCTGTTGCTCTTTGACCGTCAAGCGCCATGGACTCCGTTCGGACCCTCTCGTATCTTTCACCGCTAGCTCACCTGTGATCGTTGGCCAATAATCTTGTGTTTCTGTGGCAACTTTCTGCTGCCCAAAATCAAAGTCTGTTGGCACACTGCTTAAAATAAGCTCGCCGGCAACTGCGACATTGACGACTTTTTCTGCCCGTTGACTGCCTGCTTCATAATGGTAAGCCGTTGATACATTTTTCAACAGCTCATCTTCCGTTGCTTGCTGGATCGCGGCAAAAGCTTGCGGATCGACAGTCGGTGGTATATTTGCCCGATTATCTGCAAAAATCGTGGTTGCTTGGGTATAGTCTGCCAAAGCGGCTTCATCTGTCAGCGCCGTTGCTTCTGGTAAGGTCAAACGGACATCTTTTGCATAGACGGCAAATTGCCGATCAGCAGAAATGACACTTTCATTTTTGACCACCACCAGATTCACGGTAGTTTCTTCCTGATTCTGATCGTTTTCCCCTACTGAAAAAGTGATCGCTTGTTTGCGGTAGACCGCTGTTTCTAACGGTTCTTGAATCGCAGCTAAGACCTCATCTGTCAGCGTATCCTTAAAGAAAGGACGCCCGCTGGCTTCGAGATAAGTCACGGCTTGTTCTTTGGTCAGCGATTGTGCCTCTTGCTCTGTAAGGATCACATCGCGGGCTTGGACTTCCGCCTTATTTGAGTAGCGGACACTAATATCGTAACTATACTCCCCATCAGGACTCGTCCAGTCAACTGGCTCTGAATCTGGTTGTTCCGTCAACTGCTGATCCGTGCTATCCAGCTTGCTGGATTTGATTTGCCCCGCATAGACCCATGAACCGGACGTTTGGGTTTCTGGTGTAAACGTCAATGTTGGCAATTCCGTTACCGTGTAGGGAATCAATAAACGCCCTTTTTGCACCTGTGTCCCCGCCTGCTCAGTTCCCCATGCTTGCAAGGTCAGCGGCGTATTGTTCTCTTTGACTGCCGTTACATTGTGACTAATGGCGCCAATCCCGTTAGCGACTCCCGGTGTTTCGACTTCGTAGTTAATGATCGAACCTGGTATCGCAATACCGTACCCGTTGGCTGCATTGGTCACATCGTTGTCCCCGATGAAGGTTTTCCCAGTCGCTTTTTCGATCCCGCTGAAGTTGATTGGCATGATCGCTGCAGCATTAGCAGCAGTTGGATTTATAGTCAGTACTTGATAGGCACTAACCGCTCCAAACCACGTCCCTTGACTGTTGACTCGAGAACCTGCATCATTGGTCGTCGTTTTCAGCCACGTTAAATGATCTTTGTCCGTATCTGGTGTTGCGAAATCTGAAAGATTGATTCGCCCCGTTCCCGGCGGTGACTCAATCGTCCCTTTGTCTTCCACCGTTAACTTCGCGCCTGAAATCAAATTCGTTGCAGAAGAAATACCGATACCGGCATCCTTGGAAAGATGGATGTCACCGAACTGATGATAGGTCGTTGCGTGATTGACAGCAGTGGCTGAACGGCCATTTTTGATGTCTCCCCCATTGGCCATTAGCTTGATGCCGTTTGTCACATTCAATTCGGTAAAGTTGACGATTCCCAGACCCGTCACAGCGATTGGATCAGTTTGATAAGAAGCTGTCCCATCGACATTTTCACCAAAGCTCATCTTCACTTGATTGCTGCTGTTGGCTACGATCGTGTTCGTAAAGTTGTCTGACGCATTTCCGCCTGAAATCCCATTGATACTTTTGGCTCCTTGAACCCGCATTTCGACATCTCTTAAAATTTGGCTGGAAGAAATATTGGAATAGTACGTGGTGTATAAATTCCCGATACTTGATCCTTCTGCCTGGATATTCATATAAATTTTGCCGCTTCTTGTATTGCTAGCAGTCCGTCCACCATCGCCATAGATCGTTGCACCATTCAGTGCATCTGAGCCCGGCTTTGTGTATATGTTCAATGTAATCGTATTGGAGCTGTCGGTCCCAACGATATTCGTACTGTTAAACGGATTACCTCCTGAGATATTCGTTCCTGAAGGAAGGGCAAACTCACCATCGTAATCTCTCAAATCCAATGTCAAACTAGCATTTCCTAATAACCGTCCATTGTTCGTAACACCGCCTGAAAAACCATTAGACCCTGTACGCGGGGTGCCTGAGAAGTTCCCGCCAAACACTCGATTATCTGAGTTTCCGTTAATAGTGTGGGAAGAAGCGACACCATAAGAGGCACCGAGTGAAGCATTGATCACCCCATCATAAACCGTTACTGCGACATTGCCGGTCACTAATAAGTCATCCCAGCCGCCACCAGATAAAAACCAGTCTACTTGCCCATTATTTACTGTCGTTCGTCCATCTCCGTAAACGCGGCGTCCAGTATACCCTGTTCCTTCTAGCGTATCGACGATCCCCGAATTCAAAGTATTGGAAGAATTCCCCTCAATGACACCTGAGAAGGAGCCACCGTAGGTCCAGCGAGCAACCGTGTTATTTAAGATCGTTTTGGTATTTCCTTTAATATAGATATCCCAAGCCGTACCAGGATAACCACCGCCACCAACGATGTCCCAACCAGAGGCGTTTCCTCTTGTTTTGTTGGTTGTTGAGTAATCTAGATTCGTTGGTCTGGTTCCTGTGTAAGCAATCCCATCTCCACCAGGACTACCATCCGAAGTGATCGTGCCAACTTCAATCGTCGTATTTCCTTCAACATAGCCGCCTCGACCAGCTGCCGTCGAATAAATCGCGCCATTTGAAAAGGAACCACTGACTAGATGAGAAGTGATATCGCCATAAACTTTAAAACTTGCCGCTGCTTCTGCCAGTGCTGCTCGTTGTTCCGGGGTATAATTGTCATACGTCGTCGTATTCGAAGCCCCCATTGAACTTTGAGTCAAGGTACTAACGTTGTTTCCCCCGCCGCCGTTAAAATCACCAATCCCACCAACGCTCGCACTCGGTCCTGCTTTCACGGTGTTAACGATGTTCCCTGTGATGGTACCAGTATTCCGATTGCCACCTTCAAATTCACTACGTCCAGTGGAATAACTGCTAGCATCTAGGTTAGTCACGATGGCATCCTTAGAACGATCAGAGCCGATGTTGCCATAAAATGAACCGCCTATGAAACGATTGGCTGTGCCTGACCAACCGCCTGCACCAGAGATCGTACTACGGATGGTGCCACCGATATTTCCATATTGAACGCCACCAGTAAAAGCACTTAAGCGAAAGCTTGTATTGGTCGTCTGGATCGTCGTTTCAACATTTCCTGTCACATTGGCTGTATTGGAAGCATTTGTTCCAAGACCACCGCCATAATAACTGCCTAATGTCCCATTCAAGCGATTGATTGCAACATTCGTGTTCCCATCAATCGTACCAATATTGGCACCTCCTGCAATCGTACTGATGCCGCCAACCGTATTATTTACGACAATCGCTGTATTCCCAGTCAATGTACCACCGCTTTGATTCCCACCATAGATGTTCCAAGTTCCAGAGCCTGTCGCATTTACAGTGATCGTCGGATTTCCAGTAAGGTCGCCATTGTTGCTTCCTCCATAAATAGAAAGGCCATTGCCGGTGGAACCACCGTTCAAGGAAAGACTATGCCCATTCATGTACATTCTCGTCCCCGTATAGTTGAGGTTTCGAATCACTACATCAGAACCAAAGTAGATGTCCGTACCAAAAGGAACGGTTCGACTACCCGAAGTCAACGTTGTTGCATCTGTGATGGGATCATCACTATGCCCTGTGATGATCAAGCGACTGATTTTTCCTTGTAGTGCATAAAAAGTCATGTTTGTATTATCGACTGTGTCTGGAATCGTCTTTGAAGTCAGATTTGTTGGCAAAGTCGTTAAAGCTGAGCCAGAGCCGACATACAAAGCAAATTCTTGGCCATTGCCGTTTTGATACATATCAAACAACGCTTGACGAATCCCTTCAGCACTATTGGTATATTCCGCATATGCTAAACCATCTCCAGCTGGACTTGGTACAGCGATCACTTTCGTTTTATCGGCTTCTGCAATGATCTCTTTGATCGATTGTTCTGCTAACGAGACATCTGCCGCCCTTGCTTTGACAGCAGTTTTAAACACAGCAGTCACGGTTTGATTCTCCGTGAGAATCAATTCGGTCAGCGCTTGGCTTGTATAGACCGTACCGTCTAACGCCCATCCTTCAAAATTCCTATCATCTTCAAAAGCCGGCAGCTCACTTTCTTTTAATGCTTCCCCTTTATTTTTGCTGAACTGGATGCGAGTTTTTCCGGTAGCAAATACATGCTCAGTATCTGTTAGAAAGGTCACCTGGACTTCTTCTACAGCTTCGGATGACTCTTCTGTCTCAGAAGAAGATGTCTCAGTGGTTGCTGCAGTCGAATCTGCCGAAGCAGCTTCGCTAGATTCTTTTATTTCCGTTTGATTGGTTTCTTCCTGATTGTCGGTTGATGAAGCGACCGGCTCAGCAGAAGAAATCATTTGTTCTTCACTTGTTTTTGTAACACTTTCGGCTTGTGCCACTACCATTGCATATGAAAAACACGGACCTGATGTTAGTAGAAAAACAAGTAAAGTTGTTAAAAACCGTTTCACTTTATCCCTCCTATCTTAAAATAATAAACGTATCGCGCAGTGCACGCCCTGTGTTACAACTCTTAGTTTAGCGAGTTGACGAAAGAGAATTATAATTCTTTTTTTCTTCCATTCAAAATTATGATTATAATTGTTTTTTCATAATTCCAATTTTTGTAACTTCCACATCTTACAGCTATTAACTACTCATCAATTAAAAAAAGCTCAAATTATCAAGATGAATCATCGACTCTTTTCAAAAAAATGTTTTTCTCTTTCATAAATCATACAAAAAACGAGGGATAAATCCTGTCTCTTATACACATCTAGATGTGTATAAGAGACAGCTTTTATATAAGCCAAAAATAGTAAGTTAAAAGAACGCTTCCCGTCTTCTCTCCGTAGTTAATGATAATGTTATAATCAAAAAATGAATAAAAAACGTTATTTAAAAATTTCAGCACACATAAAATAACAAAATAAAAAATATTATTTTTTTTATAAATCACTGATTTCGATAAAATAAGTAAAGTTATTTTTGAAATAACGCAAAAAAGAGACTGTGACAAAAGCCCATAAAAGAAAGCCGCAAGAAAGGCTCTATAATTTATGGGACTGATGAGTCAAAATTGATTCTTCAGCCTCATTTTCATTTTCGGTATTAAAAAACATATCGTTCTCTAATATGATTAAATCACGACAAAATAAACAAACTAAGAGGACGATAAGTGGTATGAATGATTCTATCAAATATGAATACAAAACAAGGAAAGTAATATTCAAAAAAATCTGAGCTAGAATGAGTTTCATCCTGCTCAGATTTATCTTTTTGCATATTAGCCTCTATTGAAAATAGCTATTATTCTCCAATGACTTGTGCGTATACATCGTTGCAAGATGTTGCCTCTCCATTAGCAAATGATACTGAATAGATGATGCCTCGGCTTCATTTGTTGCAGTAAAGTTTGTTGCTCTTATTGTAATTCCATCAATTTCCTTTTCCATAATCTAATCTGGTGGAATTGACGTATAATTCGCAATAAATGAATCAATTTTTTCACTTAGATCTGATACTTTTGGAGAATCAATTGATGATGTCGTTTCTGATGAATGAGTTTCATTAAGCAAAGAACTGCAAGAAGTTTCTGTTTCACTTGCTATTAGACTTTATGAGGTTGACTCTTCGGTTTTGTTATACGAATCTTCAAAGGATGTTTTATGTAGTTTTACATTATTCAAAAAACCATCTATAGCTACAAAGTACTCAATTGATTCTTCATCATCATTCAGGAAAAATGTCATATTGTTTTTATACTTAAATTTTATTAATTCGGGAAAAATATTTTTTAGCTCATCATCAGACACTTCAATATAAAATCCATTTCCAGACTTTTTCACTGTGTAAGGAAAACCAGGTGAATTATAATCATCATTTCCATAATCGATTATTTTTTTCTTTACTATTCTAAAAGAAAACTCTCCTTCCCCTCGTTAGCAACACCATACCAATCACCATAGAAGTCTTTAGCTGGATCTACAGATAGAAAATAGCCCCCTACAAATCCAATTATAACCAACAAGATAAACCCTAATATTTTTATACTTTTTTCATAAATCCCCTATTATGTTCCTTTTTTAATAATACAGTATAACGAATATTATGCATTGAAAATCAAGTTTGTGCCGCAAAGAACGAAGATTTACTTGCATATTATCGTATTCAACTTTGTTCAATTTTACATCCTTTCCTACGTATTACAAAATTGTTCTAGATGTGTATAAGAGACAGCTTTTATATAAGCCAAAAATAGTAAGTTAAAAGAACGCTTCCCGTCTTCTCTCCGTAGTTAATGATAATGTTATAATCAAAAAATGAATAAAAAACGTTATTTAAAAATTTCAGCACACATAAAATAACAAAATAAAAAATATTATTTTTTTTATAAATCACTGATTTCGATAAAATAAGTAAAGTTATTTTTGAAATAACGCAAAAAAGAGACTGTGACAAAAGCCCATAAAAGAAAGCCGCAAGAAAGGCTCTATAATTTATGGGACTGATGAGTCAAAATTGATTCTTCAGCCTCATTTTCATTTTCGGTATTAAAAAACATATCGTTCTCTAATATGATTAAATCACGACAAAATAAACAAACTAAGAGGACGATAAGTGGTATGAATGATTCTATCAAATATGAATACAAAACAAGGAAAGTAATATTCAAAAAAATCTGAGCTAGAATGAGTTTCATCCTGCTCAGATTTATCTTTTTGCATATTAGCCTCTATTGAAAATAGCTATTATTCTCCAATGACTTGTGCGTATACATCGTTGCAAGATGTTGCCTCTCCATTAGCAAATGATACTGAATAGATGATGCCTCGGCTTCATTTGTTGCAGTAAAGTTTGTTGCTCTTATTGTAATTCCATCAATTTCCTTTTCCATAATCTAATCTGGTGGAATTGACGTATAATTCGCAATAAATGAATCAATTTTTTCACTTAGATCTGATACTTTTGGAGAATCAATTGATGATGTCGTTTCTGATGAATGAGTTTCATTAAGCAAAGAACTGCAAGAAGTTTCTGTTTCACTTGCTATTAGACTTTATGAGGTTGACTCTTCGGTTTTGTTATACGAATCTTCAAAGGATGTTTTATGTAGTTTTACATTATTCAAAAAACCATCTATAGCTACAAAGTACTCAATTGATTCTTCATCATCATTCAGGAAAAATGTCATATTGTTTTTATACTTAAATTTTATTAATTCGGGAAAAATATTTTTTAGCTCATCATCAGACACTTCAATATAAAATCCATTTCCAGACTTTTTCACTGTGTAAGGAAAACCAGGTGAATTATAATCATCATTTCCATAATCGATT